>NZ_JAIMIB010000018.1 GCF_019966515.1 Roseovarius aestuarii | reverse complement strand
CCGAATACCGCTTCCGAGCCATCTCCCATCCCTCCTGTGACACACAAATAGTGGCACAGTTCTAAGGGGCTAAGACACCTGACGTCCTGGCTTTAAGTGCTAAGTCACACACGCAGCCTCATTCAATTAATGCAACGGTCCCCGGTATCCCGGGTGCCCGGCATAACAAGAGGATCAGCTACTGCCTCGGCACGTTAGTACGTCAGTACGTCCGTTTGCCTGGGTTTTCATCCGAAGCAATTGTGGTGCCAGACTGTGTTAACCCATTGCGGTTTCAGTTCGCCGGGAGGGGGCGTATCTTCGACGATGAAGGCAATCGCGAATGTTGCCAGTTGCGGCTCGTTGGACATTTCCCGTGACCAAAGACGGCAGAGGTATCTGGCATAGTTCAATGACAACCTGTGCGGACCTTGCTCGTAACTTTGGTCCTCAAGGTTCGACAGAAACTTGCGCCAACGGTCGTTGGCGTAAACGCTGGAAACGACGGCTGGTCGTTCGTCCGATGGTGCGCCCAGGCGCAGGTTGTAAACGTCAACGACGGTGCCATCGACCAATTCACCGCGAATGAATGGCCAGGGGCTCCGGAGCTCGGGATAAGGCGCGAACATCGTCCAATTCTGGTAGAGGCCAAGCGCCTGGCGCGTGGCCGTAAAATATGCCGGCAGTTGGACCCCGGACGTGGGCAACGTCGCGAGGTTCTGGACGGTAATAAATCCAAGCGCTGCGGCTCCAAGTAGGTTTGACGGTCCACTGGTGCGCAACCGCACCTTTCGGAACGGGAGAAGCGCATCAGAGAGGCCTGCGAGGACTGGCCGATTTTCTGCAATCAAGCGATAGACCGCGTCACCGTAACGGCTGAAAGTGCGCCATCTCAACGGTGAAGCCAATGGCCGGAACACTGGTGAGGCGGCCACCAATGTGCACATCGCGGCCCATCTGAGGTGGCTTCCTTCGCCGTTCGTCACGACCCAACTGTTGGTGGTTTCAAGTAAGGGGCCGATTTTTGGATCCTTCTGCGCGGGTTGTATCGGGACACTGCGTAAGAAGAGGACGGTGGTGATTATCCGGCACAGCTTGACGCAGAATTGACAATCTCTATCGTACCAGATTGTAAGATTTCGCTTGCTGGCACTTGCCATTTGATGCTCGATCCGGTCCCAAATCCAACCGGGTAAGAACGTCAGGTTCATGATAATCGAGATGACCGGGAAAAGACCGATTTCAAGACACATCGAAAAGCCGATGTGCATGGTAACAAAGCAAACTATCAACATCGGGCGAAGGAAACGCTGAAACACGGGCGTGAACATCAGGATTGGTCCGATCAGCTCCAGTGACCAGACGTAATAGGTTAGGGCTTGAAGCAGCGACTCGAATTGACGGAACCAGATAGCAAACGGTGTCGCGAAGTAATCTAGGTTCAAAGCGTAATAGACTGCGGTTCCTTCGGGGAACCAGATCGGGTCAGATTTTAACAGTGCGCTGAAGAAGTACATCGACATGCCCTGGATCAACAGTGCCGCCGACCACACCGAAGCATGGCTGTTCCGCACTGATGCGTCGGATGGGTTCAGGGCTGCGTCGACGGAATATCTCGCGCCCAGAGGCAGGAACATTGCCCAGAAGAGCAGTAGAAGCGCGAGGTTATCTTCGCCTGACAGAATAAGCGTGTTCCGGTTTTGCAGCGATAAGAGGAGAAACCAACTGACAAAAGTGGCGAGCCGGGTGCGCCACCCCAGTACCATCGCAAAGGCGGCAGCGCCAGCAATCGCAAAAAGGACGGCTTGGAATGCAGCGGTTCCGTTCGTCAGGTGGATGGAAAACGATGATGTCGATAGAAAATCGATCGCTACGCTTCGGGGCATGATACCGAAATCGGTGTAGTGCGCCGACAGGTCCCGTATCCTGCGAATTTGGTCGGCGATGAGATAGAGGCCAAGCATCACGCGGAACAAGGCCAGAGTTCTTAGATCGACACCGAACAACTCGAGCCAACGCAATCTCCACGAGCTTGACCGAATGTATCCCGTTGCCTCAGTCTTGCTCATCTTCGCCTTGTTGAACCGATACCATTTTGTATTGGAATAAGATCAAAATGGTACCAAATCGTTACTCGACTACTGTTGTAGTTCATAGCGGCTGGTTTGAGAGTAAACCGCAATAGTGATCAATTCTTGAAATTGCGCAGCCACTCCCTGAACGTGCGGCGCCGAAATAGTGACATTGTCACGCGATACAATTTCGGCCAGCTGAAAGCTTCGACCAAAGGCCGTTACCAGCGGGACGGGTCGCGCCAAATAGCCACGTTTCTCTCCAAACTCTTGGCGATAAGGGGGATGGGATAAGTTTCAGCGGAAAACGTCACTAAGGTCAAACGCCGGTCGATCGAATAGATTCAACCATCAGGCCAGAGACACTTGTCACTGCCTGCTTGCAAGTAAAGGAGAAACAAAAGTAGGCAGTTTCAGCAGGTCATCGATTGGCATTGGCTTGCCGAAGAAATAACCTTGCATCTCGGCGCAGTTCTCTGATTTCAGAATCCGGACATGTTCGGCCGTCTCCACTCCTTCACACAGAAATGTCACGCCAAGTCCACGGCAAAGTTCGCCGACAGTGTGTAGGATGGTCCGCGATTTCGGATCGCGGCCGAGGTCCATGATGAATGCTTTGTCGAGCTTGATCTTGTCCAAGGGCATTCTCGAAAGATATGCCATGGAAGAATAACCGGTACCGAAATCGTCAAGAGCCCATTTCACGCCGGGGAAGCGTAGATCGTGCATGATCTCGATAATCGGTTCGATCGAGGTCAGAAAGACGCTCTCGGTGATTTCGAGGCAAAGGCGACTTGGTGGAAGGCCGGTTGCCTTCAAGGTGGCCAAAACATCCGAAATCACTTCCGCATGCATCAACTGAACCCCGGAGACGTTGACGGCCATGGAAGTGTCCGGGGGCATCAATAGTGCGTCTTTCGCAGCCTCCTGCAGCACCCAACGCCCCAACTCGACAATGAAACCGGTGGACTCTGTAATGGGGATGAATTCGTCTGGGAACACCGGGCCAAAGCTTGGACTCTTCCATCTGACCAGCGCTTCAGCACCCGTCAACCGACCGTTGGTCATGCTGTATTGCGGCTGGTACAAGACATGGAATTCCCGGTTCGCCAACGCGTCGGCCATCGCACGCTCGATCGCCCGGAAACGGCTCTGCTTCTTGGATAGCGCTGGATCATGGGTTGATGTGGCGGCGAATGTCGACTTCGCGGTTTCCAGTGCCTCCACCGCCTGCTCGAGTGCCATGTCCGCCGTCGTTTCGTCGTCTTCGGTAACGACCGTGTAGCCGATCCGAACATCCAACTGACCGTTCGTGCCCGCAACGCGATAGGGCGCACGGATGCAGTCGACGATCATCGCCGTCAGCTTGTCGATGACGTCCGCATCGACGGGTTTCTCGGTAAAGATGGCAAAGTTATCCGCGTCCAGCCGCGTGGTCGCTGAGAACCATTCATCCAATGAATTAAGTCGGTTGGACATCTCCGTCAGCACTGCGTCTCCGACGTTCCGTCCTAAGACGACATTGATCGTCCTGAAGCGTTGCAGGTTCAGGGCGAAGACCGCAACCGGCTCGCCAACTTCCAGACGAAGCTTCAGAAATGCCAGAAACGTGCTACGTCTCAACGCACCGGTTAGTTCGTCGTGGTTTGACAGATAGGCAATTTGTCGTTCCTGCTGTTTCGTCTCGGTTACGTCACGCACCATCAGAGTTGCTATGATTGCGACATTGGCATCTGCGTTCTGCGATATCGGCACCTCGAAATGGGACCGTGCGATCGAGAATTCGATTGATCGCATGTGGCCATTCAGGTTGATCGCCATGCTGTGAATCAAGGGGGCCGCTGTGCGAACATCTGAGAGCATCTCCGCCATAACATGTCGGTGTAGTCCCGCAGGTATTGCCAAGCGCCCGGCTCCGTCCACGCCGAAGAGCTGTTCAGCCGACCGGCTATGTCGGATGATCTGGCCTTCCTCGTCGATAATCACAAAGGCATCCGTGCTGTCGTCGAACACCTGTTCCAGCAAGCGCCGAGTGTTGGTGAACTTCGCGCTCGTCTTGCGCTCGTCCCATCTGCTCTTGGTGAGCAAAGTCGCGAGGCGCCACAGCCCGAATGCGATTAGCGAGGGGTAGAGCATGGCACTGGGGACCAGCAGGGAACTTTGGCGGAAGAGACCGAACGCACACGCTTCCACAACCAACAAGATCGCAACGATCGCTACAACGAATGCGACTGGAGAGTGTTTGAGCCGGATATGCAAAAAGCAAAGCAGGATGAACAGCACAATGGTGAGGATCTCGGCCATTAGCCAGCGTGGGTTGAGACCGTATCGGAGCGTTTCTGCGGCAAGCGCATGTACGAGTGGACCCGGAACCACCCCATGGACGGGCACGGCGTATTGATCTCCTAACTCGATTGCGGACGCCCCGACGATGACGGAGCGGCCTTCGAACAGGGCGTCGGGAAATCGGCGTTCTATCACGTCGATAGCTGAAATAACCTGGAAACTCTGTGGACGAATCGAGAAGTCGATTTCGACATTGTGTTTGGCTTCCACGAAATGGCCGGCAATGAGACTGCCCGCCGATGGAATGAATTGGCCATCGATGACATCGCCAAGAGGATAGTTCCGGACCAGGCCCTGCTCGTCGGTGATGACATTTACTAGAGCGGGCCAACTCCTCTCGGCAAATGCGGCGAGAGGGAGATTGTAGTGCCGAACGTCCGAATTCGATATGGAAGAGGGTTGAACGAATGCAGCCAGATAGGTTGTGCCGCCGGCGCGGTCGAGCGCGTCTATGAATGCACGGTCCCCGTCTGTGTCGGACGGAAAATCGAAATCGATATCAAAGAATACGTCTGCCGCGCCGGCATTCGTCAGATTGTCCAAAATGCTGGCGTGGACACCGCGCGACCATGGCCAGGTGCCGACCGCGTCGAGGCTCGAGGCATCGATTGCTACAAAGACGATACTTTCACTGGCGGATTTTGGCGCAAGTGCCATACGAGTGTTGCTAAGGATCCTGTCAAGATCCTGAAACACGCCAAGCTTCTGGGCTGCAAGAGAAACCGCGCAGACAAGTACGGCCGACAAGATTGTATTCAAATGTGTGTGCCGCACGCTGATTCCTAATGGAGCGATATCTTCAAGGTGTGCTTCGAGGTCGGCCAGACCAGCAGCATATTGACATCAAAACTCGCTACCGCCCATTCCCGTTGCCATTACCGTTGCCGTTGCCATTACCGTTGCCGTTGCCATTACCGTTGCCGTTGCCGTTGCCGTTGCCATTACCGTTGCCGTTGCCGTTGCCATTACCGTTGCCGTTGCCGTTGCCATTGCCGTTCCCACCGCCGTTCCCGTTCCCGTTCCCGTTGCCATTGCTGTTCCCGCTGGCGCTACTGCCTTGCCCGGCACCGCTGGCTCCAGCCGCGGCGCCGGCTGACGGACCTTGCGCTCCGGTCCCTGCGCTTGCCTGATTTCCCGCGTAGACAGCCACGGAACCATGGTCATTGCTAACGGTAACAAGCCCGGTATCCACGCGGACATTCGAAACCTGCGGTGTGACGGAGACCTCGAACACGGTGCCCTTGACCACGGCTGCGAGGTGGGGCGTCACGACACTCGTGTGCTGGGTCCGTCGTTTCCTCACAGAGAGAAGCACCGAACCACGCTGCTGAGTGACGAGCGTTTTTCGGCCCGACTTCTGCGAAACCGAAATGGCCGCAAGTGTGTTCGCACGATAGACGATGCTTTCGTCGTTCCGGGTCAAAATGACACGTCCCCGCGGGCCGGTTCGGAGCCAGCTTGCGTTGGGAAGCTCGGTTCCTGCAGTCACTCGGTTCCAAGTTCGCCCGTCAATCGAGACCTCGACAACATTGGACACCTTTTGAACCAACCAGCTAGATGCATGGACGGGTACTGCAAACAAAAAAAACACGGCGATAAGTGCGTTAAGAAGGCGCATCGGGCAAACTCTTTTTTTGACGTTGCATCAGGCATATGACGCAACGGTTAAAGATGCGAAAAACATTGACCCCGAAACGGATCGCAATTTTATTCAAATTCGAAATTACCGGTTTTTGATGTCGTTTTGGCCGTATCGGTTTGGATCCCGTAAAGACGTGGCTATAGTTCAACGCTACATGCACGCCGCATCCACTGTGCAGTCATTGACCAGAGATGGCGCTCGAAGAATCGAGTAGTTTCATAGCTGACGTCGATGCCGCGCTCATGCAGTAAGTTTTCGACTTTGCGCAGGCGACAGCGGAAACCGAACATACATCACTACCACCAGACGAATGATCTCGGTGCTGGTTTTGAAATAGCGGGATGCGGAGCGTTTCGTCATTCGGTGAAGTTACGAAACCGCATGATTAGCCTCATGCCGGCTTAATCTGACAGTGCCTGCCCGGGTATTGTTACGCTGACCGGTCAGTCTGACTAGCTTACACCCTGTTCGCTGTGGAATATATCAAACTCACTCTTTCTGATTTTAGAAACGTGAAGATTTCCTTGGATGAATTAACCGCCTATGGCCAGCTTGTGGTCACGATTTAGACACTATTCCTTTGTTATGTCTTCATTGTTGAAAAAGCGATCGGCTATTGGGAGCCTTCAGAACCATGGTACCGCGCGAGAACTCGGTTGCTATCGTCATGCCCTGTCTGAATGAGGCGGCGACAATTTCATCTTGCGTCAATCGAGCGCACGATGCATTGCGGATGCTTGCAGACCAATACCAGTTGGCAGGTGAAGTCATTGTCGCTGACAACGGCAGCACGGATGGAAGCCAGGAAATCGCGGAAGAGGCTGGCGCCCGGGTGGTCAACATATCTCAACGCGGCTACGGGGCGGCACTGATTGGCGGATTTTCCGCGACCAATGCCTCTTATCTGGTCATGGGAGATAGCGACTGTTCTTATGACTTTGTTGAAGCTGTTCCCATGATCAAGTGCCTCATGGATGGCGCTGATCTATGCATGGGGAACCGGTTTCGTGGAGAGATCAAGCCAGGCGCAATGCCCTGGAAGAACCGTTATATAGGTAACCCCGCCCTTTCGGGCGTGCTTCGTTTTCTGTTCCGTACGAAGATAGGAGATGCGCATTGCGGTCTTCGTGCCATCAAGAAAGATGCGTTGGACCAGCTCAGTCTCTCATCCACGGGCATGGAATTCGCATCTGAGATGCTCCTGAAATCGGTGTTGCAACAGTTTTCCATTGCCGAGGTGCCGGTAACGCTTTCGCCCGACCGGCGTGGCCGCGCTCCTCATCTGAACCCTTGGCGCGATGGTTTGAGGCATCTGGTCTATATGCTTTTGCTCAGCCCGACCTGGCTGTTCCTGGCACCCGCTCTGTTTCTATTTTCCGTTGGTTTCGCCATCACCGTAATGCTGCAACTTGGCGGTGATGCAGAAATGGTCTGGATTGGCGGCTACAGATTTGGTGATCACTGGGCGGTCGTTGCCAGTGCATCGATGATCCTGGCCACTCAGGCGATCGTGTTTTGGATGGCTGCGCTGATGGGCAGTTTTCGTGACGGTTTACTGGTACCAACGGAAAGAGCGCGATATTGGCTTGGTTTTTCCCGGCTTCAGTACTGGATGCTCGCGGGCGCTTCATTGACCCTAGTTGGTTTGTTTTGGGCCGGCACAGTCACCACAGGCTGGATCAATTCAAATTTCGCGGCGTTGAATGAGATACGCACTCTGATCGCCGCATTCACCATGATCATCATTGGTGTGCAGGTATTTTTCTCAGGTTTTCTTCTTTCCATGATCGCCGGGAACAGGTCACGCCACTCTGCCGTCTTACCCGAATTCGAGAGCCAGACACCCAGCCCTGCCATTCCACCGCTCAATCAGCCGGCATGATGTTCCTGCGATCAGGTATGTTTCTGCTTCTGTCACTAATCCTGGTGATCTGCGCCGTCGTCTGGAGCGGTCTGGATCTGCGCAATTTGCTGCATCGATTGATCGAAGCGCCTCATTGGCTGCTGTTATGCTTTATTGTGCTGACAGGTATTCAGATCACTATATCGGCGATCAAGTGGCGAATAGTCGTAAACCAGCTAACGCCTGAAACAAGCCCCCCGGGGTTTTCGTTTTTTTTGACATGCTCATCAGCTTCGGCACTGCTGTCGCAGCTCTTGACCACCTATGTATCTTCGGTTGTGGTCAGGGGTTGGGCGGGCCGTAGGTTTCACGGTATTCCCATCACGCGCGGTGCAGGCAGTTCGGTATTTGAACAACTCTTTGACGTTGTTGTGTTGATGTGCATCGCCATCGGAACTCTGATCACCTGGATTGTGGGCGGCGGAGCGTTGACATGGGTTTTGTTTGTGACTCTTTTTGTCGTACTCGGCATGCTGGCTTCAACCCGCTTAAACCATATCATCCCCGTTTTGCGTCAGCTTCACCCCAAGCTTTCCGGGCACGAGGCCCTGCTAGACGATTGTGGCATCGCGCGAATATGTTCTGGGCCAACTGTGTCGGCGCTCTACGGGTTGTCGGTCCTGCGATACTTGGTAATGCTTGCAAGGGCCCCGCTGATCGTGATCGCCCTTGGCTATTCGATATCGTCACTGGACGCGGCACAAGGCTTTACAATTGTTCAGACGACGCAGCTTGCAGCGTTCACGCCAGGAAATCTTGGACTGCAAGAATGGGGCTGGTCAGGCGTGTTAGCCTTCTTGGGTTACGGATTTGAAAAACCTTTGGAATTCGCACTGGCGCTGCGCGTCATGGGATTGACCAGCATGATTATCGTAACCCCTCTTTTGATGGCCCCGGTATTTTCGGCACGAAAGGCAATGGCATGACGGAACCATTGCAGTCGCAAGCGACCATTGTGGTCGTTGCCCGAAATGCCGAACATACGATCGGAATTTGCATGGGGTCGCTCAATCGCCAGAGCCACCCCCCGACCAAAGTCATTCTGGTTGATGACGGATCAACGGACGCCACGGTCGAAATTGCCAAGAACGCCTATCCGGGGCTGGACGTCATCTCCAGTCCAACGCGCTCGATCAGCAAGAACCGAAACGTGGGATGGCAATCGGCAGAAACGGAATTTGTTGCGTTTCTGGATGCCGATTGCGAAGCGCCTCCCGCTTGGCTCGAAAACCTGCTGGCTGCGGCTGCAAAGCTTGATGTGGCAGCCGTGGGCGGAGGTAACAAACCACCAGCCGGCCAAAGTAGTCATTACGATGCGCTGGCGATAATGTTGGCGTCTCATTTGGGTTCGCGCGGGTCGCTGCAAGGGCAAGTTCCGTCGACTGAGGCGGTTGTGCCGCATATTCCAACTCTCAATATACTTTATAGCAAAACCACGCTTGAACAGGTTGGCGGTTTTGATCCCCGTTTTGCCCGTATGGGCGAGGACGAGGATCTGTCGCGCCGGTTGCGTGACATGGGGCATTCGCTGGTTGCGATCCCGGATGCGGTTGTCGTGCACCATCAACGCGCCGACCTGCATAGTTGGGCAAAGAACATGTATGCCTATGGAAAGGGCAGGACATGGCTGATCAGGCGCCATCCGAATGCCTGGTCACCGGTTTTTCTCATCCCTCCGCTGGCTATTCTACTCCTGCCCTTCTATCTGATTTGCATCGCTGCGGTTTCGTTGGCTTTGTGCCTTAAGGCCAGGCGGCCTTCACTCTGGATACGACTAACGGTCTTGTTTTCAGCCACGCATCTGCCTTACGGGTTAGGTCAGATTGTCGGGCTCATTAAGCGAGGCGACAACCGGGAAGCATGCCGCAAACGCTATCGCGTTGGGATGGTAGCCTTGAAAAATGCAGGCAACAAAGGCGATGAGGCGATCCTGTGTGCCGTTTCCGACCGCATGGAAAAACTCCTGTCGCGGCCGGACTGCATGATAGATCCTTATCTGATCGCGTTCGGACCCAGCGGGCTTGACGTCCGCCCCTTACCGGCCTGTAAAAACGCGCGGGAGCGCGTCATTCTGGACGCGCTGGCACCCGCGCGCACCTCGCGGTCGGTTCGACCTCTCGATCTTGTGTCCGATGCAATGCGCAGCCTGCTAGTGTTTTCCGGATTTCAAGGAATATTCATCTCGGGCGGGCAGTGGCTTCATGATCTGAGTCTACCAAAGCATATTGTCATCTGTTCACTGTTTGCCTTCGCGCGGGTTTTTCGCACACGCGTCGGCGTGTTTTGTATCGGCGTCGGACCGTTGCGGCGGGGCCTGTCACGGTGGTTGACGCGACGGGCATTGGGCCACGGGTCGCTCGTTGTCACCCGCGACGATGCCTCGACGAAGTTGCTGCGTGATTGCGGCTTGCAACACGCAAGCACTG
This sequence comes from Roseovarius aestuarii, assembly GCF_019966515.1. Classification (GTDB taxonomy): domain Bacteria; phylum Pseudomonadota; class Alphaproteobacteria; order Rhodobacterales; family Rhodobacteraceae; genus Roseovarius; species Roseovarius aestuarii. Next base: position 93,690 of record NZ_JAIMIB010000018.1, on the reverse strand, counting down.
CTGCCGATCCTGCGCTTCTTCTGCCAACCTCATCGGTCGCGACATCCAAGAACCGCATACTGATCTCGCCATGCGCATGGGCGAATTTCGAAAACATATACGCTTTGGATCAGGCCAAGATTGACGAGAGCTTTCAGAACTGGACCAAGCTGGTGACTCGACTGATCGCAGACGGGTATGAATTGGCGATGCTGCCGACGATGAACCCGGAAGATCGGGTATTCGCCGAGCAGATCATCCTGAGGACGGGTAACAGCATCGAGTGTATCGAAACCGAACACCTCAGTCCTTCGCAGGTGCAGGGCCACATTGCAGCGTCGTCAGCGCTCATCTCGATGCGGCTACATCCAGTGATTTTTGCCTCAAATTGCAACACGCGGTTTGTTGCCCTCAACTACGCCGCGAAGGTTCGCGCCTTTTGCCACCAAGCCGGATTTGATGATCAGGTCGTCGAACTGGATGATCCGTGCTGGGCGGATGAAGTGCTGAAAAAGCTTGGCCGGTCGCCGGAACATGTCAGCGATGCTTCCTCTGCGCGCACGACACAAATTGACGCTTTGAACGATGGTTATCATGTGCTGGAACAATGGCTGTTGCGCATAGAGTCAACACGGAAACCCGTACAGAAAGAGGGAGCAACGCAATGCGCATCGCTTTCGTAAACCCGCCGCTCAGAGACTGGCGCTTTTCCAGATCTCAGCGCAGCCCGGGCGTAATTAAGTCCGGAACCCTATATTACCCCTACTGGTTAGCGCACGCGACTGCGTTGGCAATGTCCAGAGGTCACGACTGCCTTCTGTTGGATTGTGCCGCCGACGAGCTTTCGCGCCAGGATACCATCGAAAGGCTCAAGGAATTCGACGCCGGGCTGATTGTGATCGAAACGTCGACACCCAGCGTGAACCACGACCTTGAAACCGTAGATCTGTTTAAAGCCGCCCTGCCAAATGCCAGCTTCTGCTGCACGGGAACCCACGTGACCGCAAAATGGGAGGCGGCGCTGAACCAAAGCAGCGCGTTGGATTTCGTTGCAATTGGTGAATATGACTACACGATCTCCGAGCTTGCGGAAGCGTTGGAACAGGATCAACCCACCGCATCGGTCGATGGATTAGCCTGGCGGTCTGCTTCAGGCCCCGAGCGAAGCCAGAATCGAGAATTGATCAGCGATATGGATGCGCTGCCCTGGATCGCGCCCGTCTACAAGCAATTCCTGACGCCTCAAAACTATCTCTTCACTATCGCAAACCAACCGATGGTCATGTTGATCGGCGGCCGCGGGTGTAAGGCGCGTTGCTTTTTCTGCGTCTATCCGCAGGTGATGCACGGTCACAGCTATCGCTGCCGCTCTGCCGAGGATGTCGTGAACGAGATGAAATGGATTCAGGACAACATGCCTGAGGTGCAGGAGATTGTTTTTGAGGACGATACGTTCACCTCGGACCGAGCCCGCGCTCAGGAAATTGCCAGGTTGGTCAAAGAGGCGGGCATCACGCTGCCATGGTTCGCCAACATTCGTGTCAATGTCGACTACGAGACACTGAAAGCCCTGAAAGAAGCCGGTCTCCGTCAATGTGCGACTGGTTTTGAATCGGGTGACCAGACCCTGCTGATTAACATGCGCAAAGGGCAAACCCTGCAGCACCAGAAAGAGTTCATGGAAAATTGCCGGAAACTAGGCATTCTCGTCCATGGTTGTTTCATGGTCGGGTTTCCGGGGGAAACGAAAGAAACGCTTGCCAAGACACTTGGGCTCGCCAAAGAGCTTAATCCCGACAGCGCGCAGTTCTACCCGGTTATGCCCTACCCCGGCACCGGTGCCTATGATTGGGCCGAAGAGGGTGGCTATCTTGCGACCACAAACTTCGATGAATGGCTGAACCCTGACGGCGGGCACAGATGCGTTCTGGATCTGCCGGGCCTGTCGCCAAAAGATCTTGAAGATTTTTGCGAATACGCAGTGCGTAAGTTTCACTTCCGTCCCAGTTACATGGTGCGAAAGGCGATACAGGCCGTGACAAATCCTAAAGAGGGTCTGAGATCGGTCAACGCGTTCAGAAATTTCCTGATTTCGATTGTGCGTGGCGACAAGGCCGTGACCAGCGTCCTGCCCCCCAAGCAGACCGACATTGACGACGCCTGGAACGCCCGAACAAGAGTACCGCGCGGTAGAATGGAGTTGATCAACGGAAAGAGCAGCCAGATAAAACGCGCCAGTTGAGTAGCAATTTGGATATTACAAACACAGCATATACCAGTTCTGGCGCTGCTGACGGTTTGTCGGCGCGCTTCCATTGGGTAATTACGGTCGCGCTATGCGCCAAGCTTTGTCTGTTACTGATACTTGCGTACAACACCCAATTCGTCATGGACGAATTCTGGCAGTTTGGTCAGTCCAAATACCTCGGCGACGGCTTTTTTGACACTATCTGGCCAGCAAAGGCCGTGGGCTACGCGGTTTTTTACAAACCGGCTCATTGGTTGGGCTGGGATGCACCCTCCTCACTATTGCTCGGTCGCCTGCAAACTGCGCTGCTGGCTTTCGGAACACTGGGGCTTTTATTCGCGATCGCACGCGCGCTTGGGCAAACCCGGCTGCAGGCGCTACTGGTCATCGTGCTGGTTTTGAGTTTTTCGACCTTCATCGAGCGGATTTTCCGAACACGCTCTGAACCTTTGGCGCTGTTTTTTGCAACCGCCGCACTCTATTGGGTCGTGTCCCGCGACACTGAGCGCAGAAAAACGATCCTGATTGCCGGGTGCCTAAGCGGGCTGTCCTTTCTTGCAACGCAAAAGGCAGTGTATTTCAATTTTTCTCTCGGGCTTGGGCTGGGCGTGGCGGCACTCTCCAGGGGGGGCCTCATCGCCGCCCTTCATCAGGGTGCGATCCTGATCGCAGGATGGGGGATACCCGTTCTTGTATATTGTTTTGTGTTCGGCGGTTGGGAAGCCCACACGATCTTTGCATCCCTTTTCAAAGGCCCCGTGGAAGTCGCCACCAACGGTCATTCCTACTATGCCGGACTGGAAACATTTTATGTGCAGACGGTTGGACGAAATCTTATTCCCTATCTACTCGCTGCCTTTGGCTTGGCGATCAGCGCTTACAAGTGGCGGACGCTGATACCGGCTCAGAAAATTGCGCTGATCTCTACCTCGGTGATGATTGTTCTGATCGCCCGTCACAATCAGCCATGGCCTTATGTCTTTATCATGGTGATCCCATTCCTGACTCTGTGGGCACCGGCTACGCTGGATATCATGAAGGGCCATAAAACGGGGACCAAATTGATCTATATGCTGTGGGCCGTTGCAATCCTCGTAAGCTTCATCCGGAACGTATCTTACATCGAAAATGACAATCGGGCGGGGCTCGAGATTATGCGGCAGGCGGAAAGCCTGCTGGACCCGGGCGAAACCTATTTTGATGGGATCGGGATGCTGTCAAATTTCAGGGAATCCCAACGTAGATGGCTCGACGCAAGGCAGGTCCACATCGCAAATTCAGACGGGGAGCGCTCTGACGTGATGACAAAATTGCGTGCAGCGCCACCGCATCTCATCATTGACAGTTACAGAACCCAGAATCTGAGTGATCTACTGAGGCCGCTTTTGGAACATTCATATGTTCGAATTTCTCCCAACATTCAGGTTCCGGGAGCACGTATTTCGAACGCGCGAGAAGTAACATTCAACGTGCCTTTGGAACAGGAGTTCGGTTTGTTTGACAAAACAGGAAAGCCTGTACAAACGACCTTGCTGGTGGAAGGCAGGCCGGTGCGGGTTCCCTTTTTGCTGAAGCCGGGTCCAATTCGTTTAAGGCTGGATGAAGGCGCCGACTGGCCGTTGTTTCTGCTACCTGGTCACAAAACCTATTCTAACCTTCATCTGGAAATGGTGCCGGTTCCGATTTTCGAAGGGGTTTACACCTTTTGACAACCCTGATGGTTGCGAGAATGCGGGCTCCATAAGCGCTGAGGTTAGACGATTTTTGTTTGATACCAATGTCTGAGAACACCTGTCATGCAAGTGCGGTAGCGCACCTGAATGAGACGACGGCACACGGTGGCCAGTCGCCGCGGCACAATCATGTAGCCAACCCTAACCTATTTCCAGAGGCGACGCCTCAGGACCTCTGATGATTGGTTCAAGCTCTTCCCACTGATTGCTGCAAAAGGCACGAATGTTGGGTGTTGTGCGCATGCCAGCAGTCCTCGAAAGCTACGGGTTCAGAATTTGCGCCACGGTGACACTGACGTCCCCGTGGCGCGTTTCGTTGGGCCAATGCACCCAATGGTCAGAAAAGGAAGCTGTCCGCATCAAGATTGCGGATGTCGACGTTCTCGAGAGTGACCTGCGTGCCCGCGTGATCATTGATCACGACGTTGTCGCCGACCTGCACGATGTGATTGTCAGCAAGGTCATCAAAGTCGGTGATGTTCGATACACCGCTCAGGCTGATGGTGTCTTCATCCGGATCGAAATCCATGATCTTGTCTTGACCATCGTGGTCCTCGAAGACGAAAACGTCCGCGCCATCTCCACCAGCCATAACATCGTTACCCTTGCCAGCGGCAATGGTGTTGTCTTCCGCATTTCCGAAAATTTCGTCTGCGAACTCCGTGCCGATGACGTTTTCGAAATCGTTGGCGATGACAGTTGCACCACCAGTCTTGATCTCGCCATTTTGCGACAGGCCGTGCCCCCCGTCATTTTCAATGTCCAGATCGACCTTAGCGGCATAAGCAAGTTCGCTCAGGTCCAGCGTATCACCGGTCTTTTCATCGCCACCTTCCAGCACGATGTCGATCCGGTTGGCCACATCGCCCACCAGTTCGGCAGTATCATCGCCACCACCGAAGTTGGTGACGATCTTCTCGACCTTTTTGATGTCCAGTTGGAAAAGTCCGTTGACGGTCTGATCGTTCAGCTCGGTCCGGGCAAAGGTGATGCCCTTCCCGGCCTCTTCGAACCGCGCTGTGTCATCGTTTTGCAGATCGTCGTTGATCAGATCGGTGAAGAAGTTGACCTCGGTCGTGTCATGCCCCTTGCCGCCATTCATCCGATCGGAGCCGTCTCCGTTGTTCCAGACCAGCAGGTCGTCACCGCTGCCGCCGCGCATTTTGTCGTCGCCCTTGTTACCGATGATGGTGTCATCACCAGCCAGCCCGGAGAGCCGATCGTTGCCCAGGCCGCCTGAAATCACGTTGTCTTCGGCATTGCCCTTGACGACGTCCTTGAAATCGGTGCCGATTACGTTTTCAAAATCGTTGGCAATGACCTTTGCGCCACCGGTCTTGACCTCACCATACTGCGATAGGCCGCGACCGCCGTTATATTTGACATCCAGGTCGACCTTTGCACCGGCGGCAAGTTCGCTGAGGTCCAGCGTGTCGCCAGCCTCGTCCGCACCTCCCTCCAGGGTGATATCGATCTCTTTGGCGACATTCCCGACCAACTCGGCGGTATCATCGCCGCCACCGAAATTCACCTCGAGCGCCTCAATCTCGGCGATGTCCAGTTCAAAGAGACCGTTGACGGCCTGTCCGTTCAGTTCGGTCCGGGCGAAGCTGATGCCGTCCGCCGAGGTCTGGATACGCGCTGTGTCCTGGTTTTGCAGATCCTCATTGACCAGATCGGTAAAGAAATTCACCTGGGTCTTGTCATAGCCCTCACCGCCACGCATCAGGTCAGATCCGTCGCCGTTGTTCCACACCAGCAGGTCATCGCCTTGGTCGCCCAGCATGATGTCATCGCCTTTGTTGCCGATCACGGTGTCGTTGCCTTTGCCGCCGCTCATCGCGTCCACACCGTTTCCGCCAGACATGACATCATAGCCGCGACCGCCGAGCATGATGTCGATGCCATCCCCGCCGTCCATTGTGTCGTCACCCGACAGGCCAAGCAACACGTCATCGCCTGCAAGCCCTTTCATGCTGTCGTGGCCAAATGTACCGATCAGAAAATCATTGTCGTCAGTACCGGTGATTTCGGCAACATTCCTCTTGGCTGCTTCGGGACCTTTCGAAATATCCTTTTGGGTTTTGATTTTCGTGGTCATTTTCTATTCCTCTCAATCAACTGGTTACGTAGGGAGGGTTGGAAAAGACGGGCCAACACAAAAGCGCATCGGGTAGTCGAAGGTGATACGGTCATCATGTCGGTTCCTCCCTTCAGGAACGCAGATGCAATTTTAAGCTGCATGGCTAAACGTTCATGTCCGGATTACGCGCGCCCACGGTGGATTATTCTCATCTTTGAAAATTTCTTTGATGCCGCGCCAATCAGGTTGGCCGCCTCGGCCTGTTTGATGGACGATGCGCTATGGGAAATAACTAGCTGGCACCTAACGCCCATCCATATCTGAAGGGATTTCCCAACCCTGATCAGGTTGTGTTTCATCAGTCAGAATCCATTGCGCCGGTTTGATCAGAGTGTCAGCTGAAGCAGGACCGTGCCCGGTACAGCGCGCCGGGCATCTCGGAAACTAGTCCAAGATAGGATCGTGCGCCTATGCCTGATCCGCAGCGGAACGAGCGATCAGGGTGAGATCATCGCGGTCCTCGTCGCCAATGATGACGAAATTCGCGTTCCGCGCGCCCCAGCTCACCATATCGAACGCGCCGATATTCTTTTCCTGAAATCCGTCACGCGGGGCGTCGGACTGGATCAGGCACAGGGCGATCACGCGTTTTTCGGCATCCGTATACATAAGTTGCGATACCGGCTTGCCAGCAGCGACCAGCAAGCGCGCACCCTGAAAGGTCAGTCCATGCGTGGTCAAGTCGGGAATGCGCACCTCGGCCCCGACCGACTTCGTTAACCAGGTCCGGATGTGGTCGGCCTCGGCTGCAGGCACCTCCACGAGATGCCGGCCCTGGCCTGCATAGACGCGGTGGTAGTCGGCGATATCAGCCAGCCAGCCGGGGGCCGCAGCAATCTGCTGGCCCTGCGAAAGACCGGTGAAATAGCCCGCACCGCCGCCAATCGCCAGCACGACCAATGCCGCGATGGTGCTCAGCCAGTTGAATACAGACGGCGTGCCGGTTTCATTCGCAGCGCGCTGCCCGGACGGAGCGTTCCGAATGGTGGCCGCCAGTTCCAGTGGAACCGGCTCGTCTAGGATCGCCGCGAACTCTTCCTGCGCCACCACATCCGCGGCCTTCAGTGCTTCAAGCTCGGCCTGAAGTGCCGGATCATCGGCGAGGGCTTTTTCGATCTCCCGTGCTTCGGCCTCCGGCAATTCACCGTCCAGGAACGCGCTTAGTTTGTCTGTGTAGTCGGTCACGTGCTCGCTCCTGTGGGTTCGGCAATCTGCGCGGCCAGGGTTCTCCGCGCTCTGTGTATGCGACTCATGACTGTGCCGATCGGAATATCGAACAGCTCGGCGGCCTCGGCATAGCTGTAGCCTTCAACCGATATGGTGAGCAGGACAGCGGACAACTCTTCCGGCAGCATGTAGATCTGCTTGCGAAGCTCGGTTACGGCCGCCGCCGTTTCACCTGTCTCATGGGTGACCAGCTCGTGGCTCTCGTCTGCCGGGACGTGACCCTGGCCCAACCGAACCGTTCGCTTACGCATTTCGCTGATCCACAGGTTCCGGGTGATCCGGAACATCCACCGATCAAGCGGCTGCGCCGGATCCCATTGATGTGCACGGCTGAGCGCGCGCAGGCACGCCTCCTGAACAAGGTCATCCGCTTCGGGAACCGAACGGGTCAACGACCGGGCAAACCGTCTGAGCCGTGGTAAGAGCGCGATCAGCTCGCGCTTGAGATCGGTCAATGCGTGGTCCTCTCTCACATCTACGCCTCGCGTGTACGTGGTATCGTCTCTCACCGTGGTGACAGGCGCAAGATGGCAACGTGATTGCCAGTTCAACGGACCTGACAAAGCCGTGTTCATTTCGCATTCCTTTGCCCTTGTTTCAAAGAGCATACGCACGGGCAGGCGAAAAAATTCCTATTTTTGTTCGAAACGCGTGAATAAGCGGCTCGGCCCGTGCGTAGAGGTCAGCAGTAAGAGCAAAGAACGCCACTTTATTTACCGAACTTGAAAAGGATAGTTGACCGATGAATTGCAAACTAATCGCAGCATGCGCTGTCATTGCCGCGCTCGGAACAGCCGGTTCAGCACAAACGTTGGTGTCAGTGAATACCGAGATCGGCAAGGTGCTGGCTTCCGCGAAGACTGGCATGACGCTGTACACTTTCCGCAAGGACAGCCGGAACAGATCGAACTGTTATGACGACTGCGCCCGGGCCTGGCCGCCCTTCGTCGCCCCGGCATCGACGCGCGAAAAAGGCGCCTTGGGGATCATCGAGCGCAAGGACGGGACCCGTCAATGGACGTTGAATGGCCAGCCGCTCTACTTCTGGGCTGGCGACACCGCAAAAGGCGACATCACGGGCCATGGCGTCGGTGGTGTCTGGGATGCCGCACGTGATTAAATCGGGAGGAATATTTATGACACGTAGTTTCTTATTTTTGCTGGGCCTGCTGGCTCTAACGGCCTGCGAGTATGGAGGTCAATACGAAAGCACATCTGCCTACTCCTACGGCTCGGCACCCTACTGAACCTGAAACAGATTAGCCCTTTTTTTGTTGTAACGAGTGCATGCGGCCCGAAGAAATTCGTGGCCGCATAGTTTTTTTGTTTGCAGGCACCCGGGTCCTTAACAACATACCAGAGGCGCAACATCGCATCATTCCTTTGTTTGGCGGTGCACGTCGCAGCAACAGTTTGGATAACGCGATTAAGCGCCAGCTAAAGCCTTTTGTGATCTGATGATCGGTGGCGACGGTAACGACATTTTCGGCTTCTATGGCACGTCGCGCGGTGGAACGATCGTTGACTGGGAAGGCGGTGTTGATTTGATCGACCTGTCCAGAGCCAACCACGTCAATGGGTTCGGTGATGTCGAGATTGACCAGACGTCCGATATGACGGCCACTATCCGTTTCACCAGCGACAGATGTGGAACCGTCAAGATCGAGGTATTGTCGGATACGAGTTTCGTCCTCACGGAAGAAAGCTTCATTCTTTGAACGTCGTTTGACGACTGGAATTCAGCAAGCTTGGTGTTTCGCACTGCGTAACAAAGAAGAGCTTATGGAAAGGGTGGAGGTCATTGCCACCACCCGAATACTTTGTTGATACATGAGTGGCTTTGTCGCCATAAAATCAAACTGTTTTATAGAAAAATAAATATCGTCAATTGGTTAATCTCTTGAAGCTGTCAAAATCAGTCGGCGGCACTAATGTGGACCAAGAGTGAATTCACAATATGCAGACATTCGGGGAGAATGTTTGATCGAGGTCCATGTTTGAGACATGAATCATCGGCGTGGGAGGTGAGACCTGTCAATTCAGCATGTAATGGCGCTAACTGATTTGCCCGCGGCATAAAATGCTGCATGAGTTTGAAATTGAGCCAAATAGTTCGTCAATTCCGCCTAAGTTTTCCGTGATGTCAGGAGGGCTTAAGCCATGTTGTCCAATTCCCTAATTGAGAAAGATCGCGCGCACTATATCCACCCGTTTGTGCCGATGCGTGCCCACGAAAAACGCGGAGTCACCGTCTTGCAGTCAGCCAAAGGCTGTTTTCTGACCGATGCCGAAGGGAACACATTGCTGGACGGGTTTGCGGGGTTGTGGTGCGTCAATGCCGGTTACGGGCACGAAAGCATTGTGGAAGCCGCCGCTGAACAAATGCGGCGTTTGCCTTACGCAACAGGCTATTTTCACTTTGGAAGTGAGCCTGCCATTGAGTTGACTGAGAAGCTGGCAGAACTGGCGCCAGGCGATCTGAACAAGGTTTTCTTCACGCTTGGCGGCTCGGACGCTGTCGATACAGTGATCAAGATGGTGCGCTACTATAACAACGCGCGCGGCCTCACTGAGAAAAAGCACTTCATCGCATTGGAGAAGGGCTATCACGGGTCGACTTCGAATGGGGCAGGTTTGACGGCCTTGCCGGCGTTCCATCTGAATTTTGACATTCCGGTACAGTGGCAACATCATATCCCGTCACCTTATCCCTATCGCAATGACGCAGCAGATGATGCTGCGATTATCGCGAAATCCGTTCAGGATCTCCGCAACAAGGTCGCCGAATTGGGTGTAGACAAGGTTGCGGCATTCATCTGCGAACCGGTTCAGGGATCGGGAAGTGTGATCGTTTACCCCGAAGGTTTTCTGAGCGCCATGCAGGCCACCTGCCGAGAACTGGGTATCCTGTTCATCGTAGATGAAGTGATCACCGCTTTTGGCCGGACAGGGCCGATGTTCGCGTGCGAGCATGAGGGGCTGGAGCCGGACTTCCTGACCTGTGCGAAGGGTCTGACGTCCGGATATGTTCCCATGGGCGCGGTTCTGGTGTCCGACCGGATCTACGAGGTCATGGCCGACGCGGTTCCCGATGGTGTGCCCTTTGGACACGGCTTCACGTATTCAGGTCATCCCGTTAGTGCTGCTGTCGCCCTTGAGGTGCTGCGTCTCTACGAAGGCGGACTGATTGAAAACGCAAAGACTGTCGGCGCCTATTTTGGCGAACAGTTGCGAACGCTTTCTGATCACCCGCTGGTCGGTGATATTCGCAGTCAGGGGTTGCTGGCGGCCATAGAAATTGTCACTGACAAGGAAGCCAAGACCAAACCAACCAAGGAGATGAAAGTTGCAGCACGCCTGGCCGCAGCTGGGTATGAAAACCGCGTGATTTTCCGGGCCTTCGCCGATGATTGTATTGGTTTGGCGCCGCCGATCTGCATCACCAGGGAAGAGGTCGACCTTTTGGTGACCCGCTTGCGCGCAACACTGGACTCAATTCTCGATATCAAAGGATGAAGCAATGAAACTGAGTGACTATAAAGCCCTGACATTTGATGTTTATGGCACGTTGATTGACTGGGAAACCGGCATGGTCACTGGTCTGAAACCGCTGACCGACCGGGTGAGCCGCAGCCTGACCCGTGATGATATCCTCGAAGCGCACGCCTATTACGAAAGCACGACACAACGTTACACGCCCGCAAAGAAGTACTACGAATTGCTGCCGGTCGTGTATCGCCGCCTGGCCGAAGAATGGGGTGTCGAGGTAACCTGGGAAGAGTGCGAGGCCTACGGTAAGTCCGGGCGTCACTGGCCGGCTTTCGACGACTCGATCGAGGCGCTGACCTACCTCAAGAAGCACTTCAAACTGGTGGTTCTGACCAACACGGACAACCTGACATTCTCAGGTGCAAACACGCGTCTGGGTGTGCATTTCGACGGTGTCTATACCGCTGAGGACGTCGGCAGCTACAAGCCTTTCGATCGCAACTTCGACTATATGCTCGAAATGCTGAAGCATCAGGGCATCGAGAAAGGTGACATTCTGCACACCGCGGAAAGCATGTTCCATGACCATGCACCGGCAAACAAATATGGTCTTGCAAATTGCTGGATCTATCGTCGGCATGACAAGCAGGGCTTTGGGGCTACCATGAATCCAGGCGATATGCCTAAGTACGATTTCCAGTTCAACAGCATGATAGAGATGGCGAAAGCACATCAGGCTGAACTGGCAGGGTAGGGGCCTGAAAGTTAGGAGGGACAGGTTATGCATGGTCTGCCAAAACTCGACCGGATTGATATCAATATCCTGTCCCAACTGCAAAAGAATGGAAAACTGACCAACGTAACCCTTGCAGATGTGGTCGGGCTGTCTCCCAGCCCTTGTCTGCAACGGGTGAAACGATTGGAAAAGGCCGGGTACATCGACAGATATGCGGCGCTGATCAATCTGAAGAAACTTTCGGATCATGTGGTCGTCTTCACCGAGGTGACCCTTGCCGACCACCGGCACAATGATTTCGTCAAATTCGAGGCCGACATTCGCAAACACCCGCATGTGATGGAATGCCACCTGGTCAGTGGCGGCTATGACTATCTGCTGAAATTCGTGGCCCGATCCGTGCCTCAGTATCAGGAGATCATGGAGACGATCCTTCAGCGCAACATCGGCGTGGACAAGTATTTCAGCTATGTGGTGATCAAGTCCGTCGTACCGTTCAATGTAGTGCCGCTGGACCGCATTCTTGATCATGAATAAGCAGCGGCCCCGGGCACGCAAAAACCGCGGCAGCATAATCTGTGGTTTACGGTCGCTATTTCAGCGCCAGACTGCAAATCTGTGATTCAATTGAGGCCATCTGGCGTGTCGGAAGCTGCTATGCCTGTTGAGAATATTGGGAGAAAATCATGACCAAAGATGAAATAGTGTATGACGACTTCGCCAAGATCGAGATGCGTATCGGCGAGATCAAAGAGGTTCTGCCTTTCCCACGCGCCAGAAACCCCTCTTACAAGGTCTGTGTGTCCTTCGGCGATCTGGGGGAAAAGTGGTCATCAGGCCAGATCACCAATTATTCCGAGGAAGAGCTGATCGGCCGTCAGGTCGTGTGCGTCGTAAACCTGCCGGCCCGCAACATTGCCGGGTTCATGTCGGAAATTCTGATCCTTGGCGTGCCGAATGAAAAAGGCGAAACGATCCTGCTGAGACCGTCCTCGGACGTGCCGGTCGCGGGCGAGATCTTCTGAAACAAACACGCCGTTTTGCAACACAACTGTTCAACGCAAAGCGGTGTGGCAAGGCCCGCCCCGTTTGATATCCGCAAGAGGTTCAAACCAAATCTACCATCGAGCCCGCTACGGCCTTGCTCAACAAAACTTGCTTGCGCGCCTAAATTTTCCCAATAAAATAGCTCTTTAATTTCAATTCCTTGAATAGCGTTTTTAGCTAATCAAATTCGCCCTGAGGGCATTCGCCACCAGCCAGGTGTTCGTTTTAACTCCGTAGCGATCCCTCGCTGTCTTTAGGCGCGCCTTGACCGTAGAGGCGCTGATATCGAGATGATCTGCTTCTTCTTCGATGGTCATGTCATTCGACAGGCACTGAAACACGTCCAGTTCCTCTATCGAAAACGCCCGCTGGCGATTGCAGGCCGTCACGTATGGTGCCCGCGGCACTGGCGCAGGTAGACGCCTAATCGGGGGCAATTGCAGGACGGCCTGAATGCATAGTAGCGACGTGCAACAGCCAGTCGCGGAATACAAAATTACCAATTGGTAACTTCTGAAAAAGCGGCGGCAGATGGTGGCCGCTTTGTTGTTTCGGGCCGGACCATGCCGACCAATATCGCGCTTGCGTTCTTGATATGCTCTGGTCCACCATCCGGAGCAGATCAAAGGAAAGGGCAGCCCGGCAATGTTTTCCCTTCGCGCCATGCGAAGCCTGCGCGCGCGGCTTTTGCTGAGCGCGGCACTGATCGGGACGATCGCCGTGCTGGCCTCCAGCCTGACCATCCGCGCGACAACGCTGATGTCCGACCAACTGCAATCCATCGTCGCCGCAGAACAGCGGATTCAGCATTATTCGACGCTGGCCAATAACATCGGCTCGGTCATTGTTGTGCTTTATGAGGCGGCGCAGTCAGACCTTGATCCGCAGTTGCTGGATGCGCGGCTGGCGGGCCTGGTGCAGAACACGCAGCGGTATTTCACTTTGATCCGCGAGGATCTGGACCGCACCGTGGCCGAGGCGGATGATATTGACGAACAGTCGCGCCGCGCGACACGGTCCATCGGGGTGGCCCGGATGGAGGCGCTATTCAATACTTCGCTGGACCGCATCGAAGAAGTGACCCGCGCATCCGGGGATGCCAGCCAACGCGCCAGCCGCATCCAGGGCCAGATCAACGCGTTTTCCATCGGGTTTGATCCGTTGCTCAATACCGCGATCACGGAAGAGCGCCGCTTTCGCGACGAAGCCGTGGCCCGGGTCGCAACCCTGCGCCAACGGTTGACCCGCGTGGCGCTTGCGGTAGGGGCGCTGGCGGTGTTGCTGGTGTCGGGGTTCTACCTGGTGCTGGTGCGGCCTCAGTTGGGGCGTCTGGACCGTCTCAGGCTGGCGTCCGAGCAGATCGGGCGCGAGGAGTTCGAGATCGATCTGCCGCGTAACATGGATGACGAAATTGGCCGCGTTTTTGCCGCGACACAGGAGATGGCAGAGGCGCTGGCGCGCCGCAAATCTGACGTTAAGCACGAGTGGGGGCGGCTCAACCAGACTATCGCGGAACGTACCGAGGCTTTGCGTAAGGCCAATGATGCCTTGGCAAAACGGGACGAGGATCGCCGCCGGTTCTTTGCCGATGTCAGCCATGAGCTGCGCACACCGTTGACTGTGATCCTGATGGAGGCCGAGCTGGCCCTGAAGTCCGGCGCTGCCCGGGACGGACCTTACGGCGTGATCCGCAGCCGCGCGCAGCGATTGAACCAGCGGATCGACGATCTGTTGCGCATCGCACGATCGGAAACAGGTATGCTGGATTTGGAGACCGCCGATTTTGACCTTGGCGAAGCCGCCGAGAAGGCGGTGGCCGACATGCAGAGCGTGGCCGAAACGGCGGGCATGGTGATTACGCTGGATGCCGCGACAGCGCCGGTGTGCGGGGATCGCAACTGGGTGCGGCAGGTGATCACCGGCATGTTGGAAAATGCCGTACGTCACGCCCGCGACGGTGGTCAGGTGCGGGTCGAAGTGGGGCAGGAGGGGGACGGCTCGCTGGTGCGGGTGATCGACAACGGCCCCGGCATCCCGCCCGACCAGCTGGAGAGCGTACTCGACCGGTTTTCGCAGGCAGGCGGAGCGGGGGCCTCGAAGGGGTTTGGCATCGGGCTGAGTTTTGCGCGGTGGATCATCGAAGGGCAGGGGGGCCGGATCACTCTGACAAGCCCGGTGCCAGAGGAGCGCCGGTTGGATGATGGCACCGGTACTTTAGTCACGGTTTTTCTACCCCGTGTGTCAGGGTAATCTGCGGTCATGACCGACGACCGAATACTGATTGTCGATGATGACCCCGAGATCACCGACGCCTTGGCGCGCGGGCTGAGAATGCATGGCTATGACACGTTGACAGAAAGCAACGTTGCTGCGGCTGAAACAAAGTTCGGGGCAGGCGGGCTGTCGGCGGCGATTGTCGATGTGATGATAGGTGCCGAAAGCGGGCTGGACCTGGTGACGCGCGTACGCAGGTCCGGGCATGATACGCCGATCCTGATGCTGTCGGCCCTGGCCGAGGTTGAGGACCGCGCCGCCGGGCTGCAGGCGGGGGCGGACGACTATATCGTCAAGCCGTTTTCCTTTGACGAATTGCTGGCCCGGCTGAAGGTGCAGTTGCACCGTGCCGCCCGACCGGTTGTCCCGCACGCGGTGCTGGAGCGTGACACCCGCACGATCCGCGCTGGCGGTCACGCCGTGCAGCTGACCGAACGCGAATTTTCTCTGCTGGAGATGCTTTGGGCCAATGAGGGCGAGGTGATGTCACGCTATGATCTCTTCGACACGCTTTGGGCCGCCGAGGGCACATCGTCGGAAAACGTGGTGGACGTATATATCGGCTACCTGCGCAAAAAACTGGCGCCTATTGAGGAATTTGGAATTGAAATCAGCACGATACGTAATCGCGGCTTTGTTCTGAAACAGCCCGGGGCAGAGCGCTCTTAATTTCTTCTTACATAATAAACGTTGATGGAATCGGTGTGGAATGCGACAAATGATGCAGCTTAATTGGAGGATTGACTCATGGCATGGAACAAACCGGTACTGCGCGAAATCGAGTGCGGCATGGAAATCAATATGTACGGCCCCGAAGGTGAAGAGCGCGAGCACGAAGACCTGTTCTGATAGGGCTAACCCGAATTCCCTAAGGTATGCGCGGAGGACAGAATAGTGTTCCGCGCATATGTTTTAGGGGCTGCTGCTGGTGGCGGCTTGCCTCAGTGGAACTGCGGTTGTGAGAATTGCAATCTCGCGCGCCGTGGTGACATTCCCCCTCAATCGCAAAGTTCCGTCGCCGTCAGTACCAATGGTGCTGATTTTGCCGTTCTGAACGCCTCGCCCGATATTCGTGATCAGATGGCACGCATACCGGCACTACACCCAACGGATTTGCGCGTCAGCCCATTGAAATCAGTGCTGCTGACAAATGGCGATATCGATCACGTGGCGGGCTTACTGACGCTCAGAGAGCAGCAACCCTTTTCGCTGTTCGCCACCCGCGAGATACATCAGGTCATCGCCGACAATCCCATCTTTGGGGCGTTAAAACCGGAGTTGGTGATCCGGAAAACCATCGCGCTAGATACGCCTTTTGATCTGGTCAGCGGCATCACTGCCACGCTGTTTGCAGTGCCTGGCAAGGTACCGCTTTACCTGGAGGGCGAAGAGGTCAAAACCGATCTGGAGGGCGAGCAGACCGTGGGTGTGCATTTGCAGGGGCAGGGCAGGGAAGTGTATTATATTCCCGGCTGCGCGCTGTTCAAACCAGATCTGAAAGCGCGGGTTGCGGGTGCTGATATGGTGATGTTCGACGGCACGCTCTGGCGCGATGATGAAATGGTCACCGCCGGACTGAGCCAGAAAACCGGGCAGCGTATGGGCCATATGTCCATGTCAGGACCAGACGGGTCGATTGCTGCGTTTGAGGGTATGCAGATCGGTCGCAAGGTCTATGTTCATATGAACAACACAAACCCTGTGCTGCGGCCCAGGTCAGAGGAAAAGGCCGAGGCTGAGGCGGCGGGATGGACGATCGCGCAGGACGGTATGGAGATTGAGCTATGACGCCGGACAAGGACGCCTTTGAGGCCCGTCTGCGCCAGATCGGGGCAGAGCGCTATCACGACAGGCATCCGTTTCACCATCTGTTGCATTCCGGCGGGTGCACGCCCGAACAGGTGCGCGCCTGGGTGATCAACCGGTACTACTACCAGGCGTCGATCCCGATGAAGGATGCGGCCTTTATGAGCCGGGTCGAAGACCCCGCCCTGCGGCGGGCGTGGCGCAGCCGGATTGAAGATCACGATGGCACTGATGAGAATGAGGGCGGCATCCAGCGCTGGCTGCGGCTGGCCGATGCCGTGGGACTGGACCGCGATTATGTTGCCAGCACCGAGGGCGTGCTGCCTGCCACCAAATTCGCCGTTGATGCCTATGTGCGTTTCGTGCGTGACAAGACCTTGCTTGAGGCGGTGGCCTCGTCCCTGACCGAGCTATTCGCGCCCAAAATTCATGCCCAGCGGATCGAGGGGCTCTTGCAGAATTACGAATTTGCCGATGACAGCAGCCTGTCCTATTTCAAGAACCGTTTGAAGGAGGCGCCCAAGGATGTAGCCTTTGGCCTGGCGTGGGTGCTGGATCATGCGGATACCGCAGAAAAGCAAGATGCAGCTGCCAATGCTCTGATTTTCAAGACAAATGTTCTGTGGTCTCAGCTTGATGCACTGTACAGTGCCTATGTGGAGCCGGGGCGCATTCCGCCCGGTGCCTGGCAGCCCGGAACCTTCGAGACCCGGCAGAAGGTGGCGTCATGAGCCAGGTCGCCCCCGAAGCCATACCAGTGATCCCGCGTGGCGTGCGGCTGCACCGGGATGAGGTGCGCGAGCAATGGGTGCTTTTGGCGCCTGAGCGGGCCGTGGCGCTGGATCAGGTCGGCTATGCGATCCTGTCCGAGATCGACGGAACACGCAGCTTTGGCGCGATCACCGAAGGGCTGGCCGAGGCCTATGCCGCACCGCTGGAACAGATCGTCGCGGATGCGGGCGAGTTCCTGCGCGGGCTGATGGACCGGCGCATTCTGGAGGAAGCATGATGGACGGCACCGCCCCGATGGATTGGCGCGCGGAAGGCAAGCGGCTGGGGATACCGGCGCCCATCGCCATGCTGGCTGAGCTGACGCATCGCTGTCCGTTGTCCTGCCCTTATTGTTCCAACCCGATGGAGCTGGCGCAGCGCAGCCGCGAGCTGGAAACCGAAAACTGGGTACGGGTATTTCAGGAAGCCGCTGAACTTGGCGTATTGCAGCTGCATCTGTCCGGGGGCGAACCGGCCTCGCGGCGAGATCTGGAAGATCTGGTGGTGGCCGCGCGCAAGGCGGGGCTTTACACCAATCTTATCACCTCGGGTATCGGGCTGACCGAAAGACGGCTGGCCGCGCTGGACGAGGCCGGGCTGGACCATGTTCAGCTGTCACTACAGGGCACTGATGCCGGCATGGCCGACAGGGTCGGCGGCTACAAGGGCGGGTTCAAGCGCAAGATGCAGGTGGCAGAGTGGATTGGGAAAATCGGTTTTCCCCTGACGCTGAACGCGGTGGTGCACCGGCAGAACCTGCATCAGCTGCCCGACGCCATCGACATGGCGCTTGAGATGGGCGCCCGCCGGATCGAAGTGGCGATTGTACAGTTTCATGGCTGGGCTATGGTCAATCGCGACGCGCTGATGCCCACAAAGGAACAGGCCGAGGAGGCCAGCCGCGTGGTGGCTGAAGCGCGCGAACGGCTGAAGGGGCGGCTGGTGCTGGATTACGTGCCCGCCGATTACCATTCGGACTATCCCAAGCGTTGCATGGGTGGCTGGGGCACCACCGGCCTTAACGTGGCACCGGATGGCGAAGTGCTGCCCTGCCACGCCGCACAGACGATCCAGAGCCTGAGCTTTGACAATGTGCGCGACAAGGGGCTGGCGGAAATCTGGTATCGCGGGGCGGCATTCAACGCTTATCGCGGGTTCGACTGGATGCAGGAGCCGTGCAAATCCTGTCCGCGCAAGGCCCATGATTTCGGTGGTTGCCGTTGTCAGGCCATGGCGCTGGCGGGCGATCCGGCGGCAACCGATCCGGTTTGCGTCAAATCGCCCTTGCATGCGGATTTGCAGGCTCGAGCACAGCAGTTTTCGCACGCGCCGGATGCCGAGCTGACCTATCGCGGCCAGCCCGGGAAATGAGAGCGCTGGCCGCATGAGGCAACGGGTGCAGAGAACTAAAATACGGTATCTGTTTCGCCTGAACTTCCTGCTTTTCGTGTTTTTGCTGATGGCGCCGCCACCGCCCGCGGGGGCATCGGATGGTCTGACCCTGCCAGCACCGGCGGAGTTGCTGAAGCTGGTACGGCGGGGCTGGGTGTATGAAATTCATTCCTCGCGCGTACGGCGCCCGCCGGATTTGCCAGAGGTGGAGTTTAACAGCTCCGAAGTGGCCCTGGGACCAGTTTGTGTGATCGGAGAAGCGCCTCATCCGCAGACTCGCGCCGTGATTGATAGTTTCGCCACGCTTCTGGGTGAGATTTATGGCCGCCGTGTACCGGTCTCTTATGTCGATGGGAATATTGACAGCTGCCCGACGCCGCAGCGCACCTATATCCGGCTCTATTCTGGCCGCCCGCCCTATGGAAGGTTTAATGCCGATCTGCGCGCGCTCGACAAGGTGTTCGATATCCGTTTTCCGAAACACTGGCACGAGCCGGTTTTGTCGCCCGCGCAGACCAACGGATTTTTCGGGCGAAACGGGGCAACGGCGCATCTGTTGATCAGCCAACCCGGCTCGGTCAATCCGTCCCCCTTGCAGCAGGCATTTTACAGTTCGATGCTGATCGAAGAGTTGTTTCAGGTTGTGACGTTTGGCGCAGACATTCTGAAATTTGAAAGAAATACGCCGTTTTACTCA
The DNA here is from genome assembly GCF_019966515.1 of Roseovarius aestuarii. Taxonomy (GTDB): domain Bacteria; phylum Pseudomonadota; class Alphaproteobacteria; order Rhodobacterales; family Rhodobacteraceae; genus Roseovarius; species Roseovarius aestuarii. Next base: position 74,148 of record NZ_JAIMIB010000018.1, on the reverse strand, counting down.
AAACTTCAGGAATTCCCCAGCAATCTGCGCTATCTTTCGTGGAAATCTGAGGAATTTATGACGGGGCTTCTGGAAAGTAATCCCTACGGTTTATGTGGTTTTGATGTGTTGATGCTGCATACTTTGGCCGGGGCCAATCTGCGAAATTCGAACACGCCGGAACTGCTGACGTACTTCAAGGCAGAGCTGGGAACGTTGCTTGCCAAGACCCGGATCACAATGCGCGATGACCGGTTTGCCGCGATGCTTGACGAGACCTGCCAGACCTGGCCGGGCTGAAAAGCCTAGACCAAGGGTGGTATGGCAATTGTGGCAGGCTTGGGCAAAACTGACGATGACCTTGGCAAGGAAATATGGGAGGGATGCGCGTGGCAGAGGATGCCTCAGCCGAGCTGACAGAGGACCGGTTTGCCCGGATCAGCGGACTGCGCCAGTGGATGCAGGCGGGCCTGATCGGCAGTGAAGATCTGATCGAACGGTTGCTGATCGGGCTGTTGACGGGCGGGCACCTGCTGATCGAGGGCGCGCCGGGGCTGGCCAAGACCCGCGCGGCCAAGCTGATGGCAAGCGCACTGAGCGGCAGTTTTGCCCGGGTGCAATGTACGCCCGACCTGTTGCCGTCGGATCTGACCGGCACGGATGTGTTCAACCCCGAGACCGGCAAGTTCGCTTTTTCCCCCGGGCCGGTGTTTCACAATTTGGTGTTGGTGGATGAGATCAACCGCGCGCCGCCCAAGGTGCAGTCGGCGCTGCTGGAGGCGATGGCCGAAACCCAGGTGACAAGCGGGTCAACCACCCATGCGTTGCCCGAGCCATTTTGTGTGATCGCCACACAGAATTCGATTGAACATGAAGGCACCTTTCCGCTTCCCGAGGCGCAGCTGGACCGGTTTCTTTTGCATATCGTGCTGGATCTTCCGGGGCTGGAGACCGAGCGACGCATCCTTGATCTGGTTGAGGCGGAAAGCCAGCAGGGTGCGGCGGAGCCCGATGCGCTGGCGCTGGAGGATGTCATGCAGGCGCGGCGGGATGTGGTGGGCATCCATCTGTCGCCGGCGCTACGGGATTACATCGCCAGATTGGTCGTGGCGACACGCAAGGGTCCGTTTTCCGATGAGATTGAACATGCGGTTTCACCGCGTGGTACGCTGGCGCTGGCAGCGGGGGCACGGGCGCGCGCCTATCTGGCCGGGCGTGACCATGCGCTGCCCGAAGATGTGGATGCCGTGGCCGCAGACGCGCTGGCGCATCGGATGGTCCTGAGTTGGGCCGCGGCGGCCGAAGGGCGCAGGCCCCGTGCGGTGATCGCTGATATTCTGGCCGCGACAGAGGCGCTGTGATGGCCGCCCCCGGCGACGGCACCCGCGTCACCGCCGAAGCGCTGATCGCGCAACGCAGCGCCGTGCTGCGCGCGCGGACAGAAAAGAAACCGCCGCTGAGCGGCTTGCCCGGCGGCTTCGCCATTTCCAAGCGCGGTCATGGCCAGGTGGTGGCCGACAGCCGGATGTATATTCATGGCGATGACATGCGTCATCTGGACCGTGGCGCCACCGCGCGCACGGGGGAATTGCACATTCGCACCTTCCATGATGAACGCGACAAGGTGACCTTTCTGGTGGCGGATTTCCGACCCTCGATGCTGTGGGGGATGCGTCGGGCGTTCCGCTCGGTCGCGGCGGCCGAGGCGCTGGCATGGATCGGCTGGCAGGCCGTAGAGGAAGGCGGGCGCGTCGGCCTTCTGGCCCTGACCGAAACAGCCCCCGTGATCGTCCGCACGCAGGGCAAGTTGCGGGGTATGCTGGCGGTGATCGGCGGCCTGGTCGACGCACATGAAACTGCTCTTGACGCGGCTATGCGTGCGGCGGGGCAGGGGGGCGAGGCGCGGCTTTTCCGCGACCCGCCGCTGGATCGCGCGCTGTCGGGGCTGCACCGTATCGTGCCGCGCGCAGCAAGCGTGGTTCTTGCCAGCGCGATGGACAGTCTTGGCCCCGGGTTTGATGCGGTGATGGGTCGGCTGGCGCAACACCGCAGGCCGCAGATTCTGCGGATCGAGGACCGCGCGCTGAATGATCTGCCAGCCGGGCATTATCCGATCTATGGCAGCGACGGTACGCGGCGCGATGCGCAGTTTGCCCGTCCGGGACAGGCCGAGGACAGGCTGCCGGATTACGACATTTGGCGCGTCGACGCCGGAGAGCCGACACGCGATGCGATGATCCGTGCGGTGGCGGAGCGCTGACCATGGCAGAGCGGCAGATGGATACGGAGACCATGCTGGGCGCGCTGAATGACATTCGACTGCCCGCCGAGGCTGCCGGCGGTCAGGTGGCGGAAATGCTGGTGGCTGCCGGGGCCGGTCTGGCCCTGGCCTGGCTCGTCGCGCTTCTGGTGACGGCGTCGCGCCGTGGCGTGCAGGCGACCACGCCGTCGCTGGCGGTCCGGATCGATGCGCTGCGGGAGTTGCCCGCGGCTGAGCGCAGCGTTGCCTTGCTGCATCTGGCCCGCGACGAAGGTATCGCGCTGCCAGCGGTCGCGTCTCTCTATGGCGCAGGTGAGTTCCCCAGACCCGAAGAAATCGAAGCGCAATTGCGAGACGGGCAGGGGACACATGCCTGACTTTGCCAGCCCCGTTCTGCTGCTGCTTTTGCTGGTTCCGCCGGTGGTGTATCTGCTGGCGCCGCCGCAGAGTTTTGCCGGGGCGGCGCTGATTGTGCCCGAGGGCGTCGGGCGACATATCCTGGCGGGCAGCCCGAAAGGGTCGATGGGCGCACGCGCCCGGCTGGCCGTGCCAACGCTGATCTGGGCATTGCTGGTGATCGCGCTGGCCGGTCCACGGGTGCTGGCTCCGCAACAGGCGTTGCCGATGACCGGGCGCGACCTGATCCTGGCATTGGATCTGTCCGGGTCGATGATCCGCGATGACTTTGAACTCGACGGTGCACAGGCCACGCGGCTGGAAGTGGTCAAGGCCGTCGGCGCCGAGTTTGCCCGCGCGCGCGCGGGTGATCGGGTCGGGCTGGTGGTATTCGGCTCCGAGGCCTATGTCGCCGCCGCGCCGACATTCGATATCGAGGCCGTTGCCCGCAGCATTGAGAGCATGGTGATCGGCATTTCGGGACGAGCCACGAATATCTCGGATGCGATGGGGATCGCCTTGAAGCGGCTGGAGGTTTCGGACGCCGAAACCAAGGTGATTATCCTGCTGTCGGACGGGGCAAACAATGCCGGGGAAGCAACTCCGCTGGATGTGGCCGGACTGGCGGCCCGGATGGGCGTGCGGGTGCACACGCTCGCCTTGGGGCCGGTATCGCGTGAGGAAGCGCCGGATGATCGCGGCGTTGTGGATGTGAAAACCCTGCGCGGCGTGGCAAAGGCCAGCGGTGGAGAGATGTTCCACGTACGTACCGCTCAGGAGTTGCGTGAGGCTGCGCGCAGTCTTGATGCACTGGAACCCACTGCACGGTCGGGGCTTGCGGCCGAAACATACCGGCAGCTGTGGATCTGGCCCGCGCTGCTGGCCGGTCTTTTCGCCCTTGGGGCCGGTCTGACGAGGCAGGCGTGATGATGATGGCGGGATGGGAGATTATCTTTCTGCGGCCCCAGTGGTTTTTAGCCCTGCCGGTGATTGCTACCCTGGCGGTGCTGTGGATGCGCCGGGCGGGGCGGCCCGGTGACTGGCAGGCACATATTCAACCCGAGTTGCTGCAGGCGCTGGCCCGGATGGGTCGGATGGAGAAAGGCCGGCGGTCCCTTGTCAGCGCCTTGCCATTCCTTGTCGCGGGCGGTGTGGTGCTGGCGCTGACCGGTCCTGCGGTTCAGACGAAAAGCGCGCAGACCTTCCGTAATCTCGACGGGGTGGTGTTTGTCATGGATGTCTCGGGCTCGATGACGCGTGATCCGGTCTGGCCGGCGGTGATTACCATGGCGCGGGGGGGGCTGAGCGTGTTGGGCAGTAAACCGGCGGCGTTGGTGGTGTATGCCGGGGACAGCTATGTCGCGTCACCGCTGACCACCGATCACGAGCAGCTTGGGCAAACCATCGCGCTGTTGGATGACAAGACCGTACCGGATCGGGGCAACCGGCCTGCGCTGGCGCTGAGCGACGCGGCCGATCTGCTGGAGCAGGCGCAGATATTGGCGGGGGATGTGATCTGGCTGACCGATGGCGGGGGGTTCGGCCCTGATGTGACAAAGGCCGCTGACCGGATCAGCGCGCTTGGCGCGCGGCTTTCGGTGGTCGCGGTTCAGACCAGCGTGGGCGACAGCGCTGCGCTGCCGCCAGAGGCCTTTGCCAAGCTGGCGGGCGGGGCGGACGTTTTTGCCAGTGACGATCTGCGCGCTTTCATGCAGGCGCTTGGCGGGGCAGGGGCTGCGCGGCTGGAACGGCAGGACCTGCGGCTTTTGCTCTTGGAGGATATCGGGCGTTATCTGCTGGTCCTTGCGATGATGCCGCTTCTGTTCATGTTCCGGCGGGAGAAGGCGTGATGCGTCTGGTGACGGGCATAGCGGCCACTTTCGCCTTTGTGCTGGCGCTACTCATCGGCGGGACTGACCCGTTTGGCCGGGTGGTGCTGTCGCTGGGGATGCCGCAAACCGCAGCAGCCTTGTTGCAGACGCCGGATTGGCAGGGTGTGGCCCTCTACCGGGCCGGGAATTATACGGCTGCAGCAGAAGCCTTTGATTCGGCAGGACCTGCAGCGCTCTACAACCGGGGGAACGCCCTCGCTCAGGCCGGGCAATACGCCGCCGCGCTCGAGGCGTATGATCTGGCACTGGCGATCCGCGAAGACCCGCAGGCGCGGGCGAATTTCGACCTGCTGCGCGCGTTCTACGCGGGCACGGCGCTGGAGGCGGACACGGTGTTTCTGTCGGAGAAACGCGAGGGCGAAACGGTACGTGCGCCGGTCGCGCGCGGTGACGCCCGCGCTGCCGGTACCGGAGACGAGGTGACAAACACAGGCGCGACGCTGGCTCTGCCGTCGTTGCAATCGGATGAACAGCTGGGCGTGCGCCGGGTATTTGACGACGTGTTCATCGTTGCAAATGACCGCTGGTTGAAAACGCTGGAGGATGTGCCGGGCGCGTTTCTGGCCGCGCGTATCGCCCACGAACATAAAGCGCGGCGCAAGGCGGGCACCGGGCAGATTCCGCAGGAGACGGAGTGGTGAGGATCTGGCTCGCTTTCATACTGGCGCTGATGAGCGCGACCATCGCCGCGGCGCAGACGCGCAGTGTGAACCCGGATGACCTGAGGCTGGAATTGCAGGTCGAGGCACTGCCGACTACACCCTACCGGCAAGAGATGATCCTGCTGACCATCCACGGTATCTATAAGCGCCATATTACCCGCGAGCAGCTGATTCAGCCGGATTTTGAGGGGTTCAGCTGGATGCAGCTGGGCGAGGATTTCTGGTACGAAAGCCTGATCGACGGACTGCCGGTCAAAAACATGCGCCGCCGTATGGCGATCTTTCCCGATGAGTTCGGCACGCTGGAAGTGGGCCGGTTTCAGCATACGCTTACCCTGCTGGATGAAGACAACAAATGGTTTGAGCATACGATCAGTTCCGACCCGCTGAGCATCGAGGTGCAGGCGGAGCCGAAACGTGATGACTGGTGGTTCCCGGTGCGCGGGCTGAAGGTGACGGATGATTGGTCAAATGCGCCGGATCAGCTGAAGGAAGGGGAGGGGGTGTTGCGTGTTGTCAGGCTGTCCGCGCTCGGGGCAAGCCCTGACATGATGCCGCCCATGCCTGAGCTGCGCTCGCCCTCGGCGCTGATCTTTGCGCATCCGGAAAAACGGCTGGTGGAGCTGACTCCGGACGGGCCCCGCGCGATCGCCTTCTGGCGCTGGACAATAACGCCGACCAACGGGCGTTCGGCCATTCTGGAACCGATCACTTTCAGCTATTTCGATACGGTAGCGCGGGTTGATCGCGAGGTGGAAATGTCAGTGCAGCGCATTGCCTTTGGCGATGCGATCGTCGCGGACACCCGGCCTGTCACCCCTCCGGAGCGGCAGGCGCGGCTGTGGCCGGGCAGGGTGGTAGGTGCCGCCGTGTTGGCGTTTGGTATTGGGCTGGCGCTGATCCTGCGGCGGCGCAGCGTTACTTTTGTGCCGGCGCAAAACTGGCTGATACGTTGGCGGGTTTGGCGGCAGTTACGGCGCGCAGCGCAACGGAACGATCGACGTATGCTGCGGCGTGCGGCCCATGCGCTGGACGCGCTCTATGAACCCGAGGCAGAGAGGGCGGCGCTGCTGCGCGAACTGGACAGTGCGCTTTTCGGCCCCACGCCACAGCAATGGGATGCGCCTGGTTTTGCCTGCGCCTACGGGACCTCCCTGCGGGTGCCACGCCGTGATTTCGATCTGCGCAAAACGCCCCTGAATCCTTCAACCGTCGAATAACAAACGAAAAGCATGAATTTGCCGCACCAACATACGTCAACACACGACCCTTGCTTCACGGGCCAGTTGCGCTAACCTATTGACCGGGAGGAGTTCGCATGGGTCAAACTGAGCGAAACGAAAAAGCTGTGTCTATCAAACTCACTTTGGTGATTGATGACCATCCGTTATATTGCGATGCGATGGCCGGGTCGCTTTCGACGGCATTCGAGATTCAGGAAGTTAGGACGGTTAATTCCCTTACCGAAGCGCTTGATGCGCTGGTCGATGGGCTGGTGCCGGATCTGGTGATGCTGGATTTGCGGCTGCCGGATGTGACCGGGTTGAGCGGGTTCATCAAGCTGCGCGAGAAGTTGCCGGATGTACCGATTCTGGTGATTTCGGCGGATTCCTGTGACCAGACCATTCAGGCGTTGATGGACGCAGGGGCGGCCGGATTTATCCCCAAGGACGCCCCGCGAACCGTGATCGCCGAGGCGCTGGAACGGGTGAAGTTCGGCTCGAAATACACGCCGCCGGGATTTTCGCCGGTTACCCGTCCGCGCGAGGTAAACGCACCGGGCCTGCACGAGATTTCGCAGCGTATTGCCGATCTGACGCCACAGCAGACCCGGATCATGAATCTGATCTGCGCTGGCAAGCCTAACAAGCAGATTGCCTATGAAATGTCGCTGGCAGAGGCCACGGTGAAGGCGCATATTACGGCGCTGTTACGTCGCCTGGGCGTGTGCAACCGCACGCAAGCGGCGGTGCTGGTAAACAGCGTGGATCTGGATCGTCACGATACGCTGTCGGACAGTAATACCCGCGCGATGCTGAGTTGACGCGATGAACCGCCATCCTGAAGAGATGGATGGATCGGTCCGGATCATCTCGGTCGGTGTTTCAAGAAATGACGGCGCTATCGGTGCGGTGGACGAGGCCGTGCAGCAGCTTGGCACATGGGGGCATTGTTTCGTGTTGGCCTTCCTGCCGGAATCGCTGGATCACACGGCGGTCGCTGAGGCGCTGAACGAAAAGCTGCCGGGTACGCCGGTTTTTGGATGCACCAGCGGAGGGCAGATCACGCCGCAAGGTTACGAAGACGAGGCGTTGCTGCTGATCGGATTTCCCCGGACGCATTTCCGCTGCACATCCACGCTGATCTGCCCGCTCAAGCCGGTGTCGATCCAGGAAACCGCGCTTCAGGCCAAAACGCTGGCCACACGGTTTCGCTCGACTGCGAACTGGCGGCATTTTGCCCTGACCTTTGCCGACGGATTGTCCAAGCAGGAAGACGTGCTGGTCGCCGCTCTGGATGCCGGTCTGGGGGATATTCCAGTCTTTGGCGGTTCGGCCGGACGCGGGCTGTCCTATGATGTGACCTATATTCTGCATGATGGCGCGTTCCACGAAAATGCCGCCCTGCTGTTGCTGGTCGAGACCAATCTGCAACTGGAAACCGTGCGCTTCGATCATTTCACCGCCACCGATACGCAGCTTGTGGTGACCAGTGCTAATCCTGAAGACCGGATCGTGCACGAGATCAACGGCTCTCCGGCGGCTGAAGAATATGCCCGCCTGACCGGTTACAGTATCGACGAGTTGTCACCCACCGTGTTTGCGGAAAATCCCGTGCTGGTGCGCGCGATGCAAAGCTATCATGTGCGCGCCATTCAGGAGGTGCTGGAGGATGGCTCTATGACGTTCCTGTCGGCCATTGAAAACGGGCTGATCCTGGCACTTGGGCGTGGCAAGGAAATCATCGAGACCATGCAAGGCGAGCTGAGGGCCTGCCACCGCAATGGCGAAGAGCCGGGTTTCGTGCTGGGTTTCGACTGTGTGCTCAGACGGCTTGAAATCGAACAGAAATCGCTGCGCGATGCCGCGTCCAGCGTGTTGCGGCAAAACCGGGTGGTGGGGTTCAACACGTATGGCGAACAGTTTGGTGGCATTCACATGAACCAGACCTTTGTCGGCATCGCCTTTTATCCGCCGGAACGGGAGTTTGACCTGTGATCGACCGTGACCAGCCGCTTGAAGACCAGATTGTCAAGCAGGACAAGATCATCAAGGCGCTGATGGCACGGGCCAATCAGAGCCACGAACTGGGCAACACGGCCTATTCGCTGTTTCAGTCGGCGATTACGCTGCAATCGAAAGTATCTGAAAAAACCCGCGATTTGGAAGCGGCGCTTAGCACGCTGGGCCGCGCCAGCGACGACCTGGAAAATGCCGAACAGGCGCGGTCACGCACGCAGGTCAGCCTGTCAGATGCGCTGGAATCGATGGAAGGTGGCTTTGCCATTTTCACCGACGGGCGGCTGCAGGTGTTCAACGAATTTTTTAAGATGCTGATCCCGGACGTACGCGACGCGATTGATCCGGGGTTGCGCCTGAACGACTATTTCAAGCTGGTGGGCAACAGTCGCGACATTACTCCACGCCAGGAGGCGGACCGGCTGAACGTTGCCGGGGTGGCGCTGCGCGATGATGCCGATGCGGCACCTCCCTTTGTTTTCGCGCTCAAGAATGATCGCTGGTTCGTGATCAGCTATCGCCGCACGAGCCATAACAACACCGCGGTGCTGCAGACCGAGATCACCGCCATCGTGCGGTCAAACCGGCTCGAGAAAAACCGGCTGATCGACGCGCAGGAGCATTTCCTGAAAGCCACGTTCGATAATATGCCGCAGGGGGTGTGTACGCTGTCTGCGGATGGGACATTGCTGTTGACCAATGCACGGTTTGCCGACCTGCTGAGCCTGCCGATGCAGTTGACCCGCGCGGGTACGTCTTATGCGCAGATCGTCGAGTATCTGAATGCCAGGCACTTGCCCCGCGCTTTCCCGCAGGAAAATTTCGAAGGGTTGATGCGTTACCTGCGCCGGGCGGACACCCTGCATGTCAGGGTGCGGCATAACAATGGTATGGTATTGGACATCGATGTTCATCCGCTGCCCGATGGCGGCTGCATCGTCAATGTGATGGACGTCACGGCGCAATTCCAGACCACACAGGAGCTGGAAGACCGGGTACGCGCCCGCACCCAGGAACTCACCAAGGTGAACCACGTGTTGCGCAGCCAATACGTTGAACAAGCCCGCGTGGAAGAGGACCTGCGCGTCGCCAAGGCCGAGGTCGAGGCGGCAATGACCTCCAAAAGCCGCTTCTTTGCCGCCGCGAGCCACGATCTGTTGCAACCGATCAATGCGGCCAAGCTGCTGATATCCTCGCTTTCCGATATGGCGCCGGGCACCGGGTTGGAGGACACTGTGCACCGCCTCGACAGTTCGTTTCATTCAATGGAAACGCTGCTGCACGCGCTGCTGGACATTTCCCGGTTGGATTCGGTGGATACCAAGCTGTCGTTGACGGATTTCGATCTGGGTGCGCTGATGTTGGAAATTGCCGGGGATATCCAACCGCTGGCCGATCAGAAGGACCTGTGTCTGGACGTGGTGCCAACCCGCCTGCACGTGCGCAGCGACAGGCGCTATCTGGCCCGTTCGGTGCAAAACCTGATCAACAACGCGATTCAATACACAAGGGAAGGCCGGGTTCTGGTGGGGTGTCGCCGCCGCGGCGACAAGGTTGTGCTGGAGGTATGGGACACCGGTATCGGCATTGCTAAACAAGATCAGGCTCGCATTTTCCAGGAATTCACCCGAGTGGATCACGGTACCGGTGCGGGATTTGGGATGGGGTTGGGCCTGTCCATCGTCAGCCGGGCCTGTGCGCTTCTGGATCATCCGGTGACGGTGCGGTCAAAGCCGGGGATGGGCTCGGTCTTTTCTATAACCCTGCCCATGGTGGGGCAGGACGTGGCCAAGCCCGCCGAGCCGGTGGACCGTTCCAAGACGCTGGATTCCGAGATGGATCTAATCGTCATGCTGATAGAAAACGACCCTGGCGTTCTTTTTGCCATGACCCAACGGCTGGAAAAATGGGGGGCGTCGGTGCTTGGCGCCAGCTCGACCGAGGAAGCCGTGCGTCTTCTGGATGATATTGGCATGAGTCCGGATATCATCCTGGCCGACTATCAGCTGGATGATGGTGATACCGGCCTGCGTTCCATTCTGGCCCTGCGTGAAAGAACCGGCATCGATATCCCTGCGATCATGATCACCGCCAATCAGGATGCGGCGATCAAGGAAATCGGGGCCGAACATAGCTTTTCCGTGCTTACCAAGCCGGTTAATCTATCCCGCCTGCGTCCGCTGATAGACTGGAAAACGCGGCGCATGCCCAGTTCCGCACATCTTTTGCATACCGACGAAAGTCTGCAATGACCTCGCGCCAGTGCGGGCTAGGCTGGGTGGCAACAGAGGATGGATACATGACATATCTGCGCGCATTGCTTCTCACTTTGTTTCTGGCTGTCCCGGCGGCAGCAGAACAGCCCTATGACCTGATATTCCGCATGGGCACGCTGGACGGGCTGCCACGCGATGAAATGCTGCTTTATGGCCGCGAGGTGGCGATTGACGGCAATGCCGAATATGCCGACCGCAATACCGGCGGTATTGAATTGCGTTTTGAACCCGAGGACATGGCGCGGCTGCGTTTTGTGAAGGACACCAGGCACCGCAATCTTGGTCAGTTCCCGGCGACGGTTGGCAATCCGGTGATCATGTATTTCGTGGAAACCGTGTTGCGAGACGTCGCGCAGGAGGCGGGCGGCAGCCCGTTCTACATCCGCAACCGTATCAAGGATTCACTGGTGCAGGATGCCCCGGTGAACGATGCCACCCTCTCCTATAATGGCCGGGATATCGCCGTCAAAACCGTGACATTGAGACCGTTTGAAAACGACAAAAACCGCGAGAAGCTGCGTGGCTATGCCGATCTGGCCCTGACCTTCACCATGTCTGAAGACGTGCCGGGCTGGTACCTGTCGCTTGAAGCCAGCGCGCCGGGTGATCAGGATGGGCTAAGCTATCGCAATGCGCTGACATTGCATGGGATGGAGGCTGCTCAATGATTGGCAGGGCAGGCCTGGTATTGGCCGGGCTGCTGGCTGTCGGCAGCATGGCAAATGGGCAAACCGTGGCCGAGCGGCTGAATGATTATCCGACGGCGGCACGGGCCGACTATGTCTTCGGCTGTATGGCGGCAAACGGGCAGGAGCGTGACATTCTGCTGAAATGCGCCTGCTCGATCGACCATATCGCCACGATCCTGACCTATGATCAGTATGTCGAGGCGGAAACGGTTCTGTCGATGCAGCTGACCGGGGGCGAACGTATGTCGATCTTCCGCACCGCCGCCATGGCCAAGGAAATTGTCGCCAATTTGCGCCGGGCACAGGCCGAAGCGGAAATCTTGTGTTTTCAGCAATAAGACACGGACCATCGAAACAGACCGGGTCTTGTAGAGCACGGTCTAAATAACCGCACTACAAGAAAACGATGTTGATAGAACCGTGGTTCAGCGGTCCTCGCTCCACATTTTGCCCTCGGAAACGCAGCCCTGCATTTTACTTTTGCAATAGTGGATACCGGTCAGCTTTCGGCGAATTTGGGCAGTGTTTGATCGAACACATTCCCTTCAGTGTCCACCGCGCGTACGCGGATCGTCGGCGCACCGTTATCGCGATAGCCGAAGCGGAACACCGGGTTCTCGCTGACCGAGATGCCGCCCGTGAGGGTAAAGAGCTTCTCTTCACCTTGGAATACTTCCATCTCTTCGATGAAATGCGCCGAGATGAACAGCTGCGTCACCTGATCGCGCTGCAGCCCGGAATAGTTGGGATGGCGGATCATGATTTGCGCCTCACGCCGTTGGCCCGACATCTTGGGCGCGTCGTCAAAGGTTTTCAGTCGCATCTTGCCCATATTGGCCAGCGCCACTTCGGGATCGCGGGAGGCCGGGGCAGAGCACCCACCTGAAGCTTTCACGAAACGCCCGCTCATATAGGTGCCGGTCTCTGTCTCGGCGACGAGACGCACGTTGGAATACTGATTCACCCGCACGCGAAGTTCGAAATCCAGCGGGGCCATGGCATCCCCGAAAGTCAGGTCCGCCGCCATCGGGGCCGGGTTTTCATCAATCACCAGCATCGCCTCGCGGATCGGGGTGGCATCTTCGCTCTGGTGAATGCGGATCGGTACTGTCGCGGCATCATGGGCGCGGTAGGGGGCGTCAATCTCAAACAGCCCAGACCCATCCTGCGGTGTTACCTCTCCAATCAGGTCTACCCGAAGATCCTCCCAAGTGGGGCTTTCGGTCAGCGGATTATCCTGCGCAAATGCACCCTGAGCGAGTAATGCCACCACGGATGCAGCAATCAGATGTTTCATATCGGCCTCCTAATGCGCTTCGCGCAAGGTTGGGTCACAACATTGCGGAAAGACGCGCTGTTGCGCGCTCTCTAGCACAAAACCCGTATTTCTGAAATGCTCCTTAAGGATCGGTCGCGCGGACGTGAAAAAAATAAGAAAGTGCCGGGGCAAGCAAAAAAGGGGTTTTCCCATGTTTGAAGCCGTCATTATGGCCTGTCTGGTTGCCGACCCGGCGCTGTGCCGCCCGGTTTTGCTGCCGGGATATGAAGCGTCGGCGCTTGCCGCTTGTGAAGCAGCACTTGCAGATCGGCCGCCTGTACCGACTTTGGCCGAGGGGATCGAGCGTGGCGCCATAACCTGCCAACCCATTGGCCCTGTTGCCCGTGTCGAGGAGGTCGCTGCGGGTGTCTTTGCACATCGTGCAGTCATCAGCGATGCGGCACCCGAGAATGGCGGTGATGTCGGCAATGCGGGGTTCGTAATTGGCGGCGATTCCGTTGCGATGATTGACGCGGGCGGAGCGGCACAGGTAGGCGAGGCCCTCTATCGTGCCATTCGGGCCAAGACCGATCTGCCGGTCAGTCATGTGATCCTGACCCATATGCATCCCGATCACGTGTTGGGCGCGTCGGTCTTTGCTGCCGCCGGCGCCGAAGTGGTTGGCCATGCCGGGTTAAGCCGCGCGCTGACCGACCGGGCGCAGACCTATCTTGATAATTTTGGCCGCCTGATCGGGAAACAGGCATTTATCGGCACTAGGGTGCTGCTGCCCGATGTGACGGTTGAAAGCAGCATGTCGCTGGATCTGGGTGGGCGGGTGCTGGAGCTGCGGGCCTGGCCCAGCTCTCATACCGGCTCGGACCTGACGGTGGGAGATGTGACAACCGGCACGCTGTTCACCGGCGATCTGGTGTTTCACGTCCACACGCCGGCGCTGGACGGGTCGGTGCTGGGGTGGCAGTCGGTGCTGGCCGACCTTCGGGGGATTGAAGGTTATACGCAGATCGTGCCCGGCCATGGTGGTCCGGTGCTGGACTGGCCTGACGGCGGTGGGGCGCTTGCCGGCTATCTTGATGTGCTGGTAGACGAGACCCGCGAAGCCATCGCCCGCGGCGATAGCCTGGCGGAAGCGGTAGAGAAGGTGGCAACGGGCGAAATGTCCAAATGGGAGCTGTTCGACCTGTTTAACCCGCGAAATGCAACCGTGGCGTATACCGAGCTTGAATGGGAGTAACCGGGGCGGGTTCAATGGAGACGGCTAGCCGACGTTAGTTTGCAGAGCGGATTTCCCGGACTTTCGCTGCGCTCGCTCATATGTCGGCTAAACCTCGTTGATCGACGCTATACCCCAGTGATTCGCAAATTCGCGATCGCCGTATCTATTGGGAGATCCACGCCTCCTTCGACCTCTTTGGCAAATCATAGGATAGTTACCATTTTCGGCGCCGCCACAGAAGTTTGTACGACGTTCTCGGTTTCTTCGCCGCTGGTCAAATCAACAAGTTCAATCAATTGTTTGATGATCAAACTGTCGTAGCACGCATGGACCGGATACAGATCTGGACTGGTGCTTCCGCACTATTTGGCCCTACTGAAAATTGGTATCAATAGTATTAGACGGCAGCCTCTGGGCCATCGACACAAGCGGTTCAGATAAAAAAAGTTCTAACGACATCACCTCTCAGGATCTGGCGATTTGCCTGAATTCTGATTGACGAAATATCTGCTGTTTGGAGGATTCTAAAATGACCGCAACGCTGACAGCTCAAGATTTGGCAGACACATTTGATGCTTTCAACCGACACGATGTGGACAGTGTCATGAAATGCTTTGCCGATGATTGTGTTTTCTATACAGTTGGCGGGCCTGAGGTTTTTGGTGCAAAAATCGAAGGTTCCGATGCTATCGCACAGGCCTTTTCCGCAGTTTGGGCCGCAATGAAAGATGCGCACTGGGATCACCACAGTCACTTTGTGCACGAAGATCGCGCCGTTTCTGAATGGACTTTTTCGGGAACCGACGAAAATGGCATGCGGGTTGAGGCACAAGGTGCAGATCTGTTCACGCTGCGCGACGGCAAGATCATAGTCAAACAAGCACTGCGCAAAGCACGTCCTGCGTTCAAAACCTGATAACGCGCCATATCCGTGCGATGAGGGATGGGAACAATGCCTGATAAATTACGCCCCCGACACTGGCCCAAAGCATCTTATGATCCGAAATATGATCCCATGGTTGATGCTGGCCCGGGGCACAACCGCGATCATGCGCCAACTTATTGGATTGGAACGGCCGGTAACCCGCCCGAAGACGATGGTCCTGTATCTGGGGACATCGACGCTGATGTCGTTGTCATCGGATCCGGTTATACCGGGCTGTCGACGGCCATACATCTGGCCAAAGAACACGGCATAAAGGCGACCGTTCTGGAGGCTAATACGGTATCCTGGGGCTGCTCGACTCGCAATGGAGGACAGGCTCAGATTTCATCCGGGCGGTTGAAACGATCGCAGTGGATTCAGCGTTGGGGCGTTGACATTGCAAAGAAGATGCATGCCGAAGTCTGCGAAGCCTTTGAGCTGTTTAATGATCTGATCGGGTCCGATGATGTTGACTGTGATCCTCAGCCCGGCGGTCATTTCTATCTGGCGCACCGCGCCAAGGTCATGCCCGTCCTCGAGAAGGAGAGCCAGCTTCTGAACGACACATTCGGCTATGGTAGCCGTGTGATCGGGCGCGAAGAGCTTCATGAAAATCATTTGCGTGATCAGGAAGCGCACGGTGCCATGTGGGAACCCGACGGGACGTGCATTCACGCCGGCAAGCTGGCGTTCAGTTATGTTCGGCTCGCCCGGAAACTAGGCGCTGCTGTTCACACCGCCAGTCCGGTCATGGGCTGGAGAGTGAAAGACGGGGTGCATCATCTGACGACACCTGGGGGGACAGTCCGTGCAAAGGCCGTAGCTCTGGCCACGGCGGGATACACACCGCCCGGTCTGAACTATCGGACCAAGCATCGGCTGATGCCGATACTGTCAAACTCGATCGTGACGCGTCCACTGACGGACGACGAAAAAGCGGAATGTGGCTTCCAAACGCATTCACCGCTAACGGATACGCGGACGCTGCGGCACTATTATCGATATTTGCCGGATGGTCGTGTTCAGATCGGAAGTCGAAGCGCCATCACCGGCAGAGACGCGGAAAACCCCAAACACCTTGCGCTGCTTCGCAAGGGCCTGCACCGTAAATTCCCGGCACTGACCGATATCGATCTGGACTATTCCTGGTGGGGATGGGTGGATGTCAGCCACGACATGATGCCGCGCATCTATCAACCTGACCCTGATCGCACGGTCTTCTACGCTATGGGCTATGGTGGCAATGGCGTGATGTATTCGGCTCAGGCGGGCAAAAGGCTTGCACAGCTCGTTGCTGGCAAGAAGCTTGATCCTGAACTGCCGATCTTCAACTCGGCGTTGCCAAGTCACGGCATCCTGACGCCATTCAGGCGGCTCGGGCAGCGCGTAATGTACCCGTATTACTATTTAAAGGATGAAATCCTGTAGGCTTTGGGCGTGGGCGGCCTTGAGGGTGGCCATCGAAGAGCGTGGCGCTAAATTTGCCCCGCGCACCCAAGAACACGGTAACGATCTGCTTTAGAGCAGCAATGAACCAGGAGTGCGAAGAGCATGGCGCCCAATGTGATTAACTTTCAGCTCGACGGCGGAACGACCACAAACCGTCGGCTTGCGGATTTACCTGACCGCGTGGTCGAAGGCGATCCGCAACATGAGACGAGGTCGTTGTTTGTCAGCCCTGATGGCAGCCTTCTGTCAGGGACCTGGACCAGCACACCAGGTAAATGGATTGCATTCTCGGACCGTGACGAATTCTGCTACATCATTTCTGGTCACGTAGAACTGATATCTGACGACGGCGACATCCAAACTTTCCGCGGCGGAGATGCTTTTCTTATCCCAAACGGGTTTTCTGGTTTTTGGAATGTGATTGAAACTACAACCAAGCACTACGTTATACGCGACTATTCCAAGGCTTAACGGACGGTAAATTCAAAGCAGTCGTTACAACGAACACCTTAGATGTGTGCAGCATAGCAGTCGATCAAGACCGAGATATCGGATTGTCGGCCTCAAAAATGATCAGCCTATTGTTCAACCACGATGGGCCATTGATTCACCCAAACCTACTCGGTCAACAATTCTGACCAGTTGGTGCGTTTATGCATGATACGCAGGATGTCGATGCCCCATTCAGCGCGCCGATAGATCACCGGATGTTCGCGGTGGGGATGGATATGTACGGGCGGCGTGAACCCGTCGCGTTTGCGGGTGATTTCGGGAAACTCTGCCAACAGGCTGAACGCTGCGTCCAGCGCAGTCAGATGGGTGACCGCCTGGGCGGATCCTAAGTTGGTTTCGGTGTAGATCCAGATATCGGCAATGGCTTGCGGGCGCAGCCTGATCTCAGGGTTTACTCAGCCTGCTCCGGCGGTCTTGTCCAGAAGATAGGCAGACATATCAAAGCTCCGCGCCTCGCCGCTGTTCAGACCGTCCTCGATCACACCTTGCATCTCTTCGATTGCCTGCTGGCGAAACTGATCCCGACGAATGAGGTCACGGACACAGTCGCTGACATTACTGTAGCGGCCATTTTTGGTGCGCGACTCCACCCAGTCTTTCATCGGGTGCGGGAGGCAGACGTTCATCGTAGCCATAAGGGAAAATTGGGTGTTTTGGCAAAGTTCGTCAAGATTTCACGGTGCGTCCAGATGCTTCGCCAGCGCTTGTGCGATTGAATAGGCGCGCTTTTCCATCAGTACCGGTGTTTCGCAGACATAGGTCAGTGATTGCTGGCGGTCACGGTAAATCCGCTGATCCCAGTCAAGCTGCTCTTCGATCTCGTCGACCTGGTCGAAATCGGGTTCGTCCTGCGCCATCAACAAGTCCATCTTGACCCGCAGGTCGTCAATCCGCCTGGCGGCGTCAATCTGCGCCAGGGAATAACGCGAGATGCCACCGATCAGCCGTGCGCGTTCATTGTCGATCCGTGTGAAGACATCGCGGAAGATTTGCCCGAGCACGCCGTTATCTGCCCTGGGTGTTTCCGCAACGAACTGATCGATCAGCGTTTCCGCATCCTCGATCGGAACACGGCGCAGGACCAGCGTACCTACAAGATCCTGTGCGACCTCACGCAGATCGTCGGGCAAGGGACCGTCGGGTACCGGTTGGGCCCACATGATACCCAGCGACAAACGTTCCACCTTGCGCTGGATGCAGGGCCATTCGGGATCGGAAAAATCCGCCGCCGGTGCCGGACCAACCGAAATGGCCGCCACAATGCCGGCAAGAATGCAAAAAGCGATACGCATGTCAGGTCTCCTTCCGATTGAAACAGAAGTGTAGCGGGGTCGGTGCCGATGTCTACGGGGACCAATACCAACCAATGTCTTAATTGCCGGACACGAGCGCGCGCCTATACGCTATTTAGGTCAGCCGGGGGACCGGCACTGAATCATTTTGAACGGAGTATTCCCCATGCGCACACGCGCCGCCGTAGCCCTTGAGGCCGGCAAACCGCTTGAGATTATGGACGTTCTACTGGACGGCCCGAAGGCTGGTGAGGTCCTGGTGGAGATCAAGGCGACGGGCCTGTGTCATACGGATGAGTTTACCCGTTCGGGCGACGACCCAGAGGGCATTTTCCCCGCCATTTTGGGTCATGAGGGCGCCGGTGTGGTGGTTGAGTTGGGCGAGGGCGTGACCTCGCTTGAAGTGGGCGACCATGTGATCCCGCTTTATACGGCCGAATGCCGCGAATGCGAATACTGTCTGAACCCCAAGACCAACCTGTGCCAGAAGGTACGGGCGACCCAGGGGCAAGGGCTACTGCCAGACGGCACAACGCGGTTTTCGATGCTCGATGGCACGCCGATACATCATTACATGGGGTGCTCGACCTTCGCCAATCACACGGTTGTGCCCGAGATTGCACTGGCCAAAGTGCGCAAGGACGCACCGTTCGACAAGATTTGCTATATCGGCTGTGGCGTGACCACGGGCATTGGTGCCGTAATCAATACCGCCAAGGTCGAAATTGGCTCGACCGGGATCGTGTTTGGCCTGGGCGGCATCGGCCTGAATGTCATCCAAGGCCTGCGATTGGCGGGAGCCGATCAAATTGTCGGTGTGGATGTAAATGACGGCAAGGCCGAGATGGCCCGCCACTTCGGCATGACCGATTTCGTTAACCCCACCAAAGTTGATGGCGATATCGTTGCCCATCTCGTCGAACTGACCGGTGGTGGCGGTGATTACACCTTTGACGCCACGGGCAATGTGAACGTCATGCGCCAAGCGCTGGAAAGCGCCCATAAGGGCTGGGGCGAAAGCATCATCATTGGCGTTGCGGGGGCCGGGCAGGAAATTGCCACGCGCCCCTTCCAGCTTGTCACCGGCCGGGTCTGGCGCGGCACTGCATTTGGCGGGGCGTCAGGGCGCACGGATGTACCTAAGATCGTCGACTGGTACATGCAGGGCAAGATCGAGATTGATCCGATGATCACCCACAACCTGAAACTGGAAGAGATCAACCATGGGTTTGATCTGATGCACGAAGGAAAATCCATTCGCGCGGTGGTGGAGTTCTGATCCCGATGGAGCTTCAGTCGCGCAATTCATGTTTTGGGGGAGAGCAGGCGGTTTACACGCATGCCTCCGATGTGTGCGGCGTCGATATGACCTTTGCGGTATATCTCCCACCGCAAGCGTCCTCCCGGTCAGTGCCAGTTCTCTGGTATCTGTCCGGGCTGACCTGCACTCATGAAAACGCTATGACGAAAGCCGGGTTACAGCAGCATGCCGCCGTATATGGCTTAGCGCTGGTGTTTCCCGATACCTCGCCGAGGGGTGACAGTGTGGCCGATGACGAAGCCTATGATCTGGGGCAGGGCGCAGGCTTCTACCTCAATGCGACGCAGGCGCCGTGGAAGCCGCATTTCCAGATGTATGATTATGTGGTCAAGGAATTGCGCGGATTGCTGCAAGGCGCTTTGCCGATCAACGACTCCCATGGTATAACAGGGCATTCGATGGGCGGGCACGGAGCACTGACCATCGCCATGCGCAACCCGACGCGCTATGGCTCTGTCTCTGCCTTTTCACCGATCCTGAACCCGACGCAATCCGACTGGGGGCGCAAGCAGTTCAGCAGCTATCTGGGTGACGATGAATGCACCTGGGCCCAGCATGACGCCACGGTTCTGATCACGGAAAACGGCTGGCACGGTGATATCCTGATCGACCAGGGCGCCGATGATCAGTTCATCGACCTTCTGCGACCGCAGGCTTTTGCCGAAGCCGCCGCAGCCCGCCGTCAGCCCTGTGTTCTGCGGACACACGCAAATTACGACCACAGTTACTTCTTCGTCGCAAGTTTCGGAGAAGATCACGTTGCCTGGCATGCCGAACGGCTGCACGGCATGAGTTAGGTACAAAGGAAGACCCGACATGAAACGCACGTCCCTGCTGATCACCACCTGCCTGATGGCTGTTGCCTTCGGCAGTGCGGGTTTTGGCAGCGATGATACCGCCGGGGAGGTGGCGTTTGAGATCAACGGCGATGCCGCAGCGGGCGAAAAGGTGTTTCGCAAATGCAAGGCCTGCCATGCGGTCGGCGAAGGCGCTGAACACAAGGCCGGCCCGGTGCTGAACGGCATTCTGGGCAAGGCTGCCGGAGCGTCCGACGAATTCAAGTATTCCAAGGCATTGATGGAAAAGGCCGACGCTGAAACGCTGGTCTGGAATCCTGAAACGCTGGCTGAGTTTCTGACCAAACCGAAAGATTTCATCAAGGGAACAAAGATGACTTTTGCCGGTTTACGTAAGGAAGACGATCGCGCCAACGTGATCGCCTATCTCGCACAATTCGAAGGCGAGACCATAGAATGAGCTGCCTGTTGAGGTGGCCTTTCCCGACCGATGGCCCCACGCCCCGGCCGGGAGTGCTCACACGGAGCACATGCGGAGCGAACTTGAAATGCGGTCTGCAAACTTACCTTAGGGAGGTTACAATATGAGAAAAACTCTAACCTTAACAGCAGGCCTGTTATTGGGAACGACCAGTATGGCCGTTGCCAATGACGGGCTGTCGTCGATGATGGAGGACCCGAACCAGTGGGTCATCCAGACCGGCGATTATAAGAACCAGCGCTATTCTGAGCTGGACACGATCAACCGTGACAATGTCGGTGACCTGCGGGTTGACTGGACGTTTTCGACGGGTGTTCTGCGCGGGCATGAAGGCTCGCCTCTGGTGATTGGCGATGTGATGTACGTGCACACGCCGTTCCCCAATATCGTCTATGCGCTTGATCTGGCAAATGACGGCAAGATCCTCTGGAAATATGAGCCCAAGCAGGATCCGGATGTGATTCCGGTGATGTGCTGTGACACCGTCAACCGTGGCGTGGCTTATGCCGAAGGCAAGATTTTCCTGCATCAGGCCGACACGACAGTAGTTGCGCTGAACGCGGAAACAGGTGCCGTGGAATGGAGCGTCAAAAACGGCGATCCGGCGATTGGCGAAACCAATACCGCCACCGTGCTGCCGGTGAACGACAAGATCATCGTGGGTATCTCCGGCGGTGAATTTGGTGTTCGCGGGTCGGTCACAGCCTATTCCATTGCAGATGGCAGTCAGGTCTGGCGCGCCTATTCGATGGGCCCAGACAGCGACATCCTCGTTGATCCGAACGCCACCACCCATCTTGGCGAGCCTGTCGGCGAAAACTCGGGCACCAATACCTGGGAAGGTGATCAGTGGAAAATCGGGGGCGGCACCACCTGGGGCTGGTACTCGTACGATGCCGAAGAAAACCTGATCTACTACGGCACCGGCAACCCCTCGACCTGGAACCCGGCCCAACGGCCCGGCGACAACCGCTGGTCGATGACCATCATGGCGCGTGATGCCGATACCGGCATGGCAAAATGGTTCTACCAGATGACCCCGCATGACGAGTGGGACTATGACGGGATCAACGAAATGATCCTGACAGAGCAGGAAATCGACGGCGAGATGCGCAAGCTTCTCACGCACTTTGACCGGAACGGCCTGGGTTATACCATGGACCGTGTGTCGGGCGAATTGCTGGTCGCCGAAAAATTCGACCCTGCTGTCAACTGGACCACGGGCGTGGACATGGACCCGGACTCGGACACCTACGGGCGTCCCGCAGTCGTGGCTCAGTACTCGACCGAGCAGAACGGCGAAGACGTCAACTCCACCGGCATCTGTCCGGCGGCTCTGGGATCGAAAGACCAGCAACCCGCTGCCTACTCGCCGAAAACCGAGCTGATGTACGTGCCGACCAACCACGTCTGCATGGATTACGAACCGTTCCGTGTCAGCTATACCGCTGGTCAGCCCTATGTGGGTGCAACCCTGGCCATGTACCCGGCCCCCGACAGCCATGGCGGGATGGGTAACTTCATTGCCTGGGACAACACTGATGGGTCGATCAAGTGGTCCCTGCCCGAGCAGTTCTCGGTCTGGTCCGGTGCTCTGGCCACGGCGGGTGACATCGTGTTCTATGGCACGCTCGAAGGCTATCTGAAGGCCGTCGATGCCGAAACGGGTGACGAGCTTTATAAGTTCAAAACCCCCTCGGGTATCATCGGTAACGTGATGACCTACAGCCATGGCGGCAAACAATATGTCGCCATCCTGTCGGGCATCGGTGGCTGGGCCGGGATTGGCCTTGCGGCCGGTCTGACAAACCCGAATGATGGTCTGGGTGCCGTGGGCGGCTATGCCGCGCTCAGCGACTATACCGCATTGGGTGGTCAGCTAACCGTGTTCAGCCTGCCGAACTGATAGGCTGGTAAAGACTGGTAAACCAAGGGTTGGCGCGGCATCATGCTGCGCCAACCACTCGCTTGAAGACGAGTGAAAATACTTAGTATGCGCGCAGGACCCGCGCACCAGAAAACAAGCGTCTCGCAAAACTCACCGGGACGCTTTTGATGAAAGGTAAGACACCCATGCGCCTGACCGCTGTGCTGCTGGCCTCCGCCGCCCTAATTCTCACCGGATACCCCGGAAGCGCGCAGGAGGCTGATGACGATCCGAATATCGCTGTCGCATACGAAGAGGACGGCCGGTATTTCACCGAAGACGATATTCCCACCTATAACGTAGCCGAAGACGGCACGATTGACTGGCGGACCTATTCGGGTTTTCGCCGCTATCATTCGGAATGCCATGTCTGCCACGGCCCCGAAGGCGAAGGGTCGACCTATGCGCCCGCGCTGAAAATCTCCGCGATGGAAATGGACTACTACGATTTCGTCGACGTGGTCGTGAACGGCCGCAAGGTGGTCAGCAGTTCGGAAAACTCGGTCATGCCCGCCTTTGGCGATAACCCGAACGTGATGTGCTATCTTGACGACATCTATGTTTATCTCAAGGCACGGGGCACAGATGCGGTTGCCCGCGGCCGCCCCGGCAAAAAGGAACCGAAATCGGACGTGATCCGTGAAGATGAAAATGCCTGCCTGGGCTAGGACCCTTCTGCTGATCGGGGCGCTGCTGTCGGCGGCACCTCTGGCGGCGCAAACCTCGGATCTGGTATCGCAATCCAGCCTACGGGTCTGCGCCGATCCCGCCAATGCGCCGATGTCCGACAAGGCTGGCAACGGATTCGAAAACAAGCTGGCCGAATTTGTCGCCGCCAAACTGGATCTGCCGCTGAAATACGAATGGTATCCAATGGCCACCGGGTTCATCCGCAACACCCTGCGGGCGAATAAATGTGACCTGGTGATTGGCTACGCCCAGGGGCATGAGATGGTGCTGAACACCAATCATTACTTTACCTCCGCCTATACGATCGTGACGCGAAAAGCAGATGAGATTGCCGCGGTTGATGCGCTCTCGGATGAACGGCTCAAAGGGCTAAGCATCGGCATCGTAGCCGGATCTCCGCCCGCCACCCACCTGGCGCGCAACGGGCTGATTGCCAAGGCACGGCCCTATAACCTGGTGGTGGATCGCCGCCATGAATCGCCCATTGTCGACATGCTGGGAGACCTGAACGCCGGTGAGATTGATGCCGCCCTGCTCTGGGGGCCGATTGCCGGGCCACTGGTGAAATCAGACTTCCCCGATCTGCAGGTCACGCCACTGCTGAAAGAGACATTGCCGCCGCGGCTGTTTTTCCGCATCACTATGGGCGTACGTCAGGGCGAAAAGGTCTGGCAGCGCAAGCTCAATTCGCTGATCCGTCGCAATCAGGATGAAATCAACGGCATTCTGGTAGAAGCCGGTGTGCCGCTCCTGACTGATATGGGGTCCGAGATGCTGGACCTCGCACAATGATCCGGGCGCTGGCATTGGCACTGTGTCTGCCTCTGGCCGCCATTGCCGAAACCGTGCCGGAACCCGAAAATTACAGGACGGATCATTATCGCGCATTGGTGCCTGCAACGCTGCAGGGCGCCACTGTTGTCGGCCCGAAAGAGGCTTACGCGCTGTGGCAGGAAGGCGAAACCGCCTTTGTCGACGTCCTTCCACGCGCGCCCAAACCGGACAACCTGCCCGAAGGCACGATCTGGCGCGAAAAGCCACGCCACTCGATCCCGGGGTCAATCTGGCTGCCGAATGTTGGCTATGGCGACATTGCCGACGTCACCCATGCCTATTTTCGCGCCGGGCTGGAAAAGGCAACGGGCGGCAATAAGGATAAGCCCGTGCTGTTCTTCTGCCTGGATGAATGCTGGATGAGCTGGAACGCCGCGAAACGCGCGCTGGAATACGGGCACAGCCAAGTCTACTGGTACCCCGAAGGCACAGATATGTGGCAGTTCGAAGACTATCCGTTGGAAGAGATCGAGCCGGAACCGGGATATTAGTCCAAAGCCGCGCGGATAAGCCTCTCAGAAACCGGTCACCCGGTATTGTTCCCTGGCCTCAGTACCGTCCGTGTCGCTCATCAGGACATCGACAACCTGCACATCAGCCGGAACCGACAGGCTGATTTCGGGGTTTTCGCTCAGTGAAATGCTTCCCGTCATCTCCAGATAGTCCTGCCCATCGACACCGATCGAAACCGTCTCGACATAGCGCATCGGAATGTACAGCAGCGAAATCTGATCCATTTGCATGCCCGAATGGCTGGGATGGTCGATATTCAGCGTCATTTGCTTAACATAATTCAAATTATCCGCCATTGAGATTTTGACCAGAGAGCTCAGCTTCTCGGCAGCGCCGTATTCGGTGACGCTGATATCCATGTTGCCCAGCGTGGCCAGCGCAACTTCGGGATCGGTACCCGGAGGCGCCGCACAGGCCCCCTGCCCCGATGTTTTCACGAAAGTTTCCGACATGATCAGCTGCCCATCAGTGGTTTTCGCCACGATATGCAGCGGTGTCGGGCCATTCACGCGCATCTTTGTGTCGAAATCAAATCGTCCCATCGGCTGCTTGAACGTAAACACCGCCGAGACCGGCATCGGGTTTTCATCCAGAATGACCGTGACGCTTTCCAAAAGTCGGCCCGCGGGGGCCTCTACCGTGGCACCGATATTGGTGCGCGCATCCAGTTCCGAACGGTATGGCGCGTCGATTTCAATCAGCCCCGCCCCCGAAGTCAGCGCCAGATCACCATAAAGCGCATCCTGCAAGTCGGGCCAGCTGGGTTCCAGCGCAAGCGCCGGTCCACCCGCCAGAAGGCAGAGTGCAGTTGTGCTGATCAATGCGCGTTTCATCTCAATCATCCTTTCCATACCCGTCGGCCACGAAACGCCCGAAAGCGCGCGGCCCGTCACCGGTTTCGATCTCTCCCACTACGGTTTTGCTTTGCGCGTCGATGACGCTGACCGTGTTGGAAAACCAGTTTGCCACCAGGACAAATCGGCCATCGCCCGTCACATCGGTACCTTCGGGATACTCCCCGACCTGCAACGTGTGCGTGACGGACAGGGTTTCAAGATCAAAAACACTGACCGTATCGGCGTATTGGTTTGTAACAAAACCGGACCCTTGTGCAAAGGAAATACCGTACGGTCGCGTACCGACTTTGATCGTAGTGACCACCCTGCCCTGCTGCGGATCGACAACCGTCACGCTGTCCGAACCGACATCGGCGGTAAAGAGCCGCCCACGCGGCCCGAGCGAAAGGCCAAAAGGACGCACACCAACCGTCACCGCATAGCGTAACTCCCCTGAATCGAGGTCAAAGACCGACACCTGATCGGCATCGCGGTCGGCGCTGGCCAGCCACGTCCCGTCCGGTGACACCACAAGACCCGCAGGGGCGCTGCCGGTGCGCAGCTCGCCAGTAACGCTCAGATCACCGGCATCCAGCACCCAGATTCGTGCATTGTACCAGTCCGATACGTAAACCCTGTCGCGCACGGCGCCATAAGCAATGCCAATCGGCCCGCCATCTAATGTCACCTCGGCCAGTAGCGCGCCATCGCGCAAGGCGAACCGACGCACCTCTTTGCTGTCTGCGCTTACGGTGTAGAACGCCCCCCGCCCCACGGCTATGCCAGCCGGCATACCCGGCACCGCGATCCGCGCCACCTCTGCATGCACCTCCAGGTCCAGTACGCTCAGATCGCTGCTGTTTTGATTGGTGACAAAGGCAAACTCTGCCGCCACGGGCCAGGCGGCACAGCCAAAGATTGCAACGGCAAGTGTCCTAATTGCCGGCAAACCGCGCCGCCAGCGCATCCAGACCCGCCTGATAAACGCCGGTCACGGCGGCCACCGCAGCCTCGTCATTCAGCTCGGGCGGTGGGTCATTGTTGGGATAGCCGCGATAGAACGCGCCGCGCCATTCCACGACCGAGCCGCCTTCCGCCCCCGGTTTCACCGTCAGATGCGAGGAATAGTTCGTCACCGGCAACACCTCTACGGCAACCTCGGTAATGCGGTAGGAATAGCTCATCTTCTCGTCCGAGTACTTGTACAGCACCTCGTCAATCGTTGGCCCGCCCTCGGCGCCCAGGGTCAGGATGCGGGTGGCGTCGATCTCGTTGCCATTCTCGCCGATCGAGGAATGCACCGCCGGGTGCCAGCTCATGTCCTGAAAATTGCCGATCACAGCCCAGACTTCTTCTGGTGGCGCTGCGATATCGGCGGTCAGGGTTACCTTTTGACGCGTCGGGCCATGCGCCTCTGCCATTATCGGTACGCAGAACAACAACACCGGCAACGCCGCAATCAGGATGCGTCTTAATACTTGCATGTCAGTCCACCTGTTTGATCTCGGTCCTTGTCAGTCTAGATGCGTCCTACTTTCCCGCAATGCGCCAAAGGTATCGGTTTTTCATCGCTACCGAATTGGTGCACACTACGGAAAACAGAGAATACTGCAGGGGAGGATCTGTCGTGCTGCCACGGCTGCAGATCATGTTGGCGTCGCTTGTCTTTGCGCTTCTCGGCGCTGCAGGCGCTGCCGCGCTCGAGATCAGAACCGCCGTGC
This sequence comes from Roseovarius aestuarii, assembly GCF_019966515.1. GTDB lineage: Bacteria > Pseudomonadota > Alphaproteobacteria > Rhodobacterales > Rhodobacteraceae > Roseovarius > Roseovarius aestuarii. Next base: position 46,961 of record NZ_JAIMIB010000018.1, on the reverse strand, counting down.
TGCGCGTCAGCTATCCCGAGCTTTTGCCGATATCCCGGCTTGAACTGAAACCTGAAGATCTCGGGTTTGTCGGGGGGGCACTTGCGGATGAGGACAACCAGACCACCGGCAGTTTTCTTGGGATGAAATTTGAAACCAGCACCCATGCGGCCACACCCGAAACGGTTGAGGCGACACTGAACACGATCCTAGAGGACGGGATCACCCTGCTGGTGGTGATTGCCAATGCCGAAGACACGTTGCGCATCGCCGATACCGCGGGGCCGGATGTGCTTGTGATGAATGCAGGGGCACGCGACGCCACCCTGCGCAACGATCAATGCCGTGCCAACCTGCTGCATGTTACGCCCAGCATCTCGATGATGGCCGATGCGGTGGTGCAATTCACCATCTGGAAACAGTGGCGCAAAATCTTCCTCGTTCACGGTTCCAACCCCGCTGACCTGGCCCTGCGCGATGCTTACCTGCGTGCCATCACCAAATTCGGCGGCGAGGTGGTCGAGCAGCGTGAATTCGAAGACACCGGCGGCGCCCGGCGCACAGATACCGGCCATGTGCTGGTGCAGCGGCAAATTCCGGTCTTCACACAGAGTGCGCCGGAACATGATGTCGTGATCGCCGCCGATGCGTCGGATGTGTTCGGCCCGTACCTGGCTTATCACAGCTGGACACCGCGCCCGGTGATGGGGTCGGGCGGGCTACGCCCCGTCAGCTTGCATCCCGCGCACGAAGCCTGGGGGGCCACCCAGTTCCAACGCCGGTTCGAGGCCCTGTCAGGCCGCTATGTTCAAGAAGAGGATTACGGTGTCTGGCTTGCCATCCGGTCCATCGGAGAGGCCGTGATCCGCACCAACACCGCCGATGCCGCCAGCCTGCGCAGCTATATGCTGGAAGATGAGTTTGAACTGGCCGCCTTCATGGGTCGAAAGGTGAATTTCCGCAAGTGGAACGGCCAGTTGCGCACCCCCGTCCTGCTGACAGATGGGCGCCTGACCGTCAGCGTCTCCCCGCAGGACGGCTATCTGCATCAACGCTCTACTCTTGATACGATCGGACTGGATCAACCGGAAAGCGCCTGCACAGCGTTTTCAGAATAAAACAATAATAACAGGGAGTTATAAAATGTCCTGCCGTCCTACCCTGCTCGCTCGTGCCTGTGTGACTGCCTGCGCTCTGGCCATGATCTGTGCGGCTCCGGCCTGGGCCAACAAGGTCTATGTTAGCAATGAAAAGGGCAACACCGTCACCGTGATCGACAGCGAAACCTGGGAGGTGATTACTGAATTCCCCTCGGGCAACCGCCCGCGCGGTATCGGCGTTAGCCCCGATGGCGCGCTGCTATATGTCTGCGCCTCCGATGACGACACGGTGCGCGTGTTCGACACCGAAACCTATCAGGAACTCTACACCCTGCCCTCAGGCCCGGACCCTGAACTCTTCACCATGCACCCCTCGGGCAACCCGCTTTATATTGCCAATGAGGATGACAACCTAGTCACCGTCGTCGATACCGAAAGCCGCACCGTGCTGGCCGAGGTTCCGGTGGGCGTAGAGCCCGAAGGCATGGCGATCAGTCCTGATACGAAATGGGTGATCAACACGTCCGAGACCACCAACATGGCGCATTTCATCGACACGTCGGACTACAAGATCAAGCACAACATCCTCGTCGATCAGCGCCCGCGCTATGCCACCTATACCGATGATGGCACGAAGCTGTTTGTCAGCTCGGAAATTGGCGGTACGGTCAGTGTGATCGACACGTCCGGCGACCTGCCGGAACTGATCCACAAGATTGGTTTCGAGGTGCCTGGGGTACAGCCGGAATGGTTGCAACCGGTGGGCATGAAGGTGACATCCGATGGCAACTGGCTGTTTGTGGCGCTTGGGCCGGCCAACCGCGTTGCGGTGGTTGACGCACAAAGCTACGAGGTGCAGGACTACATCCTTGTCGGCCAACGGGTCTGGCAGATGGCCTTTACCCCCGATCAGGCCCACCTTCTGACCACCAATGGCAATTCAAACGATATCACCGTGATTGATGTGGCCGCCCAAAAAGCGCTCAAGTCCATTCAGGTGGGCCAGCAGCCCTGGGGTGTTGTCGTCGCCCCCGACTGACCTGCCCCGGAACAGGAGATCACATGAGCTTTTTCAGCCGTATCACCGGTGCGCTTGCAGCGTTAGGCCTTTCCGCCGCGCTGGCTGCGGCCGACACCACCGTGATACGCGCGGCCGTGCTCAAGATCGGCACCGTCAACTGGGAGCTTCAGACGATCACCGATAACGGCTTTGACACCCGGCACGGTTTTGCCCTGAAGGTCCAGCCCTATGCTGATAACGGCGCGACCCGCGTCGCGCTGGAAGGCGGCACAGCCGATTTGATGGTCGCTGACTGGATCTGGACAGCCCGGCAGCGAGCGGCAGGCAGAGATTATGTCTTTATCCCTTATTCCCGCGCTGTGGGCGGGATTGTCGTGCCTCAGGACAGCGACGTGACCACCCTGCCCCGGCTGGCGGGCCGAAAGATTGGCATCGCTGGCGGGCCGCTGGACAAAAGCTGGTTGATCCTGCGCGCCTATGCCACGCAGAAACACGGTTTCGATCTGGCCGCCGAAACCGAGCAGGTCTATGGCGCACCGCCACTGATCTTCAAAACCGCAATGGACGGTGATCTGGCAGCAGCGGTCAACTTCTGGCACTTTCTGGCCAAGATGAAAGCAGGCGGAATGCGGTCCCTGCTGACGGTCCAGGATGCCTCTGTCGCGCTTGGACTCGACCCGGATATTCCGCTGATCGGCTATGTGATGAAAGAAAGCTTTGTTGCTGAAAACCCCGGTATCTTGCAGGCGCTCTATACCGCCTCACGCGATGCCAAGACCCTGTTGGCCAGCGACGACACGGCCTGGGAGGCGCTCAGGCCGATGATGAATGCCACCGATGACGCGCAGTTTGAAACATTACGCGCTGATTTCCGTGCAGGTATCCCGGCGCGCGGCAATGTTGATCCGGACAGCGCCGGGACCTTTCTGACGCTGATGGCCGAGTTGGGAGGTGCACAGCTGGTTGGCAAGGCCACCGCCCTGCCTGATGGCCTGTTCCCGGTGCTTGAATGACGGCACCATCATGGATCTGAGCGTTCGCGCCCTCTCCCTCTTTGGCTTGCTGGCGATCTGGACGCTGGCGGCATGGATCACCGCCGATCCGCAGGTTCTGCCCACACCTTACAGCCTAGCCTCTCCCGCATGGCAGGCGATCACCTCAGGCGATCTGCCATATCATCTTGGCCGCACACTGCTCCGGGTGATCGGGGCCTTTGCCCTGGCGATGAGCATCGGCCTGGCACTGGGGCTGGCGATGGGGCTGAACCCAAAACTGGATCAATGGCTCGACCCCTGGCTGGTGGTGTTTCTCAATCTGCCCGCGTTGGTGTTGATCGTACTTTGCTATCTCTGGATCGGTCTGAACGAGACCGCCGCTATCATCGCTGTAACGCTCAACAAAATCCCCAATGTCGTGACGGTGATCCGCGAAGGCGCACGCGCGCTTGATCCGGGTCTGTCGGCAATGGCACGGGTCTTCGCCATGCCGTTCGGTACCCGGTTGCGCCATGTGACGCTGCCGCAACTGGCCCCGTTCATCGCCGGGGCGGCGCGCTCTGGTCTTGCGGTCATCTGGAAGATTGTACTGGTGGTCGAGTTCCTTGGTCGTTCCGACGGGATCGGCTTCCAAATCCATCTGTATTTTCAACTCTTTGATGTCACCCATGTGTTGATCTATGCCTTTTCCTTCATCGCGGTGATGCTGGCGGTGGAATGGAGCCTGCTGCAACCCTGGGAACGCCGCACAAGACGCTGGAGAACGGCATGATCCGCGTTGATGTGCAGGATAAATCCTTCGGCAGCGTCCGGGTTCTGCGCGACATCCGCTTTGATTTACCTACTGATCAGACCCTTGCACTGGTTGGCCCCTCAGGGGTCGGCAAATCCACGCTTTTGCGTCTTATCGCGGGAATAGATACGGAATTTACCGGCAACATCGACCGGCCCGACCGGATCGGCATCGTGTTTCAAGAACCCACGTTGCTGCCCTGGCGATCGGTCCTGGACAATTTGCGTCTGGTGCATCCCGGCCTTGGCCGTACGGCGTGCTTCGCCGCGCTGGACAGTGTTGGATTGGCGGATAAGGCCGGGGATTTTCCCGGACAGCTTTCGCTGGGCCAGCAGCGGCGACTGTCGCTGGCGCGTGGCTTTGGTGGCGCCCCGGAACTGCTGATCATGGATGAGCCTTTCGTCTCGCTTGATGATAAAACCGCCGAGGATATGCTGACCCTGACAGAACTCCTGATCGCAGAGGTACAGCCCACAACAATCTTCGTCACCCATGCCATGAGCGAAGCGAAGCGCCTGGCGACACGGGTGATCAGCCTTGCAGGCCACCCCGCCACAATACAATCTGACCAACAGAAAGGAGACTGACATGAAATCGTTTTACGCCGGCCTCACGATACTCGCCCTCGCCCTGCCTGCTTCGGCACATGATCTGGGTTTCGCTGGCCTTCTGTCCAGTAACAACAAGGAAGAGCTGGACGAACTGACCCTGTCGGTGGGCCAACCCATCGCCGACGGACCGCTGATGCTGAAATCAGGTACGGCCTACGAGATCGAGATTGTCTCGGACGGCACCGGCGAACTGGCGCTTGAGGGCGCCGGGTTTTTCCGCGCAATCTGGATCAACGAGATTGTCATCAACGGGCTGGAAATCCGGCCCCTGGGCGTGGACAGCGTGGAGTTCGACGACGCCGGCACAATGGAAATTGAGTTTATCGCCATCAAACCCGGGCGCTACGAATTGCGCCAGCCCGGTTCAACGGGGGATGGCCAACGCGTTGAAATCGTGATCCAATAGCCGGGTGAGCACCCTAAGACTGGAACACATCAGCTACCGCTACGGCGCCAAGACGGCGCTGGATAACGTTTCATTTGTGCTGGAACAAGGTCGATTTTGCGCCCTACTCGGCCTCAACGGCGCAGGCAAGTCGACGCTGTTTTCGCTGCTCACACGGCTGTTGGTCACCCGCGAAGGCACAATCCACGTAGCCGGACACGACCTGGCCCGAGAGCCGCGCGCGGCCCTGGGCAAAATCGGCGTTGTGTTTCAGCAGCAGACGCTGGAACTTGACCTGTCCGTCATGCAGAATCTACGCTATTTCGCGGCGCTTCAGGGCCTCTCGGGCCGCAATGCGCAACGCAGCATTGACGCCGCGCTTGACCGGCTGGGGATGCGAGACCGCAGCGGTGAGAAAGCCCGTGCCCTGAATGGCGGGCATCGGCGGCGAATGGAAATTGCCCGCGCGCTGATCCATGATCCGCAGGTGCTGTTGCTGGACGAAGCCACAGTCGGTTTGGACACCGCGGCGCGACAGGCCATCACCGCCCATGTGCATGATCTGGCCGACAACGGCCTGCTGGTATTCTGGGCCACCCATCTGGTGGATGAGATCCGGGCCACCGATGACGTGGTTGTCCTGCACGAAGGCCGGGTGCTGGCGCATGACGATGCTGCCACCCTCGCCGGAGACGGCTCCTTGTTGGATGCCTTCATCCGCATGACCGGCCCCGCCCCCGAAGGCGTGACCGCATGAACGGGTATCTCATCGCCCTGCGGGCCATCGTCTTGCGCGAGGCGATGCGCTTTCTCAACCAGCGCTCGCGCTTTCTGGCGGCGCTTGTGCGACCGTTGGTCTGGCTGGTAGTGTTTGCCGCCGGGTTTCGCGCCGCACTTGGTCTGTCGATCATCCCGCCCTACCAGACCTATATCACCTACGAGGTCTATATAGTGCCGGGCCTATGCGGCATGATCCAGCTGTTCAACGGGATGCAATCCTCGCTCTCGCTGGTTTACGATCAGGAAATGGGCTCGATGCGGCTATTGCTGACCAGCCGCCTGCCCCGCAGCTGGTTGCTGTTCTGCAAGTTACTGGCCGGTGTCGCAGTGTCGATCCTGCAGGTCTATGTCTTCCTCGCCATCGCTGCCTTATTTGGCATCACCCTGCCGCCGATGGGGTATCTCTATCTGTTCCCGGCCCTCATCCTGACAGGGCTGATGCTAGGGGCGCTAGGGTTGTTGATCTCCTCCACCATCAAACAGCTGGAAAATTTCGCGGGCGTAATGAATTTCGTGATCTTTCCGATGTTCTTCATGTCCACGGCGCTCTATCCCTTGTGGAAAATGGCGGAAAGCTCCCCTTTCCTGCGCGATCTCTGTGCGCTCAACCCGTTTACGCACGCCGTCGAATTGATCCGCTTTGCGCTTTATGAGCAGTTCAACGGCGCAGCACTGCTCTGGGTACTGGCCTGTTTTGCGGTGTTCATGGCGTGCAGCATCATTGGCTATGATCCTGCGCGTGGGCTGATGAAGCGCAAGCGGGGCTAACCTCCCGCTATAGCGGGGTGGCATTGCCGTGCGGATTGCGCGGATTAAGCGCCGCGAAATACCCAACGAGTGCTCCAGGGGTCTTACGATGATGTCAAAGTGGATTGAAGCCAGCCGATAGCTCTGACAACTTGAGAATCCTATCTCCACAAATGGATCATTCACATTAGCAACTAGCTTAGCATAACCTTGATTGCGAGATTTTTGTTAATCCATTGCTTTTAATATATTATTGACCGTTCTAGCTCCCATGATAAGATCTAACTTCTACCGAATATTATTAGTTTTCGTTTCAACACATGTCCAAACCGATCCTTCACTGTAGATCGGTTTAATGACCGGGTCGCGGACGAAGCTGCCCTTAATCCCTGCGTATTGAATGTCCGCTCTTCATACATTGAGCCCTCGTTCTCGGAGCACCAAAACGAAAACTTAGCCGCCGAACGCTGAAGCGTATTTGATTTCGCCCTTAGCTTGTTCAGGACCAAAAGCGAGTGCCTGAACGTACTCCACGGGAACTTCGCCAAAAGTTAGGTCAGACGAAGATGAAAAACCGAAACGTCCATAATAAGCAGGGTCGCCTAGAAGGACGCAACCGGCTGCGCTAAGAAAACGCAACCGCTCCAAACCGGCTTCAATCAGTTGCCGACCAATACCTGCGTTTTGACGTTCTGGGTGCACGGAGACAGGCCCGAGACCAAACCATTGCCCCGTGGATTCCGAAATTCTTACCGGAGAAAAGGCGACATGGCCAACAATCTGGTCATCGTCCAAAACAACAAGTGAGAGGGTGAGGTCGCCGCTCTCGCGCAGGCCATCCACAATCCGTGGCTCGCTGCCATCGCTCATTTCGACAGGTGCGAAAGCGGCTTCAGTCAATTCATGTATCGCTGCTTCATCGCCTGGAATTTCATCGCGTAATATCATGGAAGAAATAGTAACATTGTAACTCTTTGAAAGAAATACTCCTTTAATATGCCTACTCTAACTCAGTGCTTCCTGCAAAAGCCGACATTCGTGCAGACCGCAGCATTGGACACTTTGGGCTCGGTCTGAACCACCGCCGCTGCGCGAACGTAGGTCCGGATTAAATTGGCGAACGGCAGGAGCCGCCCGCCAACATAGTTCAAATGTCAATCTTTTCTGCGATACTCAGCGCATCTTCCAGTTCGACGCCAAGGTACCGCACAGTGCTGTCAACCTTTGTGTGTCCAAGCAGGAGCTGAACTGCCCGGAGATTTCCGGTCTTCCGGTAGATCTCCGCCGCTTTGGTCCGGCGCAGAGAGTGCGTGCCATAACCGCTCGGCTCCAAGCCGATCGCTGTCACCCAATCGCGCACCAACCGACCATATTGGCGGGTAGAGATATGCGGGCGGTCATGAAACCGGCTGGGAAACATGAAGCGACAGCCGATCATTTCCGGCGACACCACCCAATTGGCCACGGAATCGCGGGTGTTTTCAGTAAGCTCGAATTGCACTGGGCGTTTTGTCTTACTCTGGATCACCGATACGCGTTCACGTACGCGCTCGGCTTTGACCAGGTCAGTGACCTGGAGTTTCACCAGATCACAACCGCGCAACTTACTGTCGATGGCTACGTTGAATAGCGCGACATCGCGCAGATTTCCCGCGAGCTCAAGCCGCGCACGGATTGCCCAGACTTGTTTCGGCAGGAGTGGACGTTTTTGTCCGACAAGGCGGCCCTTGTTCCACGCATTGCGTTTCGGGGTGACGGCGGGAAGTTGGACTCTTGGCATAATTTGCCCTCCATCCTATCCCTCCCTGACCCAAACATCAGCACCGTGCTGACGCTGGAATTCTATCTGGTTAGGGAAAGTCGGCTTCACAGGTCAGTTCAGCGGTAAAGTTGCCGCATCTGCATTCGGCCGGTGAGAGCCCAAAATACCGAATGCTGCGTGTCGCACCAATGGCTGTGTTCACAGGGATAGCAGGCAAACGTGCGCGAGGATGACCCTAAGAGGCCACCGGATGGTCGCCAGCGCCAATTTACCAGCTATTCTCCGGCGGATCTGAGTACACTCCTCAACCGAAACGCACTTAAGGATTGGTTCTGACCTCAAGAAATTCAGATCTCCGCTGCGTCCGCGTCTGTTGCGGTATGGCCTTTTACCTCATGCTTTCTCAGATACGTACGAAAAAGTTCAACTTCGGGAACAAGGGGCTTGTCATTGTCTGGAGTCACCAGAAACAAACTTTGTTTCGACTGTGAAGACAGCTCACAAGCACGGCGCAATACGCCCAGTTGTTCAAAGTGCTCGGCGAAGCGTTCGGCGAGCAGGCAAATATGCGGACCAAATGCGGCTGTCATCGCGGCTGAAACACTGCTGTCGGTCGAGATGCGCCCTGTGCGTCGGGACAACTGAGCTGAAATACTATGCTGGGCAAGAAAATCACCCCATTGGTCCTCAAGACCGACAATATGGACAAGGGGTCGCTTTGCTAATTCTGCAGCCGTGACTTGGCTGGGAAGAGTCTGAAAAGTTAGAGGAGAGCATAGCGGCACCAACCGGTCTCTGAACAGCAATTCGGAATTGTACCCGGGCCAGTTACCATAGCCCAGGCGCAATTCGATATCAGCTTCTTCTTGATGGCGGTGGTCTGTCCAGACGGTTGAATTCATTCGGATTTCAACATCTGGATAATCGGCGGAAAAGCGGCTGACAACTTTGGATAACCATAGGGCCGAAAAAGAGAGTGGCGCACTGATGATTATGCGCGTTGCATGTCTAACGCCGAAAATGCTGGACGTCGATCCCATGATTTCCGCAAAGGCGCGCCGAATGGACGGTAAATAAGCCTTGCCATTCTCGGTTAGTTGCAGCCCACGGGGTAAGCGAATGAACAGCGCATATCCCAGATGTCTCTCCAAACCACGCACCCTGTGGCTGACCGCTGATTGTGAAAGATTCAGCTCTTCCGCCGCGGCCATGAAATTTTCATGTCGGGCAGCGGCCTCAAAGGCCTGTAAGGCGGGCAAAGGTGGTAGCGTTGTGTTGTTTTTTGACATTTAGCCTCCAATTTTCGCACGCCTTAGACCATAAAGAGTTCTTTTGACAGAACGGCCCGCGTCACCCATCGTCAAGCAAATTCGTAATCACAAGAGGGAAGTGAATATGCGTGTTGGCTTTATCGGTCTCGGGAACGTGGGGGCAAAACTGTCTGGCAGCCTATTGCGCAACGGGTTTGACGTCATGGTTCGTGATACGGACAAAGATGTTGCTGCAGCCCTGATGGAACAGGGCGCAGTTTGGGCCGACAGCGGGCGCGCGCTGGCCGAGGTCTGCGACGTGATTATCACCTGCCTGCCGTCACCCGTCGTTTCCGCCAAAGTGCTGGAAGAAGAAAACGGCGTGTTGGAAGGTATCTCCGAAGGCAAGATCTGGCTGGAAATGTCCACTACCGAAGCGGAAGACGTGCAACGTCTGGGCGCATTAGTCGAGGCCAAAGGCGGCATCGCGATGGACAGCCCGGTTTCGGGCGGCTGTCACCGCGCCTCCACCGGCAATATCGCGATTTTCACCGGCGGCAAACGCGAAGCATTTGAAAAGGTGTTGCCGCTGCTGTCGACCATGGGACGCGAAATCGTTCATACGGGCAAACTGGGCTCGGCATCCGTTCTGAAAGTTATCACAAACTATCTGGCAGGCGTACAACTGCTGTCCACAGGCGAGGCGTTCATGGTGGCCAAAAAGGCAGGCATAGATCTGGCAGTGGCCTATGAGGCTATCCGGGTCAGTTCCGGCAATTCATTTGTGCATGAGACCGAAGGCCAGCTGATCCTTAACGGCAGCTACAACATCAACTTCACCATGGATCATGAGGTCAAGGATGTGACCCTGTTTGACGATCTGGCGAAATCCTACGATGTCCCGGTCGAACTGTCTCCGGTCTGTGTCTCGGCGATGGAAGACGGGCTGAAACGGTATGGCCCGCGCGTCTGGTCCAGCCAGGTGGTCAAACGCCTTGAGGACGATTGTGGCATGGATCTGCGCGCGCCCGGTTTCCCCGAATACCTGACCGATCACGAGCCGGAGGAAAAAGGCGCCGAGGTCGTGGTCACCTTCCGCGCCTCGTACGAATAACCGATTTGGCGGTCGAAACTTACGTTTTTGGCCGCCACGCCCCAAAGAAAGGCCAAGTCATGGATATGTCGCATAAACCAAATTGGACCAGCTTTGAAAACGCGACCAAGGAGGATTTCCTTGCGGTGATGGATTATGAAGAGGCCTATAATGCTGCCCTTCCTGATCGCATTCTGGAAGCAATTCGGTCGCTTAACGAAGACTGGACACCCTATCCTGTCAATCGGTATCAGCACAGCCTACAGGCCGCGACACGGGCCCATAATGACGGCGCGGACGAGGAAATCGTGATAGCCGCCTTGGTGCATGATACCGGCGATATCCTGTCACCCTACAACCACGGCGAACTGTCTGCAGCGATGATGAAACCCTATGTCAGCGAACGGACATACTGGATCCTGAAACACCACTGCGTGTTCCAGGGGTATTATTACAATCATCATCTGGGCGGGGACCGGAACGCGCGCGATAAGTACAAAGAAAGCCCCTATTGGGAAGACTGCCGGTATTTCTGTCATGAATATGACCAATGCGCCTTTGATCCGGATTACCCAACAAAAGCGCTGGAATTCTTCGAGCCAATGCTGCGCCGTATTCTATCCAAGGGCGAAGGGCATATGGAGCTGAATGAGACCGCGAATGAACCGGTTGCGATTTAACAGGCATGGCCAAATCCAGACGCATATACGCCGCAGTTAACGCATTGCTGATGCGCACGATGGCTGGGTCGCAAATCAAATCCTGGGGGATGCGCCTGATGCGGACCAAAGGCCGACGTCGCGCTGTCGTCGCCGTCGCGCGAAAATTGGCTGTTCTGCTACACCGCATGTGGGCAGATGGCACCGAGTTCCGTCCGGGAAAAGTGGAGGGCAGAGCATGATCCGAACCGCCCATCGCCAAATCCGAACGGGGTCGTCCTCACCGGACGAGGTCTGTGGATGAAGCCGAATATGTCTGCTGCGCAACGAGAAGCTCGCCCCAAAGCAAGGCTCTCCACTGCCAATCCGACACATGCGTGCAGCGGTGCCACTACGGCATCAATCAGACTGCGAAGAGAAGCGTGACCCGGATGAGAGACAACGAACCCGATAGAACAAGGAAAACGAGCTTGACCCAAGCACCCAATTGGAGAAACAGACATTGGGTCTAATTGCGGCATATTTGAAAAATCAAAAAAGTAGCGAGGATGATGCTAGTTTTCTTGAAACTCGAGTTCAGCCTCAACGTTCCAATTCTCTGAGCTCCTGCCAACATGCTTAAGTCGAATCCAGAGCAAGCAGAAATTTTGGACTCGATGTCCCCTGCAACAGCTCTGTGGAATTTTCTGTGGCAATGGAATTTCTATATCTGAAGTCCACAACTTGATCACTAATGCCGTCACCGTCAAAAAAACCGACGGCAAAAATTGATTTAGACATTCAGCGCCTTTGGCGCTTTCGAACTCTCTACCCACTTCAGAAATTGGCGCACGGTTTTGGCGATGAGAAATATGGAAAATCCCTATTTGCGTTGCAATTTTTTGGACACGATACGAACAAAACCGGTGGCTCGAAACCGCTCAGTAATCCCACAAAATTTCCGGAACAGTTGCAATAATTGAGGTCTCCACTGAAAATGACCCAATAGTTTGATGCTTTTAGTTGATTCTTTTTCGGAGTTTGCACTTAGGAGTTTACCTATGTCGTTTCGCATTATTTGTTGTTTTTTGGTCGCAATTTCGGTTCCACTTTCGGCATCTGCGCAGCTTTTTGGAGGGCCGCTCGACGAGGCGCTTCTGGTTGGGCGAGACGAGACAACCTTCCCCCCGGCTGACGAAGACTACTTTGCCGAGATGGATAACGGCATTGCGCTGACGCCGGATGAAATCAAGGGCCGGAACATGTGGATGGTCTGGACCGGCGGCAATGATCTGCTTTGGGATACCCTGACCAACGACACGTTCGGGCAGTTCGATCTGCTCAAAACCCTGTCATCTCATCCCAGTCTTCCCGCGCAGCGCAGCAACCGGTTCGAGCAGCTGGGCCTGATCAACGAACCCTGCTTTGACGAAGCGACCGGCCCTGTCGAAGATCGCCACGGGCTCTGGCTGGATGTGCGCCAGTCCGATTGCGCCCCCGACCCCTTCGCCAATGCCGAGAAATATCCCGGCGTCGAAATCGGTGCGCGGGGCCGCAACATGCCGGTCTGGTCCTATTATGGCGAACCTACCGGAGTACTTGGGCTGCGCCTGTTCCCCAACCCCGAATTTGACCGGCGCGCTGAACGTCGGTGGGATCCCGAACGCTATTACAACGATCCAGATTACTACAACGACGATGATCTTGTACGCCCCTATCGTGTTGGTATGTCTTGCGCTTTCTGCCACGTGGGTCCAAGTCCGATTGACCCGCCGGAGGATCCCGAAAATCCCGCCATGAACAATCTGAACGCCACGGTGGGCGCGCAGTATTTCTGGTTTGACCGGGTCTTTGCATGGCAGCCCGATGAACGCCAATACATGGTCCAGCTGATCCACACCGCCCGCCCCGGCACCATCGACACCTCACTGGTATCGCCGGACTACATCAACAACCCGCGTACGATGAACGCGATCTACCTGCTTGAGGAACGGCTGGCCGTCGCCCGGCGCTTTGGCGAGGAACGCCTGCAGGGCGGCGAACGCGACAACAAGCAGTTTCAGGACTACATCGGTGAAGGCCCGCTGACCGAGTTTTTCGAGGAGCCAGACCTCAGCTTCAGCCCACGCGTCCTGAAGGATGGGGCAGATTCCGTTGGTGCGCTCGGGGCGCTGAACCGCGTCTATCTGAATATTGGTCTCTTCAGTGAAGAGTGGACCCGGCATTTCAACCCGATCGTCGGCGGCAAGGACATCACGCCGATCAAGATCGAGACTGCGCAGAAAAACTCCGCCTACTGGCGCGCAACCGAAGATCAGTCGCCCCTGACGGCGCTCTATTTCCTCAAGGCCGGACGTCCCGATCTGCTGAAGGACGCTCCGGGCGGCGAGGCGCATCTGACCGAAGATGAGACCCAGGTAGATCAGGGCAAATCCGTTTTTGCAGAAAACTGCGCCGGGTGCCACTCATCGAAATTGCCGGAAAGCGCTTATGAGGCGATGCCCGGCGGCTGCTCTGGCGCGGGCTACCTGGAGTGCTTTCAGAGGTATCGCGAGCTGGTAAAGACAGACACATTCAAAGCTGAAATGCTTGATATCGTGAAGGCGGATGATTTCCTTGATGGCAACTACCTGTCGAACGAGTTTCGCATTCCGGTGACCCTGCTTGAGACCAATGCCTGCAGCCCCCTGGCGACCAATGCGATCCAGGGCAACATCTGGGACGATTTCTCCTCCGCCACCTACAAGGCCCTGCCATCAGTCGGAAAGATCAAGGTGCATCACCCGAAAACCGGCGAGGAATATGATTACGAGATGCCCGCAGGCGGTCGCGGCTATACCCGCGTGCCCTCCCTCATCAGCCTTTGGTCCACCGCGCCCTACCTGCTGAACAACACGGTCGGGTATTACAATCAGGACCCCTCGGTCGAAGGTCGCATGGCCGCGTTCGAGGATGGTATCGAGAAAATGCTCTGGCCCGAAAAGCGTCTGAAGGATTCAGTTTTGGGCGATAAGGTGCCGGGCGTCATCGACCGGACGACCGAGCAGAGCTACCTGATCATCCCGAAAGGCTTCCAGCCAGATGTCCTGGTGAAGCTTCTTTCGCCCCTGCGCGACGACCTGCCGTGGCTGTTCACGCCGGATGGCGATATCGAACTTGGCCCGATCCCGGCGGGCACCGCGATCGGATTGCTGGCAAACCTCAACCTCCGGCTGGACCAGGCGGATCTGCTTGAGCGCATCGAACATGATTTTGAGCTCGCCAAACTGGTGATCAAGATCAAACGGGACCTCAACGCACTTCCCGATAATGCCAGCGACGAACAGGCGCGCGCGATCTTCGCCGATCTGGTGGAGCCGCTTCTGGAACTCAGCAAATGCCCCGACTACGTCGTCAATCGCGGGCATTATTTCGGCACCAAACTCGAGGACGCTGACAAGCGTGCGCTGATCGCCTTTCTCAAACGCTTCTGAGGAGCGGGACGGTGACGCCCACCTATGACTATATTGTCGTCGGCTCCGGGGCCGGCGGCGGGACGCTGGCCGCGCGCCTGGCCGAGGAAGGCATGCGGGTGCTGCTGCTGGAGGCCGGGGGGGATCCGCGCACCCTCAAAGGCAGCGTGCGCGACATGGGCGACGCGCAAAACCGCCTGCCAGCCGATTATGACGTCCCGGCCTTCCACCCGTTCGCGACCGAGAACGCGGCGCTGCGTTGGGACTATTTTGTGCGGCACTACAAAGATGCCGACACGCAGGCGCGCAACCCCAAGGCTGGCCCCGAGGGTGTTCTTTATCCGCGCGCGGGCACGCTGGGCGGCTGCACCGCCCACAATGCGATGATTTTCGTCTATCCGCATCACTCAGACTGGCAGCATATAGCGGAGCTTACAGGCGACGATGGCTGGTCCCCCAAGGCCATGCACGAGGTATTTCAAAAACTCGAAAACTGCCATCACCGGCCCATGCAGCGGACCTTGAATATGGTCGGCATTGACCGGACCGGCCACGGGTATGACGGCTGGCTTTCGACCGAAAAGGCCATCCCGCGCGCGGCACTCCGGGATGACGAGATCATGGAGGTGGTGCGCAAATCCCTACGCGAGATGCTAAGCTCAGGCGGCGATGTGCTTCGGCGGTTGCGATGGTTCGCCAACAGCGCCGCCGACCCCAACGACCGCGACCGGATCGACGATGACGCGGACGGGATGGTCTACACGCCACTGACCACGCGGGATGGCGTGCGCACCGGGTCACGCGAACGGGTGCTGGATGTGGCGCGGCGATACCCGGACCGGCTGACAATCGAGCTGGACGCATTGGCCACCAGGGTAATTCTGGACAGCGACAACCGCGCCACCGGCGTCGAATACCTGAAGGGCGCGCGTCTCTATCGCGCCCATGCCGACCCCGGCGCCGCGCCCGGCGAGCCCCGACAGGCCGATGCCGCGCAAGAGGTCATTCTGGCGGGCGGCGCCTTCAACACGCCGCAACTGCTGATGCTCTCGGGCATCGGCGATCCCGAGGCGCTCACCCCCCACGGGCTCACGCCCAAGGTGTCCCTGCCCGGCGTCGGCCGCAATCTTCAGGACCGCTACGAGGTCACCGTGGTCAACCGGATGAATTTCGATAGCTGGGAAAGCATGGCCGAGTGCCGCTACCAGGTGGACGACCCGTTGTGGCAGACATGGAAGAAAACCGGCGACGGGCTTTATGCCACCAACGGTGCGGCGCTTGCGGTGATCCGGCGCTCATCCGCCGCGCAGCCCCTGCCCGATCTCTTCTGCATGGCGCTTCTGGGCAAGTTCAGGGGCTATTACCCCGGCTATGCCGCCGATCTCGCCAGTAGCCGGAACCATCTGAGCTGGGCTATCCTCAAGGCCCATACGCTGAACCGGGCGGGACGGGTCCGGCTGGCCTCGGCCGATCCGCGCGACAGGCCCGTCATCGAGTTCAACTATTTTGCCGAAGGCGGCGACGAGGATCTGTCCGCCGTTGTCGAAGGCGTCAAATTCGTTCGAAAGCTCTGCGAACCGCTGCACGAACGCGGACGCATCGCCGCCGAGGAGATCCCCGGACCGCAAGTCCGGACCGACGCGCAGATCGCCGATTTCGTGCGCGACAATTGCTGGGGCCACCATGCGTCCTGTTCGTGCCCCATCGGTCCCCCGGATCAGGGCGGCGTTCTCGACAGCCGCCTGCGGGTGCACGGCACCACCGGCCTGCGCATCGCCGACGCCTCAGTCTTCCCGAAAATTCCCGGATTTTTCATCGCGTCCGCCGTCTACATGATCGGCGAAAAAGCCGCCGACATGGTGCTTCAGGATGCACATTCTCAACCGCAAAGTGAGGGCAAGTTATATGGCACATAGTATTGAATCCCTGATGGACATGGAGCAGGACGCACTGGACGAGCTTTTCTCCAGTGTCGAGGCCGGGCCGATCCCCGATGGCGAGGCTGAAGGCACGGCGATCATCGCACCGGGTACCTCTTTCACTCCGCTGATTTCGCGCTTCATCAACGCCTTTGCCTGGCAAGGGAAGGTCTTCGACAGCGACAAGGGTGTGCTGAAAAACCGCATCCTGCCCTTTGGCCTAAACGCCATTCTCGCCAAGGTCTACAAGGACAAAAGCTGGCTCGATGGCAAGGAATGCATCGTGCTCGATTATTCCGATACCTCGATCGTCGCACAGTGGATCCGCGATGAAATCCGCCAGATCGGCCCCGGCATGTATCTGGGCAAGGTTTACTGGGACGACACAAGGCTGATTGACTTCGCCCTGGATTTCAACGCAGAAACCTGAGCTACCAGATGACACAGCAGGACACATTCTTCATTCTCGCGCCGGTCACTGAAGACCGCGCCGAAGACCTGCTGTCTCTGCTCGCCAGCATGACGCTGGAACCCGGTCTGGCCGATCCGCAAAACGAACTGGTACCCTTTGGCCGGTTTGACCAGTTGCACGTGGCACGGTTTTTCCTGGTCAAGGCGAATACATGGCAGGACATCGAAGCCTATGGCAACGACCCCGAACCATATCCGCTGCACCTTGCGTTTCTGGGCGATGTCGATGGCGACCGGCAGTCGTTTCTGAAAGAGCTGGTGGCAAGATGCGGCGACGAGCTGACCAGTATATTCAGCCATTGCGACGGCGGGGCCGAGGGTGGCGATCTTCTGCGATGGATGGAGGCGCATAATGTCGAGGAAGCCGCCAATTACGTAAACACCCGCGGGCGCACCGTGCGGCAGATCCATGAAGAAGCCGCACTTGCGTCGGCATTGCAGACCGAACTGGCGAACGTGGTGAAGGCGCACGGCTCAGCCGACCCCTTCAAGATCCACGAACGGCTGGTCGAATTCGTAGACCGCCAAAGGGCCGAAGGGTCACTTCATCTTACTGCGCCCGAACGTCCCGGCCTGCTGCAACGGCTTGCCAACTGGTTTGATCTCATCTCCGTGCCGCTGGTCCTGTTGCTGATCTCCCCTCTCGTCCTTCTGGCCCTGCCGTTCTTTCTGCTGCGCCTGCGCCTGCTGGAACGCACCGACCCGGAAATCCTCCCGCGTCCGGGCGACGCCCATATTGCCGAACTGGGCCGTTACGAAGACCACGACGTGACCAATCCGTTCTCTGCCTTCGGCGACGTAAAGCCGGGCCTGTTCCGGCGGTTTGTCACCACGGTCGCGCTCTATCTGCTGAACTATTCCGCCCGGCATATCTACGGGCGCGGCTACCTGACCCGCGTGCAGACGATCCATTTCGCCCGCTGGGTCTTTGTCGACGGCAAGCGCCGGGTGATGTTCTGCAGCAATTACGACGGCGCGCTTGAAAGCTACATGGATGATTTTGTGAACAAGGTCGCCTGGGGCCTCAACCTCGTTTTCTCGAACGGAGTCGGCTACCCCTCGACCCGCTTTCTGATCAAAGGCGGCGCCGAGCAGGAGGCTAAGTTCAAGCGCTACCTGCGCAATCGCCAACTGCCCACGCAGGTCTGGTACAAGGCCTATCCCGGCCTGACCGCGCGCGATCTGGCGCGCCACAGCGAAATCCGCAAGGGATTGGAAAGCCGCCCGGGCGGCGCCAAGGCCCTGCGCAACTGGTTATCGAAAATATGAGCACCACCCCCGCCATACCAACCGATCAGGTCAGCTTCGAAGACATGCAGGGGCTGATCCGCTTCGGCCACGGCGCCTTGACAGAGGCGGAATTTCTTCTGTGTCTGGTCAAGGATGCCAGCGCCGCGGGCGACTGGCTGAAGGACGCGCCAGTGACCTCTGCGGCGACGCAGGACAGCCCGCCGGACACCGCCCTGCAGGTGGCCTTCACGTCACAGGGCCTGGCGGCATGTGGCTTGCCGGAAGAGGCAATGTCAGGGTTCGCACAACCGTTCCTCTCGGGGATGACGGGCGAGGACAGCCGCTCCCGCAGGCTCGGCGATACCGGGGCAAACGCGCCGGAAAACTGGGGCTGGGACGCGGCAAACGCACATGTTCTCATCATGCTCTATGCCCGCAAGGGCGGCTTAAAAGCGTGGAAGGACGCGGTCCTGAACGCAGCCTTCAACGCCGCCTTCACCGAGGTTCAGAGCTTTCCCACCCGCCCGAACGAAGGGTTCGAACCCTTCGGCTTCAGAGACGGCATCTCAGAACCGAAGATTGACTGGAAAAACGCGCATCCGCCGTCAAAGCACGGGCGCGAGGATTACAGCAACCTGATCTCGCCCGGCGAAGTCATCCTCGGTCATCGCAACGAATACAACGCACGCTCTGCCTCGCCCAAACTGGATGCGACCACGCCAAACAGCGATGTTCTGGCCGACGCGCCGGACAAGCCGGGCCTCCGCGATCTTGGGCGCAACGGCAGTTACCTGGTGTTCCGCCAGCTTGCCCAGGACGTGCCCGGCTTCTGGCGCTACATGGACAGCGCCACCGGCGGCGATCCCGCGAGCCGCGAGGCGCTTGCCGCCAGCATGGTCGGCCGCGAGATGGATGGCACGCCCCTGATCCACAATCGCCGCGATATCGAGGGATCGCCTCGCCAGAACGACTTCACCTACGAAGATGACATCAACGGCGTGTCCTGCCCGCTCGGAGCGCATATCCGCCGCGCCAATCCCCGCACGGGTGATCATCCGCATCAGCTCGAAGGCCGGATCGGCTGGCTGCTAAGCACATTGGGGTTCCGGAGACGGCGTGACAAGCTGCCGGGGCGGCATGACCTTGTAGCCTCGACACGGTTTCACCGGCTGGTCCGGCGCGGGCGCGTCTATGGCCCCAAGATGACGCCGGAGGATGCGCTGAAGAAGGGTGGCAAACCCGGCGAGCGCGGGCTCTTGTTCATCTGCCTCTGCGTCGATCTGGTGCGCCAGTTTGAATTCGTCCAGAACGCCTGGATGGCATCGCCCAAGTTCAACGGGCTGACCGGCGAGGCTGATCCGCTGATCGGCGGACGCGCCCAGATGAGCGGCGTGGCAAGCGACGGCTTCTCGATCCAGAAAGCCGACGGCATCGAGGAGCGTCACCCGAACCTGCCGCAATTCGTGACCGTGAAGGGCGGCGGGTATTTCTTCCTGCCCGGCTTGCGCGCTTTGCAATTCATCGCCCGTCACGGCAGCTAGGAGCCCCGCATGCGTTCGATCCTCATCCCGATCCGCCGCCTGATCCACCGCGCAACCCAGGTTGGGCTACATATCGAACGCCGGCTGGAGCCGTTCTTTCGCCGCCGCCTCAACGCGCTGGTCCGCGCACCGCTGGCACGGCTGATCCAGCGGCTCAAGAACCGCAAGCGCGAGGATCTGGGGCTGGCGCTTGCGGAAGAAAAGATCTTCGACTGGGAGGAAGAGGCGCTGCAGACCATCATCGACGAGATGCGCGAGCAGATGAACCTGCATTTCCAGCCCGGCGCCTATGAACGCGGCGGCAACACCAAGACCCACGGGTTGCTCAAGGCCACTTTCACGGTGCTGCCCGGCCTGCCGGATCACCTGCGGCACGGGGTTTTTGCCACCGAACGCGACTACCCCGCCTATGTCCGCTATGCCGGTCCCGGCCCCGACGTCCCCGAGGATATCCGCGACGTCGGGTTCGGCTCGATGTCGGTCAAGCTCATGAACGTGCCGGGGCCGAAACTGATGGACGAGGAAAAATTCACCCAGGACTGGCCCGCCGTCGTAACCCCCACTTTCGTCACGCCGGACGCCCGCGAAAACGCCAAGCTGCAATACTGGAGCACGGTTGACGAACCGCTCTGGTATTTTCTCAACCCGTTCGACAGCCATGTGCTCGATATGCTGATGCAGGGTCTTTGGAACGAGACACAATATAATCCGCTGGGCCATCGCTACTATAGCTGCGTGCCCTATCTGATGGGCGAAGGCCAGGCGATGCTCTATTCCTACGCGCCGCGCACCGAAGTGCCGATGGATATCCCCGGCGTGCCCTTCGGCCGCGTGCCCCCTAACTACCTACGCGACAACATGGCCCGAACACTGCGCGAAAAGCCGGTCGAATTCGACATGGTCGTGCAGATCCAGACCGATCCCCACCTGATGCCTCTGGAGGATGCGTCCGTACTCTGGCCCGAGAAACTTTCGCCTTGGGTTCCCGTCGCACGCATTCACATTCCCATGCAGGATTTTGAACGGCCTGCTCAAATGGCCTTCGCTCGAAACATGCGGATCAACCCCTGGCATTCCTTGCCCGAGCACAGGCCTCTGGGCAATCAAAGCCGCGCACGCAGGCGTATGTATCAAGAATTGGCGCAGTTTCGGCAGCACATGAACAAGGCGACGCATATCGAGCCGACCGGAGATGAGCAGTTTGAGTGAGTAAATGTAAGTTTCAAAAACAATTCTGATATTTTCCAACGGAACTGGCTAAGTGGGTGGCTTAAGGCCAAGTCAAAGTCTCTCGAGCGATTTCAAGGTAAATTGAGCCTCCGTATTTGAATGGGTCCACCGTTAAGATTAGGAAACGGAGGATACAGAATGGCAAACACGCGATTAAAGCCGGAAGAGATTGTCGCTAAGTTACGGCAAGTTGAAGTATTGACCGGACCAGGAATACCTCATCTTCCGCGGATATCTTTATCGACCCTCTCTGCCGTCGCTTTGTGTTTCCCGGATTTCATTCTCATCTCCACTCTCTGATGGTTACGATGAGTCTGAAATCCTCCTCTACGCAATCAACCTATTCAGTTCCATGGGTGCTGATGTCAGACAGGGTAGCCAAGGCATAGCCAATCAAGAACGTTGGTTTTTCTGCGCAGAAATTCGATGTTGGAGTAACGGCACTACTCATACAGCAACGAAGTATTCGGGCGGCGGCAATGACCGCCGCCCTTTCTTTCTTATCAAGCGGTGTAGGTTGTCGAACTTTCCGTGTACCGATCGTAAAGCGATGCTCAAAGAATGAAGTTTTCCTCTGAAAGGGTAAAGCTCGTATCCGACAACACTTCAATCTCGACGCTTCCGCATTTGTCGTTCGTGAAGCGGATGGTGGCCGTCATGTCAGAAGTCTGGTCAATGTCGATATCATTGAACCCGTTGACGTAGTTGGCTCGAGACAGGTCGATCAAGTCACTGCCGCCTTCCCAATCGACGATCGTGCCGCCCCGTGACGTGCCATAGAAGCCGAAAACATCGCTTCCATCGCCACCAATCATCAGATCACGGCCGGAGTCTGAAATCAGAATGTCGTCATCGTCACCGCCATTCATCGTGTCGTTACCCCAACCGCCTTCCAGCCAGTCATTGCCAGCACCGCCCAACAGGATGTCACGACCACCTTCGCCAAAGACAAAGTCGCCGCCGTCACCGCCAAGTATCACGTCATTGCCGTTGCGACCGTGGATATTGTCGCGCGACGAGGTTCCGTTAAGCGTTTCTGACGCCTCGGTGCCAATCAGAACCTCAGGCGCGCCTGTTATCGGCTCGAATATGTCGATCCCGTCGAAAACACCGGCGGCCTGAACCTTGACGTCGTCGGCGGTAACTTTATCGCCATAGATTTTCAGGGTCCCAAGTGGGTCCTCGTCATGGGCGCCGCCGCCATCTCCCTGCTGCGAACGGATCGAGATCAGAGAGAAATCGCCAAGATCGTCGTCGCCATAGCTGATGCCTGCAATTTCAACCGTATGCCCGCGCAACACGATCTGGTCGCCGTCCTGCCTGGAGAAATCCATCAGGATGTCATCGCCAATCCCTTCAACCCAATGATCATGTACGGCGTCATTTTCACCGGCGACCTTGCGCCAGTTGATGGAACCGTCGTCGCGGGTGTGACGCGCCAGTACAGCCTCTGTTGCATTCAGGAGCATGTTGAAGGTGAACACATCCTTGCCCTGCCCACCCGAGATCACATCCGTTGTCAATGCGGGGTCAACCGGCGGGTTAATGCGGCCGTTTGCACCTTGGGTCTGAGCCGGGTCGGGCTCACCCGCGTCGGCGTAGACCCGGATATCATCGCGACCGGCACCGGCGGCAACCGTCTGCGCGCCGGACCCGATTTCGATCAGGTCGCGGGTTTTTATGCCCGGCGGAGCCGTGACGATGGTGTCGCCATGGGTGGACGATGCGAATTCCTGCACGCCACCATTATAGCCCGCAAGCTTGTCGGCCTGGGCCAACATATCCACACCATCAAAGACACCGGCGGCCTGGATCTCGATATCCTCTTTGGTGATCTTGTCGCCATAGACCTTGATGGTTCCCAACGGGTCTTCGTCATGGGCACCGGTTGCCGTGTTGGCGCCGCCCGCACCGCCATCACCCTGCTGGCTGATCATTCGGATCAACGAATAATCGCCATCCTCGTCCGAGCCATAGGTGATGTCGGCGATTTCAACGGTGTGACCGCGCACCACGATCTGATCGCCTTCTTCCTTGGAAAAATCGGTGATGATGTCATCGCCAAAGCCTTCGACCCAGTGGTCATGCACATTGTCGTTTTCACCGGCAACCGCGCGCCAGTTTATGTGGCCCGTGGCGTTCGTGTGCTGGGCGATCACCTCTGCCGAGGCGTTGAGAAGTGCCCGAAATTCGAAGCGATCCCCGCCGCTGCCGCCGGTGAACACGTCATTGGCTGCACCGTCTGGAATCGGTACATTCCGGCGCCCGCCCGCACCATCAGTTTGCGCCGGGTTGGGTTCTCCGGCATCACCGTATGAGATCAGCCGGTCATTTCGGGCCCCGCCGTTCACGGTTTGTGATCCGCTGCCAGCCACGATCTGATCGGCCTTGTCCGTGCCGTCAAATGTCAGGCTGATGGTTTCGGGATTATCCGCACCCCATTTCGGCTGGGTGACAATCCGTTCCGGCGTGTTTGCCGGGGATTCAGTTTCCTTGGCGGCGATCTCGTCGATCTGATCGACGCCGTAAAAAACCTTGGCTTTCACAACAATGTCGTCTTCGGTGACCTTGTCGCCATAGACCTTGATTGACCCCAGAGGGTCTTCGTCATGCGCGCCGCCTCCGTCGCCCTGCTGCGAGCGCAGCGTGATCAGGGAATAATCGCCGCCATCGTCGCTGGCATAGGTGATCGAGGCGATTTCCACGGTGTGACCGCGAATGTCGATCTTGTCACCATCCTGGTTGGAGAAATCGAGGATCGTGTCATTTCCGATCCCTTCGACCCAATGGTCATGCACATTGTCGTTCTCGCCCGCAACTTTGCGCCAGTTCACGGACCCGTCGCTGCGTGTGTGTTTCGCGAGGATGTCGTCCTTTGCATTCAGAAATAACCGATAGGCAAAAACGTCTTTGCCCTGACCGCCCGCCACAACGTCATCTGCCGCGCCGTCCGGAACAGGGGCGTTTACCCGTCCGGTCGCGCCGTCGGTCTGCGCCGGATCGGGCTCACCGCCATCCGAGTAACTGTAAATCCGGTCGTTCCCGCCGCCCGTGTCAACGGTTTGCCGACCATCGCCGATATGCACAATATCGCGCTGGCGATAGAGTGACCCATCATAATTGGTCCCGTCCGTGTTGCTGTAGACTTCCTGTGTGATCCTGCCGTCAATGCCGCTCAGCGCGGCGTCAACATTATAAAGCCGGTCGATTCCGTCATTTGTGTTGATCACTTCAACATCTTCGACCTCGACCTTATCCCCATAGACCATGATCTGGCCGAGAGGGTCTTCGTCATGCGCGCCCGTGGCGGTGTTCGCACCGCCTGCACCACCATTTCCCTGCTGGCTGATAATCGTTATCAGCGAGAACGCGCCGTTTTCATCCGAACCATAAGTTATGGAAGACAGGGTTGCGGTGTGGCCTTTGACGACAATCTGATCGCCCTCGGCTTTCGAGTAATCCGTGATCGTGTCCAAACCGAAACCATTGACCCAATGGTCATGGACATTGTCATTTTCCCCCGCGACCTTCGCCCAATTGGTTCGCCCGGCAGAGTTGGTGTGTTCCGCGATCACCTCCTCTTTGGCATCGATCAGCGCATGAAATTCGAACCGGTCTCCGCCGCGACCGCCTGTAAGTGTGTCGTTAGCGCTGCCGTCCGGGACAGGAGGCGTAACCCGGCCTTCCGAGCCGTCCGTCTGCGCCGGATCCGGTTCGCCACCATCCGCAAAGGAGATGATCCTGTCATTCCCATCGCCCATATTCACATTCTGAGCGCCGCTTCCAATCGCAACAATATCCCAGTGCTTGGTACCCCGAATTTGTTCATTCATCATCTTGTCTCCCGTTCAGGCCACTAACCGGACGGCAACTCGTACGTTGCGTCCTAGCGCGGCGTTGGCGGCAAGTTCAGGTAACGGGTATGGCAAAAATTGGGCGTCGCTGTGCCCGGTTTTGACCACATTTGCGCAAAATACAGAGCAGTTTCGGCACAGCTCCTACCCTTAAAATCTTTACTAGCGCGTTGGTTAATATGCCTAAATAACTTTCCAGGTACGTGCTCTTCATCAATGGTTAGGTATACCCAGCCGCAACTATACCTTCGGCGGAAATTCTCCTATATTCCCTCCACTCTCAACCTCGCACAGATACAATCATTTTCCCACGATAAGGACTGTTGCGGATTGCCGGATAAACAGTGGAACAGATCGCCGCGCCTTTGTGCCCAAAACTGACAAGATTCGGCTTCCTATCGCCAGCGTGTGACGCACCATCAAACAAAACTTAGATGGCCAAACTCAAAGCAACATAAGACAGCCCTGGTATTGCGGGCATTCGTAAGTTGCGCAGCATTGGTCGCTATGGGGCTCGCTGGCTACTTTGGAGCAATCGCAGCGTCGCGTGCAAATCTCGCTTCCAAGCCAAAAAAGGACGGCCGATACCTGCCGTTCACCGGAGCAGTTGATGCTGCTATGCAGCCTTCCGCAAGCGGACATTACTCGGTCCTTTGTTCCAACTTGATCAGACGACCGCTGGATAGACAAAGCTGTGACTCGGAACGAGCGATAGGAGGTGCCCTTGACACTGTTTCTTGGATACGACCCTGGCGGAAAAGCGAAGAACGGCGTCGCTGCAATTCGGTTGAATTCGGACGCGCCAGAAATCGTAGAAACGGCAACTGTTCTCGATGCTGCCGAGGCCTTGGAATGGCTTGCAATCCATGCGAGCAACGCCCAGGCGCTCGGCATAGATACCCTGCTCGCCTGACCGATGCTGAAATCCGCGCGTTCAACATGCTTGTTAGCGGTTTCATCGACGAGCTTGCGAACCTGCTGGACGGCGAACTAGGCGACGCGCTGCAACGCGTAGCGAATGGGGCCGCCCCCATTGCCGGCGTGGTGTTCGCCCTGATCCGTGCGCTGCTGACTACGCCGGAGTTGCGGGCACGCTTCAAAGGGCTGGTGTTCCAGCTGGTGACGGTTTTCGTGACCGGCCTGCCTGGCACAGACGACGACCTGTTCACCAGCTTTGTGCTGTCCGGCGGGTTCTTCAACGACGGGATCGGCAACCAGCGGACCGGTTTCATGCGGGTCTTCGGCGGGTTCGAAGGACAAAGTACCCCGGCCAGCGCCGACGTGGCCAACAACCTTCCCAGCGGCGAGGTGTTCGACACCATCGGCAGCTTCGAGGTCCGGGAAATCCCCGTAAACAGCAGCCGCGGGCGCTACACCTCGACCCAGTTCGTGGCCATCCGCGACACTCTGGCCCCGCCGGTCGGCGTCTTGTGACAGGTAGGCGGTGCAGGTCGGCTTGCCTTTGCGCCCCAGCCCACGAACACTCGCAGAACGCTGCCTCAACGCGGCCCCAGACGGGGCCGCGTGCCCCGCTAGGCGACTACCGGGGAGACCGAAACTCCTGGGAATCACGAAGCGGCCCAAAGCGGTGACTCGATTAAGTCTCGTTATTCTGCAGATGCAGTCCGCTTTGCCGCCATTCGCTGCAGGTGCAAATATTGAGTTCAATAGGCGCACTGCATTTTGTGGCAAGAAGACGGAACGGTCATTGTTTCAAGAAAGGAACGCGGAAAGTTTTTCGAGCAACGTCTCTGGAGCTTCTTCGGGAATCGCGTGGCCACAGGGCAAGGCGCACCCGGTGACCTGCTCGGCCTTGTCTCTCCACGTCGCCGCCACATCATAGAGCGCACCGACTACGCTCTTTTCGCCCCAGATTGCCAATAGGGGCGCCGAGATACGTCTGTCCCGGTCAGCCCGGTCGTGTTCCAGGTCTATGCTTGCAGAGGCCCTGTAATCCTCGCAGATCGCGTGAATGGTGGCCGGATGCTGATAGGTGCGCAGATATTCCGCAATGGCCTCTTCGCTAACTGCGCCCTCGATTTTGACTTGACCGGAGATGTGACGTCGCAGGAAGTATTCCGGATCGCTGCCGATCATCTTTTCTGGAAGACCGTCGGGTTGGATCAGGAAGAACCACCAGAAATACCGGGTGGCAAACTCCTGATCGGTCTTGTTGTACATCGTCAGCGTTGGCGCGATATCCAGCACCGCCAGCCGATCGACGGCCTCCGGCGCATCCAGCGCCAGCCGGTGCGCAACCCTAGCACCGCGATCGTGGCCGATGACCGAAAACCGATCATGCCCTAGTGATGCCATCAGAGCGATCTGGTCCTGCGCCATCACGCGTTTCGAATAGGTCAGATGTGCGTCGTCGCTTTGCGGCTTCTCGCTGTCTCCGTAACCGCGCAAATCTGGCGCGATCACATGATATCCGGCGGCGGCCAATTGCGGCGCGATCTTGCGCCACACGATATGCGTTTGCGGATGGCCGTGCAGCAAGAGGACCGGTGGACCTTCGCCTGCGCTGGCACAGTTGATCTCGATGCCGGGCAGCGCGACCTTTTCAACCGTGAACCCATCCAGGAAGCGAGAGGCGGGCATCTAAGACAGATCCAAAACCGCGTCGGCAATCGCAGCCCCACACGTCTTTGTGTCTGCATGCCCGCCGAGGTCGGGCGTCCGCAATGCCTCTTCGGACAGGACCTGCTCGATCGCCGTTACAATGCCTTGGCCGGCTTCTTTCGCGTCCAGATGATCCAGCATCATTGCAGCGGCCCAGATCTGCCCCACTGGGTTTGCAACACCCTTGCCTGCGATGTCGGGCGCGGACCCGTGTACCGGCTCGAACAGCGACGGAAATTTGCCCTCAGGGTTGATATTGCCGGATGGAGCGATGCCGATCGTGCCTGTGCAGGCGGGACCGAGGTCCGAAAGGATGTCGCCGAAAAGGTTCGAGGCGACGACAACGTCGAACCAATCCGGATGCAACACAAACTGGGCGGTCAGAATATCGATGTGGTACTTGTCCACCTTCACATCAGGGTACCGCGTTGCCATCTCGGCCACGCGTTCGTCCCAATAGGGCATTGTGATCGAAATACCGTTGGATTTGGTCGCTGATGTCAAATGCCCGCTGCGCTGCTGCGCCAGATCAAAGGCATACTTCAAAATCCGATCCACGCCGATGCGGCTCATCACCGTTTCCTGAATGACGACTTCGCGTTCCGTGTTCGGAAAAATGCGCCCGCCGATCGAGGAATACTCCCCCTCGGTGTTCTCGCGCACGATCATCATGTCGATGTCGCCGGGCGCGCGACCTGTCAGCGGCAGTGGCACTCCCGGCATGGCGCGGGCCGGGCGGAGGCTGACATATTGGTCGAATTCTCTGCGGAACTGGATAAGCGAACCCCAGAGCGAGACGTGGTCGGGCACCAGATCGGGCCAGCCAACGGCGCCAAAAAACAGAGCATCGCTTCCGGCCAACTGGTCTTTCCAGTCAGAGGGCATCATCTTACCGTGCTTCACATAGTAGTCGGCTGATGCGAAATCGTACTCGGTGAATTCGAACCCAAGATCAAACCGCCTTTGCGCAGCCTGCAAAACCCGGAGACCTTCTGGAACAGTTTCCTTCCCAATGCCGTCGCCTGGGATAACTGCGATTTTCCAGCTATTTTGTGGCACTTTGGTTCCCCCTCAATGAATGCGCTGCGCACGGAACCTCGTACAGCGCACCGATCAGAACGCAAGACATGTTTGCCTTTTTGGCGGTTCACCCGTTCCACGGTTATACAAAGTCAACTGAACTGCAGTATCAAGCTACTTGGGCTTAAGCACAATTCTGTGGCTGCCTGCGTTTCATCGCCGTGACCGAATAGTAGCGATTATTTCTGTCGGCCCTTTCCGGACATTCACAGCAGCCATTGACGCCGCGGTGCGGTATCCCCAGAGCGGACCTTCATTCACTGCGCGGCATTGTGGGTTCGTTAACCTGAAAGATCAGACCCCATTTAACTCTAGCCGGTGCTCTTTACCGTCTACAGCAAGTGAGCGGGCGTCCATCGGAAAAGGCTTTTCTCATATTCGGAAATTGATTTCGAAAGCCACTGCATGAACAGCTTTGCCGCTGGCCGAACCGGACCAGGCAGCGTGACAAGGTAATAGCCGATCTGCGGTATCGGATCATCAAACAGCGCCACGAGCTTTCCTGACTTCAACTCGTCAGAGATAAAGGCCGGTACCGTCGCTCCGATACCATCACCTCGGCGGATGCCATCCAGCAGCATGTTGCCCGGCATGCGGACCACTCTCCGATCCGCTTCGGGCGGGATTCCGACCTTTTCCAACCACAGATCAAACTCGATTGACGCTTGTTCCTGAAGAAGAGTAAAATCAAGCAATTCTGCAGGATTCGTGAGCACCCGGTTTCCGATCAGTTCGCTGGACGCGACGACCGTCAGACAGCCGGGTAGCAGCATCTGCGAGACAAGCCCTGGCCAGCGACCTGTTCCGTATCGGATGGCCATATCAATTCCGCCCGGCTTGAGGTCGACAGCCTGGATCGTTGAATCGATCCTCAATTCGGTATTGGGGAATTCGTCAATAAACGTCGACAGACGCGGCATGAGGAACGCGCTTGAAAACATTGGAGTCGCGCTGACCACCAACGGCCGAACCGACTCTGCGCTCGACACGCTTTCGGTCACGGAGGCCACTTCAGCGAAGGCTTCAAGCAGCCCAGCCGACAGGAATTCACCTTGCGATGTCAGAGAAATGCCGTGCCGCGTACGAGTGATAAGCCGGGTGCCGAGATGTTGTTCGAGCCCGCGGATTTGCTGGCTGACTGCGGAATGGGTCACGTTCAGTGCCTCTGCCGCCCGGGTAAGATTTCGAAACTCGGCAGCGGCGGCGAAGGCCTTGAGTGATGTCAACGAGGGAAGCGTGCGCCAATCCATAAGTTAGATTATCTAACAATATAGAAAAATTTACAACTATGTGATCTCCCGATGCTGGCGCATGCTGGTGCAGGAATTCATTGGCGGACACAGGAGGCTAACATCATGAAACTTGCTGTATTGGGACTGGGCAACATGGGGTCAGCGCTGGCGCATTGCCTGCTCAAGGCAGGCCACGATGTCAGTGTTTGGAACCGCACGTCGGAAAAGGCAGAGGTTTTCGCTGAGGCTGGCGCTACGATCTGCTCCTCACCGGATGATGCCGTTGCCGTGTCTGATTTTGTTATCATCTGTATAAAAGGCCACAAGGAAACTGTTGAACTGGTCAACGGGCTGAGTGTTGCGCTAAAGGGTAAGACCATCTGCGACATGAGCACGGGCGATACCTCGGATGCAGATAGAGTGGTCGCCATCCTGGAGAGACAGGGGGCTGGCTACATGCTGGGCATGATCAATGCCTACCCTTCCGGCATTGGCGGTGACGAAACCACAATCCTCACGGTGGGCAGTGCCGGAACCTGGGACCGTTATGGCAGCATCATCAAAGAATTGGGTGGAAAGTCCGCCCGTGTTGGAGAGAAACCAGCGGCACTTGCCGCGCTCTTCGCCGGCCTCTTCACTGTTCGGCAAGGGTTTATGTTCGGAATGATATACGGTGCACTTGTCTGCCAGAAAGCGGGCATCCCGATGCAGGTTTATGCCGACCAACTCCCTGCCACGATCAAACTGGTCAATGACTACCATGATCTCTTTGCCAGAACTGTTCCGACCGAAGATTACGACAATGCCGAAGCCTCGTTGAAAGTCTACGCATTGGCGCAGGAGGATGCGCTTAAGACCTTCCAGTCTGTAAATGCTCCGGCTGAGTTCATCCGGTTGATGCATGACCGCACAAGGGCAGCCTGGAACGAAGGTTATGGCGACAAGCAACTGACCTCGCTAGTTCAGCACATGGCGGATACATGATGCAACAAGGATCTAACGGCCCTGAGCCGCCGTTGATCATACAATCAAGATGCTGAGGTGCGGCCCGTAGAAGCGTTCATCTATCGTTATCGCAGCACCCTCAAAGAACAAACAAAGTAGTGTCGGGCATGATCAACATTTTGGCTCGCGCCAAGAACCTCAGAGTAACAAAATTAGAAGAATTGGGAATGTCACGACTGCGAACAATGTGGATACGACGACCAGACCTGCCACTGATTGCGCATCGGCACTATACTTTTCCGCTATGAGGTAACTTGTAACAGCGGCGGGTGCAGAAAGCTGCAAAACCAGAATACCAAAGGCTACGTGGGGCAAGCTGAACCAAAGTGCGACGGTCCATGCGACACTGGCGCATAGAACCGTCTTGGTCAGGGCAATCCATACCGAACGCCCAAGATTTTGGGGTGTTAACCGTGCAACAGCTACACCCAAAGTTATCAGCATCATCGGAATAGCCATCTGCCCAAGAAGTGATAGGGTGCTGGTCACGACCTTCGGCGTTTCCCATCCCTGCCACAGAAACAGGGCGCCCAAGAGGGTTGCGGTGACGATAGGCTCCTTGAATATCGCCAGCGGAGAACTGGTGCGGGAAACAACCCAGATGCCAAAGGTAAATGTGTAAATTGCTGAGATGGCGAAGATTACAACGGCATATCCCAGCCCCTCATCGCCAAAGGCGAAGAAAGCTAGGGGTAGTCCGATATTGCCGGTATTTCCCATCGCTATGGGGGCCAGATAGGTGCGCAAATCCAGGTTGGTGATCTTGACTAATATCCAGGCTACACCCGTCACCGCTATGTAACTGACAATGGATGCGGCGCTGATCAGCGACAACGATTGCGCAGGAATCTCCGTTTCCATCAGAGCCACAAATATCAAAGCGGGCACGGCAAGCGTCATGGCAAGTCGCGTTACAAATTCTACTCTGTATTCAAAGCCCAGCCGCACCCACGAGAAACCAATCCCGGCCAGGAAAAACACTGGAGCAGTAATTTCAAGGATTTTCAGTGCTAATATCAAGTGGCGCTCTGATTTGCTTCCCAAGAATTTTCGACATCTATGTCACAGCCATGCTCCGGCTGCATCTGATTATGTTTGGATGAAACCAAACTACTCGACATCAAGCCTTTTTGGAGGACAGTGCGGCCCATTGCTGACATTCGACATCTCTCAAAATTCATCTACCGGCTTCCCGAAACCTGCCATTCGTGCAACGTGCAGCAATTTGAACGTCAATCGAACGAACACGGGAAAAATCGGCTGTTCAGAAAAGCACCCGACAGACCTCAAATGAGTATTCTCGAGAATTTGAGTATCCGAGTGGAATTGAGGCATGCGCGTTTTGTCCTGTTCAACGTGGAACCTATGACAGGTATGTTGGCAACATGGATAACAAGATCGCCCGCAACCTTTCACTGAAGCAGTTTCGCGCCTTTGTCGCAGTTGCAAAATGCGGGTCTTTTAGTGCTGCCGCGCAGGAACTCGCGGTTTCGCAACCTGCGCTTTCGCTGAGCATTCAGCAGTTTGAAGAGATCGTTGGCGTTCCGTTGCTTTCCCGGACAACCCGTTCGGTTTCTCTGACATCGCATGGGCAGGAGTTTCTACCGAAAGCAGAAAAGATACTGGCAGACGTTGAATCCGCCATTCTCTCCACCCGCAAAAGTGCTGAAAAACAGAAAAACCGAGTCAACGTCGCGGTATTGCCATCTGTTGCCATTCGGGTCCTGCCGCAAGCCATGCGCAGCTATGCAGAACTGGCGCCCGACGTGAAAATCCACATGCAGGACGATAATGGGCGTGGGGTTGAATCGCAGGTGCAGAATGGAGACGCGGATTTCGGAATTTCCAACAGCTGGTCGGACAATCCGGAACTCAACTACCGCCCGTTCATACGGGACCAGATGGGACTGATTTGTCGCGGCGACCATGATCTGGCACGCCGCAAAAACCCTTTGACTTGGTCCAGCCTGGCAAACCTGTCCTTTGCCGGTATGGCGGTGGATACCGGGACCAGCCGCCTGACCAAGGACGTGAAGGGGTTGCCCGCGTGCGTTGTCTCACCTGATTTCACGGTTCTCACCATCGCCGCGCTTGTCGGTATCATCGAAAATGGCGACGCAGTTTCAGCCCTGCCCGCGTTGGCGGCCCCGGATTATCTGAATCCGTCGCTCGTCTACCGGGGCCTCTCAGAGCCGGTTGTGTATCGAGAACTGCAGCTGATCACCTCAAAAAGTCGCCCGCCTTCCCCTGCTGCCGAAAAATTCATCGGGTTTTTGCTCGACCAATCTTATGCAATTTCTTCAATGTTTCCAAACCGTACGGTGGCGGCGATTACCACACCCACCTAACTTATTTGTTTTCCAAATAAGTTGTTCGATTCTTCAAATTTTACTTTGCCCGCCCTCTGCGCGAAGCAGATTCCGAACGCGCCAATTGCCAAGGAGGGCACAACATGCTTGCAGCTCTATCAGATAGAATTCGACCCGAAGCCGAGGCCATGGACCTTGCCCGGCTCGGATCCCTGCATTCCTCTACCCTCAGCTTCATGCGCACGCTTGTTCGGCGGATCATGAAGGAAGAGTGGACCATCGAACGCTCGCGTTTTGATCTCGACAATGACGGCTTTGGCACCGCGATCTACCGGATCGAGACGCCGAACGACATTTTCAGCTTTGTGCTGTTTTCCACGCCGCTGTCCGATGAGGCCCGCAATGACCGGGTGATCGCGACCAGCTGGGACCTGACCATGGCGCTGTGCGAGGGCGAGGTGGACGAGGTCTGGCTCGAAGATCTGCGCCGCAACGTGCCCAAGCAGGAAGCGGGACGGGTTGATGCCCGCGTGTTCAGCCTGTCGCGCGCCAATCGCAGCTCGCGCCTGTTCAGCTATGTTCTGGAAGAGTTGAGCGCCGGTCGTCAGCCGGATGCGGACAGGATTGCCGAGGTCGGCTATCTCTATCGTACAACAGCGGTCTATGGCAGCGGCAAGCTGGGCATGGCGGACTGGAACAAGGTGCGCAGCAAGTTTACCGATTTCAACCGTCCCTTCGCGCCGGAGATGTTCATCTGTTACATGCTGCGCCAGTTCAGCCTTGATCAGGTCGACCATATTGCAAAATCGCGCGCGCCCGAAACCGCGGTGGCGCTGGATGACGAACTAAAACGCTTTTTCGGGATCGGTAACTCCACTGGCCTCGGCATGGCGCCCTATCTGGTGAACCATGGCGAGTTGTTCAGCCAATGGGTCGAAATGCGCGAAACCGCACTCGCACAGGTACTGCACAAAGCCGCGCCGACCGAATGGCGGATCAGCCTGTTTCACGATCTGGTCAACAAAGGCAAACAGCATTTTGCGGAAAGCATGACCAGCGATGCCGAGCAGATCGAACGCAACCGCGTGCTGATCACAGAACTCGACGAAGTGGATGCCTGGGTCAAGGATCAGGGCGACAGGCTGGAGACATGGTCGGTACTGTCGGATCATGCCCACGACGCATGGAGCCTGGAGACGCAGGAATTGATCCATGCAATCTGCCTGGAAATTCACCCCGAACTGGTCAACGATCTGGAGGACAATTTCACCGTCATCCCCAACCCGGTGATCGATCCTGCCATGACCACAGACGAACTGCGGCAAATGATCGAAACTCGTTACGACTGGGCCTTGGAGATCGACTTTTCCGACCCGAGCAATTCCGACGCCTTCTGGTATCGCTCCGAAGAGAAACTCGAACCGCGGCTGGGTTTCGCCGGGGCCGACCCGGGGATCGAAAAACAGATGCCTCTGCCAATCGGCCGCCGTGTGCGCGAATGTTATGACCTGCTGATCGAGGATCTGGCAGAACATGCCGGCTCGGACGTGGTTCACTTCCTCCTGCGCCGCCCTGCGATGAAAAGCATCGTGCGTCGTATCCAGACAATGTCACGGCACAGATACGCCGAAATCCGCGCTAACCTGGCGGACCGCAATGTGCGCCCGATGGACCTGCTGCGCTGCAAGCTCGCCTTCTTCGGCGTGAGCAAGTTCGATCCGCGCTCCAAGCTCTGGGTGCGCAACACAATGTATCAGGGCGCGCCGCTGATCGACGATATCGGCCAGACCTATGACAGCTGGTTCCTGCCACTGAAACCCGAAATGAAGGAGGCCCGGGCATGAGAGTATCCCGCAATGAAATGGTCGCGGCCCTGTCGCGCGCCTACGAGGGCGCGGGCCACCATATCGGTGACTACGAAGACGCGGCCCAGCTGGTCACCTGGTCACATATGTGCGGGCTGGGCGGTTTCGACCGCATCGCCCTGCCACCGGTCGGCCCGAAAGGTGGCGCGACCCCCAGACTGGTGTTCGAAAACGCCGATATCGCGGTCATCGATGCCGGCGGGGCAGATGTCTGTGAACATGGCTCACTGGCGGCGCATCTGGCCCATTCCAAGGCGCAGAAGGCGGGCTTTGCCATTGTCGAACTAGCCAATTGCCGGTACCCCGACCTGATCCTGCGCAGCCTGTCGCTGGTGGCGCAGCAAGGCGTCTTCATATCTGCCTACTGGACGGATCAGGCCGGATCGCACGGTGCCAGCTTCGAGAGTGGGGCGATCTTTCCTCATTACTGGCGCGTGGAAAAGACCAACACGGCCAAGGAATGTTCAACCGTCACCATCATCTGCACCACGCAATCGACCTTGCTGGCGGACGCGGTGACCCGTCAGGCGGAACAACCGGGGGTGAAGCGGCTTGAGATTTCGGCAGCGCAAATGGCTGCCAGTTATGATCGTTCGCTGGAAATGGGAATCGCAGTTCCGCCCGGCCATTGGGATGCGTTAAACGCTGCCGCCTGGCCTATCCTTGTACCTTCCGGCCAGCAATCGCGCGCAGGTGCTGGCCCGGGCTGAAGCTTGCTGGAGTCTAGGGTCCGATTGAATCCTGACAGGCGGATCAATTTGTAGCCTGAGCGGGCGATGAGCTAACCGGCTTGTCGCCTGCACTCTCCAGGCAAATCAAACTAAGTGTCCATTTGCTCAATTGAGTGAACCACATCCGATGTCTTTCGGATGTGGTCCTAAACGGTCATTCGGCTCTACTCAAATCCGTTGACAACACCGCAGACGAAGCTGCTCAATTCACAATCCATACGAACGAAGCGATGCCGCCGTCATCGAAGCCCATGCACGATCAGGGGATAGATCGGCTCACCGTTCTTTTGCCCCTCATGGGCAACGATCGGATTTTCGAACGCGCCGAAATAGGTCCAGCCCTTGGACACGAGGACATTGGTGATCACATATTCAACCGAATTTCGCTTGGTAAGCATCCTTTTTTTGTCTAGCCGATACCCTAGGATGTCATTCGGGTCAGAGAAGGCAACTACGTCAATCCGTTGCGGTTTTGCCCTGGCACTGCGATCAGATCCGAGCAAATCGAGGAATTGCGATAGCGTGTCTCCGGTAGACGCTGTCTTGTTGCTTCGCGAGGGATCGATATGGGCCTGACCGAGCATGGGCAGTTGGTTGGAGACCATGTAGATCGCCCGGACAGACCGAAGCCGGGTCGACAAAGCATCACCACCTTGCCTGTCGTCAAGAGCGAGCATCGCATCGAACAGTATCTTTGATCCCAGACTGACAGATATGAAAGAGAGTGGGGCCGGGTCATATGCGCGTGACGCCAACTGGCATCCGGTGCGCTCCCCCACTCTTTTTGAGACAGGTCTGCCAGTCGTCGTGCCACCAAGCACGTCGCAGACGGCTTCCTGCATGCTGGCACGGATCTTGTCACCGTTCGGGCCGGTGTAGACGATTGCG
This sequence comes from Roseovarius aestuarii, assembly GCF_019966515.1. Classification (GTDB taxonomy): domain Bacteria; phylum Pseudomonadota; class Alphaproteobacteria; order Rhodobacterales; family Rhodobacteraceae; genus Roseovarius; species Roseovarius aestuarii. Next base: position 10,378 of record NZ_JAIMIB010000018.1, on the reverse strand, counting down.
TCGATCAGGCAGTCATTCATCAGCCCCGCCCGGATGTGGTGATTCAAGCTGGCGCGGATCGGGGCGTTGGGATCATCGCGCCTGCGTTTACTGTCAAAATCGAGATTTTTGCGGTGCTTATCGATTGTTTTCCCCCAGGCGAGGAAGGTCAGGTCGATCGTCTTGCCTGTGCCAAACAACGTGAAGTCGAACCGCTGCACGACTGAATTGTCATTGTCGCTTCCAAAATCCTTTTGGCCGCGCGCGACGAGTTTTCCTCCGCCAAATTGGTCGGAAAGCAGTGTCGCCTGCTCCATCGCCCATTTCTTATCTTTTCCCGCCGAGCACATTCCGTGGGTCATAAGAACCCGAATACGCTTTTCCTCAGTCTCGTTGAGTGTCGAGAGTATGCCTTTGTATCCGGTGCTGTCGATTTCCGGCTGCTGATACGGTTTGGAGCAGGCAGTAATCGACGCCGCAAGCAAAACAAAAATCGAAAAACGAACTGTTTTTATCAACATCTGGACAGTCTCCCATTTGGCTTGCGAGGAGAGCGTGCGTGAAATCGCCTAGGCTAGTATCGCCTCATCAATCCGTTTTTGCTCTCTCTAACCTCTTCTTGGGAATCCTAGGCTGCGAAGTCATGCCACCTTTAGCGCTTATGCAATACATACAACCTTACCCGAATGTGCGGCAGGTTTACAGCGCAACTGAGCCGAACCGAGCTGACCGGAGATTTGAAAGGCCTTCTTGTAGGTCCGTTTCGTGCGGATGGGGCCGCTCAGTTGTCGAAGCTTCGGATCCGATGCGGATTTAGGATGCGTCCCTGCGCACAAGAGAACTCCCAACTCGCTGATCGGCCCATACCAGACATTCAGTACCTTTCGGAATTCACGTATTGGCTTTCCGAAAATTGACACCGGTGGTCGGCGCAGCAATTTGGGTTATTGAACGACTCCAGCACAAACGGAGCCGCTGTGCGTTACTGAACTCAAAGGTGCGATACAGGCGACTTGCGGCCAGATAAACACTTTCTGTCCTTATTTGTTATGACAAAGTGTTTTGGTACCGAGCAATATTGCTCGGTTTAATCGCATCCTATCCACTCGAATGGTAGATCCGGGCGAAACGGCCACTTCTAAAATCGGTTGATAGGCTCATATCAACCAAAGCGATTTGGTCGTGATTCGTCGCACTGAACCGAGGAAACAGAGACCCTGCCAATTTGCCGCATGCTTTGAGTGTCGCATTGCGAGCAATATTGCATGCAATTGCATACCAAAACTCGCGATTGCAGAAGAAAGTTTCAGGGCCATTCCACGGAAAACATTGAGAAACCTTTCTGATGAAAAATAATTGACAAATTTACAAGGTGAGTTAGCCAACTTTTTTACAAAAAAATATATTTATATCGGTATGTTGATAGGAAATACACAAATTGATGTATGTTTCGACAGCACGCATAAAAAATCCGCATTTCTGAAGAAAACGTGACGCGACGCTTGGAGGAGCACATGAAAACCAAGGAAATTACACAGCCAATGGGTGATGTTGGAGCTACAGTCGACCACCCTAAGCCGCACGTCACCGCAAAGGATTACGCGGAGATGTATGCCGCATCTGTGCGAGACCCCAACACATTTTGGGCAGAGCAAGGTAAGCGCCTGGATTGGATCAAACCCTTTTCGAAAGTAAAGAACACGTCGTTCGAGCCTGGAAATATCGACATTCGTTGGTTCGAAGATGGCACGCTAAACGTCTCGGCAAATTGCATTGATCGCCACCTTGCGAAGCGCGGGGATCAGACTGCGATCATTTGGGAGCCCGACGACTCCAGGACAGAAAAAGCCCAGCATATCACCTACAGGCAACTGCACAATTCTGTCTGCAAGATGGCCAATGTTTTGCGGTCACTTGGTGTCGACAAGGGCGACCGGGTTGTCATCTACCTGCCCATGATCCCAGAGGCCGCCTTTGCGATGTTGGCCTGCACGCGGATCGGGGCTATCCATTCTATCGTTTTCGCAGGTTTCTCCCCGGACGCCTTGGGGGCAAGGATCAATGGCTGCGATGCAAAAGTTGTCATCACCGCCGATTTTGCACCCCGAGGCGGACGAGAAACGCCTTTGAAATCGAACGCCGACACCGCGCTTTTACATTGCAAGGAGCATGTGAAATGCCTGGTGGTCAAGCGGACCGGCGGACAGACCACCTGGACCAATCGCGACCATGACTGCAATGCGATGATGGACGAAGCCTCGGCGGAGTGCGCACCTGTCGAAATGGCCGCGGAAGACCCGCTGTTCATCCTGTACACCTCCGGTTCCACCGGTCAACCAAAGGGTGTGGTGCATACGACGGGGGGCTATCTTCTGTACGCCGCCATGACGCACCAGATCGTTTTCGATTACCACGACGGAGACATTTTCTGGTGCACGGCGGATGTCGGCTGGGTCACGGGCCACAGCTATATCGTGTATGGCCCGCTGGCCAACGGGGCGACCACGGTCATGTTCGAGGGTGTGCCGACCTACCCGGATGCGGGTCGCTTTTGGGAGGTGTGCGCCGAACACAAGGTGAACCAGTTTTACACGGCTCCGACCGCCATTCGTGCCCTCATGGGTGCAGGAAATGATTGGGTGGAGAAGCACGATCTGTCCAGTCTCCGGGTGTTGGGATCCGTTGGAGAGCCGATCAACCCGGAAGCCTGGAACTGGTACAACGATGTCGTCGGCAAAGGGAACTGCCCTATCGTCGACACGTTCTGGCAAACGGAAACCGGTGGCCACATGCTGACCCCGCTGCCCGGTGCCACCACCCTGAAACCCGGCGCTGCACAGCAACCTTTCTTTGGTGTGCAACCCGTCGTGCTTGAGCCGACAAGCGGTGATGTCGTCGAAGGCAATGGCGTCGAAGGTGTGCTTTGTATCAAAGATAGCTGGCCCGGCCAGATGCGCACGGTCTGGGGTGATCATGAACGCTTCGAAAAGACCTATTTCGGCGACTATAAAGGCTACTACTTTTCGGGCGACGGGTGTCGCCGCGATGAAGATGGCGACTATTGGATCACCGGTCGCGTTGATGATGTGATCAACGTTTCCGGCCACCGTATGGGCACTGCCGAGGTCGAAAGCGCCCTCGTTGCGCATGCCAAAGTGGCCGAAAGTGCTGTCGTCGGTTACCCCCACGATGTGAAGGGTCAGGGCATCTATGCTTATGTCACCCTTATGAACGGACAAGAGCCTTCGGACGAGCTTCGCAAGGAGTTGGAAGTCTGGGTTCGGACCGAGATTGGCCCGATTGCCAAACCTGACCTTATTCAGTGGGCGCCGGGCTTGCCGAAAACCCGTTCAGGCAAGATCATGCGGCGCATTCTGCGCAAGATCGCTGAAGATGACTACGACTCCTTGGGCGATACATCGACGCTCGCTGATCCTTTGGTCGTTGACGACCTGATTGCCAATCGCATGAACCGGAGGGACGCGTGATGGACAGCGTAATGACCAAAACCGCCGCGCCGGTTTTGATCCTGCTCGGCCCTCCCGGGGCGGGCAAGGGCACTCAGGCCCGCATGCTTGAGGAAAAATATGCTCTGATCCAGCTTTCAACCGGCGACCTTCTACGCGCCGCAGTTGCAACCGGGACAGAAGCCGGTCAACGCGCCAAGGCCGTGATGGAGGCCGGAGACCTGGTCAGCGACGAGATCGTCATCGCGATCCTGCATGACCGCCTGCGCGAACCAGATTGTGCCAAGGGCGTTATCCTTGATGGCTTCCCACGCACCACGGTGCAGGCCGAAGCACTTGATGCGTTGTTGCAGACCACCGGCCAGCAGATCAATGCCGCGATCAGCCTTGAAGTCGAGGATGCCGCCATGGTCGATCGTATTTCCGGGCGTTTCACCTGTGGTGGTTGCGGCGAAGGGTATCATGACCGCTTCAAACCCACGGCCAAACCGAACACCTGCGACAAATGCGGGTCGACCGAGATGAAACGGCGTTCGGATGACAACGCGGAAACTGTGGAACTTCGTCTGCAAGCTTACCACGACCAGACCGCCCCGCTGATTACCTACTACGAGAACGCCGGTGCGCTTAATCGCATCGACGCTATGGGTCCGATTGGCAAGATCGCATCCGATTTAAGCGCTGTTGTGTCCAAGGCTACGGCATAGGGCACATCAACGCTCGGCCCCCTTTTAGGGGGATAGAGGGACAGATATTTAGGGAGGAAACCCATGTCTCAAAACGATGGAAATAACGCCTATTGGGATGCCAACGTGCGTCTTATCCTGATCAGCCTGGTCGTCTGGGCGGTGGTCTCATTCGGATTTGGGATCATCCTGCGCCCAATGCTGTCGGGTATTCCCGTTGGCGGCACTGATCTTGGTTTCTGGTTTGCCCAGCAAGGTTCGATCATCATCTTCCTGATCCTGATCTTCTTCTATGCCTGGCGCATGAACAAGCTCGATCAGCAACACGGCGTGGACGAGGAATAAACAATGGATCAGTTTACACTTAACCTGCTGTTCGTGGGAGCATCCTTTGCGCTCTACATCGGCATCGCGGTTTGGGCCCGGGCGGGCTCGACCTCTGAATTCTACGCAGCTGGTCGCGGCGTGCACCCTGTCACCAACGGAATGGCGACGGCTGCTGACTGGATGTCTGCGGCGTCCTTCATTTCAATGGCGGGCCTGATTGCGTTCACAGGCTATGACAACTCATCCTTCCTGATGGGTTGGACGGGTGGCTACGTACTTCTGGCGCTGCTGCTGGCACCTTACCTGCGCAAGTTTGGCAAGTTTACCGTGTCCGAGTTTATCGGCGATCGGTTCTATTCCAAAACCGCGCGCATGGTTGCCGTGATCTGCCTGCTGGTGGCCTCCATCACCTATGTGATCGGTCAGATGCAGGGGGTGGGCATTGCCTTTGGCCGCTTCCTTGAGATCGACGCCTTTTGGGGTCTTCTTATCGGGTCCTGTGTGGTGTTTGCCTATGCCGTTTTCGGCGGCATGAAGGGTGTGACTTATACTCAAGTCGCTCAGTACTGTGTTCTGATCACCGCTTACACAATTCCGGCGGTCTTCATTTCGCTGCAGCTGACAGGTAACCCGATCCCGGCTTTGGGCCTCTTCGGAGAGCACACCGCCTCGGGCGAGCCACTTCTGGCCAAGCTGGATGCGATCGTGACAGACCTTGGTTTCAAGGAGTATACCGCCGCGCACGGGTCAACCATCAACATGGTGCTCTTCACCTTGTCGCTGATGATCGGTACCGCTGGTTTGCCGCATGTCATCATGCGTTTCTTCACGGTGCCAAAAGTCTCCGATGCCCGTTGGTCGGCAGGTTGGACACTGGTATTCATCGCGTTGCTTTACCTGACAGCTCCGGCTGTAGGTGCCATGGCGCGGCTGAACATCTCAGAGCTGATGTGGCCAAATGGGACGGACGCCGTAGCGGTCAGCGTTGAACAGATCGAAAACGATCCGGAATACGCGTGGATGGCAACGTGGCAGAAAACCGGTCTTTTGGGCTGGGAAGACAAGAACGGTGATGGCCACATTCAGTATTACAACGACCAGAATGCTGATCTGCAAGCCAAGGCAGAAGCCAATGGATGGGAAGGTAACGAACTGACCAACTTCAACCGTGACATCCTCGTACTTGCCAACCCCGAGATCGCAAGCTTGCCCGGCTGGGTGATCGGTCTGGTGGCGGCAGGCGGCCTGGCGGCGGCTCTGTCAACGGCTGCGGGATTGCTCCTGGCGATCTCGTCGGCGGTCAGCCATGACTTGCTGAAGGGTCAATTGACGCCGAACATGTCTGAAAAGAGCGAGCTGCTGGCCGCGCGTATCTCGATGGCGGCAGCGATTGTGGTCGCGGTTATTCTCGGTCTCAATCCGCCGGGATTTGCGGCGCAAACCGTAGCACTGGCCTTTGGTCTTGCAGCGGCTTCGATCTTCCCGGCGCTGATGATGGGTATCTTCTCAACACGCATCAACAACGTGGGCGCGGTCGCGGGCATGCTTGCAGGGCTTGTCGTCACGCTGGTCTACATCTTCCTGCACAAAGGCTGGTTCTTTATCCCGGACACCAACATGTTCACGGATGCTGATCCTCTCCTGGGTCCGGTCAAGTCGACCTCCTTTGGTGCGGTCGGTGCGCTGGTCAACTTCATTGTGGCGTACGTCGTCTCCGGCATTACCAAGGAGACCCCGCAGGAGATCAAAGACCTTGTACAAAGTGTACGCATCCCGCGTGGGGCTGGCACTGCGGTTGACGGTCATTAAACAGGACGCCGGGCGCTGTCACTGAGGCAGCGCCCGTCATTCTCTATTTGTCCTGCCCGCCTCAAAGCGGGCGGGACACATCATTAGAAAGTTCCGATATGCCCCTACCGGCAAATTTGACGCAATTCCTCGCCTCAGTTCATCCCTATGACAGCCTCCCGGACGCGATGCTCGCATCTATGGCTGAGGCGTGCGATGCGCAGAGATTTGCAGTGGGCGAGACGATTTTCACGGTCGGAGACGAGATTTCCAGCCTCTACGTCATCGCCGGTGGTGAGGTTGAAATTACAGACGAGGCGGATGTCCAACTCTCCATCCTCGGCCCCCGAAATTCCTTTGGCGAGCGCGCATTGTTGCGAGGCGGAACTGCCAGCCGCACGGCCGTTACAACAAGGGAAACCACAATGATTGTGGTGCCGTCCGATGTTTTGTTCGGATTGATCGAAACCCACGCACCGGCGGCTAAATTCTTCGACCGCCGCCATCCGGGCCGATCTGACGGCAAGGACCTGACCACAATGCCGGTCAAGCAATTGATGACCCGCGATCCGGTGACCTGCACCCCGGAGACATCCATACGAGAGGCGGCCGCGCAAATGCACGGGCGCCGCATCTCTTCAGTTTGCATCAGCGATCCAGAGCACTTTCGCGGGATCGTCACCCTGCGCGACATAAATGGTCAGGTAGTCGTCCAGGGTAATGATCCGAATGCGCCGGTCTCTTCGATCATGTCTGCAGACCCGCTGACGCTGGGACCAAAAGCGCTGGTGACAGACGTTCTGCATATGATGGTCGAACGCGGGATCGGCCATGTGCCGATTGTGAAGGGACCCAAGCTTGTTGGTATTGTCACCCAAACCGACCTCACCCGCGTTCAGGCCATGTCTTCTGCTGATTTGGTCGGTCGTGTCGCCAAGGCCGCCGATGCCGCCGAGATGGCCCGGGCCACTGCTGAGATACCGCAGCTATTGGGGCAACTGGTGGAAACCGGCAACCGGCACGAGGTTGTAACCCGTTTGATCACGGACATTGCAGACACGGCCACACGCCGCCTTCTGGCACTGGCAGAAGACGCGCTTGGCGCGCCGCCGGTGCCTTACCTGTGGCTTGCCTGCGGCAGTCAGGGGCGTCAGGAGCAAACCGGCGTGTCGGATCAGGACAATTGCCTGATTCTGTCCGACGAGGTGCGCGAGGCCGACATGCCCTATTTTGCAGAGCTTGCGAAATATGTCAGCGACGGGCTGGATCGTTGCGGTTATTTTTATTGCCCCGGCGATATGATGGCGACCAACCCGCGCTGGTGTCAGCCGCTGCGCGTCTGGCGCGATTATTTCAAGGGCTGGATTGCCAGACCCGACCCGGAAGCACAGATGCTGTCTTCGGTCATGTTCGACCTGCGACCAATTGGTGGTGATGAAAACCTGTTTAAAAATCTCCAAAAGGACACTCTCAATGCGGCCTCCAAGAACTCGATTTTCACCGCGCATATGATTTCGAACTCGCTCAAACATCAGCCGCCGCTGGGGCTTTTGCGCGGTCTTGCCACCATCCGCTCAGGTGATCATCGCAATCAGCTTGATCTCAAACATAATGGTGTCGTGCCGGTTGTTGATCTGGGTCGGATTTATACGTTGCAGGGCCAGTTGCGCCCGGTAAACACCCGTGCCCGTCTTGAAGCAGCGATGGAGGCGGGTGTCCTGTCGAAACCCGGCGGGGCCGATCTTCTGGATGCCTATGACATGATCGCCATCACGCGGCTCGAGCATCAGACGATCCAGATCAAAATGGGTGAAAAACCCGGCAATTATCTCGATCCGTCCGTTTTGTCCGATTTCGAGCGCAGCCACCTGCGGGATGCATTTGTTGTGATCAAGACAATGCAATCGGCTGTGGGATCAGGGAAAGGTACGTTAGGGTGAGATCATGTTTGTAGAATTAATCGCCACAGTGTTTGCCGGCATCGCATGCGCCGGTATCGCCATGCTATTGAACAGGATCACTGGGCGGCGCTTGCCGAAATGGATCATGCCGGTTGTTGCGGGCCTGGGTATGATCGGCATGACAATTTCCAACGAATACACTTGGTTTGACCGCACCGCCGAACGCCTGCCCGAAGACGTGGAAATAGCCATGACCGTGGACGAGCAAAGCTGGCTCAGGCCCTGGACGCAAATCTGGCCCTATACCAAACGTTTCGTCGCCGTCGACACCGGAACCGCGCGCATGAATGAAAGCCTGCCGGATCAGAGGCTGGCCGATCTTTACTTCTTTGGGCGTTGGTCGCCGGTCAACAAGGCCCCAATGTTGTTTGATTGCAAGGACGCGCGCTCGGCACTGCTGATTGACGGGGCCGAGTTCGCAGATGACGGCGCCGTAGCCAACGCCGACTGGCAACGCATGCCCGACGGAGATCCGATTCTGAAACTCGTATGCGAGACCTGAGATGCTCACCGACCTCAGCCTGCGCTTCCGCATATTTCTGTTTTTCTGCTTTCTGGCAGTCGCAGGAACAGGGCTGGTTGGGGTGGCATTGGCATTTGGCTGGTCCCGCGCGGAAGTTGAGATGCCGATAACTCCGTTCGTCACGGCTTTCATCATCTTCGCCTTCCTGAACACCGGCCTTGTCGTCACCGTTTGGCTGCTGTTCGATGAGCAAGTCGCGAAGCCGATCAACAAACTTTCCGCAAGCATGCGCCTCGGCGCTCATTCGGGGCTCGACAGCCAGGTCAAGCCCGACAGCGCGCGATACCTTGGCGATCTCGCTTCAGCCGCAAACACTCTGACCCGGACTTTCAATTCATCTGTGATGAGCACAGCGGACGAAGTCGCCCGGGAAACACAACGTCTCAGGGCAGAAAGGGAACATCTTACTGCGATTTTGTCTGAAATTCCCATCGCCACGATCCTGTTGAACTCCGCGCAGGAAATTGTCCTTTATGACACACAGGCAGCCGACGTCTTGATGCAGATCGCACCACCCCGCCTGAAAGCGCCTTTGGCGGACTATCTGGACGCGAACGATGTATCTAAGGCCATGGAACGCTTGTCGGACACCAACACCGAAGTGCCGTTCAAACTCCATGATATCGCGCGTAAGAAAAGTTTCCGAGCCAGGTTGAAAGCACTCAAAGATGACGGTCACATGATTTTCATCGATGTTGAGGCGAAAGATTGCCAGCAGGTCGAACCGCGCCCTCTGATCTTTGACTTTGATCTGATGAGTGCCGCGGAGACCAGGCATATCAACGACACACCTGTGTCAGAGCTGTGCTTTGTTCCCTTCGACACGGAGACGACCGGATTGTCTGTTGAAAAGGATGCCATCGTGCAGCTTGCGGCGGTGCGGGTTCTGAACGGCCGAATCGTAGATGGTGAAGTGATGGACACCTATGTGAATCCCGGTCGGCCGATCCCGCCATCGTCTACCAAAATACATCACGTGACGGATGCTGACGTTGCCGACGCGGCAGATATCGGCGTGGTGGGACGTGTTTTTCATCACTTCGCCAAGGATGCCGTCCTGGTTGCCCATAATGCGCCGTTCGATATCGGTTTCCTACGGAAATCCGAGGCGCAAATGGGGGTCGACTGGGCCCACCCCGTTCTTGATACTGTGCTTTTGTCTGCTGTCGTTTTCGGCACTACCGAGGAGCATTCGCTGGATGCCCTTTGTGAACGTTTGTCAATCAAAATCCCCGCGCACCTCCGCCACACCGCCCTTGGAGATGCGAAGGCGACCGCTGACGCCTTGGTCAAACTTCTCCCGCTCCTTGAAGGCAAGGGAATCGTTACATTCAGCGAGTTGATTCACGAAACCAAGAAGCATGGTCGTTTGCTCCGCGATCTGAATGAATAAGAGGTGTCTGCTTTGCCGGGTTCTCGACCGGCTTTTCTGGAATTGAAGCAATTTACAAAATTCGGCTTAGTGCCGTCACTTGATTTCTATTGTTGCGTGACCTGGGTTTGAACGCCCACTTTCGTGATTTATTGAGCTGATTGTGCGTTCACAGCGTCCTTCCGCATTCCGCCGATTCTGTGGAAAAACAACGTGTTGCGAGCGCAGAAAGTAGTTAGCTGAACAGAGCGCGAACGCCTTTCTGATCAGGCTTG
>NZ_JAIMIB010000017.1 GCF_019966515.1 Roseovarius aestuarii | reverse complement strand
AAATCCCAAAACAGCTGGATCAGTGTCCAACACCCGCCAAGTGCGCCAATGCCGCGAGAGCGGCTTCGTCCTTGTCCGCAAAGCAGACTATTCCATCAGATCAACCGCCGCCCATTTATGCCGCCTCATGCGCCAAGATTGCGGCCTCGGAACTGCTGAGATTGCGGCGCGCGAAATTACCATAGGCGTAGGGTTCGTATTCCAGCCGGTGATTCCGTTCCAGCAGACGCGCCTTGTCTTCGGCATCCAGCATATCCAGTGAGGTATTGGCCGGATGGAAGCTTTCGGTCTCAATGCCGTTGGCCCAAAGAATCTGGTGCCGCGGCAAAAGCAGGTGGATATAGGTCACCTCGCGCACGGCCAGATCGATCGAGACAGTTGATCCGTTGATCAGATCCTTGGCCGAGACCAGCACCTCGGGCACGTTGAAGAGCGATTGCGCGACATTCCCCTGAATCAGCATCCGGTGTTCGGGGCTGACAAGCAGTTCGGCGTCCGGCCGGTCGATGCCAAGCGCACCGGTACGGATGCGCACAGGCCGCAACCTCGGCATGGCAAAAAGGCGCGCGCCGGTCATCCGGCGGCTGCCGATCCATTCGATTTCCTGCGCGTCGCTATCCTTGGTCTGGACCCAATCGCCTTCGCGCAGTTCCTCTACCAGACGCGGGCCCTGCGGGGTCTCGATGCGCGTACCGGGGGTGAAGCAGATCACGCCACTGGCCATCGGCTCTTTGCTGTCATCGCGCGCCCGTTCCAGTGACTGGTGCACGATCCACATCTCGGTTCCCTTTGGCGGAATTTCATCGAGGAACATCAGCAGCGGCGGCGCACCGCGCCCTACGTCAACCAGCGTCGCCGTGTAGCTTTGCGCCCCGTCGGACACGATGAAGCCACTATCTATCAGTGGTTCGTCTACATCGACCTTTTCCAGATCGCTTGTATGTGTGATTGCAGCCCCGACCAACCGCCGCACTATCCGTGCCGCGCGTTTGCGATCTGTCATGTCATCGTCTGCCCGCTCAAGGCGCAGGAGTTCACTTGGACCGTCCACCCGCACAGCATCGCCCCGCCAGGCCCACGCGGCCCCGACACGTAACGACTGCACCGGAGCAGCTTTTAATCCGTCCACTTCCGTCTGCGACCAGGAGATGACAAACGTGCCGCGAAAGCCCGTCTTCATTGCCTGCTAACCTGCCTTTTTTATTTTTTATTAACCAAGGTTAACAAAAGCGAATCACCCTGGGAAGCCCTGGAATCCCAAACAAGCGAAAAAATCCAAACCGTCGCAATCTGCCCACATGATCCGCGCCCGCGTAGTTGACGGCGGCCTCACAATGATTGTGTGCCTCGCGCAGCGGTGTAATATCCCATGATCCAATCCGGAGTGCGCGCGATGAACAAACCTGAAAACATGACTGAGGCCACCCGCAGGGCGATACTGGACAACGTGGGCTTTGACGGCGGGCGCAGTGCGCGCGGCAAGATCGGTTTTGTGCTGATCCCCAACGAGCAGACCATCGAGGATGACATGACCCGTCACATGCCGCCCGGTGTGGGCGTCTATTTCAGCCGGGCAACCATGCCGCGGGAGATATCCACCGAAAGCCTAGCGCAGCTGCGCGGCTCCTTGGCGGAAACCGCCGCGCGAATCCTGCCCGATGACGGTCTTGACGTGATCTGCTTTGGCTGCACATCGGGCACGGTGGCGGTGGGCGAAGCGGCCTCGTGCATTGAACTTTCCAAGGGCGCACCGGGAGCCGAGACCTCAACCCTGGCAGGGGCGGTACGCAAGGCGCTGACCGCAATGGGGGCCAGGAACATCTCGCTCGGCTCTCCTTATGTGGCCGAATTGAACGACAATGTGGCAGCCTACCTATCACAGGCAGGGTTCAACATGATTGCGGCGCATGGGATGGGGCTGAATTACGATACCGAGATGATACGAGTCGCACCAGAATATCTGATCGATTACGCCCGCGCCATCGACACGCCTGAGGCGGACACCATCCTGCTGAGCTGCGGGGCGTTGCGCAGCATCGATGTGGTCGATGAAATCGAACAGAGACTGGGCAAGACGGTGATCTGCAGCAATCAGGCGATGTTGTGGGATTGTCTGCGTCTGGCAGGCATTGATGATCGCCTGCCGGGTCTGGGGCGACTTCTGCGCGAACACTGAGTATTGTAAGCACCAGCCTCCGCGATTTGCGCCTTATAACCTGGTTGCGCCAGCGCGCCCAACTTGCCGAGACCTCATACGCCCCAGGTGTCGCTTAGCCGGTAACCGCCGGGCCAGGGGTCGTCGGGGTCCAGCATGTGCTGGTGCATACCGGTGATCCAGCCGCGCCCGCCGATCTCGGGCACGACAGCCGGTTTACTGCCCACCTGCGTGTCACCCACAATCCGCCCGGTGAAACGCGACCCGATGATCGATATTGCCTCAAAGCTCTGCCCGGTTTGCATCTGCCCCTTTGCGGCCATCAGCGCCATACGAGCCGACACTGCCGTACCGGTGGGCGAGCGGTCGACCTTGCCAGGCTGGATCGCCACGGCGGATTTGCCGGACAGACCAGTTTCGGTCTGTTTCACCGGGCCGCAGAAGGCGCAGAACGAAATATGGGTCCAGTCAGGGTTTTCGGGGTGGGTAAAGCCAAGCTGCTCATTCGCCGCCTCAGCGATCTTCATACCTGTACGGGCAATGGATTTGGCTTCGCTTTCAACGATCTCGAACCCTAGCGTCGCGGCATCGACCACCACGAAACTATCGCCACCATAGGCCGTATCAACGGTCAGCGTACCCAGACCCGGCACTTCCAATGGCACAGCGATCTTATCGGCGAAACTTGGCAGGTTTTGCACGAATATGCGCTCGGCCTTGCCATTGCGGCAAACAGCGCGCACCCGGACAAGCCCGCCCGGTGCTTCCAACGTCAAAAGGGTTTCGGGTTCACGCATCGAGATGATGCCGCCATCCAGCAGCACCGTGGCGACGCAGATCGAGTTTGAGCCGGACATCGGCGGATCAAATTCCGGCTCCATGATGATGAAGCCCATATCGGCTTGCGGATGTTTGGGCGGCACCAGCAAGTTGACATGGCGAAAAACCCCGCCGCGCGGTTCGTTCAGGACGAAATTGCGCAGGGTCTGATCGCGTGAAATAAACGAGCGCTGCTGCCACAGGGTATCGCCAGGTGGGGGTGCCACCCCGCCCACGATGACATCGCCGACCTCGCCTTCGGCATGGGCCGAGATGACATGAACTGTCTTGCTGCTGCGCATTAAAAACCCTTTTTGAGCTTACCTTGTCACGGGATCCCCGGACAGGTCAAAGAATGTCAGGATCAGAGGGCACGCATCCAGAATTGCAAATCATGATCGCTCTCACCGTGCTGGTCGATATCCTTCCAGCGATACTGCGCGACTGCGCCCTCAACCGGCATGTAGCCGCGCTTGCGCCAAAACGGATCTAGCGGGGCGTAATCAGCGGGCCTGAGCGGATGGTCCGAAGGCCGCACCACACCGCAAAAGGCCGAGTAACGCCGCCTGAGATCGCGGCCATGCGCCTCGCGCAGATCGAAGAAACTATGCCCGATCCCCTGCCCGCGATAGTCCGCCAACAGCACGCTTTCTGCACAATAGAAGATGTCTTTCAGGTCGATATCCTGCCTGTCGAAGGCCGCCGCAAATTCCCCGTGGTCCTCCATCGGCGTACCGGTCGAGGCACCCACCAACCGTGCGCCGTCAAAGGCCCCCACGAGGATTGCGTCGGCACTGTCGCGATAGGTTTGCAGATATGCGCGCTCATAGGCGGCATCGCCGTCATAAAGATAGGGAAAGGCGCGAAAGACCTCGATCCGCAACCGCGCCACATCGTCAAGCGCGGCGCCAAGCGCCTCGCCGGTCAGGCGCACGACCCGGATCATGCGACCTGACGCATCCACTCAGCCAGATTATAGTAGGTGACAACGCGGGTGATCCTGCCATCTCGCAGCGAGAAAAACGATCCTGCGGGCAATTTGTAGGTCTGGCCTCTGGCTTCCGGCAAGCCTTCATCGGTTTGCAGATATGTGCCGGTTACGATGAATTCCGCCGCTGCGCGGGTGCCATCCTGTGCCGAGAAAATCACCATCTCGATCAGTTCTTCGCGATAGCAGCGGTTCATATGCTCGCAAAAGGCGCGAAACTTCTCTTTGCCCTGTCGGACCTGACCTTCGTTCACGTGATGCGCCACATCATCCGACAGGCAGTCCAGCATGGCCGGAACATCGCCACGGTTAAAGGCATCGAAGTAGCGTTGTATAATGTCTTTCATCGTTCTTCTCGTGCGGGTCCCCAACGTTCGGTCAGATGACCGATGATCTGGTCCCGTGTTTGCCGGTATGAGCCCAGCTTGGCCTCGCGTGTCTCGCCCAGCCCCGTGGGGTCCATGATCGGCCAATAGATGACCTCAAGATGAAAAACCCGCGTCAGTTCCAGCGCCCGGCGCTGGCTGGCAGGACTGAGCGCCACCACCAGATCGAAGGACGACAGATCATCACCCCATTGCTCCATCTCGTCGAAACTGCGGGTGCGGTGCCGGTCCAGCTCGACCCCGATCTCACCGCAGACGGCGATGCTGAACCCGTCGATATCCATATCGCTTTTGACACCGGCGGATTGCACATAGGTATCTGTGCCGTAGAATTTTTTCATGATCCCTTCGGCCATGGGTGATCTCACGGCGTTATGATCACAACAGAACAGAACGGACTGAGGAAGCTCCTCAACCATGCGCATCAGGCCCCGAAATGCAGCACGCAGATCAGCGTGAAGAGGCGGCGTGCCGTATCATTGTCAATCACGGCCTTGCCTTCCAGCCGCTCTTCCAGAACGCGCGCGCCCTCATTGTGAATGCCCCGCCGGGCCATGTCGATGGTTTCGATCTGGCCGGGCGGCAGGTTCTTCACGGCATCGAAATAACTTTCGCAGATCTGCCAGTAATCCTTGACCACTTGCCGGAACGGGCTGAGCGACAGGTGAAACTCCGCCGCCGGTTCCTCGGCCTCGGTCTGAATGTCAAAGACCAGCCGCTTTTCACGGATCGACAACTGCACTCGGTAAGGTCCCGGCGGTACGACACGGTCATCACGTTTAGGCAGATCAAAGGTGTTGCCCTCGATCAGGTCAAACATCGCCACTTTCCGCTCCTGCTCGATCTCGGGCGTGGGTGGCGGCAGATTGGCGTCATCCAATTCGATATGGCTGATACGGCTCATCTCACTATCTTTCACTTGGCAAGCGTCAGCACCACTATCGCAGGAGGTGTTATTGGGCAATGCGGCATCGGATTGTGCCCCGGGTTCGAGGCGATTTGGGCACAGCCGGTCCGACTCGACCATCGCGGTGACCTCAATCTCAATGACCATGTCAGGATAGACCAGCGCGGGCATCGGAATGCCCGTCGTGGCGGGGCCGGGTTCGGTGTAGGAATTCGAGCGGATCAGCAGGTTTTCATGCAGCGCCTCGGCCGAGGCATTGCCCTGATAATGGGTCGTGACCTTCACCACATCATCCAGACCGGCGCCCAGATCGGCAAGCACCTTGGCAACGTTATCCATCGCGCGACGGGTCTGGGCCACCATATCGCCCGGGTCAATCACCTGGGCCTCGCTATCAAGCGACACCTGCCCGCCCACATGGATCATCTGCCCGCAGCGGTTGCCATGCTTATAAGGTAGTGGCGTGGTCCAATCCCAGTGACCATCGGGCCAGGCATAGGTTTTTTCGCCGCGCATGGCAGTGACGTAAATTTTGGTCATCACCTCCGGGTCAGGGAACCGTGGCACCGGCATACCGGTCGGCGCAGGCCCGGGATCAGGGAAATATCCGGCCCGGATTTTCGCAGGCTTCTCCCAATCTTCCGCCGCGCCCGAGCCGACATAAAAGACGTTTAACTTAACCACGTCGCTGATCCCCGCTCCGGCTGCGGCCAGCGCTTTTGACAACTGCTCCATCATGAATTCGGTCTGAGCGGCCACATCTCCGGGCGCGGCGACACGACCATCCGGCGCAATCGCCGACAGATCGCCGGTAAAGATCATGTCTTCGGCCACAACCAGATGGGAAAAAGCTGGCGACAAAAATGGCATGTCCGGCAAGTGCAAACAGGTGCGCGGCACAGTCCTGCCATCCTCGGTCCGCATGGCGACCCCTTCGATTTCGATCATCATCTGCGGATAGCAAAGCTCGGGCAAGGCAATCAGATTGACCACCGGTCTGGCGCGGTCATCGAGGATATCCGCCAATTGCTTCAGAAGGCAGCTTTCGGTCTCAGCGTCACCGACGAAATAGACCACCAGCCTGACAAGGTCTTCCAACCCCGCATCCAGGTCCTTCAGGACATCCGCCAGATAGGCCATGGCGGCATCGCATTGCTGATAAATGTTGCCGGGGTTGCGCACATTCCCATCCGCATCCAGATCAACCTGCCCGCCGGTAAAGATCATCTGTCCGGCCCGTACACCGTGCTGGTGTGTCAGCCTGACCGGCCAGTTCCAGTGGCCCTCGGGCCAGCTATGCCGTTTTCTCATGGGATCATCCGCGCTGTCGCATCGTCTAGCGTCAGACTACACAACCGCGTTTGCGCGTCCAGTCAAACTCTGGTCGGATCGGAGATCTTGTTTCGGCTACACATGCGCCGAGGCCCGGTCAATCGTTCAGATGATCCAGCCGGGCGCGCACCGACAGTCCGTGTGCCTGCAAGCTTTCGGATTTCGCCAGTGTTTCCGCTGCGGGACCGATGGCTTTCAGGGCGGCAGGCGTCATGCGCGTCAGCGTCGTGCGCTTCACGAAATCCATCACGCTCAACCCGCTGCTGAATCGTGCCGAACGCGCCGTCGGCAGCACATGGTTCGGGCCGCCCACATAGTCGCCGATCGCCTCGGGCGTCCATGCGCCGAGGAAAATTGCGCCCGCATGGGTGATCCTGTCGGCCAGCGCATCGGCATCAGCAATACAAAGTTCAAGGTGCTCCGGTGCGACGCGGTTCGACAACTCAGCCGCCCTGTCCAGATCGGGCACCACGATCACCGCGCCATAATCCCGCCAACTCGCGCCGGCAATCTCGCGGCGTTCAAGGGTCTGCAAATGCTGGTCGATCGACACACTGACCGCTTTGGCCAGATCGGCATCGTCGGTGATCAGGATCGATTGCGCGCTTTCATCATGCTCGGCCTGGCTTAGCATATCCAGCGCAATCCAATCGGGGTTGCTGCTCCCATCCGCAATCACCAGGATCTCCGACGGGCCCGCGATCATGTCGATCCCCACCTTGCCGAAGACCCGCCGCTTGGCAGCAGCGACAAAGGCATTGCCCGGCCCGGTGATCTTGTCGACGGGCGCCACCGTTTCAGTGCCATAGGCCAGCGCCGCAATCGCCTGCGCACCACCGATCCGGTAAACCTCATCAACCCCGGCCAGGCGTGCCGCCAGCAGGACCAGCGGATTGGCCTGCCCGTCCGGCGTCGGCACGGTGATCGCCAATCGTCCGACGCCTGCCACCTTGGCCGGAATGGCGTTCATCAGAACCGAGGACGGGTATGACGCCAATCCGCCCGGCACATAAAGCCCAGCCGCGCTGACCGGCGTCCAGCGCCAACCCAGCATCGCGCCCTGCGCATCGGTCCAGCTTTCATCTGCGGGCATCTGACGTTCGTGATAGGCGCGGATACGCGCCGCCGCGCGTTCCAGCGCTGCGCGTTCCTCTGCCGGAACCTCGGCCACCAACGCGTCAATCTCGGCATCGCTAAACCGAAGCTCATCCACGCTCAGCGCCATTCGATCAAACCGCGCAGTCAGTTCAATGAGCGCGGCATCGCCCCGCGCCCGCACATCGGCGATTATATCGGCAACCACCCGGTCCACGTCCGGGCTGTCCTCACGCTTTGCGCCCAGCAATGTGGTGAATGACGCCTCGAAATCCGCGTCTTCAGCGTTTAAGAATACCGGCATGCAGCGCCTCCTTGATCGGGCAGAGCCTTACTGCGAACCGCATCCGGGCTCAAGGTGCCGCAACCGGTTTCGCCTGATATTGACGATGCACCTTACCGGCGGCCTGTAGGGCCGCCCCCGGGCGACGCGCGCAAGCGCGGCGCAACCCGATCTCATGCGCCGTGGTCGGGAGTTTTGCCGGAGGGCGCGGCGTAGGGTTGTGTGACATCTTTCAGGGTCACTTCCAGCGCTTCGACTTCCAGCCGGATCGCACCGTCCCCCGCCAAGGTCATCAGGACCTGCCCGGTTCCATCCTCGCCAGCTTCGAACGTCACCGCCATCAGCGACAGGATCAAATCGGGGTCGCGCCGGTCAATCCCCTGACTGGCCACCCGCAATACGTTGTCCACCACCAGCAACGCACGAACCCGCTCGGGGCCATGCCGGTCGCGCCCGTCATCCTCCCAGCGAAACCGGTTCAGCAGCAGCGCAAAACGGCGCTCACCTGCCCGCCAGGCCATCTCTGAAATCGGGAAAACCGCGTCCTGAACAAGCGATGATATCACCTCAAGATCATCCGACGCCAGCGCGCCAAGGTTCAGGGGCGCCTCGCGGCCATCCTCAAAAAGTGCGTCATCACTCATCTGTCCGACACCCGCTCGATCCGGGCTCCGACGCCTTCAAATTTACGCACCACATGTTCATAACCGCGATCCAGATGATAGACCCGGCTGACAAGGGTCTCTCCCTCGGCCGCCAGACCGGCCAGAATAAGCGAGACACTGGCCCGCAGATCCGTCGCCATGACCGGCGCGCCTTTCAGCCGTTCAACGCCGGTCACCGTCGCGGTGCCACCCTGGACATCGATCTTTGCGCCCATGCGGGTGAGTTCCGGCGCATGCATGAACCGGTTCTCGAATATTTTCTCTTCCAGCACGCTTGTGCCGTCGGCGGTACACATCAACGCCATCATCTGCGCCTGCAGATCGGTTGGAAAACCCGGGAACGGCTCGGTCGTCACATCGACGGATCGTATGCGCCCGTTCTTGCGCGCCACTTTCAGCCCTGCATCGGTTTCGGTCACGGATATGCCAGCTGCATCCAGCTTTTCACAGAAAGCCCCCAGCAGGGCGATCCGCCCGCCGAGGCATTCCACTTCTCCGCCACAGACTGCCGGGGCCAGCATATAGGTACCCAGTTCGATCCTGTCAGTCACCACCGGATGGGTCGCTCCGCCCAGTCGGTCCACGCCCTGAATGGTGATCGTGCTGCTGCCATCACCTTCGATCTGCGCGCCCATGCGACGCAGGCAATCGGCCAGATCCACGATCTCGGGCTCCCGCGCGGCATTTTCAAGGACAGTTGTACCCTTGGCCAGCGTCGCGGCCATCAGCACGTTTTCCGTCGCTCCGACCGAGGCGAAGCTGAACGAAATCTTCGCCCCCTTCAGCCCACCCGGCGCTTTTGCGTGCAGATAGCCATCGCGCAGCTCAATCTCGGCCCCAAGCGCCTTGAGACCCTGAATATGCAGATCCATCGGGCGCGCGCCAATGGCACATCCCCCCGGCAATGACACGACCGCATGGCCCAGCCGCGCCAGCATCGGCCCCAACACAAGGTTCGAGGCGCGCATCTTGCGCACGATGTCATAATCGGCCACGTGATTGTCGAGGTTATGACTAGACATCACCAGTACCTGCCCGTCCTGCAGGCTGGAGACTTCACAGCCCAGCGACCCCAGCAGCGCCGTCATGGTCTTGATATCCGAGAGGCGCGGCGCGTTGGTCAGCGTCAGCGGCTCGTCACTCAGCAATGTCGCGGGCATCAGCGTCAGGCAAGCATTCTTGGCCCCCGCGATGGGTATCTGCCCGTTCAGCGGGCCGTTGCCCGTCACCACAATCGAATCCATCTGCTCTATTCCTTGCCTTCGCTCGTGCCAGTATCAGCGGCATCCCGCGCCCGGGACTGCGCCTTGCGCCTTGCCAGATTGGCCTTCAACGCCTGTTTCAGCCTGTCTTCGCGCGACTCAACCGCTTTTTTTGGTTTTTTTGCGGGCGCTTTCTTATCCATCCCAACTCTCTACATCAGCTGCGGATTAGGGTCCAGATTACCCTTGCACCATATGCGATAAGGGTCTAATCAGCGCGCCACAACGTGCTGCTGTAGCTCAGTGGTAGAGCGCACCCTTGGTAATGGGTAGGTCCATTCCAGGTTTGTGTGTTTGAACAGTGAGTTAGCGGGGCGTGGTGAAAATAAGTAGGGTATTAGTAGGGCATATGTCGTGATGCCCTGAAAATGGATAGGCTGCTGTAGCTCAGAGGTAGAGCACTCCCTTGGTAAGGGAGAGGTCGAGAGTTCGATTCTCTCCAGCAGCACCATAAGCCACTGATTTTTCATTGGAAAACGCCGCTCCGTCGGCCGAAAGTTATACTGGTCGGCTTCCTAAGCAGTGTCCCAATTGACCTAGACAGAAAGCACGCTCTTCTGTGCTGTAACCGCTTACCGTCGAGGTAGCGGCTTGCAATCAGTCGTTAGCTTCTTTCATGGCCAGAATGCGTTCGGAAATGAGTTCAACGGGGCCGCGCAACCTATCAACGTTGATGATGATATATCCGCCAGTCACGTCGGCGGACGAGCGGTGGTTCAGAAGCCGTTTGAGCGCGTAGTGCGGGATATCGAGACTTTCAGCAATCGTGATGTAAGTTCTGCGCAAGTCGTGCAGGGTGAAAGTTACGCCTGAGGCTGCAGCCACCCGTTGAGAGAATTTCTTAGGCTCGACAATGTGACCTGCGGGTCCGTTACCGGGAAACACCCAAGGCGATGGCCCCGCGCTGTCTTTTCTTTCCCGAAGCAAATTGAGCAAATAGTCAGAAAGTGGAAGCATCAAGGGATCACCATTCTTGGTTGTCGGCAGGTGTAGCTTGCGATCGTCAAGGTCGATGTCTTCCCATCTCAGGCTTGCGATCTCGTTGCGGCGCATCCCGGTGAACAGCGCGAGGAGCAGGAAGTCGCGCGCGTGTTTAGGCTCTCCCATCACAGCGGCCCACCATGCGGGAAGCTGTTTGGCTTCGATAATTGTTTGGCGCCTCCGCTCTTTGTTCCAAGCTCTTGCTTGGCTAAGAATACTCACTGGATTTGGCGGGAAGTCGTCTTCTGTTGCAGCAATGAAATTGTACACAGAGCGAAAATGACGGAACGAGTCATTAGCGGTGACCTTTCCGTTATTGCGCGACATCTCCTGGTGTTTTTTCAACACCATCTGTCGTGTGATTTCATTGATTGGCTTATTCGACCATGATTTAAAGTAAATGTATCCAGTGCGGGAGTAGTTCTCAACCGTTGCTCTGGCCAGATCAGGTCTGGCTTCAAAGAACTTGTTGAAAGCCTTCTCAACCGTCAACTTTTTTGCAGCTTCTTTGCGCTTCTCAGCTGTCGGATCAACACCGTTTGCCATATCACCCAAAATGACGAGCGCTTTGCGTCGCGCTGTTTCCGGCGGAAAGAGGTCAGCCCGCCCGATTGTAACGCGTTTGGTCCGACGATTTACCTGTCCTTCGACAATGTATGTTTTTGATTTTGCACCGACACGCACACCAAAACCAGGCAACATCGTATCTCTATAGATAGCTTGCCCGCGCTCGGAATGCGGTATGTCATCAACACTGCGGCGGGTAAGACGTAAGTTTGGCATCGTGACCTCCTTATGGCCACAACTCAGTATAAGCACATTTTTAGAAAATGCTCGACTTTTCTGATGGTTATACAGCCGCAGCGTACTGCATCCGGTACAATGAAACGCCGTCCAACTTTTTGGCGGCGAACCTCAATAGCTCAGCTGGTAGAGCAGGCCCTTCGTAAGGACAAGGTCGGGGTTCGAGTCCCTCTTGAGGCACCAGTTATCCGATAGAGTACAAAGATCCCGCTCCAATTCTTATCGATGCCAGACCTAAGGCATCTTAGTCGGGCGTATGTATAATTTCCGGAATCACATGGATCTAAAGGTGGAGGGGCAAACAGCCCCGTTCATCAATTGACCCGCCAAAATTAAGCGTGCCCAAGGAAAACACCGCATAGACAAACATTAGTATGACGCATACTTTTCTCATGCTCTTGACTGCCAGGTGAATCGATCGTATATGAATAGTATGACGTATACTTATGGCATACAAAAACTAGGCGATCTAGCGGACATCAGGTCAGGCTACCTCTTTAAGGGAGCTCTCCCTGAAGATGCTTCCGGCGATGTCTCGGTCGTTCAGGTGAAGGATCTGAAAGCTGGCCAGCCAATCGGCTGGGAGAATTGTGCGCGGGTGGCCGAAGGGCGATTGATGAACGAGGCCCGCCTCCGAAGGGGGCTGGTCATCTTCTCTGCGAAAGGTTCCCGCAACTTCGCTTGGCACATTGATGACCAACCAGATTTTGCGATTGCCAACTCGTTGTTTCATGTGATCGACGCACGGTCTCCTGAAATCGACCCTGCTTTCTTGGCCTGGCAAATAAATCAGCCCAAGGCGCAGGGCTGGATCGACAACGCATCAGCCGGTGTAACTGTCCGAAACGTAAAGATCAGCGCGCTACGCGACCTGCCAGTCGTAGTTCCGCCAATCGAAATCCAACTAAAAATCGCATCCTACGAGAGCGCCGCCGCTGCTGAAAGGCGGGCGTTGAAGGCGCTCATCCAGAACCGAGAAAGAGAAATGCGCGGCATCGCAGCAACCATTCTGTCAGGAAAAACGACATGACCAAGCAAGTAAACCAAGCCGAGATTAACCAGGCCGTATGGGCGGCATGTGACACCTTCCGCGGAACGGTAGATCCAAGCATCTATAAGGACTTCGTTCTGACGATGTTGTTCCTCAAGTTCCTCAGCGACGTCTGGCGGGAGCACTACGAACAGTACGAAGCCGACTATGGCGACGCACCAGAGCTCATCGCGGAAATGATGAAGAACGAGCGCTTCGTCCTTCCCGAGGGCGCAAGCTTCTACGACCTCTACGGGCAGCGGCACGCACCAGGCAATGGTGAACGCATCGACAAGGCGCTGCACGCCATTGAGGAGGCAAACATCACCAAGCTGCGCGACGTATTTCAGGACATCAGCTTTAACAGCACCAAGCTCGGTGATGAGAAGCAAAAGAATGACTTGCTGGCCCACCTTTTGGAGGACTTCGTGGACGAGCGCTTAGACCTTCGAATGGCACACATCGGCAACCAAGACGTCATTGGGAACGCATATGAGTATCTGATTTCGCGGTTTGCGTCTGAAGGTGGCAAGACGGCTGGCGAGTTTTATACACCGGCGGAAGTCTCCGAACTCATAGCAGAGCTTGTTGACCCCCAAGAGGGCGATGAGATTTGCGATCCAACCTGTGGCTCCGCCTCGTTGCTCATGAAATGCGGTCGGAAGGTGAGGGCGAAGGGCTCGAAGAAGTATGCACTCTTTGGGCAAGAGGCCATTGGCAGCACCTGGGCCTTAGCCAAAATGAACTTATTCCTGCACGGTGAGGATAATCACCGGGTTGAGTGGGGCGATACGATCCGAAACCCAAAGCTGCTTGATGAGCATGACCGCCTTAAGCACTTTGACGTGGTCGTAGCCAATCCACCGTTTAGCTTGGACAAATGGGGGCACGGAACTGCCGAGGATGACAGATTTTCGCGCTTTCGGCGAGGTATTCCGCCAAAGTCCAAGGGCGATTATGCGTTCATCCTGCATATGATCGAGACCATGAAGCCTGGCTCAGGTCGCATGGGTGTAGTGGTTCCACTTGGAGCACTGTTTCGAGGCGCTTCTGAGGGAAAAATTCGGCGCAGACTAGTTGAAGAGCACAAGCTAGATGCGGTCATCGGATTGCCCGAGAAGCTGTTCTTTGGCACCGGCATCCCAGCCGCCATCCTCATCTTTAAGCAGGACAAAGAGGACGGGTCGGTTCTGTTCATCGATGCCAGCCGCGAGTTCATTAAGGGCACAAACCAGAACCGGTTGGACCCCGAAAAGCACATCAAGAAGATCGTCGAAACCTACCGGGCAAGGGAGTCCGAAACTGACAAGTATTCCTATCTCGCCCAGTTCGAAGAGATGGCTGAAAACGACTTCAACCTAAACATCCCTCGTTACGTCGACACATTCGAGGAAGAAGAAGAGATCGACTTAATGGCGGTTCGCGCAGAGCGCGAAGTGTTGAAGAAAGAACTTGCTGACCTGGACATTCAAATGGCTGGCTGCCTGAAGGAACTGGGCTATGACGCCTGAAGGATGGAAGGAGCAAAAGATTGAAGATGTCCTGACGCGAGTTGGGAGTGCGGTCGATGTGCAACCTGACGAGCAGTACCAGCAGATTGGTATTCGATCCCACGCCAAAGGCCTCTTCGACAAACCGTCTGTTTCTGGCGTTGAGTTAGGCAACAAGAGAGTATTCTGGGTCGAGCCGAATTGTTTTGTTGTGAATATTGTCTTCGCTTGGGAACAAGCCGTCGGAAGGACAACCGAAAAGGACGTAGGCAAGATTGCCTCCCATAGGTTCCCTATGTATCGGCCAAAAAACAACAAGGCTGACGTGGATTTCTTTCTCTACCTCTTCAAATCGAAGTACGGAAAACACCTTCTAACACTTGCGTCCCCAGGTGGTGCTGGCCGCAACAAAACGCTCGGTCAGAGCGAATTCAGTAAAACCGCTGTTTCGATTCCACCGCTTGCGGAACAACAGGAGATCGCCAAGATCCTGTCTACTTGGGATCAAGCTATTGAGGCCACGGAGAGACTGATTGAGAACTCCAAGGACCAGAAGCAGGCACTCCTGCAAGGGTTGCTCACTGGAAAAAGACGGCTTCCAGGGTTTTCGCAAAGTGAATGGCTAATATTGCCATTCGAAAATATCGCTCGAAAGTCGAGCCGAAACTTTACACCAGGGAAAGGCTCGAAAGTTTTTCGATGCATTGAACTGGAACATATTGAGCCAGAAACTGGTCGTCTTCTTTCTGAGACGACAACCAAAGAAACAGAGAGCAACAAGACGCATTTTACTGCAAAAAGCATTCTTTTTGGTAAGCTTCGCCCTTATCTGCGGAAGTTCCTAAAACCTGGCTTTGACGGCGTTTGCACATCCGAGATTTGGGTGTTGGACGCTGTGCAAAGCGTGTGCTCCCGAGATTACCTTTACTTCTTAGTACAATCCGGTCCGTTCCTCAGAGCAACGAGTATTTCAAGCGGATCAAAAATGCCTCGCGCAGATTGGCAGTACGTAAAGGATTCTCTTTTTCACATTCCCAAGGACAAAGAAGAACAAGCAGGCATAGCAGAAGTACTGACTCGTTGTGAGGTGGAGCTAGACCGGCTCGAAACCCAGCTCGAAAGCCTAAGGGATCAGAAAAAGGCATTGATGCAACAACTCCTGACCGGCAAGCGCCGCGTCAAATTGGATGGAGGTGACTAACGATGGCCGCAACCGAAGACGAAACAAAAATCGTAACGCTGACAGCGCGCCTTCTGAAGCCAGGAAGAGACATCGAAGGTACCTTCGCAGCTGACTATGCACCTGGCCAAACCAAGGCTTTCGAAGAGAAGGACTGGCCTGGGATTGAGGGCGCTCGTTTGTTTGTTGGCGAGGCATTCTCCACACCGCCCGGTTGGCTGGAATTCGTCACCAGAGCCAGCCCAGGAGCTGGAAGCATCACGAAAACAACCGTGGACGGGGTGGAAGAAGAACGACGCCTTTGGGTGAGTGGCGCTGCTGGCATCCTATTTGTACCCGTGGATGGCCGAGTTATGGCGATCTGTTTTGGACATGCTCACATCCCGCTGAACCTTGAGGCGTTCGAAAAGCGTTTTGGGTTGAAAGTGACGTTGAACCGGGTGCCACGCGACAAGCTGCGTACGCTCGACGTCGCCGTACCTGACGCAACCTCGTTCCAAAAGCGGATTCAATCGAGCCGAGACAGTGACCTTTCCGCCTTCGGCGTAAATGTGTTGCGCGACATCGCGCAAGTGGCTGGGGGCACCCCAAAGGACAAAGATTTTGCCCGCTTCGTCGCCGGCAAAGACAGCCTTTCTATTACCTGCAAAGTTGGCCCGAACGACATCGAAGACCTCAGCATCAAATTGATGGCAGCCTACAAGGACAAGGCCTATCAAAGTGACTTTAAGTGGATCGATTTTCTGCAGCCGGTCGACAAGACCGTGACGGCAGAGCTTGACACGAAGCTTTCGGAGGCATTGCAGGAGCTGCGCGACGGCGGCGTCAATGACCTGCATTTGGCACCGCCAGAAATCGTAGATTACCGGGAGGGATCGAAACTCCACTACAACGGCTTCAACGGTGGTTCAGACGACTTCTTCCAACTCGGAATCGGGGATTACTGTGCCCAGTTGGACAAGGCCGGATTTGCTGGCGATATCGCTGAAATCAAAGAAAAACACTACATTCGCGGAGCCAGGAGCGGCGAGGAAAAACTCTCCAAGCGCTGGCGCGTGTACGAATGCTTGGTTTACGAACTTGAGCACCAGCCAGCAGGTGAGACAAAGGCAAGCCGCTTTGCCCTCTATGGTGGCGACTGGTACCGGATCGACAGCGACTACAAAGACCAGATTGAAAACGGGTTCGACGCGATACCCAAGAAGTCTGTGATTGGGGCAACCACCTGTGCCAACGAAGAACTGCTCAATGAAGATCTAAAGGCTCGTCCGGAGTTTGTTTGCCTCGATAAGCAGAAGATCAACCCAAAGGGCGTTCGTTACGCCAACCTCGAACCCTGTGACTTCTTTTCGGAAACTAAACAATTCATCCATGTGAAGGATGGGCACTCCTCCCATTCGATAAGCCACCTATGGAGCCAGGGTTTTGTAAGCGCCGAGGCCTTTGTGAACGATGGGAAATTCCGGGGCGACCTACGCAAGAAGGTCAAGAAGCTGAAGCCTGGATTTGAAGCGCACCTTCCGACGGCTCGCAAAAAGCCTGACACCTCGGAGTACGAGATAGTCTACGCGATCATGCGGCGCCCGTACGCCGATGGCTCAATGAGCATCCCATTCTTCAGTAAAGTGAGCGTGCATTCGTCGCTCGAACAGCTCCAAAACATGGGCTTCAAGGTGGCGATCGACCTGGTTGAGAAACTTGAACCAGTGGCAGTCGCAGCATGACCAAGACACCCGAAACTTCTGAGGCATACGCCTCGCACATTCCAGCACTCCACATTCTCATGGCCATGGGCTGGAAGTTCATGTCCCAGGCGGACTGCCTGGCCGCTCGGAGTGGCAACACCGGTGTGGTGATGAGGGGGGTACTGGTCGAACAGCTGAAGGAACGCACTTTTGAGTACAAGGGGCGCTTGTATCCACTTTCAACGAACGCCATCGATCAAATTGTCCGGGAAGTCACATCGCCTGCACTTAACGAAGGTTTGGAGACGGCCAATGAACGGCTCTACGACCAGATCACGCTGGGTATTACCGTTACCGAGTTCGTAGATGGGAACCGGTACAGCCCGACCATTCAGCTGATCGATTGGGGTAATCTAGGCAACAACAGCTTTATTGTCACAGAAGAGCTTGAGGTCCTGTCTGCAGGCGGCACACATACTCGTCGACCCGACGTGGTTTGCTATGTCAACGGCCTGCCTCTTGTAGTCATCGAAGCCAAACGACCTGACAGCGGCAACCCGAACAAGTCGATGGTAGTCGAGGGGATCAGCCAATCAATTCGCAACCAACGCACGGACGAAATCCCTCAGCTTTTTGCCTATTCGCAACTTCTGATGTCCGTAAGCGGTATCGATGGCAAGTACGCGACGACCAAAACGCCGTCAAAATTCTGGTCAAATTGGCGAGAAGAAGAGATTGAGGAGAGCGAGTTCTCCAAAATCAAGTCTTACGTTCCAGACCGCCAATCGGCTGATGCTCTGTTTGCGGATAAGCCTTTCTGGAAACGGCAGTACTTCGAGGAATTGTGGACCGCTCACAACCTACCAACAGAGCAAGACAAGCTGATTGTCAGTTTGCTGCGGCACGACAGACTTCTAGAGTTCATTCGCTATTTCATCTTGTTTGATAAGAAAGTTGGCAAGATCGCTGCGCGGTATCAACAAGCTTTTGGCATAAAGGCATTGCTAGACCGCATAACGCAGAAGCGGGTAGACGGAGGTCGAGAAGGCGGCGTTGTCTGGCACACCACGGGCTCCGGAAAGTCCTTTACGATGGTGTTCCTTACGAAGGCACTTTTGCTGCACGAGCAACTTAAGCGTTGCCGCATAGTCGTGGTGACCGACCGCATCGATCTGGAAAGACAGTTATCAAAAACCTTCATGTCTAGTGGAGCGTTTGGCTCTGATATCGGGACCAAGAAAGACGGTGAGAAGGCCAAGGCTCAGTCCGGACGAGACCTTGCCAAGCGTATCGGCCAGGGCAAGGAGCGGATAATTTTCTCAATCATCGACAAGTTCTATGGAGCTTCAAAGTTTCCCGAGTGTAGGAACACCAGTAGTGATCTCATCGTTCTTGTTGACGAGGGGCATCGTAGTCATGGTGGCGAAAACCATGAGCGGATGAAGCAGGCCCTACCGAATGCAGCATACGTCGCATTTACCGGCACTCCGCTGCTCACAAAGGATAAGACAACGAGCAAGTTCGGCCCAATTGTTCATGCCTACACGATGCAGCGTGCGGTCGAGGACGGGACTGTTACCCCGCTGTTGTACGAGGAACGAAAACCGGTTCTCGACGTCAATGAAACGGCCATCGACAACTGGTTTGAAAAGATCACTCTTGGTCTAACTGACAGCCAGAAGAATGACCTGAAGAAGAAGTACGGCACCAAGGGGCCCGTTTACGGATCGGCAAACCGCATTGATCTGATTGCGTGGGACATTGCTGTCCACTTTAGTGAAAACATCAAATCGCTGGGTGGAGGTTTGAAAGGGCAACTGGCGACAGACAGTAAGATCTCGGCAATCCGTTACAAAGAAGCTCTCGACAAGACCGGGCTAGTCACCAGTGCCATTATTATGTCGCCACCGGATACACGCGAGGACCATTCGGACGTCGACAATGCGAAGCTTCCAGAGATCCAAGAGTGGTGGAAGAACAACGTCGGCAACGACCCGGAAGAGTATGAGCGGCAGGTATTGGAAGACTTCGGAACGGACGGCCGCCCGGACATACTAATCGTTGTTAGCAAACTGCTAACCGGTTTTGATGAGCCACGTAACGGCGTGCTCTACATCGACAAAAAGCTCGAAAAGCATAATCTTATCCAAGCCATAGCGCGTGTGAACAGACTACATGAAGCCAAGAAGTATGGGCTATTGATCGATTACCGCGGCATTCTGCGGGAACTTGATACGGCAATCAGAGACTACCAGGACTTAGCCGAGAGGACCCAAGGCGGCTACGATATCGAGGACCTGGAGGGTCTCTATAACCAGGTCGACACCGAATACAAAAGATTGCCCTCCCTGCATGACGCTCTTTGGGCACATTTTGCGGCTGTGCAAAATAGACAGGATTTGGAGCAATATCGGCAGATACTGGTGCCCCATTTCCAGAACGATGATGATGGCGTACCTTATGATGTGCGTCAGAAGATCAGAGAGGACTTTTACGCGAGCCTCTCCGAGTTTGGAATGTGCTTGAAAATAGCACTTTCATCACGAAGCTTTTTTGAGGATGGAGGCGTTTCTGAAGAGCGAATTGAGCAATACAAGAGCAACCTAAAGTTCTTCACAAACCTTCGCAAAATCGCAAAGCAAGATGCGCAGGAAACTGTGGATTTCAGTATTTACGAGGAGCAAATCCGAAACCTGGTCGATAAACACGTTGTCGGGGAAGAAGTGCTAGATCCTGAGGGCGTCATTTCACTTACAGACATCGGCAATACTGACCCTGAGGGATGGGACGCGGAACACGCTCGCAATGAAGCCGATGTGATTAGGAGCCGTGTCACCAAAACAATTGAACAAGCGCTTGGCGAAGATCCTTACGCCCAGAAGGTATTTTCTGAGTTGCTGAAGGAGGCCATATCGGAAGCGGAGGCATTATTTGACCACCCAATAAAGCAATATCTGCTGTTCAAGGAACTGGAGGAGAAGGTTAAAGATCGAAGGGTCGAGCAAATTCCTTCAGAACTAAGCGAGAACCGGCGCGCAGCGGCGTACTTTGGGTTGTTCAAGCTTGCCAAAGGTGAAGAGTATTTTGAGAGCCTAGATGTGGTTGGGATGGATCAACTCATCTCAGAAGCCTTGGAAATCGACACCATTGTCCGCAATGCGATAGCGGAGAATTCTCTAAATCCTCAGAATATCGAAACGGAAATTCGCAAAAACCTGTTGCCGCGTTTGTTTAAACTGATCGGGTTGGATGACGCCAAAGAGGTAATCGAACAAGTTATCCTGATTACGCGCGTCGGATTGGGCAAGAAAGGTTGATCCTGTGAACCGGCAGTCTTTTAGCTACGGCGGGAACAGTTACGATTATTCAGTAGTCCATCTACCTGGGAAAAGAAGTGCGATCGAAATTCACGTGTTCCCAAACGGCGCTATTCAGGTTGATGCCCCAGCTGACGCATGCGGTCCCGAGATCAAAAGAGCCGTTCTGAAAAGAGCTCGCTGGATCGAGCGCCATGTGGAGGAGTCAGAAAAGCGTCTTAGGCACATCTTGCCGCGCGAGTATGTGAGTGGTGAAAGTCACTACTATCTTGGACGTAGATATCTGCTGAAGGTGTTGCCTGCAGAGGATGGCGACCAATCAGTGAAATTGCTGCGTGGGAGGCTTCAAGTCACATGCCGAAGCAAAGATGCAGAAAGCGTTAGAGCACTACTGGATACTTGGTACCGGCAGCGGGCTGCTAGCATTTTTCATGATCGTCTTGGGGCGGTTTGCGAGACTGTCCTTTGGCTTAAAGAAAGGCCTTCGATCAAACTTCTGAGCATGAAGAAGCAATGGGGCAGCTGCTCCACTTCTGGAAGGGTCATTCTAAATCCGAGCCTCGTAAAGGCGCCAAAAGAATGCATTGATTACGTCATCGTACATGAAATCTGTCATCTTAAAGAGCACAATCACAGCCCGCGTTTTTACAGAGAGCTGGATCAGCTGATGCCTAATTGGCGCAGTGTAAAAGGTCGGCTGGACGGGATGGCTGAGGCCATTCTGGCTAGATAAGGATGGGGGCGAGTATGACGAAAGTGGTTTTTTCCTATTCAGCTGCGTCTGCTCCCAGAGGGCGCAAAAATATTCTTTTGACTCCTTTGGAACTTGGCGGTGCAGCTGCCGCAACTTCACTGGAGCCCTTTGTTCAAAGGTCAACATGAATGGGCTTCGTTTTTTACGATACCGAAACGACCGGAACGGACACTACCTTCGACCAAATTCTGCAGTTCGCAGCGATCCGGACAGATGACGATCTAAACGAACTCGACCGCTTCGAAACCCGCTGTCGTCTGCTGCCCCATGTGATCCCAGCGCCGGGAGCTTTGCTTGCCACGCGAGTCACACCGGCAATGCTGATCGATCCCAGGCTACCCACACACTACGAAATGATGCTTCAGATCGCCGAGAAGCTGCGCGCGTGGTCACCCGCGATCTTCACTGGTTACAACACCCTCTCCTTCGACGAACCCTTGCTGCGTCAGGCATTCTACCAAACACTACAGCCGGTTTACCTGACAAACACCAACGGCAATCAACGCGCGGATGTGCTGCGCCTGGCCCAAGCCACAGCAGCATTGGCTCCCAACGCCATGGCGGTGCCCATCAGTGCCAGGGGTAAGCCGACACTGCGCCTCGACACGCTGGCACCAGCCAACGGGTTCGCCCATGAAAACGCCCATGATGCTTTGGCAGATGTGGAAGCTACCATTTACATGGCACGTCTGATCCGTGACCGAGCTCCTGCCGTTTGGCATGCGTTGCTGCCGCTTGTGGACAAGGCAGAAGTAAAAGCACACCTGAACACCAGCGAACCAAAATGCCTGGTCGAATACCATATGGGGGTTCCATCTACGCGCGCCGTTGTCGGCTGCGGAAACCACCCCAAGAACCCAACTATGCAGGCTGTGTTCGATCTCCGCCGCGACCCAGCTGAGGTTCTGGACCTGAGCGAGGAAGACCTGGCGGGAGAAACCAAGGGACCTAACCGAGCGCTGCGCACAGTTTACGCCAACAAGATGCCAGCGCTGGTCGACCCGGGTCTTGCGCCTGACCTACCAGCCACCATTGGCCTGCACTTGCCCGAGATCGTCCGCAGGGCCGCTGTGGTGTCCGCTGACAACCAGTTCGCCGCCCGAGTAGGCAGGGTGATGGAACAGCGCTACCCGCCCTTCGAGCCTGCCCAGATCGTCGAGCAGCGGATGTATGAGGGTTTCCCAAGCCGAGCCGACGAAAACCGAATGCAGGAGTTCCACAAGGCGGATTGGTCCGTACGAGCGGAGATTGCCGAAGCGCTCGAGGACGACAGATATCGCGAACTGGCGCGGCGGCTCGTGTTTGTGAATGCACCTGAAGCGTTGACCGATCCGCGCCGGTCTCAACTGCAGGCCTGGCTCAGGAACCGGCGACATGGGCGCGATGGCGTTGAAGTCGGAAGAACCATTTCAGGCGCATTGGCGGAGCTTGATAACGACTCTTCTGCAGATCAACCTCCGGAAGCGGAAGCCATACGATCCTGGTTAAGGAATCTTGATTAATAATCTGCGGGCAGATGCTGTACCGCCCGAGAGCTTTGCCCGGTCTTATTTTTGATCATGCGTAGTTTTGCCCCGGGTTTGCAGTGTTAATAGGGTTATTGTGGCCCGTGCATAATGCGCTGGGTAAAACAAACCCGCGTTACCCTTAAAACCTGTAGGGCGCATGCAATCTGCACGCGCCCATCTGTAAGTTTGAAAATGACTTTTGCCTAGAATGGGATTTCAACTGATGCTGGCTGGCCAATAGTTTCCAGCCGATAACGCTTTACACCAGTGGGATCGTCGACACAGCGAAGGACCCTCCCGCCGACAACACGGTCTTTGTGTTTTCCCAGGTAGCGCCCAACGCTCCGGGAGTTGAATGTACCCTTGTAGGTTCTGGCAGCCAGCGCATCGTGAAGTACTGTGACCTTGCTGTTCTGATTGTAGCCAGCCGATTCCACAATTTCCGCAAGCGTTGTTGGTTGCCCGCCGAGCGCATCACCCCACACGTCCAGCAATTCCGCCAGGTCACCTTTGCGCGGATCGTCTGCGATGACCCGCTCGCGGGTCGACGTGGGGTCAGCCTCATCCAACCATACAAGCGCTTCACGGATCATGTTCCAACTTTCAAACGACCCCATCGGCACCATGCGGTTCGGGCGCCCGGCGGCCTCATAAGCCCGTAGGATTGTCAAACCAGCTACGACCAGGGCCGCACGATCCGAGCGGGCCTCTTCGACAGGGTTGAAATCGTGCTCGATTTGATCTGGCCGTTCTTCACCAGTATCAATCCGGCTCAGAAGTGTCCGGCGACCAAGATCCCCCAAAACTTCAATGTTGTTTCCCGTTGCCATGAATAGAGCATTCGTCAGCACACGCGGCACCTCAGATTTACCCAGTACTCTCGCTGCAATGACTTCTTGGGTCAGAGCGGAACACAGGGTGTCACCGACCAAGGGGCGATCACAGTTGTCAAATACCAGAATCGGATCACCCGCCATAAGAACACTAGAGATACGTTTTTCGTTCTCTTCGTCTGTCTTGCCCTGCGAAATCATAGTCGGTTTGTGGCCTGTGGCGATGATGCCAACCGTTTCACACAACAATGACTTTCCAGAGCCCGCTGTTGGTGCGTCGATTGCAAAGAGTGGTGCTGAAGGAAGAATCCGACGCACAATTGCCGTCAATGCACCACTAAGCAGAACACTACGATCTGCAGGGGTGGCAAACTCGAAATTACGAAACGGCGCAAAAAGAACGTCTCGTGCGCGCAATGCATCTTCACGTGTTGGTGCATCTGGTACAGCTGGGAATTCGACGCCGTTTGGCTCGAAAAGAAGACCAGACTCCGGGTCATATCCAGGGGTTTGGAGAATGGTGCCATCTTTGCGCATGGTCGGGCTGGAAACCACACCATGCAAAACCGGCGCGTTCCATTCTCCCACGCGCGCCAAGAGTGCGGATACATGCCCACCAGGTGGATTGATCGGAATGTCCATCTCTTCACCAGGTTTGAACCAGAGCGA
This sequence comes from Roseovarius aestuarii, assembly GCF_019966515.1. Taxonomy (GTDB): domain Bacteria; phylum Pseudomonadota; class Alphaproteobacteria; order Rhodobacterales; family Rhodobacteraceae; genus Roseovarius; species Roseovarius aestuarii. The sequence continues at coordinate 86,107 of NZ_JAIMIB010000017.1, read as the reverse complement.
AGCAATCGCAAACTTTTCCTTCAACCAGGGCTGCGTCAATTCGTTGATCAACAAAACACCACCGGACCGCTTGACGCCATCTTCTCCGATACTTTGCGGAAGGCGTACAACGCGAACCAGTTTTTCACCGCGCTGATAAACACCAAGATCGGCAGCAAGCAACGCTGCTTCAGCCTGGTCAACCTCCTCAGGCGTGTGGCCAGCGCGTACAAGAATACGTGAGCGAGTGTCACCGCTGGACGAACCGCCGCTGAGGCGCATCCATTCCCGCAGTTTGGGTTCCAACGCTTCCATACCCAAACGCTCGCAAAGCTGTGGCAACCCCCAAGTAGGTTCCTCGGACTCAAGCTTGGCGCGGGTCGCTGCAGCTTTTCCACCGCGTTTTTCTGCCTCATCATCACCAGCAACAGCCGCTACAGCGATCACAAGCTCGTCTACTTCGTCATCTGACAAGTCACAGCGGACAAGCACACCGGTCAAGATAAGGCAGATTTCATCGCGTTCACCGGCCACCTTGGGATAGTGCATAGCAACGACAGACAGTGCGGCCAGCAAACCGCAACGTTTTGCAAGCTCACCGCCGTTTATTGTCGGTACTTGGTGCGGATCGTCGTGCCAGGTTACAATTTCGCCGCTTGGGTGCGTGGACGGCGGAAACATAGTCTGATGTCCATTGCCACGAACCTCCAGCAGCATCGCACGGTCCGCGCCGATGGTTTCTGCTGCGCTAGTAGGAAGTTGGAAGACCAAGCGCCCCTTTTTCAGCTTCGCGTATGCAACGCGATGACTAAATGGAGATCCTGCGCGTCCAAAGCTAGGCAGGTCGCTGAGCACGACCTTAGCCAGTTCGGCTGCTTCTGGGCAGTCAAAATCAATGTCGATGAGGCCGCTTGAACGCTTGCCCAGCGCAATACCGATATTCACGTTGCCGCCAAATTCGGTCTTTACAGTTTCGGGCGTCCATGCGCGCGGTTCTTTCCATTTTCCGCGTGGGGATTTCTCTTTGAAAGGCAGGATCAGCGGTTCCCAACCAAGTTTTGTGTAAGTGAGCGCGGCTTCTGCCGCGCCCCCAATATCATGAGTAGTATTTGCAGAAGATTTTTTCATTTTTGGTCTCCCACCGGGGTGACCATATGCTCTTCAAGCCAGCGTATGACGTCGGAAAGCCAGTATAGCACGAGGTGGCCGCGCTTGATATATTTGGGACCTTCACCACGACAACGCAGCTTTTCCCAGTATGATTTACTTGTCTTTGTCAGGCGCGCGATTGCGCACGTGTCAACAAGCGTCTTCTCCGAATCTATGAGCATTTCTGCCTCCTTTCAAAAAGTGGAGGCTTCCCAATGATACCGAAAACGGGTTCGAAGATACGTGTTTAAATCAGGGAATTAAGTTCCCGGTCTTGATCAACCTCCGCTGAGACGGGAATTCCAAGTACCCGCAATGTCTCGGCAAGGTCGCGTACATGCATTTGAATCAAGTCTCCGTTTGTTCCATCCCAGCCAACTACACGACGAATGAGCTCTTCCCGCGATGCGTCGAATTTTTGTTGCAGATTTCGGATCTTCTCATCTTCGTTGTAAGGTTTGTATCCGGGATGTTGTTCTTTGCGGGCTGCGATTGCGCACCGCGCGAGTTCGGTTTGATAGCCCTTTTCCTTCTCATCGTTGTCTGAAAACCTGGGTATGTAGTCTGAATCCAGTTTGTAGTCTCCACGTTCTCGAACGTATTCTTTGGCCATGTAGACGAGTTCTGGAATGTCACGATCTTTTGGCCTGCCTCGAAAGGATTTGAAACCGAACAGAGCAGTCTTGGCATGGTTCAGGCGCTTGCGCTCATCTTCCGCAGCTTCCCCCGCCATGGGCGAATGGGTTCGGATAACACTCAATAGCGCCGCATCTATAATGGCGATAATCGCTGGATTTTCACGCCAGTCTTCCGCTTCAACATCGTTCTTCAAGCTACTCGGTTCCTTTGGTCTGTTTTTGTCATGGCCATTTCAATCATCTTGTTCGCTGCCGCGTCGACCAACCCTCGCAAAACGCTCGGCATCGATATCAATGTAGCCTCCGGTTACATCGCCGCCAACACGGTGATCATACCACTGTTTCAACGCATGACGTGGAATGCCCAAAGCAACCGAACAGTTAACAACATGCGCGCGCGAAGGCCCAAGTACTTGATCTCCTGTTATATACATAGTGTGGGTGCATCGTTGATTTGTGTGCGTTTCTTCTGGATGCCATCGACTGTGCTGTTGAAGACGAAAGTCCTTCGACAAGAATGGCGAACCATGAGCACAGACTGCGGCGGTTGCGTCGAAGCACACCGATGGGCAGGGTGCAGTGCACTAAAGTGCTGTTCCAGTGTTTTTCAGTAATAAGAAACCGATGCTGTCACCGGTAGGCTCGTCCAGATACTTAGAGGCCACCCTCCAAAGAGTGGGTAAGACCTTTCCCAACTTTGTAGATCGGGACCGCAAAATCACAATTACTTCGTTGCCGACTGATAGGTTCTCCGCAGCTTCTCGATAGCGGCCTTTATTCACTTTCGGTATGTAGGCTGTGGCTTCACCATTCTGAATTTTGTCATTCCAGACAGAGCAGACGACAAATCCATTTCGTCCGCTGTGATGGCCCCAATAGCCCCGAGCGTTTCCTGGAATATCTGTGACACCTGCAGCCTCGAAGGCTTTAGTCCAAGGTACGAATTCTGAACTGGATTCTGCCACAGTTGCTGAGCCTCTGTTGTTTAGCCGGATGCGCTGAGCCAAAAAGATGGGTTGGTCGAGTTAAATTCTTGCAATCAAATGCCGCCACCTGGTTTCATACGTGACGCGAGCTGACGAACTGGCTCCGAAAAAACCTCATCCATCTTTTTGTAATGATCGACCAACCATCCGATCATATCAGGCCAATTCTCTTTGCTGTATCCTTGGACAGGCGTCTTGCAGACAAGGATACTGACCTTTTTGTCATCCATTCTCCGCCATTCTAACTCCCCACCAAAAGCCTTTTCATACTTTTCTCTACCCTCGACCAGCTGATCGAACAGCCACTTGTTCTCGTCCGGATTTGAACGGCCGAGTTGCAACTCGACCCGGACTTCATGACGAAGAAAAATAAGCGTCAGGCCGCATCCTGAGACACCAATACTCGAATTACTCCAATGGTCTCTTGACGGTGTGATATTTTGCCATCGCTCAAGACCAGCACTTCGGAGTGCCTCAAGTGCCTGGTCCCAGAACTCGAGCCGCATTTGATGGCTCCATCGTTGAGCGCCTTTTGTGGATTTTTCTTCACTATCTTTTTCGGCCATCCGGATCATGTAGTCCGCAGCCTCAGGTGTTGGGATGACTTGTTGTAGATCGATAAAAAGCTCTTCTCCGAACTTGTAAGGCACGACCTTAATACAGCGCGCGTCTATCTGATGATCACGCAACCATAGCACGGTGGCAGTGACTTCACGTCTGAAATTCGCAGCTATGAAAACGACCCGTTGATTGGTGCCATCGTTTAAAACCACCTCATCCAAGGCATCCTCATCGAGAAATTCACATATCCTTGCCGCTGCATCACCGCCGCCGTTGTGATCGAGATACTGCTGAAATATTGCCAATATCTCGGCCTTCTTCAGGCTCGAGCAGTAAGCCGCGTACTTGAGTGCCTGCCAGACGACATCCCGTCCAGAGTCATCAAGCTTATTTTCGATGACAACAAGCTGCCCGCTACGGTCAAGTGCAAGCAGATCGAGCCGTTCTCGCGTTCCATCGAAGCCATCGAATTCCTTCTGGATTATAAGAAGACTATCTTGTCCTTCGCTCATTGCCTCACAAAGAGCATCCGGCATGGCTGCGAGCCATTCCTGTAGATGTTCCCGTTCTCTAAAACCGACTTCCGTGAAGGTTGTACGTTCTAGTTTATTTAGGCGGTTGGAGGACCGGTCAATTTGAAACATAATTTGCCTGCTAAGTCGCTTTTTTGTTGATTGGCCATCACATAAGAAAGTGTCACCGTCATGGCAAAAGCCTATATTCCTTTCGATCCTCCTTTGCTGTATCTAATTATTCAAGCCTTTGAAAATTCGCTGGAAGTAGCTCTCCAGAAGTGGTGGACCGGGAGGGCGCTGACGCCCCTAGTGCCGGAAAGCCGTCGATGGGGTGGGGTTGCCCGGGTTTGCAGTGTTTAACGGATATGGCGCAGCCAGTTAACATAACTGCGCTTACGCGCATCAACACGGCTTAAGATGAATATAGTGTAGCTACTCGAAGCTCTTGTGCAACTACTCGTCGCACGGCTAATCAAATCAAAGCCAGCAAGTTGCTGGCAGCGAACAGGATTCTGGCGATGAACTCTATACCGGTGCCCAGTTGGAAAGAAGCTGAGTCTAAGATCAGTGTTGAGATCAATGGAGTCTACGTGCAATTGAAGAACGCTCCTGACCAGTTTCAAAGATTTGTCAGACCTGCCGTCTTCTCAACCGACAACGAGATCTGGGAGCTTCAGTATCACGGCAGTGCCACCATGGTGAGGTACGGCGGCCGCGACATGGCAATAACAACTGCGCATCAAACCGGCGATGGTCACGCAGCGCCAAGAGCAGAAAAATTCGTGATCGTCGTTAAAGACGAAGAGCGCAGACTTACCGTTCCTCCTCGGTCAGTCCGCAATGTGATGGTTGATGCAGGTGAGAACACAATCGCCGAGGACATCCTCTTTTACGAGTATGATAAGCAAGGCGGCCGCAAAGTAGCTGACCACCTCGAACTTACCAAAGTGCTTTGGTCAGATGCGATTGGGCTCAAGGTTGTTTACTCGTTCTTGATAGGGTTCCCGTCGGAAAGCGTAATCATTGAACTCGATCCGTCTGATGAGACGGCAATTGGCGAGTACAAACTGCGATGGATCAGGCAAGATTTGGAACCAGCTGAGCGCCAGCCGTTGGACCCGGGAAACCGCAACATCTTCATAAAACACCATCAATCGAGTCGAAGGAGTGTCAAACCTGATGGTCTGAGTGGGAGTCCGGTGTTCTCGGTCGTTCAAGATAGTGGAAATGATTGTCACTTACGGTTCGATGGAATCGTGACACATGCCAAGGGAGACAGGTTCGCCGTCTATCCAAGTCAAATGATCCGAGAAGCCCTAGACACGATTCAGGACGATGGATCAGTTGAACGCTAAGACCGGCGGTCTGCTTAACATAATGGACCTTACAGGTCATTCACCGGACACAAATACATTTGCCCGACGCTGAAATACTCAGCACCGGGCAATTGATCACCAAATCAGAAAAGAATGGTAATGTGGATTTATCACATGAAGGAATAACGCATTGTAGTATTTAAATGCGAGATTTGGGCAAGAGAGGTTCGGCTTGCCGTCGTCTACTTGATCGGATGCTTCCCTTTCATCAGCGCCCCCAGCGCTTCGCAATCATATGCTTTTCAAGCCAATTCGACAGCTTTTCAGTTTCCCCGATGGCAACTCGCAGTTGATCTCGCGAAACATGAACGGCAGGGTCCAAAAATGAGACATCTGCAATATCGGAATTACTAAACATGGCGCTATCCTGTTCGCTCATGAAAAATAGATGGCCGTGTTTTTCTCTGTCAGTCTTCGAGTGACTAACTCGCATTGTTGTTATTTTCTCTGGATGCTGGTCACGGTTTCGGGCCAGTGTAATCTGCTCGATTAACCCCAGGTCGGCGGGACAATCACGACGCGAAATGCCGAGAACTTGCTCAAAGCAGGTCATGTAGCCTTCGATAAAGCCTTTCTTGAAAACTTTCTTTCGGTCACCGTCTTCCCACTGCACCCCTAGTTCTCGCTCCCAAGTTCTAAAATAGAGCTGAAGTGAAGGCGAAAGCATCGACAAACATGTCCGGCCTAGCACCTCAAGCGCTTCAGATGCCTCAATCCACTCAACCAGATAGGCTGGTTCACCATCTTCACTGTACGGCGGGTCATCAAACGGTGGTAGCTCGTCCTCGATGGCTTTCATGGTTGTTTCAAATGGAATTGCGGCAGTATCGTAGAACAGTCTGATGAACCGGGTACGCTCTTTGTAGAAATATAGTACGTCCATACTGGTCTCCCATGCACAGATTAGCCGCTGCTGGTGCGGATCACCGAAACGCGGTTGCCGGTTCAGTGCTCGCCTGCACCGTCTGAGAAAAACACCACCGAGATGCGACGGCCGATCTCCGGCTCATGATCCCGCGATAGAAGCTCGGCTTCCTCGATTACCGCAGACATCATTTCATGAATTTCGGCAGCGCGGCTAGCATCATATTCGAGCTTTTCGAGAATAGCTTGGATTGCGATATAACCCTTTGGTAGGTCTTCGTACGCAAAGCTGTCCCGCACTTCTTGCTTTGCCTGCTCCCAAAACGGGTCGAGAAGACGGCTCCAACTTTCGCAGATCATTTCTACAGCGGCCAGAGACAGATGCCCAAACAGCTCTTGGTCATCAAGATCGTTGCCATTTCTCCGACTCATAAACTCGGCGCATGCCTTCATCAGGCTTTCGACACGTGCCGGGCGCAGGTCCCACTCAGTAAGTATTCCAAGCTGGCCTGAGATTGTCTCGAGAGCCCCAGAAAGATTTTCCAGGCTCATCCGAGTCTGTTCCATGCCTAGGGATTTCGTCCTCTCGTATGCCGCCTCAAGGGTCTTTGCGCTGGTCAGCTGATCCCTTACTGGATCAAGGCCGTTCTCGGATTGCTGCAACATCAGGAGCCGAGGAGGCAAGAAACTGGCGGGCTTGTTTATTCCTTTCAGGTGCAGAGCTGTGAAACTCTCTCTTGCAGCAAGGAGTGCTAGCTCCGCGCCCCAGGTGCCCTGGATTTTTGCCTTGTTGATAAGATCATAGCGGCCCGGGGCGATCGTCTTTCGCGTGCGAGACAAAACATCGTGGAAGTTATTGTCGCGCAGGCGTCTCGGGGATCGAAGATAGCTGACAACACTCTCAAGAATCACCTCCGCATCCTCAGACCCTTCTTCCTGTACGGCATCAACAAGTTCTTCACCGGAAAGAGTTCTGTAGTTTTCGATGCGCTTTGCGACCTTTTCGTCGGAAGCAAATTGACCAACAGGGATGTCGACAAGATGGTAATTTACAATGCCAAATTGGCTATCGATCCTGTCAATCCGTCCAAGTCCTTGGATGAGTTCCTTCAAATTGGATGTGACGCCGAGAAGTACCAAAGTGTCAGCCGATTGAAGGTTGATACCTTCGGCCATCTTATAAGTCATGAAGACGGAGGCTGGGCCATCTGGGGCATTCCTTCCGCCGGGGCGGAAGTATGATTCCACGGACTTCCCCTGCTTGATCCGTTTGAAGCTATCTGGGCCACTGCCAAAAATGGCCTTTACTGCGCGTTCTTCGCCCTTCGTCTGGTTGCCAACAACGAAATTATTATGCTGACCTCTGCGCGAAAGGGCCTCCGCGAAAATCTCAAGCGTATCGGTCCGCTCTGCCAAGAAGACCACGCGGTCTTTCCCTTCCTGGACCTTCAGGCAGGCTTGGTAACGCTTTTCATCTAGTTCTCGAAGTGCGCGCGTACTAAGTTTTTGGGCCAAGGCGTCGCACTTCTCCGCAGCTGCTGGTACATCGATGCCAAGCACAGAAAACATGTCAGTCTGATTGGGGTGGGTCAGTCTTTTCCGGGCCTTTGAGCCCTGTTCGAACTCTCGCAGCCATTTGCCAATTGCACCATGAGACATTTCCCAGCCCGCTTGTGCGGCGCTCACTCGAAGAATGTTCAACAGATTCCTTATGTGAAGCTGATCCTGAGAGCTGTGTCGAGTATTCACATTGCCGAAACGGCTTTTCTCAACAGCAGTCACTCTTCCGCCGGGTGCAAGTTCCTTACAGAGCGCTACGATCTCGTCGAGCCGCTCTTTCTGTGGCTTGGTAACCTTCAATACCTTCGGACGTCCATGATTAGTAAGCTTGGGATAACTGTGTTTAGACCGATCCTTATCTTCGCCGATACAGCGACGCTGCCTGCGGGTCAAAAAGGGCGAAATCAGTTGCGAGAGTTCGTTACGCGCTTGCCTGGAAAGCGTAGTCTCCGGTTCAGAAAGAACGGCAACCGGCACGTTCAGATCGAAGATGTCAGGTGATTTTTGCATCTCCCGATCAAAGAGCTCCCCCATTGATTGGATGTAATCAGGGGTCATAAAGATGGAGGCGCGTTTTTCTTGCATGTGCGCCAACCAATCGACGTCTCGATTGCCCAGAAGAGTCGCAGATAGGCAGACATTCCAACTCGGTGGGGCTAGTTCGATGGCCGCAGCCATTTGAGAGGCTTGTTCGAACCCAGGTGTGACCGTGTGACTTTCGTCGATGATTAGAACGCCAAACTGATCAAGACGAAGGCCAGCTCGTTTATCATCTCCTGCTCCTCGCAGATGTTGCTTTGCAAGCTTGCTGTTGGCTACAGCATCCAGTGAGTTTGTAGAATACTTCTTCCAGCTAGGTATCACCTTTGGCGGAGCAATAACGACCGCGTTCTTTCGTGCAACGCCATGGATGGGAGATCGCGGTATGACCCGCGTGAAGGTCTCAGACAAAGCCTCTGCAAGGTGGCATCCGATTTCAGTTTTGCCAGAGCCAGTAGGTGCCTCGACAAAAGTAATACCGTGATCGTATGTGATAGAGCACGCCTCGTAGGTAAGTTCCTGCTGGTAATCGTAAAGCGTATGGCCAGTAATGTCTTTGCGGTCGCCAGTTATCCAAGGCTCAAAGCCCTTCTGCTCCGAGATCATTCGCGCCATCGCATCTTCGGCGGTGACGGGTTTTATGAGCTTATCGAGGATTTCTAGCGCTTCGCTTTTCCAGTCAGCTGAAACGTCCCAAATCTGCTCGGCCGCCTGCGTTCGTTCCGGCTGCAGTTCATGGGAACCAGTATCAAGCCCATCCGCATACTCGATGTTACTGTACAAACCTGATTTGGAAAAGTTGGCCGAGCCGGCGACAGCACCATTCGGTGAGCTGACGATCTTTGAATGCATCCGACGATCTCCGGTGATCCCAAGCTTTTCCTTGGCCAATATGGGGTCAAAGACGCGTAGCTCAATCTTACCAGATAGGATGGCATGCTTCGCCAGCACTGCCAGCAGATCGTCGTCATCTTCGACTTGGATACCTGAGCGCTCTAGCCAATATAGCTTCATTTCTTCTGTCACAGGTTTCGGTTTGGCAAGACGACGGGCATTCGCTGTATCGATACCGAAAGAGATCCGAATGCGTACCGCGCTGTCGCCATCAGGTTCCTTCAGCTCAGGTACTTCTTTCATGAGGATGGCCAGAGAGGAGAGAAAGTCTTGGTATCCGGTTACAATCAGACAGTCGCCGGAGACGATGTGTGGCCGGTAGAGTTTAATGACGGGTCGATCGATATTGGTGCCGACCTTGGGCGCAACCACGTCAACGTCATCGCGCTGGGAAGCGTGTTCAGGTTGGTTAATTCGTTTTGGCTTAGAACGGAGCCAATTAGGGAGGGAGAACAAAAGATAAAACCAAGTTATTGAGACTACTTAGTAACTTGGTACTTACGTCTCTTTTCGGCAAGGCTTCGATGCGCGTCACTTTCGCAGCCGTCTCATTTTGTGGACAACAGCTACCCCACTCTTTGCGCGACAAGCAGTTGGAATCTGATGTGCGTGGTAGGTCGCCAACTCCTTCGGAGCGGGACACGCAGTTAGGCGTCCTGTCTCGACACCCGTCGATGGGGTGGGGTCACTAGTAGGGGATTAGTAGGGGAGCGGAGTACAACCGGGACTGGTCACATGCGACACCATGCCAAACCAACTCGGAGAAAAGTCTAATTACAGCAATCGGTTATGCTACCTGAGACAACTTTATCAGTTCGCGTCCAACCCAGTCCAAGAGTTTGAAAAACACATTGGTAAGGGTGAGGTCGGGAGTTCAATCCTCCCCAGCAGCACCATTTAGTTAAACAATATCGCGTAAATTCAAATACTTGCTATATTTGAGCAAATTTGTATCCACCTAATTACCCACCCCTATATCTCTAAAGTAGTCCATTTTTCTAAATCGCGGCGCCTTTTGCATCAGGGTAACTTATGGGGGTAATTAATGTGATTTCGACACACTATTTGATCGGGCACACCAGTAGCAATTTCTTAATATGTCCTATGTAGTCCATTAATCTCTGCTAACGGAGTGCTACAATGGATGGGTTGATATTTTTTGCAGCAATCGCTGGTATCGCAGGATTGACGCTGTTGTTCATTTTCACGGTTTTGCTTCGCGAAATTTTGAAGAAACCCGGAGGATTTGGCGAGGCTCAGCGCCACTGTCGAGAAGAGGCTGCACGGCTAATGCACGATGGAGCCCCTGACGACAAAATTGAAGAATGGATTGCTGCCGCCGAATGCCCACTTGCTGCAAAGAAGAAGCGAAACGATTGCTTACCTGGCTACGGATTGGCGTTCTGATCCGAGGAAGCCGCCTAAATCATGGTGCACTTGCCTAAAGACATTATGGGGACAATTGGTGTGGTTTAGCCCTATATTGCCGGGTGCTCCGGTAGCAATTTCTTAACCTGTGGTTTGTAACCTATTAATCTTCGCTAACGAGGATTGAAGATGGGCTTCTCTGTGTTCTTCGGTGTAATTGCTAGCATTGCTGCGGTGATGTTGTTGTTCATAATATCATCTATTATTCGCGAGTTGAGGATGCGCCCTGTTGAATTGAGCGCGGCCCAACATTGTTGCTTGGAACAGGCCGCGCGTTTGCAGGCAAAAAAAGCGCCAGACTGTGAAGTCCAAGCTTGGTTATGGGCTTCGTTAAAACGTAGAACTGCGAAAAAATGGGCGGCGTACGTGCTGAAGTTCGGCTGAGGTGTGAATGTCGTTGCTGGCCCGCGCGCGTGTAACGCGTATGGATAGGGGTGTAGCAGCAATATCTGCCTATTTTGTCATTATTGACTGATTCCACATTTCGCCCGGCCTTTTGCAGATTCTCGCTGACCACGACATATGGAACATTGGGTATGGATTTAGCCAGGAATTGTGAAAGCTTCCGCCGCAGAGCAGTATGGTCTGATTGACTGCGTTCAGATAGGGATTTAGCATTGCGGACCTAAGCTAAAATCACGATATTGCCTGTCTGTGAGACGGATAAATTTGACAAGTTATAGAAAAATCTCAGCACTTTGTGAGAGCCTCTGCTGAAATTACGTTTGAAAATTATCATAGTTGAAACGGTACAAAGCTACCTAGTTTGCCAGAAATCTTTCTGGGAAAGGGTGATATTATGAATATTGAAGCAATCGGAACAAATTCCGCATTGGGTCATGCGCAAACGAGAATGCGTGAATCAACGACTCACAGAGTAGAAACAGCAACGAAGAAATCTGAAAGTGAACGTTTCGTGGCGCTCAATGATTCAGATAACGATGGCAAACTAAACATAAACGAACTGCGCGAGACAAAGCTTGGCAAGAGAATGAGTGTTGAACGTTTTGCTAAGCTAGATGCGAATTCTGACGGAATGTTGGAAGCAAAGGAATTCGATCAAGCAGGAAAATCAAAAGACCATAGGAACCACAGCAACATTTCGATGGAAAGCGCAGTTCGCGCAAAAATCGCCAATTACCTGATAGCAAAAGTTGAGAGTGACCCAGCATCAGATGTTGCTCAGCGCGTTATAAATGGTTTGGATGGAGATGGCAGCGGTGGTTTGAATTCTGAAGAAATCGCCGGTACAAAGCTGGCTGGGTTGATCGGGGACACATTCTTTTCACTCGACGCAGATAAAAGCGGAGCGTTAGACCAAGCTGAACTTGCCGGGTATATTGCTGATAGGCTGTCAGACTTGGCCCATTCGGCAATCGTTTCAGAACCAGTTTCAAAATTGGAAGACGCTGCCGTCAATGACGTTATTGAGGAACAAGCCGCACTGCCTGAGGTTGAAGAAAACGCCACTCCCTCAACTGAACGGAATACAGAATCTTCTGTTTCAGAATATGCAAACCGTGTGAAATCAGCTTTTGAAACAGCTCTTGAAATACTCAAGAACAATAACTCTGGAGGCTCATATGATGTAGTAAATGCATTGTTTGAAGATGTTCAGTCAATTTATGAAGTCGCCTAAGGAGAGAATACTGTAGGAACCGGCTATGGAAAGAATGGATATAGCCGGTGCCTGGCAGAATACCGACATAACAAGTTGGGAACTGCCGTTCGCTGACTTAGCTTACAACATTCGAAATGTTGACGTTTCTGATTCTTGTGAAGTAGGGAATTGCCCCTGATCCAACTCGTAGTACTATGACAGCTTAGGCTTCGTGTTGATTGTCTTTTCCCATCAATTCATTCGATATCCGACCTCGCCACGACCAACATCGGCTCGTCCGGAAAGCTGCGTATGTCAAACCAGGTAAACCGCGTGCCATCCGCGTTGCACTTGTTACCCCACACCAATCCGTCCGCCCCCTGTCGGATCAGAGCAGCCCTGAATGCGCGCAGGTCAATCAGATAATAGCTCTCTATTGCTGTCTGAGCAGCCTTGGCGTGGCCGTAGATAGCCAGTCGCTCTTGCCGTTCACTATCTTGATCATCTCTGTCTCTACTCCTGAGCCAACGAGTGAGTGGATGGTGAATTGACACGGGTATTTGTTAGCGAAACCCGGTCGACGCACTCATGCGGCGATCCGCATGTCGCGGGCATCCAGCATGAGCAGGTCGGTGGTCTGATGCCAGTCCAATGGATCTGGCGCGGTTTCGAGAAGATGGCACCGGACGATGCGCTTTATCTGCGGTAGGAACTGGTCTGACCAGCGTCTGTTGGTGGCATAATGGTTCATCGAAATGGCCTTACCGTACAAATTTTCAATCTTACCGAAACAACTAAAAGCCGTCCTCAAACCGCCACAAATAAGTCAATTCAGCACTCATATTCCCCGGCACTAGACTTGAAAGAACTTTCAGTCAGGAGGTCTCGTCAGCTGTCCGATGGCGGGGCCTCTTTTATTCGTCTGCAATGAAATCCCTACCTACAAAGGCACCTCTACCGCGCCGTCAGCATCGGCGATTGCGTCATCACACGCGCGATCCAACGCGGTGAGAAAGACCGACATGGCGTTGCCCGATTGAGGAGATGTTTCCTCCGTTTCAAGCTGAGCCTTTGCCAGACCAGTCAGTCCCTGCACCTGCTCAATCCCTTCTCTCAGATATTCGTATTCTTCCATGTTAAGGGGCATGTAAAAATCTCCAAACTGTGTAACGATAAGTTCATATATTTGCGGTTAGTTGACGGCACTCCAACTGCACATGGTTGGAAGAAAGAAGCCCCATCTTGTCGTGTCGTGTGGACGGGGCTTCTTTCACCCCCCTCGAAATACTCCCTCCGCATGACAGCTACTTCTATGCCGGTCGCCTCAATGGCTGCCATGTTCGAAGACACATACGCAGGCTTGGTGCCCAGTGCCCTTTCATCAGCCGGGATGAGCTTGTCGCGGGGTCGCATGATCTTGCGCAATATCTTCAGGCTGGGGCGGTCCCTAACGCGGACCGTGGGCTTATCGGAAAGCACATGCTCTGCGCCCAGATAGTGAAGCTGTCGGATATTTGTTCCAGCACAGCTCGGATGGCCTGTAACCATTTAGCCAAATACGCAGTTGTCGTTATCGCGGAAGGCAGCGGCATGACAGCAGCCACAGGTCATTTCACCCCCTTTCCGTCAATTGAGCGATTTCTGCTGGAATATGGCTGACGCATTCTGATTGCCCCACTCCTTAGTGAGCAGTTCAATGAAACGGTAGAAAGGCTCAACGCTTCACGGTTGTTTAAGATAATTCACTTAACAACCACTTCAAACGCTACTTGACGAGCCTAACTCCCCGTTGAAAGAGATGCGGAAGATGTTTGATCGCCGAAAACCGACACGCGAAGTGTTGCCCGGCTATGAAGACCAAGATATTTTCAAAGGTCAGATTGTTCAGATTGCTGTCGAATTGGTACCCCTGATCGGTCGCAACTCGCACGATGATATCATTATCAAGGGTTTTGTGCTTGGTGACAACGCAATTGATGTGGTTATTGCAGGGCGTCGAAAGAAACAAGCTCAGACCCTACTGAGCCAGATCCAGTCGTTGTGGTCCAGGGCGTGTACAGCAGCTCGAAATCTCGGGGAATCACCAGTGGTTGAAGATGTAAGGTACCCAGTTTACGTGGAAGGGTCATGGCGTACGCGGTTCAACCGGGACGACCATGGATGGGAGACACGTAATCATCAGCTTTACGCGGCCAGATGGACGATCACCGATCAGAATGGCGGGTCTGTTATATACGGAGAATTTGTGGTGCGAGATGTCTGAAACTAACGCCTTTATCGTCTCGCTTCGACACGCCAGTAAATTCCGGCGCCTCAGATGAAAACTCGATAGGCCTAACGCCTTGAGGTTTCGCGACAACCTGTCGGGAAACTGCGCGCGCGCGCCCACAGCCCCTGCGCATGTAACATCCTAAGCTTCGTTCGTGACCCACATGGCCTCCTGAGCTCGGGTTCGGTGAATCGCTTATTGGTTCAATTTACTAACAAAGCACTAATGGCGTTTTTGCGTCTGAGAACTCAGCGAAAAGCTGCCCATGGACAGCACCCTATCACTGCGTAGGGCGAATTCTATTGAAAGTATCGGGTGCCCGCTTTGTCCGTTGAGTGATCTAACCGCGCCCTTAACGACGAACACTTTCTTTACCATAATCACCTATTCATCTGACTTGTGTGGGAGCTATGTGTTAGCCCACCTCGATATGCTCCCACCAAGAGTTAAGAGCTCCCACACGCTTTCATAGTGAATTTGCCTACCAAACCACACGCAGCTATGTTTTTGCGCAGCCAAAGATTCGAACTGGAGAGATGCCATGGACATGCCTTCAATTGTTTCTTCTGATTTCTCCCAAAACGTGCTGGTCGAAGGTCGCCGGTTTCATATCAACATCTATCGCTCTGATGATGAAGATTTTTTGGACCCTTAAAGTCATCAATGATGAAGGAACCTCGTTCGTCTGGGGCGACCCCTTTGCGACCGAGCAGGCGGCATTGGATGCAGCGCTGACAGTCTTTGAGAAAGAAGGGGTGCGGGGATTTGCTGATCTTATCCAAGTCAGTGCCCCGTATGGCGCCTCTGGCGGCCTGTGTGACGCCTTCTGCACGAGATACAGCGCGGGTTACCGTGGACTTGTTGACGCCAGTTGCATCCGCTGTTTCGGCGGTGAATTGCTTCTCATGTTGTGGCTTCTTGGTGGCGCAACTTGCATCAGCTAGCTTTCTTGCACCCCATAGCTCCTTCCGCCTCGCCAGATGCTCTGCTTGCTGGGTTGTGATTAGCTCCGACCGGATAAGATTTTCATCTATCTCTCTTAGTTGGCGGTCGATATCGTCTGCATGACCATTTGGTCAAGTTGACCTACCTCATAGTCGCAAATTTTGTGTAGTGGTATATGTTCGCCAATCCTCTTTTCCAAAGCACACAGAGATTGGCTTGCGAATGTCAAAGCTTGAGAACGTGACCGCTGAACTCTGCGATCAACTAATGATTGAAGCTTCCTCCGGTGACTTGAATTGCATCAAAAACACTGTGGCGATGCTGATCGAATACTCCGCTTGTGAATTAGCTCGGCACAAGAATTCAGAGGCGTCAATTCTATTGCTCGACGTCGCAAAAGAGTTTGAGAGAACTTTTCCGAGAGAGAAGCAAAGGCATCAATCAATCCTCTGACTTGGATTTCGATAAAGTCTTCGCGAACCTCAGTAGCGCCTTCCGTTGCTCTTCGGAGATTTTGGTATAGGCAGCAACCAACATCACGGCATGTTCGTCGAGTTTCAACTATCGGGTATCAATCTTAGTCTATTCTTAAGGACATGTTGCAACTCCGAAATCAGTGAGTTACGCGCCGTCCTCGAAGTCTTTTCTGAGTTATACTTTGCCACTACCTTCCCCTACACTCAGTTGAGAATTCTATCATGTCGAAAATCGACAATTTGACCGCCGAGCTTTGCGACGAGTTAATGATCGCTGCATCATGCGGAAAATTGGAACATATCAAGAGCGTTATTCTCATGCTCATCGAGTATTCGAGTGTGGAACTCGGTAGGCATGATAGGCTTGAAGCAGCGTCTGCCCTTCACCGGATAGCCAAAGATATCGAAATTTCTCTGTCTCTAAGACTCGATAAAGTAGATTAGTTCAAATGCTAGGGATCCGGACAAGCCAAAGCAGCGGCCATTTCAAAAAACGACTTTCGCTTTTCTTCGGGTATTTTGTAGTAGGAGGCGACCAAAAGCACGGCATTTCGGTCGTCCAAAAAGTATTCCCGTTCCGTGTCGTCCTGTTCTAGACCCTTGAAGAAGAATTCGACCGGAACGTTAAGCACGCGAGAGATTTCCCAAAGCTTGGAAGCGCTAACCCTATTGCTACCAGTTTCGTACTTTTGAATTTGCTGAAACCTCAATCCAACTCGTTCAGCTAACTCTTGCTGCGAAATATCAATCAACCAACGGCGATGCCTAATGCGCCTTCCAACATAAACATCCACCTTTCGCGCCATTCAACCCTCCCCAATTTACGTTACCGTTCCCTGTTAACCTGACACGGTAAATTGGGCTCATAAGGGGAAAGTTTGGCGAAACATATCAGTGTGATTACCTATTAGCCCGCCGTTGGAAGCGGACGATGTCACCGTGTGAGGCGCAACCTGTGCGCGATTTCCACGGTCAGCGAAGAGTAGCTGATGCAGCGTTATTGATCAGTAGAACGTATTAAATTGGCTAACATTTTCCCTTGGTTAACCGTTCGTTAAGAGCGCCGATGCTAACGAAGGCCCAGCTGGTTTGCGTCATTTGAATTGGGAAACATTTTTTGTACCTTTGTGCCCCATTGAGATGCAAACCAGCCCGACCAATACCTTCCGCCAACTCTTACAAGCGTATCACGAGCGGGAATAAGCCATTACGCACACAGCCGTTGCGCTTGTAACATCCCAACCTTCGTTCGGGATCAAAGTAGCCTCCTGAGCTTGCGTTCGGTGAATCGCTTATTGGTTCAATTCACTAACAAAGTGCTAATGGCTTTATGGGAGATGCGTGCTCAGCAAAAAGCCGCTCAGCGACGACACACCTTTGCGACCGAGCTGGTGGCATTGGATGCAGCACTGACAGTCTTTGAGATAGAAGGGGTTGCAGGGTTTAACTAAGGAAACTAATCCTTCCTCCAGTCACGCAAAACCAGAGCCATTTTTGAGAGCCACATTCCTTTGTGCTCGATGATCTCTTCCTGATCCGCTAGCGGCGGAAACCTGTTGCGTTTACTGCTGATGACCTTCAGCGCCCCTATCGTTGCAGTCATGGTGGCAGCGGGCATTACATTGTCTTTAGGCATTCTGGTCTCCGAAAATACTCCACTCCACACCGCGTTGAGGCTGCCATTGGTGGGCAAAAGGTCTAAAATCAAATTAATTGCTCTACCGCATGTAATTGTTCATCTGGATCAACCCTCTTCAGTTCATCTAGCACCACGCCCTTGTCCAGATCAGTGCCCCTTATGGCGTCTCTGGCGGCCTGTGTGACACCTTCTGCGCGGGATACGGCACGAGTCACCGTGGACTTGTTGACGCCAGTAGCATCCGCTGTTTCGACGGTAAATTGTTTTGGCTGCCCTCTGCCGCGATTACTGGTGCAAGTCGCTTCAGTATTCCGGCACCCCCAAAGCTCTTTCCGCTTTGCCAGATGCTTGGCTTGTTGGGTCGGATATCTTAGCTAACTTTTCGCCCAGGCATGGCAAGCACTCGCGTCAAGGGAAGTGCGAGGGCGATGTGGGACGACAACATCCCATCATGTTTTGGAATTTCATCATCCAAGTTCGAAGCTCGGGTTCGATAGTAGATGTCGCAATCGATTGGCGGTTTCTTTAGCCCCGATACCGTCCTGGTTGGTATGATCGTCAAAACTCCATAAAGATACGCCAACACTGGCTCATTGCATTTGCTGCAAAGGCCTCGCACCAGTGGCGATGGTCGCTTTGTGCGAACCCACTTAATCATTCCTTGATTGGCAGGGCGAGCTTGGCCACGACGTAGGACTAATGCATCGGCGTATGGCGCCCGATAGACCGCCTGACACTTGGTGCAGTGACAGCGAAAGCGAACCCGAGGAGTGGCAGAAAGGATTGTGCCTGCCTGTCTGCATCCGCAGCTCGCAATAATCTCTGTCACGTCATTCTCTATCGAGAGAGCCTCCTGCAAGCTTAGTATAAGCTCAGATAGCGCATAAATGCTACCTGTCACCAGTTGTCAGCTATGCAATGGAGCGCCGGTTGCAATGTCAGATTTTCGAGAATTATGCTTTTTTTCAACGTGGTCGCGCAGGTCTTTTCGAAGTGCTTCACGCGCTTTCCCGATTAAGTTTTCAGCCTGTGAAAATAGATTATCTTCTGAATACTTCTCGATGTCACATATTAGCGTCGCGAAGCTCTTGTAACTCGTCATGGTTTGCATCCCCTTTAGACGTTATGGCGAATGAGCTATCGCCAACCATCACAACCTCAGGGAGATTGGTTAACAATATGTGAATATCCCTATTTCAGACGTATAGGTCCGAGTGCGTCAGTGACGTTGGAGCGTATCGGGTAGTGAGTTCACTCGTTTTTCGCCGATAGATAGTGTTTGCGAATTCATGAGCTGCAGCAGACTATCAACGATTCCATCAAAGGCCTCTGCTGTGTTTAAGAACCCGTGCTCTCTAGCCTCTTTCGAAGCATTCATGGTTCGGACCAGAATTTCCTCAGTATCCATAGTTTTCTCCAGGTGTTCGCGACAATTTGTTGATCAATGGAGGTATTTTCTTAACAATATCCTAATGATTTCTTAAGCTTGGAACACGGTTGGTAAAGTCGGCGTTATCCCGCCGGTATTATGTTTTTCGCTTATTTAGTCCACCTGCACCACAGCCATAGCCGCCCCGGTCAGATACTTTGAGAGAATGCGCTCCAGGTTTGGCGAGTTAAGGTTGCTTGGGAGTTCAGCTTGCAGGGTGGTGAACAATTAATTGGGCGAATGCGTGTGAATTCTTGTGCTCAATCGACGCGGTAATTGTTTTGAGGCAGGTTGCATAGAAACTTGGTTCGCTGACCGGGATTCAGTGTCCAACAATGCCAACAAGTGATTCACTATTTTGTCGAAAGAATTGGCTGTATTGTGGAGGCCCTCTTCACGCGCATGCCTTGCCGCATGAATAGACTTCATTAAGAGTTCAAATGTACGCATAGCTGCCCCCAGAAATGCTCTAATTGAAAGACTTGATGGTAGGAGCTTATTAACCGAATCCTAATGATTTCTTAAGCTCGGCAAGCATCGTCGTATTCACCCCAACCACTCCCCCGGGACCACCGCTTCCGGCTCAATCCCACCGTTGCCATCCGGCTTTGGTATGACACGCACGGGTAATCCCAAGCTTTCCTCGTATTCCATCAGAATGCTGTAGACCGCCATTTCCAGTGCAAATCGGGCCGGGTTGAACTCGATGCTGCTCGCCTATTCATCTGGCAACGATGCCCCCACCGTCCCTGTCAGATACCGCGACATAATCCGCTCCACCCGTGGCGAGTTGAGGTTGGACGGCCTGCCCAAAAGAACCTTCATCAGTTCCGGGTCTTCCACGGCATCCACGAGGATTTGCCGCGCCCTGTCATTGGTCAGGCTTTGCAGGAACTGCTTCGCCCGACCCGAGGCCATGTTGGCAATCTGAAGGCTTTCACCCGCACCACCGGAATGCATGTTGCCAGCGGCTTTGACAGCGGCAATGCGGGCGAAATCTTCTACAGCTTACGGGAGGCACAAATCCTGATCGAACAATGGAGGAAATACTACAACACTAAACGACCCCACAGTGCTCTGGGCTACCGCCCACCGGCTCCAGAATCCATCGTACCGATGGAACCCAGGCCAATCATGCACTAACATTCAAACTGGACCACTCAGGTGAGGCTGATCATTGTTTCGATGGATCCAAAGAAGGCCCGAGAAAGAACAAGCACGATGAAAATCTTCGCATTCCTTATTTTTGTTTTGCACGCATCGCCAACGTCAGCAGCATTGGTCTGTAGTTTTGTAAGTCAAGATGAGTATCTTGATGGCGGGAAGGTCACTTTTTTTGACGAATTTGCAATACTCGAAAGTGCCTCAAAAAGAGAGTTTGTTTACAGATGCAACAAAGGTTCTTGCATCAATGAAGAGTGGGTTTCGGACAGATCGGTACAGTTACATTTGATCCGACTTCTATCGGATGAGAATTCATTGGTGATGGTTACCGTTCCTACCAGTCCATACCTAGATCCCAGCATCTCAGAACGCCAGGTTAACTGTTTAGGTTAAGTATTTTTTCCGTCGATAGGCCTCCCAACGCTTTCTCTGGGCCTCTGCAATCCTGGCCTTGCCCTCTGCAGTTTTCGGGCCTGTGGACTTTCCACCGTGATACTTGCAGCGCCGCTTGCCGGGTTCTGATTTCATGCGACACGGATGACCCTTGCGGGTTTTCGCACCGCATGGCTGACGGCGACGGTCCATTTGCGCTTGTAGCTTTGCACGCCGTCTTTCCATCTCTCGATCCAGCATGGCCTGCGCTGCGTCATATAGCGGTAAAACCCCATACCCGCGCGCGCGCGTTGACCTCAGATAAATCGGCAAAATCTCGATACCCAGGACCTTGAACATCATTGCCGGAACGCCAAAGCGATATTGCTTTGAGGTGAGTGGGTGTTGCTTGGTCTCCCAATAACTGACGCCACTACGCGATGCGCCTATCAGTTTGCCCATTTCAGTTTGATTGATACCGGCCTTTCGGCGTATCGCCTTTAGCTCTGGTCCGGTGATGGATTCAAGTTTCATGACCTTCACCCGTGTTGATTACATCGCCGCCACGGGTGACAAGCGATACCTCAATGTCGATCCGTGCAGGATTGACGAATGGTCTGATTGCAGCGGAGTGGTCTTGTGCTGCCAACAGGCGCATAACGGGCGTCAGGGGCGCTATGGCACGGTTCAGGCGAGTTTGAGCGTCTGAGGTGCTGTCAGCCCCCGAAACGGCCTGAGCGGCTATATCGCGAACTTGGTCTGCTTGGGTCATGTCTGCCCCTCCCATTGCTGAGATTGCCCGCCCCAATGCTTGCCGCCAGGTCCGTGCTTTTCCCGATCAGACAGGCTGCGCCACGCATCGAGTGAAACGACCTTGCCTGTGTAGGTGACGGGGCGACCGCCGGGGGAAGTGCCAAAGGGGTAGTCAGACCCTTCCGCGCTTGCGGAAATCTTAGGGTCAAACTCGGGGTCGGGCGTTTTGGGTTTTTCGGAATGGAGGGTCCGGTTCCCTGCTAAACTTGCTAATCTCGCTAAACTTTGCCCGCCTTGATGAGATCGTTTAGCAGAATTAGCGGAATTAGCAGTATCGCTACCCCGGGTATTCTGATTTTCAGCCTCCAGCGCACGCGCCAGGGCGGCCTTTACATCAAACCCCATTTTAGCCCCCTTTCTGCACGCTATAAGCTTCACGGCGGGATTTGCCCCGCACCACCGTCCCGGCATTCAACGGCACCAGCCAGCCAGCTTGAACCAAGGTTGAAATGGCTTGGCCTGCGGCTTTGCGGTTGCGCAGACTGTTCGGTCCAAATTGCAGTATGTCCCCCGGCAACACTGCGGGTTCATGCCAGCTATCCACCAACCAGCGGCGCAGTTTCTCGGCCTGTGCAATGTCCGGCGGTATGATCGCACCATCCACCAGACGCGCCGCTTCGCTCAGGTAAAATTCGGCAAGAGTGATTGCATTAGCCATCGTATCTGGCTGTACCTCTGGCGCATCCAGATCAGCCCATAGCGTCAGCACACCGGCAATGCGTGCGGCTTGTTCCTGAGCTTTAGAAGCGTAGCCTGTGATGCTGTGGAATTCTCCACCATGTGCCTGCTCCCGCTCAACATGGTCTGAGAACTCAATAAGCATGTTGCGGGCGGCAGAAGACAGGTGTAGGTCGCGCGGTTCCAACTCGCGGGTGTCAGGATCGCGCATGGGCATGGTGCGCGTCAGGATTGCCGAAAGCCGGGCAGCAAAGGCGTCTATCGGAGCCGTGTCGAAACGCAGCACGGATGACAGCCGCGTGCCGATTGTGCTGGTCGGTTCGCAGATCAGGCAACGCGGCAGAAATCCGATACCACCCGCCAAAGCGTCAGACATGACGCCTTGCGCCACCTCTGGCTGAACCATCAGATGCAGGGCCAGCCGCTTGCCGTAGAGCGTCGTTGCACCATCCCCGGCGCGCGTACGCCGAATGGGGGAGCCATCCCACAGGCTGTTCAACCCGGCTAAGGTCTTTTGCTTGTTGTCGGAGTTCATACCGTGGCCACCGAGGAACTGCCCGCCCTCGTCAGAGAAGAGGCCTTGAGAAGGCTGCCCCTCAATAAAGAGCTTGGTCAGCCCCTCGAAGGTCGGCTCGGTGGCGGTGCGGGATTGAGACGGCGGTGCAGGCGGTTCACCACCCAGATCAGCCAGATCAACTCTGGCTGCGTTCCGGTCGCTCCCTTTCTTTTTCATGCCGCCGGTTATCGCATCACGGGATTGCCGCCACAGAGCAACGTCATTCTGCCACGTGGTCATGGCCTCGCGGCGGTCGGCCTCGCGTTCACGCTCATGCTCACGAAGGGCCAGCATAAACTGACGGTCGCAGCTCGACTTACGTTCACCGCTTCTGGCGATGGTCAGGGCATAGAGTGACGTGGGCGAAAAACCTGCCAACGTCTCCACATTGGCAAATCCCTGCACCGCCAGTGAGGCTACCGACAACGCGCTTTGGGCCGGGATTGCCAAGGGTGCGCCGGTGCTGGCATGCACGGCTTTGACAGCGCCCTTGAGTGGCCCCAGTGCATCAGAGGGATAAGGCTGCCCCGGTGGTGTTTCGCGAATGAGCGGCTGTGGCCCTTCGGGTTGAGCGCCATGCCCATTCAGACCAATGGTCATTCCATTCTCCCGGAAAGCCGCATCAACTTGAGCATAAACAGTCATTACGCAGCCCTCCGTTCAACGTGATCCAGGAAGGCAGTTTGGTCCTGCGCGGTCAGTCGGTTGAACCCGGCCAGGGTGCAGGCTTTGATGTCGTCATAGCCTGCCCAGGAGGCCCAGTGCACGGCCTCGTCCGCAGAAGACAGCAAGGGTGGCAATGGCGTATCACCCCCGGCGAACACCGTCTCAACAACCATGGCGGCCTGATCTGGTTCGAGGGATTTCAGGGCAGCGAAACTCAACGCGGCCCCTTCCTTGTCTGTCAGACGCGCTGCCCAGACGGCAGACGTTGCCTGCCACGCGTCAAACCCTCCAAGGGTTAGGGCATAGATCAGGGAGCGGGCTGCGCGTTTGTGCGGGTCAGCGAATTTTGTGTATTTGGTACCCATTACACGCGCTCCCCGAATGCAAGGAGCGCGATGTTGCGGGCAGTCGCTGCCGATACACCCGTGGTCCGGCGAATGCGGCGAGATTGCAGGTCTATCGCTGGGATAACGTTTTTTACCCGCGTCGTGCGGGCTGTGTTGGTAAGTGAGTTGGTATTGATGTCAATCATATCGACGTCCTTTGTTGTAAGGACAGCCAAACCGCGCTATATTCGAAGGTGCTGGGTAACAAATAGAGCCTCAGTCCGATCTGTCGGGCTGGGGCTTTTTCGTTAGGCGGCTTCGCGTTGAGCTTTGACGGCTTCTATTGCTGCTGCAATCTCCGACATCGACCATCGGGTCATGCCGCCAATCTTGATGGGTTTCGGAATGGTTCCGTCAGCGACACGACGCCATACAGTCGACGGGCTGCATTGGCAGACATCTGCGACTTCCTTAACATCGCCGAGCTGGTCGGGGCTTCCTGGGGTCATATTCAACACCTCGCGGTTAGTTGCGTTGTGTTGAAGCTTTTAGGCGCAGGAAAAACTTAAGTCGTATACAGCAAACTAGATAATCTCGCTTTACTGTTCACCCATGAGCGCTAATCTCTCGATCGAGACTCTTTAATGAATTCAAAGCTGATGCCGCTGAAACGTGTGAAATGCCATCAACGGAATAAATTCCAAGCGCGTTCATTACATCTTCTAAAAATTTACCAAATACCGCTGGGGCATCCGCCTTCTGAGACTTGGGGGCAAAACTCAATTTAAATTCTATTATTAGCGTTTCGGCATCCGCCACTTGTTTCTGTCGAGTCTGGGTGAATTTCTTCCATTGGTCACCACTTTTAGCAATTTCCTCTTCTGCCCAAATTTGCCTGCAGATCCTCGCCGCGCCGCAAGCTTTCCAGTTCCTATTTCGACTTGCACAGGGCAAATCATGATGCTTCTTCATTTTTTCCGCCCCTAACAAAAATTTCTCAACGTTACGTTGAAAATCATCCAATGCTGTGAAATTCTCGACTTGATTAACGAAACTCATCGCGAGCAAACTCCGTCGGTCAGAAATAGATAGACCTTTTGTCAACGAATGAAGTTTACGAAGCGTCAAAATCAAATCGTGAAGCGTTGTAGTGCTCCCTGAGAACCCGCTGTTAGTCTCAAAATTTTCAACCATGAAATAGGTTGGCATTGCGTATTCTTGCGCTCGATTTTCAAAAGTGGAAGGGTATGAGGAAGCGGCAATCGATGACGGCATGTGTCTTAGAATCACACTAGTGAGGCCGCCCAAATCGCTCAGAAGACCTTTTAAATCACTCACCGCACCATCCTAGCAAATTCGCCGGATTTGCCAGTGACATGATCCGCCCAACGTTCCATCAACACCCGGCGCTGCTCCAGAAAATCAGTCCTGCGATAGGCACGTTCAACTTTGCTGCCTGTCACATGTGCCATCGCGGCTTCGGCAACCTGGTCGGTTACGTCAGTTGCTTCGGCACACCACGTTCTGAAACTGGATCTGAAACCGTGGGGTCGAAACTCCAATTCTCGGCGCTTCATCATACGGCTCATCGTGGCATCTGAAATCACGCCACGGCGCTGGCTGGGGAACAGGTAGTCATCACGGGCCAAAGGCTTGGCCCGTTCAATCACTGACAGCGCTTCGTTTGACAACGGTACTCTAAAATCCGTTTCGTGTCCCTTTAACGCTTTCATGTTATCCGCAGGTACGGTCCAAACATCGCCTTCGATTTCATCGAGACGGCAAAAGCGAATGGGCTTTGATCTGAGGCTGGTCAGTATTAGCAGCCTCAGTGCGAGATGGGTGATCGTTCCCTTATCCAGGCTATCATAGAAGGTTGGCACTTCCTGCCACGGCATAGAGGGAATGTTCTGGATCACATGCCGGGTTTTCCCAAGCAGTGCCTTCGCCTTTTCCGTGGCCTGAATATCTACGTCCAGACCCATCGCGGCAGCGTAACGCAACGTGATCCGCAGGCGATTGAGTGCCTTCTGCGCTGTGTCGGCCTTTTCATGCCAAATGGGTGCTAGTGTATTTCGAATGTCTCGTTGGTCGATATCCTCAACGGGCACCTGGCCAAGCTTTGGCAGCACATAAAGCTTCAGAGGCGTAAACCACCGTCCCGCCTTGCCGTCGTCCCGCAGCTCTGCCTTGCGTGCTTCAAAAGCTTCTTCCGCGACTGTTTCCAATGTGTAGTCCGCTTTGGCAGCTTCTCGCTGCTGGCGTTCTCGTTCCTTAATCGGGTCTTTACCCTGCCTGACGATTGAGCGCCACTTTTCTGCGTACTCTCGCGCTTCCTTTAATGAAGCACCGAACTCACCCTTACTGTCATAACGACCAAGGCCCATTTCCCTGCGTCGCCCGTGGATCGAAACACGAAGAAACCATTGACCACCACCGTCAGGACGCTTGTGAAGCCACAAGCCACCCCCATCCGAATACTTGCCAGTGGCAAAGTTCTTTATCTGGATGTTCGTCAGTTTGTTCAAAGCTCTCAAATTTCTTACCCACCCTTCTATCCACCCTCTACATATAGCATAGGGTGAAACAGAATGAAACGGATTGAGACAGTAATTCTTGCTAGAAAGTTGAATTCACTGAATTTGTGATACAGCATGACACCACATGATATAGTGTTTCAATGCTCCCCAGCAGCACCAGCCTTCACCGCAAATGCAAATCTGTCCACGATCCCGGGTCTGACCTTGCCGACACAGCCGGAAGTTCAGGGGGCTTAATGCGGGCTTTGACGTGAAAGTCATACATCACAGACAGACCTAAAGGAATGCACGTGCCTGCATCCTGGTCGGCATGGTGGCGACAATTTTCGGAAATTGATAACATCACTCCCGAACGGAACCCGAAACATGCCACCTTTGCACCACAGTTCGAGGCGCAAGTAAGCCTCGTAAAATAGCGCAGATGCGCGAGGCAAGAACAGGTACTTTCGGATTGTGACGTCAAATGGCTGAATTGCAGACAACATTTGAAGATGGCGATGAGCCGGTATGTAACGAGGCTCTGCCTGCGGGGACCGTTCTTCTGAACGGGCAATACACGATCGAACGTTACCTCAGCAGTGGCGGCTTCGGCATCACCTATTTTGCCCGCGACAGCCTGGATCGCCGTGTTGTTATCAAGGAATGTTATCCCGAGGCTTTTTGCAGTCGCGAGAACAAGACGGTGCTGGCCCGCTCGCGCGGCCATATGCAGGAATTCCGGTCATTTGTGGAAATGTTCGTACGCGAGGCGCATAGCATCGCAAAGCTGAACCACCCGAATATCGTCGGCGTGCATCAGGTCTTCGAGGATAACCAGACCGCCTATATGGCGCTTGATCTGATCGACGGCAAAGACCTGCTTGAAACGATAGAGCTTAGTGACAACCACCTGGCGCCCGATGAGATAAAAGGCCTTCTGCTCAAGGTGCTTGACGCAATTTCGACTGTGCATGAACAGGACATGCTGCACCGCGACATTTCACCCGACAATATCCTGATCGACGCCTGGGATAATCCGGTCCTGATCGACTTTGGCGCTGCGCGCGAAGAAGCCAGCAAAAAAAGCCGCGCGCTCTCGGCTGTACTGGTGGTCAAGGATGGCTACTCACCGCAGGAATTTTACATCGCGGGCAGCAAACAGACGCCCTGCAGTGATTTATACGCGCTGGCGGCGACCTTTTATCATCTGATTTCAGGCAACGCGCCGCCCAACAGCCAGGCCCGTCTGGCCGCGATCGCGGGTAACAAACCTGATCCATACCAGCCACTTGCGGGACGCATTGACGGCTACGAGTTGGAATTCCTTGAGACGATAGACGTCGCGATGAGTGTCTTTCCGCAGGATCGTATCCAATCGGCCCGCGAGTGGATGCTGAAAATCGATGACAGGAAGCGCCGCGAGGCCGCGTTGGAAAAAGCGCAGAGCAACCAGGATATTGAAAACACCGTGGTACAGCTCATCCTTCAGGCCCGGCAAGAGGCGGCACAAGCACCGGAAGCGGTTGCGCCCGAAATCGACGAGGAGCCCGAGGTTGAAGTGAAGCCCCGGGAACCAGAGATCCTGCTGCCGGAAGAGCCGCTAACAACAAAGCTGGTTCATGAAGAAATCGACGCGGCGCCACCGCCCTCGCCTCCTCCGGCGCGCGACTATGTGCGTGACATGGCGGTTGGCACTGTAGTGCCAAAAAGGCTGAAAAGCTCCGCGCCACGGCGGCGCATCAAGCGCAAAGCCGCACGCCTGGTACTTGCCGCGGCACTGATCTTTTGCGTGCTCGACGGGCAGGTCACCCGAATGACCGAAGTCTTTGCGCCCTTGGTCGAACAGGTGATGCGTCTTCAGGGCGGCGGCGACGGATATTTTGGGTAACGCATTGAACGTCCCTTAAGGAAATGCGGCAAAGATGAGTAAGTTAGAGGTAGCGAGATGACGTTGTTCAAAAAAGTATTCAGAAGTCATGCGGCAGTCGAGGCCGATGACCCCACCCTGCCCGAGCTGCAGGAAGATGCCGGGATGACCGAAACGCCCGACGAAGAGTTCATGACAGACCTGTCGTCAATCTCTGGCGTTGATACCTTTGAATTGCCCGAGACTGACGAAAGCACGGATCAAGCCTTTGACGCAGACACCCCCGCCGAGCATGAAGCGCCGGTTGAAAGCCGGATGCAAACATCTCAGCCGATCGCGCCCGCAGAGGAGTCAACGCCAGAGCCGACCATGGCCGAACGCGCCGCCGCGGCCCAGCGCCAGATCGAACTGTCGCAGCAGCGTTTTGCGGCGGAACAGGGCTCTTCCCAGACCGCGCCATCTCCAGCCGAACGCAAGGTTGAAGACGTACCTGCACCGGTCGCGGCAACGCCCGACAAGATGCCTCCGGCCCCGGTCGAACAAGGTACTGCTGCGCCTGCCGCACCACAGCGTCCGGGCCGATCGGCAAAGCGGGCCCGAACCCGCCTTCTGGGCTTCAATCAGAACGCCGATGCAGCCCCTGATCCCTTTGCTAATTCCGCGAAAGAAAAACGCCAGCCATCACGGACTTTTCCAGTCGGTTGGCTGGTCGTGGTTAAAGGCCCCGGCAGAGGTCATTCCCTAACCCTTTACGACGGCGTGTCGACCATCGGACGCGGCGAAGATCAGGCGATTAAACTGGATTTCGGCGATACCAGCATTTCGCGGCAGCACCACGCCGCCGTCGCCTATGATGATGAACAGAAAAAATTCTTTCTGGGGCATGGCGGCAAATCCAATATCATTCGGCTGAATGACAAGCCGGTTCTCAGCACCGAGGAATTGTCGCACGCAGATATGGTCCGGATCGGAGAAACGACGCTTCGGTTCGTGGCACTGTGCGACGATGACTTCAACTGGGGAGCGGGCGACCATGACGGTGAATGATGCCCCGCGTTTCAGCTTTGACACAGCCTCGGCGATCAATCAGGGCGCGCGCGACTATCAGGAAGACGCGATCATCTTTGATTTCTCTAGTGGCGCGGATCTGAATTTCGTCGTGCTTGCCGATGGTATGGGTGGGCACGCGGCAGGCGACGTCGCCAGCAAGATTGTCGTGACCGAAATGTTCAGCAAACTGACGTTCCGATGCGGCGATACGGCAAAGTTCAAATCCGACATCCCGAACGCTCTGCAAGATGCGGCGATGTGTGCAAATGACAGGCTGAAAGAACACGTGGCCGGACATCCGGACACGCAGGGCATGGGCGCGACCCTTGTGTCGGCGGTTTTTATAGATGGCCTGCTCTATTGGATCTCTGTCGGGGATTCGCCCATGTACCTGTTTCGCGATGGTGCCCTGACCCAACTGAACGAAGATCATTCCATGGCCAAGACGATCGACATGATGGTGCAGTCTGGCACGCTAAGCGAAGAAGAAGGCAGCAACCATCCGGACCGGAATGTACTGACGTCGGTCCTTTTTGGTGAACCGATCCCTCATGTCGACTGCCCGGCCGAACCAATGCAGTTGCAGGCGGGCGATACGCTCATCGTCGCAAGCGATGGGCTGCAATTTCTCGAGCATAGGTACATTGAACAGGTATTGCGCGAGCGTCCTTTCAGCAGCAGTAGCCAGATCGCCGATGTGCTGGTCAGTTCTCTGAAGAAACTCAACGACCCGGATCTCGACAACATATCTCTATCAGTCACTCAGGTCAGCAACGCTCGTCAGGACGATTTTGGACTGCATCAGGAATGTGCTGTCGAAGAGGCGTATGTAGAAAAACAATCTCTGTTTCAGAGCATGATCAAAAGCCGCAGGCTACGTGCCCTGAGACGCGAAAGCGGCCCAACCTCTGGTACGCCGTGTGAGTGAAAAAATGAAAGCAACCGCATCACTGACAACCCTGCAGGATATTCTGGCCAGCGGTATGCTTACGGAGCATATCCAGAAGATTGGCGAGGCGCTGCTTCACCGGCTGTCATCACCCGTTCGGCTTGTCCTGATGGGACCGGATAGCGACAACAAACAGCGCGTGCACGAGATGCTTACCGCCCACGCCATCCCCGAGACGATCATCAGCGAGTTGGCACTGGGTAGCCAGGTAGATTTCGGACAGGCGGATATCTGTCTCTGGTGCACGTCCGAGTTCGGCAGCACCGAATACCAGGTATGGCAGGACGCGCCGGACCTGCTGAAAGATCACAGTTTTCTCGTGCTCCTGGCGACGCCCGAGACGGCGGCCAGTGTGTTTTCCGAAGATCAGCTCGACGCCCTCGGAGATATCGCTGCCGAGGAGTTCCACAGCCTCTTCCCAATCACGCTTGAGCCTCAACCCACGTACCCGTCCGCTGCGCTGGACGCTCTGGTTGTAGAAATAGCGAAACTGGTAAAATCGGGACGCGTGGCCGATCACGATAGTGCCGAGTTTTTTGTTCGTACCCACAGGGGAGTGCTTGCGGGATCATCCACCGCTGGCAACCACGCGCCGGATACAGGCCCGCAGCCGAGTCCACCGACCGCTGAGGTGCTTCCCGAGGCGGTCGAACCGACTTGTGATGAGGCGCCTGTCGAACTCTATCGAAAAGCGTTCGATCATATCTGCAAATGCGCCTCTCAGCTCAGCTCACCCGCATGTACCGATGCCAGCGACGACTTCAGTGACATATTGTCTATCTGCCATCAGACATGTGAGACGGTGGCGGACATGTTGTCGGAAAGCGCCTCGGATGCACCGGATTTTCTCCTGTTGAAAGAGGACGTTCTTCGCTCGGCAGACAAGCTGTTGCTGATGTCACTCGAAAGTGGCGTGGCTCCGGCTATTTCCGCTGTAACGACGCTGCTGCAGACACGGCGAGAGATGGCAACGCGCATGGCCCTTTAGCTACTGGCTGTCGGCCTGAAAACACGGCTGGAGCTAGGTCGCGAGAGCGCCAGGTAAAAACCGAAAAGCTGATTCTATGGCTTTTTACCTGATTTCAACCAATCTGAGACGATACTGCACTCGCGGGGTTGCGGCTGATCGTAATCCTTTCATGTGTCCGGGAGATCGAGTTTGCGCGATATAAAAAGGAGATTGGGCCTGAGTTTCAGTACCTCCGGGACCATCTCTTGCGATGTGAAAATCCTATGAATGTGGAAACCAGCATAACCGGTGCTGCGGTTGCCGATTCCGGCCTGCCTCAGCAGCTGTTGCAAGCATCGCTTGGCAAGCTTGATGCCTTCTGCGACAGCCTTCGGCCGCTCGACAAGGCCTTGCGCATCGCCGCGAAACTGGGCGATGAAGATACTCAAAAAATAGCCAACCGCCTGATTGCGCAGCTTGACAAGCTGGAACCCAGCGTGACGATGATCGGGCAGATCAAATCCGGCAAGACCTCGCTGGTCAATTGCATGATCGGCTGGCCCGACCTGCTGCCGGCAGATGTAAATCCCTGGACATCCGTTGTAACCTCCCTGCACCTCAGTCCGGTCGAATTGACGCCGCCAACCAGCGCAAAGTTTAACTTTTTCGAGCAAGATGAGTGGGATCGACTGGTCGGCGGTGGGGGCCGCATAGGCGAGCTTGCAGATCGCGCTGGCGCGGATGACGAACTGGAAAAGATCAAAGCCCAGGTCGAGCAGATGCGCGAAAAATCCCGGGCCCGTCTGGGCCGGAAATTCGAGATGCTTTTGGGGCAGGAGCATGACTATGGATATTTTGATCAGGATTTGATCGAACGCTACGTCTGCCTTGGTGACGATTTCGAAGACACCGAACCTGATGCCACATCTGCCACTCAGGGCCGCTTTGCCGACATCACCAGATCAGCTGATCTGTTTTTTCACCAGCCCGCCATACCGATGCGGCTATGTATCCGCGACACTCCCGGCGTCAATGACACCTTCATGATGCGCGAACAGATTACCATCCGGTCGATCCGGGACAGCAGGATCTGTGTTGTTGTCTTGTCGGCGCATCAGGCACTTTCTTCCACGGACCTTGCACTTATTAGGTTGATTTCAAACGTGAAATCTCGTGATGTGACGATTTTTGTCAATCGTATCGACGAGCTGTCGGACCCCGCCAAACAGGTCCCTCAGATCAGGGCCAGCATCGTGGAGACACTCGCGAAACATGACGGGCCGGCGGATGCGCGCATCATTTTCGGCAGCGCGCTCTGGGCTCAGAACGCGGCCAGCGGGCAGCTGTCCTCCTTACCCGAAGCCAGCCAGGAGGCACTGTTCAACTGGGCGGAGGTTGCCGAAAACCTGGTCGCGGACGAAGAAAACCCCAGCACGATCCTGTGGCACCTCTCGGGCGTGCCCGCGCTCTATGAAACGTTGGCGGAAAGGATCACCCAAGGCGTGGGCGCGGAGGTAACGTCGCAGATCGTTGCCAGCACCCGAAACCTGATAAATGGCATGCAATTGTCCGACAATCTATCGGCAAAAGCAGAGGTCGGGGAAACCACGATTCACCTGGGAACCGAGGAGATCGCAACCCGTCTGGGCGCGCTCCAAAACCAGACTGTCGAGGGGCTTCGACAGGAGTTGATCAGTGTTCAGGCCGCCTTTGACGCGCGCATCGACCGTGCCCACGAAAGTTTTTTGGAACGGGCGACCGAAGCTCTGATTTCACATCTTGAGAAATACGGAGAGCAAAGCATCTGGGAATACAGCCCGTCTGGCCTTAGAATGCTGTTGAGCTCGTCTTACAAGCTTTTCGGAAAGAAATGCCAATCAGCGTTTTCCGCGCAGGTTGGCGCGGCGATTACCGAGCTTACAGAGCTCTATCACCAATCGCTTCAGCTACCGCGCGATCTGTTTGACATCAAGGCGCCGCCCGCGCCCAGGGTGCCTCCTCCGGTATCTCTGGGTCAAACGATCGCGCTCGACCTGAAGGGAGGTTGGTGGAAAAGCTGGTGGTTCAGACGCCGTGGCTTTCAGGCCTTCGCGACGAATTTTAACGAACTCATCAAGGCCGAAACCGAGAGTATTGTCGCCGATCTGAAGCAGGATCAGGCCCAGGCCATGCGCGAGGCCACGCTAAGCTGCTTTCAATCTTTTCTGTCAGAGCAATGCGCGATCCTGCAAAGCGCCACGGAATCCGCCTCGGCGAGCCCCGAAAAAATTGACGGGATATTCGGAAGAAGCTCTTTGGTAGAGCGTGAAAAAGAGCTGAGAGAAGCTCATAAGCAACTGGATACGTACAATAAATGAGAGAGCCCAGTAACAAAAACAGCAAACCGTGTATCGCGCTGATGGGCGAATTCAGCGCCGGTAAAAGCACGTTGGCGAACCTGCTGATCGGGTCAGACCCCCTGCCGGTACAGGTAATCGCCACGCAGCTACCCCCAGTCTGGATTTCATATGGCGATGAGGCTCCGTATAGATCGGACCTTGAGGGCAATCAATATCCGGTGGACGTTGATAATCTTGCCGAGGCGCCGCTGGAAGACACGGCCTATATCAGGATCTTCTGCAACGAGGATATCCTGATGCAATGCGACCTGCTTGACATGCCCGGTATCTCCGACCCGAACATGTCATCCGAAGTCTGGCAGCGCATGATCTCAAAAGCGAACGGTGTGTTGTGGTGCAGCCACGCCACACAAGCCTGGCGCCAGAGCGAGGCAGCGGTTTGGGCCGATCTGCCGGATGAGCTCTATGACCGGAGCTTGCTGCTGCTGACCCGCATCGACAAGATAACCTCCGATCGGGACCGGCAAAAGATAGTCAAGCGGGTGCGAAAAGAAACGCAGGGCCAATTTCTGGACTGCCTGCCAATCTCTTTGTTGCAGGCAACCGGTGAACAGGACGATTATGAAACCTGGGCCAAAAGCGGTGCTGAGGAATTTGCCAAAAAGCTTGCTGAACTCCTTCAAAAGCTTTCATCGGATCTTGCGACGCACCCGCAAGAAACCAGTGAACGCGACGGAACCCGCCCGTTGAAACTCCCTGCCTTCGAGGGGCCGGACAAGCCTGCCGAGGCGGCCGAGGTCATTGATGACGCTCCATCGCGGATCATGCCACGGCGGGTGATCGCAACGTCGTCAGAACAGCGCCTGCGAAACGAATCGTGACCGCTAACCTTCTCTGGTGAACCCCGCCAGGCAAAGCCATTAACCTGTTTCCAACTTTCAAAGAGTATGCTCCGACTGCTCGCGCCAATCTCTGCGCGATGTCTTGTTATGTTGGGTGAACAGCATGAAGCTGGCAGAAAAGCTGGATCAGTTGCGGCAGAAGTTCCCGGAATGCCAGACCCTGGCGTTTGCCGATATATCCACGGGAATGGTTTTATGTTCAAGCGCCGACAAAAATTCGCGGCAGGAGTATCTGGATT
Source organism: Roseovarius aestuarii (assembly GCF_019966515.1). Lineage (GTDB taxonomy): Bacteria > Pseudomonadota > Alphaproteobacteria > Rhodobacterales > Rhodobacteraceae > Roseovarius > Roseovarius aestuarii. Next base: position 51,870 of record NZ_JAIMIB010000017.1, on the reverse strand, counting down.
CATTATGTGACGTCGCGGTCGATATGCTCAACGGGGATAGCGCAAAACGTGTCAACGACGCGTTCGCTCGCGAAGATGACGCTGGCATATATCAGGCGATCATTATTGAGACCGCGGAAATTGGTGTTTTCCTGAAATCCACGAACAACCCATCCGAAGCATTATGCTGTGTGTGCACTCCAGGAATTGAATTGGAGGCGTTAATTCAGGGCGCCCGCGAAAATCTTGATGAGTTTGGGGGCGACCCATGAACCATTCCCAAAGCATCTTTTCTAATGACTGAGCTGACCACGCTACAGAGCCGAATCGCAAGCCTGACGCAGTGCTCGGATTCCGTATCAGGCCGATACCGGGACCTCATGCTGCCGGGAATGACTGATGGACTTTCGGCCATGCGGCTGGAAATCGAAGAAACACAGTTGCTCAGGCGGCTTGTGTTTCAAAATGACACGGGCAACACCATCGGGATTGAGGTCGCATCGGGCCGAGTGCTCAGGGTGGCAGAACCCATTACGCATCAATTGCCGGCGGAATGCGCCGACCTGATTGGCCAAGATCTGCTTGAGGATCACCATGACCAGATCTCGGCCGTAGTAGATATATTCCGTAACTTCTGCGCGGGAACTGAAACGCTTCGTGTAGAGAGCCATATCCTCGCAGAAAAGAAGGAAACTTCCAGCGTCGGCATTCCGGGCTCGAAGCTCTGTGAGCCCTTTCTGGATCTCGCGAAAACGCCCGAAATACTTTCAGGCCAGAATGACCTCAGTGTTTTCGCGGAACGATGCGCACCTTCAGCGACAGCTATTTTGGGCCTTGAAGGAGACGTGATTTCATTTGAACTGGGACCCGATGAATTTCTTAAACCACTCCGAGATGTCGCAGATGCAGAACAGGCCAAAGCTTCTGAAAAGCCTGGTACAGAACGAAGCGAGGAGAGTGAACCAAACTGCATCATTCTGAGTGAGCATCCGGCTAATGGTCGTTCTCTTTTGCGTGCCACCGCATCAGGAAGTCAGGTTTTTGTCCTGTTTGACACTACGGCGCTGACAAAATTCCTGACTTTCTGGACAGAAAGCCGCGTCTGAGTCGACCAGATCGCTTTAAACACCCCTACCGGCATGCAGGCGCATAATCCAAGCCGAAAAAGCCGAAACCCTGCCTCTGTATAGCTTCCGCAAATAATTTGATCAAATTATATTGGCATACCACAGGAAATCCGATAATCTGCCGGGAACTCAGACACAGGTGTCCCGATGGACCTCAGCAAATTCCAGACTTTCCGGGTTGCCGCCTGCGACCTAAATGGCCGTATGCGCGGTAAACGTGTGCCCGGCGACTATGCTGCAAAGCTCGACCGAGGCACTATTCGGATGCCGCTTTCGGTGCTCAATGTCGATATCTTCGGCGCTGATATCGAAAACAGCCCGCTGGTGTTCGAGACAGGTGATGCCGATGGCATCCTTTTACCTTCGGGCCGCGGTCCGATGCCGGTACCCTGGCTGGCGGTGGATCAGCCGCTGGTGCCGATGGTGATGCACCACGATGACGGCGCCCCGTTCGAGGGCGATCCGCGCCATGCGCTGGTCTCGGTGCTGGATCGTTTCGCCGCACGCGGCTGGCAGGTGATGGCCGCGACAGAGCTGGAATTCACCCTGGTCGATGACAGCGAAGATACGCTCAAGACGGTTCGCGACCCGCGCAACGGACGTCGTCTGACATCTCCGGGCATTCTGTCTTTGTCCCAGATGGATGCGTTCGATCCGTTCCTCAGCGCGCTTTATCAGGGCTGTCAGGACATGGGTATTCCGGCCCAGACCGCAACCACCGAAGCTGGCATCGGCCAGTTCGAGATCACGCTCAACCATCAGGATGCTCTGCGCGCAGCGGATGACACTTGGGCCTTCAAGACCTTGATAAAGGGGCTTGCAAGGCAACATGGCTTTGCTGCCAGCTTCATGGCCAAGCCGTTTGAGGACGACGCGGGCAATGGCATGCACCTACATTTTTCAGTGCTCGATTCTGATGGCAAAAACATCTTCGATGATGGCGGCGAGGCCGGGACCGACCTGATGCGCACCGCCGTGGCCGGCTGCGTGGCCGCCATGCCTGGCTCGACCCTGATCTTCGCGCCCCATGCCAACAGCTACACCAGACTTGTGCCGGGGGCGCACGCCCCCACCGGCGCCGGCTGGGCCTATGAGAACCGCACCGTCGCAATCCGCATTCCCGGCGGCCCACCCGCCGCACGCCGGATCGAACACCGCGTGGCCGGTGGTGATATCAATCCCTACCTGACATTTACCGCCATTCTGGGCGCAGCAATCACCGGCATCGACGATGACATGGCCCCGCCCGCGCCCCTTACCGGCAACGCCTACGAGCAGGAGTTGCCGCAACTGGCGGCGGATTGGCAGACGGCCATCGACCGGTTTGAAACCGATCCGCTGATCACCCGGTTCTTCAGCCCGATGATGATCCGCAACCTTGTCATGACCAAACGACAGGAACTCCGCCTGATGTCCGCGATCCCCCAGACCGAGCACTGGAAAACCTATCTGGAAACGGTTTAACTTCGGCACATGCTCAAACACACCCCTGAACATTTGATCAAATCACGAGACCAAGAGATGAAAATCGGCATCCTCATCACCGGCCACGCCATCCCCGAATTCGAACAGGATTTCGGCGGCGATTATGACGCGGTCTTCGCGCATATGCTGCGCGATCAGGGGTTTGATTTTCAGGGTTTCAACGTCGTTGATGGTGAATTTCCAGATGGGCCTGACGCCGCTGATGGCTGGTTGATCACCGGGTCGAAACATGGCGCGTATGAGGATCACGACTGGATCCCGCCGCTGGAACAGCTCATCCGTGAGATTTATGCCGAAGGGCGCCCGCTCGTCGGGGTCTGCTTCGGTCATCAGGTCATCGCCCAAGCGCTGGGTGGCAAGGTCGAGAAATTCAGCGGTGGCTGGTCGGTTGGCCACACCACCTATGACATCGAGGGCGAGCAGATGGCGATCAACGCCTGGCACCAGGATCAGGTCACCGAGTTGCCCCCCGGCGCGCAGGTCATCGGCTCCTCGGATTTCTGCGCCAATGCCGCGCTGGTATACGACGACCGCATCTACACCATCCAGCCCCACCCCGAATTCACCTCGCACATGATCGGGCAACTGCTCGATACGCGCGCAAAGGATGTGGTGCCAGAACCGATTATCAACGATGCCAAAACGAAACTCGATGCGCCAATTGACAGCGACAAGATCGCCTCTCGCATCGTCGAGTTCTTCAAACAAGGAGCCTGAGACATGGCCGACTGGAAAGACAATCTACCGGACGCCGCCAAGGCCTATCTGGAGGGCCGCCGCCTGGATGAGGTCGAATGCATCGTCTCGGACCTGCCCGGCATTGCCCGCGGCAAAGCGGTTCCGGCTTCGAAATTCGCCAAGCAGGACTATTTCCACCTGCCGGATTCGATTTTCTATCAGACCATTACCGGCGACTGGGGCGAGGCGGCTGACGAAGAGGAAGGCTTTATCGAAAAGGACATGATCCTGCGGCCCGATTTCTCCACCGCCACCGCCGCCCCCTGGACCGGCGACTGGACCCTGCAGGTGATCCACGATGCCGAGGACCGCGATGGCAAACCGATCGGCTGCAGCCCGCGCAACGTGCTGAAACGGGTTGTGGATCTCTATGCCCAGCGTGGTCTCAGGGCTGTGGTTGCCCCCGAGATGGAGTTTTTCATCGTCGCGCCCAATATCGACCCGGCCAAGGAAATCGAGCCGATGATCGGCCGCTCGGGCCGCCCTGCCGCCGCGCGTCAGGCCTATTCGATGACGGCCGTGGACGAGTTCGGACCTGTCATCGACGACATCTATGATTTCGCCGAGGCGCAGGGGTTTGAAATTGACGGCATCACTCAGGAAGGTGGCGCCGGACAGCTTGAGATCAACCTATTGCATGGCGATCCGGTCAAGCTGGCCGACGAGGTGTTCTACTTCAAGCGCCTCATCCGCGAGGCCGCGCTGCGTCACAACGCCTTTGCCACTTTCATGGCCAAACCGATTGCGGAAGAACCCGGCTCGGCCATGCATATCCACCACTCGATCCTTGATATCGAAACCGGCGAAAACATCTTTTCCGGTCCACAAGGCGGTGAAACGGACGCGTTTTATCATTTCATCGGCGGGTTGCAGAAACACATGCCTGCGGCCATCGCCGTGCAGGCACCTTACGTGAATTCCTACCGCCGCTACGTCAAGGATAACGCCGCCCCTATCAATCTGGCCTGGGCGCGCGACAACCGCACCACCGGCATCCGCGTGCCACTGTCCGGCCCCAAGGCGCGCCGCGTCGAAAACCGTCTGGCGGGGATGGATTGCAACCCCTATCTGGCCATCGCGGCCAGCCTTGCCTGTGGCCTTCTTGGCATGATGAACGAAACTCGCCCGGACAAGCAATTTAAAGGCGATGCCTATGCGGGTGAATCCGAAATCCCGCAGGTCCTGGGCGATGCACTGGACCTCTTTGACGCGGCGACCGATCTGCACGAAATCCTGGGGCCTGAATTTGCCCGTGTCTACTCGATCGTGAAACGCGCCGAATATGATGAGTTCCTGCAAGTCATCAGCCCATGGGAGCGCGAACATCTGCTGGTGAATGTCTGACCCGCACCGTTGGAATTTGATTTTTTCTCGAAAGATGAAGCCCTTGAACCTGCTTTATGCCAATGACCGTCCAGGCACCTATCCCGATAGCTGGTACGCCGCAACCGCGACGCCGCTCGAGCCGTTCGAGCGCCTCAAGGGTCAGACGCGGGCAGATATCTGCGTGATCGGTGCAGGCTATACGGGGTTGTCGGCGGCGCTACATCTGGCCGAGGCCGGACGCGACGTGGTGCTTGTGGATGCGCATCGCGTAGGCTTTGGCGCCTCGGGGCGTAATGGCGGGCAGCTGGGCAGCGGTCAGCGGATGGACCAGCACGGATTGGAAAAACTGGTTGGTCAGGATGATGCACTCAAGCTTTGGGAACTGGCTGAAGAGGCCAAAGACCTGGTCAGGTCACTGGTCGCCAGACACAAGATCGATTGCCACCTGAAGCCCGGCATTGCCCATGCCTGTTTTTCGACCCGTGAAGTGGCCGAAGAGCATGATTATGCCGAGCATCTGCAGAAGCGCTATGGCTATGACCAGATCGAAGCACTGGATCACGACGGGTTACAGTCCATCTGCCCCTCGCCCGCCTATGTGGGCGGCACGCTCGATATGGGGGCGGGCCATCTGCACCCGCTGGCTTATGCTTTGGGTCTGGCTCGTGCCGCCGCGGCGGCCGGTGTCCGCATCCACGAGAACACCGAGGTGCATGACATCAAAACTGGTGGCAAGGCTGTGGTGCGCACGACGCATGGCCAGGTCGAGGCCGATCATGTGATCCTCGCGTGCAACGGCTATCTGGGCGGGCTTGATCGCAAGGTGGCGGCACGGGTGATGCCGATCAACAATTTCATCGCAGCCACAGAACCGCTGGGCGATGACGCAACAAAGGTGCTGGCGCGCGATGTGGCCGTGGCCGACACCAAATTCGTCATCAACTATTTCCGCCTCAGCCATGACAAGCGGCTGCTCTTTGGAGGAGGTGAGAGTTATGGCTACAAGTTCCCCTCGGATATCGCCGCCACGGTGCGCAAACCGATGAGCCAGATTTTCCCGCATCTGAAGGACGTCAAAATCGATTACACTTGGGGTGGGACGCTGGGCATCACCATGAAGCGTATGCCATACCTCGCGCGGCTGGCACCGAACATCCTGACCGCATCGGGCTATTCCGGTCACGGTGTCGGCACCGCAACTCATTCCGGCTGGTTGATGGCGCAGGCGATCATCGGGCAATCCAATTCGACCGGGTTCGACACGCTGGCGCGGATTCCCACACCGTCATTTCCCGGCGGAACCATGATGCGCTCACCTCTGCTGGTGCTGGCGATGACCTGGTATGCGATGCGTGACCGCCTCGGATTCTGAGCGCCGCAACCTGCACGCAATCCAGGTACGTTCCGTACGAGCCGCTGATAAATTACCTCAAGCACAAGATCGGCACGATCGCGCCTTTTCTCGGACTTCCCAGTAGTTTTTTCTTTCCGGATCAGCTTCACTGTTTTAAAAAAACCGAAATTAGTATTCAGGAAAGCCGAAATCATGACCTTACCTCCGAACGTCTACGACGCCGAGCCCATCCCCGCCGCAGCCCGCGCGGAAATAGACCGGATGTTGAAAACAGGAGATCTCTTTCGCTACACGGCACCGGAAAACGCGCCGGTCACTTTACTGGAACGCGAATTTGCTGATCTGATGGGCAGTAAATATGCGCTTGCAGTGTCCTCATGCTCAGCCGCGCTTTTTCTGTCGCTCAAGGCACTCGGCTTGCCACGTGACGCCCGTGTGCTAATCCCCGCTTTCACATTTGCTGCGGTCCCGTCATCGGTCATACATGCCGATTGCGTGCCCGTCCTGTGCGAAGTCGGTGAAAATTATCGGATTCATATCACCGACTTCACCGAGAAATTGGACAGCACGATCAGCGCTGTGATCATCAGCCACATGCGCGGACATACTTCTGACATGGATGAGATCATGGCGCTCTGTTATGCGCGTGGTGTGCCCGTGGTCGAAGACGCGGCGCATTCGCTTGGCACCACATGGGGCGGGCGCAATATTGGTACGATTGGCCGCGTCGGCTGCTTCAGCTTTCAGTCCTACAAGCTTGTGAATGCCGGTGAAGGCGGGATCATGATCACTGACGACCCCGATATCATCGCGCGGGCAGTGATCATGTCGGGCGCCTACGAACATAACTGGGCTAAACATATCACGACCCCCGACCCCGATCTGGATGCAGCGTTTGCGAAAGCCCAGAACCAGCTCCCGCTTTATAATCTGCGGCTCAATAACCTTTCCGCCGCCATCATCCGCCCGCAACTGGCCGAGATTGAGCGCCGCGTGACCGACGGGCGCCGAAATCACGATTATGTCGCCGCGCGGTTGAACGCTTCTCCCTGGCTGGAAGTCCCTGAAAAACTTGAGCAGGAAGAACGCGCACCGGATTCGATCCAGTTCAACCTCGTCGGCATGACCGAGGATGAAACCCGCGCGTTCGCCGAGGCGGCTGCATGTCGTGGCGTCAAGGTCCAGGTTTTCGGACTGAGCACCGACAACGCCCGTGCGTTCTGGAACTGGCGGTTTATTCCGGGCCGCGCACCTGAGCTGCCGCAGACCCGCGCCATGCTGATGCGGGCCTGTGATACCCGCCTGCCCGCGCGTTTGACCCAAACCGAGTTGGACGTAATCTCGGACGCCATTATCGACGCCACCGCAGACGTGATGCCCCCGGCCCGCGCCTACGGGACCTGACGTCCTTTACGGAATCCGAAACGCGCTCTAGACCAGTAACGGGAGGGGCGCGATGAACGAATTTTCACAAGGTGCCGCGTGGATCAAGGGTCAGGTGGTTCCGATCGCCGAAGCAACCATTGGCGTGACCGATTGGGCCGTGACACATTCAGACGTAACATACGATGTCGTTCCGGTCAGGAACGGCGGTTTCTTCCGGCTTGGCGATTATCTGGACAGGTTCGAAGCGTCCATCAGCGCCTGCCGCATGAATATCGGCATGTCGCAGGCCCAGATCAGTAATGCGTTGCAGGCGATCGTTGCACGATCTGGATTGCGGCACGCCTATTGCGCGATGGTCGCCGCCCGCGGCACGCCGCTGACCCCGGGCAGCCGGGACCCACGCGACTGCGACAATCATTTCTACGCCTGGTGCGTGCCCTACATACATGTTGTCAAACCGGAAATTGCAAATCAGGGTGTCAAAATCTGGCTGTCAGAGGATGTCCGCCGCATCCCGCCTGACAGTGTGAATCCGCTGGTGAAAAACTATCACTGGGGCGATTTTACTGCGGGTCTGTTCGAAGCCAAGGATCGCGGTTTTGAAACCGTCATTCTGCCTGATCACGCCGGAAACGTCACCGAAGGACCGGGCTTTAACCTGTTTTCCATAAAGGGAAAATCCGCGGTCACACCAGATACGAGCGTGCTCCACGGCATCACCCGCCGCACAGCGCTGGAGCTTTGCCGGGAGGCCGGGTTTGAGACCACCGAACGTGATCTGCCGATTGACGAACTGATGGAGGCTGATGAAGTATTTCTGACTTCTTCGGGGGGCGGTATCATCCCGGTCAGTCAGATAGGCGAGCGGGTTTTTTCAAACGGGCATGCAGGGCCGGCGTCAATAAGGCTTCGACAGCGCTATTTCGAGTTGATGGACGATCCAGCGTACCGGACCGATGTTGCCTATTGACGTTCAGACCCGGGCCATTTCCGACAAAAGCCGACGCTGAATTTTACCCGACGGGCCTTTGGGAAGTTCTTCCATGAAATGTATCTGATCGGGGCTTTTGAATTGCCCAAGCTTCTGAACGCAGATCGCCAGTAGTTCGGCCTCGGACAGGGTTGAGCTGTCGTTGACCTTCACCGCCGCCTCTATCCTTTCGCCGTAACTGTCGCAGGGACAGGCAAAGGCCGCCGCTTCGATCACATCCGGATGCGAGTAGAGTGCCTCGTCAATCTCGCGCGGGGCAATGTTTTCTCCACCTTTTATGATCAGCTCTTTCAGACGGCCGGTGATGAACAGATACCCGTCTTCGTCCATACGGCCCAGATCACCCGTTCGCAGCCAGCCGTCAGGCGTAAACGTTTGCCGCGTCGCTTCGGGGTTTTTCAGGTATTCCAGCATGACATTGGGGCCTTGCACGGCAACCTCGCCTTCCTGTCCCGCTGGCACCGGGGCAAAATCCGGCGACAGGATGCTGACCTTGTTGCCGAATGCTATCCCTGGTGAGCCAATCTTGCGCGTACCGGGCGGCAAAGGGTTCGACAATATCTGAGCAGCGGTTTCCGTCAGGCCCATCGTTTCGATGATCGGCACGCCAAAGCGGATTTCAAAGGCCGTCTGAACATCAGGTGACAGCGCCGAAGACGCGGACCGCCCGAAGCGCAACCGCGCCTTGGTGCCTGGATCGGGGTCAATGCTGGAATGCAGCAGGTGAGAGATGATCGTCGGAACAACGGAAAACCACGTGGCCCCCGCCTGCTCCGCGTTCTTCCAGAACCGGCTGGTCGAGAATTTCGGACACATGGCAAGCGAGCCGCCGGATACAAGCGCGCCCATCACAGTGACGCAAAGCCCGTTGATATGGCAGATCGGCAGCACGCAAAAACCGCGATCCGCTGGTGACAGCGCATGGGCGATCGCCGTCGTCCACCCCCCCGCCAGCAGGCTGGATTGCGTGTGTACCACCCCTTTTGGCCGCCCTGTTGTGCCGGAGGTGTACATCAGCAACGCATGGTCGCCCGGCGCCACATCATGCAACTGCGCCGTCGCACTATCGTCGGGGTTCAAGCGTGTGATACCCACCCCTGACGCCTCCTGAAACAACGCCATCTGGTCTTCATCAACAAAGGCAAACCGGCATTCCGAATGGGCCAGGGCATATGCAATCGCCTCCTGCCCGGCGACAAGATTGATCATCGTTGCCCGGAACCCGCCATAAAGCACCCCGAACAGGCATTGAACTGCCACCCGCCCGTTGGGCATCATGATCGCCACGCTTTCGCCATGGGCGATCCCTCGTGCCGTCAGAGCCGCAGCGATGCGGGCAGCAGTATCGCGCAGCTCAGCCCAGCCCAGGCTGTCTTCTCCCTCCGGGAAGACAAAGGCCGTGCCATCCCCATCTGCGCGTTTATCGATCCAGTCACGGAGTGTTCCGGCTGGAGGTGTGCATTCAGAAAGCGTCATTTCCCGGCGACGCCCCAATAGGCGGCAAAAATATCTTCGACCTTCGGTTCATTAGGGGGGATTTCACGGATCACCTTGGTGGTCTGCATGAAATGACGCCAGTTCAGATTATCGTCGATTGAATTGCCACCCCAGGTGCCGCATCCCATGCTGAGCGAAAACGGCATCCCGTTGTTGAAGGCGCCGCCCGTGGCAAAACAATGGGCCTGGTTAACGATGACGCGGCAGGTTGGAATGGCGGCGCCCAGGGCCATTGCCCGACTGTCATCAATACTGTGCAGCCCGATGGAATGTCCGGCACCCATATGACCCAGAATGCGGGCGGCGATCGACTGCGCATCATCAAAATCCCGGGCCCGATAAAGCGCCGCTACACGGCTGAGCTTTTCGCCCGAAAGCGGATGTTCCGGCCCGATGCCGTCGGTTTCCACCGCCAGAAATCGCGTGTCCGGAGGAACCTTGTCCGACATCCCCAATGCTGCGAGCATCGGCGCGGCGTCCTGCGCGATCACCGCACGATTGAGATGCCCGTCTGGCCAGAGCTTTGAGATGATCCCGTCTGCCTCGGTCGCGGGCACCAGCGCGCCACCCTCTTTTGCCAACGCGGCGACGAAATCGTCATAGACCGCATCCACAACGACAATCTCGTTTTCGGAGGAACAGGATGTGGCGTTATCAAAACATTTCGAAGCGGCGATCTTGGCGGCTGCGGCCTTTGGATCGGCGGTTTCGTCCACGATCACGGTGACATTGCCCGCCCCCACCGCGACGGCGGGTGTGCCGCTGCTGTAGGCGCGGCGCACATTGTCCTGACTGCCGGTGACGACAAGCAAATCGGCCGCTTCGAGCATCCGTTGCGTTTTCGCCTTGGACCCGGGCGCCGGGATCATCTGCGCCAGATCATGATCCAGCCCGAGCTTGTCGAATTCAGTATAAATGTAACTCAGCAGCAACTCGCAGCTGGGGATGCCCTTGGGTGAGGGCGACAAAACGATCGCATTGCCGCATTTCAGAGCGTTGATGATATTGTTCGCTGGCGTTGCCGCCGGGTTGGTGGACGGCACGACGGCACCGACGACTCCGACAGGGCGAGCGATTTTCGTGATGCCGGTATCGGGGTTGTCGTCAATCACACCGCAGGTTCTGGCCCCAGCAATGTCGCGCATCAGGCCCAGTGTCTTGCGATGATTCTTGATGATCTTGTCGGGCACATTGCCCAGACCGGTGGTTTTCACCGCAAGCTCCGCAAGGCTCCGGTTACGATCTGGTTCCATAATTGCCCAGCCGGCCGCCGCCGCCGCCCTGTCATAGCGTTCCTGCGTTGCTCCGGTTTCAAAGACCTTCTGCGCCGCGCGGGCGCGGGCCATGACCTGATCGACTATTGCAAGATCGTCCTGCGCGTTCATGAAAATTTCCTGTCTGGTTGGGGAAAGGGCACAAGTTGCCCTTTCCCGTTTAGTTTCTGCAACCGTTTCAGAGGCCGGCCAGCAACTCTTCAAGCGTTGCCTGACGTGCCTGCCACATCGCCTGTACTTCTTCGCGGGTCATGATGTGCATCGGCGAACCGCCCGCCTTCATTTTCTTGGCCACCCGATCATTGGCAAACATCTCGGGTACCGTGGCGGCAAGCTTGTCGATCACTTCCTGCGGTGTGCCCTTGGGTACCATCACGCCGCGGAAATTCACGCTGGCGTTGTCGATATCAAGGCCCTGTTCCTTCATGGTAGGCACATCTGACAGGAACTCGTTCCGCTCCAGATCGAAGACCCCCAGGATTTTGACATTGCCCGCTTCGCGTGCCCGGAATGCATCCGACAGGTTGTTGACACCCGCAATGACATCACCGGCGATAACCGCCTTCATCGCTGCCGTACCACCGCCCTTGGTGGGAATGTAAGCCAGCTTGACACCCGCAGCCTTTTCAAGCTGAAGCGCGGCGATATGGTGCCCGACAAACAATCCTGCACCGGAAAACGTCAGCTTTCCCGGGTTTTCCTTGGCATATGCGAGCACATCGTCCATCGAATTCATCTCGCTGTCCGCAGCAACGACAAAAACGGCCGGATCAGCACCCCAGTTCGCAATGGGCTCGAAACTGTCGGCACCGTATTCGACACCGCCCTCGATCGACTGGGCAATGAAATGCGGAATATTATAGGCGGCAAGCGTGTATCCATCCGCATCGGCCTGCGTTGCGAACCAGTTCCACCCGACGCGGCCCCCGGCGCCCGGTTTGTTGATGATCGCGATCGGCATGCCCAACGCGTCTTCGTTCCCTGCGGTCATGGTCACGATACGGGCCTGAAAATCCGTCGCACCACCCGCGCCGTAGCTGACCATCATCATGATCGGTCGATCCGGATAATCCTGCGACTGCGCAGCACCGCCCGTCAGGGCCATCAAGGTCATCGCGGCCCCTGCCAGTAATTTCTTCATTGTCGTTTCCTCCCTTGGAACTCTGAATTTGTTGATTGATTAGAAGAGTATTTCACGAGGTGTGTAGACCTTCAGCAACAGGCCAAAGACGCCGTACATCACGGCGATGAAACAGGCCGTGATGATCCCCCGCTTGCTCCACGTCTTGAGATTGTCATGCGGGGCCGGGTCGTAAAGCGACAGCAACACGAAGAAGGCCAGCGCCGTTGCGGTGTAAAAGCCAAGCGCTTTTGCCAGCCAGAACACATAGAGCAGCGCCACCACAAGGCCGGGCGCAAGATTAACAGCCATCTGGCGTGAAATGCCACTGCCGATTTTCGACCATCCCAGCAGAGCCTTGAGAAATGTCCATCCGGACAGCGCCACGAAGGACGCAGAAATCAGGCGCGGGAACAAAAAAGCCTCGGATGGTTGCTGGGTGAAGCTGACCCAGGCAATCCAGACGCCCACGAAAAAGACGATGCCTGACGGGATGATATGCTGGGCACGGTTCATGCCTCGACCCCGACGGTCTGTGCCCGGTTCTGTCGCAACTCCATCATCACCGAATAGATGATCGAGGCGATGACCACGGCGATCAGGATAAGATTCAGGCCGCCAGAGAAGAAGTAGCTGCCCAAGCCATCAGTGGCATTGGCGATCATGCTGCCCTGGATGAAATTCGCCTCTGCAATCGGGCCGAGGATCAGACCCAGCACCAGCGGTGCGGCTGAAAATCCGAAACGTTCGAGAAAGAACATCATCACCCCTAGCGCGGCCATGACATATACGTCACCCATCGAGCTTTGCACCGAATAGGCCCCGAAGACCGACAGGCCCAGCACGACAGCCGCCATGACCGATTGCGGCACCTGCGCCACCCGTGCGGCAAGCCCTGCGATATAAAGACCGAAGAGGCACATCAGCACCTGCCCGATCAGCATCGAATTGATAAAGGTCCAGGCAACCTCGGGGTGATTATCGAAAAGGTCAGTTCCCGGGAATATCCCGTGGATCAGCAAGCCACCCAGCAATACCGCCGCCGTGGGCGAGCCGGGGATCGACAGGGTCAGCAGCGGCACGAGGCTAGGGCCCACCATGGCGTTATTGGCGCTTTCCGCCGCAATCACACCCTCGGAATGCCCGGTGCCGAATTCTTCCCGCTCGGGGCTGAATTTCTTGGTCTGGTCATAGGCCACCAACCCGGCGATCTGCCCCCCGACGCCGGGGATCAGGCCAATGAAAGACCCCACCGCAGTACCGATTGCCAAGGCCCGCTTGCGGCTGAACAGTTCTCGCACCGCGTCCCCGATCGCGTGTTTTTTAACCTCGATCACTTCGATATTGTCGTTACGACGCCCCTTGGCGAACATCGTCAGCACCTGCGGGATCGCGAAAAGCCCGATCAGGGCCGCGATGATGTTGATGCCGCCGCCCAGCGATGAATGGAAGATGAACCGCTGCGCGCCCATGATGTCATCAAACCCGATGGTCGCGAGCCAGAGCCCGATACAGCCCGACAACAACCCTTTGACCACCGAGGCGCTGTCTAGCGAGCCAATGATCGTGACCCCCAGAATGGCCAGCCAGAACAGGTGCGACGGCCCAAAGGCAAGTGCCCATTTCGCCAGCAGCGGTGTCAGGAAAATCAGCAGCAAGACGCCAAAGATGCCGCCCACCGCAGACGCAAGAAAGGAAAGTTGAAGCGCGCGCGCGCCTTCGCCCTTCTTGGCCATCGTGTGCCCGTCAAGCGTGGTGGCGATGTTTGCGGGTGCCCCGGGGATTTTCAGCAGGATGGCACTGACCGCCCCGCCCGCCACGGTCGAAGTATAAGCCGCACCCAGCAGGATCAGCCCCGACACGGCCTCAAGATGGAACGTGAACGGGATCAGCAATGCAACGGCCATCGTCGGGGACAGTCCCGGCGTCGCCCCCAGAATGAGCCCACCGATCGTTCCCACCAGCAACAAAAGGAAATTGACCGGCGTGAAGACGTCACCGAAGTAATAGATGAATTCCACGTGGGTTCCCTCCCGTCACTCGCAGCCATATGAGCGATTGACAGATCAGGGTAAGCTATGAAAATAGTATTGCAAATGTTTTCATAAATGATCTAAAAATGATAGATAAATGACTGATATAAAAAGACAAAAATCAGATATTATAGATGTTGCCAGAGCAGCTCGTGTTTCACCATCTACGGTCTCGCGCAGCTTCAATCACCCCGAAATGGTCAATCCCGCGACTCGGAAGAAAATTGATCGCGCGGTCAAGAAGCTGGGCTACATCCGCAACCGCGCGGCGCAAACCATGCACGGCCGTCGCAGCGGAACGATCGGGCTGATCGTGCCAACCATAAATCACACAATCTTTTCCGAGGTGATCCAGGCGTTCTCCGACGCCATCGACGCTGCGGGGTTCACTCTGCTTATCGCCTCGCACGGGTATGATCTGGATCGCGAATACGAGATGATGCGCAAATTGCTGGAACATCGTGTGGACGGGATAGCACTCATCGGGCTTGAACATACCGATGCCAGTTTTAACCTGATCGAACAGCAGGCCATCCCGGCAATTGCGATCTGGAACCATGACCCAAACTCTACCATGGCCTGCGTGGGCGCCGATAATCGCGAGGCCGGCAGGATGGCTGCTCAACATCTGCTGTCATTTGGGCACCGCGAGATTGGCCTGATATTTCCGCAAACCACTGGCAATGACCGCGCACGCCAGCGGCTTGAAGGCGCGATTGACGCGCTGGATACAGCTGGGGTCACAGTGCCCGCGTCATGGCATTCCGAAGCACCTTATTCGATCGCACAGGCCAAGCGTGCAACGACAATGGTGCTTGAAAAACACCCAAGGCCTACCGCGTTGCTGTGCGGAAACGATGTTATCGCCCGGGGCGCGCTTTATGCCGCGCAAAAGACCGGCATCAAGGTACCGGAAGATCTTTCGGTTATCGGGATCGGTGACTTTAAGGGGTCGGAGGATCTGGAACCCGGTCTGACAACCATCAGCATCCCGGCCCAGGACATCGGAACCATCGCCGGAGAGAATTTTGCCCGCATGATCACCACCGGCGACACTGAAATCCTTCGTTTCAAATGCGACCTTTCCTGTGTCGTACGGGGCACCACCGCCGCCCGGACATGATTGCGGCTAAATCTTGAAATAACTTCATATTTTCAATGCACTATACACGGGAAAGCCATCTTCCCGAACTGTCGAAACCAATGTTGTCGCAAATAAGCGAGACCGGTTTCAGAATTCAAGACAGGCTGACGGGGTTGGCCGCTTTTGTCGCGCCCGCCTTCCAACAGACCGGAATTATGACGATGTCCACCTACGCCCCGGATACGCCAGCCGCACCGTCACGCACGATGCACGGGCTAGTCTGCATCGAAATCGGCATGCTATTTTTCGTGGTTCAGGACGCCATGATGAAATCGCTGCTGATGACTTATCCGGTGTGGTTGCTCATCTGTATCCGGTCGTTGGTGGCGATCATTGTCCTGACGCCCCTGATTATCATGCTCGGCGCACCCCATCGCCTTCTCACACCGCTCTGGCCCCTGCATTTCTTGCGGGCGGGGCTTTTCGCCCTGGGTTTCTCGCTCTTTTATGCCGCCTTTCCTTTCATGGGTCTGGCGGAGGTGACGACGATATTCTTCTCGGCGCCGCTGATCACGGCTTTGCTGGCCTCGCTGTTGCTGAAGGAAACGATTGGACCGCATCGGATTGGCGCGCTGGTTATCGGGTTCATAGGCGTCATCATCGCCATGAACCCGACCGGCGACGCGTTTAGCTGGATTGCGATACTGCCACTGGCCTGCGCCCTTACCTATGCACTGGGTCAAATTCTGGCGCGCTACATCGGCGACCGGGATTCCACGCTGACGATGGGGCTCTACACCCTAGCACCTGCGGCCCCGTTGATCATGATCATGGGTTGGTCGCTGAACCAAATCGTCGATATCGGGCCGGAATTTCAGCACCTGCGATGGGCGTTCCCCGCAGAAGCAATGACCGATATTCCGCGTCTGGCGTTGCTGGGAAGTGTAGGCATGGCGGGATATCTGTTCCTGTCGCGCGCTTATCAGGTGGCCAATGCCAGCTTTATCGCGCCGTTTGACTATAGCTACCTGCCCATGGCTGTGGTTCTGGCCTACGTGCTCTGGAACGAAGTGCCCCCCACCGCCACGGTGATCGGCATGGGCCTGATCATCGCCAGCGGACTTTACCTGGGGTACCGCGAACTCAGGGCCACACGTCACAGTGATGACCAGCCGGTTGTCGCGGAAACCGTTTTCGCGCCCGGCAGCCCGCTATCCCCGCAAAATACCGAAGAAGACTCGCCCCTATGAGCATCGCTGATCCGCTGACACAGGCACCAGAGCGCAACTCGGGCGGCATCATGCTGGTGTTCATCGCGGGCGTCCTGTGGTCTACGGTCGGCCTTGGTATTCGACTGATCGAAGATGCGCTGGTCTGGCAAATTCTTCTCTATCGATCGGTCGGACTGTCCTTTCTGCTCTTTGTTGTCATCCGGCTGCGAACCGGTCAAAACCCGTTCGAGCGCGCGCGCCACGCTGGCTGGCCCGGGGTGATCGGAGGGCTTTCACTGGTCGCGGCTTATGCAGGCGGCATCTATGCCATTCAGTCGACATCCGTGGCCAACGCCATGCTTCTTTTCGCCAGTGCGCCGTTCATGGCCGCAGTGCTTGGCCTCGTGATCCTACGTGAGGCGGTGCGCGCGCATACCTGGCTGGCCATCCTGCTTGCCTGTCTGGGGATCGGCGTGATGGTCTGGGACAAGTCCAGTGGCGGCGCCATGGCTGGCAATCTCGCCGCGCTTGGTTCGGCCCTCGGGTTCGCGGTCTTCACCATCGCCCTCAGATGGGGTAAATCCGGCGAGATGCTGCCCTCGGTTTTCCTGTCCGGGCTTTTTGCCATCCCGATCATGGCCATTATCTGCCTTTCGCTGGACCTCCCCTTGATTCTATCGCCGCGTGACGCAGGGATCTCGGGCATCATGGGGATTTTTCAGGTTGGCGCCGGGCTGGTCCTCTACACGATCGGCTCGAAAACAGTGTCAGCGGCAGAGTTGACATTGCTGTCGCTGGCCGAGGTGGTGCTGGCACCCTTGTGGGTCTGGTTGCTGCTGGGGGAAACAGCGACACTCTATACGCTGATCGGAGGGGGCATATTGCTGGTGGCAATCGGTGGTAATGCCCTTCTCGGCGCACGCCGAAAACCACCGGTAACCCTTGTCTGATCCACGAAATCGCGCTCGGATACTGATCTGACAACGGGGCCGGGAAAAGATTTCCGATCACTTGTCGGCTTAGTTCGTCTGAAAACCCGGCTTTCAGATGCAATTGTCCGCTTTTATCACACCCGCGCTTGGCTTATAAACGGCGAAAATAACGTGGCGACCTCTTCCTATCGGATCGCCACAACTGGCCGAGGACTCAGATGTCGAAAAAAAACCACGATGATGACGTCGCCTTTATCAAAGCGCTGGCGGAGATGCTCACTGACAACGATCTGACCGAATTACAGGTCAAGCGCGAATATGGCGATGCAGATAGTCTGAACGTCCGCGTCAGCCGCCGTCAGGAGGTCGCCGCCGCAGCCCCTGCCCCGGTTGCTGTTGCCGCCCCGGCCGCTGCACCGGCGCCGACCGCCGCCGCGCCAGCCGAGAAAGCAGCAGATGATCCGGCAGATCACCCCGGCGCGGTTAAATCGCCGATGGTTGGAACGGTTTACATGCAGGCCGAACCCGGCGCACCGTCCTTTGTAGCCGCAGGCCAGCAAGTCAACGAAGGCGACACATTGTTGATCATCGAAGCGATGAAAACCATGAACCATATCCCGGCCCCGCGTGGCGGCACGGTAAAACGCATTCTGGTGGATGACGGGGCGACGGTCGAATATGGATCGCCGCTGATGATCATCGAATAAGGGCGTACCCATGTTCGACAAGATCCTAGTGGCCAACCGCGGTGAGATCGCGCTGCGTGTTATCCGGGCCGCCCGCGAAATGGGCATCGGTTCGGTCGCTGTTCATTCGACCGCCGATAGCGACGCGATGCATGTACGGATGGCGGACGAATCCGTCTGTATCGGCCCCCCCTCCAGCAGTGAAAGCTACTTGTCGATCCCCTCGATAATTGCCGCCTGTGAGGTGACCGGCGCACAGGCCATTCACCCCGGTTACGGATTTCTGAGCGAAAACGCCAATTTCGTCCAGATCGTCGAAGATCATGACCTGACCTTCATCGGCCCCACCGCTGAACATATCCGCGTCATGGGTGACAAGATCACCGCCAAGGATACGATGAAAAACCTCGGCGTTCCCTGCGTTCCAGGCTCGGATGGTGGTGTGCCGACACTGGCCGAAGCCAAGAAGCTGGGTCAGGAAATCGGCTATCCGGTGATCGTCAAAGCCACCGCTGGCGGTGGCGGCCGCGGCATGAAAGTCGCCAAGAACGAAGGCGAAATGGAGCATGCCTTCATGACCGCCCGGTCAGAAAGCAAGGCGGCTTTCGGCAACGATGAAGTCTATATCGAAAAATATCTGACCACACCGCGCCACATTGAAATTCAGGTCTTTGGCGACGGCAAAGGCAAGGCGGTACATCTGGGTGAGCGCGATTGCTCACTGCAACGACGCCACCAAAAAGTGTTCGAGGAGGCTCCGGGCCCCGCGATTTCAGCCGAAGAACGTGCCGAGATCGGCAAAACCTGTGCCGATGCGGTGGCGCGCATCAACTATACCGGCGCTGGCACGATCGAGTTTCTCTACGAAAACGGCGAGTTTTATTTCATCGAGATGAATACGCGCCTGCAGGTCGAACATCCAGTGACCGAAGCGATCTTTGGCGTCGATCTGGTGCGCGAACAGATCCGGGTTGCCGAAGGATTGCCGATGTCCTTTACCCAGGACGATCTGCGGATCAACGGTCATGCGATCGAGGTGCGGATCAATGCCGAGAAATTGCCCGAATTTGCGCCGCGCCCCGGCAAGATCACTCATTTCCACGCGCCCGGCGGTCTGGGTGTGCGGATGGATTCGGCCCTCTATGACGGCTATTCCATACCACCTTATTATGACAGCTTGATCGGCAAGCTAATCGTCCACGGGCGCGACCGCGAGAGCGCCTTGACCCGTCTGAACCGTGCTTTGGGTGAATTGATCATCGATGGTGTCGATACCACGGTGCCGCTTTTTCACGCCCTGCTACAGGAACCCGACATCCGCCGCGGCGAATACAACATTCACTGGCTGGAAAAATGGCTGGAAGACAATCTCCAAGACTAGCCGTGTCGTGACGATGACATGAGCGAACCGGATTTCCGCCTGACACCGGAAGCGTTACTGCGCGCCTACACGATGGGCATCTTCCCGATGGCAGAAAACCGCGATGACCCCGAGATTTACTGGGTCGATCCGCGACGGCGCGGCATCTTGCCACTGGGCGGTTTTCATCTGTCCCGATCCCTCAAGCGCCGTGTCCGAAAGGCAGATTACGCAGTCGATCTGGACCGCGACTTCGTCGGTGTTGTGGATGCCTGCGCCGACCGTGATGAAACCTGGATCAACGCAGAAATCCGCTGCCTCTATTCGGAGCTTCACCAAATGGGACATGCCCATTCACTCGAAATACGTCACGACGGCGAACTGACCGGTGGTGTTTATGGTGTCGCGATCAACGGGGCGTTCTTTGGCGAAAGTATGTTCTCACGCCGCACGGATGCCTCAAAACTCGCACTGGCCCATCTGGTGGATCTTCTCAGGCGCTGCGGTTTCACACTTTTCGACACCCAGTTCATCACGCCTCATCTGGCGTCACTGGGGGCAAAAGAGATTCCTCGCGCAGCCTATCATTCGCTGTTGGAAGACGCTTTGAAACAGCCCGCCGATATTCACAGCCAACCGATTTGCGGGGATCTTCATTCAGATTTGCAGCTCAACACCCAGACATCGTAGCGCGGGTGCTCCAAGGCGTTCAGTGCGGGCGACGACGCAATCATCCATCCGTCAAACATGATATCCTGATTGGACACGTCTCGGATGGTCAGAAAAGCATAGGCGTCCGCAGCGGTACCTTGCGGATAGCGGCACTCACGCAACTCAACACTCAGCCTGCCAATTTTGGCGGCTTCACCGTTGGCCAGCGTCATATCAACGATATCGCCGTCGATCTTGTCCAGCCCCCGCAAGACGGCCCCGGACCCTTTGGCCACCAACTCCTGAGAAGTCGCCGCGCCACTCATCCCCGCAAGAACCAATGCCGCCAGCCCCCACGGCTTCATTCGGCCTGGTCCTCTTTGTCGTCACCTGCGACGAATTTCATAAGCAGGGAAACGAGGCTGATTGACCCTTGGGTAAATTCAATCTCGGTGCCGGGTTCCAGGTAAAACGGTGACCCGCCCGGCAGCAGCTCAACGTAATTGCCGCCCAACAATCCCTCGGACGAGATAGCGACAGCACTGTCATCGGGAATTTCAATACCCTGCAAAACACTGAAAACCGTTGATGCGCGGTAGGTCCCAGGATCAAGCGTGATGTCGGTGACGCGGCCGATCTTGACACCTGCCATACGCACGTCGGTTCCGACATTGATACCGTCCGCACTGCGAAAGCTTGCGGTCAGCTCGTATTCCGACCCGCCGCCCGACAGACCAGTCGCCTGACCGGCATAGAGCAAGAATCCCACGGCAACCGCCAGGACGGCCCCGCCCACAATCACGTCAGTTGTATTTTCAGACATTGATCCGCCTATTCAGGGGTCCAGGCTTCATAATCCTGGCGCTTCGCCGGAACGCCGCGCCGAATCGATCCTGCCGGTGCGTAGGCCAGGGCTGTCCCGGTCTGGTTTTCCTCGTGGTCTTTTTCCCAAGCTTTATGGGCAAGCGGCTTTTCCGATGGCGGTTCTTTGTACGTGTGGTGCAACCAACCATGCCAGTCAGGACTCACGCGACTTGCCTCACATTCACCGTTGAATATCACCCATCGGCGCTTGTCGTCACTTGTACGATAGAAAATGTTGCCCTGATCATCCTCGCCCACTTTCACACCCTTGCGCCAAGTGTAAAGCTGAGTGTTAAGGGTCTGGTTATTCCACCAGGTCACAGCGCGTAGAAGTGTATTTACAATACCCATCGGGTCCTCCGCCGGTCTTATCCCCTGATATGGCTTAATTGGAAAGAAAGGTCCAGTAGAACAGGCGCCGCCGAGGGGAAAACCACCTGTCCTAAGACGAGGTTTCATCTGCTTCGGATAACCAGGTCAGCGCACCGCAGTTTGAACACCAGTGTTCACCGGCTACACGCCTGATCGGTTTCAGCCTGCGCTCGCTTCTTCCTTTTTTGTGTCGGAGTAGATCATCAACGGATTCGCATCTGCATTCACCGCCTCTTCATTCACGACAACTTCGGCGACGTTTTCCATACCCGGCAGTTCAAACATCGTGTCCAACAGAATATCTTCGAGGATCGAGCGTAAGCCACGAGCACCGGTCTTACGCTTGATCGCGCGTTTCGCAATTGCGCTCAACGCGTCTTCGGTAAAGCTAAGCTGTGCATCTTCCAGCTCGAAAAGCCGCTGATACTGTTTGACCAGCGCGTTCTTCGGCTGCGTCAGAATGGTAACCAGCGCATCCTCGTCCAGATCTTCAAGCGTAGCGATCACCGGCAGACGACCAACAAATTCCGGGATCAGGCCGAATTTCAGCAGATCTTCTGGCTCCAGATCCTTGAAAACCTCGCCCACGCCGCGATCATCCTCATCACGGACATCGGCACCAAAGCCCATCGCACTGCCCTTACCGCGCTGCGCGATGATCTTGTCCAGGCCAGCAAAAGCCCCACCACAGATGAAGAGGATATTGGTGGTATCGACCTGCAGGAATTCCTGCTGCGGATGCTTGCGTCCGCCCTGTGGTGGCACCGCCGCAACCGTGCCTTCCATCAGTTTCAGCAAGGCCTGCTGCACGCCCTCGCCCGACACATCCCGCGTGATCGACGGGTTCTCGGATTTGCGGGTGATCTTGTCGACCTCATCGATATAGACGATACCGCGCTGCGCCCTTTCAACATTATACTCGCTGGACTGTAGCAGTTTAAGGATGATATTTTCCACATCCTCGCCCACATATCCCGCTTCGGTCAGGGTAGTGGCATCCGCCATGGTGAACGGCACATCAAGAATCCGCGCAAGCGTCTGCGCTAGCAATGTCTTACCGCATCCGGTAGGTCCAATCAGCAGTATATTGGATTTCTGCAGCTCGACCTCACCCGCCTTACCTGAGTGATTCAGCCGCTTGTAGTGATTATGCACCGCGACGCTCAAGACGCGTTTTGCCGTCGCCTGACCGATCACGTAATCGTCAAGCACCTCGCAGATTTCGCGCGGCGTCGGAACACCTTCGCTTGATTTCAGGCCCGCACTCTTCGTCTCTTCACGAATGATGTCCATGCAAAGCTCGACACATTCGTCACAGATAAACACGGTCGGGCCTGCAATCAGCTTACGCACCTCGTGCTGGCTTTTGCCGCAAAAGCTGCAATAGAGGGTGTTCTTGCTGTCGCTGCCAGAACTATTCGCCATGAAGTACCTTTCGGGGCGCGAGCCGCAGTTTCAGGCCTGATCTTCGGCCGGTTTATTCACCTTTGATTGCCAGTCTAGGACAGCAACAAAGCCTCCACAATCTCAAAATGTCGGAACCCGGCATTGACGCCGGGACCATGATCTATTCCTCGTCGTCCGATGTTTTGACACGGTTTTCGACGATTTCATCTATCAGACCCCAGGCCTTGGCATCTTCGGGTGACATGAAGTTATCCCGCTCCAGCGCTTCTTCAACTTTTTTCAGCGTCTGGCCAGTATGTTTGACGTAAATCTCGTTCAGCCGTTTCTTCAGCTTCAGCGTTTCTTCGGCGTGAATCATGATATCCGTCGCCTGCCCCTGATACCCGCCCGACGGCTGATGCACCATCACGCGACTGTTGGGCAGCGAGAACCGCATCCCCTTTTCACCGGCTGTCAGCAAGAGCGATCCCATGCTAGCCGCCTGCCCGATCACCAGCGTGCTGACCTTTGGCTTGATGTATTGCATCGTGTCATAAATCGATAAGCCGCTGGTCACGACGCCTCCGGGGCTGTTGATATACATCGAGATTTCCTTGGACGGGTTTTCCGCCTCAAGGTGGAGAAGCTGCGCCACGATGAGGCTGGACATACCGTCATGCACCGGCCCCGAAAGAAAAATAATTCTCTCCTTCAACAGACGAGAAAAGATGTCGTAGGCACGCTCACCACGGCTGGTCTGTTCAACCACCATCGGCACGAGGGTGTTCATATAAGTCTCAAATGGGTCTTTCATGTCTGCCTGCCTGCTGTTGTCGCCGCGATCTTAAATGATCATGTCCTAAAGGAGTCTTAGTGTTGCGCCCAAAGGGCTGCAAGGGGCGTATCCCGTTTTGGTCTATCAACTAAATAATTACTTTTTTGTGAAAGCGGGGTTTCGCGCTGCGTTTCACGACGTGTCCAAGAACCCAATCAGAGCTTTTGCTGAGTGTATTTTCGCAATTCCGCACGGGCCACCTGACGTCGATGCACAGCATCAGGCCCATCGGCTAATCTGAGTGTACGCACATGGGTCCACATCGCTGCCAGAGGCACATCCTGACTTATACCCTGCGCACCAAACATCTGAATTGCCTGGTCGATCACCTCTAACGCCACCTGCGGCGCCACGACCTTGATCTGACTAATCCACGGGGCGGCGGCGCGGGCATCGCCCCGATCCATCATCCACGCGGCCTTCAGGCACAAAAGCCGGGCCTGCTCGATCTTCATGCGGGCATTCGCGATAATGTCGAAATTAGCGCCAAGCTGAGCAATTTTGCGTCCAAACGCCTCGCGTTCCACAGATCGGCGGCACATCAGTTCAAGCGCGACCTCTGCCTGACCAATCGCCCGCATGCAGTGATGGATACGGCCAGGCCCCAACCGGCCCTGTGCAATTTCAAAACCACGACCCTCACCCAACAACAGGTTTTCCGCAGGTACCCTGACATCGACAAAGCGAATATGCATATGCCCGTGGGGAGCGTCATCAGCGCCATAGACCTGCATCGGCCTCAGTTTTTCGATACCCGGTGCCGTTGCGGGGACGACGACCATAGAATGGCGTTGATGCTTGGGTTGATCTTCATCACCGGTACGCACCATCACGATGTAGACCGCACAGCGTGGATCGCCTGCGCCGGTCGCCCACCATTTCTCGCCGTTCAAAACATATTCATCGCCATCACGCACACAAGACATCGCGATGTTGGTTGCATCTGAGCTCGCAACGTCGGGTTCGGTCATCAAATAGGCGCTGCGTATATCTCCGTTCAGAAGCGGTTCCAGCCAGTTTTGCCGCATTGTCGCGGTGCCATAACGCTCGAAAACCTCCATATTGCCCGTATCAGGCGCATTGCAGTTGAACACCTCTGCGCCCATCGGCGTGCGACCCATTTCCTCGGCAAAATAGGCGTATTCAACCGTACTCAGGCCAACTCCGCGCGCACTATCGGTCAGCCAGAAGTTCCACAGACCACGCTCGCGCGCCGTCGCTTTCAAACCTTCCAGTATTGCCGCCTGACGTGCGGTGAATTGCCATCGGTTGCCCTTGGGAATTTCCGCGTGATACTCGACCTCCAGCGGCATAATTTCGTTCCGAACCATATCGGACACGCGCACCAGCAACTCTTTGATTTCAGGCCGAATCGCGAAGTTCATATCCATCTGTATTTCCCCAAACCCATCAGATCACTCTTGATGCGGAATTCCAGTGCCAGACGCATAACTTTAGGTTGAAATTTAGCAAAATTGTCAAACCCTGAGCCACAAAACCGCAAAATCCAGCCACAAATCACCATCATACTGCCCCGTGTTCGCTCACTGCACCAGATGGTGGTGTGGAAGTAAATGTTTGGCGGACTTTGTTTTGATTGAACGAGTAGCAGGAACAAACAATGCAGGTTGTGCAGGAAACGAGCAAGGTAACGTCGCTCTACCCGAACGGGCCGGAGCGCGCGGATCCCCCTACCAGAATTGGTCGTCCGATCAGTAAAAGCTCGAAGCTTCCGGCGCATCGTGACATCAAGGCCATCACATGTTTCACACCTGGAACTGGCATTGCAACCAAGAACGGCGCCAAGCTGGTGGAGCAGCTTAGACAAGGTGATCGTATCCTGACACGTGATCGCGGATTTCAGCCGGTCCGATGGATCGGGAAACGGCAGGTATCTTTTTCTGCGGCGCTACACAAACGCGACGCCCTGCCGGTCATGATCCGCGCCGATGCATTGGGCGCAGGCAGACCCGAACGTGATATCATCGTCTCGCCACGTCATCGCATTTTGACCAGCGATAGATCTTACCTGTCGATCATGGGTGAATCCGAGGCCCTAATTGAAGCGCGCGCGCTTGTCGGCCGACCGGGGATTACATGTGTGATGCCTGAACAACTGACTTACATCCACCTTCTCTTTGACCAGCACGAGATCATTCTGTCGGATCACCTCTGGTCAGAAAGCTTCTACCTTGGCAGGCCAGCAGTCGCCGCGCTACTGCGGGAACAGTGTAATGCGATTAAAGAAATATTCCCGCAGATAGACACGGCCCCCAACACGTCTCCGCAGATGCTGGCACGCGTATGTCTGACCCATGAAGAGGTTCAGATGCAATGCGCATAGAGCTTTTCCAGGAATGCCCCAAGGTCGTTGCCGGGACTGTCGTCCGACATCATGCGATGCCCAAATCAGGCGCTGTTTAGATTAACGAACGCGATGCCTTTCCGGGGAACTCAAGCCCGCCAGAACGCAACGGTAAAGATCACATAGACTGTCATCAGTTCAAGCCGGCCAATCAGCATCGCTGCAATTAAGATCCATTTGGCGGTATCGTTAAGCGGCGCGAAATTGCCCGACGGACCGATTATGTCTCCCAGCCCCGGCCCGACATTCGCAATCGCTGTCGCAGCGCCCGACACCGACGTTGTGAAATCCAGCCCCGTCAACCCCAGCAGCACGGCCACAACCCCTAATGTGCCAACGAAGAACACGAAAAAAGTCATGACCGAATTCAGAACATCGTCATCGATTTTCTTGCCCTGATAGCGCGGCACGAAGACGCCGTTGGGTGACCGGATACGCCGTAACTGGGATTTGATCGACGCAATCAGCAACTGATATCGAAATATCTTGACCGAGCACGCCGTCGAGCCAGCACAGCCACCGATCAACCCGACGAAGAAAAAGACACAGATCAGGAACCCGCCCCAATTCATGTAGTTAACTGACGAATAGCCGGTACCGGAGATGATCGAGGTGATATTGAAAAGCGCCTCGCGGAAGGCCTGTTCCCAGCTATGAGGAAGATTTGTTGTCAGCGCGATCACTGTCACCAGAACCAGTGCCGCGATCATCAGAAGAAACACATGTATCTGGCTATCGCGCCAAAGCGGCTTGGCATTACCATTAATCAGCTGCACATAGCGAACAAACGGCAGCGCTGCGAGTATCATGAAAACCGACGCCGCATACTCGGTAACGCCGGAAAAGACGCCGAAGGATGCATCGTAATTGGCAAACCCGCCGGTGGCGACCGTTGTCATCGCATGTACAGTTGCGTCAAATGCATTCATTCCAAGCACGAAATAGGTCAGGACGCAGGCCAGCGTAAGAGCGAGATAGATCACAGAAATCTGCGAAGCGATCGCCGTGGCGCGTGGCAGGATCTTTCCATCGGTGTCAAACGCTTCGGTCCGGAAAATCTGCATCCCGCCAACCCGCAATTCAGGCAGAAAAACCATCGCCACGACGATGATGCCGATCCCGCCCAACCATTGCGTGAAACCGCGCCAAAGCAATAACCCTTTCGGCAATGTATCCAACCCGGAAAAAACCGTCGATCCGGTCGTGGTCAAACCCGACATGGCTTCGAAGACGGCATCGACGAAACGGGCCTCGGTTGCCCCTAAAACAAAGGGCAACGCCCCGAAAATAGGCAGCGCCACCCAGACGCCGGTGGTCAAAAGAAAGGTCTGTTGAATCGTCAATCCCGCGCGGACGCCGTTGCGGCAGGCCAACGCAACCAGCCCGCCGGTCAGCACTGTAAGAATACCGCTTTCGGCAAAAACAGGCCAGTGGCCGCGGCCTTCAGCGACATCCACCATCATCGGCAGGAACATGGCAAGGCCCAGCACCATAACCATCAGGCCGATGACATAGCCGACGGGACGCAGATCAATCATAAAGCGCAGACTTGTCTCCGCATGACAGGAGTGTCAAGCTTGATCGATCTTAGGCCAACCGTTGCCGGATGTTGATCTCAGTCTTTCTTTGAGATCGTGTTACGCGCAGGCAACGCAGTCGGCATCGATGGCTCGCGATGATTTTTGCTCGCAGCCGTCGAATTTCCGGATTGGACTCGACCCGCTGCGGCCTTGGTGGCCTCTGGCTTAGTCGCAGATGCCTCAGGCGCCGCCACCTTGGCCGTCTCGGCGCGGACTGTCGTTGTGGTTCGGTTCACCCGGGACTTGAATTCAGGGGTTTTAATCTCGGGCTTGGCAATCACAGGCTTTTTTGCAGCGGACGGTGTCGCATCCTGTTTAGGCGCCGACTTGGCCACCGCAACATCCGTTGCAGCCACCTTCTCACGCAACGGTTTCCCAGATTGGACAGATTTCTGAGACGCGGACTGGGCTGGTTTTGACTTTTTAGCGGGTTTGGTTGCGACTTGCTTGATCTTCTCTGGCGCGGCGGCATTGCTTGTCTTTGACACTGTAGGTTTTGCGGCTTTTTTCTTCGCCGCGACCTTTTTGGTCACCTTAGCGTTTTTGATCTCCTGAGCGTCAGTTGCCGGCGCTTTTCTTGCCGTCGCAATATGCTTGCGCATATCTGCAGGCACTGCGAACGGGTTGGAATTCAAGGCGGCCCTGCCGATGATCTGAGCTACACGCAAGTTACTCTCGATGACATAACCTGCGAGGCGGATGCTGGCGGCGGACATTTCGAGTTGGGTCGAGACAGGGTTCATTTTTCTATTCCTGGTTGTTGAGTCGGAATTTAACAATCGGTATGAGCGATTGAACCTCATGCCGTCCTATGGTCAACCAGAAAAGGAAGAAATTGCGTGAAACCGCCGCCAAACCGCGTCAACGTTCTTTCGCAGGGTCACATAGCGCGCAGCGCGGATCAGCCAGCGTGAAACAGTGTATTGAACAGTTTCGGATCAAGGCTGTCGGCAGCAAAGGTTGGTCCCTCAGTCAACACACTCACGGCATCGTGGCTGTGCAGGCTTTCCTGATGGCTCGCCACAATGCGGAAATCCCCGATACGCTCATCTGCCAGAAACCTCTGACAGAACAACCGCGCTGCATCTTCAACGAAGATCGGGTTGGCGGCGTTCAACTCGGCAAATGCCTGTTCATCTTCCCGCTTCACCATGACCTGCGTCTCTGTTGGTACCGCCGCGCGTGCCATGTCGATCAGGTCTTCGAACCACAGGCAGTCATGTCCCAGCACTTCGACCGACAGGCGCGCCACCGACCGCTGTGAATGCGGTGTCGCCAACTGTCCGCGGGTCTGACGGGCATGTTCGCTGAGTTCAAGAGAGCAGGGGCATGTTGAGGAATAAACATAGTCCAGGTGCATGAATTTGCGGTGCTGGCCATTCTTCTCAACCAACTCAAGCGCGATGTCGTAGTACTGGAACCCTTCCAGATCTGACCGTAACGACTTGATCTTCATCGGATACGAAAACCGCATCTGAATACGCGCGTCGAAACTGTCCAGATCGCTGATATAGTCTTTCAACGCGGCCTCGATCACTTCGAAACTGAAGGTTTTCTGCGCGTGTTTGTAAAATGACCGCATGATTCGTGACATGTTGATGCCCTTCTTGCCAGCCTCCAGGCTGACCGTGCCGGTGACCGAGGTCTCCAGCCGTAGATCATCGTCATCGCGGGCATGAAACCGGATGGGCAGGCGGAAATTCGAGATCCCCACATGTTGAAGATGCTGTTTCGCGCCCCGGATAAGCGAGCTTGGGCCATTCTGCAGATCAGGCAAAGACGCCCGATACGCTTCATCCACGGCAAAGTCCTCGGGAAAAGCACGCGCCAGTGCGGGATAATTCGACACTTCGCTTTCGGGAAGCAACCGGGCGATAGCCGGATCGAGGTCGGCAACTTCTTCGGGGGTTGCCGAACGCGCCCAAGCCCGCAACACTGCCAACGCCTTGTTGGCATCATCACGCTGCGGGAACGTATCCACATCTGGTCGCTGCATATTCATGGCGGATCCTCAATTCATGCTACAGGGCCAGATATATAGCGCGGCAAAGGAAATTGCTAATCGCATCAGTGGCGTCCAACGTGAAGGGGCGCAAGATTTATATCAGCCCACCGGGCTGACAAGAGGCGACCCGCGCGAGCCAATCCCTTGGATAGACGCGGTTTCACGCCGCTGCTAACGCCTGCAACACGTCGTCCACCAGATCATCTGTGTCCTCGATACCGGCGCTCAGTCGAATCAATCCAGGTGTAATTCCAAGGTCGGATTTCTGATCGTCCGGCAACCGCTGATGCGTCGTGGTCGCGGGGTGGGTCGCAATCGACTTCGCATCACCCAGATTGTTCGAGATCAACACGATCTCGAGGGCATTGAGGAAGCGAAATGCCGCCGCCTTTCCCCCTGCCAGGTCAAGCGACAACACGGTGCCTCCTTTGCCCATCTGTCGCGCGACAAGTTCATGTTGCGCGTGCGAGCTGTGGCCCGGGTAGATCACCCTTTTCAGCTTGGCATGGCCCTGCAGAGCGTCGGTCAGCGCCAATGCTGATGCCGCCTGCGCCCGCACCCGCAAATCAATCGTCTCCAGCCCCTTCAGCATCACCCATGCCGTGAATGGCGACATCGAGCCGCCGGTATGCTTCATATAGGGTTCAATCGTACCGCGGATAAACTCGCGGGTCCCCAGGATCACGCCACCAAGGGCTCGGCCCTGACCATCTATGTGTTTCGTGGCCGAATAGACAACGACATCGGCCCCCTGCGCGATCGCCCGCGAGAAAACCGGCGTGGCAAAGACATTGTCTACCACCACCTGCGCACCCACCGCATGGGCCAGGCCCGCCACGCCCTCGATATCTACCACTTCCAGCGTCGGGTTGGCGATGGTTTCGAAAAAGACCGCTTTGGTATCGTTGCGGATGGCGCTGCGCCACTGATCAAGGTCGGTGCCATCTACGAATGTAACCTCGACACCGTAGCGGGTCAGGATTTCCTCAAGCACATAAAGACAAGAGCCGAACAGCGCACGGGCCGCAACAACATGCTCGCCCGCTGACAGCATCGCCATCAGCGCACCGGAAACAGCCGCCATACCGCTGGCCGTGGCAAAGGCATCTTCGCTTCCCTCCAGCGCTGCGATGCGCTCTTCGAACATCGCGACGGTGGGATTACCATAGCGGGCATAAATGAATTCATCCGGCCCACTTTCCAGAAACCGCGCTTCAGCAGCTTCGGCACTGTCATAGACAAAGCCTTGGGTCAGGAAAATTGCCTCGCTCACCTCGTTATACTGGCTGCGGCGCGTCCCGCCATGAACCAGCTTGGTACGTGTATTTCGAGTATCAGTCATATCGTCCTCCGGGCGCTCTCAGCCCACAAAAAAACCCCCATCGCGGTCAAGCGAAAGGAGTTCCTCCGTCTGACCTCTTTAGCGGTGATGTTTAACGTGGCCCGCAATCCGGTAACAAATCGCCACGTGGGTTCTTTAGCGCTGCGACAGGCATCCGTCAACAGCAGGTCAGCCCCTTAACCCGGGCTTCAGCAAATTCACGATAATGTTCACCTGCGCGTTTCGCGAGACGGATAACGGATACCCGGCAACATGCCACTCCTCAGGATAAATGCAGGCGAAGATGGTCCCGAACTGCATGGCAACAGGCGGCCATTGCTGCCTGCGCTTTCACGCGGCCTGCAACATTTGGGCCCCGTCATCCTGATGATTCACGGGTACAAATACGCGCCATATCAATCATCATCCTGCCCGCATGAAAACATTCTGGGCATGAAGACGCGCCGAGACTGCCGAAAAACACTAAGCTGGCCGCGTGGTCTTGGCTTTGGCAGCGGCGTGAGCCGCGAAGGGCTGGGAATCGCCTTTGGCTGGCCCGCACGGGGCACGATCTGGCAGGCTTATGGCGAGGCAGAAAAAGCAGGGCAGTCTCTGGCGCGGCTGATAACCCTGATCCACCGGCACGCACCAACCCGGCCGATTCACGCCCTGACCCATTCGCTTGGTGCCCGTGTCGTGTTAAGCGCATTACCGCATCTGCCCGCCGACAGTCTGGACCGCATCATCCTGTTGTCGGGCGCCGAATTTGGCAGCAACGCCGAGGCCGCACTGGACAGCGCCGCAGGAAAAACCGCCGAGCTAATCAATATCACCAGCCGCGAGAACGATCTTTTCGATTTCCTGCTGGAAAGATTGGTGTCGTCCCCGCTGCGGCGCGACCGGTGCCTGAGCAACAACATGCCCGCGCGTCACAACACGCTGACACTGCAGATGGACAATCCGGAAACGCTTCGTATCCTGCGGCGCTGCGGCTTCAAGATTGCGCCGCCACGCACTCGTATCTGCCACTGGTCATCTTATATGCGCCCGGGGGTGTTCAGCCTGTACCGTACCCTTCTGCGCCGTAGTGATCAGATCGATCTTGCACATCTGAGGCAAGTGCTGCCCACGCGAGCTGAACCTCGTTGGTCGCGGATCATGCCCTTCCGGACCGAGTTCTAACCGGCTGGCCGCTCAGGGACGGCATTAAGACGATAATTGAAGGTTTTGATCAGGCCCGCGACTGATGGTCAGGCGCGGGCAGGACCGACAACACCATCAGCCAATAGAATGCGTGCAACACAAGAAACAGGATCGGCATCGCGCTTATCCACACGGCAAGGGTTTCAAACGCGATAAGCGTCTCATTCACCCCGATCACGATGGCTGCGACGATCGCATTGATCCGCAGCAGGCTCACCGGCGCGCTGACCTGTTCTGACATGCGCCCTTTTGGCACAACCCGTTCCAGCATCTCGCGTTCGCGCAATATTCCCCAGATCATCACGCCGAGGAAAAACGCGCAGAAAAAGGTCAGCACCCTTTGAGTGAAAAGCGGACTTCCGATCCAGAGTTGAACGCCCGCGAAGACAATTATGATGCTGACGGGAAAGATCAGCATTCTCGGCTTGCCGCGCTCGACATATTGAAGACTGCGCGCCGCGCCGGGCAGGTTGCGCCAGATCGTATAGGCCTGTGCCGCCACGCAGCCGATCACGAAGGCCTGGTTTTCCGACACGCCGCAATAGCGCAATCCAACCCACAACATGATCATGACAAGCACCGGCAACAGGTTCGCAGGCCTGATCGGGGGGATCGAGGTTGCCAGATAACAGAACCGATGTGCGACGCGTTTTATCATGACCCATCGTTTACGGATGAAATGCGGCCTAAAATCGACGGCGACATGGGTTTTCGGGGGTATTCAAATCTTATTTTGCCAAATGGCCCGCCCGCATCACCTATTCGGCCTCGTCCTCGCCAGTTCCGTGCTCGCTGAACAGGCGCCCCTGCGTCATGAAAAAGATGAACATCGCCGCTGTCAGCCCGAAGGTCTTGAAGTAAACCCAAGTCTCCTCGGTCTGGGTTCGCCAGATCACTTCGTTCAGCACTGCAAGCGCCAGGAAAAATATCATCAAACGCCGCGTCAGAATCATCCATCCCTCATCCGTCAGGGGCATCAGCCCCTCCATCACCGATTGCAAATAGGATTGCCCACGCATCAGGCCCAGGCCCAAAGCGGCCCCGAATAAGAGATAAATAATCGTGGGTTTCATCTTGAAGAACTTAGGCTCGTTGAACCAGACGCTCAGACCGCCGAAAACCACGATCAACACGGCGGTGACGACCTGCATCTTCGACAGGTGGCCGGTGAGTTTCCAAAGAACTGCCATCGATAGAAGGAAGATCGGGATAAAGCCCGCCGTTACAACGACAAACCCGGCATATTCAGTGCCGCCGATGATAAAGACGCGGTCCTTAAGCCAGAGATAAGCCACGAAAAACGCGAGGATCGGCCCCAGCTCCAACGCGGTTTTCAGTTTGCCATCGATCTTTTTCTCGGCCATTGCCGGGTCACTCCTTGTTATCCACCCATTTCAACTATGACCGCACCCGCGGCAATCAATGCCATCAGGGCAATCCGGCGTGGGCCGACCGTTTCACGCAGTACCAGCCAGCCGATCAGGGCGGCAAAGACAACTGATGTCTCGCGCAGTACCGCTGCCTCCCCCACCTTGTCCAGCCTTGTGGCCAGCATGATCGACCCGAACGAGGAAAACGCCACCAGCGCGCCAATCAATCCGCGCCTCAGCAAGGGCACCATGGGCGGACGGTCCGGCATGTTGCGCCAGCGCAGATAAGCGACCGTCGGCAATGTCATGCCCTCAAACATGAAAAACCATGCCAGAAACGAAAACGGGTCCGCCGTGGCGCGGATACCGTAAGCGTCATAGGTCGTGTAGAGCGCCACCAGCAGGCCGGTCAGCACCGCCAGAATAAGCGCGATCGGCAGGGTGTCGCGATCAGTGACCAGAAAGATCAGATTGTAGACCGCCAGGCCAAAAATACCGGTCAGCAAGACCACCACGCCCAGCCATTGGGTCGCTGTAAACGTTTCGGAAAAGATCAGATAGGCGCCGATGACG
The DNA here is from genome assembly GCF_019966515.1 of Roseovarius aestuarii. Lineage (GTDB taxonomy): Bacteria > Pseudomonadota > Alphaproteobacteria > Rhodobacterales > Rhodobacteraceae > Roseovarius > Roseovarius aestuarii. The sequence continues at coordinate 17,762 of NZ_JAIMIB010000017.1, read as the reverse complement.
GCAAAAAGCGGCCCGGTGCCACGCACCACCGGATAAACCACCGTGTAGGCACCCTTGGTATAGGCCTGCGCCTGTAACATCTTATAGATCACATGGATCGCAACCGCGCCTGCGAAAATGGGCCACATATGCGATTCTGGAAAAGGCACGACAAACAGCGCCAGCGGTGCGGCCAGCAGAAACAGCCAGACATCGATCGCCCCTCGTGTCAGCCAGGGGTCGAAACGACCCTTTTGCAACGCGCCGAAAATCGCGTGCAAAAAAGCCGCGACCAGCGCTAGCACAAGGGCAAGATTGCGGCCCTCAGCGGTCCCTTCAAGTGAGATCAGCCAGTCACTCATGCCCGCACCTTGTCAGATCAGGCGCATCCCCTGCGGTCACTGCCCCTCAAGCCCGGTCAGGGCGGCGGCGAACTCTTCCGGGTCGAACGGGGCCAGATCGTCAATCTGTTCGCCCACACCAATGGCGTGAATCGGCAGGCCGAACTTATCGGCCAGTGCCACCAGCACGCCGCCCTTGGCGGTGCCGTCCAGCTTGGTCATCACCAGCCCTGATACATCGGCCAGTTTCTGAAACGTCTCGACCTGGCTCAGCGCGTTCTGACCGGTCGTGGCATCCAGCACCAGCAAAGTGTTATGCGGCGCGGTTTCATCCTTCTTGCGGATCACGCGCACGATCTTGGCCAGTTCCTCCATCAGGTCAGCGCGATTTTGCAATCGACCCGCTGTGTCGATCATCAGAAGGTCCGCGCCGTCCTTATGGGCCTGCTCCATCGCATCATAGGCCAGGCTGGCCGGGTCCGAGCCTTCGGGCGCAGTCAGCACTGGCACACCTGCGCGGTCACCCCAGATCTGCAATTGCTCTACCGCCGCCGCCCTGAACGTATCGCCCGCGGCGATGACCACTGATTTGCCAGCCGCACGAAACTGGCTGGCCAACTTGCCGATGGTCGTGGTCTTACCCGAGCCATTCACGCCCACCACAAGTACGACCTGCGGTTTTTTGGGGTAGAGTGGCATCGGGCGCGCAACCGGCTCCATGATCCGGGTGACTTCGGCCGATAGCAACTCTTTGATTTCCTGCGTTGAAAGACGCTTTCCCATCCGCCCTTCGGCCATGTTGGCTGTCACCCGCAACGCCGTGTCCACGCCCATGTCGGCGGTGATCAACAGCTCTTCGAGTTGCTCCAGCATGTCATCATCCAACGCACGGCGGATAACAGTTTTCTTCTCGGTACGGCCCAGCAAACGCCCCAGCAGGCCCGGCTTTTGCGCTTTGCGCGCGGGTTCCGGTTCCGGAACCGGTTCCGCGGAAATGGTCATAGATTCGGCCTGTGCTGCAAGCACCTCTGGCTCTGGCTCTGGCTCTGGCTCTGGCTCTGGCTCTGGCTCTGGCTCTGGCTCTGGCTCTGGCTCTGGCTCTGGCTCTGGAAGGGTCTCGGCGGTGGGCTCAGGGACGTCAACCACCGGGGTCTCGAGCTCGATCACTTCTTCTTCGCCGCCCTCTTCGACGATCGCGTCAAGGCCTTCCTCGATTTTCGACGAAGACCGGAACAGCCGTTCCTTGAGTTTCTTGAAAAACGCCATGCGCCCCCTCGATGCGACCTCTGCGCCGATGCTTTACCTCCACCTAATGCGGATTACCGGCAGATGGAAGCCTCAGCCGAGGATCGCCGAGGCGATCAGGGCCTGCGCCCCATAATAGAGCACCCACACCCCGCGTTCGATCGCCATTTTCCACGGACTGTCCAGCGGAAGGCGAAACATCTGGAGGGCCAGGAGCGTATCTGATGCCATGAAGGCCGCCGCCCCGATGAGGGCCAGTACCAAGCCTTCCGGCAGCGCCAGGGCCGACACACCCATACCGGTGATCAAAACCACGTAGAGCCTGACCGGCGCTCGCAGGTCACCGGTATAGGGTGTCAGCCAGAATTCGGTTGATACCGCATAGGCAATGAGAGCGATGACAGGCAGGAGCAGAGGGGCGCTTGCCGCCAGCGACGCAAAGAGCAGGATGTAAGCCAGATGCGCCAGTGCGAAACTGGCCAACCCGATCAGGAAAGCCCGATCTCCATTGCGCGACAGGGCCAGATCCCCGACGACCGATAAAACCAGCGCCAGTACCAACAGTATCGGTCCGCCCTCAACCCATGCCACCACGGCCAGCACCCCGACCGCGCCGGTTTTGAGTATGGTACGCGCGACCGACGGGCCCCGATAGCAATATCGCACCCAGTAAATCAGCGCACATAGTGCGCTAAGTGCCGGCAGGAAAACCGTCAAACTTCGTCAGGGAAGTGTTTCATGGTCAAGCGGATCGGGTTCGGTGCTGCCTGCCCCAGGCCACAGATCGAAGCATCTGCCATCGCCGTGCACAATTCTTCCAGCAGCGGCTGGTCCCATTTATCCGCCTGCATCAGCTTGACTGCCTTTTCGCATCCGACGCGACAAGGTGTGCACTGGCCACAGCTTTCATCCTCGAAGAATCGCAGCATGTTCAACGCCGCCTCTTTCGCGCTGTCCTGATCCGACAGCACCACGATCGCGGCAGAACCGATGAAGGTGCCATGTTCCTGCAAGACATCGAAATCCATCGGGATGTCGGCCATCGACGCGGGCAGCAGCCCTGCCGAGGGGCCGCCCGGCTGGTAGGCCTTGAAGTTATGCCCGTCCAGCATCCCTCCACAGGCATCGATAATGTCATTCATCGTCGACCCGGCGGGTAACAGGTGTACGCCGGGCTTATTGACGCGACCAGAAACCGAGAAGGAGCGCAAACCTTTACGGCCGTTCTTTTCTACACCGCTCAGAATCTCTCCGCCGTCGCGCAAGATTTTCGTGACCCAGTAGAGCGTCTCAACGTTGTTCACCAAGGTGGGTCGGTTGAAAACACCGACCTGCGCAACAAAAGGCGGACGGTGGCGCGGCAGGCCGCGCTTTCCCTCGATCGATTCGATCATCGCGCTTTCTTCACCGCAGATGTAGGCACCAGCGCCGCGGCGCAGGTCGATATAGCCGGGCGCGACCAACTCAGCATCTTCCAGCGCCTTGATTTCACGACGCAGGATCTCGAGCACGGCGGGATATTCGTCGCGCATGTAGATGAAGCAGGTTTCGGCCTCTACCGCCCATGCCGCGATCAGCATTCCTTCAAGGAAAACATGAGGTTCCCGTTCAAGGTAAAAGCGATCCTTGAAGGTTCCGGGCTCGCCCTCATCGCCGTTTACGGCCAGGTAACGCGGGCCTTCGGCCGCACGCACAAACCCCCATTTTCGCCCTGACGGAAACCCTGCGCCGCCCAGACCGCGCAGGCCCGAATCGAGCAATGTTTGCTGGATGGTCTCGAAATCACCTTTGGCGTGCACCTCTGCCAACGTCGCGTACCCGCCCACGCCACGGTAAGCATCAAAACCCTGATAGGTCGGTACATGCGCGTGGGTATCGTTCGCAGCAATCGCGGCCTGCACCTTTTCCGGCGTGGCATGATCGATGTGGTTGTGGCCCAGTTCCAGCACCGGCGCCGTATCGCAACGCCCCATGCAGGGCGCGCACAGAACGCGGACTTCGGATGCGTCCAACCCGTCTTCCAGCGCCTTCTGTAACTGCTGCGCACCAGCCAGTTCACAGGCCAGCGAATCGCAGACCCGGATTGTCAGAGCGGGCGGCGGGGTCTCGCCCTCTTTCACGACGTCGAAATGAGCATAAAATGTCGCGACTTCATACACTTCTGCCTGCGCGATACGCATTTCCTCGGCCAGCGCCCGCAGATGCGCCGCAGACAGATGACCGAACTTGTCCTGCATCAGATGCAGATATTCGATCAGCAGATCACGCCGACGCGGCGCATCGCCCAAGAGTTCCTGCACCTCGGCCCAGGGCTGATCTTCCAGCTGACGACCTTTGGGTGTCCGCCGTCCCTTGCCCTTGCCCGATTTCCAGACGCCCTTGCGTTCATCCAGTGCCATGCGATGCCCTCTGACTTCATTCCGGTCCGACAAATAGCGGCCCCGACGGGTCAAAGCGAGAGCAAAAGCGACACTCACCCGTCCGGAAGCGTTGGGCCATACGCAAAATGCTCAAGATTTTGCCCTCTATGCGCCGAAATCTTCGTTAACGATAGCATCGTTCCGAGTTTGAAAGCGCCTGTATGCTGCTGTTTGCCATCGCCACCCTCTGCCCGTTCTTGCTGATTGCCGCTGCCATAGCATGGGGTGGGATATGGGCGTGGGGTAGCCTTGCGTTTCTGACGCTACTAGCCTTTTCACTTGATCGCCTCGCCCCGGAAGAAATTGAAAACGCCCCCCCCGATGCGGAGTTTCCGGCCAGCAACAACCTGCTTGTGCTGCTGGGCCTGTCGCATCTTGCAATCCTCCCACTCAGTGTCTGGGCCGTCGCAGGACAGAGTGGACTAAGCCTGCTTGATCGCGCCGTGATTGCAGTGGCAGTTTCGATACTGTTGGGACAGATTTCACACCCGGTCGCACATGAGCTGATCCATAAATCCACGCGGTCCAAACATTTGCTGGGCCAACTGGTGTATAGCTCGATGTTGTTTGGCCATCATGCCAGCGCGCATCTGCGGGTTCATCACGTTTATGTGGGCAACGATGCCGATCCCAACAGCGCCCGGCTGGGGGAAAGCTTTTACAGTTTTGTATTGCGGACCTGGCCTGCCGGTTTCATGGCAGGATTGCATGCCGAAAACCGACTGAGAAAAGGCCAGCCTTTGGTGCAGCACCCCTATGTGCTTTACCTCACAGTCGCTTCGGCGGTGATCATCGGCGCCTATGTCGGTGCAGGATTGCCGGGGCTGTCGGCCTTGGTCGTTATCGCGATTTATTCACAACTGCAGATCCTGATGTCCGATTACGTGCAACATTACGGGTTGCGGCGATATGCTTTGGCCGATGGTCGGCTGGAACCCATCGGGCCACAACATTCCTGGAACGCACCCCACTGGTTCACGTCGGCAATGACACTGAACGCACCCCGTCATTCCGATCATCATATGGCACCATCACGTCCCTACCCTGCCCTTCAACTCGACGAGGACAAGATGCCCTGTCTGCCCTACTCGCTTCCTGTGATGGCGGGCATCGCGCTTGTCCCGCCGTTCTGGCGCCGGGTGATGGACGCGCGGTGCCTGCGCTGGCATCCGGTCTGGACCGAACCGACACAGGTCACGTCACGCGACATCCCGCCCGCAGTACTTGCCCATGCGAAATCGGGTAGCGTGCCGCGGGCGGTTCTGGCAGTGTCGGAACATGCGAACACTCATCCTGACCCTGCTCATGACCGGCATCGGAACGACCGCGCTGTCCGACGCCCCGATGACGGCGGCTGAGTTCGACGCTTACACCCGCGACAAGACGTTCTTTTATGGCAGTCAAGGGCAGCCTTACGGCGCCGAGGAATACCTAAGCGACCGGCGGGTGATATGGTCATTTCTGGACGGAAAATGCGAAAACGGCACCTGGTATCAAGAGGGTGAGCACATCTGCTTTGTCTACGAAAACAAGCCAGATCCCCAGTGCTGGAGCTTTCGCCGGTCCTCAGGTGGTTTGGTTGCAATTTTTGAAAGCGACCCGGATCAGACCGTGCTCTACGAAGTCAAAAAAAGCCGCGAAGCTCTGACCTGCCTAGGTCCAGAAGTCGGCGCATAGTTTCATATATTCAACCTGAAATTATGGATAATACCGAAATTTTCCCGGGTATCTGATACATTATTGATTATTTACTGTTTCCGCAGCGGAAAACCCACTCTACGCCACGCTCAGAAAAGATTGCCCTGATCCGGAGCGCCCGGTTTCGGTTTTGTTGGTTTCCGCGCAGGCTTTCCAGCGCGATCAAGCGTCAGGCGGCCATCGGAGAATTCAATCTCAAGCGCAGCCGCCTTGGCCGCCGCCTGTTTTGATATCACAACCGCTCCATCGCCCCTAACCACCGCATAACCGCGCTTCAGCGTGGCTTTGTAGCTGAGCGTTTCGCGCAACCGGTCGGCAGCAACAAGCCGATCACGCCACCGGTCGATCTGGCGTGTTGCCACGTCGGAAAAACGATTGGAAAGCCGGTCCAGTTCCTGTGCTTTCCGGCTTGTATCAGCCTGCAAAGCGCGCAGGTTCAGGCGTGCCGAGGTGCTCTCTAACCGTTGCCGGTCGCCGTCCACCGCGCGCCGCAACAACGCCGGACGCAGGGCACCTGCCGCCTCATAAAGCTTCACCCGGCGCCCTTGAACCGACCTTATCAGCGCTGCAGGCAATCTTTCAGACCATGTGTCCAGTCGCTGGCGCGGACTGTCCAGCAACGTGTCTACGCGCGGCAAGGCACGGGACAGATCGCGTAATCTCTGACCTCGGGTGGAAATGCCGGATGTCAGTGCATGGGTCAGCCGTGCATCCTGCCCGTCCAGCCAGGCCATCAATTCCAGCCGTACTGGAACCGCCATTTCCGCCGCCGCCGTCGGGGTTGGCGCGCGCTTGTCGGAAGCGTGATCAATCAAGGTTGTGTCGGTCTCATGCCCCACGGCGGAAATCAGCGGGATATCACTTGCAGCGACGGCCCGCACAACGGGTTCTTCGTTGAAACCCCACAGATCTTCGATCGACCCGCCGCCCCGCGCCACGATGATCAGATCGGGGCGTGGCAGCGAACCGCCAGGGCTAAATGCATTGAACCCGTTAATGGCACGCGTCACTTCGGCCGCGCAATTGGCCCCCTGGACGGCTACAGGCCAGATCAGCACCTTGCGCGGAAACCGATCCCTGAGGCGATGCAGAATATCGCGGATGACCGCGCCCGACGGCGAGGTCACAACCCCGATGATTTCCGGAAGATAGGGCAGCGGCTTTTTCCTGCCGGGGTCAAACAGTCCCTCTTCGGCCAGTTGCTTGCGCCGTTTCTCTAACAAGGCCATCAACGCGCCCTGCCCGGCAACCGCCACCTCATCCACATTCAGGTTATATTTCGATTGCGCCCCAAACGAGGTCAGGCGCCCGGTCACGACAACCTCAAGCCCCTCTTCGGGCACCACTGACAACGCGGCGACCTGGCCTTTCCAGGTCGTGCAGGCCAGCACATTCCTGTCATCCTTGATGTCGTAATAGAGGTGACCCGACCGCGCCTTGAAAACGCGCCCCACCTCGCCACGGATGCGCACCCGGCCAAAGGTGCCCTCAAGGGTGCGTTTCACCTCTCCGGAGATTTCCGAGACGGTATATTCGGGCAGGTTCTGCCCCGGCAGCGGATCATCAATCAGGTCATTCATACCCCATCAATGACCGATCCGGATGATAATGAAAAGATCACCGGCCACACGCGCTTGCCTCTGGCACCGCCCACGCCTATTCAGACGCTGATCGGCAATATGGAGGGGCGGATGAACATTCTGATCTTGGGCAGCGGCGGGCGTGAACATGGGCTTGCCTGGGCAGTAATGCAGAACCCCAAATGTGACAAGCTGATCGTGGCACCGGGCAATGCCGGTATTGCGGACATAGCCGATTGCGCCGATCTGGACATCATGGACGGGACCGCCGTGGTTGCCTGCGCCGAGGCAAACGCCATCGACTTGGTGATCGTCGGGCCCGAGGCACCTCTGGCCGCCGGTGTGGCCGACGACCTGCGCGCGGCAGGTTTCCTGGTGTTCGGCCCATCACGCGCTGCGGCGCAACTGGAAGCCAGCAAAAGCTTCACCAAGGAAATCTGCGACGCTGCAGGCGCACCCACGGCAGCTTATGCACGATTTACCGAAGCCGAGCCCGCCCGCGATTATGTCCGTGCCCAGGGCGCCCCTATCGTGATCAAGGCCGATGGTCTGGCTGCGGGGAAAGGTGTGATCGTGGCCATGACTGAAGACGAGGCCCTGGCCGCGATCGACGATATGTTCGGCGGTGCGTTTGGCGGGGCTGGCGCCGAAGTGGTGATCGAGGAATATCTCGACGGTGAGGAGGCTTCGTTTTTTGTGCTCTGTGACGGCGAGACGGCGCTGCCGATCGGCACCGCGCAGGATCACAAGCGCGTCGGTGAAGGCGATACCGGGCCGAATACCGGCGGCATGGGCGCCTACAGCCCAGCTCCGGTGATGAACGATGCGGTGACCGAAAAGGCCCTGACCGAGATTATCCGGCCCTCGCTGGCGGAAATGGCGCGGCGCGGCACGCCGTTTCAAGGCGTCCTATTCGCCGGTCTGATGATCAAGGACGGCCAGCCTAAGCTGATCGAATTTAATGTCCGCTTTGGCGACCCGGAATGCCAGGTGCTGATGATGCGCCTAGGCGCGCAGGTGTTGGACCTGCTACAGGCGTCGGCGGGGGGACAGTTGGCCGAGGCTCGGGTGAACTGGGCCGATGATCACGCGCTGACGGTGGTGCTGGCGGCCAACGGCTATCCCGGCTACTACCAGAAAGGCAGCGTTATCAGCGGGCTTGAAAGCTGCGCGGAAGACAGCGCCCATATGGTCTTCCACGCTGGAACGTCTCGACAGGGCGGACAGATCACAGCGACAGGCGGGCGCGTCCTGAATGTGACGGCGCGCGGTGCGTCGCTATCGGAAGCCGCAGAAAGGGCCTACGCGATGGTCGACCAGATCGACTGGCCCGAAGGCTTTTGCCGGCGCGACATAGGCTGGCGGGCGCTCTGACGCCCCTGCGGTGTTTCTCATGCAACCGGCGGAGATGGGGGGCGTTGCCCGCCACAACACCAGAATATGTGCCGGAACGATGAAATCAGGAGCAATCCAGTGCGGCGTTCAGGCTTTCGGGTCCGGTATAGGCGGCTACCTCGCGCGACTGGATTGATCCGCTCTCAAGGCGCGACGCAACGATGCGAGACCAGTCCGCATTTGCCGTGATCAGTTCGACGGCCCCGCCACAATCACGCAATCCACCAGGAATATGATTCCAACCGATCCGATGATTGGTCAGACCCGTTTTGTGCGCGACAAGTCTGAAAGCACCATCACGATAGCGCCAGATTTGGAGGGTCTTCGACAGGTGCGGCGTAAGGATGAAAGCAACTTCTACATGCCCGTCCCCATCCAAATCAGCCGCTCCGACCGGCGCCAGCCAGCGAAAGCGTGTTCCGATCAAGGGCGTTGCCGCCAGATAGTTGAACTCACCGCCCCGATAGGCAATCACCGCAAGCTGGGCGCCAAAATTCTGATGACTGAGCACGACCACGACCTCGGGGCTGCCATCGCCGTCGATATCCCACAGCCGCGGTGCGGTGTCTTCGAAGACCATTTTCTGCGGCGCACCGATATCGTAAGTCAAATTGAGATGTCCGCTGATAAGGCTGCCTCCGTTGAGCGTCTGCCGCGATACGGTGATCCGGACAGCCGCCCATTCAAGCTCATCGCCAAGAGCGCCGTGAGGATAGGCGCGGGTTGGCGTGATGTATTCGGCGCCAGAAATCTCCTGCGCGACACCGGGGGACGCGCCCAGCAACGCCAGCGAAAAGCAGAACAATAGCAGCGCGCGGCGGGCGATACTGCACCGGGGACACAACGGTAGACGCCGCGCCCTGTCCAAGCTCAGATCTGCTTCTCGGGCATCTGCACGACCAGCCCATCCAGCATATCCGTTACCTTGAGCTGACAGGTCAGACGCGAACGGGCCGGATCGGGCTCATACGCGAAATCCAGCATGTCCTCTTCCATATCGTCCTTCTGCGGCAGCTTTTCGACCCAGTCCTCAGCCACATAAACATGGCAGGTCGAACAGGCACAGGCGCCGCCGCAATCGGCTTCGATCCCGGGAATATTGTTGTCGCGTGCGCCCTCCATGACGGTCAGACCATTGGCGACCTCTACGTCATGTTCCGTGCCGTTATGTTCGATATAGGTGATTTTCGCCATGCGAACCTTCTCCCCTTCACAAATTTCCTCAGCGCTACCTAGCCAAGCCATATGGCTGTTGCCAGCCCCTTTTGCGACCCCAACAGCAAAGAGATGCGACAATAATCACTTTGTTCCCGCCATGTTCTCAAGCTTCCGCCGTAAAACCCGCAATATGGTCACTCTCAGCGCTTAAATCTCCGTCGCACATGCACCGATGCGCCACCTTTCCCTGCCCGCTGAAACTCGCTAGGCTTTGCGAAAAACAGAGGCATTGATTTCGCCGCGCATGATCCGCCACCTGCCAACCCTATTGCTGGCCGCCAGCGTCACAACGGCCTGCGACAATCGCCTGCCGGGTGCAGAGGCTGATCATCCGACATCTCGTACCGCGTCAGCTCCAGGCGTAACACCCGGCATCTGCTGGGGCCGGAATGTGACGCCCGCGGTGGTCGAAACAGTGACTGAGCAGACCGAGCTCAAGCCAAACGAAACACATGAGGATGGAGCCGCCCCTCAACCGACGGCCTACAAAACCGAGACCCGCCAGGTGATCGTACAGGAGCGCGTAGAAACCCAGTTCGAAATCCCGTGCACTGGCACCATGACGCCTGAATTCGTTGCCAGCCTCCAACGTGCGCTGACCGCACGCGGATATTACCGAGGCCCGATCACCGGTCAGATGAACGCACGTACGCGCGCTGCGCTCCGGAGCTACCAATCCCGTCAGGGGCTGAATAGTGACATTCTGTCTATGGAAACCGCCAGGCTGCTGGGTCTCGTTGCGGCCAAAAGACCCGAATGAGCCATAGAGCACAAATACTGTTCTGTTTTTGAATGAAAATGCCTCGTCAAACAAGCCATCAGTGCGGCCGTTTCATGGCCATGATCAAAGCGCTGAAATCATTTCTGGGGGCCTGAAGCATTTCACACGTTTCGCCCACATCCGATCTGACGAAAAACTTCCGCGGCCATGGGATATGAACACATCTCATTCTCGGGAGAATACCCTATCCTCAGCGAATGCATGCGCGCCGCGCCAGCTCTGTCAAATTGTATTGTACTTGCTACCCCAACCCTCGCCGCGAGCGGGTTTTAGAAACACGCGCCCTGACGTGCTTCGTTCAAAACCAGATTTGAAGGGAAATACACTTAACGACGCCACAAAAGCGTATGCAAAACTATGTGGTACAACCGCAAAGTTCTATTGCAAAAAAGCGGAGCTACGCGTCGTCTTATGGGATTTTTTTGGCGGACCGAGGATCATCCATATATTTCTTATATTACACTGATATTTATTTTTTACCTCATTTATATTTTCGTACGACATTAACTACCACTTTCTATATCTTTGCCAACCAATTACATGCGAATTGAACGTATCCAGACATTTTGAGACTGATGCGGCTATGCGGACAAAGTGCAAGTTCGTTGCGCGTGCACCAATGGCGGCTTGTTGCGCTTTGCCGACATCAGAACAAGAGTGAAAATCGTATCATTTCTCACTTGAATTGAGATACGCCCATAGGTGCCCCTTGGGTAATGGACCTTTATTACGGCCGCCTTGTTGGGTCTGCTCCCAGGCGTGTGCCAGGATGCCCACTGACCTAGACAGGCAGCACCAGCGCCCGAAACCGTCATCCCGATGGAACACAGGCCGATCATGCACTAACAATCAGGTTGGACCCGTCAAATAAGGCTGCTCACCTCGATCTTCAAGACCGTTTACCTGCAACCGCGCTCTCGACATAAGCAAGCGCCTGCTCCCTCAAAAGGTCACACATCACCGCGGCAAGGCTAACCCATCCTGACTTGATTAATCCGATAGTAGCTCGCGCGCTTACCTAAGATGCAGCTTTCCGATTTAGTATTGGCACCAAACGCAATCTGTCTACCTTTGCACCTACTTGATGGCCTAAAGGTCTGTTGTGTGGGTTGTTGTATTTGGGGCCTAATTTCGAAACGTTTTGGAATGAACAAATATGATGACGCCGCAGAAACTCCGGGAAATCTATGGTAACCCGTCACCACATGCTGCGGCAAAAGTGATTTCAAGGTTTGACAAGCATTGCCGGCAATTCATTGAGCATTCGACTTTCCTTGTTCTGGCCACTTCGGACGGAACCAATCTCGATGTATCGCCCAAAGGTGATCCCGCGGGATTTGTAACGGTGGAATCTGACAAAACTCTGCTCATTCCGGATCGCCCTGGAAATAATCGCATTGACGGGCTGCTGAATATTTTGGCGCATCCCAAAGTGGCGCTTGTCTTTATGGTACCAACCGTTGCCGAAACGTTGCGCGTAAACGGAACCGCAGAAATCATCGATGAACCTGGCCTTTGTGACAAATTTCAAATCAATAGGCGAAGCCCCAAAACAGTTCTCCGCATTACGGCCGAAGAGATATTCACTCATTGTGGCAAAGCCCTGGTGAGAGCGAGCCTTTGGCACCCAGAAGCCTGGCCTGCAGAACGCCCGATTCCGTCTCTTTATGAAATTGTTCGAGACCACTCAGAGATGGATATTGACTGTGTTGAACAGTCTCATGTTGAGATGCGCTATCGTAAAACCCTCTATTGATGCGCCTGCTTTACATCTTCCATTGCTTGAATTTGGGTTTCTGTTTCAGGCAGGCCAACCGAGGCTTTTTCCCAGTTCAGACATTGTATTGGTGGTTTGGGATTCGGCTTACTAACCATTCTGCATCGACAATATATTACGCGCCACTTCAGGTCGGCTCAGATGTGACGCGCTCTTTGCTTCGTTTGCTAGCTATCCGGTACGATGCGCGACCCATACATTCGGCTCTACGTAGCGTCCAGTATTTTGGTCGACATCTATATCAATTGGATTGAGAGCGAACGGAACTATGTATTGACCTGACCCAGGAAATTTCTGCCCCGTCCAGCTCTCCCACTCAGCGATTGTCCCAGGTATGATCATGGATTGATGGCAAACCTTGATTGTTTTGCCGCCCAATCGCTTGTGAATGCGAAGCCAATTGTCGAACGGTTGCCCATCCGCTCTTTCCCAATTGATGTATTGATCCATTGGAATCAATGGATAGGCATGCTTTCCATTGGGCCTGACGGGCAACAAAACGAAGTCACAATTACGCTTTCTGGCGTGAACGATCATTTCCTGCGTTGCAATTTCGCTGAGTCTTTGTCCTCTGAAATTTTTGCCGATAACGACTTGCAAGCCCATCATCGCATTCGGTGGAGTGCTGTTCTCATGGTCTTCCACCGATTTTTCGACGCCCCAGTCCACACCCCGATCAGGCAGTTGGATCAGGTCGGTTTCTACCCTGATAGGTACCATGTTTATGACAGCTGCGATTTGGCCTTCGACAAGCATAGAAAGCTGGTCGCCCGCAAAGTAAGACATCATCTTGTCCCAGTTGGCAATCGCAACAGGGTCGTGAATCATGAATTCAGGCCAGGCAGAGCCGCCGGTGGTTTGATGTTCGTCGGTCAAATCAGGTCGCTCCGACAGCGACGATACCGTGTAGTTTACGCCTGCGGTTGTGGCGTTCGAAGTGTATTCGGAAGACATGGATATTCTCCGTTGAGCTAAGTTTCAATTTCTTGATTTCTTGCTCAGTCGAGATCCATTTTCTTCCACTCCCAATTTTTCGGCAATTTATCAGTTTTATATCTGATCTCACGCAAAATAAAAAGCAACTTGAACACTTTGGGTGGTGGTCTCTGCTGATCACTGCAACACACCTGGCTCAAAGTGGGCAACATCGTCTTCGTGTATTCAGCAAAGCCATTAACGTGGTGACTCCACTAACTGCCAGACATAGGCTGATCCAATGATAGAGCCCTGCAGGACCACCATGATTCATCGCGATTGCCGCTCCGATCGGCCCTATAAACGTACCGAGGCTGTAACCGAGTAAGCCCGCTGTTGTTGCAGAAATCAATTCGTGTCCGCCATCAACGAGACGCCCATGGCCTAACGCATAAAGTGGTTGGCCAAGACCATTCACCAAAACAGCCGCTATCGTTACCGCCACGAACGAGTTGAGTGACTGAAACGAAAGAACAGACGCGCATACCAGGGCAAGCAGAGAGATCAGGGTACCTATTTGCGCACGCCCGTACCAATCGGCCAAAGTTCCGATCGGCAATTGACTTATCGCTGGTGCGATCAGGACGAGCGACACAAACAAAGCTATCTCAGCCGTCGAGAATCCGTGACCTTCGGCGTAGATTGTGCCGAGGCCGTAGAACGAACTGCTTAGCAATCCCGCAATCACCGTGAGCGCCAGAGAACAAGGTGAACACACAAATATTGCAACGGCATCTCTCCAGTTCGTGTTGTCGAAACGCGTCGTTGGTGAATTGGCTTTTGTCACCGGAACGATACCAAAAAGGAAAAGCACGCCAATCAAAGCAAACGCCGTATGTGACGAGGCTACAACCAACAAAACTGGGCCGACTGCGACCGCCCCCGTTCGCATTGCCTCATAGGCTGCTAACATACGGCCACGGGTATTCGGAGTCGCGAGTCCACTAATCCAACTGTCCATCAACAAATAGTAGGTCCCAAGACCAATGCCACCGATAAACCGAAGGCAAATCCACAAAACCGGTGAATCCGAAAGCGTGAGCCCCCACACCGAAACTGCTGCAATTGCCGCCGCTGCGACAAACGCACGATGGTATCCAAGTCGATAAATTACACGTCCACCCAACACGGTTCCAAGGAAAGCGCCGAGATACCAAGCCGAAGTCATCACACCGATCAACGCGTTACCATAGCCGTTGGAGAAAAGTTCCAGCGCGATCAACGGATAGAGCGCACCGGTACCAACTGCGAACAGAGGTACTGCGCCGAACAGATATCGGGCGTTCCACACATGTTTACCGAATGCGTCCCGATAGCGGTTAGTCATCGTGCAATTGCGCCGCTGCCTCAAAACCAGCCAGACAGTCAGAAAGAGCCTGGCGCAACACACCGATTGCCTGTGCATTCACGTAGTAGCATGATCGAGGTCCATTGATTGTGCCCTCAAGTAGTCCCGCTTCCTTGAGAATTTTCAGATGTTGCGAAACGGTGGACTGTGTCAGTGGCAGAACCTCAACGATCTCGCCACACATGCATTTTCCGCGATCGGTCAACAGCTGGAGAATCTTAAGTCTAGCCGGGTGAGCCATGGCTTTGAGTTGAATTATCAAACGTTCGTCGCTGACAGTGTCTCGCATTTTACCCTCTTTAATCGTCTATCGTCGATAAACGGTTAACTGTAAGCGCCGAAATTGTCAAAGCGGGGCCGATCACTTAGAAAGTTGTGCAAACCTAGTGCTTGTAGGCAATTGCATCCGTTTATTAAAATCGCAGCATCATGCGACTTGGGCTCAATGCGGTCATTCGAAGAAATCGGATTTGTGCTAAGGCTCCCTGCCCCGCCACTTCGCCCACGGCCCGGAGCTGACTTTCGATGCCGCTCAAAATCAACAATCCAATTTGCCGCGAAGCGGGCCTTCACGCACAGTGCAGCATTTCGGGCCGAGCTGTTGTCAACTCCAAGCCCGAATTGGGTGGTATCAATCCAGCCTCAAACCTTCTATGTCAGCCTGAAATCAGGGAAAGGATACCAGATGCCTAAATCCAAAAAGCCTCGGGCAAAGCGCCCGGGTGCAAACCCCGTAAAGAAGCCTGCTTGGCACCAAGCACTCAGCGGCACTCCCGGACAACATGGTGAGAGGCCAACCAAGACAGGCAAGAAGGCACAAAACAAGTCGGCATAAGCCGACTGGTGTTTTTAAAAGGAGTTGGTGGAATAGCGGCATTGGCCATCTTGGCCGCTAAATGCCCATAATTTCGCGGTCTTATGTATCAAACGCACCAAAATCAGAGTCTTTCAGACCAAAGGGTTGCAAACCATGGCTGATGCTCTGAAGTAGCCTTACAAAGTTGTTATCGGAACGCAGACGCGCCACGCGATAGCTGCAATACAGGAATTTCGCCCATCGTAGAGCCCGAAACATTTGCCTTCCTTGCAGATCTTGCATTGAACAACCGCAAAGCCTGGATGGACGCGCATCGCGTCGAGCGCGACGACGCGATGCGCAATTTCGCTGGCATCGCGATGACACTGCACGACTATGCTGATCGCTTTGACCCTTTCGTGGCGGACGCGAGGATCAAACCGAAGCAAAGTTACACCAAGTTCTTTCAGGAGCCGCGCGACCGCATCGGACGTGCTCTGTACCGCGCGGACGTGGATGTTTTTGCCAATGCCGGCCATCCCACAGAAGACGTCGGATACTACCTTCATATTGAGCCAGGAAATTGCTACGCGGGTGCCGCGCTTTTCCAACCATCCAAGGCTGCGCTCTCGCGGTTGCGGACGCGTTTGGTCGATAATCCAAACGGCCTGAAAGCCATCTTGGCCGATCCTGAGTTCAAGAAAACTTTCCCAGACGGAGTTGTCACACGAAAGCCACTGGGCGCTGTACCGGACGACTTTGTAAACAGCGACCCCGCGGCACCCTATCTTAAAATGGTCGGCCTTGGATGCCGCAAAGACCTGCAGGACGCGCTTCTGCTTGACGACGATCTGATCGATGTGTTGATCCCGATATTTCGCACCGCCGGCCAGTTGGTGCGATACTTCGACTGATTGCGCAAAAGATAGATTATGTAAGCGGGGGTGTTTTCGTGAAATGGCTCTTCATCCGTGGACACCGACTGGTGCTCTGGGCATGCAAAACGCTTGCTGCGCCGCGGCCCGTGGTTTCGGACATTCGCCGCATTCGCGAAAATCAGCCCCATCGAATTCACGCAACGCGGGACTACTCTGACATTGCCACATCGTCCCAGCGTTTTAACATCCAATACCACTGCTCTGGGTTCGCAATGATCCGCGCAGATAGGCTGTCATTAAAGGCACGGGTCATGGTGATGCTGTCCGTGTGGGGAATTGGGGTTTCGAATACCACGCGAAATGCGTTCCCGTCATCAATGCGAATACCATAAGCAGGGATCATCGGCAGATCGTATTTGAGTGCAAGCTGAGCAGCAGAGAGAGATGTGAGCGCGTCAAGGCCAAGAAACGGTATCCGAACACCATCCGCCTGTTTTTCATCCAACAGGATAGAAATAATGCCGCCACCCCGTAGATGACTCACAAGGGCCCTAGTACCAACACGGCCGGTTGCCAAAATCGGTTTTCCCCCGGCTTCAATACCCGCAAGAATCCGGCGTGCGTAATGGCGGTTATTATGGGGTCGATAAACTCCTCCGCTTTCCATCCCGTGCATTTTGATCACGGCGCGAATTGCTTCCCATTGCCCAAAATGGCCGGAAACAATGATCGCCCCCTTACCAACCGCGTTCGCCTCTTTCAGGACGGCAAGGCCGGGGCCAGAGGTTCTGAATTTGTGATGTTGGGTTTGAAATTCAGCATCGTGGTAAAGCTCAAAAAGCGTTCGCCCCATATGCCTGCCCATATTTTGACCAAGCTTCGCGCGCGCGCTTCGCTTCATATTGGGAAATACTTTCTTTGCTTCGCGGTCAAATCGCCTTCTTGCAGGTGGAAACCACCGCATGACCATTGCCAAAGTAGTTCCCAAACCTCGGGACCGCGAATCAAAGGCGCGCCATCGAAAAACAGTAAGCGCCGACCACAAAGGGAAGTATCTAGCGTGATGTAAGACTGATTTCAGAGTGGTGGTAAACATGGCACTGTATGCGCTGATCTGGCTGCAATACCAATCAAAAACACGTGGGCGGATTACTCCGGTCCGTATCTATTGCCGTTTGGATCGGTTTGGCTCTTCGCGGACGTCAGATGCAATGCGGCATTTGCCAGCCGCATACCTATCGCGGTCGTTTAGGACGGCCCAAACCTGCCTTTCACCGACCATTCAAAATGCTGCGGTAGCAGCCCGCTTTGCAGACATTTGCCGCAGGCGC
>NZ_JAIMIB010000016.1 GCF_019966515.1 Roseovarius aestuarii | reverse complement strand
CTTGGTGGTTACGATGAGCCAGAAACCCTCCCTTATCAAATCGCCTCAAAATGTCCCATGAGCGCTGACGTCAGACATAGTAGTCAGCAAGGAGTTTGCCAAACCCTTCGATCGGATCACTGATGCCGACTTTCCGCAATGTCTGCCAATAGACCGCAATATTGCACGCCACGACGGGTTTTTTCAGCTCTGTTTCCAGCTCGTTGATCAGTCCAACAACTGGCAGCGCAGTACCCACTTGCAGAATAGCATCGCAGCCGGAACGCGCGACCTGATCGAACACCTCGCGGATCTTGTTCAGCGGCGTTTCACAGATCTCGGGCAAGGACGGCGCACAGGTGCCGCGAATATCGACAACGTCAAAACCTGCTGCCTCAGTGTTAGCTTTGACATGCTGGTCAATCTCGGGGCTGAACGGCGTAACGACACCGATCCGCCGCGCGCCAAGTGCCCTAAGCGCCTGGTGATCTGCGGCCGAAGCGTTCAGGACGGGAATGCCAACCGCATCCTCCAACTGCACACATCGGCGGGCCAGTTTCTCGACCCCGCCCGGACCGGCATCGGTTGTCAGCCCCACCGCAATCGCGGCAGGATTGCAATCCATCAACTTTTCGGCCTCGGAAATAAGATCGTCCGACACGTTGTCGCCACCCAGGCGAAAGCGCTGCATCTGGTTGGTCACGCCCTTGGGTCGCAACAACTCCAGCTCGGGCTGGACCACGGTATTCATGGCGGGTGTCATGACACCGATGATGGCGCGGGGGGCGAGAGTATCAGCCATTGCACTGTCCTTTCAGGCAAGCGTTAAGTCCAACCATGCCGCCGATATAAATATCATCACCGACGATGCGCTCCATCTCGGCCGCATCGGATGGCTCGCAATCGAAATGACTTTCCCAGATACCAAGTGTCTGACTGCTTGCGGTGATCGGGACGAACCGGTGAGTTGAGATGTAGCCGCGCACCGGCAGAGGGCTTTCGAGAATGTCGTAAGTGTAGAAATGTTCCAGGTCGGACAACTCGAGCAGCGTCTCGCGGAAGGCGGTACCATCAACGATATCCAGATGCCGGATACTGCCTGGCGCTGTCGCACTGCCCGTCTCTATCCGCGCAGATGTAACAGCGGGGTTCCACAGCTGCACGCCATCGAAGGCCCGCACCATTCGCCAGACGCTTGCAATCGGCGCCTCAAGGATCATGCTTCGGAATACATGCATGGCGGCTGTCTTCGCTCCGTTCTACGAAGCATGATACCGACCAATGATCACGGGTCTAGCCACATTCGCGACCTCCGCTGTCGCTTTCGAAGTAGCGCCGCTGCGGGATCACCGCTCCACTTGATGTCATATGCAAGTGCGGAGCTGTTGCCTGATGCCACGACGCGCGCGACAAGAAAAGATACCGGCTATCTCTTCCGCCGCCCCGATTGGTGGCCGCTATCAACCGTTGTCAGAGAGAAAGCGCGACGAGATCATCGAAGCCGCGTTTGTCATCCTCGAACAGGTGGGCATGGCTGACTGCCCGGAAAAAGCCGCCAAGATCGCTGGTAGCGCGGGCGCTAGAATTCGACATGATGGACGCGTCTGTTTCCCGCGCGCCATGGTCGTGGGCGCAATCACGCGCGCGGCAAAAACTGTCAACCTGCCGGGTTTCGTCGAAGATGCCGGGCTGAGTGTCGGGGGCGGGCAAGTGCATATCGGCACGGGCGGTGCCGCCGTTGAGGTGCCGGACGACGCGGGTGGCTTTCGGTCGTCAGCGTTGCCTGATCTTTATCGCATGATGGCATTGGTCGGACGTGCCGAGAACGTGCATTATGGCGTCCGGCCGCTAGTTGCGCGCGACATGGAGACGCCACTCGCTCTCGACATAAACACAGGATTTGCCTGTCTCAAGGCCTGCCCCAAACCCATCGGGATCAGTTTCGACAATGCAGGACATGTGGCGCCGGTGATACGGCTTTTCGATATCGCTTTGGGACGCGATGGCAGATTTCCGCATCACCCTTTCTGTTTTGGCGTGATCGTACATGCGGTTTCACCCCTGCGCTATGCCCCGGAGGGTGTCGAGATCATGTGCGCGGCGATCGAAGCGGGCATGCCCGTGCAAATCTGCACAGCCGCCCAGGCCGGGGCGACCAGCCCGGTGACCCTGGCCGGTGCGCTGGCGCAAGGACTGGCCGAGGCTTTGGCCGGTCTGATGATCACAGACCTGGTAAGGCCCGGTTTTCCGACCATTCTGGCGTTTATGCCTTTCATCAGCGACCTGCGGACCGGCGCGATGACCGGTGGTAGCGGTGAAGCGGCGGTGGCGAACGCAGCGGCGGCACAGCTGTTGCTGCATCTGGGGCTACCCTCGACCGTCTCTGCCGGGATGACGGATGCCAAGATCCCCGATGCGCAGGCCGGATACGAGAAGGGTTACACCATCGCCCTGGCGGCGCAGGCCGGGGCGGATATGATCAATCTAAGCGTTGGCATGTTGGGGTCAATCATGGTGGCGTCGCCCGAGGCACTGGTGATCGACAATGATATGTGCGGGGCCATCCTGCGGTCGGTGCGCGGCGTGGAACTGACAGAGGACGGGATTGATCTGGAAATGATCGAGGCGGTCGCAACCGGTCCGGGCCACTATCTGGGCGAGGCACAGACGCTGGCGCGCATGAAGACCGAATATGTCTATCCGGTGCTGGCCGACAGGCAGAGCGTACAGGACTGGCAAGAGGCTGGCCGGCCCGATCTGATCGAACGCGCCCGCCTCCTCGCCCGGCAAATGACCGAAAAGCCGCCGGATCACCTGCCCCCCGAGCGGGAGGCGGCAATACGGTCCGAATTCGATATCAGATTGCCGGAGGGCCAGCCTTGAAAACCCATGCCCGCGTGGTCGTGATCGGTGGTGGTGTGGTGGGTTGCGCAATCCTTTATCATCTGGCGCGGGCGGGCATATCAGACGCCGTTCTTCTGGAGCGGGACGAGTTGACATCCGGATCAACCTGGCACGCAGCGGGCAATATCCCGACCTATGCCACCTCGTGGCTGGGTATGCGCGCTGGCAACTATGCATGGCAGCTTTACAAGGATCTGGGCGAGCGCGTTGATAGCCCGATCACCTACCGCCATACCGGCGCATTCTGGCCCGCCCATACAACTGAGCGCATGGAACTCTTCGGCCATATCGAGGGGATTGCCCGAAGTGCAGGGTTCGATCTGCACCACCTGAGTCCTGCCGAAATGGACGCGATGCATCCGTTCTGGACACCCGGGAAGAC
Organism: Roseovarius aestuarii; assembly: GCF_019966515.1. Taxonomy (GTDB): domain Bacteria; phylum Pseudomonadota; class Alphaproteobacteria; order Rhodobacterales; family Rhodobacteraceae; genus Roseovarius; species Roseovarius aestuarii. Next base: position 127,851 of record NZ_JAIMIB010000016.1, on the reverse strand, counting down.
GGTGTTGGGCGGGATCATGGACCCCTACGAAGGCGATATCGACCCCAGCCAGCTAACACAGGCGCTGGCCAAGGGTGCGCGTGATCTCGGCGCGAAGATCAAGCGCTTTTCGCCCGTCACCGGGATTCGTCAAAAGCCATCCGGCGAACGGGTCGTCTCGTCAGTCAATGGCGAGGTGACGGCAGAGATTGTGGTCAATGCCGGAGGCTTCTACGGCGCAAAGATTGCGGCGATGGCGGGTCTTGCCGTCCCGGTCGTGACGCTGGAGCACCAGTATCTGGTCACCGAACCTCTCGCCGAGCTTGAAGCGCACACCGGTGTCTTCCCGCTGGTCCGCGATCCCGATATCCGGTTCTATCTGCGGCGCGAACGAAATGCATTCCTGTTGGGGTCTTATGCACATGCTGGCCGACCGGCCTGGGCAGACACCGGGCCGCCGGATAATTTCGCCCATCAGCTTTTTCCCGACAGCGTCGAGGATATTCTCGAGGTACTGGAAGATACGATCGCCCATGTGCCCTTGCTGGCCGAGGCCGGGGCGCAACGTTTCGTGAACGGGCCGATTCCCTATGCACCGGATGCGCTACCCCTGGTAGGGCCCGCCGCGGGCGCCCGCAATTTCTATCACGCAACCGGTGTGCAGATAGGCATCACCCATTCGGCAGCTATCGGCAAGGCAATCACCGAGTGGATAACCGAAGGTGAAACCGAGTGGGATCTTGCGGCCTGGGATCCGCGCCGCTTCGGCGACTGGGCGACACCCGACTACGCCCATGCCCGCGCATCTGAGCATTACGACCTGCAATACGCCGTTCCCTATCCGCACCGGAATATGCAGTCAGGCCGCCCGGTGCAGCGCACACCTCTCTTTGATCGGTTGGTAGAAAGCGGTGCAATCATGGGGCAGATCGGTGGGTGGGAGCGTGCCTTCTGGTTCAATACTGCCCATGCACCGGATGTTAACCGCTTGGATTATCACGAAGAACCCTGGCATGCGCCCGTGCGCCGCGAATGCGAAACGGTTCGCGACGCAGTCGGCCTGATGGATCATGGCGGGTTCACCAAATATACTGTCACCGGACCTGGCGCCGCAGAATACCTGAGCCATGTCTTTTGCGGAAAAATGCCAGCGATTGGACGCATAAAGCTTAGCTACATGCTGACGCCGAAGGGGCGCATCTGGTCTGAGGCCACGATTGCCCGGCTCGCCGAACACCACTTCCTGCTCTGCGGCCCCACATTGACCGATCAGCGGGATTTCGACTGGCTGGCGGCGCATCTGCCCGAAACCGGCGTCACCCTGACAAAGGGATGCGAGCATGACGGCGCGCTTTTGCTGATGGGACCTCGATCACGCGATGTGCTGGCCACGCTCACGGATGCCAATCTGTCGGCAGCAGCCGCACCCTGGCTGTCGGTGGCCCGAATCCGGGTCGCCGGGGTGGCGCTGTGCGCTATGCGGGTGTCTTACGTGGGTGAACTGGGCTGGGAATTGCATGCTGCCAGCGCGGACCTGCCCGTGCTTTACGAGGCGATCATGGCAGCGGGAAAGCGATATGGCATATGCCAGTTCGGCTCCTACGCTCTGAACGCCATGCGCATCGAAAAAGGATACCATGGATGGGGCGCGGATTTCGGCACCGAGTACACTTTGTACGATGCGGGGCTGAGCGGATTTGCGGATTTGGAGAAGGGCGGCTTTATCGGTCGTGATGCGCTGCTGGCACAATCAGATTGCCCGGCAGAGTGGGAATGGGTGGGGCTCGAACTCCTCGACCATTCGCCCGACCCACTACCGGCAGAACCGATCATCCAAGCATCAGAGGTGATCGGCTATATGACCTCGGGAACGCGTGGGTTTCGTACGGGGAAAGTACTGGCCCTGGGCTACATACGCCGCGGCACGTTGGGTATGGGAGATGAATGCAGCCTATGTGTGCTAGGTGAGGAAAGTCGCGCCCGGCGTGTCAATCCGTGCCAGTACGATCCTCGCAACCTGATACAAAGAAGCTGACCGGCATTTGCTTGCGTTGGCGCCTATCAAAACCAAGGCGATCAGCGCTTGCCGCAAACACCCGGGAGTTCACGGAAATTCTCGGCGAAGTAGCTACATTGCGGGTGCTTACATGACGTTCACCTACGCGCTTGCAGTAGGGTCAACGTCCTCTAGATTTGTCCTGCGTCCCGAACGGCCCTAAATCGGAGTGCCCTTGGGTTGCGACAGGACGATTCCATTCTCTGTCAGCAACTTGCGCACCGCCAAGGCGATTTCGATAGCCTCAGGCGTGTCCCCGTGCAGGCAGATGGTATCAATGCGCGTCGGGATATGTTTGCCGCTTTCGGTGATGATCGCGCCCGCTTGTATCATCTTGAGCATCCGTTCGGCGGCCAGTTCCTCGTCGTGAATGACGGCGCCGGGTCTGCTGCGGTCCACAAGCGTTGCATCGTCATTATAGGCCCTGTCGGCGAAAATCTCGCAGGCCGCGAGGCAGCCAAGCTCGGACGCCGCTTCCTGCTGGGCGGTACCGGCCAGCACCATGATGATGATCTCCGGCGCGACCGAGAGCGCGGCGCGGTAGCAGGCCAGCGCCATCTGCCTGTCCTCGGCGGCCATGTTGGCCAGCGCGCCGTGCAGTTTCAGATGCCTGACTTCGGCGCCTTCGGCCCGGGCCATCGCCTGCGCCGCGCCAAGCTGGTAGCGCACGAGGTTGGCAAGGCTTTCCAGCGGCACATGCATGCGCTGGCGGCCAAAGCCCTGCAGGTCGGCAAAGCCCGGATGCGCGCCGATGCCGACGCCGCGTCTGGCCGCCGCGCGCATGGTCGCGGCCATCACATCCCAGTCGCCCGCGTGAAAGCCGCAGGCGATGTTGGCCGAGGTCACGATATCCAGAAGCGCCACGTCATCGCCCATCGACCATGCGCCAAAGCTTTCGCCCATATCGGCGTTGAGATCGACCGTCATTGTCATCACATGCCCCTTTCAAGGTCATCACCAGCGGTCACGCCGCTGATCAGTTGATAGGCGAGCAGATCATGCATCGTCCCGGGATCGCGCACCAGAGGGCGCAGGTGATTGCGCAGCGTTCTGATATGGCTGGCGGCGCGGCGTTCGGCCTCAACCGCCTCGTCCAGGGTCACGAATGTGTAGCGCAGCGTGTCACCGGGGCGGGCCTGGGCCACACGCGGCAGATCGCAGGGCAGGACCGAGCCGATGCGGGGATAGCCGCCAGTGGTCTGGCATTCACTGAGCAGCACGAAGGGGCTGCCATCGCCGGTGATCTGGATATCGCCGGGGGTGATGACCTCGGAGAGCACGCTGAGCCCGGCCTCGCTGTGAAAGCCCTCGCCATCGCATAGCAGACGCACCCCCATCCGGTTGCCTCTTGTGTCGCGGCGAAAACCCATCGACGTGAAGCGCTCGCGTTCAGCCGGGCTGAAAAAACCGGTCTGCGGGCCGGGCACAACGCGGATCGTGCCGCCTTCGAACCGGGAGGGGACATCGAGTAGCTGGCCGGTGTCGCCGGGGCGCGGATCGGGAGCGACGGGCAGACGGGAACCGGGCGCAAGCGGCGCACCAATCCCGGCGGCCAGATGGGCGCTGCGCGCGCCAAGGATGCTCGGCGTCGCCAGCCCGCCGCCCAGATGCAGATAGCCATAGCTGCCGCTTTCCGCCGCGCCGATGCTTAGCCGCGCCCCGGCGGGCAGCGCGTGGCTGGCGTTCCAGACGATCCGCGCGCCGTCTATACTGGCCCGCATCGGCGCGCCGGTGAGGGCGATGCGCATGTCTTTCGTGACCTCGAACTCGCCGCCCATGCCGGGCATTTCCAGCGCGGCGCAGGCGGTATCCTGGCGCAAAAGCGCCGCCCCTTCGGCCAGCGCCAACCGGTCGGCGGCCCCGCCGCGCGACAGACCGTCGGCCAGATGGCCGGGGCGACCGGCATCCTGCACGCTGGTGCCGGGGCTGGCGCGATGCACGATCAGCGCCCGGGTCATGGCAGCACCTCGGAGGTGGCGCCGCCATCGGGGTCGTTGTTGCGCATGTTTTCCAGCTTGTCGGGGGTCGTGGAGGTGAACAATACCTCGTCCCCGGGGCGCAGAAGAAACGGCGCATCCGCCTCGGGCCGGAACAGGCGAAATGCCGTCTGGCCGATATGGCGCCAGCCGGTGGGCGTGGTCACCGAAAACAACACAAGCTGACGTATGGCGACCACAAGCGCGCCCGCGGGCACATTGTCGCTGAGCTTGGTCTGGCGCGGGATGTCCCAGCATTCGGGCAGTTCGCCCAGATAGGGCTGGCCGGGGGCGAAGCCGATGGTCTGCACCCGGACCCGCGTGGCCGAGATCGAGGCGATCGCCTCGTCCCGCGTCAGCCCGGCGGCAGAGGCGGCCTCGTCCAGTTGCGGCGCCTGATCGGTGCCGTAGACCGTGGGGATGCGCCAAAGCCTGCGGCCCTCGGGCAGGCTGGCCGTGGTCCAGTCGCGGGTGGACAGGAGCTTTTCCAGTCGGTCGCGCAGCGCCGCATGGGTCTGGCTCATCAGATCGAAGCGCAGATAGGCCGAGGTGAGCGAGGTCGAGGTCTCCTCGACCCCCGCCCAGCCCGCCTGATCCAGCGCCGCGCGGAAGGCAAGCGCGGCGCGGTTGGCAGGCTCACTCAGCCGATCGCCGAAGCTGATCAGGAAGCCGTCGACGCCAAGTGTCGCGATCCGGGGCCATTGGGGCGCCGCAGACATGAGCTTTCCCCCTCAGTAAAACAGCGATGGCAGCCAGAGCGCCAGACCCGGGAAGATCAGCAGCAGCGCCAGCATCACGAACATGGTCAGCACGAAGGGCAGCGCGCCCTTCATCACGTCCATCATAACGCCGGTCTTGCGCAGCCCTTGCACCACGTAGAGGTTGATGCCGATGGGCGGGGTGATCAGCGCAGTCTCTAGCAGCACCATCAGCAGGATGCCGAACCAGACCGGATCAAAGCCAAGCGCCACGACGATGGGTGTCACCAACGGCGCCATGGTCAGCAGCATCGACAGCGTCTCCATGAAACAGCCGATGACCACCAGCACCAGCACGATCATCAGCATCGTCCCCATCGGTGACCAGCCCAGCCCGGTGACAAAATCGGTCAGCGCCTGCGTGAGCCCGATGATCGACAGCACGAAGTTCAGGAACACGGCGGCGATGATGATCAGCATGATCATGGCGGTCGTGCGCATCGTGCCTTCGATCGCCAGCCGCATCATGTCGATGCTCATCTTGCCATTGAACGCGGCCAGCGCCATCGCGGCGACGACGCCGAGCGATGCGGCCTCGGTCGGGGTGGCGATGCCCGCATAGATCGAGCCGACGACCACCATGAAGATGCCAAGCGGCGGGATAAGCGCGGGTAAGGCGCGCAGCCGCTCCCCCCAGGAATAGTGTAGCCGCTCACCACCCCAGCCGGGGCGCAGGGTGCAGGCGATGACCACCGTCACGATGAAAAGCGCGGCGAGCAGGAAACCCGGGATGAAGCCCGCGAGGTAAAGCTCGGGCACCGAAGTGTTGGTCAGAAGGCCGTAAAGGATAAGGTTGATCGAGGGCGGGATGAGGATGCCCAGCGTGCCCCCTGCCGCGATCGTGCCCAGAAACAGCGGCTCGTTATAGCCGCGCTTGGCGATCTGCGGGATGGCGACCGTGCCGATGGTGGCGGCGGTGGCCACGGACGAGCCGGACGTGGCGGCAAACAGCGCCGATGAGCCGATATTGGAATGCATCAGTCCGCCCGGCAGCCAGCCCAGCCATTTGACGATACCGTCATACATCCGCTCGGTGATGCCGGCGCGCAGCAGGATCTCGCCCAGCATGACGAACATCGGAATCGCGACCAGCAGGAAATCGGTGCTGGTTTGCCAGGCCATGTCGGAGATGGCACGGTGCAGCGGCATCGGACTGTCGGTCCATTGCAGGATCAGGCCCAGCCAGCCCAGAGCGGCGGCGATGGGAACCGCCAGACCGATGAGGCCCAGCAGGATGAGAAGCGTTTTGATCAGCATGGCTCAGACACTCTCGTCTTTGATCTGTTCGTCGATCGATTTGACGCCGATCAGGTCCTGCACACCGGCATGATCACCGGCAAAAAGCCGCTTGACCGCGACCAGCCCCAGAAGCATGCCGGTCGCCACGAAGAGGATCCAGCCGATCAGCCAGGGGATCTGCGGGATCGCCAGCGGCACCCGCATCGGCGTGATCGAGCGCGAGCCGTGCTCGATGGTATCGCCCACCATGGACCAGACCATGGTGACAACGACCAGCGCAAATCCGATCAGAAGCGCAAGACCCAGCAGGTTGACCAGCGGGTGCAGCTTGTGCGGGATCACCCCCATCAGCGCATCGACGCGGATATGGGCACGCTCGAACAGGGCGAAGCTGAGGGCGAATGCGGTGGCGACACCAAACGCATAGCCCGAGATTTCATCGGCCCCGCCTAGAGAGACATTGAAAATCTTGCGCAGGATGATCTCGAGCGTGACCAGGAAAGCCGAGAGGACGATGAGCGTCCCGCCTGCCCAGGTCAGCCAGAGGCTGAGTTTGCGGGTTCCGGTGAGTAGCGATTCAAGCATGGGTCTGCCCCTTTCGGATGCAATAAGGGCGGCCGGTTCGTTCAGGCCGCCCTGTCGAGGTCAGGTCATTCGGCGGTGGCAGTCAGGCCCAGCACCTTGCCGACGGTCTCGTTCCAGTTCGCCGCGCAATCGGCGCCGCAGCGCTCTGCCCAGCGGGCCAGCACGACATCCGTGGCGATCTTGTCGCGCAGCGCCAGATCTTCCTCGGAGGGTTCAACCAGTTTCATGCCGCCCGGCTCGCCGATGGCACATTCACCGCCGGTGATGCAGGAAATCGCAACCTCATCCTCGGTCGCGGTCTCCGCCCACATCCGGTCAGTCAGCGCGTCGATTTCGGTCTTGAACAGCGCCTGCTGGTCTTCGGACATCGAATTCCACTTGTCCATGTTCATCGCACCAAAGGCGAGGCCCCAGCCGACGCGCAGCGTATAGGCATGGGTCGCAACCTGCTGCCAGTTGGCGGTATAGGCCGACATCGTGCCGGTGATGCCGCAGTCAACCACGCCCTTTTCCAGCGCCGGGATCACTTCGGAGAAGGCCACGGTGACGGACGTGCCGCCCGCGCCTTCGACGAAATCACCCAAGGTCGTGGCGTAGACGCGGATTTTCTTGCCGTTCAGGTCCTCGATACTGTTGACCTCGGCATTGCACCAGAGTGTCTGGCTCGGGAACGGGTAGAGCATCAGGAGCTTGGCGTTGTAGATCTCGGCAAAGGCCTTTTCCAGCGTCGGGAAATAGGCGTCGGCCACCTTGCGCTGCGTCTCGATATCCTGCGTCAGAGAGCTCAGGTCCGCGCCCTCGAAAATCGCGTTTTCGGCGGCCACATAGCCCGGCAGCCCGAAGGCAAAATCAAACACGCCGTTTTTGACAAGGCGCATGATCTCGAAGCCTTTCAGGCCAAGACCGGATTGCGACTGGATATCGCCAACGATCTGCCCGTCCGAGGCCTCGGCCAGACGTTCGTTGAAGAACGGCCCCTCGTGTTTCTGGAAATTGGTCAGGCTGGACCATGTGCCGACGGCTTTCAGCACCACCGGGTTATCGGCGAATGCAGCGCTGGCCATCAACGCCAGAGCGGCTGTAGCGGTTACGATTTTCTTCATTGTTGTTCTCCCCTGAAGACAGTGTTGCTTTGATAATTCGGTATTTCGGCGAACTCGCTGACATCGGTGATCAGCATGTTGCCGGGTTGGTGCGTGATGCAAAGCGGCAGACCCGCAGCTTCTATGGCAACCTGGGGGGTCACGCCGCAGGCCCAGAAAACCGGGACATGCCCCTCGTGTACCGGGGCAGCGTCACCCCAGTCGGGACGGTTCAGATCACTGATCCCGATGTCGGTCGGATCGCCGAAATGCACAGGCGCCCCATGCGCCAAAGGGTATTTTCTCGAAATTTCGACAGCATGCGCGACCCGGTCTTCGGGCATCATACGCATGCTTACGACCATCTTGCCGGAGAAAGGCCCGGCCGGCACAGTTTCAATACCAGACCTGAACATCGGCACGGTCTTGTTATGTTCGATGTGCCACAACGGAATGCCAGCCTGTTGCAGCGCATTTTCAAACGTGAACGAGCAACCGAGGGCGAACGCGACGAAATCATCCTGCCATAAATCGCATATATCGGTCACGGTTCGGTCAAGCACGCCATCGCGATAGATGTTATACGATGGCACATCCGTGCGGATGTCGATATCCGCGCCAAGCGTGAACATCATGGGATTACCGGTGTCTGAGACGCCGCTCAATGGACATGGTTTGGGATTGCGCTGGCAGAACCGCATGAAATCAAGCGCATGCGATTGCGGCATGATCGCTAGATTGGCCTGGAGCATGCCGGTGCCCAGACCTGCAGTATGAGACGTGTATTCACCCCGGCGAATAGCATGACGCAGTGACACGACAGTGCTGTCTTTGAGGCTTTCGTAGGTAATCGTCAAAGTGGCATCTCCCTGACAGGGACATTGCCGCGCACTTAATATAAAATCAAATCGAAAGAATTTGTATATTGCTATCAGAAATTTTTATCACCATCGTATTCGATAGCGACATTCCGGGCAATTTGTGCCGCAGTTTCAACCATATGACTTTTGGGTTCTCCCAGATACGAGGCGGTGAATGTCAGCGGATTTGGCACCCAGCCGGGATCGAACTCGCGAATTTTTCCCGCATCGACATAATCTTGCCCCAGGGCACGGGGCAAAGCTGCGACACCCAGATTGGCCTCGACCAGCCGAAAACAGGCCGAAAGCGACGAGGATGAGAACATCGAAAAACCCGGCCCAACGCGTTCATAGAGCATGTCCTTGAGTTCACGGTGAGGGCGGGTATTGCGAGCATATGTCAGAATCGGACGGGTCAGGCAATCACGCGCGTCGGCATCTGCAGGAGCATCAGCGGCGGTGTACCAAGCCATATCAAATCCAGGCAGATCAATGTTGTCGACCGAATAATCTGACACCGGCCCCAGCAGAATGGCCAGATCAATCTCGCGGTTCAGAAGTCCGGCGCGCAGGTTGACCGAAATATCGACGTTGAACTCAATCTCCAGCTTCGGGTAGAGCCCGTGCAGGCGCGAGATAAGCTCGGGTAGCCAGCATTGAGCAATAGTCTCAGACACACCAAGACTTAGATGCCCTTCGATACCCTCGGGGTCGATCACCTCTTTCTGAACCAGATCCGCCAGATGTTCGAACTGCTCCGCATAAGTCAGCAACCGCTCCCCGCGTTTGGTCAATGTCATGCCTGCAGCGCTTCGATCAAATAACTCGCAGCTCAGGGTCTCCTCGAGGTTCTTTAACCTTGCCGAGACGGCTGGCTGTGTCAGGTTCAATCCAATCGACGCCTTGCGGACCCCCCCGAGCCTCACCACACACAGAAAAGTTCTCAACTGTTCGAAGTTCAATTTCGTCATGGCCCCCCTTCCAAACGTGATAACGCCTGTTATTCAGACGGTCGAAAAGCCAACTTCAAGCCGCGCATGTATCAGCTTTCCGCCCCCTGCGCTAACCTTAATACAATGCACAGTTTGCTAGCTTCGGAACAAGAGGCATGAGCGCCCGCTTAGTCTCGCCCTACCCGGTAGGTTTATGACCTAATACCAAAGGCAATGGAGCATTTTCGGACCTGAGGTATTGCCACAAGGCCATTGCAAACCGATCTCGGACCAACTCAGTGCGTCGGCCTGTGGCGGGCGCTGCCACGTCTCTACGTCTGAGATGGATCGTCGATGTAGTGCCATCTCATTCGTCGGTTACTTTCGCCGGTGTGTCAGAAATCACGGCGCTTCTGGGCGCCGTGATAGAGGATGTCGGACCAAGTCTCATTCACCTTGTCACGCAGGGCCAGATCCTCGGGTGCCATGTCTTCTGATGGCCGTCCCGCGCGCATGAAATTGCCATGCGGATCTTCCCCGCGCACAAGCTGCGCATAGGTTGGTACGATCGTCTGTTCCACATGCGGCGGCATATAGGGTTGGATGACAAACCCGATACGCCGGTCATCACTGCGGTTGGGCTGTGAACTGTGGATCACCCGGGCGCTGTGAAAAGACGTCTGACCGGGCCTGAGCGGTGTCGATACCGCCTTGCTTTCATCCACATCCGCCACCTCCTGCCCGCGGGTCAGGATGTTGTCCTCGCCAAAAGTGTCATCATGGGCCTGCAATTCCTTGTGGCTGCCGGGGATCATGCGCATGCAGCCGCTCTCATCATTGGCCTCGGACAATGCCACCCAAGCGGTGATGCCGGCATGCGGTTCAAGCCCCATGTAACGTGCATCCTGATGCCAGCTGACAAAGCCCGGATCATGCGGTTCCTTGATGAACAGCACGGTGCCGTAGTTCAAGATGTTCGGCCCCACCAGATCTTCGGCGGCATCTACAAGTGTGGGATTATGCACGATCTCATCAAGGCACATCAGGTTCAGATGGGCGTTATTGCGGGCGGCACCAATAAAGGCGTCCGGCCATTTCGCCTCGGCCTCTTCCAACGCGTTCCGCAACCGCGCGGCCTCTTCTTCGGTGAAAATATCAACCGGCGCGACAAAACCGTCCCGGTGAAAAGCGTCAATCTGTATATCCGTAAGGGTTTTTCCCATGATCCGCTCCGCTTCGTTAATCGCCACAGGATCATTTGAGGATCGGATCAGCTGCCCGTCTATTCCAAAAACGTCATCAGGGCAGCGCGTTTATGAACCGTACCAGATGCGCCGCCACCTGATCGCCCGCCTCAAGCAGGAGCGAGTGTTTCAGATCAGGCAGGATCATCAGTTCGGAATTCGGCAGGGCCGCGTCAATCTGACGGTTCAGACGGGGGTTACACCCGCCATCGTTCTCGCCGGTCAGCACGAGTGATGGCGCGGTCACCTCGTGCAACCAGGGCGCCATTTCCGTGCCCGCATAGATGCGGAACACATTCAGAAAAACATCCGGATCGGTGTCGACCACCTGTTTCAGCCGCCGTTCAACCACGTCACCGTGTGCGACAATGAACCCGTCGGTGAACCAGCGATCCGTCAATGTGCTCAGCACCTGCGGAATGCCCTTTTCCTCCATCGCGCGCACCACGCCCCAGACCTTGGCGCTGTCGTCTTCGGTGCGGAAGGCGGCGGTGGACAGCAGACCAAGCGATTTCACCCTCTCCGGGTATTTCAGCGCATAAGCCGGGCCGATCATGCCACCCAGTGAATGGCCCGCGAAATGGGCGCTCTCAAACCCTGTCTGTTCCCGAACCCGCTCAAGATCATTCACCATTTCATCAAGACCAAACTCACCCCTGGGCATGGGGGATGCGCCATGCCCGCGCAAGTCATAGGTAATCACCGTGAAATGCGGCGTCAGCACCGGCAGCGCCTTGGCCCAGGTATTGCGCGCGGCCCCGATGCCGTGGATCAGGAAAAGCGGCGGACCGTCGCCCTGAACTGTGTATTCACACTCGATCACGTCACGCATGGCTGGCCTCTAGTCCGGAAACTTATCTGAGCTTAGCTGCCCACCCGATCCCCAGTCGGATTTGTCGACATCGGTGATCACCACCTGCACGCTGTCGGGATTGCCGCCAGCAGCACCAATAAATGCATCAGTCAGATCACGCACCAGCGCGCGCTTCTGCTCGATGCTACGGCCCGTGAACATTTCAACCCGGATAATTGGCATCGCAAGTCTCTCCTAGTCCGATTTCGGACGCACCACATGAAAGGCGCCGCTCATATAGGTCAGGGGCTGTTCGCCCGCGTCGGAAATACCGGTGACATCACCGATGCAGATCGCGTGGCTCCCATGAATGACCGTCCGGTTCAGCGAGCACGCAAAGGATGTCGCTTTCGGCAGGATCGGGCCTTCGTCGGTATTGGTAATCTCAAGCCCCTCGAACCGGTTCGGCCTTGTCTGATCCAGCGCTCCGGCAAAGCGGTTGGCCAGTTCCTCGGCATCTTCACTCAGGATATTAACGCAGAAAACGCCATTATCCTTGACCGCCTGCGCTATCCGGCTGTCGGCCTTGAGGCAGACCAGCACCGAGGGCGGATCAGCGCTGAGCGACGAAAATGCGCTGACCGTCGCACCAGATTGCCCGGCAGGGCCATCGGTGGTGACCACAGTCACAGTCGAGGCGACCTTACGCATGGCGGTGATAAAGGCTTGCCGTGCCAGTTTCATTGCGCCGCCTCCGTCGCGATCGGTCGACCGGTGAAATGCGGCATCACCTCTTCGGCAAAACACTGGATCGCGTCCAGCGTTTCCGAGGCTTCGAGACCAAAGTTCATGTTCAGAATGACCCGATCAATGCCCAGCTCGGCATAAGGGCCCAGCTTATCGATCATCTCTTGCGGGGTACAAATCAAAAGGCTCTCTCCCAGCTCTTCCACGGTCTGATCGCGTGGCAGTTCCCTTACCATACCGTTATCCACGATCCCTGGGCCGGTAAAGACATTATCAAAGCGGCTGTAATAGCGATACGCGGCCTCGATCTTACGTTGGCGCTCAGCGGAACTGTGGGCCATATGCGCCACGCGGCTGAGCGTCAGCGTCAGATGCGCGCCGCCGTCGCCCATCTCTTGCTTAGCCCGTTTGAAGCCTCCGACCTGGTCGAGAAGCAATTGATGATTGCCTGACAGCGGCGTAGTCTGAATGTGAAACCCGCGTTTGGTGCAGTGATAAATTCCTTCCGGGTTCATCACCGCCATCATCATTTGGATTGACCGCAACGGGCGCGGCATGATGGTCAGCGGCTCGAACTGGTAATATGTGCCGTCCCAGCTGACCTCTTCTTCAGTCAAAAGCGCGTGCAGTACATCAAGTGACTCATTAAACCGCGCCTGCGTTTCCTCCATCGGCACGCCCAGACGTTCCATCTCATATGCAAAGGCCCCGCGGCCCACCCCCAGCATCAGGCGTCCTTCGGTGAAGATATCGGCAACCACAACCTCGCCCGCGTAACTGCGCATGTCATGCAGCGGCAGGACGACGATCGACGTCATAATTTTGATGCGGCTGGTATGGGCGGCAATTTTCACCGCGAACTGCAATGGGGCCGGCATCATCAAGCAGTTGATCAGGTGATGCTCGGTGACCGATACGGCGTCGAACCCCAGCTGGTCACCCAAGACGGCCTGATCCAGCATGTCCGCATAAACCCGGTCGCCACCATAGGACTTTTCCGGGTAGTCGGCTGAAAGTTGAAGACTGAATTCCATCACATGCACTCCTATCGCACGCGCAAGATGCCAGAAAACCATAAATCATGAAAACGTATTTAATCTATTCATAGCATCAAAAATTCTGCATTATCTTTCCATGAATATCGCTGCAATCCAAACCTTCCTCACGGTCATCCGCACCGGCAATCTCAACCGGGCGGCGGAACAGATGAACATCACCCAATCCGCTGTCACCGCCCGGCTCGACGCGCTGGAACAGGCGCTTGGGGCCAGGTTGCTGGTACGTTCTCGCAAAGGTGCCAGCCTGACCAAACCCGGCTTTGCCTTTCTCGATCAGGCCGAGGTGATCGTCCGCAGCTGGGAGAACGCCCGCGCCCGCACCAACCTGCCGCGCGGCGTCACCCGGCTGTTCAGCTTCGTCTGCCACCCATCGCTCTGGTCCGGCCTGGGTGAGGCCTGGGTCAACGATTTGCGCAACCAACAGGTAGAGACCGCGATCGAGGTCTGGGCCGGCCTTCCCGGTGACGCCACCCGCTGGCTTCAGACCGGCATGAGCGATGCCGCGCTCCTGCCCGAACCAATGGGAGAACCCGGCCTGAACAGCCGGGAATTTGCCCGCGACAGGCTGGTGCTGGTCACCACCGCCCCCGATACACCAACAGCGTGGGATCAGGACTATATCTATGTCGATTACGGACCCGATCTGCGCGCTCAGCACGCTGAAACCTGGCCCGCCGATGAAACTGCCTCGCTGTCCTTCTCCTGCCCCGACTGGGCCTTAGCACATCTGATCACCCATGGCGGCACCGCCTACCTACCCGCGCGGATGCTCGCGGAAGGAACGGCAGGCGCCCGGCTCTACCGGGTCGACGGAGCGCCTGAATTCACCCACCTCAGCTATCTCAGCTGGCGCGCTTCCTCCGAACCTGCCTTTCCCTGGCTCGCCGCACCGCAGCCGCAGCATATGGCGTGAACGCGCTTGGCACAGGCGAAAGAGGGCGGATGCTTCCGGCGGGTGTTTTTTGCAAGATGAGAGCGGCGCCCCTCTTGATCTTGCCACAGGTACACGTGGATTTGGCGGCGCGCCCCATGGCTCTGGCAAATCCGCGACCGGCCTGCCATAGATATGGCCATGACCCAGATCATTCAGTCCCTCTCGGAAATCTCCAGCCGCTATGAAGCACTTTATGTCGATCTCTGGGGCTGTGTGCATAATGGCATCACCCCGTTTCCCGGCGCGGTCTCCGCGTTGCAGGCATACCGTGCGATGGGTGGTAAAGTGGTGCTGGTGACGAACTCACCCCGCGCGCGCGACCGGGTCGAAACCCAACTGGGCCAGATTGGTGTCCCTACCGATTGCTGGGACACCATCGCCACCTCCGGTGACAGTGCCCGCGCCGCCATGTTCCGAGGCGTCGTAGGCGAAAAGGTCTGGTTCGTTGGCCACGAGGGTGACCGCAAGATTTTCGAACCGATCGGAATCGTCGAAAACCCCGTCAACGTCACCCCTGTCCCTCTGGACGAGGCCGAAGGCATCGTCTGCTCAGGCCCGTTCGATGCCAAAGCCGACCCTTCCGTGATGCGCCCGGAATTTCTCTATGCCAAGCAAAAAGGGCTCAAACTCCTGTGCGCCAATCCCGACATCATCGTCGACCGGGGCGACCATCGCGAATGGTGCGCCGGGGCGCTGGCACGGCTTTATACCGAGATGGGTGGGGAAAGCCTTTATTTCGGCAAACCGCATCCGCCGATCTACGATCTGGCCCGCCGCCGCCTGACGGCCCTGGGGAAAGACATCGATTCGGCGGCGATTCTGGCGATCGGCGACGGGATATTGACCGATATCGCGGGCGCCATGGGGGAAGATATCGACAGCCTCTTTATCTCGGGTGGGCTGGCCGCCGCCGAGACCAGAACCACTCAGCAACCGGACGAAAAGGCGCTAAGAGCTTATCTTGAAAGCGAAAATAGCAATCCAACCTATACGATTGGCCATTTACGATAAAGCCAGAAAAGACTTGATTTTCTGCAACTGCAAAGTAATAAAGTTCCAACTTTTGACGTTGGCGCATTAGAAAGTTTCGCGCCGATTCTGACTGGAGGGTCGAATGTTGGACAATATGCCCCGCGGAACCATCACTATCGAAGAGATCGAGATGGGCATGACACGGTCTCTGAGAAAGGTCGTGACCGATCAGGATATTGAGATGTTTGCCGAAATTTCAACCGACCACAATCCGGTGCACCTGGATGATGATTACGCGCGCGACACAATTTTCGAGGGTCGGATCGCCCACGGCATGCTAACCGCCGGGCTGATTTCGGCGGTTATCGGCGAGCAACTCCCCGGCCACGGCACCGTCTACATGGGTCAGACGCTGAAATTCCTTGCACCGGTGCGCCCGGGCGACATGGTCGAGGCCGAGGTCGAAGTGATCGGTATCGACCACGCCAAACGCCGTGTGCAGCTGGATTGCCGCTGTATGGTGGGAGGTAAAAAGGTGCTGATCGGTGAAGCGACAGTTCTGGCACCCTCGGGCAAGTTCGACTGACCCCACCGCCATTTAGAGAGGTGAATTCGATATGCAGATTGCTCTTTGAACGATCTGCATGTTTTTTTAAATATCTCGCCATTAATCGTACCGCACGAATGGCCTATCTGTTTGTCACCTTGATCGACAACACAGGAGGCTACCGTGCCCATCAAATTCGTCACCAGAAATATTCACGCTTATCTTGACTATCCCGTCGCCCTCGCCCTGATCGGCCTGCCCTTTCTTCTGGGCCTTGGTGCCAGCAACCCGATGGCGCTTTGGCTGTCGGTCGTCACCGGCATCGCCGCCTTTCTGCTGACGGTCCTGACAGACCATCACCTGGGTATCTTACGGCTTGTGCCCTACTCGGTGCATATGGCGGTTGACCTGGTTGTCGGGCTGACCTTCCTCGCCGCGCCTTTCCTGTTTGGTTTCACCGGGCTCGACGCGGCATTCTACTGGCTTAACGGCGCGGCGGTTTGCCTTGTAATCGCATCGCATAAACCCGAAGCCACGGTCCAACCGGCCGAGTAAACCTGACTAGCGGACTAACCCGCTTGCACAGCATCGCATGGGGCGCTACCCCTGCCCCATGCGCATCATCCGTGACTACGAATACCTTGACCCGTCCGACCGCGGCGCCAGCGTGGCCATCGGTAATTTCGACGGGGTGCACATTGGCCATCGCACAGTGATCGAACTGGCACGCGAGGCGGCCACCGCCAGCAATGTGCCGCTGGGTGTTCTGACCTTTGAGCCCCATCCCAGACAGTATTTTGCGCCGGACGCACCGCCCTTTCGCCTGATGGGTCCCGAGGCGCGCGCGCATCGTCTGGAAAAACTGGGCGTTAGGCGGCTCTACGAGCTGAATTTCAATGCTGCATTGTCGGCCCTGTCGCCACGCGACTTCGTTCAGAATGTCGTCCGCGACGGGCTGGGGCTGACCCATGTGGTCGTGGGGGCGGATTTCTGTTTCGGCAAAGGCCGTGCGGGCAATGCCGCTGACTTTCAAGCTTTTGGGAAAGAAATGGGCTTTGGCGTCACCATCGCCGAATTGCTGGAAGGCGAGCAGGGGCAGGTGTCGTCCACCGCCATCCGCGCCGCTCTTAGCCAGGGCCGCCCCGGAGACGCTGCCGCCATGCTGGGCCATTGGCATCGGATCGAGGGCCCGGTCGTGGGCGGCGAACAGCGCGGACGAGAACTGGGCTATCCCACCACCAACATGTCGATCGAAGGGCTGCACCCGCCCAAATTCGGGGTCTATGCGGTGCTGCTCGATGTGCTGAGCGGACCTCACAAGGGCAGCTACCAGGGTGCGGCCAGCCTTGGCATCCGACCGATGTTCAATGGCGAGATACCCAACTTGGAGACTTTCATCTTCGATTTCTCGGGCGATCTTTACGGGGCCGATCTGTCGGTCGCGCTGGTCGAATACCTGCGCCCCGAAGAAACGTTCGATAGTCTGGAAGCCTTTATCGCGCAGATGGATGCCGATTGCGACCGCGCCCGAAAGATCCTGGCACAGACATGAAAGACCCGATCGACCGCAGCGGCTTGCGACCGCGCTTCTGGGAAACCGTCCGCCCTGACCGCATGACCCAGCAGGAATGGGAAGCGCTGTGCGACGGCTGCGGCAAATGTTGCATGAACAAGCTGGAAGACGAGGACACCGCCGAAGTGGCGCTGACCTGCGTGGCCTGTCGCCTGTTTGACGACGAAACCTGCCGCTGCACCCAATACGCGATCCGCCACCAATTTGTGCCCGAATGCGTCGTCCTAAGCCCAAAAAACATGGATCAGAACTTGTATTGGATACCCGAGACCTGCGCCTACAAGCTGATCTGGACCGGTAAGCCGCTGTTTGACTGGCACCCGCTGATAACCGGTAATCCGCAGAGCGTCTTTGACGCCGGCGTATCGATGCAGCACCGCACCCGGCCCGAATTCGAGGTAGACGAGGACGACTGGGAAGATCACATCATCGAGGAGCCCCAATAGATGTATTTTGCCTCAGACAATTGCGGCCCGGCGCATCCGGCGGTGATGCAGGCCGTTGCGGATGCCAATAACAGCTATCAGCCATCCTACGGCGCCGATGCGATGACGGACGAACTGCGCCGCCTGATCCGCGATCAGTTCGAGGCCCCCGAGGCAGCGGTTTACCTGGTCGCCACGGGCACCGCCGCGAATTCACTGGCCCTTTCGACGCTAGCGCAATCCTGGCAGACGATCTTCTGCACCCCGCTGGCCCATATCCACACGGATGAATGCAACGCGCCAGAATTCTACACCGGGGGCGCAAAACTCAGCCTTGTGGGCGAGGCCGACAAGATGACGCCCGACCAACTGGCCGCGGCGATCGAGGGCTGGACCTATGGCGACGTGCATGTATCGCAGCGCGGGCCGGTCTCGATCACGCAAGTGACCGAACAGGGCCATATCTACTCTCTGAAAGAAATCAATGCCCTGACCGGCATGGCCCGCACCTACCGTCTGCCGGTTCACATGGATGGCGCACGCTTTGCCAATGCGCTTGCGGCGCTTGGCTGCACGCCTGCCGAGATGACCTGGCGGGCGGGTATCGACGCGCTCAGCTTCGGCGGCACCAAAAATGGCTGCATGGGCGTCGAGGCAGTGATCTTCTTCGATCCGAAACACGCCTGGGAATTCGAGCTGCGCCGCAAGCGGGCGGCACATCTATTCTCCAAGCATCGGTATCTCTCGGCCCAGATGATCGGCTATCTGCGCGACAAGCTGTGGCGCGACACCGCCACGCAAGCCAATGCGGCCTGCGCCCGGCTGGTGGCTGGCCTGCGCGAGATACCCGGCGCGGTGATCACCAACACCCCGCAGGCCAACATGATCTTCGCCACCCTGCCCCGCGCGACTCACCAGCGCCTGCACGATGCCGGTGCGGCCTACGGCCTTTTTGCACCTCTAAAGGGCGACGACCCGG
Source organism: Roseovarius aestuarii (assembly GCF_019966515.1). Lineage (GTDB taxonomy): Bacteria > Pseudomonadota > Alphaproteobacteria > Rhodobacterales > Rhodobacteraceae > Roseovarius > Roseovarius aestuarii. Next base: position 109,112 of record NZ_JAIMIB010000016.1, on the reverse strand, counting down.
ACGAGGCGCTGCCGATGCGACTGGTATGCGACTGGTCAATGAGCGATGATCTGATCGACCGGTTTTTGGATATTGCCCGAGGCTGACCCGGGCGTCACCGGGGCGCTTACAATTCCTGCGCCACCTTCCGCAGTTCAAATTTCTGGATCTTGCCGGTCGAAGTTTTAGGCAGTTCCTGAAACACAACGCGCTTAGGCGTTTTGAACCCGGCAAGGTTCTGGCGGCAGTATACGATCAGCGCAGCCTCATCCGTGGCGGCGTTTTTCTTGAGTTCGACAAAGGCGCAGGGCACCTCGCCCCATTTCTCGTCCGGTTTTGCGACCACGGCACAGAGCAACACATCCGGGTGCGCCATCAGCACGCCCTCGACCTCAACCGACGAGATGTTCTCTCCGCCTGAGATAATGATGTCCTTGGCGCGATCGGCAATCTTGAGATAGCCGTCGGGGTGTTGATAGGCGATGTCCCCGGAATGGAAATACCCTCCGGCAAAGGCTTCGGCGGTCGCCTCGGGGTTTTTCAGGTAACCTTTCATCACAGTGTTACCGCGGATCATGATCTCGCCTTGGGTCTCGCTATCCATCGGGATCTGGGCCATGGTCTCGGGATCCATTGAGGTGATATCCTCGGCCATCGGCATCAGCACGCCGGTGCGGGCCTTGATCGCATAACGCTCATCATCGGGCCTGTCGTCCCAGTCTCGGTGCCAGATACATTCGGTAACATGACCGTAGGTCTCGGTGAGGCCGTAGACCTGCATCACCTCAAAGCCAAGCGGTTCAATCTTGCGCAGGGTAGCGGCGGGGGGCGGCGCACCGGCAGTGAAAACCTTGACGGTATGGTCGAAATCGCGGCGATCTTCCTCATCGGCGTTGACGATGGTGTTGAGCACGATGGGCGCACCACCGAAATGGGTAACCTTTTCATCCGCGATCAGATCATAGATGCCCTTCGCGGTGACGTCGCGCAGGCAGATCACCGTTCCGCCCAGAAGTGGCATCATCCATGTGTGATTCCAGCCATTGCAATGGAACAGCGGCACAATCGTCAGGTAGCGCGGGTGCAGCACCATTTCCCAGCTGATCACCGTGCCCATTGTCATCAGGTACGCGCCGCGATGGTGGCAGACCACACCCTTGGGTCGGCCGGTGGTGCCGGATGTATAGTTGAGCGAGATGCTCTCCCATTCATCTTCTGGCATGATCCATTGATAGTCAGGATCGCCCGAAGCAAGCAGATCCTCATAAGTCATATGATCGCCAGTTGCGGGATAGCCTGCTACATCATCGGGCACTTCGATGATGATCGGCGCGGTACCTTCCATCTGTTCAATAGACGCCAGGGCAAGCGGCAGAAATTGCGTGTCGACCAGCAGGGCCTTGGCTTCGCCGTGATCAAAGATATATCCGACGGTGCCCGCCTCAAGTCTTGTGTTGATAGTGTTCAGCACAGCACCGCAGGCGGGCACGCCAAAATGCGCCTCGGCCTGGGCGGGCACATTTGGGATGATCGTGGCAACCACATCGCCCGAGGTCACGCCCAGTTTTGTCAGCCCCGAGGCCAGGCGCGTGCAGCGCTCGTAATAGTCAGCGTAGCTGCGTCTGGTGTTGCGATAAACCACCGCCTCGTATCCCGGAAAGAGATGGGCGGCGCGGCGCAGGTGTGACAGCGGTGTCAACGGTACGAAATTAGCCGCGTTCTTCTCCAACCCGGTTTCGTCATTCATCCAGCCCATTGGCCTCTCCCTGATTCTGCCCCTCGACACGGTTAATTGAGAATATTGAAAAAGAGCGCGCGATCAATTTCTAAATGTCAGACAATTAAGAGTGGAATGTCGAGATATCCTGCCGCAGGTTAGCACACGATCGAAGCGAACTGACCGCTATTGGCCGCTGAGCGGACATTGGCTCAAAGCCGCACATCCACGACGCGCGCGGGGCCGATCCGCCAGTAGTGACTGGTATCTTATCGTAGCCAAACCCGAAAAACTTCAAGTTAAGACGCCTACCTCAACGAATCGCCGCCGTGTGGGGGCGCGTCGTCGATGCGCGGCGGCCTGCGGCCTTGAGTCCGCGCTGGCGGCAAACCCGAATGGCAACTCAAGGCCAAAATTGACGAGAGTGTTTCCAATTGCCTCTGAAGCGATCTAGCCTGCCACCCATGATCATCTCGCCGGGGCGCAATTACATCTTTGTTCATATTCCCAAGACCGGTGGCACGTCACTGGCGCTGGCGCTGGAGGCGCGGGCGATGAAGGATGACATCCTGATCGGCGATACGCCGAAAGCATTGCGACGGCGCAACCGGCTGAAAGGCAAGCAGACCGCTGGGCGGCTCTGGAAACATTCGACTTTGACCGATATTGACGGCCTTGTGCCGCTGGATCAGATCACCCGCGCATTCACCTTTACGCTGGTACGAAACCCGTGGGACCGGATGGTCAGCTATTATCACTGGCTGCAGGATCAAAGCTTCGACCACCCGGCAGTAGAGCTGGCAAAAAGCCGCGACTTCAATGGTTTTCTGAACGCGCCGCAAACCAAAGCGGCACTGATCGCACAACCTTCAGATCACTACATGACCTCCAGCGACGGGCGCGAACATGCCTCGGCCTATCTGCGGCTGGAACATTTCGCGGCGGATGCGGCCCCTTTGTGGGATCATCTGGGATTCGAGCTTTCCCTACCGGCGACCAATCAATCAAAACGCGACCCGGCATACGAAAACTATTATTCAGATGCCGACCGGCAATTGATTGCAGATATCTGCGCATCGGATATCAGGCGATTCGGCTATCGATTTGGTTAAGGAAAGTCGGTCAACTCTCCTAAATTCCTGACCTATCGCAGCAAAAACGTGAACAATCTCGGATAGCAGGAGCTGATTGACCACGTGTAAGCGACATTGCCTTGATTCTGCCCGGTTCCGGCCAAAGAGCTGGCAAATGATGATCTCAAAGTAAACGGGTTAACGCCACAGTCCGGCAGCCACCGGAATTACTTGAGGAAAGCAAGAATGCTTGTAAGGAGATCGACAACAGACGGGACCACCCGTCGCGTGTCAGAGGCCACAGGTGTTCATGAAGGCGGCGCCACCGGGATGATGACGGGCCTCACGATGGCAACCAAAGTCGCCTCCTCACTAGGCTGGCGGAAGGTGGAAGGATTAACCGAAGGCGACAAAGTGCTGACCTTTGACGCCGGGATGCAACCGATCAGCAAAATAACACGCTTTCAACTTTGGGATGGTGACCGGCCGTGCCCACAGCATTTCTGGCCGCTCGAAGTGCCGGTTGGTGCCCTGGGTAACCGCGACATCATTACACTGTTGCCGGACCAAAGCGTGATGATCGAAAGCGACGCAGCGGAGGAAGTCTATGGCGACCCTTTCACTCTGATCCCGGCCGCAGCGCTGGACGGGGTGAACGGCATTCACCGGGTCAAACCTGAAGAGGAGTTCACAGTGTCCATACTCCACTTTGAACGCGATCAGGTTGTCTTTGGGAACAGCGGGGCATTATTGTTTTGTCCCTCCGCCAAAAACCTGCTGGAACATGCTTTCGACACGGCCGAGCAATCGGCCTATGTCGTCAGACCGCTGCGGGAGGCGCGTATCTTAGCAGAAGAGATACGCAACGCCACCGCGGCTGTTTGCGATGTGTCCCCGTGCCACGGCATGGTTGCCGCCTAACAGGCAGAGAATAAGGCGGCAAAAAAAGAAACCGCGCGGCTTGCATGGATGCCGCGCGGTTTTTTTATTCAAGGCAGGTATCCGGTCTGCCAGTTCCGGCGCGTTATTCAGCGGCGTAGAGACCCTCGTAGATCGGACCCAGGGTTTCGGTGTCAAAAAGTGATGAAACCGACGTGCCGTTCCAGATATTCAAGATCGCCTGGGCAAAGACCGGCGCCGTGGGCACGATGCGGATATTGGATGCCTCTGCCACGGATGTGCGCGGTTCAATGGTGTCGGTGATCACCAACGATTTCATGACCGATTTGGTCACCCGCTCTACCGCAGGGCCGGACATGACGCCGTGGGTGATGTAGGAATGCACTTCGGACGCGCCGTTATCCATCAACACTTCGGCGGCCTTGCATAGCGTCCCGGCGGTATCGACCATATCGTCCACGATCAGGCACTTCTTGCCCTTCACGTCGCCGATAACGGTCATCTCGGCCACTTCGCCGGGCTTCTCGCGGCGTTTATCGACGATGGCAAGCGGCGCGTTGATGCGTTTCGCCAGTTCGCGCGCGCGCGCCACACCACCCACATCGGGTGAGACGATCATAATATCGCTCATCGCGCCCTTGAATTGCTTCATGATGTCCAGCGCAAAGACCGGCGAGGCATAAAGGTTATCCACCGGGATATCGAAGAAGCCCTGAATTTGCGCAGCATGTAGATCCATGGTCAGAACCCGCTCAATCCCCGCCTCGACGATCATATTCGCCACCAGCTTGGCCGAAATCGGCGTCCGCGCGCGCGAGCGGCGATCCTGCCGCGCATAGCCGAAATAGGGTATCACAGCCGTGATGCGCTGCGCCGAGGAGCGCCGGAGCGCATCAGCCATGATCAGAAGTTCCATTAGATTGTCATTCGCCGGGTTCGAGGTGGGCTGGATGATGAACATATCCTCGCCGCGAACATTCTCGTAGACCTCGACAAAGATCTCACCGTCGTTGAAGCGCTCCACCCGCGTATCGCAAAGCCCGACATTGGTGCCCCGATGCATCGACATCCGTCGGGCGATAGCCTTGGCAAGCGGCATGTTGGCGTTGCCCGAAATGAGTTTGGGCTCTGGTCTGGATGGCATGTGCGGCTTCCCCAAGTGGTCTGAGATGACAGAATCGTGACATTGACTCCGCTTAGCATGTGCTTAGGGTCTGGCAAAGCTATGCCTAGGGGGGAGGAGGTAAAAAAATGCCACATGTGGATTATTATTTCTCGACATTGTCCCCGTCGGCGTATCTGGCTGGGACACGGCTGGAGGAGATATCAGCCAGACATGGTGCGGACATCACTTACAAACCGCTCGATATCATGGCGCTTTTTGCCCGTACCGGTGGGGTCCCGCTAGGCGAGCGGCATCCAAACCGGCAAGCCTACCGGGCGCAAGACATGGCCAGGCAGGCAAAACGACTTAACATGCCAATCAACGTAAAACCCGCTTTCTGGCCGCCCAATCCGGCGCCGTCTTCCTACGCAATCATCGCCGCACAGAATGTCGGCGGCGGCGATCTGGGCGCGCTCAGCCACTCTGTACTGCGCGCACTATGGGTGGAAGAGAAGAACATCGCTGACGATACGATCATTCGCGACTGCCTGAGCGCCGCAGGGTTTGACGCAGACCTCGCGGATAGCGGCCTGTTGAGTGGGGCCGAGACTTATGCCGCCAACCTGGAAGAAGCAGTGGGTGCGGGCGTCTTCGGCGCGCCGTTTTATATCGTAGATAACGGGCAGATGTTCTGGGGGCAGGACAGGCTGGATGATCTCGAAGCACATCTGTCGGGTGATCTCTGAGATTTGTCAAAGGCGCTGATACCATACTTCCGGCACAGCCCTATAATATCTCAACTAAAACCTGAAACATCTAACGCTGCCTGAAATCAAAGATTTCAATGCATTAGATGATGCCGGTATCTCAAGTTAAAATCGAAACGCTTTGGGTGTCAGATGCAGCGCTTACCCGCGGAACGCGGCGCACCGATTACATTCAACTGCATTTCCACAGCAAAAACCCTATTGGAGGTCGCGTTTCGATGGGAAGGTGATGCATCGTCAGAGAGATACAATTTCAAGGGTCTTACTAGGTTTGGCGGTGACCTACTCTCCCACGCCTTAAGACGCAGTACCATCGGCGCTAAGGCACTTAACGGCCGGGTTCGGGATGGGACCGGGTGTTTTGCTCTTGCTATGACCACCAAACCAAGAAAAACCCTTGAATTCCAAGTCGCGTACGCTGTTTAAGTGTATGCTTTCGATCAGTAAAAGTCTGGCTTTTACTGGATCAAATCAAGCCTATCGGACAATTAGTACCGGTCAACTGAACGCATTGCTGCGCTTACATCTCCGGCCTATCGACGTGGTGGTCTACCACGGTCCTCAGGGATACCTTGTTTTGAGGGGGGCTTCCCGCTTAGATGCCTTCAGCGGTTATCCTGTCCGAACATAGCTACCCAGCACTGCCGTTGGCACGACAACTGGTCCACCAGTGGTTCGTTCACCCCGGTCCTCTCGTACTAGGGGCAACTCCTCTCAAGTATCCTACACCCACGGCAGATAGGGACCGAACTGTCTCACGACGTTCTAAACCCAGCTCACGTACCTCTTTAAACGGCGAACAGCCGTACCCTTGGGACCTGCTCCAGCCCCAGGATGAGATGAGCCGACATCGAGGTGCCAAACACTGCCGTCGATATGGACTCTTGGGCAGTATCAGCCTGTTATCCCCGGCGTACCTTTTATCCGTTGAGCGATGGCCCTTCCACTCGGGACCACCGGATCACTATGGCCGTCTTTCGACTCTGCTCGACTTGTCAGTCTCGCAGTCAGGCTGGCTTCTGCCATTGCACTCAACGAGCGATTTCCGACCGCTCTGAGCCAACCTTCGCGCGCCTCCGTTACGCTTTAGGAGGCGACCGCCCCAGTCAAACTACCCGCCACACAGGGTCCCGGATCCGGATAACGGACCGCGGTTAGACATCAAGCAGAACAAGGGTGGTATCTCAAGGGTGGCTCCACGATGACTGGCGTCACCGATTCAAAGCCCACCACCTATCCTGCACATGTTCGGCCTAATGCCAATGTGAAGCTGTAGTAAAGGTGCACGGGGTCTTTCCGTCTAACCGCGGGAAACCTGCATCTTGACAGGTAATTCAATTTCGCTGAGTCGATGTTGGAGACAGCGGGGAAGTCGTTACGCCATTCGTGCAGGTCGGAACTTACCCGACAAGGAATTTCGCTACCTTAGGACCGTTATAGTTACGGCCGCCGTTTACCTGGGCTTCAATTCAAGGCTCTCACCTCTCCTTTTAACCTTCAGGCACCGGGCAGGCGTCAGACCCTATACGTCGTCTTGCGACTTCGCAGAGCCCTGTGTTTTTAGTAAACAGTCGCCACCCCCTGGTTTGTGCCCCCAGCCAATACTTGCGTAGAAACTGGGCCTCCTTCTCGCGAACTTACGGAGGTATTTTGCCGAGTTCCTTCAACATCGTTCTCTCAAGCGCCTTGGTATTCTCTACCAGTCCACCTGTGTTGGTTTAGGGTACGATCTAATGGAGGTGCTATTTCCAGGAACCGATTAACGGCCCACCCAATCCGATAAGGGTGAACAATCTTCACGATCCGTCACATTCCTCCTGGCCTGGGAATATTAACCCAGTTCCCATCGTCTACGCCTTTCGGCCTCGACTTAGGGGTCGGCTTACCCTGCTCAGATTAGCTTTAAGCAGGAACCCTTGGACTTTCGGCGAGAGTGTCTCTCACACTCTTTGTCGCTACTCATGTCATCATTCTCACTAGTGATCTCTCCACCGGATCGCTCACGCGCCGGCTTCATCGAAAGCTCCGCTCCTCCAATGCACCGCGAACGGTACTAAGGAGGAATGGAACTATGTCACACTACGCTCTGCTACCATGCCTTACGGCATCCTAAGCTTCGGCTCATGGCTTGAGCCCCGTTACATCTTCGCCGCAGGATAACTTATTTAGACCAGTGAGCTGTTACGCTATCTTTAAAGGATGGCTGCTTCTAAGCCAACCTCCTGGTTGTTTTGGTCGTCCCACCTGCTTTCCCACTTAGCCATGAATTGGGGGCCTTAGCTGTAGGTCAGGGTTGTTTCCCTCTCCACTACGGACGTTAGCATCCGCAGTGTGTCTGCCATCTAGTACTCCTCGGTATTCGGAGTTTGGTTAGGATCAGTAAGCCTGTGGGGCCCCATTACCCATCCAGTGCTCTACCCCCGAGGGTATTCGGATGACGCTCTACCTAAATAGATTTCGCAGAGAACCAGCTATCTCCGAGTTTGATTGGCCTTTCACCCCTAGGCACAGCTCATCCCGATCTTTTTCAACAGATGTGGGTTCGGTCCTCCAGTAAGTGTTACCTTACCTTCAACCTGGCCATGCCTAGATCACTCGGTTTCGGGTCTGATCCACCTAACTCATTCGCCCTATTAAGACTCGCTTTCGCTGCGCCTACACCTAACGGCTTAAGCTTGCTAGATAGACCAAGTCGATGACCCATTATACAAAAGGTACGCCGTCACAAGACTGGACACTAATGACAACCCTGTAGTGGGGTTATTTGGTGGGAATTGAGACCCGGAATTGGACGGTTTCCAGACCAGGATTGTCGCTGTAGATCCCGAGGTTCGATCTGTGATCGACGCTCAGGCTCATGCGAACACCGGCTTTGTTCTGATATCCGACCGACAGGCCCGATCGAAATTCAATGGGTCCGCCCAGATCGACGCCACTGCCTTCTTCATAAAGGCCGGTCATGGCGTTGAGCTGCAGGAAAAGGTTCTGCTTGCGGTTCGTGAGCGTGTAGGCATGACCCACACCAGCCCAAAGTTCGCCGTCAGATGAGGCGGATATACCCCAAATCCGCTGGAAAGGACCGTCTGCAACGCCCGTTTCCCGCCGGAAGTAGAATTCTTCTCCAACTTCGTCTTCCTGAAAATACGTGTTTCCGACCGATATGCTGTTATATGATTGCACTTCGTTTTTGGCGAAGCAGCCCTCGTTTGGGCAGTGATTTACACCTGCATCAATTAGTCCTGCTATCAGGAAAACTACTGCAGCTGTACCATCTGTTATAAAAGCTAGGTCTGACACGTTTTGCTCCATCCGCGATTCATTAATCACGTTGATGAAGCAGATTGTCATTAGAGTCCAGTCAAGCTCCGACTGATTGTAGGCGTTCGGTTTCAGGTACTGTTTCACTCCCCTCGTCGGGGTGCTTTTCACCTTTCCCTCACGGTACTGGTTCACTATCGGTCAGTAAGGAGTACTTAGCCTTCGAAGGTGGTCCTCCGATCTTCAGACAGAATTTCACGTGTTCCGCCCTACTTAATACGTCCAATCATGCTTCATATACGGGGCTGTCACCCACTATGGCCGTGCTTCCCAACACGTTCTATTCACACTCATGGCTCGGCTGGTCCCCGTTCGCTCGCCGCTACTAGGGGAGTATCAATTGATGTCCTTTCCTCCGGGTACTTAGATGTTTCAGTTCTCCGGGTTTGCTCTTAAAAACCTATGTATTCAGTTCTTAAGTACCTGTTTCAGCAAGTTATAAGCTGCCCGAGGGCAATTATAACAAACTGTCAGGTGGGTTGCCCCATTCAGAAATCCATGGATCAAAGCTTATTCTCAGCTCCCCATGGCTTATCGCAGAGTATCACGTCTTTCATCGCCTCTTACTGCCAAGGCATTCACCAAACGCCCTTCTCGCGCTTGATTTGATCCAGAAAAAGCAAGACTAGCTTGCGCGATAACAGAAGCTGGTAAGAAACTGTCATCCTTATTCTGAATCAAAAGCATACTTTCCCGCACTCTATCAAAGAACCTCATGTCGGTGAGGTCCCCCGTAAGATAGAGTACTTAATGAGCAATCTTGCGACTGCTCGGGTTAGTGTACTTGACTTGGACAACTCTGTTCGTTTCAGCTGGCAGACGCATGGCAGGTCGAGGAAACAACCCGGTCATACGCTCGCTTTGGAATTTTCTGCATCCGTCATCCTTGCGGGTGACATGGACAGAATTCCGCCGCACCAAACTGAGATCATCCACTTACTCGTGGCGATCAAACAGTGTTGATATTTGTATCTCTCTATACGATGTCAATTCGTCCGATTGGACGGTTAAGAACTGCGGGCAGTACTTAACGGTCAAATCGGTATATGGTGGAGCCTAGCGGGATCGAACCGCTGACCTCCTGAATGCAAATCAGGCGCTCTCCCAGCTGAGCTAAGGCCCCATAATGTCCTCATGGGACAATGGTGGGTCGAGGAGGACTTGAACCTCCGACCTCACGCTTATCAGGCGTGCGCTCTAACCACCTGAGCTACCGACCCAGACAGGCCGGTAGGGCCTGAAAACTTGTCTGAAGAGATATGAGGACGGTCCGGTCCTGATGTTGACCAGCTTTGTTTGCTGATCTTCTGCTAAGTGTTCCACGATCAAGAGCAAGCCCTGTGATGCTAGGAACATCCTTAGAAAGGAGGTGATCCAGCCGCAGGTTCCCCTACGGCTACCTTGTTACGACTTCACCCCAGTCGCTGAGCTCACCGTGGTCCGCTGCCCCCTCGAAAGGTTGGCGCACGGCCTTCGGGTAAACCCAACTCCCATGGTGTGACGGGCGGTGTGTACAAGGCCCGGGAACGTATTCACCGCGTCATGCTGTTACGCGATTACTAGCGATTCCGACTTCATGGGGTCGAGTTGCAGACCCCAATCCGAACTGAGACAGTTTTTTGGGATTAACCCATTGTCACTGCCATTGTAGCACGTGTGTAGCCCAACCCGTAAGGGCCATGAGGACTTGACGTCATCCACACCTTCCTCCCGCTTATCACGGGCAGTTTCCATAGAGTGCCCAGCCGAACTGCTGGCAACTAGGGATGTGGGTTGCGCTCGTTGCCGGACTTAACCGAACATCTCACGACACGAGCTGACGACAGCCATGCAGCACCTGTCACTGATCCAGCCGAACTGAAGGAAACCGTCTCCGGTAACCGCGATCAGGATGTCAAGGGTTGGTAAGGTTCTGCGCGTTGCTTCGAATTAAACCACATGCTCCACCGCTTGTGCGGGCCCCCGTCAATTCCTTTGAGTTTTAATCTTGCGACCGTACTCCCCAGGCGGAATGCTTAATCCGTTAGGTGTGTCACCGAACAGTATACTGCCCGACGACTGGCATTCATCGTTTACGGTGTGGACTACCAGGGTATCTAATCCTGTTTGCTCCCCACACTTTCGTACCTCAGCGTCAGTATCGAGCCAGTGAGCCGCCTTCGCCACTGGTGTTCTTCCGAATATCTACGAATTTCACCTCTACACTCGGAGTTCCACTCACCTCTCTCGAACTCTAGACTAGTAGTTTTAGAGGCAGTTCCAGGGTTGAGCCCTGGGATTTCACCCCTAACTTTCTAATCCGCCTACGTACGCTTTACGCCCAGTAATTCCGAACAACGCTAACCCCCTCCGTATTACCGCGGCTGCTGGCACGGAGTTAGCCGGGGTTTCTTTACCAGGTACTGTCATTATCATCCCTGGCGAAAGAGCTTTACGACCCTAAGGCCTTCATCACTCACGCGGCATGGCTAGATCAGGCTTGCGCCCATTGTCTAAGATTCCCCACTGCTGCCTCCCGTAGGAGTCTGGGCCGTGTCTCAGTCCCAGTGTTGCTGATCATCCTCTAAAACCAGCTATAGATCGTAGACTTGGTAGGCCATTACCCCACCAACTATCTAATCTAACGCGGGCCGATCCTTCTCCGATAAATCTTTCCCCCGAAGGGCGTATACGGTATTACTCATCGTTTCCAATGGCTATTCCGTAGAAAAGGGTACGTTCCCACGCGTTACTAACCCGTCCGCCGCTCACCCGAAGGTGCGCTCGACTTGCATGTGTTAGGCCTGCCGCCAGCGTTCGTTCTGAGCCAGGATCAAACTCTCAAGTTGAAAAGCTGTTACCAGCTTATCCTTGACGTTCGAACCTCTGCACATATTGATCCGGCCGGCATGACCGGATCGTACTGTCTGTTGTGCTTCTGGTTTCATAAGAAACCGGAAACCGTCCAAACAGTGAAGCTGTATCTACATGATCGGCCGAAGCCTAGTAGAGCGACATATGTGCAGTGTTGATCCATCGAATGAACCAAACCGCCCACATATCTCTTCAGAAACTATCGATTTCAAAGAGCGTCGAGACAAAATCAACCGGCTGCGCTTGAACTTTCTAGCGCGACCCGCCTCATCTACCTCAGTATTTTCTTACCGTCTGTTCCTCTGGAGCGTCGCTCCGTTGTCCCGTCTGGCGTCCCGTTGTGCGCCTCAGCGCCGCCGGTGAGGGGGGTTCTACGGTTAACTCCAAATACCCGCAACCCCTTTTTTTGGGAAACGTCATCTTTTTTTCAAATTTCTGATTTTCCCTGCAAAAATATGCACTTACGTCCCAATTATTTCAATTTTCGCCACTTTCAGGAAATTTTATTGCCCGACGCCAGCAGGGAGCCCCACCATATATTGGGTTTTCCACCGGGTTATCCCCAACTGAGCGCAGACTCACCCCGCGACTCTGCCTAAATAAAGCGAACCGCGCGCGTATTTTTCCGAAACCAAGGTTGGAATCGCCAAAGTTCAGGAATCGCCAACCGAATCCGGGCCGGAGTTAGAATGAGAATCGGCATGCGCTTCTTGGCGCCGGGTTCTGAGTTTCAGGAGAATCTTGCGGTTGTAGCAATACGCCGGCGGCTCAGCCATAACGCCCTGTGTCTGAGCCAGGGTCGCACGACATGTCTCCGACTCCCCGCAGGCTGCGCAATGGCTCATCATCCGTTCCACTGTACGGTGCCGCAACCCAAGGTATTTGCGGCAATGCGCCAGATTCAGGCCCAACCGGGCGATCAACCTCTCCATCAAACCCTCATACCCGTTTTGGCGTTGGACCCCGAGCAGGTTCAGATCTTCGTCTTCGGACATATGAATAAGTCCATTCCAGCGGTGATGGCTGGCAATAATACGTCTTGGATGTTGAGCAGATATTAAAGCGCTGCAAATAGCACGGCGCTCATACCTTTGCCGGTCGCGCCCGCCGCCTGACCCGAAGCAGCAGAAGAACCAAGATGATTGCCAGAAAAACCAGGGGGCGCAACTGCCAACCCTTGACCAGCATCACATAGTGCATGCCGCCAAGCACTGCCGCCGCATAGGTCAGCCTGTGCAGCTTGCGCCAATCAGCCCCCAGCCAACGAAGCGATCGGTTATTCGAGGTTAGCGCCAGCGGGACCATCAGCAAAAAGCCCGCCATCCCTACCGTTATATATGGACGCTTAAGGATATCGGCCCATACTCGATCCAGTGCCTGCACATCCAACACAGCCCAGGTCAACAGATGCAACACGACAAAGAAGAAACAGCTCAGCCCGATCGCCCGGCGGAACTTCAGCAGGTTCAGGCCAGCGAAACGCCGCAAGGGTGTCACGACAAGCCCCGCGACGAGCAGGTAGAGCGCGGCCTCCCCCAGCGCATGCTCCAAGGCCTCGACCGGGTTGGCACCCAGTCGGTTTTCGATGCCAAGCCATAGCAACCAACCGGCATAGGCGAGGCTGCACATATAGATCAATCCTGCGGGGATGTGCCGAACCGGCGTATTGATGACCGCGGCCACGCTCATTTTATACCTGACAACAACCTTGGCCGCTTTGAATGGGCGGGCATTGTACGGAACCATATGAACAGAATACGCAACAATCCCCGGCTTCCGGCTTCAGCAATCGCCCGCACCCGGTGCATTCGTAAAAGTACATGCATGCATCCTCTGGCATCAGCTCACGCGAGACATGTCCGCAATGCGGACAAGAAAGATCAGAATGCAGGACAATACCCATTAGTGAAATTCTAACAAATCCATGCCTTCATACAAGCTGGCCACTTCTTCTTCATAGCCGTTGAACAGGCGCGTTGGGATTTTCTCGGCAAACAGCCCCTGCCCCAGCAACTGCTCATATTCCTGTGACCAGCGCGGATGGCTCCGGTTCGGGTTCACATTTGAATAGAAGCCGTATTCGCGGGCGCTGTAATTATTCCAGGCAGTGGGCGGCTCGGTTTCAGTCACAGTTATGCGCACGATCGACTTGATGGATTTGTAGCCGTATTTCCACGGCACCACCAAACGCAGCGGCGCGCCGTTCTGGTTGGGAATATCCTTGCCGTAAATGCCGGTGGCGATGAAACTCAACGGATGCATCGCCTCGTCCAGCCGCAGCCCCTCGACATAGGGCCAATCGATCACCGGCTGACTGACACCCGGCATTTCTTCGGGACGCAGGGCGGTTTCAAACGCCACGTATTTCGCTCCACTCTGAACACCGGCCAGCTCCAGCAGATCGGCAAGCTCAAACCCGTTCCACGGCACGATCATCGCCCAGCGTTCGACACAGCGGAAACGATAGATGCGTTCCTCGATGCTCATCTTCGACATAATGTCTTCGAACGCATAATCGCCGGGCTTGTCCACCAACCCGTCGATTGTAACGCTCCAGGGCTTGGTCGTCAGCATATGTGCATATTTCGCCGGATCACCTTTACCGGTACCGAACTCATAGTAGTTATTGTAGCTGGTGATATCTTCCCACTCGTTGGGTTCGCCGACGTCGTCAGCATTCCAGGGTCCCATAGCCCGCGCCGATGTCCCCAGCGCGCCCGCCGCTATGCTACCGGCGACACCGGCCATGATCTGACGCCGGTTGAGGAAAGCCGACTCGCTCGTGACGTCACTTTCTTTCAGGTTGTTCTTCCAGCGATAGGCCATTCATTTCTCCGGCAGAGTTGCATCAAACATACGTACCAAGCCTTTACCTGCACCGAGGGGCCCTCGCAAAACAACAAGCCTCACAATGAGTTTGGATGTTGTAACAAATGCCAGCGCAGCTAATGCCATCATGGCGAAGTGCCTGCGAACAACAGCGACCTGATCCTTGTGGGCATGCTGATCCCACGCCGGTTCTGCGATGCAGCCGGATATGTCGCTGCCACCCCAAATCAGATTTCACCAGAACCATCGTAGCCGCAGAAATGTCGAGATGAGCCATTTGCCCCCGACACGAACACACGCCACAAAGCAACACCCCGCACAGGATGCGGGGTGTCTGGTCCGTTTTTGAGATTTAATGTACGACAGCGTCCTCAGGCGGTTGCCGTCCCGACGTGCCCACCCGGTCACCAATGATCAACCCATCGGCGCCCGTACTGACCGGTACCACGGCACCATCCAGCACATCACCCGCCAAAAGCATCTCGGCCAGCGGATCCTGCACCGCACGCTGGATCACGCGTTTCAACGGCCGGGCACCAAAGACCGGGTCGTAACCCTCATCGGCCAGCCATTTTCGCGCGCTTTCATCCAACTCCAGCGTGATGTTGCGCGTGGCCAGGCGTTTGGCCAACCGTGCCAGCTGGATATCGACGATGCCATCCATATCGGTCCGCGCCAGCCGGTCGAAGATGATGGTTTCATCCAGCCGGTTGAGGAATTCGGGGCGGAAATGCGCCCGTACCGCATCCATCACGTCGCGCTTGGCGTCGGACGCATCGGCGCCCTCCGGCAACTGGCTTAGCGCCTGCGACCCAAGGTTACTGGTCAGCACGATCAGCGTTTGCTTGAAATCGACCGTGCGGCCCTGTCCATCGGTCAGCACGCCATCATCCAGCACCTGCAACAGCACGTTGAATACATCCGGATGCGCCTTTTCGACCTCGTCGAACAGAACCACCTGATAGGGTCGGCGCCGCACCGCTTCTGTCAACACGCCACCTTCATCGTAACCGATATAACCCGGAGGTGCCCCGATCAGGCGGGCCACGGCATGTTTCTCCATGAACTCGGACATGTCGATCCGCACCATGGCGCTGTCATCGTCAAACAGGAACTCGGCCACGGCCTTGGTCAGCTCGGTCTTGCCCACACCGGTAGGACCGAGGAAGAGGAACGATCCCAAAGGCCGCCCCTCGTCGTTCAGCCCTGCCCGCGCCCGGCGCACCGCATTAGCGACGGCCTTGACGGCACTGTGCTGACCAATGACGCGCTTGTGCAGCCCGTCTTCCATGCCCAGCAGTTTCTCGCGCTCGCCTTCCAACATCTTGGCGGTGGGTATCCCGGTCCAGCGCTCGACCACCTGCGCGATCTGCTCGGGCCGCACGGCTTCCTCGACCATCATGCCGTCTTCTTCGGCCTGCTCGGCCTCGGAAAGCTGCTTTTCAAGCTGCGGTATGCTGCCATATTGCAGCTCACCAGCCCGGGCATAGTCACCCGAACGGGTGGCATGATCCAGTTCGATCCGGGCCTTGTCCAGTTGCTCTTTCAGGTCACGGGCCGAGGCAAGCTTGTCACGCTCCGCCTGCCATTGCGCGGTCATCTCGCTCGAGCGTTCCTGAAGTTCCGACAGTTCTTTCTCCAGCTTTTCCAGCCGGTCTTTCGACGCCGCGTCATCTTCTTTCTTCAACGCCTCGGCTTCGATCTGCATCTGCAGAATCTGCCGGTCCAGCGCGTCTAGCTCCTCGGGCTTGCTGTCCACTTCCATGCGCAGACGGCTGGCGGCCTCATCCATCAGGTCGATGGCCTTATCCGGCAGGAACCGGTCGGTGATGTAGCGATGGCTCAGCGTGGCCGCCGCCACCAGCGCGCTGTCACTGACCCGCACCCCGTGGTGCAGCTCATATTTCTCCTTGATGCCGCGCAGGATGCTGATCGTATCCTCCACTGTCGGCTCCTCGACCAATACAGGCTGAAATCGCCGCGCAAGGGCCGCGTCTTTCTCGACATGTTTGCGATATTCATCCAGCGTGGTCGCCCCGACACAGTGCAATTCGCCGCGCGCCAGCGCCGGTTTGATCAGGTTGGCCGCATCCATCGCGCCATCCCCCTTGCCCGCGCCGACCAGCGTGTGCATCTCGTCGATGAACAGCACAATCTCACCGGCGGCCGCAATCACCTCGTTCAGAACCGCCTTCAGCCGCTCTTCGAACTCACCGCGATATTTCGCCCCGGCGATCAGCGCGCCCATATCGAGCGACAAGAGACGTTTGTTCGCCAGACTTTCCGGCACGTCCCCATTGACAATCCGCAGCGCCAGCCCTTCGGCAATCGCGGTCTTGCCCACGCCCGGCTCGCCGATCAGCACTGGGTTGTTCTTGGTCCGGCGGCTCAGCACCTGCATGGCCCGGCGGATTTCATCATCCCGGCCAATGATCGGATCTATCTTGCCTTCCTCGGCTGCCTTGGTCAGATCATGGGCGTATTTCTCCAGCGCCTCATAGGAATCCTCAGCGCTGGCAGTATCCGCCGTGCGCCCCTTGCGAATATCGTTGATGGCCTCGTTGAGCTTCTGCGCCGAAACAGCACCTGCCTCCAGCGCGTCTTTGGCCGGAGATTTCACAATCGCCAGCGCCGTCAACATCCGCTCGACCGGTACAAAACTGTCCTTGGCCTTGGCCGCCAGCTTCTCAGCCTCTGCCAAAACCTTGGCGGTTTGCTGATCCATGTAGGTCTGCCCCGTATCGCCACTGACCTGAGGAATCTTCCGCAGTGCCGCCTCCAACGCCTCTACCACGCGCTCAGGCGCACCGCCCGCGCGTTTGATCAGGTTGCTGGCCAACCCCTCACCATCGTCCATCAAGGCTTTGAGTATATGTTCGGGCGCCAGTTTCTGGTGGCTTTCCCTAATTGCGATCGTCTGGGCGGCCTGAATAAAGCCGCGCGACCGCTCCGTGAACTTCGACAAGTCCATGGGCTTTCTCCTTCTTACAAGCGTTACCCCAGGTGGCGCACCCTGCAATAGGCATGTGCCGGTCGGGAACCTTAGACCCAAGATGGGTAACGGATCCGTTATCTTCAAGCCACCAGGGCGTCAAAAGATTACATCGACAAACTTTTTCGTGAGTCCTCTTGGAACGTCATCTGCCCGTCATACTTATCCCCACAGTTATCCACAGGCCCATCAGAGGCTTCGAGCAGAAGGAAGTTTAGAAATGCGTACCGAAAAACTGCAACTTTCGGACATCCGCTATAACCCGGAACACGGTGCTTTTGAGGCAATCGTCAAAATCCATGATGACGGCGAAAGCTATGAATACCCCTCACACGTAGTCGCACCCTTACAGGCCGAGTTCGCCCTGATTGCCGGCGGCCTTGTCGCCAAAGCCCATCGTTCGCACACGGCATCATCGCCATCGCTGCGGATGCGCAAGGCCACGGCGCCGGTCCAGACCGTCAATCGCCCGGCACCACGACAGCGCGAAACACCGTTGATGATGCGGATGCTGCGCGCCCTGGCAGCCTGATCGGCCAAGGTACCCGCAAATCCCGGCCCAACCCCTTGACGAAAACTTCCCCCGGGGCAACAAGGACGCCAATCCTTAACCACCGGGGGCTGCCCATATGTCCGATGACCGCCTGATCGTCGCGCTTGACGTGCCAAACGCCATCGAGGGTCTGCGTCTCGCGCAGCAGCTGGGTGATGCGGTCTCGTTCTATAAGATCGGTCTGGGCATGCTGACGGGCGGCGGGTTGGCGCTTGCCAATGAGCTGAAACAAGATCACGGCAAACGCATCTTCCTCGACATGAAGCTTTTTGATATTGGCGCCACTGTGGAAAAGGCGGTGCGCGGGCTGGCGCAGTTCGATCTCGATTTTCTGACGGTACATGGCGATCCGCATGTGGTACGCGCAGCGCGCGACGGCGCCGCCGGGAAGGATTTGAAGATCCTCGCGGTGACCATCCTGACGTCGCTTGATCGCGCGGATCTCGATGCCGGCCTGATCCGAAGCGGCGATCTGCCCGACCTCGTGGCTGAGCGCGCCTCGCGCGCCTTTGATGCCGGGGCCGATGGCGTCATCGCCTCACCGCAAGAGGCGGCGATGATCCGCGCCTTGCCAAATGCCCCTGGCAAACTGATCGTCACCCCCGGCGTACGCCCCGCCGGTGCCGCCCTTGGTGATCAGAAACGCGTGGCCGCCCCGGCTGAGGCCATCGCCGACGGCGCTGACCATATCGTTGTCGGCCGCCCGGTCTGGGCCGCGCCAGACCCCGCCGCCGCCGCACACGCCATCCTCGCAGAACTCGCTTAAAATCGGTCCCGCCCGCCGGAAACAGAGCACCAATCCGAGGAGGCGGCCGGAGGCCAACGACGAGACATCCTGTGCGCGTGAAACGCGCTCCTTTCGGCAGTGCTGAAATCGCTGTTTCCCGGCGAACAAACAAAGTACACTTCCGCCAGCACCAACCCTAGATGGCCTCCGCCGATGCCCGCCCTTTGCCGCGACTGCCTGACCCAGTTCGACACCGAACCTCGCTGCCCATCCTGTCGCAGCCCGCGGATTACGTCACATCCGGAACTGTTTGAGCTTTCCATCGCCCATATGGATTGCGACGCCTTCTATGCCAGCGTCGAAAAACGCGACAATCCCGATCTCGCCTCAAAGCCACTCATCATCGGTGGCGGACGGCGTGGCGTGGTCTCGACCGCGTGCTATATCGCTCGTATTCGCGGTGTCCGCTCGGCGATGCCGATGTTCCAGGCGCTGAAGCTTTGCCCCGATGCGGTAGTTCTAAAAGCCCGGATGGAGGTTTACGCCGAAACCTCGCGTGCGATCCGCAAGATGATGGAGGAACTTACCCCCTCGGTTGAGCCGCTGTCGCTGGACGAAGCCTTTCTTGATCTCACCGGAACCCAGCGTTTGCATGGCGTGCCGCCCGCCGTGATGCTGGCCGGTCTCGTGCGCCGGATGAAAACCGAACTGGGCCTGACAGGATCAATCGGGCTGTCGCATAACAAGTTTCTGGCCAAGGTTGCCTCGGACCTGGACAAACCGCACGGGTTTTCCGTGATCGGCCAGGCCGAAACCCAGGACTTTTTGCGAAACAAACCTGTCAGCCTGATCTGGGGTGTCGGCCAAGCGACACAAGCCTCTCTCGACAAGGCTGGTATCCGCTCGTTCGCCGATCTTCTGCGGTGGGACCAGGAGGAGTTGATCGCACGGTTCGGCTCGATGGGATACCGGCTCT
This sequence comes from Roseovarius aestuarii, assembly GCF_019966515.1. Taxonomy (GTDB): domain Bacteria; phylum Pseudomonadota; class Alphaproteobacteria; order Rhodobacterales; family Rhodobacteraceae; genus Roseovarius; species Roseovarius aestuarii. The sequence continues at coordinate 89,323 of NZ_JAIMIB010000016.1, read as the reverse complement.
GGCATCTCGCACGCGGCCAGGACAAGCGGCGCGTTTCAGCAAACAGTCCGATGAAATCCATCTCGAGCGAGACTACATTCTTCGAAGATACCGCCAACGACGATATCCTCGACGGCCATATCTGGCGCCTGTCGGAAAAAGTATCGGATCGCGCCAAGGCAAAGCAATTGGCCGGTCGGGTGGTAACGCTGAAACTCAAACGCGCCGATCATTCGCTGATAACAAGGCGACTGGCGCTACGCGATGCCACCCAGATGGCAGATACGATCTATCGCACCGCGCGAAACCTGATGGATCAGTTCGAGGAAAAAACCGCGTTCCGGCTGATCGGCATCGGCATTTCCGACCTGATCCCGGAAGAGGGGGCGGATCGCTCAGGTGACCTGCTGGATCCGCAGGCGCGAAAACGCAGCCAGGCGGAAAAGGCCACCGACAGCATCCGGCGCAAATTCGGACGTGACGCCATACGCAAGGGCCGCTCCCTCAGATAAACAAGATGATCTATTCCGCCGCGAGCGACTGGCCGACTGGCCGCCCGATTGATGCTATCTCGGCAACGACACCTTTCAACAGGTCGCGGAAAGCCTGAAAATTGCTGTTGGGCCGGATCTGTTGTTCGTTCATGTAAAGCGCACGATCTATTTCGACCTGTATCGCATGGCGGCCCCGCATTGGCCGGCCGTAATGCTGGGTGATATACGCGCCCGCAAAGGGCGTATTGCGGGTGACCGCCAGACCGGCATCGCAAAAGGCCGCCTCGACCCGATCCATAATCGCCTCGTCAGCCGCAACGCCGAACCTGTCGCCCAGCACAACCTCGGGGCGGCGAACGCCGGCGCGTGCCACCGAGTCCATCGCCTCATGGGGCATCGAATGACAATCAATCAGAATCGCCTGCCCAAACATCAGATGGGCCTGATCCAGCTGCGCCTGCAATGTCTCATGATAAGGCTGCCAATAGCCCGTGATACGCCTTTCAGCCTCGGCCATGGTGATCTTGCCGGAATAGATCGCCTTGCCGTTTGCCACCACGCGCGGCACCACGCCCAGACCCGAGGCCACGCGGGGATTGTGCCCCGAGCGTTGCGCCCCGTGGATCAGCGCAGGATCAAGCTCCTCAGCGCTGCGGTTCAGATCGACAAAAGCCCGCGGCGCCCCGGCTTTCAGAAAAGGTGCGCCAAATTTTGGTGCACAGTCAAAGAGTTGGTCAACAAAGGCGTCCTCGGAGCTGCGCACCGTGTGTTCATTGAGGTTGGTCCGCCGGATAAAGCTCCACGGATAGTCCCGCCCACTGTGCGGCGACGCGAAAACCACACTTGTGGTGCGCCGCTCGGGGTGGATCAGTTGATAGGCGACCTTTGGCATCATCTCTCCTGTTGCGAATTATCATAACCGCAAAATGTCATTCTAAAAGCCCTTGATCCCTCTTCCGACTCCTTTTATAGACACCAGCGAACCGGCGCGGATTTCCGCGCCCCTATTTATTGGGGGCTACTGAAGCGCAGGTGAAACGGGCGATTAGCTCAGCGGTAGAGCACTTCGTTGACATCGAAGGGGTCACAAGTTCGATCCTTGTATCGCCCACCATATTCACTGCACCGCGCAAGCGGGGCACCCGACAACCCCAGGCGCTGGCCCGCGCCGCGACATAAAGGAGAGGACCATGAAGGTTCGTAACTCGCTTCGCTCGCTGAAGAACCGGCACCGTGATTGCCGCGTCGTGCGCCGCAAAGGCCGCGTCTATGTGATCAACAAAACCCAACGCCGGTTCAAAGCCCGTCAGGGCTGAGCCAACACCACTTCTGTGATCGAAAAGACCCCGCCCCGCCGGCGGGGTTTTTTGCAAACAGGACGGTCTGATCCGACGCAGTCCCGATGCCCGCGTCAGCATGAGGAAGAAATGAAGCAAAGGTCCGCTCTGAGCCCAAAGCGACGGATGCTGCACAGTTCGTGAACGACCGCTTTTGGGTTTGACTTGGTTTTGCTGCAGCTTGCACTCATCGCGGGTCAGGAAAACTAAACTTGTCTTTGCTATTTCGAAGAGCTGCCTCTGCAATTTTTTGGGCTTCTTTAATCAAGTCTTGCTCCCCTGCAGAGAATATTCCATCGCCGTCTGTATCAGCGGCAAGAATGGCAGCAAATATAGGCATTGTGAACTCCTCGAAATCGACTTGAAGATTCGAATTCGTATCAAATACCGAGAAAAAGGGCGGACCCCAGGTACTTGTGTTGTTTAGCAACTTCTGAAGGTCCTCAACCGGGGCATAGCTGTCCCCCTGCGCCTCAATGTCCACATCAGGGGCAGCGCTAACCCGATCGCGTAGGCTCTTTGTTCTTTCTGCAAGCAACTGCTGAAAACGCTTTTCAACGGAAAGCCGAGACCGCGTTTCAGCATAAGCGGTGCTTGCTGTAACCCATGTTTTTTGGGAGAGGCTTACTTCCAGCTCGTTCTGTGTCGCGACACCATCTTGGTTTAGGTCATACTTGGCAAAGTCGGTGGTCCTAGAATGATTCCCATTTGCGACAAATGACCTAGTGTAATCCAAGGTATCGTCCGCGCTGACAACTCCATCCTGGTTGGCTTGTACGCGGAAGAAATACGCTACAACCCTTTGGGAAGCTAATTCGACACTGGCTTGATCGCCCAGGGCGCCAGCCTCGTTTACGGCTCTCCCAACATAATAATCATTTGCCAGGTCGTTTGGCTGTTGCGCTTGAAGAGCCGCTGGCCAGATCAAGAGAATCGTAAAAAGGAGACGTCTTTTAGGTATTTTCGGTACATGCGGCATAGGTGTTCACTGAGCGGCCAGGTTCAATCTGTTCATCTTATTACTGATGATCTGTGTCATGATTTGGGCAGCTTACTGCAACCAAAAGCGGACATTGACGTCCAACAGAGCATTGGCAGCTTTGGTCCGCACACGGACACCCGGTCGCATCGACATAATACACTGATTTGCCCTTTCGTCCGGATACCAGCGAGGTAATCTCCGGCCATGAGGCTAACCATGCGATACATCTTTCTGTTTTTACTGCTGATAGCGCCAGGCAGCGCATTGGCACACGCCTCGGAACAGGGGTTCGTCCTGCTGTTGCCCACGAACGCCTATATTGCGGCGGGCGTCGCGACTGTTGCACTGACGGTATTGTTGCTTGCGCGGGTTCCGGCGCGAGCGGCGCTTGGTATCTTCCGGCCATTGTTGCTTTGTAGACGCCACGGTTTGCCGCTGCACCATGTCAGCAGTTGCACGGCGGCTTTGGTGCTCGGGGCCCTGATCTGGATCGGTCTGACCGGATCGCGCGATCCGCTGACCAACCCGCTGCCGCTCTTTGTCTGGACCGTGTGGTGGATCGGCCTCGTTGCCCTTCAGGGTGCGATCGGCGATCACTGGCGCTGGACCAACCCGTGGACTGGGCCTGCGGCAGTTCTTTCGCACGTGACAGAAATGCGGCCCCTTTTCAGATATCCGGTCTTCTTGGGCTATGGCCCGGGCATCGCCATCTTTTTCAGCTTTGCCCTTTTGCTGCTGGCCGATCCCGCACCCGCTGACCCGGCACGGCTGGCGCTATTCGCGGGTGGGTACTGGTACGCAACGCTGCTGGGCGTCGTGCTGTTCGGTCCCCGCTGGCTGATCCGGGCCGAAGCGCTGACAATTCTGATGCGCAGCTACGCCAGCGTCAGCATGCTGGGCCGTAAGGGGCAACATCTGGCGGCAGGGTTGCCCGGCTGGAAGATCATGGCACGGCCACGCACGTCATTGGGCCTCGCGCTTTTTATGCTGATCCTGCTGGGCACCGGCAGTTTCGACGGGCTGAACGAGACCTTTTGGTGGCTGGGTAAACTTGGCCTCAACCCACTTGAATTTCCGGGCCGCAGCGCGGTTGTAACACCGACCATTCTGGGCCTGATCGCGGCAAACATCGCGCTGGTTGTTGTTTTTGGAACCTCGATCTGGCTGGGCCTCGTGGTCGCCCGCAGCAATATGGGGCTGACCCTCGCCTTTTGCCTTTTTGCCCCGTCGATCCTGCCAATTGCGCTTGGCTATCACGTGGCACATTACCTCACCAGTTTCATGGTCGACGGGCAATATGCGCTGAAAGCTGCCAGCGATCCGATGACCACTGGCGCTGATCTGCTGGGCCTTGGGCAGTTCTACGTGACCACCGGTTTCTTTAACACCCCCGGCACCGTGCGCACGATCTGGCTGACGCAGGCGGGGGCGGTGGTCGCGGGCCATGTCATTGCTATTTTGCTGGCGCACGGGCTGGCGCTGAAGGCGTTCGGGGATCATCGCCGCGCGGCACTCTCGCAGGCGCCGCTTGCGGCTTTCATGGTGCTATATACCTTTTTCGGTCTTTGGCTGCTGGCCTCGCCACGCGGGCTGTGACCCTCGTTTCCGCTGGACAATCCCCGAGCCACTTCGCAAAATCACCTGCAATTGCGGGCCACCACGTGCCCACCTGCTCAGACATGGGAGACTGAGGATATGACAAATGCCACCACGCGCCGCGGCGCCCTGAAAACCCTTGGCTTGGGGGCCGCCGCAGCCAGCTTGCCGCTATGGGCGCGCTACACCAACGCGCAAACGTCGGAACCTGTCAAGATCGGCTTTCAGGTCCACCGTACCGGCATCGGCGCCGCCTATGGCCGCTGGTATGACCGTACCACACAGGCGGCGGTCAAACTGATCAACGACGGCGGCGGCATCAATGGCCGTATGATCGAGATAATGGCCGAAGATGACGGCACCGACCCCAAGCGCGGCGCAGAAGTGGTTGAGAAATTCGCCAACCAGCACGGCTGCGACGTGGGCTTCGGCACGCTCTTCAGCCATGTGGTCATCGGCTCCTCGCCCCGGGCAGGTGAATTGAAGCTGCCCTATTTTGTCGTCTCCGAGGGCCACCACGTGGCCTCAGGCATGCTCAACCGCTATACGTTGCAGCCCGGCATTACCGATGTAAAAAGCCAGGTGCAGGCGATGGCCCCTTACGTGGCCGATAACCTTGGCAAGAAGGTCACGATGATCTTCCCCGATTTTGCCTTCGGCCACGATCACCGCGACTATTTCAGTGCAGCGATCGAAGCTCAGGGCGGCGAGGTGCTGGAAAAAATTGCCATTCCGCCGTCTGAAACCTCCTTCACCAAGTACTTTCCGAAAATCCCGCGCGACACCGAAGTGCTCTATCACGTCATGGTCGGGCCTGCGGTGCTGACCTTCGTCAAGGAACTGGGTGAATTCTTCGGGCCGTCGCGACCTGAGATGTTCGGGTTCATCGACAGCCTTGAGGCGGTCGATATCGCCAGCCCGGGTCTCGAATACCTTGAGGGCACCTATTTCTGGGAGGGGAACCCGCGCAACGCGCAGCCAGATCAATCCGAGCATGACAAGTTCTATCGCGCCGCCGTCGGCGTTGACGACAATGGCGCGTCGGTCAGCGACCCCACGGATGTGTCAACCTATGCCCACATGTTCGGCTGCTGGGAGACGCTACATGTCATCAAGGCCGGAATGGAGGCCGCAGGATACCAAGGGCCGGGCGATCGGGCCACGCTGATCGAGGCCGTCGAGGCGATGACCGACATGCCGCACAGCCAGGCCCATCCACAAGGCGCCAAAATCTTCAATGGCAAGACCCACCAGGTATTCGGCCATCAGTATATCTCGCGTGTCGAAGCTGGCAGGTTGGTAAAGGTGCATACAACCTCGATCGAAGACACGCTTTATCCTGACGAGGTCGACTATACCACGCAAGCATTCTGAGATCAGGGTGCTCCGACCGGAAAGGCCGGGGCACCGAAATCCATCCATATCTGCGATTCGTGCCTGACTTCGTTTCGCGCAAAACATCTCGTTTTAACAATAATTGACCGGATGAGTGCCGCGATACCTGGTGATCGCTCGCAAAAACAAATTTTTTCCAATTTCAGAACGATCAGCGCCCAGTGAAAATCATCAGGCTCCACGTCCTTAATTTGGGACCGCGGCTGCTTCACCCGGAAACAGTTCCGCAAATTTGCTGCCGTTTCCAGCAAAGCACGCGAAACTGTTGCGGAAATGCGAACACTGTCAATTTAACTAAAAGTAGGCGTTTCTCATTAATCCTAATTATAGGACTTGCGATACCTAAATTTAGTCACAATGTTAAGACATCGAAGGATCACAGACGGAAAGCGTATGCTCAAATCCATGTTCTGCAAGAGTGTACGAGTAAAAGTTAAGAGTATGAGTGAAAGTTATTTCCTAAAGCATGCGCTTTCTGTCTGCGATTTCTGCATTGCGGTGCTGGGGTGTGTTCGTGCCCCAGAGCCGTGCAGGGCCGTCGCCCTTGGGCACACGACCCGTTCTGATGATTGGCTGCGTATGAGGCCGACAGATTAACGTGTATCCGTTGAATGGTTAAGGATGGCTTTCGTTAGGACTTGGTGGGAAATCCTGACTGGAGTTTAGGTTGATGAGTGAAGAGTTTGAAGAACCGCAGTCGCCTGCGATGTTAAATCATGGTTGGCACGAAATGGAAGGTGAGCCGAAGCCCGGGATCGAAGAGACCGTGGACGAGGCGATTTACAAAGTAATGGTCGAGCAACGCCGCGAGGTTAATAAGCGCAATCTGCCCGATCTGAACGGTTAACGAGTCACATTGGAATATGCAGCCAATGCCCGATCCGGTGGAAGGTCACCGGGTCGGGCGTTTCTTTGCTACGACCGCTTTGCGATGGAGCCGTAAAACGAGCGTAGGTTCGCCCGAAACACGTCGGCTTGGTATCAATCGGCTTCTGCCATTTCGAAACCCAGATGTTTGGCGACGGTGAAGATATCCTTGTCGCCACGCCCGCACATATTCATACAGATCAGGTGATCCGAGGGTAGCGTGGGCGCGATCTTCATCACATGGGCCAGCGCATGACTGGGTTCCAGCGCCGGAATGATCCCCTCCTGCAGACAACAAAGCTGGAATGCTTCAAGCGCTTCCTTGTCAGTGATCGAGACATATTTGGCGCGGCCGATCTCGTGCAGCCAGCTATGTTCCGGCCCGATGCCGGGATAATCCAGGCCAGCGGAGATAGAATAACCTTCTAGAATTTGCCCGTCATCATCCTGCAGCAGATAGGTGCGGTTACCGTGCAGCACGCCGGGGCGTCCGCCGGTGAGTGACGCGCAATGTTCCATCTTGGCATTGACGCCCTTGCCACCCGCTTCGACGCCGATGATGTTCACCTCTTTGTCGTCGAGAAACGGGAAAAACAGGCCCATGGCATTCGATCCGCCACCGATTGCGGCGATCAGCGTGTCAGGCAGGCGGCCCTCGGCGGCCATCATCTGTTCCTTGGCTTCCTTGCCGATGATCGCCTGAAAATCACGCACCATTGCCGGATATGGGTGCGGGCCCGCAACGGTACCGATGCAGTAAAACGTATCGCGCACATTGGTAACCCAATCACGCAACGCATCATTCATCGCGTCTTTCAGCGTACCCCGGCCAGAGGTCACCGGAATTACCTCGGCCCCCAAAAGGCGCATGCGGAAGACGTTGGGCTTTTGCCGTTCTACATCATGCGCGCCCATGTAAACAACGCATTTCAGTCCGAATTTGGCGCAGACAGTCGCCGTCGCCACGCCGTGTTGGCCCGCGCCGGTTTCGGCAATGATCCGGGTCTTGCCCATGCGTCGCGCTAAGATGATCTGGCCCAACACGTTGTTGATCTTATGCGCACCGGTATGGTTCAACTCGTCACGCTTGAGGTAAATCTTGGCCCCGCCCAGATGGCTGGTCAGCCGGTCGGCATAATAAAGCGGAGAGGGGCGCCCCACGTAATGGGTCCAAAGATCGTGCATCTCAGCCCAAAAGCTCTCGTCAGTCTTGGCGTTTTCATACTGGGCTTCCAGCTCAAGAATGAGCGGCATCAGCGTTTCTGACACGAACCGCCCACCAAAGTCGCCAAAACGGCCTTTTTCATCGGGGCCGGTCATGAAGCTGTTGAAGAGATCGTTGGCCATATGCCACCTCCGGTAAAATGCACCGTATCACCTAGCCCCCGCATTGCAGGGTGTAAAGCCATTCCTGAACTTAGATCAGGACCGTTTCCATCGCTGGCTGATCTTCTGCCAAGCTGATGTCGGTGCCGTCGGCTCAGGGGGTCCAGCCGGCTCGGGGACCGGCGCGGCCTCGTCGGGAAGCTGCGGGATTCGGGCCGAAATCGACCGTGCCAGGACATCAAGCTGTTCGGCACTGAAGTTGAAACTTTCCGACACATCCGGATCGGCGTCACCGTAGCTGTCTTCATAGGACCCAACCACGTAGCGCTCCTCGGCGGGAATGATGGCATTTACATCCGCCACCATCTTGTCGATCACACGCACGAATTCCTCGTAGGCGGCGCGCGAAACCAATGGTTTCTCGGCCTTGATATCCGGCAGTTCATTGCAAAGAGGGTCTGACACGAAAGCACTGCTCTTACGGCCCCATTCTATGTTGAATGCCCGCTGCAGGCGTAACTCGGATCGGGTCAGCCCACGGTTAATCGTCGGGCGTGCCGGATCCAACAGATCAGACGCCTCCACACCGATCGTCCGGGCAAAAACTGAGTTCAGATTTCTCTTGTGATTGGAATAGTTCAGAACCTCCAGATCAAGCCCAAGTCGACGCGCATTTACGATGAATTGGAGCACCCGGACCGGCCGGTCATAGAGGGCCAGTTCTTCTTCCAGATGGCGGGTCGAACCTCGCCTTTTGATGGTTTGAACATAGCGCGAAACGGCATGGTCCAGGGGATTTCGGATAAACAGAATGGCGCTGATCTGAACGCCGCGATCTAACAGAGGCTCCAGGAACTCGGGCGTATCAACGATTGCCGGGAAGAAATATTCGTTGGAGTAAAGCACGCTATGCGCATCAGGATAGCGTGCACAGGTTTCATCATAGCTTTCGACAATATTCATCGGCTCGATGTTGCCGCTAGAGATCTTACCCGCACGGGCATCGTCAAAGCTGGGATGGTCCGGATAGGCGATCCCCTTCTTCAGCAGATTAGCCTGGCTTAGTGCCAGTGAGGATTGCAACGCGCTTGTCCCGGTCTTCCCATGACCTGCATGAATGATAATTCTGGGGCTTGTAGCATTCATTCTGACGGGCTCGCTGAAATTACCTGCGCTGACCGCTTTAATTAAGGATGGCCTGCAACACAACGGATGAGACATCGCTCGCATACTGGCGCAGCCGGTTTTAAATCGGACAGGCCGTGCCCCGCCAAGACCACAGAATATACCTGCAGGAACAAGCCACTTACGTCCCAAGCTTGAGGGAGGTTCAAAACCATGATACACTTATAACTTGTATTTATACTTTTATTTCAGATTTCAGATTGGCGGCCTGCGGGGCCATGTCAGATGACAGATACCAAAACGCAATTGGACAGCGATGCGCTGCAAGATCTCCGAACTCAGCTTTCTGATGGTGGGCACGCGATAATCATTGTCGACGCAGGCCTTATGAAATTCGCAAAGTTCGCGGCCTGTTTGTTAGGGCTTTTTGCCTTGATCGGCGTGATTTTCTTTGGGTTCGACGTCAAGAAAGCGGCGGGTGAAGTGGCGACCGCGAACAAGCAGATCAGCGAGGCGCAGCGGAAGCTCGACCAGACGCGAGATGTTGTCAGCCGGGAAAAGGATGCGTTGGACGGATTAATGACCGAAGCGGGCGAGATGCTGCGCCGGCTCGAACAACAGGAAGCCCGCGCCACCCAAATCGCTGATCAGAGCCTTGAACAAACCATGTCGACCTTCGCGGATTACGTGCGCTCGACAGCCCCTTCGGTCGGGGATGCTGTCAGTGAAGAGGATACGGCCAGCAAGGTTGAGGCCGAAAAGCTCAAGACCGCTCTGGGAAATTTCTACAACTCGAACATCGAATTCGCGAAGGCAGTCAATCTGCCCGCAGTCGAAGTCGGCATGTTGGGACGTCACGCGCTGCTGGAATGGGAAATCGGCAACGTCTCAACGGCAGAGGACAAGTTTGAAGCGGCTATCCGACTGGCACTTGCGCATCAGCGCTATGACCTGGCGGCGGAAATTCAGATGCGATACGCCGACCTGATCAAGAAAAGCTTTTTTACCGATCGCTCTCCTGCGACGGTCAAAGCGCGCAGACGGTATGAAGATGCCATCGACAGCTTCAAGGAAACCGGCAATCTGAAGGGCACGGCACTGGCACTGGACAGCGTGGCGCAGACCTACCAGCTTGACCTGGATTTCGATCGCGCGCTCAAGACCCTTGCCGAGGCGCGCGCGATCCACCGCCAGCTGAAAGAGGTAAGCTATGACGAGTTGACGGTGATCAACCGCATGGCCGATATCGAAGAAGAGGTCGGCAGGATCTCAACCGCCAAGCGCCTGATCACCGAAAGTATTTCAATTGCCGAGGATCTGGACGATTTCGACTTTGCCGCCAACGGGTATCTCAGACTGGCCCGTCTGACCAACCAGCCTAGCAACCGTACGACAATGCTGTGCCTGGCGTGGGAAAGCCTGCAACAGCAGGACAGCCGCTCAGCCCGGCAAGTTGAAAGATTCAGGAAGAAAGCCCAGCGAATGCAAGAGGATTTCACTACCAGCAAATGCGAGGCCTTGTAATGTCACGGTTCACGCCAAAAAGCACTATCCAGGCGATCCTCCTGGCGCTGCTACCAGGCATCGCCAGCGCAGAAATGACCTGCAATCTGGTTGATGGAGACAAGCTTTTCCTCAGTGCTGGCGAGATCATCGAGGCACGTATCCTGACGGGCACCCATGTCAAGAAAACCGGCGTTTCGGGGCCCAAGATTCACCTCTTTTGCGAAAAGCGCAGCGATGACGAGATTGTCGAGATGAAAAAGCGCTGCCCCAAAGATGTCGCTGATGTTCAGGTCAACTGGGACGGCGAGGGAAGTGTCAGCGCGGCCTGTCTGCGCCGAACGTTCCAGGAGCCCAAAATTGATCCAACGCCAGAAGAGCCCGAAATTCCAAAGACCGGAGGAGCACCGGATGACGACCCAGATGTGCCGCCACAAAATGAGCAATCCTCGTAGAAGGTCGCTACTTATGCGACATTCAGTTCTGTCAGCCCTGTTTGCGACCCTCTTTAGCAACGTCGCTCTGGCACAGCAGCCTAATCCGAATAACCTCCTGGACCGGATCGAGCTGAAATGCGCCGAGCAGGAATTCATGGTTTGGGGAAGCGTCGATGACCTTCACGTTCAGCCCGGCGGAAGTGCTTGGGTCAGTGTCGATGGTCCAGAGGTGGTTCATTTCTGCGGCTCATACGAAGATCGGGTATATTGTCCGGCAGAGACCGCAACCGTCTGGATCACCCGGTCATATGAATTCGAAGTGTTGTTGGCCTGCTACCGGTGACCAGCAACAGGGTGTCATCGTCTGATCAGACATCGACCTGTTTTCACGTCACAATGCGCGCTTGAAACCCGTATGGGTCGGTTTAAATCCCAGAAGCTCGTAAAACCTGTGACTATCGGTGCGCGTGGCATTCATTGTCAGCTGCATCAGGCTGCATCCCGCCGCGCGCGCCCTCGTTTCGGCATCGGCAAACATCGCCTCGCCGATCCCCTGCCCGCGCAGATGGCTGGCAACCCGTACGCTTTCCACCTGTGCCCGGCGCGCCGCGGCAAGGGAAAGCCCGCTGATAAAGGTCAGTTGATAGGTAGCGACCAATGTGCCGGCGGCATCCTCACCCACGATCACAGTATTGCCGGCCTCATTCTGCATGACATCAAATGCCGCAAGATAGGCCCCAAGGTCGGAAAGCTCGCGGGCCTGGCCCAGCACGTCATCCGCGAGTAGCGCCACGATGGCAGGCACGTCCTCGCGCGTCGCTTCGCGAAAACGGGTCATGCCTGCGCGGCTGAAACGAAATCAGCGATCATCTGCGCATCCTTGACCCCCGGCGCGCTTTCCACGCCCGAGGCTACATCGACCTGTTTCGCTCCGGTCCGGGCAATGCCTTCGGCTACATTTTCCGGTGTCAGCCCCCCCGCCAGCATCCAGGGCACCGACCAACGGCGCCCGGCGATCAGGTTCCAGTCAAAAGCAAGCGCATTACCGCCAGGCCGGTCGGCACCGGGCGGCGGCTTGGCGTCCACCAGCAATTGATCAGCGACCCGTGCATGCAGGTCCAAAAGGGGCAGATCGTCCTTGGTGGCAACACCCACGACCTTGATCACCGGCAAGCCGTAGCGCGATTTCACCGCCAGCACCCGCTCGGGCGTTTCACTGCCATGTAACTGCAACATGTCGAGCGGCACCGTCCCGGTCAGCGCATCCAGCAGGTCATCATCGGCATCAACGGTCAGCGCCACCTTGGCCACCCCATCGGGAACGTCAACCGCAAGTACCGCTGCGTCGGGGAAATCCAGATAACGGGGGGATCTTGGAAAGAAGTTGAAGCCAAGATAGGACGCGCCCGCGTCAACCGCAGCAGACACATCTGAGGGCCGTGTCAGCCCGCAAATCTTGACCCTAATATCCTGTGGCATGGCGCGGGCCTCAGCTGGCCTCTTCCAAAATCGCCAGAACTTCATCCTTGCCCTGGTGCTTTTCGCCTTTCAGGCGGCGGATCTCTGCACGCATCTGCTGCATTTCACGTGCCTGGCGCGCCGCGGCCATCCGCTCCTTGGCCTCGCGTATCCATTCCCAGATGAAGCCCACGATCAGCCCGGCCACGATGCCACCGAAAATAACGATGAAAAGCGGAATTTCGTAGCTGGGGTTCAACGCCGCCAGTGAGGCCACCTCGTCAGGAAGTAACCTCACCGTCACCATGCCACGATTGGCAAGCGCGATCAAAATCAGGGCCACCGCGAAGATGGCGATCGAGGCATAGCGAATATAACGCATGGGTTTACTTCCCGTTCAGACGGTCCCGGAGCAGTTTACCCGTCTTGAAGAACGGGACGTGTTTTTCTTCAACCTGAACCGATTCACCCGTACGCGGGTTCCGACCAGTGCGGGCATCCCGCTTCTTGACCGAGAACGCGCCAAAGCCGCGCAGTTCCACTCGGTTTCCCTTGGCCATCGCATCAGTAATCTCATTGAAGATCGTATTGACGATACGTTCAACGTCCCGCTGATACAAATGCGGGTTCTCGTCGGCAATTTTCTGAATCAACTCCGATCGGATCATCGGCACCCTCCCCCGAGCGTTTTATTGTTTTGGTCGACTGGCAACGAGGTAACTATAGATAAAATCGTAGAAAAAAGAAGTGCCTCGCAACAGGTGAAGAGCATGATTTTGCCCATAAATTCGCTCTCAGACAGAAAAATTTTGCCATCTGGTCAATGCAACATGCCCCACTCGCGCTCTCAAAGCCCGATTCTGCAACGCGGCAACTACTTTGATTCGCAATCGTCACTCACCCCAGAATAGCGGTCACCCGACACTGCGTGATTGCAGAATCTCCGACCTCAATGCGATGGTTGCAGAAGATATGTCACTTCTGTGATCCAGACCCCGAGGAAGGCGCCGGAGGCAACTGACGAGATATCCAGCGTGCGCGCCTGCGCACTCCCTTTGACAGCACCCGCCATAGAAAAGGCCCCGCCGATTAAGGCGGGGCCTGATCAATTTTCCAAACCTTAGAAGGTTCGACTTATTCGTCGCCCTTCAGCGCCGCACCCAGGATATCGCCCAGCGATGCGCCTGAATCCGAGCTGCCATATTGTTCGACGGCTTCTTTTTCTTCGGCGATCTCACGGGCCTTGATCGACAGACCCAGACGGCGGGTCTTGCTGTCGACATTGGTTACGCGCACATCGACCTTGTCACCGACCGAGAACCTGTCAGGGCGTTGCTCTGCGCGATCCCGCGACAGGTCCGAACGGCGGATGAAAGATTTCATGCCTTCATACACAACCTCAACGCCACCATCTTCGATCGAAGTAACCTCAACCGTGATGATCGAGCCACGCTTCACGCCGCCGACGGCTTCGGCAAACTTATCGCCACCGAGTGCCTTGATCGAGAGTGAAATGCGCTCTTTGTCGGTATCGACTTCCGAGACAACCGCCTGAACCATGTCGCCCTTGCGGTAGTTCTGGATCGCATCCTCGCCACGCTCGTCCCACGAGATGTCCGAAAGGTGAACCATGCCGTCGATTTCGCCTTCGAGACCGATGAAGAGACCGAATTCGGTGATATTCTTGACCTCACCTTCAACCTCGGTTCCCTCAGGGAACTGCTCGGCAAAGACTTCCCAAGGATTGCGCATGGTCTGCTTGAGGCCCAGCGAAACCCGGCGCTTGGCGCCGTCGATTTCCAGCACCATGACCTCAACCTCTTGCGAGGTCGACACGATCTTGCCGGGATGCACGTTCTTCTTCGTCCAGGACATTTCGCTGACGTGAACCAGACCTTCGACACCGGGCTCCAGCTCAACAAAGGCACCGTAATCGGTGATGTTGGTAACGCGTCCGGTATGGGTCGATTCCAGCGGGTACTTGGCAGCAACCAGATCCCACGGATCGTCCTGCAACTGCTTCATGCCCAGCGAAATGCGGTGGGTTTCCTTGTTGATCTTGATGACCTGAACATTGACAGTCTCGCCGATCGACAGGATCTCCGACGGGTGGTTGACCCGGCGCCAGGCCATGTCGGTGACGTGCAGCAGCCCGTCAACACCGCCCAGATCCACGAACGCACCGTATTCGGTGATGTTCTTGACCACGCCTTCGACATTCTGACCCTCGGTCAGGTTGCCGATCACTTCGGCGCGCTGTTCGGCACGGCTTTCTTCCAGGATGGCGCGGCGCGAAACAACGATGTTGCCACGGCGACGGTCCATTTTCAGAACCTGGAACGGCTGCTTCAGACCCATCAGCGGGCCGGCGTCGCGCACGGGGCGCACGTCAACTTGGCTGCCGGGCAGGAAGGCCACGGCACCGCCCAGATCAACTGTGAAACCACCTTTGACACGGCCAAAGATCGCGCCTTCGACGCGCTCATCATCGGCATAGGCTTTTTCCAGACGATCCCAGGCTTCCTCACGACGCGCCATTTCGCGCGAGATGACGGCCTCGCCACGGGCGTTTTCAGCCGAGCGCAGGAACACCTCAACCTCGTCGCCAACAGCGATTTCGGGGGCTTCACCGGGATTTGCGAATTCTTTCAGCTCGACGCGGCCTTCCATTTTGTAGCCGACGTCGATGATGGCTTGTCCCGCTTCAATTGCGATGACCTTGCCTTTGACAACTGACCCCTCTTCGGGTGTGTCCATTTCGAAGCTTTCGTTCAGGAGGGCTTCGAATTCCTCCATAGATGTGTTTTGAGCCATGTGGCGTTTCAATCCTAACGTTTCGTGTTTCGGGCCGCGCGGTTGTCTCCGCCGGTCTTCAGGGTTTCATTGGTCAGACGGGAGCCGTCACTTTCCGCAAAACAAAGAGGGCCGGTTAGTCCCGACCCTGCTCATCTCAATGCTCTGCGGCGGTTTCCGCCTTATCGACAGGCGCGCGTATATGCCAGTTACGATGTGGGATCAAGCCCCGCCCGCAGCCGCCATTTCTTTCGACTTTAGTTTACCTAGCCTAATGCTCCGACCTTTGGCACTCTCCCCACAATAGAAAAGCAATAAAAAGGGAGAATGTGATGCTTGATATGACACTGGCCGACCAGACGCAGGCCTTTCTCGACGATTTCGGCGGGGCGCTGGAAGCGGGCGATGTGACCAAGGCGCGCGATATGTTTCAGGACGATTGTTATTGGCGCGATCTGGTGAGTTTCACCTGGAACATAAAGACCGTCGAAGGCAAGGATCAGGTCGAGGATATGCTTGCGGCTCAGCTTTCGGCCACAAAGCCGCGCAACTGGCAGATTGCCGACGGCGAGGCACCGACCGAAGACGGAGGCATTACAACCGCCTGGATCAGTTTCGAGACCGACGTGGCGCGCGGCTACGGGCTTTTGCGCCTCAAGGATGGCAAGATCTGGACCCTGCTGACGACGATGGTTGAACTCAAGGAGCACGAGGAGCCCCGTGGCGACAACCGCCCGCTCGGCGCCAAACACGGCGCGGGCAAGAACCGCACCACCTGGAAAGAGGAACGCGAACAGGAAGAGGCCGATCTGGGCTATGGCACCCAGCCCTATTGCCTGATCATCGGCGGCGGCCAGGGCGGCATCGCCCTTGGAGCCCGGATGCGGCAGCTTGGCGTGCCCACGATCATCGTCGAGCGCAACGACCGGCCCGGCGACAGCTGGCGGCGGCGCTACAAGTCGCTCTGCCTGCATGATCCGGTCTGGTACGACCACCTGCCTTACATCAAGTTCCCTGAAAACTGGCCCGTGTTCAGCCCAAAGGACAAGATCGGTGACTGGCTTGAGATGTATACCAAGGTCATGGAGTTGAACTACTGGACCCGGACCAGTGCCAAATCGGCCAGCTTCGATGCCGAAAAGGGCGAATGGACCGTTGTCGTGGACCGCGACGGCGAGGAAGTGACCCTGAAGCCCAAACAGCTTGTCATGGCCACTGGCATGTCGGGCAAGGCGCGGATGCCCGATTTCCCCGGCATGGAGAAATTCAAGGGTGATCAGCATCATTCCTCGCAGCACCCCGGCCCGGATCAGTACAAGGGCAAGAAATGCGTCGTGGTCGGCTCCAACAACTCGGCCCATGACATCTGTGCCGCGCTCTGGGAAGGCGAGGCGGATGTGACCATGATCCAGCGTTCCTCAACCCATATCGTGCGCTCGGATACGCTAATGGAGATCGGTCTGGGTGACCTTTATTCCGAACGCGCGGTGGCCTCGGGCATGACCACCGAAAAAGCCGATCTGATCTTTGCCTCCCTGCCCTATGCCATCCTGCATGAATTCCAGATCCCCGCCTACGCGGCGATGAAAGAGCAGGACAAGGAGTTCTATGACGGGCTGGAGAAAGCCGGGTTCTGGCTTGACTGGGGCGATGACGACTCGGGGCTGTTCATGAAATACCTGCGCCGCGGCTCGGGCTATTACATCGACATCGGCGCCAGCCAGCTGATCATCGACGGCGAGATCAAACTGAAACGCGGTCAGGTCACCGAAGTGGTCGAGGATGGCGTCATTCTCGATACCGGCGAAAAGGTCGAGGCCGATCTGATCGTCTATGCCACCGGCTACAATTCGATGAACGGCTGGGTGGCCGATCTGATGGGACAAGAAATGGCGGATCGCGTCGGCAAGGTCTGGGGGCTAGGCTCGGACACAACCAAGGATCCCGGCCCGTGGGAGGGCGAGCAGCGCAACATGTGGAAACCGACACAACAAGAGAACCTCTGGTTCCACGGCGGTAACCTGCACCAGTCGCGCCACTATTCACAGTTCCTGTCCCTACAGATCAAGGCCCGGATGGAAGACATCCCCACCCCCGTCTATGGCCTACAAGACGTACACCACCTGTCCTGACGGGCGCGCGGCCCGCCTCCCAGACGTCGGGCGGCCGCATCACCAAACCTGAAGATTGCAGGCGTTACCGCTGTGATGCCAACTGATTAGTTTTCATCCATTCGTTCTTCAGTCTGAACGATCTGCAAGTTTTTCTGAATTATTCACCATTTAAGTTTCAACACAGCGCTCCAAATTGATCCTTGTCGCGTCACAACAGACCGACCCGAAAAACCTGAAAGGATCGAAAATGAAAAACCTGCTGATCACCACCATCATTGCCACCCTGCCCCTGATCGCCGCGCCTGCATTTGCAGCCGATGAAATCAACGTCAGCAGCGGCCTTTCCACCGCTGGTGTCCCGCTGGCTGCGCATGGCGCAGACCCGGTTGCCTTGCTCAACCAGGGCAAAGTCATGGAAGGATCGGCGGACATCGCTCTCGCACATGATGGCGCGGCCTATTACTTCGCCAGCGCCGAAAACAAAGCCGAGTTCGAAGCCAACCCTGCAAAATATGTGCCTCAGCATGGCGGTTTCTGCTCGTACGGTGTTGCGGTCGGTCAAAAATTTGACGGCGACCCGGAACAATTCGTTGTGCATGACGGCAAACTCTTCCTGTTCCTGAATGCCACCACACGCGACCTGTTCCTCAAAGATGTCGAAGGCACCAAGGCGACCGCAGACAACCAGTGGAAAGACATCAAGCACACATCGGCAGCAGATCTGGCCAAAGAAGGCTGATCCCAAGCGCAGCTACACGGATAAATCCGACAAACATCGGCACTGATCCAAATCTTCGGGGCAGTGCTTTGACGGGACTGCTCAGGCAGTCCCGTTTTGCTTTTGCAACAACCCGGTCACCAACTCGTTTAGTGCATGTGATCCAGCAAAGAGCCATGTTCCGTTCAAACATCAAACGGAGGCCCTTTCATGTCGCTCAGCCGTCGTCGTTTCATCGCCAGCACAGCCGCACTGGGTGCTCTAACCTCACCCGTGATTGCACAAGATAGCACATCGGAATTCGATTTACTGCGACGCACCATTGTGGGCCCACCCGAGCAAGCGATTGAGGCTCTGAGCACCATCCGCAAGCGTGGCAAACCCGATCTGGCCTCGGGTCTGATCATGGCGATGCGGTTTTCACAGCTGCCATCAACCTATTTCGCCGAAACGCTGACAGCGATCACCGGAACGGATGCCGGTGACAGCTGGTTCGACTGGATGCTCTGGCAGGAAGCCAACCCGCAGATCATTCCGCACCAACCCTCTTTGATCGAATTGAAGCGGGAAGTGTATTTGCAGATTGACCCCAACTTCAAAGTGTTTCTCAAACCGCGCGACCTGAGACGCGACAGAATGAAAATCCGGCTGGAAGAGATTACCTGGGGTGGGGTGCGCAAGGATGGCATCCCGTCGCTGGACAATCCCCGTCTGGTTGCTGCCGCCAACGCGAGTTACCTTCGGGGTAGTGACCTGATCTTCGGGGTGGCGATCAATGGGGACGTCCGCGCCTACCCACTCAGAATCATGGGCTGGCACGAAATGTTCAACGAGGTGATCGGCGGTGTCCCGGTGGCGCTCGCTTATTGCACGCTTTGCGGGTCGGGCATTCTGTTTGAAACCAAGGTCAAGGGGCGATCAAAACCACTGGTTTTCGGGTCGTCCGGATTTCTTTATCGCTCGAACAAGTTGATGTTTGACCGGGCCACCCATTCGCTCTGGAACCAGTTCACCGGCAAGCCAGTCTCGGGGCGGCTGGTCAATAGCGGGATTGAGCTGCAACAGCGCCCGGTGGTGATCACCACCTGGGATAGCTGGCGGCGCAACAACCCGGAAACCAAGGTGCTGTCGCTGCAAACCGGGCACCGGCGCGATTACGGCTCGGGCGTCGTTTATCAGGATTATTTTGCCTCGAACGATCTGATGTTTCCCACCAATGTCGATCAGCGGCAACATCGACAAAAAGACTATGTCTTCGGCATTCGCGAATTCGGCGGCGCCAAGGCCTGGCCGCTCAAGGCATTTCGCAAGCGCCGGGTGATCAACGACGCCATGCGGGGCAAGGCGCTGGTGTTGATTGGCGATGAAAAGACCCGCACCGTACGCGCGTTCGAGCGCGGATCACTCACCTTCAAGGCGGCTGGCGATCAGCTATTATCCAATGACGGCACCCGTTGGGACATCACCGAAGAAGCCCTGACCGCCCCGAACGGTCGCACCCTGCCCCGCGTGCCCGGCCATATTGCCTACTGGTTCGCCTGGAACGGGTACCTGGGCGCCGAGAGCGAGGTGTATAAGGGCTAGTTGCAGTGGTGCATGTCAGAGTGAGGGCACGCCCTCATCTTTCTAACTCACCAAAGCCAGCCGCGCCTGCACGATGCCAATCGCCGTCTCGATCGCGGTCGCAATGGTCATTTCTGACGTATCAAGCTGCGTCGCATCCTCGGCAGGTTTCAGTGGTGCGGTCGCGCGGGCACTGTCGCGGGCGTCGCGGGCGCGAAGGTCAGCCATGACCTCGTCATAGGTGATATCATGGCCCTTTTCGACCAGCTCCTTGTGGCGGCGTCTTGCGCGCACCTCGTCACTCGCGGTGACAAACAGCTTCACCTCTGCCTCGGGGCAAATAACCGTGCCGATATCGCGACCATCCAACACAGCGCCACCACCCCGGGCCGCGAAAGCACGTTGAAAATCCAGCAGCGCTTGGCGCACATCGGGTAAGGCCGCCACGCGGCTGGCGGCCTGAGCCACTTCGGGCGAACGCAGATCATCCGCCTCAAGGTCGGCGGCAGCCAGCGTGCGGGCCGCCTCCACCGGGTCGGTTCCACCCAGTGTCCGCCGTCCAGTAGCGCGATAAAGCAGACCGGTATCCAGATGGGCAAAGCCGAAATGCTCCGCCACGGCGCGCGAAATCGTGCCCTTGCCAGCAGCTGCCGGCCCGTCGATTGCAATGGTGAACGACATGAATACTGCCCCCTGCGTCGCCCCTATAGCTAGAGGAACGTGGCGGGGCACTCAAGATCAGCTCTGATTGTTGAACCGATCGGGGCTGAGCGCTGCGACCACCTCACCGCCAAGCACCGATGTCTTGCCGCAACACAGCGCGTGGGTCAGCGCGGCCATCACAGGCGAGGTCTGAACCCCATATCCGCCCTGCCCCGCCAGCCAGAAAAACCCCGGCGCATCGGGTGCAAAGCCCACAACAGGCGTACGGTCAGCGACAAAGCTGCGCAGGCCCGCCCAGCTATGGGTGGGACGGGTGATCGGAAAGTGCGTGACCTCTTCGAACCGGTGCAACCCCTCGGCCAGAACCATGTCATCGGGCCAGGCATCCTGCGGTTCAACCGGGTCTTCGTCGGCGGGCGAAATCAACAGTTTCCCCGCATCGGGCTTAGCGTACCAGGTCTCGGAGGCTGAGATGACCAGCGGCCAGCGCATCGCATCTTCGTAAGTCTCCGGAACCTTCATCAGGACAGCAGAGCGGCGGCAGGGCTGCAACCCGATCTTCCAAACGCCCGCCATCGCGGCAACCACATCAGCCCAGGCGCCGGCTGCATTGACGACCAAAGGCGTTTCGTAGGTCTCTGTCCCGGTCGCAACCTGCCATGCCCTACCCTTGCGCCCGATAGCAATAACTTCGGCGTCGGTCTCGATCTGGCCGCCACGCGCCCGCAACAGTCGGATGTAACCCTGCAATAGCCGGTCCACATCGATATCCTGCGCGCTATCCTCGTAAAGCGCAGCCACAAGCCAGTCGCGTCGGAGATACGGGGCATGCTGCATTGCCTCATCTGGGTCGATCCGTTCGATGCCGCTAGCGTCCTCGGCGAAAGCGTCAAGTGCTGCGACCTCGTCTTCGCCGGCCACCACCAGCGCCCCACGCGGTGAAAGCAGCGAACTGTCGGCGATACCATCGGGCCGGGTCAGGATCGGCTCGGCCGCCGCATTCAGTACCTTGAGCGTGGCATTGCCATAATTGCGCACGAAGGTTGCCGCCGAGCGACCTGTCGCGTGATAGCCTGGCTGGCCCTCGCGTTCGAGCACCAGCACATTGGCATCCTCGGCCAACAGTGCGGCTGCGCTGACACCTGCGATACCGCCTCCAACCACGATGATGTCGGGCGCTTTCATTTAGATGTTCCGTTCCGTCCGGGTTGAGTTGTCCCCGAATAAGGCCCGGTTTCCAGCAGAAATTCAACACGACTGCCCAGAGATCTAGGTGTGCAATGCGCCCGCCCTACAGATGCCCAATCGGGCCGCACCACTGACCGTCAATGGTTATCGCGCCTGATCTGTGCGCCGAGTGATGCCATCAAAGGTTCAAAAATCGGGAAGGAAGTGGCGATCGGACCGCCGTCATCGACACTGACGGGTTTCTCGCTGGCCATGCCCAGCACCATGAAGGACATGGCGATGCGGTGATCCAGATGACTGGCGCAGGTGGCGCCGCCCGGGACGTTACCGTGGCCCATGCCGGTAACTGTCCACCAGTCGGGGCCATCTTCGACGGTCACGCCGTTGGCGCGCAACCCGGTGGCCATTGCATCTATCCGGTCGCTTTCCTTGACCCGCAGCTCCTTCACGCCGCGCATCACTGTGTCGCCCTGCGCAAAGGATGCCACAACCGACAGCACCGGGTATTCGTCGATCATGCTGGCCGCACGTTCCGGTGGCACCTCGATGCCTTGCAAGTCCGGCGAAAAGCGCGCGCGTAGATCGGCAACGGGTTCTCCACCTTCTGTACGTTCATTCTCGTATGTCAGATCCGCGCGCATGTCGCGCAGCGTTGTAAACAGCCCTGCGCGGGTAGGGTTCAGGCCGATGCCCGGCACCAGCACATCCGATCCGGGCGTGATGATCGCGGCGCAGACCGGAAACGCCGCCGAGCTGGGGTCTCGCGGCACAACGATGGTCTGGGGCGTCAGTTCGGGTTGACCGGTCAGGGTAATTACCCGGCCTTCATCGGTTTCCTCACTCGTGATGTCCGCACCGAAACCCGCCAGCATCCGTTCCGTGTGATCGCGGGTCGCTTCCTTCTCGACCACGATGGTCTGGCCCGGCGCGTTGAGGCCCGCCAGCAGCACAGCGGATTTCACCTGCGCCGACGGCACGGGCACGGTGTAATGCACCGGGACCGGATCATGCGCGCCGGTGATTGTCATCGGCAGGCGCCCGCCCGAACGGCCCACCGATTGCGTGCCAAAGAGCGCTAGTGGATCGGTCACCCGCGCCATCGGGCGCGAGTTCAAAGACGCGTCGCCGGTGAACGTCACAGTGATCGGCGAGGTCGCCATTGCCCCCATGATCAGCCGCACGCCCGTGCCAGAGTTGCCGCAATCGATCACTTGATCCGGTTCAGCAAAACCACCGGTACCGACACCGTAGACTGAATATTCTCCACCGCCATGATCGATGACCTCGGCCCCGAAGGCGCGCATGGCCTTAGCGGTATCAAGTACGTCCTCGCCCTCCAGCAGCCCGGTGATGCGGGTTTCGCCTATGGCCATCGCACCCAATATCAACGACCGGTGCGAGATCGATTTGTCGCCCGGCACATCGGCAGTACCTTTCAACGGTCCGCATTTGGCAGATGTCATCGGGATCGGGGTGCCGTGGCCTGACATGGGCGCGCCTTTCAGAGTGTTTTTCTGCCCGCCTGATAGCGCAACCACCAAGCGGCGTCCATCCGGGCGGGCAGTCATTGTTTACACCACCGACCGCCGTGGGTCGGTGCCTTCGAAACGGATTAGCGTCCGCGTTCCAGATCGCGGGGCCGAGCCGCTGCAACCACCAGAATTTCAACCTTCAGCTCGGGCCGCGCAAGTTTCGATTCGCCGCAGGCACGTGCAGGAGCATGGCCTTCTGGCACCCATGCATCCCAGACCGCATTCATCTCGGCGAAATCGGCCATATCTGCCAGCCAGATGGTGGTTTGAAGGATACGTTGCTTGTCCGAGTCCATTTGCGCCAGCAGTTCCTCGACCTTTTCAAGGCAGGTGCGAGTCTGATCGGCGACGCCATCCTCTGCGTTACCGACCTGGCCAGCCAAATAGATGGTGTTGCCGTGGCGCACAGCCGCGCTCATGCGTTGTTTGGTGCCGTGGCGGATAATGTCGTTCATCTTCAGTATCCTCTGATTTCTGTGAATTGAGTGTAAGGTGATGCGAACCCAGCAAGGTCGCACGCGCTTGTCCCTTGCACGAAAACCGGACAAGGCCAAGCCCCGCTGTCGAAAATGAAACGTCTGCCGTCGGGAACGAACACCATGCCCGGATCACCGCGGCGGTCTGGGCCATGTGTCACGACAGTTCTGCGATCATCCAGTCGAGCAAGACCTGCACCTCGGGCCTTGGCGGGTTGCTATTCGGCGCATAGAGCCCGAGCCCATCCGGCAGCGACACATCGTCGGCACAAGGGCGGATCAGTGCGCCGGTTGCGAGCAGATGTTCGCAGGTCCGCCGCCAGCCGACGGCTATACCGTGGCCTTCAGTCGCGGCCTGAACCACCATCGGATAGCTGTCATAAACCAGATCCAAGCGCGAAACCCGGGGCTTAATGCCCAGTTTGGAAAGCCAGACGTCCCAAGTCATCCAATCCTGATCGGCAGTCTGATGATGCAGAAGGCGGAGGTCGAGCAATTGATCGACCGACAGGCTTTGCGCCCCGGATGTCAAATATCCTGGGCTACAGACCGGGAAGACCTCGTCCTCTGCGTGATGCACCAGAATTGCCGTCCCGTGATTCCGGTCGATAGATTGAAGCGCCAGATCAAAATCTTCACTGGCGTCGCTGATCGGCCGTGTCGACACGCTGACCCGAAGCTCGATCTCGGGGTGTTCCTGATAGAACTTCGAAAGCCGCGGCATCAGCCAGTAAATCGCCTCGCATTGCTGCGATCGAAGAATGATCTCATTGTCGCTGTGGCGATCGCGGATGTTTTTGCATGCGGCAGCGATATCGCCCAGCGAAGCCCGGATGATCCGCCGTAACTCGCGCCCTTCCTCCGTCAGATAGACCGCGCGGTTGCGCCGATCGAACAAGGGGGTGCCCAGATTATCCTCAAGCACCCTGATCTGCTTGCTGATGGCGGCCTGTGTTAGCGAAAGCTCCTCGGCGGCCTTGGTGATGCTTTCAAGTCGCGCAGCGGCCTCAAAGGGCAGCAGGCACGAAAGCGGTGGTAGGTTGGAGCGGCTTGGTTTCATAACTTTTAGTAAATCAATATGGAAAAAACGTAAATATCCAAGGCGCGCTGAGTAGAATAGATAACTTTTAGAGTAATGTTTAAACAGGGAAAAGCATGCCAGACACCCAATCAAAGGACAACACACCGCTGGCGGTCCTGGTGATCGTCGGAACCGTGTTGCTGCTGACACTCGGCGACGCAGCCATCAAGGGGTTCAGCGCCGATCTGCGCCTATGGCAGATATTCGTACTGCGGTCGCTGATGGTATTGCCGGTTCTCTATGTCATCCAGAGGATGATAGTTGGGACCGTCCGGCTATGGCCCAAAGCACCCGGCTGGACAGCCCTGCGCAATCTGATGCTAAGCCTCATGTGGGTCGCCTATTATACCTCACTGCCGCATTTGGATCTGTCGGTCGCCGCCGCCGCCTATTATACGCTGCCCATTTTCATCACGCTGTTTTCGGCCTGGTTCGTCGGCGAAAAAGTAACCGGCACCGGTTGGCTGGCGGTGCTGCTCGGCTTTGTTGGTGTTTTGGTGGTATTGCGACCAACTTCGGACAATTTCAGCCTTTATGCGGTATATCCCCTGATTGCCGCCGTGCTCTATGCGCTTGCGATGATACTGACCCGCACCAAATGCCGCGACGAGCACCCGTTGATCCTCTCTGCGGCGTTGAACCTCAGCTTCATTCTGGTCGGTGCCGGGGCAACGCTGGCGCTTTGGCTCTGGGGTGGCACGACCTCTCCGGATGCTTCGGGCGGTTTCCTCTCCCCCGACTGGGCCGCGCTGACCGGATCTTCCGCAACCGCGCTTGCCTTGATGTCCATAGCGATACTGATTGGCAGCATTGGCACTGCCATCGCCTATCAGATCGGCCGGTCTTCGGTCATTGCAACATTCGACTTTTCATATGTCGGCTTCGCCACGATCTGGGGCATCATGTTTTTCGGCGAACGCCCGGATATCCTGACACTGTCGGGGATTGGCCTGATCGTGCTGGCGGGCATTCTGGCGGTGTCAAAATAGCAGCCACGAGATTTCTCCGACATTCTTGCCGCAATGGCGCGAACCTCAGACGCTTTCGTCTTCCAGATGCAGCTTCATGTCGATCAGCACCTGCTGCAGCATCGTGGTTTCCTTGAGCAGCCGTTTGGCCTCGTTCACCGTGATCACGCCATCGTCGATAGATTGCTGGTATTCCGCCATCAACACGGCAAAGCGCTGGCTGAGCGCAATCACGTCTGAGTTGACGCCACCCTTGTCATCAGCGTTCCGGCGGCGGTCGTCGAACGTCAGGCTGATGCCTTTCAACTCCGCCAGCGCACTGGTGACATGCGGATAAGAGGCCGCTTCTTCAAGCGCCGCGACGGCATCGATCGGCATGAACCTGTCGGAATGTTCGTCATGGTCTGAGTAATACCGACCCAGCGTTGCCTTGGACTTCCCGCTTAGTTCGCAGGCCGGTTCGATCCCCACATCCTTGACCAGCGCCTCGGTGTGCTTTTTCAGGTAACTTCCGGTTTTCGACATTCACTCATCCCCAAGGTAACGGGCCCCGCGTTCAGGCGGGGAAAGCCGCAGACGTTTTCCCATTAACCGCTTTATCCCGAAATGTCATTTGTAAAGCAATCCCAAGGTTTTCCGGGATGACTAGGTGCTCGACGTCCCCAAGAGCGGGCACAAGGGTGAGGCCGGGGTGGTTTGGGAATGTCCTTTCCCCTCGCGCCCGATTGAGGGCATCGACGATGCCATCGCATTCCATCCACGGAAGCTTGCTTCCTGATGATGACATCGGCCCGTCAATACCGGCCTCACCCACCACACTTGTCGCTTCGATCTCTTCGTTCGGAAAAGACCCTGAGTTTTGGGTGCCAAACGCGGACTAGCTCGGCGTTCGACTTGTGGTATTTGCCTGGATTCGCCAAAACCCGGCCTGATAAGCTCACTCAGGCCCGCTCAACCAGCACCGACCCCACCGAATAGCCCGCGCCGAATGAACAGATCAGCCCTGCATCGCCCGGCTGCAGATCGTCCGAAAATTTCGAGAACGCGATGATCGACCCCGCCGAGGATGTATTCGCGTAATCCTGCAGGATATTGGGCTGCTCATGCGGCTCGGGCACCCGGCCCATCACCTTACGCCCGATGAAATCGTTCATCGCCTTGTTGGCCTGATGCAGCCAGAGACGTTTGAGCGCGCTGGCCTCAACCCCTTCCGCCTCCAAATGATCGGCGATGTGTTTTGACACCAGCGGCAGCACCTCCTTGAAGACCTTGCGGCCCTCCTGCACGAACAGCATGTCGCGCCGGTCTTCCATGTGGCCCGCGCGGGTGCGGCGCAGGTAACCGTTATTGTTGCGGATATTGTTGGAAAACTGCGTGGCACAGCGGGTCGAGCGGATGACAAAATGCGCATCCTTCACATCCTCCGTGCGCTCCAGAACCGAGGCGGTGCAGACATCGCCGAAGATGAAATGGCAATCGCGGTCGCGCCATTCGAGATGGCCCGAGCAGATCTCGGGGTTCACCACCACGGCGCAACGCACCGAGCCGGCGCGGATCATGTCCGCCGCCGCCTGCATCCCGAACGTCGCCGAGGAACAGGCGACATTCATGTCAAAGGCAAAGCCGCCCGCGCCCAAAAGCTGCTGGATCTCGACGGCAATCGCCGGATAGGGGCGTTCGTGATTGCTGGCCGCGCAGATCACCAGATCGACCTCTTCGGCGCGGCGGCCAGCCTGTTCAAGCGCCTTGCCGCAGGCATCCAGTGCCATTTCCGCCATAAGTGATGGCTCGTCATCGCCGCGCACCGGCAGATGCGGATGCATCACGTCCGGATCCAGAACCCCGGTCTTGTCGAGTACATGGCGCTGGTGAATACCCGAAGCGCCGACAATGAACTCGGACGAGGACGGGTCTTTCACCGCAAGCTCTCCGGCGGCAATCGCCTCGGCATTCTCGGCGTTGAATTTTTCAGCATAAGCATTGAATGCTTTGACCAGCTCATCATTGGTGATGGTCTGGGCGGGCGTAAAGACGCCGGTGCCGGTAATGGCAGGTACATGCATGGTCGGGTCCTTTGCGCGGATCACCCAAGATCATCCGGTGACCGACCCAAGGTCAAGCACGACCGGGCGGAATAATGCGCAAAAACGCTTTATATTGCAGCGGACATCCGAAACCTTCCCACATCGCCATCTCGATCGGCCCTACACTCGCCATAAATGGGGAGGACCGTGCATTCGTCCACAACTTATTGTGGTTATCCCCAATAAATAGCTTTACAGGGCGCCGCGAAGGCCGCACCATATCTTGTATGGGCGAGGGGATCAGCCCCCGCTTATTGAGCAGGCACCTAGCGCTTGGGGCGCTGAACAGTGCCAAACGCTACAAAAAAAGAGGTGACGCAATGGCCTTGTCCGAGCAGTTTTTGCAAGAAGACCTTCACCCCATAGATATTGTCGAGCATATCGCCGAACATCACGACTGGGATTTCGACCGTATCGCCGATGACCAGATCGCGATGGCTGTTGAGGGGCAGTGGCGCACCTATTCAATCACCCTGGCCTGGTCGGCCTATGACGAAACCCTGCGGTTGATCTGCAGTTTCGAGATGGAACCGCCGGACGAAAAGCTTCCCGCCGTTTATCAGATGCTCAACGACGTCAATGATCAGTGCTGGGCCGGCGCCTTCACCTATTGGGCCGAACCCAAGCTTATGGTCTATCGCTATGGCCTGGTGATGGCGGGCGGGCTGGGGCCGGGCCCCGAGCAGATCGACACATTGCTTACCGCTGCAGTTCTGAGCTGCGAACGCTACTATCCCGCATTCCAACTGGTTGTCTGGGGCGACCGCGAACCCAAGGATGCCCTGCAGGTCGCCATTGCGGAGGCCTACGGGCGGGCTTAAACCTACCCCCGCGCAAGTAAGAAATAACGCGGGGAGCAAACCATCATGGATATGTCATTTGTGGCCGAGAGAGGCCTTGTCTTACTTGGATGCGGCAAGATGGGGTCCGCCATGCTTCAGGGCTGGTTGTCTGATGGACTACCGGCAACATCCGTCTGGGTGATCGACCCGAACCCCTCGGCCTGGCTGCAATCGACCGGCGTACACATCAACGCCGAACTGCCGGCCAGACCCGCCGTTGTATTGATCGCAGTCAAACCGCAGATGATGGGGGACGCGCTGCCTGCGATCGCGGCGATGGGAAATAGTGACACTCTCTTTGTCTCGGTCGCGGCGGGCACACCTATTTCGGCTTTTGAGGCTGCGTTGGGGGCAAAGAGCCCGGTCATCCGCGCCATGCCCAACACTCCGGCGGCGGTCGGACGCGGGATCACGGCGATCATCGGCAATGCGCATGTCGGGGACGCGCAACTTGATCTGACTCAGGAGTTGCTGAGCGCTGTCGGGCAGGTTGTAAGGTTGGAGGTCGAAGACCAGATGAACGCCGTAACAGGTGTCAGCGGGTCAGGTCCCGCCTATGTCTTTCACATGATTGACTGTATGGCTGCAGCGGGCGAGGCGCAGGGATTGGCACCGGAACTGGCGATGCAATTGGCTAAGGTGACGGTTGCGGGCGCCGGGGCGCTGGCCGAAGCTGCCGAAGAAACGCCATCACAACTGCGCGTAAACGTGACCAGCCCCAACGGGACCACACAGGCCGGGCTTGAGGTATTGATGGACGAGGCAAGTGGTCTGCCGCCACTGATGGCCTCGACCGTCAAGGCAGCCACGGATCGCTCAAGGGAACTGGCAGATGGCTGACGACATCACCTTCGATGATTTTCTGAAGGTCGACATTCGTGTGGGCCATGTCATCAGAGCCGAACCCTACCCCGAAGCACGCAAACCGGCGATCAAGATGTGGATCGATTTTGGTGCCGAGATCGGTGAGAAGAAAACCTCGGCTCAGATCACCGCACATTATACGCCCGACAGCTTGACTGGCCGCCAGGTCGTGGCAGTAGTCAATTTTCCGGCACGCCAGATCGGCAGGTTCATGTCCGAAGTGCTGGTGCTTGGCCTCTCTGATGGCGATGGTGAGATCGTCCTGCTGAGGCCCGACCGTGATGTTCCTGTCGGCGAAAGAATGCACTGAAACGCCCCCATCGGATGGGCTACATATCAGTCTGGCTTCCGGCCCGTGAGGGTTCTTCAGCGCGCGACAAGGCGACTTTGACTGCCAGCATCATGCCTTGCGTCGTTGCCCTCCGATGGCACTAACCGGCCCCAGAACAATGAAGAGGTCCACATAAACGCGCGCGCTGTCACAGGTATTGCGGAAGCAAAATCACAGGGTGCCACCACCTGATGCCCCTAAAGTAGCTGCGCCAAGCATGTGTATCACAGACCATGCACAGTGCAATCAAACACCGGCGTACACGTACAGGTCTGACGGTCAGCCCCGGGGAGCGACCAAAGCGAAATCAAGCCGAAAACAACGTTATTTGCTGCTGCCAGCTTCCAGTGCGTCAAGCCGCGCCTTGAGCGCTTCGTTCTCTTCGCGGGCTTTTTGCGCCATGGCGCGGACGGCATCGAATTCTTCACGGGTAACGAAATCCCGATCCGCCAGCCAACGGTCGATCATCGACGACATAGCGGTCTCGGCTTCGTCCTTCGCGCCCTGAGCGACACCCATCGCGTTGGTCATCAGTTTCGAGATGTCATCAAGCACTTTATTACGGGTTTGCATGGGGCCCTCCGGCAAAAATTCCTGACCTCTATATGGGGCGGATTGGCGCGTATCACAAGGTTGACTTCCCCTGCGCCGCGACACACACAGGCAGCCATGCAGGCTATGATCCCTTTCCCCGAAATTGCGCCCGAGATCTTCAGCATCTCGCTCTTTGGTTTTGATCTGGCACTGCGCTGGTATGCGCTGTCTTACATCGCGGGCATCCTGATCGGCTGGCGACTGGTCGTCGCAACGGTCAAGCGCCCGAAACTTTGGGCCAACGAAAAGCCGGTGCTGGACGTGTCCGCCGTCGAGGACCTGCTGACATGGGTCATTCTGGGGGTCATTCTGGGCGGCAGGCTGGGGTTCGTGGCTTTCTATCAACCGGCCCATTATTTGCAGAACCCGGCGGAAATCTTGCAGGTATGGCAAGGAGGGATGTCGTTTCACGGCGGGCTGATCGGTGTGATCATTGCCTGCTTTGCCTTTGCCTGGCGGCGCGGTGTGCGCGGCTTTTCGGTGGCCGACATCCTGTGCATGGCAACGCCGGTGGGGCTGCTTCTGGGCCGGATCGCCAATTTCATCAATGCCGAGCTCTGGGGGCGGCCGACATCACTACCCTGGGGCGTGGCCTTTCCGGGGCCGGCGGCGCAGGATTGCCCAGGTATTGAGGGCATTTGTGCACGCCATCCCTCGCAACTTTACGAGGCGCTGCTGGAAGGGCTGATCCTGGGTCTGGTGCTGCTTTTCCTGGTCTACCGTCGCGGCGCGCTCAAACGGGTTGGTTTTGTCACCGGTGTGTTTTTCGTCGGCTATGGCATCTCAAGATTCATCGTGGAATTTGCCCGTCAGGCCGATGCCCAGTTCATCACGCCGGATAATCCGCTGGGATATGTCG
The DNA here is from genome assembly GCF_019966515.1 of Roseovarius aestuarii. Lineage (GTDB taxonomy): Bacteria > Pseudomonadota > Alphaproteobacteria > Rhodobacterales > Rhodobacteraceae > Roseovarius > Roseovarius aestuarii. The sequence continues at coordinate 58,154 of NZ_JAIMIB010000016.1, read as the reverse complement.
TACAGTTCGGCCCCGCCGGGCTAAGCATGGGGCAACTCTTGTCGCTACCGATGATCGCCTTTGGCTTCTTGATGATCGGTCTTGCGCTACGGCGCACAAAATGAGTGACCTGCGCACGCATCTGATCCGCCGGATCACCGCGGGCGGACCGATCACACTGGCAGAATACATGTCGGACTGCCTGCTGCACCCCGAACACGGCTACTACGCCACGCGCGATCCGCTTGGGGCAGCGGGCGATTTCATCACCGCGCCGGAAATCAGCCAGATGTTTGGCGAATTGATTGGCCTTTGCCTTGCGCAGAGCTGGCTGGATCAGGGCGCGCCATCGCCGTTCGTACTGGCCGAAACAGGGCCGGGGCGCGGGACGCTGATGGCGGACCTGCTGCGCGCCACGCAAAAGGTGCCCGGGTTTCACGAGGCGATGCAGATACAGCTGATCGAGCGATCAGAGCCGTTGAAGGTGCAGCAGCGCACGACATTGAATCGCGAAAATATCACCTGGCAGGACGATCTGAGCACCCTGCCCGACCTGCCCCTCTTTCTTGTGGCGAATGAATTCTTTGATGCTCTGCCGATCCGACAGTTTCAGCGGGATGGCAAAGGCTGGCGCGAACGACAAGTCGGCGTACATGAGGCGGGACTTGCTTTCCGCCTGTCAGGCCCAGTGGCTCCCATAGAACTGAAGCACCGGGTAGAAGATACCAGATCCGGCGATATCGTCGAAATCTGCCCATCAGGTGTGTTGATGGCTGAAGAGATCGGCAGACATATAGCCACTCGCGGTGGCACAGCGCTGATCGTGGATTACGGCGACTGGCGGTCGCAGGGTGATACATTTCAGGCGCTGGCGGCACATGCCTCGGTCGATCCGCTGGCCCGTCCAGGGCAGGCCGATCTGACCGCCCATGTGGATTTCGAAGCGCTGGCCCACGCGACGCCGTCGTGCCACAGCCGCCTCACGCCGCAAGGGGTGTTTCTGGAGCGGCTCGGCATTACCACACGGGCGCAGGCGCTGGCGAAAAATCTTTCGGGTGAAGCACTGCAAAACCATATCGCCGCACATCGGCGCTTGACCCACAGCGCGGAAATGGGGACGCTGTTCAAGGTACTTGCCTTTTATCCTGACGGGGCTACGCCCCCACCCGGATTGGAACCATGACACTTGAAATCCTGACCGCCGATTGTCTGGCCCCCCTGCGCCACGGGTTTTTCACCCGTAAGGGCGGCGCGTCCTCGGGCGTGTTCGAAGGGCTGAATTGCGGGTTGGGATCCTCGGATCAAGCCGAGGTTGTCAAGATCAACCGCGCCCGTGTTGCCGAAGCGATGCAGGTACCGCCGAATCATCTGGTCACGGTCTATCAGGTGCATTCCCCTGATGTCCTGACGGTCGAAGGACCAGTGACGGGCAATCCGAAAGCCGATGCGATGGTGACGTCGCAACCCGGTATCGCGTTGGCAATTCTGACAGCCGATTGCCAACCGGTCCTGTTTGCCGATGCCAATGCGGGCGTGATCGGGGCCGCGCATGCAGGGTGGCGCGGGGCGCTTGATGGCGTGCTCGAATCAACTGTGGCTTCGATGGAGGCGCTTGGGGCAAACCGCGCAGATATCAGCGCGGTCATCGGCCCGTCGATCAGCCAGGCCGCCTATGAGGTCGGTCCCGAATTCATCGACGCATTTCTGGATCAGGACCCCGATAACAGCCGCTTCTTCGCCAATGGCGAGGGCGACCGCTACCAGTTCGACCTTACAGGCTATGGCCTCCACCGCTTGCGCAGCGCGGGCGTGGGCCATGCTAAATGGACGCGCCACTGCACCTATTCGGAACCTGACAGGTTTTTCTCGTTCAGGCGCGCGACGCATGCTCAGGAAGCTGATTACGGGCGACTGATCTCGACCATCCGTTTATGAATTGGGCAAGATGGCGGCGCGTTGGGGGACCAACTTGTCCTAATTCAAACGCCGCATCAGTATCTTCGCACTCCGTAATTCCGCTATTACATATATTCTACAGATAGTTACGGGAAGTTTATGTAGCGTTCACAATTGCCGTTATGATTGTCAGAAACTTTCTTAAATTGATTGCAAATCGTCAAATCATGGCCGCAAATTCCAGTCATAGTCGGATCAACGAAATTTTGAACGGCCGAAAAGGTCGATGTTGATAAGAGGGCTATAAGAGATGAAACAGCGTTGGTTGAAATCAGTTATCAAGAACAGCAAGACTCAGGAAACCGCCTTGCCATTTCAGCGAACGATGCGCCGCGCCCGCAAGAATGCAGCGAGTGCTACAGTCGTAAAGGAATTAAAGACCGCCTGAGCAAGACGGCCTTTAACGAAGAGTTCACCAGTGCTTTTCGTACCAGTTTTCAAGGGTGGGTCGTCCCTGAAACGGGACGATCCATTTTTGACCAAACATGCCATGCCTCTGCCAACATGGTTAACGGCTCAATCGGCAGGAAACAAACTCTGGCTTGTGGCCCAATTGGTCGAAGCTGGGATACAATGTCGTCAAAAACTTGACTGAATTTAGGCAAATCTGTCATGTTTGACGTGTAACGAGTAAATGGAAACAGTCTTTCTGTGGTTGTCGGTGGGGGCCGGCGCAGTAAGGACGTTAAGAGTAAAAGGTTAATCTGTATGCCCCCCATTTCATTGCACCACCCTTTTCCGACTATTGCACGCCCGCAAGCACCACACCCAAGCCCGCAACCTTTTGCGCGCGATGACGTTAGCGCTCGCAAACCGCTGGTGATGCGGAAGTTCCAGATTTCCAGCCTGACACGTAGCGGGGCCATTTATGCCACTGACCAGATTGGCCCGGCGATCCCTGCGTTCGAATCGGCGTTTTCAGCCTTCGCGCATGGCACCCTGATCAAGACGACCGACGGGCTTGTCGCAATCGAAGATCTGCAACCCGGGGCCGAGGTCATCACGTCAGAGCACGGCCCCATGCCGCTTTTATGGATCGGATCGATGAGCCTGATACCGCGGCGTGATGAACTGGCACATACCGAAACCCGACTGACGCGCTTCATGGCAGACAGTTATGGCCTTGCCCGTCCCGCCGGTGATTTGATGACCGGCCCCGGCGCGCGCATCCTGACACCCAGAACAGATCTGCACGATGTTGTGGGCAGCGATCAGATCCTGACACCAGCACGGAACTTGGTGGATGGGGTCAACATCATCGAAATCACACCGCCCCGCCCGGTACGCGTGTATCATCTTTGCCTGCATCGCCATACAACTATTAACGCAGCGGGGCTTGATGTCGAAACCTTCCACCCCGGATTGAACTTCGAGCGTAACATGGGTCAGAATATGCTGTCTTTGTTCCTGTCTTTCTTCCCGCATATTCACGTGCCGTCGGATTTCGGCCCGCTGGCGCATCCACGCGAAGAATTGACCTGGCAAGGTGAACTGGCAGTGGCGTGAAGATCAGGCTGACCTGTTCAGCCGCTCTTCCAACACATCGAACGGCACGCCGGGCTCGTCCTTCGCGCCCCGGATCACAAGCGACGTCTTGACGCTGCCGACGTTATCGGCGGCGGTCAGTTCCTCGGTCAGAAAGCGCTGGAAGGTGGACAGATCAGGCGCCACGCATTTAAGGATGAAATCAACCTCACCGTTCAACATGTGACATTCGCGGACAAGCGGCCAGTTGCGGCAACGTTCCTCAAAAGCGCTGAGGTCGGCCTCGGCCTGGCTTTGCAGCCCGACCATGGCATAGACCTGCACCTCGAAACCCAGCTCGCGGGCATCCACATCAGCGTGATAGCCGCGAATATATCCTTGTTCTTCCAATGTGCGGACCCGCCGCAAACAGGGCGGGGCCGAAATACCCACGCGACTTGCCAATTCGACATTGGTCATCCGGCCATCGGCCTGCAGCTCGGCCAGAATCTTGCGGTCAATCTCGTCAAGCCGACTGGACGGCATATCTCGCACTCCTGAATTTTTGCAATTGTTATATCATTTCCGCTAGCTTGCGCAATAATATTTCGTCATCACGCAAGATCGTTAAAGACTCTCAATTGAATTCGACGTGACAGCAAAGCTGATCAGCAGGGGTTTCATGCCCGTTGCTGCGTCGCTATATCAGGTAAATAAACCTCCGCAAGCCAGTCCGAAAGGTGCCCCATCAATGGCCGAAAACCGTCACACCAAAACGCTGATCATAGGCTCCGGCCCCGCCGGTTATACCGCCGGTGTCTATGCCAGCAGGGCAATGCTGTCACCGATTCTGGTGCAGGGTATTGAACCGGGTGGGCAGCTCACAACAACCACCGAGGTCGAGAACTGGCCTGGCGATACCGAGGTTCAGGGCCCGGATCTGATGGTCCGGATGGAGGCACATGCCAAGGCCATGGGATGCGAGATCATCGGCGACATCATCACCGACCTGGACATCTCCAAACGCCCCTTCACCGCCAAGGGTGACAGCGGCGCGACTTACACCGCCGATGCAGTCATTCTGGCCACCGGCGCGCGGGCAAAATGGCTGGGGCTGGAGAGCGAAGAGGCCTTCAAGGGCTTTGGCGTAAGTGCCTGCGCCACCTGTGACGGGTTTTTCTATCGTGGCGAGGAAATCGTAGTGGTCGGCGGCGGCAATACTGCGGTTGAAGAAGCACTCTTTCTCACCAACTTCGCCTCCAAGGTCACGCTGATTCACCGCCGTGACGAGTTACGCGCCGAAAAGATCCTGCAGGACCGCCTGCTTAAGCACCCCAAGATCAAACCGCTCTGGTTCCATGAGCTTGAAGAAGTCATCGGCGACGACAATCCCAAGGGTGTCACCGGCGTGCGCGTGCTCAATAATCAATCCGGTGAGGTTGTAACGATTCCCTGCAAAGGTGTCTTCATCGCCATCGGCCACGCGCCCGCAACAGAACTGGTGAAGGACACGCTTGAGCTGCACAATGGCGGCTATGTCAAGGTCGAGCCTGGCAGCACCCGCACCTCGGTGCCAGGCGTTTTCGCGGCGGGCGATCTGACCGATCACATCTACCGCCAAGCCGTGACCAGCGCTGGCATGGGCTGCATGGCAGCATTGGACGCCGAAAAATTCCTGGCCGAGCACGACGGTTGATGGGAACGGAACTATACAGGTTTCCGGCAAGCGCGGTTACATGACCTCCATCAAGGTCTGGTTGGTGTTGACCGTACCTTAAACGCGCAGGCGCCCAGCCCGTGATAAGCGGCCATTGCATGCTTTGGTGATGGCCCTTTAAACGCCCTAACGCCACCTTTGGAGGGCGCCGCAAGGAGCCGCTTCTCGCATGTTCAAACCTTGCACAGCAAACGGGAAACCTAAAGTCGGTTGGGATCGAAGTGGTCGAAGGATCTACCTATTTCGCCGAGTGAACCATCCATTTCACAGCTGACGGCGCGCCTGATGGAACACCATAAATCAATAACTGTCCTCATAGGCGGCACACTTTTCCGCGATCTCCATATTGGCGACATGTGCCATCTCCGACGCTTTGTGCGCCCGGTAGACCGAAGCAAAGGACGCAGGGAACCAACCTTTGGCTGTCTCGCAGGCGTCAAACCTATCAAGGGCTGCGTCGAGCGAGGTTGGCAAACGAACAAAACCGCGCGCGGCAAGATCCTCGGGTGATAGAAGTGATAGGTCTTCTTCTGTAGGCGGCGGTGGGGTTAAACCGTCCTCGATACCCTGTACCCCGGCATGGATTATGGCAGCCAGCGCAAGATGCGGGCAGGCCGCAGCATCGGCGGCGCGATATTCGATGTTGAACTGGCGGGAGATGGCGGCGGGATCCTTGGCAGTCACCGGGCAGACGCGCAGCGAGGCCTCACGGTCACGGAAGCCCAGATTGTTATAAGCCGCCGACCAGCGATGCGGCGTGAGCCGCTCATAGGAAATCACCGAGGGCGCGGTCAGGGCGATGATGTTTTCAAGGTACTTGAGCACACCGGCAGAGAAGGCGGCGGTCAGATTGGACATGCCGCAGGGGCCGTTTTCATCATAGGTGGCGGGCTGGCCGCCCTCATCGACAAAACTCATGTGGATATGCACGCCATTGCCCACGCTCGACACGTCGCGAATGGGGGTGAAAGTCGCCGCTTCGCCCAGATGGCGAGCGGTGGAGCGGGTCAGTTCGCGCAAGATCACGGCGGCATCGGCGGCACGAACGCCCTGATCGGGACCGACCACAACCTCGTATTGGTTGGGGCCGTATTCCTTCATGATACTGTCGGGTTCCATGCCCGCCTGTTTCAGCGCACCCATCAACGTTTCACACAGGCGGCGCTGAACCTCGAACGCCTCCCGCCCATAGCCCTGATTACGAATCGCCGGCTCCCCCCTGAGTTGGAATTCGTGTTCGAATGCCGCGATCAGACGCACGCCCGCCACCCTGTGCAGCCGGTCGAGCGCCGATTGCAAAAGCGACCGGGTACAGAACTCCCACGGGGTTCCATCGAGCGCGGTGATATTGCCCAGCATGAAATGTTCACGTGTGTCGGCATCGAAACCGACATTCACCTCGGTCGCCGGGTCGGGGATCAGCAGCAGATCGCCCAGGGCGCCAAACGGGCTGTCGCCGATCCCGTCGAAACAGTTGATCTGAACATTGGTGGGTGTCCAACCGACACCGCGTAACAGGCGTTTTTCCAGCTGATCGGCGGGAAATGCCTTGCCGCGGGCCTTGCCGGCAAGGTCACAGGTGGCTACGAAAATAAGAGGCATGGGCGTCATGACGGAACATCCTGATCAGTAAGGCGGAGCGCGTCCCAGGCTTTTATCCGGGCGCGTGTCTGGTCGAAATTGTCTTCTGCAATCTTGGTCACCAGCGCTTCGATCACCGCTAGCGCCGGGGCGTAGGTGTCCCAAAGTGTGCCGCTTTCGATTGGCACGGGCAACACTTCGGCCGCGTATTTCGCAATCGGTGACAGCCACTTGTCGGTCATCAGGATGATCTTAGCCCCCTTGTCGTGGGCAGTCTGGCACAGGCCAAGCAGGTTCGGCTGATAGCGGCGAAAATCCACGACGAAGAGCAGATCGCCCTGTTTCATGCGCAACAGGTACTCCGGCCAGGCCTCGTTATTGGCAGGTAAATGATAGACACCCTGGCGCATCTGCCGCAGGTGAAACGAAAGCAGGAAGGCGATTGAATCGCTGACCCGACCGCCGATCACATGGACCTCGCTTTTTGGCGTGGCCAGCAGCGTGCAGATGCGGGCGAACTGATCTTCGGTGATCGCCGCCGACGACACCGCCATCTGCCGTGTGGTGCGCTGAATGAAATCGCTGAGAAACCCGCCTTCGATCGGGCGGTTTTCCATGTGCAGATCGACCGGCGACCGCTGCCCTTCCTTCAGTTCCGCAATTAGATCACGCTGAAACTCCTGATAACCCGCCAGTCCGATCTTGGTGACAAAGCGTGAAATAGAAGGCGGCGACACCTCGGCGTGTTTTGCCAGATCCTGGATAGAAACAAGGCCGGCATAGGGATAATCCGACAAGATCGCCGCGGCGAGTTTACGTTCGCTCGGGGTAAGGATTCCGGCGGCATCTTTGATACGATCTTTGATCAGCATGTGGCCCGGCAGCTTGTTTGGCTGGATCAAAGCATGATTGGAAATAATTTTTCAGTCAATACAAAATATATTGACTTTGAAAATATTCATTCGAATACTCACGCGAGATTCACAAGGATTCCCGATGGAGCTTACCGCACCACGATCGCAACTTGCTGCCGCCGTTCTGGCGGTGCCTGGCTTCGTCGTGCTGCTGGCCCTGGCAGGCGACGCGATCGGCACCTCGGTCGAGAGGACGATCATCGTGTTCCTGATCTCGCTTACCGCAATTGCCGCGATGGGGCTTTATTCCGGCAATTCGGGCATCCTGAGCTTCGGACATCTGTCCTTCATGGGGATCGGAGCCTATGCCGCGGCACTACTTACGCTTCCGGCCCAGATCAAGGGCGCGACCCTGCCCGCTCTGCCGGAATGGCTGGCCGTGATAGAGCTGGGATTGTTACCGGCCACGCTGACAGCGGTGATCCTGACCATGACGGTTGCGGGTTTGGTCGGCCTCGCGATCTGGCGGCTGGACGGGTCCGCCGCAACAATTTCGACCCTGGCGCTTTTGATCATCACTCACGGAATACTGATCGGTTGGCGCGACGTAACGCGCGGGGCGCAGACATTTTTCGGCGTACCGCGCGACACGACAATCTGGGTCGCGGCGGCCGGGTGCGTCATCTCCCTTGTCGTGGCTCGGCTTTATCGCGACTCCGCCTGCGGGCTGCGTCTGCGGGCGGGCCGCGAAAACGCGATTGCGGCGGCGGCAATCGGCATCAGCGTGCCGCGCGAAAGGTTCATCGCCTTCGTACTTAGTGCCGGTCTGATGGCGCTGTCCGGGGCGCTGATCGCACATTTCCTTGGCGCGTTCAGCCCTAAGAAGTTCTATTTTACCGACACGTTCTTCCTGCTGGCGATGCTGATCGTAGGCGGCATGACCACCGTGACGGGCGCGGTTCTGGGCGCGGTTGTGGTCACCCTGCTGACCGAGCTTTTGCGCCGCCTCGAAGGCGGGCTTGATCTTGGTTTTGTGGAAATCCCTCAGGTCTTTGGCACCACGCAGATCGGAATCGGTATGCTGATCCTGCTTGCACTGATGCGCCGCCCTGAAGGCCTGGCGGGGCTCAGGGAATGGGAGGAATGGCTGATCCCGCCGCGCCGCACCGCGGTTGACCCTAAACCGCTTTCCCCTGCGGAAAGCGATCCGCTGGACGCCATAAGCCTGACCAAGCGTTTCGGTGGCGTTGTCGCGACCGAGGAGGTAAGCGTGACGGTGACACCCGGCGAAATCGTCGGACTGATCGGCCCGAACGGATCAGGAAAGACGACGCTTCTCAACCAACTTTCAGGCGTTTTGCGTCCAAGTGAAGGCGCAATCACCAAAGGCGGCAAAGATCTTGTGCACCTGCCGCCGCACAAGTTCGTCGACGCCGGAATTGCGCGCACTTTCCAGAACATCCGCCTGTTTCCGACACTGTCGGTCTATCAGAACGTACAGGCCGCAGCCCTCGCGACTAAGGGCGGACGCGATGCCGGAGCGCGCGTGGCGGCGGCGCTGGAACGGCTGGGCCTGAGCGGCGTGACGGAGACCATGGCGGGCAACCTGTCCTATGGCGATCAACGCCGGGTCGAGATTGCGCGTGCGCTGGTCTGTCAGCCCTCGCTCATATTCCTCGACGAACCAGCGGCGGGCATGAACCGCGAGGAAACCGACGCGCTGATGGAAATTCTGCGCAAACTGAACAGCGACCTGGGAATTGGCATCCTTCTGGTCGATCACGACCTTGGGCTGATCAATGCCCTGTGTCACCGCATCATCGTTCTGAACGAAGGCAAGCTTATTGCCGAAGGCAGCCCGGAAGAGGTGCGCCGGAACCCCGCGGTGATCGAGGCCTATTTGGGCACATCCAAGAAAGAAACCCGATAAACAACAAGGGAGATCCTTATGAAACATATTCTGATTGCAACAACGGCCCTGAGTATCGCGGCGCTCGACGCCCAGGCTGATGAGCTGAAACTCGGCCTTGCCACCGCGCAAACCGGCGGGCTGGCCCCCTATGACGCCCCCGTGGTTGAAGGCATACGTATTGCTGTCGACGAGATAAACGCCGCGGGCGGTATCGGCGGCAAGATTATGATCGAAATGACCGAGAAGGACGTGCGCTCGGACACGGCCCAAACCTCGATCTCGGTGCAGGAGTTGGTGGATGCAGGGTCCGAAGCCATCGTTCTGCCCTGCGATGCCGATCCTTCAATTGCGGCAGCGGCGATCGTCGCCTCCGCGCAGATTCCGGCGATTTCCACCTGTGCCTCCTCGCCAACCTTGCCGCTTATTGGCGGTGACTACGTCTTTGCCAACTTCCCGGGCGACAATGTGCAGGCTACGGTATCGGCCTCCTGGGCGTTCGAGCAGGGAATGAAGACGGTCTTTATCCTCTATTCGCCGGACAGCCAGTATACCACCATGCCGCTTTACTTTGCCGACGTGATGAAATCGCTGGGCGGAGAGGTTCTGGGCGAGGCGACGTATAACATTGGCCAGCCTGATTTCTCGGCTATCGCCACGCAGATCGCGGCGCTTGATCCGGCACCCGATGTGGTAATGACATCCGCGTACGAACCTGATTTCCCAACCTTCATCAAGGCTTTGCGCGCGGCGGGATATGAGGGTCAGGTGATCGGTTCGGACGGCATCGACAGCCCCACGACCTTTGGTCTGGGCGATGCGGCCGAGGGCGTGGTCTTTTCCACGGCAGGTCATGCCACCGAAGGCAGCCCGCTGGAAGGCTTCAACACGCTTTACGAAGAGACCACCGGCAGCAAATCCGAGACCGTGTTCAACGCGGTGGGCTATGACCTTGTGAAAGTGCTGGAAGCCGCAGTTGTGGCCGCCGGTTCCACCGAACCACAGGCGATCCGTGACGCAATGGCGAATCTGGAAGACGTTCAGGGCGCCACCAGCCTGATCACCTACAAGGGCACCACGGGCATGCCGGTCCGGCAGGTCTCGCTGGTCCGCGTCAAGAGTGGCGAGCGTGAACTTGTCGGGCAGCCCTCGCCCAGAGCCGACCTGATTCCTGCGCCGCGGATGCAGTAGGGGAAAGGGTCGCGCATGTCCCCGCTTCTGAAGCTGGAAGGGTTCAAGCTGCGCTACGGCGCGGTGGAGGCCGTGCGCGGTATCGACCTTGAAATCGGGACGGGCGAGATTGTCGCCCTTCTCGGCGCCAACGGGGCAGGTAAATCCTCTACCATGAACGGCATCGCCGGGCTGGCGCCAGTGACCGAGGGGAAGGTCTATTTCGATGGCAACGACATCACCGAGCTACCCTCCGAAGAAATCCCGATTTCGGGCCTGACGCTGGCGCCCGAGGGGCGGCGGGTCTTTGGCACGCTGACCGTCGATGACAATCTGCGGATGGGCGCCTACGCGGTGCGCGACAACACGTCGATCGACGCATCGCGCCAGCATGTGTTTGATCTTTTTCCCATCCTTGCCGAGAGACACAACCAATATGCCGGCACGCTTTCGGGGGGGCAGCAGCAGATGCTGGCCATCGGGCGTGCGCTGATGTGCAACCCGCGGCTCTTGCTGCTTGACGAGCCATCGCTCGGCCTTGCCCCGCGCATTGTCGAGCAGGTGTTTGACCTGATCTCGACCCTGCGTGATCAGGGTGTCACCATATTCCTTGTGGAACAGAACGTGGCAGGTGCGCTTGAGATTGCCGACCGGGCCTACATGATGGCCTCGGGCCAGATCATCCGCGAGGGCAGCGCCGCCGCGATGCGTGCATCGGATGACATGAGCGCCGCCTATCTGGGAGAGCACTGAGCATGGATCTGATCCTCCAGCAGACCGTCAATGCCCTGGCCCTGGGCGGCACCTATGCGCTTCTGGCGCTGGGGCTGGCGGTGGTGTTTTCGATCATGGGCCTGATCAATTTTGCCCATGGCGAGCTGATGACCATCGCCGGGTATGTGCTGATGTATTGCGGCCTTGCCGGTATCCCCTTCGCGGTCAGCGTGCCGCTGGCGGTGCTGGCCCCGATGCTGGCGGCGATGGCGATGGAGCGGGTGGCGTTCCGGCCCGTCCGCAACGCCTCAGGCGCCACAATGTTGGTCACCAGTTTCGCGGTGGCGATGATCCTGCAGGTGTTGTTTCAGAACCTGATTTCGGCCCGCTCGCAGCCGGTGATCCTTCCCGATGCCCTGAGCCAGAGCGTCACCATCGGTGGGCTGATCATCGGGGTGAACAAGCTTTTTGCCATTCTGGCCACGATCGTGATGCTGATCGCGCTCGAACTGTTCATGAAAAAACAGAAACACGGTATCGCCATGCGCGCAGCCGCCGAGGATTTCGCCATTGCCCGCCTCATGGGCATTCGCGCCAACACCGTGATCTCGGCCGCCTTTGCCCTGTCGGGCCTGCTGGCCGGGGTCGCGGCGGTGCTCTGGGTCTCGCAGCGTGCCTCGGTTGATCCGCTGATGGGGTTCACGCCGGTGCTCAAGGCCTTCATCGCGGCCATTCTGGGCGGGCTCGGATCGCTCAGGGGGGCGGTGGCAGGCGGTTTTGTGCTTGGCTTCATCGAGGTCTTTCTCGCCGCTTTCCTGCCCTCTGCCTGGCAGGAATTCCGCGAGCCCATCGGGCTGAGCCTTGTCGTGCTGATTCTGATCCTCAGGCCCAACGGGCTGATCCCGGCGGCAACATTACAGGCGCAGAAAGTATGAGTACCTCCGTCCGCGCCACCGGCCTGCTGTGCCAAAGCGATCCTGAGCCCGTCGAATGGGTCAACCCGGGCAGCACGTCACCGGTCCTTTTGGTATGTGAACATGCCGGTCAGGCGGTGCCCCGGGCGTTGGGCGATTTGGGATTGCCCGACGGGGCCATCGACACCCATATCGGCTGGGACATCGGCGCCGAGGCGTTGGCGCGGGGCATTGCCGCACGGCTTGACGCCCCCCTGATCCTTCAGCGCTACAGCCGGTTGGTCATCGACTGCAACCGCCCACCCGATTCAGACAGCGCCATTCCTGCGGTCAGCGATACGCAGCCCGTCCCTGGCAATACCGGCCTTGGTGCCGACGCCCGCACCGCCCGTATTCACGGGGTGTTCGATCCTCTGGATGCCGCCGTGACGGCCGGTTTCGAACGTCACCCCCGCCGCGCGGCATTTGCCATCCATTCCTTTACACCGGCCTTGGCAGGCGGCCCGCACCGGCCATGGCACGCGGGGTTCCTGACGCGCCGCGACATGGCAACTGCAGAAGCCCTGATTGCCCATATCGGACGGACAGAACCTACATTTGAACTGATCGCGAACCAGCCCTACCAGATCGACGATGACACCGACTGGTTCATCCCCACGCATGCCGAACCGCGAGGAATGCGGCACGCGCTTGTCGAGATCCGCAATGACCAACTGCGGAATGCCGCCGGGGTCGAAGTCTGGGCCGATCTGCTTTCAAATGCCATCAGCGCCCTTCTGGAGACCGCCCCATGACCTTGACCCGCAATGTCCCGCTTGATCCGGCGCATTCCGCGCTTCTTTTCATCGACGTGCAGAATTTCGCCGCCCATCGCGACGGCGGAGAATTCAAGGATATACCCGAGGCCGAGTTCGACGCGAAATACGGCTGGTTCTTCTCAGAGCTTGAGACCCGGGTGATCCCCAACATGCAGGCCATCCAGGCGGCATGCAGGGGCATGGGCGTCGAGCTTATGTATACCACGATCGAGAGCCTTACGCTGGATGGCCGCGACCGGTCGCTCGACTACAAGATCACCGGCTTTCACGTGCCCAAAGGCTCGTGGGACGGCAAGGTCATCGACCAGATCGCCCCTGTGGGCGATGAGATTATTCTGCCCAAAACCTCGTCCTCAGTCTTTGTCTCGACCCATATCGATTACATCCTGCGCAACCTCGGGGTCCGGCAGCTTGTGCTTTCGGGACTGATCACCGACCAATGCGTCGAAAGCGCCATCCGTGATGCCTGCGATCTGGGTTACCTTGTTACTCAGGTGACCGACGCCTGCCTCACCTACAGCCAGGAGCGCCACGATCACAGCCTTCAGACCATCAAAGGGTATTGCCGCCAACTTACAACCCGCGAACTGGTGGCGGAGCTGAGCGCGGGCAAATAGAAAACGCAGCCGTCTTGGTGGCGCGTTACCCGGCACAGACCGGATGCCTTATCAGCGGTCACAAGTGGCGACGCTTGCCGAAAGTCGATCAGGTTTAGCCGGAACCACAACGGGTCAGGATTGACCTCGAGCCGCCACGCATCTTTAGGGCCACAATCATCCTCGTTGCTTTCGTCAAACACCGAATGCCTCTATCCGTGACCTACCGGCCACACTGCCGAAACAGTCTGTTGCCTATCCGATTTGGGGTTTTTCATTTTTGCGGAATGTGGCATGTGTTCACCCGTGAACATACTTTTTTGAGTCGCGACGATGAATTCGATCGACCCCAAACCCAACTTGCCGGAAGACGATCAGCTCTTTCGCCTCCTACGCCAGCTGGATCTGGCGCCGGACGCGTCTCAGCGTGCGATCGCCAAGGCGCTTGGGGTTTCGTTGGGCGGCCTGAATGCGCAGCTGCGAGCGGCAGCCGATGCGGGATTGATCCGGATCAGCGATCGCAAAGGTGACGACCGTCGACAGCGCTATGCCTACGCGCTGACAGCGCGCGGCGCCGCAAGAAAAGTGCAGCTCACAGATCAATTTCTCGCGCGGAAACTTGCAGAATACGACGCCCTGCATGCCGAGTTGACCGGCACCGCCAGTAATCTTGTTCCCCTAAAACACAGGACCAGTCTCGTGCAAAACAATCTTGCCCCTATCCCCGAACTCTACGTTTCTTATGAAAGCGCCCAGAAACTGAAGGTCGAAGCTGCCGATCTGATCAGCTGGGACCTTACACCGCGCCAGATCTGCGATCTGGAGCTTCTGATGAATGGCGGGTTCAACCCGCTCAAGGGCTTCATGTCTGAAGATGACTACAATGGCGTTGTCGACAACATGCGCCTGGCCGACGGTACACTCTGGCCGATGCCAATCACGCTGGACGTGTCGGAAAAGTTCGCCGAGGGGCTGGAAGAAGGCCAGGACATCGCGCTGCGCGATCAGGAAGGTGTGATCCTGGCGACGATGACCATCACCGACAACTGGACCCCGAACAAGGCACATGAGGCCGAGAAAGTATTCGGCGCCGATGACAGTGCCCACCCGGCGGTGAACTACCTGCACAACACCGCAGGCAAGGTCTATCTGGGTGGCCCGGTCGTAGGCATCCAGCAGCCGGTACATTACGATTTCCGCGGCCGCCGTGACACGCCGAACGAGCTGCGCGCCTATTTCCGCAAGCTGGGCTGGCGCAAGGTTGTCGCCTTTCAGACCCGCAACCCGCTGCACCGCGCGCATCAGGAACTAACTTTCCGCGCCGCGAAAGAGGCGCAGGCCAACCTGCTCATTCATCCAGTCGTCGGCATGACCAAGCCGGGCGATGTTGATCACTTCACCCGCGTGCGCTGCTACGAGGCCGTGCTGGATAAATACCCGGGATCGACCACAACCATGTCGCTACTGAACCTGGCGATGCGCATGGCTGGCCCGCGCGAGGCCGTCTGGCACGGGCTGATCCGGAAGAACCACGGCTGCACCCATTTCATCGTCGGCCGCGATCACGCAGGCCCCGGTAGCAATTCGGCCGGTGAGGATTTCTACGGCCCCTATGACGCGCAGGATCTGTTCCGCACCCATCAGGAAGAAATGGGCATCGAAATGGTCGATTTCAAACACATGGTCTATGTTCAGGAACGCGCCCAGTACGAACCCATGGACGAAATCAAGGACAAAGACAAAGTGACCGTCCTGAACATTTCGGGCACGGAGCTGCGCCGCCGTCTGGCCGAAGGTCTGGAAATTCCGGAATGGTTCAGCTTTCCGGAGGTGGTGAAGGAATTGCGTCGCACCCGTCCACCACGGTCAAAACAGGGCTTTACCGTCTTCTTCACCGGCTTTTCAGGCTCGGGCAAGTCGACCATCGCCAACGCGCTGATGGTCAAGCTGATGGAAATGGGCGGACGTCCGGTCACGCTTCTGGATGGCGATATCGTACGGAAAAACCTCAGCTCGGAACTGGGCTTCTCGAAAGAACACCGTGACCTGAACATTCGCCGCATCGGCTATGTCGCCTCGGAAATCACCAAGAATGGAGGGATTGCCATCTGTGCGCCTATTGCGCCCTATGCAACGACCCGCCGCGCCGTGCGCGAAGACATTGAATCGTTTGGCGCCTTTGTCGAAGTGCATGTCGCCACCTCGATCGAAGAATGCGAACGCCGCGACCGCAAGGGCCTTTACAAGCTGGCGCGTGAGGGTAAGATCAAGGAATTTACCGGTATTTCAGATCCTTATGACGTCCCAGAAAGCCCTGAGCTGAGCGTTGAGACCGAAAATGTCGATGTCGACAACTGCGCGCATCAGGTCATCCTCAAGTTGGAACAGATGGGCCTGATCGCCGGTTAAGCGGCGTCACCGCTGAGGCATTCAAACGGGCCGCCCTTTGCCGGGTGGCCCGTTTCTCTATATGCAAGGCTGATGTACGCGATTTCGCTGACCTCGATCCCGCCCCGCTTCGACCGCCTTCGCCCGATATTGGAGCGCTTGCTGAGGCAAGAGCCTGCACCAAGTCAGGTACTTCTCTGCTTGCCGCGGCACTATCGCCGATTTCCAGAACCGTTCATCGCGCCGGATCTGCCCAAGGGCGTGCGTGTGATCTGGTCTGAGAGTGATCTGGGCCCTGCAACCAAGGTGCTGCCGGCGGCCCGGGTTCTTACAGGCTCGGGCAAGCACCTGATCTATTGCGACGATGATTGGCTGATGCCACCCCATTGGGCAAAGAGTTTGCTATCAGTGCAGCGGCCTGGGGAAGCGGTTGCAGGATCGGGTTACAGCGTGTCCCGGTTGGGACGTGTGTCTGGATGCCCTGCCGGGATGGTCGATATCGCGCAAGGGTTCTCCGGAGTGTTGATTGACCCGGCGTGGCTATCTGGCACCGCGTTTGAACCGCCCGAACCTGCTTGGCCAGTGGATGATATCTGGCTGTCCGGGCTATTGTCGCGTCAGGGCATTCGCGTTCGGATTGCACCTGAAGCCCGCACCGGTCTGAGCCTGCATCTCGAGGACACGCACGGTTTGCAGGATGCTATGATCGCCGGGCAAGACCGGGACAGCGCCAACCGTGCCTGCGTTGATTATCTCTATGAAAAATACGGGATCTGGCCACCAATCAGCTGACAGGTTTCAGGATCATCCCTTCTGGCGTTCACTCAATTGCCGGGCACCACGTTCAGCCAACGGTCCGGTGCCATCTTTCCACCGTCGGTGAATCCAGAACCATTGCTCCATCCGTTCGCGCACCTGACGTTCAAGCCGGTCGTTGACCTCTTGCGTCATGACCACCGGGTCCGACGGCTCCACCGGTTCTTCGACCAGAATGTTGAAATCCAATCCATTTTCGGCCCGAATACCCCAGACAGGCACCAGTGGCGCATCGAATTTCAACGCCAGTTCGGCGGTGGCCAGCGGCGACATGGCCGGTTTGCCAAAGAAGTTCAGCGGCACGCCGTCATGAGCGTTGAGGTCCGTCAGGATGGCCAGAACCCCACCGCCGCGCAGATGTTTGACCATCTGCATCATGCCGCGTCTGCCCTGTTCGAACATCGGCTGGGATAGGGCGCCCATGGCTGCGGTGTAACGCTCGTTGAACCAGCTATTATGCATCGGGCGGTAGAACACGCCCATCTCGAAACCCTGCTCGATCATCGCGACACGCGCGGCGTTGAAACTACCGAAATGGCCGGTGACGAAAATGATCGGACGGCCATCGGCCTGCGCCTCTTTTATCGTTTCCATACCTGGGCCGAACACGTTGGAATGGCGCGTGCGCTCGGAAAATTCACGGTGCGAGAAAAGCTCGATCATATTGCGCCCGGCATTGTCAGGCACGGCGCGCATCAGCCGACGAACCTCGGTCTCGGGCAGGTCGGGCAGCACATGGGCAAGGTTTTCGCGCACCCGCTTGTCATAGCCCGCGATCGGCGCCACCAGACGCGAGGTCAGCCACCCTACAAACGGAAGACGCAGCCGGTAGGGAAGCATCCGTGCGCATGCAATGGGCGCATACATCGCGAAGCCGATCAACGTGTCGCGCATGCGGCTAGCAAAAGGGGTGGATTTATCGCTCATCGGCTGGCAATCATGTACAAGGGTCGCAGCAGACATAAGCCCGCCACCGTTCAATCACAAGGAATATCCGGGGACGACGGCAGGCGAGGCTTTACAATCGCACCTCGCCCGACATCAGCACCCAACCCTGCCCGGCGACCTTCACACCGGTGATGGCATCTGGCGTGCCAAGGACCGTCACCGATGCCTCGCCCGGACGACCCAACCAATGGCCTTGTTCCGCGACATATGACGGATTTGCTATCAAGCCATTTGCCCACAGAAACGCCGCAGCTGCGCCGGTGGCAGAACCCGTGAACGGATCTTCCGCCGGGCTGGGCGGCGCCATGAGCAGCCGCCCAAAGGTATCCCCGGCTTCACTGACACCGCCAAGCGTAATCCAGTAAGGCTCCATCATGTCAGTGCCATCATACCCCAGATGTGCGGCCATCCGGGTGAAGGCATCGACGTTCAGACGCGCACGGCGCAGCGTATCCTTGTCGCGCAACACCGTGATACAGAAGGGCAATCCGGTTGAGACAACCTGAGGCTGCGCGATGATGTCATCCGGCGCCAGGCCACCGACGGCGGCCACCAATTCAGCCCGCACTTCCGGGCCGAACTCGGGCGCGACCTGGGTCATGGTGATCCGGGCTGGGCCGGCACCCCCACGATCAATCTCGATCGAAACAACGCCGGCCAGCGTTTCCAGCGTTAGGCTGTCGCCCCTGGCCAGCCCACGATCAACAAGTGAGGCGACGGTTGCGATCGTCGGATGGCCCGCAAAGGGGATTTCACGGCTGGCCAAAAAATAACGCACTTTGATGTCCGCCACCTCAGACGGCTCCAGAAAAGTACATTCAACCAGCGATGTTTCTTGCACGAAACGACAGCAGTTCTCCGCGCTCAGAGAACCCGCGTCATGCACAACGGCGCAGCCATTGCCGCCAAAGGGCCGATCCGTAAAGGCATCCACCCAGTCAAATGTGTACTTCATCGTTTCCACCCTCCCTAGCCCGCTTACATCAACAATATCCGGCGCTTCCTGCAATTCTGCTAGAGCCAGTCGCTCGCGTCTTGCCGGACCAGATAGTCAGTCCTGCAGCGCAGTCAGTCAGGTGCGTGGCGGTAGGTTTTCCGGCCTGTATTCATCCCGCGCGGCAAGACGAGTGAGGACACTTGGGTGTATCGCGGCGTCCGGGTCGATGCGACGCGGCTCGGAACGGGGGACGAAAAACCCGAAAAAGGAACGTCGGTCGAGCCACTCTTTGTGGTGTGCGCGTTTCGGCAGGTATTCGAGTATCCGCCACGCCCAAGTCATGGAATTGTGCAATTCCGCTGTGGCGTCGGGAGCGGCGTATTCAAAGGTATTTTCCTTCGGATTTTCGCCCATTACCAGCATGTCCGGTAGCTTTTCGCGGAACCTCAGCCCCTGTTCGGCTGCTTCATCCATCATCCATTTCAGAACGATTTTCGCAACGCCGCTTTCATCCTCGGGATACCCGCCACCAATATCCGAATGCACCCCCACAAACCAGACCTGCTTGACGTCCTGATCTGGCAGATCGGTGCTTTTTTCAAACGGATTTGATTTGAATTTCTGCCGCTCTTTCCACGGTTTGAGGCGAAACATCCGGCGCCGTTCATCTATCGCCATCGCATGGCGGAAACACTGCACGCCGGGATTTGATATTGTGTAGGGCAGGGTTTGCAGCGAGGGGATGTAAAACCGGTCCCGACGCGGGGTGATCACCGAACCGACCGTATCCCAGCACCCCATGAAACGAATCGGGACATAGGTTGTCTGAAGCACGCGATGAAAACGCCAGGCGATCTTGAAATCGTCTTTCTCGCTGGCGCGTTTATACGCAGTCAGAGCATAGCCGCACAGGTTTTCCTGTTCCTTTGGCAGCAGACCGACAAGGCGCATGAATCCCGCCAGAACGCGCACCGTGTAAGCGCCCCGGCTGAAGCCCAGCAGGTAGATCTGATCGCCTTCCTGATAGGTGTTGAGGATGAACCGGTAGGCTTCAAGCACGTTCTCATCCAGCCCGTATCCGGTCAGCAAGCCAAGCACACCCTTGGTTCTGGATTTGAATTCCGACCAGGTGCCGCTATCGCTGATCGTGCCGACGCCGGGATCGTAGTAGACGACCTGCCCGGCGTCTTTTTTCAGGATACGGAAGAACTTGAGGACATTGGATTGATGTTCTTTGATCTCGTTGCCGGTTCCGTCACAGCATATCACAATTGATTTTGACATTCTTTTTGACCCTTTCAGACCTGAATGCCAAACATGCTAGTAGGAGAGTTAACGCAACTCAAACGGGGCGGTTGCCCGCCCGCCGCAGATCACACTTTGAATGTCGGATTGGTGCCTCAGTGAACCGTAACCGGCTCCATGTCGTTTTGCCGGGCCAACACAAAAGCAAGCGCCCGGTCGCGCACCAGCGCAAGGCGTTCACCCTCGGCCGAATGGACCGCATAGAGCGTGTCATGGCCCATTGCCTGCTCACGCAGTTCTTCCGGCAGATCGGCAACATTTACCGCACGTACGTAGACGATCGGTTGATCCGCCTCGGCACCAAAATCGTATTTTACATCCATTCTGCTTACCCCTTCTTGATCTTTATTGTCTGCACCACGGTTTCCGGCTGCGCGCGCGTCAGGTCGACATGCAACAGGCCGTTTTCTATCAGCGCCTCGCCCACTTCGACCCCATCAGCCAGGACGAAGGACCGTTGAAACTGTCGCCCTGCGATGCCGCGATGCAGAAATACGCGATGTTCGCTGTCGTCATTCTGACGGCCCCGGATCACCAGTTGCCGGTCTTCGACCGTGATCGACAGGTCATCCTCGCCAAATCCGGCAACGGCGAGAGTGATGCGATAAGAACCTTGCGAGGTTTGCTCGATATTGAAAGGCGGATAGCCTTCGTTGCCGGATTTGGCGCTGCGTTCCAACAGGCGCTCAAGCTGCTCAAATCCCAGCATATAAGGGTGCGACCCCAGTGTAAGCTTTGTCATCGACACGTCCTTGGCGTTAAGCGACAGTCCAGTGGAGGGTCCCGTTTCGGCAACCCTGCCCCATAAATATGGGTGTACGACCTCTCCGGCGCAAGGGCTTTGCGAGGAACTGGTTAAGCATTATGCTATAGTCAGCAGGCTCCCCGAGGAATCGCCCAGAATGAACGCCTATCGTGATCTTTCGATGAAATCCGAAGAAGTGCTGCGCGTGGAACTGGAAGAGTTTCGCCGCCAACACCGCGATCTCGACGAAGCGATCTGCGCCTTGGAAGAGAAAGGCGCACGCGATCCGCTGACTATCAAACGGCTGAAACAGCAGAAACTGCGCCTGAAGGATGTCATCGCCAGGATCGAAGACCGGCTGATCCCTGACATCATTGCCTGAACCGCAAATCATGCACCTTTACGCGTCACAACCCAGGAGTTCATCCTCTGAGATGGCGCCTTTCAGGAATGCTGATAAGGCGAATCTTAGTTGTAGAACTCTGCGTTAGGATCAGTATAGTGCGCGCTTCATTGCTAAAGGGCGTGACATGGCAGAGCTTAAGGTTGGCATCATCATGGGCAGTCAATCCGACTGGGCAACGATGCGGGAGGCTGCGGAAATTCTTGATCAGCTGGGCGTGGCCTATGAGACAAAGATCGTCTCGGCCCATCGCACGCCAGACCGGCTGTGGGACTACGGTAAAACCGCCGCCGAACGCGGCCTCAAAGTTATCGTTGCCGGTGCCGGCGGCGCTGCGCATTTGCCAGGCATGATGGCCTCGAAAACCCGGCTACCGGTCATCGGCGTACCGGTGCAGACCAAAGCGCTCTCGGGTGTCGACAGCCTCTATTCGATTGTTCAGATGCCCAAGGGTTTCCCGGTCGCAACCATGGCCATCGGGGCCGCCGGGGCCGCCAACGCCGGGCTGATGGCGGCGGCAATTCTTGCCACGTCGGATGATGCGCTTGGTCAACGACTTGACAACTGGCGCAATGCCCTTTCCGCCTCGATCCCGGATGCCCCGCAAGATGACTGACCCACTGACCACTGGGGCCACGATCGGCATCCTCGGCGGCGGTCAACTGGGCCGTATGCTGTCGGTTGCGGCTTCGCGCCTCGGCTTCAGGACCTGCATTTTTGAACCCGGTGCGGACTGCCCCGCCAGCCATGTCGCAAATCGCCACATCCAGGCACCTTATGAGGACGAAAGAGCGTTGCGCGATTTTGCCGCGAGCGTTGATGTCATCACCTACGAGTTTGAAAATATCCCCACCTCCGCACTCGACATCCTTGAGGCGCTGAAACCTGTACATCCCGACCGCATCGCCCTGCGCGTCAGTCAGGACCGGATGGTCGAAAAGGCGTTCCTAAACGATCTTGGGTTGCAAACAGCGCCTTTTGCTGCTGTGGACGATCCCGCTGACCTAGCGCGCGCGATGTCGGAAATCGGCCTGCCCGCGATCCTTAAGACCCGCCGTTTTGGCTATGACGGCAAAGGCCAGGCCCGGATCATAAACCCGGAGGACACTGATCAGGCGCTGATGGACATGGCGGGCGCGCCTGCTATCCTCGAAGGCTTTGTTGATTTCACCCACGAGGTTTCGGTCATCGGTGCGCGCAACACCGCGGGCGATGTATCCTGTTTCGATCCGGGCGAGAATGTCCATGAAGGTGGCATTCTGCGCACCACTACAATCCCTGCCCGCCTTAGCGCCGCGCAACGGACCGATGCGGTGCTGCTGGCTGGCAAGATCCTCAACAAGCTCGATTATGTCGGCGTCATGGGGGTTGAACTTTTCGTCACAACAGACGGCCTTATCGTCAATGAAATCGCGCCCCGTGTGCACAATTCCGGCCACTGGACGCAGCAGGGATGCTCGGTCGACCAGTTCGAGCAGCATATTCGCGCGGTCGCCGGCTGGCCGTTGGGCGATGGTAGCCGACACACGGACGTGGTGATGGAAAACCTCATCGGTGACGATATGGACCGCGTTCCCGATCTTGCCAGGGACCCCGCCGTCTCTTTGCATCTCTATGGCAAGGCTGAGGTCAAAGAGGGCCGCAAAATGGGCCATGCGAACCGCGTCATCACCAAACCCTGACCCCGTCAGCCAAGCAACGCAACGCCAGTTAAGCATGTCACGTCAGCCACGGACGCTGAGGACGACGGCGCCAGTCGGAGGACGAGGGGAAACAGCGCGCGTGCAACGCGCTCCTTTTAATCACCCGACGAAACGCGCCGCCACGTCGCCAGCCATATAACTGATCCGCCCGCCCGAGATCGTTGCCGCCACGCGGCGCGTTGCAGCCTCCAAAATCACCAGATCAGCGCGTTTTCCGGGGGTAAGCGTACCCCGGTCGGACAATCCCAGCACGCGCGCCGGCCCGCCCGAGATCAACGCCCAAGCTCCGGCCAGATCGACGACGCCACTATCGGCCAGCAGGAACGCAGCGCGACGCAGTGACGGGTAGTGATAATCCGAGGCAAGGGCATCCACCAATCCCATCATCACCATCTCAATCGCGCTGACATTGCCGTTATGCGACCCGCCGCGCACCACATTGGGCGCCCCCATGATGATCGCATCCCCGCCCGCCCGCGCGACCTCGGCCGCCTCCAGCGTTTCAGGAAATTCCGCGATACCGACCCCGCGCGCACGCCAATCACCGCGTTCGGCAGCGCTGCGGTCATCATGGCTGCCCATAAGAACGCCCCGCCGTGCCAGATCGGCGCAAAGACGGTCCACGGCGGGGCCAACCTCGGCGCGGCGGGCGTGCATGGCTTGCATCATCTCAAGATGCTTTTCCGGATTGCGTCCAATACGCAGCGCCTGACCGGTCAGGCGTGGCGGGCGTTTGCCCTTTTCCAGTGCCTCATGCGGCAGATGATCGTTGAAAACCACATAGCCAATTCCGTGCTCGGCAATCAATTGGGCAACGGCGTCGTAATCCTCCAGCATCGGTGTCTCAAAGCGTAGCTGCACCTGCATATCGGTCTCAACCTGACCCCTTATCTTGGCCAAACCGTCCAGCACCCGCCCGGCAAATTCCGGCCCGCGCATGCCGCCTTCCCAACTATAGAACTGCGCCAGAGTCGCCGTGGTGATCCCGTTTGCGGCCAGTTCCGCCTCGGCGGCAATCAGCCCCTGATCAAGGTTTTTCATCGCGCCGCGCCGTGGGGCGAGGTGACGCTCGAACCCGTCGCCATGGGCATCAACGATTCCCGGCAGGATTATATACCCGGTCAGATCGACCTCGCGCACCAGGGTCTCGTCCACCACCAAACCCTCGGCTAAAGACACCGGTTGCGTCATCAACCCATCCGGCATCAACACCTGTGCGCCCGCCAGGCACATCTCAAGCGTTTTCATTCGCTGCCACCCCAGAAAAGCTCTCCAATGCCGAGATCATGATCAAACATCCCGTTTTCCAGAAACGCCTGTACCTGCGCCATTACAATGGGGTTGTTCATCATGAACGTATGCGTCACCGGCAGTTCGATATGATCGACCATCCCCTCGACCCGCGTCGAGGCGACCGAGACCTTACCGTCATCGGGCCCCTCCAGCAGGGTCGAGAAATAGGGGTTCAGTGACCGGGTCCCGGCGATCACGCCCAGCTCGAAATCGACCGGTGGCAGGCGCTCCGGCAACCCTTCCGGCCCGGTTTCCAACTGCATGGAAGCTGGTCCGTTGATCCACTCAAAAAGCTCCAGCGTGCCCAGCTCGTCCACCACTTCCGAACCGTGGTTGGGGGGTGCCAGCATCACCACGCGACCGAGGTTTTCGGGGCGATGATCCCTGAACCAGGCGCGCAACAGGATGCCACCCATCGAATGGGTCACGAAATGTACCCGTTCGTCACCACATTCCCGCACCGCCTTTGGCAGGGTATCATCGGCCAGCGTCGCTATACGCTTTTCGGTCGATGGATAGCCGGGTGCGACGGTTTTGTATCCCTCAAACTCCAGAACTTCCTGCAACACCAGAAAAGACACCTCGGTGCGCGCCAGCCCATGTAGCAGCACAACACAATCCGCCCGCGCCGACAGGGGCAGTAAAAACAGCAGAGGGAGCAGAAATCGCATCATCTCCTTGAGATACGCGCAATTCCCCCGTTACAAAAGGGTCTGTCACGCAACGGAAGAAGCCTTTATGCCCATTCGCCTTGCCACCCGCGCGATCATCTTGCAGGAAAACCGCCTGTTGTTGGTCAATGCGTTTCCCGATGGCGAAAGCGATCTCTGGTGCGCGCCCGGTGGCGGGGCGGAAATGGGGTCATCGCTTCCCGATAACCTGATCCGTGAAGTCCACGAGGAAACCGGCCTGATAGTTGCGGTTGGGGCGCCGTGCTTAATCAATGAATTCCACAACCCTGAAGACGAGTTCCACCAGGTCGATATCTTCTTTCGCTGTCAGGTCACCGCCGGACAACTTCGCGACGACTGGTGCGATCCGGAGGCGGTTGTTTCACAGCGCCGGTTCGTGACACGCGATGAAATGGCCGGCCTTCGTTTTAAGCCGGACAGCCTTGCTGACATCGCCTTTTCCGACGGCTTCAGATATGATCCTCTTGAGCGGCTGATCTGGTAGGAACTGCAATGAACAAGGCCTTTACCAAGGAGGAAGACGGCAGCACGCCTGAGCGCCTGCCCGATCTGCCAATTTCCGAGCACCCCAACCACGTCACCCCACGCGGGCTTGCGCAATTGCGCGAGCGGCAGTCCGTTCTTGAAGCCGAGGTTGCCCGGCTGCGCAACAATCGCGAGTTTCTTGACGACCTCTACCCCCTTGCCGTGGCCGAACGGGATCTGCGCTACATCGAGGCACGGCTCTCCAGCGCCATCCTTGTCACCCCGCCCGATAGTGCCAGCCAGGTCAGTTTCGGCACGACAGTGACCGTCGAAGATGAGAATGGTAAACGCGCGCGCTATACAATAGTCGGCGAAGACGAAGCAGCGCCTGAAAACGGCCTGATTGCCGCGTTCTCGCCACTGGCCCGCGCGCTGATGGAGGCCGTGATTGGCGATATTGTCGAATGGCCAAAGCCTGCCGGGACTGTCGAGCTGGAAATCCTAAAGATCGAGGTCTGAGCGCCGGGTCTTCCGTGCATAATGCCTCACCGCCGTTTCGGCCACCGGATGACGGACAAGGCCACGCCGCCCAGCACCAGCAACGAGGCCAGCGCGAATTGCAGCGTGAGCACCTCACCCAGAAAGATCATGCCACCCGCCATCGCGATCACAGGCACGGTCAGTTGCGCCACCGCCGCCACCGACGACGCCAGCGAAGGCAGGACGGAATACCAAAGCGCATAGCCCATGCCCGAGGTGACCGCGCCACAGACGATCGCCAGTACCACGCCCTGCGTAGTCAACACCGTCGGCTCTACCGCGGGCAAGACGTAACCCACCAATGCGCCGATGGGCGCAGCAAGGATGAAATTGGCGGCGGTACCCTGCAGCGCGTCGCGGCTAAGCTTGCCAGCCAGCGAATAAACACCCCAGCCAACACCGGCCAGCGCCATCAGAAGACCGTGCACGAGGCTGACAGAGGTACTCCCGCCGGGCCAGAGAAGCCACGCCAGCCCGCTGAATGCCAAAGCGGCACCAAACCATCGTCGAGCGGGCATCGGTTCTGCCTGAACCAAACCCCATGTAAACATGGTGATCTGCACGACACCAAAGAGGATGAGTGCGCCAAGGCCCGCATCCAGCCCCCGGTAAGCCGTTGAAAACCCGTAAAGATAGACCAGCAGCGCGATGACGCCTGCAATCCGGCCAGCGCCGCCAAGCCGCAAGCCGCCACGCAGAACCATGCAGAGCAGCGCAAGCACTGCCGCGCCGGACAAAAGGCGGATCAGACCAAAGCTGACCGCATCAATGCCACCACCCGCCAGCGCCATTCGGTTCAGAACCGAATTGGCGGCAAAGGCGATCATCGTGAGGCTGGTAAGCAGAAAGAGACGCATCAGAGGTTTTCGAACGCTTTGGGATAGATCAATGTCTCTTCTGGCACATCATCACCCGGTCCCACCAGCAACGTGTGCGTGATCGGATAGGGTGAGGTCAGCCGCGCCGCGCGCGCATTGCTGAAACCGCATCTTGAATAGAACTCAGGCTGCCCCAGCACCACCACATAGGTCCCGGTGATCCTTGCCCATGCGGTCAGCAACCCCAACATGCGCTGCCTATTATGCTGGCGTTGCAGCTTCGGGTGAATCGCCACTGGCGCCAGGCAGAGCCATCCTTTCGGCTCAACGAAGGTGGACAGGGCATAATAACCGACAATCTCCCCATCGCTGGGCAAGACCATTTCACCGGCAATCTCGCGGTTTTTGCGCAATGCGTGCACCAGCCGCACCTCGTCATCGCCTTCAAAAGCCAGGCGCAACAGTGCATCCACTGCCGCCTCTTCGCCGCGCCGCATCTCGCGGCTGAAATCCGGACCTCTAACCATGTCGGGGCCGGAGGCGCATCAGGTGAAACTGCCGAAGGGGATGAATTTCACCATATCGCCGGGCGCGATTTCCTGCGCCCCGTCGCCCAGCTCAACCAGCCCTTCGGCCCAGCTCAGCCCGCTGATCCGGCCGGAGCCTTCGGATTGGAATACCTCGGCACGTCCGTCTCGCATGCGTGCGCGCAGATATTCTCGTCGACCGGGTTTCTTGTTTTTTGCAAAACCGGCGGGCACCTGAAACGATTGCGGGTCGTGCCACCCGGCCCCGGCCAGCACGCTCATGGCGGGGCGGGCAAAAATCAACGTGCAGACCAGTGCCGCCACCGGATTACCCGGCAACCCAAAAACCGGCGTGCCTTGCCACATGCCCAGCGCCAAAGGCCGCCCGGGTTTAAGCGCAATCCGCCATTCGGTCATGGCGCCCGCCTCGTTCAGCAGGGCCGAGACATGGTCTTCGTCCCCCGAAGACGCACCGCCGGAGGTCAGGATCACATCGACCTCAGTCGCCGCCTTGTCAAAAGCACGACGGAGTGCCTTGCGATCATCGGGGATACGGCCCAGATCAACGGGCTCATAGCCAAAATTTCGCACCAACGCCGCCAGCATGGGCCGATTGGCGTCGTATATCTGACCTGAAGCGGCCGCTGCGCCGGGTTCGACCAATTCATCGCCGGTCGAGATTACCGCAACCTTGAGCCGCCGATAGACCGGCAGACGCGAAACGCCAACTGCGGCTGCCAGCGCAAGATCAGCGGGGGTCAGTACACGGCTCGCTGTAAGTGCGATCTCACCCTCGCGAATATCCTCTCCGGCCTTCCGGGTATTGGCCCGGGGCTTTATCCCGGCACGAAAGGCAATCTGGTTGTCACGAGCGGTAACATCCTCCTGCAACACCACCGTATCCACGCCTTGCGGTAGCGCCGCGCCGGTGAGAATGCGGATTGCATGACCCGCAGGCACCGTGCCTTCAAAGGCCAGACCAGCTGCCGCACGGCCCTCGACCAGCGGTAAAACCGGATCACCGTCGCCAAGGCTGGCATGGGCAAACCCATACCCGTCGACCGCCGTATTGGACCGCGGCGGGTTCGAACGCAGCGCTTCGACCGGCGCCGCGAGAACCCGGCCCAAGGCGTGGGCAAGCGCGCTATCCTCTCGCGCCACCACCGGGCACAATCGTTCCTGCAACATCGCCAGCGCCCGATCCACCGGTGTCCAGTCCACCCCGGCAGGCAGGGCAAAACAATCATCGCGCAGGGGCGGCGGCTTGAGCGTCACAACCCGACCTCCGCCAGAATGAAATCAGCGATGCCGCCAGTGTCATCCAAATCAAAAACCGGGCAATCAAGCTCCAGCGCCGTATCACTTGCCACCGCCCGGATGGTTTCATCTTCAGGCGCGATCAGAGAATTGGCCGTCACGGCGCGAAAAGCTTCTATCTTGGGGTGATCGTCGCGCTTGTACCCTTCGACCAGCACCAGGTCGACCGGTTCCAGCTTGGTCAGAAGGTCAGCCAGCGGTGGCTCCTCGTGATCATGCAATTCGTGCATCAACGCCCAGCGGTTACGCGACGCCAGCAGCACCTCGCGCGCACCTGCATCCCTGTGGCGATAGCTGTCCTTACCGGGGTGGTCGACGTCGAAACTATGATGGGCATGTTTGATCGTCGAAACGCTGAAGCCGCGCGCGGTAATTTCGGACACAAGCCTTTCCATCAGGCCGGTTTTGCCCGCATTTTTCCAGCCCACGACACCATAGATATTCATGCCTGTGCCCCGTATATTTTGCGTGCCTTCTCAAGATCTTCCGGCGTGTTCACATTGAAAAACGGATCGCCTGCGCCGTCAAACACCGCCTCACGCCCGCCCTGACCATCCGTCCATTGCACGACCTTGCGCAACCCACCACCCAACGCCGCCCGCAGATCGTCACGCAGGGTCACAGGCCAGAGTCCGAAGGTCGGATGCCGCCCGTCCGGCGTTGCCGCCAAAACCAATGGCACGTCTTGCCCTTCGGCGGTCCGCATTAGATGCTCGACCAGATTATCCGGAAAAAACGGCGTGTCGGCGGCCACTGTCACGATTGCCCCAGCGCCCTGCCCCGCCGCCCAATCGAGCCCCGCCAGCACGCCCGCAAGCGGGCCGACAAAGCCATCAATACTGTCAGGTAAGACCGGCAGGTTAAAGCGCGCAAACCGCGCCGCATCGCCGTTGGCATTCAGCGCCAGATCGGTCACTTGTGGCTGCAAACGCTCGATCACCTGATCCAGAAGCGTGACGCCCCCCCCAAGATCGAGCAGAGCCTTGTCTCCACCGCCCATCCGCGTGGCCAACCCGCCAGCAAGGATCACTCCGAGAGGCACCTTCATGCCTGCGCCCCCTTGCGCCTGGATTTGCGCGGTTCGTCCGTAATCTGATCAGGGTCGGCGTCGCGATCAAGCCGATGCTCGCCGCTGAGGCAGACAAATCGCTTGCCGCGCATCCGGCCGATCAGGGTCAGACCGACCTCTTGCGCGATCTCGACGCCCCAGGCGGTGAAACCCGAGCGTGACGCCAGCACCGGGATGCCCATCAAGGCGGTTTTGATCACCATTTCCGAAGTCAGACGCCCTGTCGTATAAAGCAGCTTGTCGGCGGCATTCACGCCTTCGGACAGCATCCACCCGGCTATTTTGTCGACGGCATTGTGGCGCCCGACATCCTCCATATAGACCAGTGGCCGTGATCCCAGACACAAGACCGTGCCGTGGATCGCTCCGGCTTCTAGATAAAGCGACGGCGTACGGTTGATCTTGGCCGCCAGCGTATAAAGATCAGACGTTCTGACCTGCAAGTCGGGCAGAGAGACGTCCTCGAGCCCTTCCATCATGTCGCCGAAAACAGTGCCCACGGCGCAACCGCTGGTGCGGGTCTTTTTCTTCAGTTTTTCCTCGTATGTTGTCTGCCCGTCTGTGCGGACAACAACCGTCTCCAGATCGTCATCGTAATCGACCCGCTCGACGGTCTCGCCATCGCGCAACATGCCCTGATTGCGCAGAAAGCCAAGCGCCAGATACTCGGGATAGTCACCGATCGTCATGGCGGTCACGATCTCTTGCCCGTTTAGAAAGATCGTCAGGGGGCGTTCCTCGACCACGGAAATTCGCGTAATCTGCCCGTCGTGATCCACGCCTTCGACCGCGCGGGTCAGGCGCGCGGCTCCGGGATCGGGCGCAATCAGATAATCACTCAGCTCGTCGGTTTTTGCCACGGGGCGCGGGTCCTGGATGCTACGTGTTCACGGGCAATCTAGGGGCAAGAGCGGGTGACGGAAACCTTCAATCGTCACCGGCCGCGCAATCATTCAGTTTTGCAGGATCGCGCCACGGGCCACAGCATCGGGATTCCACTGGCGCAGAACCTTGCTGTTGTCGTCGCTGTCATACTCGTAAAGTTCCTGTTCTCGCACGCCAGGAATCTTGCCGAACTGATCGGCCAGCTTGACCGGGTACCAGGTGGTTTGAATGTTCTCAAAACCCGGCAGGCTTGCCAGCACCGCCGAGGTACCACGCGCGCACATCGCCGAAGCCACCGGTCCGTTCGACATCACCGCCCGAATTGCCGCCTCGGCAACGGCGGGGGATACATCAAGTTCCTGCACCTTCACATGATAGGTCTTGCGCGCATGATAGCGGGTATAGACATCAGCCACCGGTGGGGTGATGCCGTATACAACATCATTTCGCTCGGGCAGGGTTTCATGTTTGAAAGAGCCTGCCGGGTCAAAAATCACCCGTTGCGAGCCGTTGATCATCAGCGACGTATGCGCGCCCGCGCCGGTGCGATTGTTGATCATGGTGTAAAGCGTCAAGCGTGGCGGGCCATCATGGCGATACGCGGCCCGGGCGACCGCCTCATCCGGCGCCCAGACTCTCTGGCCCGTACAACCGACCAGCATCAAGGCCGAACAAAAGGCCAGCACCAAATTTTGCATTGTGTTCACCTGGGAAAGCGACAGACGCGCCCGCGCCTAGCCGTTTACGAGCGCAAGAAAAACCAGGAAAACGCAGATGAGCACACAGGACCAGCCAACCGTCTTGACGAACCCTTCAAAAGTTTTTTCCTGCACGTCGATATTCATCTCACCGTGTTTATGATCGGCCATCTTTTATCCCTCAAAAGGCGAATTCGGACATTTCCTGCCTCGAATACTTGATTTTGCGTGGGCTGTCACCACCCCAAGCATCAGGTTTCTCAGCCTTTCTCAAGATCCTCGGCCAATCGGAAACCGATGCGGTTCGGCGCAGCCTCGTCAACCTGCTTGGGCAACGCCCGCAGCATCACGTTAAGCTGGCTGACATGCTGCACCAACTGGGTTTTACCACCCGTCGGATCGCTCCCGTAGAAGGTGACGATATCTGGGTCGAAATACCCCATCCCCTCAATTCGAAGCACGCCTGCGTCGCCACCGGTAAACCCCATCGCGACCTCGTGTTCGGCATCCAGTGTCTTTTCAAAGTTCTGGATGTAGAGAATCAGCCGCTCATAAGCCCATTGTGCCGGGCTTTTCTTTTCCACCGATTGCAGCTTGACTCCGGCGGTCACATCGTCGCCGCCCTTGCAGCGTTCCGGGTCCGAATGCACCTCATGACAGCGCGGTATCGCATCCGCCTCAAGCGCTTCAGCCGACGTTTCGATCTTGTCATCCATTATGGGTTCATTCCTTCATCTGCCAAAGCCACGCCCCATCTTCACGAGTGGTGCGGATCACGTCTCCAGCCTGATGCAGATGATTGAGATGCGCAACCGCTTCGACAAGAGCCAACCCATAGGTGCCATGATCAATTTTGCGTTTGAAAAGCGGCGCAAAGCATTCACCAGCGGTGCGTGGGGTGCGCAAATGGTCGCGCAGACGCAAGAGTGCGCCATGATGGTTTTCGGCCAGTTGCCGCATCCGCATGGGCAGGCCGGTGAAGGGTAGCTTGTGCCCGCCCAACACCAGATGATCCTCACGTGCAAGCGTCGCGAAATACGTGCATGACGCCAGCCAGTCACTCAGCGGATCGGCCTCAGGCTCGGTCGGATAGACGCCGATATTGGGGCTGATCGAGGGCAGTATCTGATCCCCCGCCAGCACTAGATTGTCGTCACGGCTCCACAATGTCAGATGTTCGGGCGCATGGCCGTTGCCGGTACGCACGTCCCAGTCACGCCCTGCGGCGCGCAGCACATCGCCATCTTTGACACGGGTATAACCCACCGGCAGCGGGTGGCAGGTATCAGCGAAATTGAAGGGGCGGGCGTTCTTGCGTTCATCGTAAATCGCCTCGTCCATCCCCGCCGCGCGCCAAAGCTTCAACGCCTGCGCGGTTGGCCGTTCTTCTTCGTCAAGGATCAGCATGCGCGCCATCAGCCAGCTTGTTCGCGTCGCGGTCAGCCCGGCGCCGAACCGGTCCATCAGCCATCCGGCCATGCCAATGTGATCAGGATGATGGTGGGTCAGGATCACCCGGCCCACCGGCTTACTTGCCAGTGGCCCGCTCAGAACGCTTTCCCACAACGCCACCGACCGACGTGAATGAATGCCGGTATCAACGATGGTCCAGCTATCACCCTCGTCCAGTGCATAGATATTCACATGATCGAGCGCCATCGGCAGGGGCAGACGAATCCACAGCACGCCCTTGGCCACTTGGGTCGCCTGACCGTGTTCGGGCGGCTCCTCCCACGGATAGCGTATGGTACAGCCCGCTCCGTCCATCATGCGCCCAGATCTTCGACGCTGAGTGCATAGAGATCTTCGGCACCCGCCGTGGCGTGCGCCAGAAGACCCATGTGCTCCGGCAAGAGGCGTTCGATGTAGAATCGCGCCAATTTGCTGTGCGGGCCGCTGCCCTTTTCAGCAATCGCGGCGGACAGGTGAAAATGCCCGCCCAGGACACGGGCAAACGCCTTGAGGAACGGCACCGATCCGGCAAAACGCTGGTTCATATCCGATTGTTCCAGCATCCATTCCACCGCTTCGCGCAGGGTCTCGGACGCCTGCCAGACCGGCTCGGCCAGCTCAGGAAAATCATGGCGCGCTGTTTCGGCCTGAGCTTCGATTTCATCCAGCAGCGCGTTTGCCGCCTCGCCCCCATCCATCAGCTTGCGCGCCACAAGGTCCATAGACTGAATGCCATTGGTCCCCTCATAGATCGCGGTGACACGTACATCGCGGTTATATTGCGCGGCACCGGTTTCTTCGATGAACCCCATGCCGCCATGCACCTGAATGCCCATGTTGCTGACCTCGATCCCGGTCTCGGTGCCAAACGCCTTGGCAATCGGTGTCAAAAAAGCTGCCCGCGCCGCCCAGTCATCGCCGCCGGTCGCATTCTGCATGTCGATGGCCACGGCGCAGGCCAGCGCGATTGACCGGGCCGCGAATATGTCGGCCTTCATGGTGGTCAGCATCCGCCGCACATCGGCGTGGTCAGCGATGGTGCCAGTGCCGCCCTCAACCGGACCGCGGCCCTGTTTGCGCTCCAGCGCATAGGCCAGTGCGTGCTGATAGGCGCCCTCCGCCGC
The DNA here is from genome assembly GCF_019966515.1 of Roseovarius aestuarii. Classification (GTDB taxonomy): domain Bacteria; phylum Pseudomonadota; class Alphaproteobacteria; order Rhodobacterales; family Rhodobacteraceae; genus Roseovarius; species Roseovarius aestuarii. Next base: position 24,357 of record NZ_JAIMIB010000016.1, on the reverse strand, counting down.
ACCGATCCCCTGCCCGCCCACGCCAAGGCGGGCATTGTTCATCATCGTGAACATCGCTCGCATCCCGTCATGTTCATGGCCAATCAGCCAACCGGTTGCGCCATCGAACTGCATCACCGCTGTCGGGCTGCCATGCAAGCCCAGCTTGTGTTCAAGGCTGACCACATTCAGGCTGTTGGCCACGCCTGGGTTGCCCTCGGTATCGGGAATGTATTTCGGCACCAGAAAAAGGCTGATCCCCTTGGTCCCCTCCACCCCGTCCGGCAGCCGCGCCAGAACCAGGTGACAGACGTTCCCGGTAAAATCGTTGTCGCCCCAGCTTATATAGATTTTCTGACCAGTCACGGCATAGGTGCCATCGCCATTAGGTTCCGCCTTACTCCGCAAGGCACCGACATCGCTGCCCGCCTGTGCCTCTGTCAGGTTCATCGTGCCCGACCATTCGCCACTTACCAGTTTGGGCAGATACAGCGCCTTGATCTCATCGCTGGCGTGATGTTCCAGCGCTTCGATCTGGCCCTGGGTCATCAGCGGGTTCAGCTGCAGGCTAAGGCATGCCGCCGCCATCATCTCATTGACCGCAGTCGTGACGGCCATCGGCAGACCCATGCCGCCATGTTCGGGGTCGGCACTGATCGACACCCAGCCGCCATCGGCAATGGCCCTGTACCCGTCGGTAAAACCCGGACTGGTCCGAACAACGCCGTTTTCCAGCCTGGCGGGATGCAGATCACCGTTACGCTGCAATGGATAGAGCACCTCTTCACACATACGCCCGGCCTCAGACAGGATCGCACTGGTCATATCCGGGGTCGCCTCGGCAAAGCGGTCGGTACCGCTGACCTGATCCATCCGGACCACGTGATCGAACAAAAACCTGTATTCCTCAACCGGCGCGCGATACGGCATGAGTAACTCCTGATCTGACATGCGGGGCGGCTTGGCATCGCCCGTCGCAGCCTATATGCATTCCATCCGCGATCTAGCCTATCCGATCGCCCGGGACCATCAACCAAAACGCCGCGTCAGAAAATGGGGCCTGACATGCAAACCAGAGTATTTTCGCCAGATGCAGACGGATATGACGCCGCCGCATCGGCTCTGCGCGACGGCGGGCTTGTCGCCTTCCCGACCGAGACAGTTTACGGGCTTGGGGGCGACGCACGTAACGATATGGCAGTGGCACGTATCTTTGAAGCCAAGGCGCGACCGCGATTCAACCCATTGATTGTACATGTAAATTCAATCTCTGCCGCGCGCGAATTTGTCGAATGGCCGGATCAGGCGGATATCCTTGCGCAAGCGTTCTGGCCGGGCCCGATGACACTGGTGTTGCCGCTGAAACCCGGCACTGGCCTGTCACCACTGGTCACCGCCGATCTGCCCACCCTGGCAATTCGTGTACCGGCGCACCCGGTGGCACAAAATCTGCTGGCCACGTTTGGTGGCCCGGTGGCTGCGCCATCTGCTAACCCGTCAGGCCGGATCAGCCCCACGACGGCAGATCATGTGTTAGCCGGGCTTAACGGCAAGATCGCCGCCGTGCTGGATGGCGGCGCCTGCGAGGTTGGGGTTGAGTCCACCATTCTTGGCCTCGCAGGCACGCCAACGCTGCTGCGCCCAGGCGGCCTGCCCGTTGAAGCGATCGAGGCCGCTTTGCATGACACTTTAGACACGCGTGGCAATTGCGACCCGCTAACAGCACCGGGTCAGCTTGCCTCTCATTACGCGCCCAATGCACAGGTCCGACTGGAAGCCACGGAAAAGCGCACCGGCGAGGTTTTGCTGGGGTTCGGGCCTGTCGATGCCGACCTGAACCTGTCACCCGCCGGCGACCTGACCGAAGCGACCGCAAACCTGTTTCGACACTTACATTCTCTGGATGCGATGGGAGCCGAAACCATCGCCGTATCACCCATTCCCAATCACGGGTTAGGAAGGGCAATCAACGACCGTCTGCGCCGCGCTGCAAGCCCACGATCTTAGGATCGCGCGACTCACCCCTGATCCGCTAGTCAAAAGCGCAATATCGCAATCCGTGCGCGACGAAGATAACAAAACGCTCAAGGGATTAGCTACGGTCATTGATCGTATCTCGTCACACGTCTGAGCCGTTACTGGGCTGCCAAAGAAAAAGCCCCGTTGGTTCCAACGGGGCTTGATCAAGTTGGCTAAAGCGCGAGGCTATTCTTCGCGGCTTTCCTCGGGCGTTTCCACCAGGTTTTCGAACTCGTCGCCTTCCATGATGTCATCCGGGATCGGTGCAGCAAGAGCTGCCGCGGCCTCGGCTTCTTCCCGGCGCGCTTCAATGACGACATTGTCACGCTGTTGCGCGATATGGCGCATTTGCTGCGTCGCACCACCGGTACCGGCAGGGATCAGGCGCCCCACGATCACGTTCTCTTTCAGGCCAACCAGCTTGTCACGTTTGCCCTGCACCGAAGCCTCGGTCAGAACCCGTGTGGTCTCCTGGAACGAAGCCGCCGAGATAAAGCTACGTGTTTGCAGCGACGCCTTGGTGATGCCCAGCAGGATCGGCTCGCCTTTGGCTTCGCGGCCACCTTTGGAAACCGCCTTGGCGTTGGCTTCGTCGAATTCCTGCTTATCCACGTTTTCACCTTTAAGCAGCGTGGTGTCGCCACTGTCCAGGATCTCCCATTTCTGCAGCATCTGACGCACGATGACCTCGATGTGCTTGTCGTTGATCTTCACACCCTGAAGACGATAGACCTCCTGCACCTCGTCGATCATGTAATCTGCCAGCGCCTCGACACCCATGATACTCAGGATGTCATGCGGGGCCGGGTTACCGTCCATGATGTAGTCGCCCTTCTGGACGTAGTCACCTTCCTGCACCGGAATGTGCTTGCCCTTGGGCACCATGTATTCGACGGGCTCCATTGACTCGTCGGCGGGCTCGATGCTGATACGGCGCTTGTTCTTGTAGTCGCGGCCGTAACGAACGTACCCGTCGATCTCGGCGATGATGGCGTGATCCTTGGGGCGGCGCGCCTCGAAAAGCTCGGCCACACGCGGCAGACCACCGGTGATGTCCTTGGTTTTCGCACCTTCACGCGGAATACGCGCGACCACGTCACCGGCCTCAATCTCCTGACCGTCCTCAATCGAGAGAATGGCGTCGACCGACATCGGGTAGGTCACCGGGTTGCCCGCATCGTTGCGCACGGGCTCGCCATCGGCGCCGACCACCAGAACCTCCGGCTTCAGCTCGTTGCCCTTGGGGGCCGCGCGCCAGTCGGTCACGATCTTCTGGGTCATGCCTGTAGCATCGTCGGTCACGTCGCGCACGGCAACGCCGCTGACGAGGTCAACGAATTTCGCTGTACCGGCTTTTTCGGCAATGATCGGCAGGGTGTAGGGGTCCCATTCGAACAATTTGTCACCACGGGAAACCTTGTCGCCTTCCTTGACGTGAAGACGCGTGCCGTAGCCCACTTTATGGCTGGCCAGTTCAACGCCGTTTTCTCCCATGATGCGCAACTTCATGTTGCGGCCCATCACAAGCGTCGCGCCGATGGAGCTTTCCAGTGTCTGAGCGTTCTCGAACTCGATCACACCCTCCTGGCTGGCCTCGAGGAACGATTGCTGGCCACCTTGGGCAACACCGCCGATGTGGAAGGTCCGCATCGTCAGCTGTGTGCCAGGCTCGCCGATGGACTGCGCCGCGATGATGCCGACGGCCTCACCGTTATTGACCATTGTACCGCGTGCAAGGTCACGACCATAGCACATGGCACAAACGCCGTCTTCAGCCTCGCAGGTCAGAGGCGAGCGGATACGGGCGGTCTGCACCGCCGCGTCTTCCACAGCGTCTGCCATGCGCTCGTCGATAAGCGTCCCATTGGCAATCACCACCTCATCGGTGGCCGGGCTCAGGATATCCTCGGCCGCAACACGGCCCAGAATGCGCTCGCCCAGGGTTGCCACAACCTCACCGTCATTGACGGCGGCCTCGGCGGTGATCGCACGGTCGGTGCCACAATCATGCTCGCGAATGATGCAATCCTGCGCCACGTCCACCAGACGACGGGTCAGATAACCCGAGTTCGCGGTCTTGAGCGCCGTATCCGACAGACCTTTCCGCGCCCCGTGGGTCGAGTTGAAGTATTCAAGAACGGTCAGACCTTCCTTGAAGTTCGAGATGATCGGTGTCTCGATGATGTCGCCGTTCGGCTTGGCCATCAGGCCGCGCATGCCGCCCAGCTGTTTCATCTGCGTGACCGAGCCACGCGCACCCGAGTGGGCCATCATATAAACCGAGTTCGGTTCGGCTTCGACACCCTCCTCATCCTTTTGCAGGGCCGAGATGGTGCCCATCATGGCCTCAGTGACCTGATCGTTACATTTCGACCAGGCATCGACCACCTTGTTGTACTTCTCGCCCTGCGTGATCAGGCCATCCATATACTGCTGTTCAAAGCCTTTGACCTGATCGCGGGTCTCTTCAACGATGCCCCATTTGCTGTCGGGGATCACCATGTCGTCCTTACCGAAGGAAATACCGGCCTTGAACGCTTCGCGGAAGCCCATGGTCATGATCTGGTCGCAGAAAATAACCGATTCCTTCTGACCACAATAGCGGTAGACGGTGTCGATCACCTGTTGCACTTCTTTCTTACGCAGAAGCTTGTTGACCAGGCTGAACGGTGCCTTGACGTTCTTCGGCAGAAGCGCGCCCAGACGGACACGGCCCGGAGTGGATTCCACACGGATCATCACCTCGTTGCCTTCTTCGTCGATCTGCGGAACCCGCGCGGTGATCTTGGCGTGCAGATGCACCTCGCCCGCGTCCAGCGCATGCTGAACCTCTTCGATGGACGAGAACGCCATGCCTTCGCCCTTCATGCCTTCGCGTTGAAGCGAGACATAGTAAAGACCCAGAACCATGTCCTGCGACGGAACGATGATCGGCGCGCCGTTGGCAGGGCTGAGAACGTTGTTCGTCGACATCATCAGCACCCGCGCTTCCAGCTGGGCCTCAAGGCTCAGCGGCACGTGCACAGCCATCTGGTCACCGTCAAAGTCGGCGTTGAAGGCCGAACAGACGAGTGGATGCAGCTGAATGGCCTTGCCTTCGATCAACACCGGTTCGAACGCCTGGATGCCCAGGCGGTGCAGCGTCGGCGCACGGTTCAGCATGACGGGGTGTTCGCGGATCACCTCGTCGAGAATGTCCCATACCTCCGGGCGCTCTTTCTCCACCAACTTCTTGGCCTGTTTCACAGTCGAAGACATGCCTTTGGCTTCCAGCCGCGAGTAGATGAACGGCTTGAACAGCTCCAGCGCCATCTTCTTGGGCAGGCCGCATTGATGCAGCTTTAGCTCCGGCCCGGTCACGATCACCGAACGACCCGAGAAGTCGACGCGTTTCCCCAGAAGGTTCTGACGGAAACGGCCCTGCTTGCCTTTCAGCATGTCGGAAAGCGATTTCAGCGGGCGCTTGTTGGCGCCAGTGATCACGCGGCCGCGGCGGCCGTTATCAAAGAGCGCATCAACGGATTCCTGCAGCATCCGCTTTTCGTTGCGCACGATGATATCGGGCGCGCGCAGCTCAATCAGGCGTTTCAGGCGGTTGTTGCGGTTGATCACGCGGCGGTAGAGGTCGTTGAGGTCCGAGGTGGCAAAGCGGCCCCCGTCTAGCGGCACCAGCGGGCGCAGCTCGGGCGGAATGACCGGAATGACGGTCATGACCATCCATTCCGGACGGTTGCCGGACTCGAGGAAAGATTCAACGACTTTCAGACGTTTGATGATCTTTTTGGGCTTCAGCTCACCGGTGGCTTCGGCCAGATCGGCGCGCAGTTGCTCGGCTTCGGCCTCAAGGTCGATGTTTTGCAGCATCTCGCGGATGGCTTCAGCGCCAATATTGGCGGTGAAGGCGTCCATACCATAGGCGTCCTGCGCGTCCATGAACTCTTCTTCGCTGAGCATCTGGCCATAGGTAAGGTCAGTGAGGCCCGGCTCGATCACCACGTAGTTCTCGAAATAGAGCACCCGTTCCAGATCGCGCAAGGTCATATCCAGCATCAGGCCGATGCGGCTTGGCAGCGACTTCAGAAACCAGATATGGGCGCAGGGCGCGGCCAGTTCGATGTGGCCCATGCGCTCGCGGCGGACCTTTTGCAGCGTGACTTCCACACCACATTTCTCGCAGACAACGCCGCGATATTTCATCCGCTTATATTTGCCGCAGAGACATTCGTAATCCTTGATCGGGCCAAAGATCCGCGCGCAGAAAAGGCCATCACGCTCGGGCTTGAAGGTCCGGTAGTTGATGGTCTCGGGCTTTTTGATCTCACCGAACGACCACGACAAGATGCGCTCGGGACTTGCCAGAGACACCTTGATTTCGTCAAACACCTTGACGGGTGCTACGGGGTTGAACGGGTTATTTGTCAGTTCCTGGTTCATTTTCAAATCCTTGAATTCGGGCGTTGGAAGGGAGGTGGGGCTAGCCCCACCGTTATTCCGCATCCTCCGCGTCCAGGAGTTCCATGTTCAGGCCGAGGCCACGGACCTCTTTGACCAGAACGTTGAACGATTCAGGCACACCGGCTTCGAAATTGTCCTCGCCCTTGACGATGCTTTCGTAGACTTTCGTCCGTCCGGCAACGTCGTCCGACTTGACCGTCAGCATCTCCTGCAGGGTGTAGGCGGCGCCGTAAGCTTCCAGAGCCCAGACCTCCATTTCCCCGAAGCGCTGACCACCGAACTGCGCCTTACCACCCAGCGGCTGCTGCGTGACGAGCGAGTACGGACCGGTCGACCGGGCGTGGATCTTGTCGTCGACGAGGTGGTGCAGCTTCAGCAGGTATTTGACGCCTACTGTCACCGGACGGGCAAACTGCTCGCCGGTACGACCGTCAAACAGAACCGACTGACCGCTTTCGTCAAAGCCCGCGCGGCGAAGCGCATCGTTGACGTCGGCTTCTTTCGCACCGTCAAAGACCGGCGTTGCGATCGGCACACCACCGGTGACGTTACCCGCAGCTTCGATCAGCTGATCCTCATCCATGCCGGCGATGCCTTCGTCGTAGACATCATCGCCATAGGCAATTTTCATCGCTTCACGCACCGGGGTCATGTCGCCCGAACGACGGTATTCCTGCAGCGCTTCGTCGATCTTGACACCAAGGCCGCGCGCGGCCCAACCCATATGGGTTTCAAGGATCTGACCGACGTTCATCCGGCTGGGCACGCCCAGCGGGTTGAGGCAGAAATCAACCGGCGTCCCATCGGCAAGGAACGGCATGTCTTCCATCGGCACAACCTTGGAAATCACACCCTTGTTGCCGTGACGGCCAGCCATCTTGTCACCCGGCTGCAGCTTGCGCTTCACCGCGATGAACACCTTGACCATTTTCATCACGCCCGGGGGCAGATCGTCGCCGCGACGCACCTTCTCGACCTTGTCCTCGAAACGCGCGTCCAGAGTACGCTTCTGCGCCTCATATTGCTCGTTCAGGGCTTCAACGATCTGAGCGTCTTTCTCGTCCTTGAGCGCCAGTTGCCACCATTGGCCCTTGGTCAGCATCTCAAGCAACTCTTCGGTGATTTCAGAGTTGGATTTGACACCTTTGGGGCCCTTGACGGCGACCTTGCCCATGATCAGCGATTTCAGACGGGCGTAGATGTTGCGGTCAAGAATGGCCAACTCGTCGTCACGGTCACGCGCCAGGCGCTCGACCTCTTCGCGTTCGATCTGCAAGGCACGTTCGTCTTTTTCCACACCGTGGCGGTTAAAGACACGGACCTCAACAACCGTGCCGAAATCACCCGGTTTCACGCGCAGCGAGGTGTCGCGCACGTCCGAGGCTTTTTCACCGAAGATGGCGCGCAGAAGTTTTTCTTCCGGCGTCATCGGCGATTCACCTTTCGGGGTGATCTTGCCGACCAGAATATCGCCCGGCTCTACATCCGCACCGATATATACGATACCCGCCTCGTCGAGGTTGCGCAGGGCTTCCTCGCCGACGTTCGGGATGTCGCGGGTGATTTCTTCCGGACCCAGCTTGGTGTCGCGGGCGGCCACCTCGAATTCCTCGATATGAACGGAGGTGAACACGTCATCACGCGCCACCCGTTCGGAAATCAGGATCGAGTCCTCGAAGTTATAGCCATTCCACGGCATGAAGGCCGTGACCACGTTTTTACCCAAAGCCAGTTCGCCCAGATCGGTCGAGGGGCCATCGGCAATCACTTCGCCCTTCATCACCGTGTCACCCACTTTCACCAGCGGCTGCTGGTTGATGCAGGTATTCTGGTTCGACCGCTGGAATTTGCGCATGCGGTAGATGTCCACACCCGCATCGCCCAGTTCCAGGTCTTCGGTCGCACGGACAACGATCCGTGTCGCGTCAACCTGGTCGATGATACCCGCACGTTTCGCGAGGATCGAAGCACCCGAGTCGCGCGCCACAACACCTTCGATGCCGGTGCCCACAAGCGGGGCCTCGGAACGCAGGGTTGGGACCGCCTGCCGTTGCATGTTCGATCCCATCAGGGCGCGGTTGGCGTCGTCGTTTTCCAGGAACGGAATGAGCGAGGCCGCGACCGAGACCAACTGCTTGGGCGACACGTCGATCAGGTCCACATTCTCGCGCGGGGCGAGCATGTACTCACCCGATTGGCGGGTCGAGACCAGATCGTTGATGAAGTTGCCCTTGTCATCCAGCGTCGCGTTGGCCTGAGCCACGGTGTGACGCATTTCCTCGGTGGCAGACATGTATTGCACTTCGTCGGTCACATGGCCGTCTTCGACCTTGCGATAAGGCGTTTCGATGAAGCCATATTTGTTCACGCGGGCAAAAGTGGCCAGCGAGTTGATGAGGCCAATGTTCGGCCCTTCCGGCGTTTCAATCGGACACATCCGGCCATAGTGGGTCGGGTGCACGTCGCGCACCTCGAAACCGGCACGTTCGCGGGTCAGACCGCCCGGTCCAAGCGCCGAGAGACGGCGTTTATGGGTCACTTCAGAAAGTGGATTGGTCTGGTCCATAAACTGCGAAAGCTGCGAGGAACCGAAGAATTCACGCACAGCAGCAGCGGCAGGCTTGGCGTTGATCAGGTCCTGCGGCATCACCGTGTCGATCTCGACCGACGACATACGTTCCTTGATCGCACGTTCCATCCGCAGAAGGCCGACGCGATACTGGTTCTCCATCAGCTCCCCGACCGAGCGGACCCGGCGGTTACCCAAATGGTCGATATCGTCGATATCGCCCTTACCGTCGCGCAGCTCGACCAGCGCTTTGATGCAGGCCACGATGTCTTCGCGATCCAGCGTGCGTTGCGTGTCTTCTTTATCAAGATCAAGACGCATGTTCATCTTGACCCGGCCAACGGCAGAAAGATCATAACGTTCGCTGTCGAAGAAGAGCGTGTCAAACAGGGCCGACGCAGCCTCTTCAGTGGGCGGTTCACCCGGACGCATGACGCGGTAAATATCCATAAGCGCGCTGACGCGGCCCATGTTCTTGTCCACCGCCATGGTGTTGCGCATGTACGGGCCGACATTGACGTTGTCGATGTCCAGAACCGGGATGTCGGTGATGCCCGCATCCAGAAGTTCCTGCAGCGACCCGCCGTTGATCTCGCCTTCCTTGTCGTATTCCAGCGTCAATTCATCCCCGGCCTCGACATAAATCGCACCGGTTTCTTCATTGATGATGTCCTTGGCGACGAATTTGCCGACGATCTGCTCGAACGGAACCAGCAGATCGGTCACTTTGCCTTCGTCGATCAGTTTCTTGACCGCGCGCGGCGTGACTTTCTTACTAGCTTCGGCAATCACCTCACCGGTCTTGGCATCCACCAGATCATAGGTCGGGCGAGTGCCGCGCACACGCTCGGGGAAGAACTTGGTGACCCAGCCCTTTTTCTTTTTCAGCTTGTAATCGACAGTGTCGTAATAGGCATCCATGATGCCTTCCTGATCCAGACCAAGCGCATAGAGAAGCGTTGTCACCGGCAGTTTGCGTCGGCGGTCAATGCGCGCGTGCACGATGTCCTTCGCGTCGAATTCAAAGTCCAGCCAGCTGCCGCGATAGGGGATAATGCGGCAGGCAAAAAGCAGTTTGCCCGAGCTGTGGGTCTTGCCCTTGTCATGATCAAAGAACACACCAGGTGAGCGATGCATCTGGCTGACGATCACGCGCTCGGTGCCGTTCACGACAAAGGTACCGTTCGGCGTCATTAGGGGCATGTCGCCCATGAACACGTCTTGCTCTTTGATGTCCTTGACCGATTTCGCACCGGTATCGTCATCGACATCAAACACGATCAGACGCAGAGTAACCTTCAGCGGGGCTGAGTAGGTCATGTCGCGCTGCATGCATTCTTCGACATCGTATTTTGGCTTTTCCAGATCGTAGTTCACGAATTCCAGCACGCTGGTCTCGTTGAAATCCTTGATCGGGAATACCGACTGAAAGACGCCTTTCAGGCCTTCACCATCCTGCGGCTCGGGCTGGTCGCCGGAATCCAGGAAAAGATCATAAGAAGATTTCTGAACCTCGATGAGGTTTGGCATGTCCAGCACTTCGCGGATCTTGCCGAAATATTTGCGTAAACGTTTCTGGCCGAGGTAGGTCTGAGCCATGGTCGATGTCACCTTTCATTTCTCACCGGTCGCGCATGCAGTCGGGCTCCTGCACCGCGTCCTTTCGAGACGATGGGTTACGGTCAATTCCCGGCTCATGTCCCACCACAAGCCTCCCGATCGCGAACCACATCTTAGAAAAGACTCTGGGCGATGCTTACCGCAAAGCCCTTTCTAAGACAGGTTCGGCTGGGCCCGGAAGTTGCCGGACCCAGCCAAATTTTCATCCGGGTTGCCCCGGCAAGACTTACTTCAGTTCGACTTCGGCACCTGCTGCTTCCAGCTTGCCTTTGATCTCTTCTGCTTCGTCTTTCGAGATCTGCTCTTTGACAGCTTTGCCGCCAGCTTCGACCAGGTCTTTTGCTTCTTTCAGGCCCAGGCCGGTGATGGCGCGAACCTCTTTGATGACGTTGATTTTCGACGCACCGGCCGATTTCAGGATAACGTCAAATTCGGTTTGCTCAGCAGCAGCTTCGCCACCAGCATCTGCAGGACCAGCCATCATCACTGCGCCGCCAGCTGCGGGCTCGATGCCGTACTCGTCTTTCAGAATAGTTTTCAGTTCTTGTGCTTCGAGAAGCGTCAGACCAACGATCTCTTCTGCCAGTTTTTTCAGATCAGCCATTTTAGACTCTTTCCGTTTAGATGTGTTCCAACGTCGGGAAATCAACCCTACGCGAATGTTACAAGTTGCTTCAGGCGGCTTCCGCCCGTTCTTCGATCGTCGAAAGGATGCTCGCGATGTTAGAAGCAGGTGCACCAATGGCCCCCGCGATGTTCGAAGCAGGTGCCCCGATCATGCCGGCGATGGTCGCGATCAGTTCGTCGCGCGACGGCAGTTTCGAGGTGGCTTCAACACCGGCACGGTCCAGAGCGGTCTCACCCATTGCCCCGCCAAGGATCTCAAACTTCTTGTTATCCTTGGCAAAGCCCTCGGCGACCTTGGCAGCTGCCACAGGATCTTCCGAGAAGGTCAGAACGGTCATACCCGTCAGATAGTCGGCGATGCTTGCGCATGGCTTTCCGTCAAGGGCGATTTTGGCGAGCCTGTTCTTAGCGACGCGAACGGAGGCTTCGGCGTCGCGGGCGCGAGCACGAAGATCCTGCATCTCTGCAACTGTAAGACCCGTGTAGTGGGCAACCACTACGACGCCAGAGCTTTCGAAGATCTGGCCGAGTTCCTCGACCACTTTCTCTTTCTGGGCTCTATCCACAGTTTCACTCCAGTATTGGAAGGCTTGCGCCCCCCGGCTCAGATTTACCGAAACCAAAGTTCCGGCGTTTAAGTCCGAATTACGGGGCAGCACCAAATCACCCGAGGTCATCCCACGGCCAATTATGTTTCTTTCCCGTCTCAGGCAGGAGATTAAGAGGCGAACCCCACCCACCGTCTTGGACGAATCAACAGATCGCCACGCGAACGCGACGATCCATCGGGGGTGCCAATAGGCCGAAATGAACCGGATGTGAAGGGCAAAATCACGAAACGTCCAATTTTCCCGGGCAAATCCACGCTCATTGCCGGATTGAAACGTTGACTGGCTCGAATTGGTCAGCGTGGCCCGTCTGCGCTCATGTCTGAAATGCGGACTTAGCCGCCTTTTGCCCGCGCAGCTATTACTAACGCAAAAACTGTTCACGCCCGCCGCGGCGGAATTTCGGCAATGCAGCGGATTTCCCGTTTGCGGGCATTCGAAAGGGCAGAACCGGTGAAATCCAACCCGCCCTTTCGCTGCGGCCAGGACTAACCATCGAGGCGCGTACAAACCAGACTTGTAGACCGCGACTAGTGCTTATGCAGAAAACTGTCGGGCTTGCAGCGACATAGTTGCGGCAACGAAGCGATGTCCTCGCAGCGCTCGTTCAACTCTATCCCGATCAGAGGGGTGCATGCTACCGGTTCGTTGCGGTCTGTTTCAAAAAAACTCGACGCGGCCGCTGCAAGACATTTCCTACAGTAGGGGCTTTTTTTTACCGGCCACTCGTCTGAAGAGCTGACCTGGAGCAAAGCGGCCGCCTGACGTTCGGCTAGGGTATGGTATGGAATTGTATCTTATATTTCTGATTCTGGGCGCACTCTTCTTGTTGGGACTGTTTGCAGATCAGTTCGGGCGTCGCACGCGGTTGCCCCGTGTCACGCTTTTGCTTTTCTGCGGCGTCGCGGTTGGTGGTTCTGGCCTGGACCTGCTGCCAATGGAGACGGCTTATTGGTACGAGTTCCTGACCATCGCCGCCCTGACCATGGTCGCTTTCCTGCTTGGTAATTCGCTATCGCTGAAGAACTTGCGCAAGCATGGGGTGACGATCATGGCGATTTCACTGTCGGTGGTGATTGTGACGATTGCGGTCGTTGGTGTCGGGCTCTGGGCTATTGGGGTCGATCTAGGACTTGCCCTTCTTCTGGGTGCTGTTGCCACGGCGACCGATCCCGCGGCGACGCAGGATGTGATCCGTCAAACCAAAGCCAAAGGAGCCTTCCCTAAAACGCTGACAGGTATTGTTGCAATCGACGACGCCTGGGGTGTACTGGCATTTTCTATGGTTCTGATAGTCGTCGGGATGCTGAACGGTGAGGCGTCGAACGGGGCGGTGTTCGACGCCGCGTGGGAGATCGGCGGCGCACTGGCACTTGGCGTGGCGCTTGGCTGGCCCGGTGCCTACCTGACCGGTCGATTGGCAAAGGGTGAGCCGCTTCAAACCGAAGCACTCGGAGTTGTGTTCATGTGTGCTGGCCTGGCATTGTGGCTGGACGTCTCTTTCCTGATCGCTGGCATGACTGCAGGCGCAGTGATCGTGAACTTTGCGCGGCATCACTCCCGTGCCCCTCACGAGATTGAACATATTCAATGGCCGTTCATGATGCTGTTCTTCATCCTTGCCGGCGCATCGCTTGACGTTAGCGCGCTTGGCGAAGTCGGGTTGCTTGGACTGGGCTATGTCGTTCTGCGAACAGTCTCGCGTATCGTCGGAGGATGGGTTGGGGCCATCATCGGCGGGGCGCCACCTGAGCATCGCCCCTGGTTTGGTGTCGCCTTGCTGCCTCAGGCGGGCGTTGCAGTGGGCATCGCCCTTATTGCGGCTGAGAAATTTCCGAGCTATGCCGAGACCATACTAGCGGTCACCATCGGCACCACCGTGGTTTTCGAATTGCTTGGCCCTTCTGGTACGCTGCTTGCTTTGCGAAAAACAGCATCCGCGAAGAAGCAATAAACCAAGCCTTATTCAAGGTGGGCGCACAACCAAAGCCGGTTTCTAACCAAATAGATTGGAGCCAGAAGGTACCAATGTGTCTGTTAGCAGGCGTCCGGATCGTGCACCCAATTCAGCTTATCCGTGCGATTTGCGACATAAAATCGCAATGCAATGATGCGTATCAACGCAAGCCGGTTCTGCTTCCTCTAAAATTGCAGGTTCGTGGGCGCGGTCGGGTATCGCGCTCTTTTTCTGCGGGAGGGGAAGATGCAATTAAAGGAGTACAATACCGTTGAACGCGCGGCAGGTATCAGCCGTGACGAAGTCGGTAGGCTTGGTACAGCGATACTCTTTATCGTAGCGGTTATCATTTTTACCGGAACACAATTTGCGCATTTGGAGCAATCCTACATGCTGATATCGGCCGCCGTCATCGGGGCCTATATGGCGATGAATATCGGCGCAAACGATGTTGCCAACAATGTTGGCCCGGCAGTTGGATCGCTTGCCATGACCTTGACCATGGCCATCCTGATCGCTGCAGTATTTGAGGCCGCAGGGGCCATTATCGCGGGTGGCGACGTGGTTTCGACCGTCAAGAAAGGCATTATCGACCCGGCCGATATCAACAACCCGGATGTATTTGTCTGGGTTATGATGGGCGCGCTTTTGGGAGCGGCCATCTGGCTGAATCTGGCGACATGGCTTGGCGCGCCGGTTTCTACGACCCACGCCATCGTTGGTGGTGTGATGGGCGCTGGCATTGCTGCCCGGGGCTGGGACATCGTCAACTGGGATGCGATGGCCAAGATCGCATCATCCTGGGTGGTGTCCCCCGTCGTAGGCGGAATGATCGCAGCTCTTTTTCTCTATGCACTCAAGAAATCGGTTTTTTTCAAACCTAATCCGATCGAATGCGCCAAGAAGGTCGTGCCCATTATGATCGGTGTGATGGGTTGGGCCTTTACGACCTACATTGCCTTGAAAGGCATCAAGCATCTTATGAAGATTTCCTTTCCGGTGGCGCTGCTACTTGGATTGATCGCGGGTCTCATCGTCTATTTTCTGGTCAAACCGGTGATCGCGAAAAAGGCGCCGCTTCTGACGCCCGACCGTGATGGGGTGAACCGCCTATTCACAATCCCTCTGATTTTTTCCGCTGCACTTCTCAGCTTTGCCCATGGTGCCAACGATGTCGCCAACGCGGTCGGGCCACTGGCGGGGATTGTCGATGTTCTGACGGAAGGCAGCGGCGGGGCCAAGGTTTCCATCCCGCTCTGGGTCATGGCAATCGGTGCCATCGGGATATCGATCGGCCTTGCGCTGTTCGGACCCAAGCTGATCCGCACGGTCGGGTCCGAAATAACCGAGCTGGACCGATCCCGTGCGTTCTGTATTGCTTTGGCGGCGGCCATCACCGTCATCATTGCCAGCCAGTTAGGGTTACCGATCAGCTCTACCCACGTTGCATTGGGCGGTGTGTTCGGTGTTGGTTTCCTACGAGAGTTCCTTGAGCAACGTCTCGGACGTGTCGTTGAAAACGTCATTCAAAGTCACCAGGGAGAAGCCGATTTCAACAAGGTCGAAATGGAACTGCGAAACTTTCAGAATGCCCCACCAGAGGACAAGAAGCGCATTTTGAACCGGTTGAAAAAGATGGGCCCGGAGGCGACGATTTCCGCGGCTCAGCGCAAGGAATTGCAGCAGGCGTTGAAGCGGCAACTGGTCAAACGGTCCTCGCTTCTCAAGATCGTGTCGGCATGGATCATCACCGTGCCGGTGTCGGCAGTACTTGCCAGCATTTTCTACTTTGCCCTGCGCGGCATGATGTTGCCCTGACATGAAAAGCATATTCAAAAGAACACTGCTGCCGGTCATCCTGGGCATTCTGGTCTTTGGCTTCTGGATCAGCCCGGATTTTCAGGAAATCGCTGCCGGGGTCGCGATTTTCCTATTCGGGATGTTGATGCTCGAAGACGGGTTCAATCAGTTCAGCGGCGGCTTTCTCGAAAAGCTGCTCGAACGCGCCACAGGGTCGACTTTCAAATCCCTCAGCTTCGGAGTGCTGAGCACGACAATCATGCAGTCTTCGTCACTTGTGTCGGTCATAGCCATTTCGTTCCTCAGTGCCGGTCTGATCTCTCTGGCCGCAGGTGTCGGGATCATATTCGGTGCCAACATCGGCACCACCACCGGTGCCTGGCTGGTTGCCGGATTTGGCCTCAAGGTCAAAATATCGGCCTATGCGTTGCCGATGCTAGCCATCAGCATCATCCTGGTGTTTCAGAAATCCAAATACCTGAGGGGTATCGGGTATGTCCTTGCCGGGTTGGGTTTTTTGTTTCTGGGAATCCACCACATGAAAGAAGGGTTCGAGGCGTTCAAGGATCAGTTTGATCTGACACGCTTTGCCATGACCGGCATTCTGGGGCTGATGGTCTATACACTGGTCGGGGCAGCAGCGACAGTCGTCATGCAATCCAGTCATGCCACCATGGTGTTGATCATCACAGCTTTGGCAGTCGGGCAGATTTCCTATGAAAATGCGCTGGCCCTGGCCATCGGTGCGAATATCGGCACAACGATCACCGCCATCATCGGAGCCATGACTGCGAATTTTCAGGGCAAGCGGCTAGCGCTGGCGCATCTGATCTTCAACATGGTCACCGCGGGCGTCGCATTGACCCTAATCTCGCCTTTGCGCGATGCGGTTGATTTCATCAGCGACGGTGTTGGAATACGCCCCGATGACTACGCGCTCAAACTCGCGGTCTTCCACACCATCTTCAACCTGCTGGGCGTGGTCCTGATGGTGCCGATGATGCAAAAGCTGATCGCCTTCCTGATCCGAACCATTCCCGACGCCACGCCTGATGTTTCCAAACCGCATTACATCAGCGAAGCGGTGGCCGGCTTTCCCGCCACGATCGAACTGGCGCTTCGAAAAGAAATCGCGCATCTACAAAGCAACGCCATCGAACTGATCCTGCACGCGCTTAATCTGCGCCAGCACGAGCTTTATGCTGCGCAGGACATCGAAGCCTATGTCACTGCGTCCCGCAAGCCCTATGAGATCGATGTCGAAGCCAGCTATGAACAGCGGATCAAGGCGCTCTACTCCGAGATACTGGAGTTTATTACCACATCGCTTGCCGGTGATCTTGAGGAGACATCGGTGCAGTCATTGCACCAGTTGCGCAGGTCCGCCGAGGAAATGGTCCGCGCAGTCAAAGAGGTCAAACATCTGCGCGCCAACATGTCTCGCTTTACCAAAACAGATCAGGGTGAGATCACCCGGCTTTACAACCGTGTTCGGACGGAATTGGCGCGCATGATCGTCGAGGCTAAAAAAATGGCGGATGCGGACCCCGAGATGCGCAGCAGCCTCTGGCTGGAGGAAGAACGCCTGCGCGCCAAGAAGGTGAAGGCCGAACTTGGTGACTATGTCGAGAAGCTGATGATCAAGGGGGCGCTGACCGGGCCACAGGCCACGTCGTTTCTCAATGACGCCGCCTACGGCTATCGCGCGATGAAGGACATCATTGATGCAACCCGCTTTCTTTACTCTGAGCAGCAAGGACCAATGGCCGAGATCGAACATATCTTGGCCGCTGATGAAGACGATATCGAAACAGTTGAGACGACGTCATGATGCCGTTGCAAGGCGGTATTAAACTTCTCGGCGCGCATAAAGAGGTGACAGATGGGCTTTAAAGACATTGTCGAACGCTTGGACAAATATCAAAGACGCTTGGTCGGAGGTAAGGCGGCAAAAATCAAGTCGCACCACATTGAGAAGGCAATAGAAAAGCTCACCACCAAAGAAGCGCAACTCAAAGAAGAACTGCGCGAAACCACCAAACCCGAAAAGCGCAGGCGCCTGGAAGAAAAAATCTCAACGATCCGTACGCAAATTGAAAAGGCCGAATGGTTGTCGAAAGAAATCTGAAGCGCAGATTTCCGGCAGGCGATTTTACCATACCAGATCGGATTGTGCGTTGAGTTGTGTCAACCCTAGCAAGCGCGGTTTGCGTTAGAATTTCAGACTCGCAGCGGGGTCATAACTATTCACAACAGGGATCATGATTTTACATGAAAGGCGCGATTTACTTCATCAGCAAATATGGCAGCACGGCCCAATACGCCAATTGGATTGGCAATGCTTCGGGGTTGCCTGTGCGCTGCGTCAACAACTCGAATGTCGACCCGATGGCGTATGATTTCCTAGTCATTGCCAGCCCTGTTGTTTTCGGCAAACTCTTGATTGGTGAATGGGTAAAAGACAATCTCGCTGCAATCGATGGGAAGCCGGTGATAATGGTCACTGTCTCAGGCCCGCAGCTTGACCCCGATCTTGACACATGGTTAGGCGATAGCCTGCCTCCGGAACTGGTTTCTAGAATGAAACACATCGCACTTCGCGGCCGCCGAGTCTTTCGAAATTTAACCTGGTACGACCGGTTGATGTTGCGTGTTGAGGCGATGAGAGCCAGAGATCAAAGTGCACGAAAAGAAAAGCTCGAAGACTTTGACTTTGTGGATAAATCCTGCATCTATCCAGTCGAAAATTTAGCGCGTGAAATGCAACTTTCTAAAGCGGCACATCCTCATATTTTATCTTAACTTTGTGATCTTCTGAAAGTGAAAGCCAATTGAGTAAAAAGTCACTCTTGAAGCAACGGGGTTTCTAGACTGACGGGCTAAAACTATCGAAACCATCCGCTATTTATAGTGTCTCGATCTTCTCGTGATAGTCGATCACAACCCCGATCTTTTGACTCAGATCAAGGCCTTCAGATGTCGAATAGAATACCTAATTTGTTGCAACGCGAACGGGATGAAAAATGAACAATTGTAACTCAAAGAAAGATGGTTACGCTGGTGACCTTTCGTTGAATGAAACTGGCAAGATTGTACTTCCTAAGGAAGCCAAAGACAGAGCGAGAGGTTTCGACACCGGCGTATATGCCTACGAGACCAGGCTGGGCCGAAAGGAATATGAGGTTCAAAAATCTGCGCTTCAGGTCGAGCTTCTGAAGCTCCAGCATTGGGTGCAGGAAACGGGTCAGAAGTTTGTGTTGCTGATCGAAGGGCGGGACGCGGCTGGCAAAGGCGGCACGATCAAAAGATTCACCGAACACCTCACCCCCCGGTCCGCACGGGTCACTGCACCCGAAATCCCGCGGCTGAACCGATAAACAAAACCAGGAGCCATACATGTCCCACGTACCGCACGAACTCGCTGAAGAGTTTCCTGAATATTCCACAAAGATGCATGAACTGAAGATGTCGGACCCGCACTTCGCGCATCGATTCGACGAGTATCATAACGTCAATCGGCAAGTGCATCGAAGCGAAACCAATGTCGAACCTGTCAGTGACGATGTCATGGTAGATTTGCGCAAACGCCGCATGACACTCAAGGACGAGATCTATGCGATCCTGAGGGATGCGTAGCAACAACCTAGAGTCACGGACAGTCGAACAAAAGATCAATGCATGCCATAGTGAATGTTCACCGCTGCCTTGATCGGAATGGCGCCTTTCCCATAATCAGCAGTCATTGGAGATTCCGCAGCAAAAGCCGTTCTATCCGCGCTGCGTGAATTTACCGTCGTAGAATTCTGCAAGCCGCCCAAATGACCGGTCTTCCCGCTGCCCTGCGGCGCGGCAATTTTTGCGCCTGCGGCGATTTTCGTGCTGCAAGCGCGCGCAGCGAAGAATTTGAACTTCTGCAAGGGCTCAAATGAGACATTTGCGAAAAGAAAACACCCGGCCCTTCGTCAGGGCCGGGTCTCAATCAGTCAAGTATCTAGGCTCTAGTTGCCTGCGGCGTTATCTACCGAAACGCTCACACCCGGGCCCATGGTTGAGCTCAATGAGATTTTCTTGAGGTAGGCGCCCTTGGCACCGGCGGGTTTGGCCTTGGCCACCGCATCCACGAAGGCGCGGATGTTTTCGACCAGCTTGGCTTCGTCAAATGACGCTTTGCCAACACCGGCGTGCACGATGCCGCCCTTGACGGCCTTGAACTGTACTTCGCCGCCTTTGGCGGCTTTGACAGCGTCAGCCACATCCATCGTGACAGTACCCACTTTGGGGTTCGGCATCAGGTTGCGCGGACCCAGAACCTTACCCAGACGGCCGACGATCGGCATCATGTCCGGCGTGGCAATGCAGCGATCAAAGTCGATCTTGCCGCCCTGCACGGTTTCCATCAGGTCCTCTGCGCCAACAACATCGGCGCCAGCCGCAGTTGCTTCGTCCGCCTTGGGGCCACGAGCGAAGACGGCAACGCGCACGTCCTTACCAGTACCGTTAGGCAGACCGACAACGCCGCGCACCATCTGGTCTGCGTGACGTACGTCAACGCCCAGGTTCATGGCAATCTCGACGGTCTCGTCGAACTTGACGTTCGAATTACCTTTGATCAGCGCGACGGCCTCTTCGACGGTCACGTTCTCTTTGCCTGCAAATGCTTCGCGGGCGGCGCGGGTACGTTTTCCTAGTTTTGCCATCTTACTTCACCTCGATGCCCATGGAACGCGCAGAGCCGAGGATGATTTTCATCGCCGCTTCGACATCGTTTGCGTTCAGGTCTTTCCATTTCGCCTCGGCGATTTCTTTGACCTGCTTGGTGGTCACGTGGCCGACGGTCTCACGACCGGGAAGTTTGGCTGCCGATTTCAGCTTGGCCGCTTTCTTCAGGTAGTAAGACGCAGGTGGCGTCTTGATGTCCATGTCAAAGGACTTGTCCTGATAATAGGTGATCACGGTCGGGCACGGCGCACCGGGCTCCATTTCCTGCGTCTTGGCGTTGAACGCCTTGCAGAATTCCATGATGTTGATGCCGCGCTGACCCAGTGCCGGACCGACCGGCGGGGATGGGTTCGCTTGACCGGCGGGCACTTGCAGCTTCATCTTGCCTGCGAGCTTCTTGGCCATAAGCCTTCTCCTTTTACAGCATCCGGACCATCGCGATGGCCGGACAGGTTTGCCCGTGGTGCCGGTGCCGTCACGCGTGACGGCCGCCTCCCACGAATTGAACACGTCAGGCCTGTTTGGTGACCTGCGTGTATTCCAGTTCGACCGGGGTTTCCCGGCCAAAGATCGACACCGTCACCTTCAGGCGCTGGTTGTCGTCATCCACTTCCTCGACCATGCCGTCGAAATCCTCGAACGGGCCGTCATTGACCTTGACCTTCTCACCCACCTCGAAATGGATGAGCGTGCGCGGCGCTTCTTCGCCTTCCTGCACGCGATTCAGGATCGCATTCACCTCGGCATCGCGCATCGGCATCGGGCGGCCCTGCGGACCTAGAAATCCGGTGACGCGGTTGATCGAGTTGATCAGGTGATAGCCCTGATCCGACATTTCCATCCGCACCAGCACATAACCGGGCATAAAGCGGCGCTCGGCGGTCACCTTCTTGCCACGGCGGATTTCGATCACCTCTTCGGTAGGAACAAGCACCTCTTCGATCTCATCCTCGAGACCGTTTTCAACGACGGATGTTCTGATCTGCTCGGCGATCTTCTTCTCGAAATTCGAGAGAACACTAACCGAGTACCACCGCTTTGCCATTCCGCACCTTGTCCTCGTTATTGCGGGTCGATCGACCTGCGTTTGTTGATCTTTCAGGTATTTGCAACCTGAGCTTCCGAAACAAAAAATCGGCGCGCAACTCGAATCGCGGCGCGCCATGTCTCTAAGATAGCGGTGCACTACCCCCGTTCGCCCTTGATTTCAAGGGTAGGTCAATGATTTTCTGATGCCTTATCCGAACAGGCCAAGCACGCCCTGCAGCCCGCTGCGGATCAACAGATCAACCAGCGCAAAGAACACAGCGGTCAGCGTCGCCATGATGAAGACCATGACCGTGGTCAGCAGCACCTCGCGCCGTGTCGGCCAGACGACCTTAGAAACCTCGGCCCGAACTTGCTGAATGAACTGAAGCGGGTTTGTGCGTGCCATATGCGCTGACTTCTCTCAGAAAACTTCTCAAGCGCGACATACGTGGGCCTTGGCATAAATTCAAGGGCAGATGCCCGCACCCAGGCACCTGCCCCGGAATTGTTACCAGCTGACATCGGATTTCAGCTTTGCGCCGCCTCTTTCGTCAACCGTTCAAACGGATCAGGGCGATCATCAGCAGCACCCTTGTTCGTGGAAAAGTCGGGTATCTGAATGCCGTCCCGCCACTTTTCCGGCATGCGGTCCAGAAAGCCGTCGATACGCAGTGCCGTCATTTCGGCGCGTTGCCGGATAACTTCGGCCAGTGCGGGGCGTCGCTTATGCAAGGCTTGCCAGCCCGCGACAACCAGTTCGGCAACCCGGTCGGGCCCCAGAGTAAGATAGGCGATCAGCACTACCCAGAATGTAACGAAAAGTATGATCGGGATCGCCCAGGGGCTTGCCAAGAACACCGCAGCAATCGCGGCATAGACTGTATGTTTGAGCGTGGGTCGATAGCCGCGAACGCTGGCAATAATGGCCGCTACCTGCTTCGGCGTCTGGCCCGATGACGAATCTGCCGCCACCTTGAGGGGCTGCGTAGCCTTTTTCGCAGAAAAGGCTTTTATCAAGTCAAACTTCTTTCGCGGGTGCTTGACAAACCCGTCTCTGGGGTCGGGTTGAGGAGCGTCCGGCTGATGGACCGGTTCCAACTCGGGCAACGCGGCCCGATTGATCTCGCGTTTCTCGGCGACGATCATCTTGCGGATCAGATCATCCGCACTTGGCTCAATCTGACCGGCATCCGCCGTTTCGTTAGCGGCTTGGTCCGCTTTTTTCTGCGCATCGCGCCGCGAATGTGTTGTCTCGGCAGCACCATTCATCGCTTTTGCCCAAATGACCACGCCCCCACGCGACCCGCAGGCCCGCCGCTTTGACGGGCCCGCGATTAAAGGTCACGATAAGGCTGAAATTCGGCAGAAACATGGCAAGGCGATGTCGGTAAAACGGCAAAACCGCGTGATTGCCTGATCGCAGGGCCGCGGCGAAGGAAAAAATATGCGTCTTGTCGAAAGGTTGTCAGAAAACCTAAGTAACCTGCGCCAAAATCAGTCAAGTTATCACATGAGTGTTGGCACGCTTCACGAATATTTGCTTTGCAGCCACCCGATCAAATGCAAATCGTTGGCTCATGTTACGACTGGGGCGTACAGATGCACTTGATTGCTCTCTTTCTGATCCTTCTCATCCTTCCCGCCGCGACGTTGGCCTGCGGCGGTGAAAGCCGGTGCGAGGTACGCGGTGGATACTATTTGGCTGCTGCCCCGGCGGGATGGGACGGAAAGACGCCGCTTCCTCTTGTGGTCTATTTTCATGGCTGGAACGGCTCACCGGAAGGCACATTTCGCAACCGGGGAATGGTACGCGGCGTGACGGACCGCGGCGCGCTCTTCGTGGCACCCTATGCACAGACGGGGTACTGGCGGCAAATCGGAAACGACAGGGCCGAGCGCGGACGAGATGAGGCGGTATATATTCGCGCCGTAATAGAAGATGTTCGCCATCGCTGGCCGATTGATCAGCACCAAACCCTTGCGTCCGGCTTTTCGCGCGGCGCGTCGATGGTATGGAATGTGGCCTGTTATACCGGAGACCTCTTTCGCGCCTATGCACCTATCGCCGGCGGATTTTGGCGCAGCAATCCTGAAACCTGTCCAACCGGCCCGGTCAACCTGCGCCATATCCACGGATTGTCCGACCGTGTGGTCGCATTCGATAAGGTGGGAATCTACAATTCCATGCCGATCCCCGAGGGTTTTGATATTCTTGCGCGGCTAAACGGTGTGTCCGGCGAAAGTCACGCCGTCGAAAGCGGTGATCAGCGCCTTACCTGCAAGCGATGGGACCAAAGCGAAAGCGGGCGTGTTCTGGAATTGTGTTTGCACGAGCGAGGCCATTCCATCCCCGCCGAATGGGTTGGTCAAGGGCTGGATTGGCTGATGAACTTGCCCGAAGGGTCTTAGACCGATTGACCTTCACTTCTTGCATGATCAACGACAAACCTGCGCATGCTTAAGTAAACCCAAACTGACCAGATGCGGACAAATCGGGCATTCGTTGCGTTGACTCCGATGGCTGCTTTCAAAACATCGCGACACAATTCGATGACATCATTTTGACCGAAAACGGAACTTCCCGAAATTAAGAACCGACTATTTGTGAGCTTTCTTTTGATTGCGGCAAATTTGAAAACGCGCTGGCTACCTGCGCTTGTCATACTGCATTTGGTGAGGGCTCGAATTGATTTCCTTATTCAAATTTTGAAGATATGCGTCCCTGCAATCGTGCAAGTACTTCATAAAGGATCCGATGATCGAAGACGTCGGCCGATGAAGCGGTCTCCATAACCTGACTGTAAGCTTGCCCGCACCCGAGATCGGGCGAACGCCGATCTGGCGGGTCTTATGGAAACTCATTGCAGTTGTCCGTCATCAGAGGTTTTGGGCTTTAGGGCGGTCTGAGCCGGTAGAGCATCTGACCCATCTGGTTGGTTTGATTATGCGGCGGACTTGCTGTGAAGCAAGCGCCG
>NZ_JAIMIB010000015.1 GCF_019966515.1 Roseovarius aestuarii | reverse complement strand
AAATGATCCAGGCTCTCCTTCAGGATCACCTTGTCGAGTTGCAAGTCAGCGACAATCTTCTTCAGCCGATCATTCTCACTCGCCATTGTCGCTCGGACCAATGGCGCAACAAGGCTCGTTGCAGCGCTCTCATCTCTACAAGCTGAGGTCGCCCCATGCCGCCAAACTTCTTGCGCCAGTAGTAATAGGTTTTGTCCGATATCCCCGCCTTGCGGCACGCACTCACGACATCCAATCCATCATGCAGATGCACGTCTATCTCGCGCAACAGCCTCAGCGCGTCCTCATCCGAATACCGCTTCCGAGCCATCTCCCATCCCTCCTGTGACACACAAATAGTGGCACAGTTCTAAGGGGCTAAGACAGTTGAAATCATGGGCAATGCCACCTGTAAGCTGACCCAATGCATCCAGTCTGCTTTTGCGTTCAGCCTGCTGCCGGTTTTTTTCAAGCAGCGAAACATCATCCAGCGCCACGACGCATCTCAGATCGGTGGACGGATCATCCACCTTGGCACTTGAGACACGAACATACCGGTTCTGGTCCTCGCCTTCGCGTGTCATCAAATGGGTTTCATTGATCAATGCCTGTCCGGCCAGCGCCCGATTGACGGGATCGGACGAGGCATCAAGGGGGTTCAAGTCGGTGATGTCGAGAAACTTGATTGCCTGCGGCCATTCAAACGGTGTTTCTTCTGACTTTCCACCCAGCATGTGCCGCGCAGCCGGGTTAATGACGGCAACGCGCCCGTCGCGATCAAGGCCAATAATCCCGTTTGCCGTGGCGTCCAATACTGCCCTTAGCTGTTCGCTCGCTGACCTGAGGTCCTGATTGACATCATCAAGTTCGCGACGAGTAGAAATCAGCGCTGTGGTGATGGCATCCAGATCATCCGGCGTATGGTTCGACGACCGTTCCAGCGACAGCTCCGAGGCATGGTTCAGCCAATTCGGATTAGAAACGAAAGACGAAATTGTCTGCAAATGGCGGCTGACCAATTGACGGAAAATCAGTAGAATGGCGATCGATGCCAATCCGGTCTTTACAACATTGGACAGGAACACCACCAGAACCTGCGCGTAGAGGCCAGACCAAATATGAGCACGGCTCAACCCCAGCTCAAGCGTGCCGACGGTCTTCTCTCCTTTCAGGGGGTCGGGATGCAAGAAATTGATCGTATCGCTTTGCAGTTTTTCATGCGGGTCGCTTGGACCACGGACCCAGACACGGCCCGTATCGTTGGACAGCCTCAGATAAGAAATGTCTGACCGGGCCTGGATACCATCCATGAGTTTGTTGATCTGCGTTTCGTCAAATGACCAAAGGGCGATGCTGAGGCTTTGACCGAAACCGCTCTCGATTTCGCCGGGAATCTCACGAAGAAAAGCATCTTGCCTCTGGAAGGCTACATAGAGCTGCACTGTGGTTGCGGCAGCGGAAAGGAGCGTGCTGCAAATAAGCACCCCGACCAGCAACTTATAAGCGAGCGGATTCTTCAAGTTCCCTATCATGGTGCCCACCTAGTTCACGTTATGCTTGTCAAGCAGTTCGGCAAATGAACCATCTGCCTGCATGTCACGCAGCACTCGATTGAAATCCGAAACGATGGTGGCATGATCGCTGCGGAATGTGGACACGCCCATGTGGATGCTTTGCGTGGTAAGGGCTGGCTCCAGAAATGCTATCCTATCGCCAAGGCTGGGATCTTCGCGGAGGATGGAATGCCTGAGAACGTCGACGCTGTCCAATGTCAAATCAATATGGGCAGCTGCGACCATCCGGATCCCCTGCAATGTCGTGGTGACTTCGAATTTATTGAGAAAGTCTGCGTTGTCGAATTCCGTCGAATAAACAAACCCGGCAGCAACGGCAATGCTGTACGGCCGTAGAGACTCAATTCCCCGAAAGGCTATATCTCCGCCTTTTTGCTGAATAAATTTAACTTCTGTCGAGTAGAAGGGCTCAGAGTAGTTCAACAATTCTTCCAGATCATCGCTGGGCGGCAGACTTGTTATGATGTCGTATTCTCCGGTTCGCGCACCGTTCATAACCCGTGCCCAGGGCAGGATTGCGGTCTTCACATCGTATCCCGCCCGCTCCAGAACCGCGCGTGTTACATCCATGGAAAGCCCCTGGCCAGGCAACTCACTTCCGGAAAATGGCGGCCATTCATCAGCCACCAATGTAAGCGGTTCTGATGCGGCTGCCGGGCTGGCTGAGAAGGCCAGAAAGGCGACAATATTGAGAACCCATTTGATTGCGGGTGACATCAGATTTCCCCCCTTCTTTATGTGCGCAAACCCATGTCCAAGGTCAGCGCTGCCAAACGGAGAAGAAATTCGACAATGTGTATGACTGTTCACCCCGCGACTCTACTATAGCGAGCATCGCGCGGATGGCCAACGCGTTATTGTTACGATCGTGCGCGCAATGCCCGCCCGGTGATATCACGCACCACTTTTGCGCTAATGCATGAAATGCAAGGTCGCAAAGCTGCGCCGCCAGTCTGAGACTTCCGCGAGGATCTGTTCACCGGCCAGACCGCGCACAATAAGAGATGCAAGCGGTTCGGCATCGCTTGCGGTCATGCCCCATCGTACCAGTTCCGGCGTGCCAAAGCGCAGTCCGTTCATATCCCCGGCCACCTCCGCGGCGGGCAGGCCGATCCCGCAGGCCAGAAACCCGCCTTGACGCAAAAGCTTGGATGCCGCCTGTCCGCCGCCGTATGCTTTGGCCTGAACGGCAAACTGGTGCGAGTTGGTGAAGCCCTCGCCGCCCGGAAACACGGGCATGCCTTTTGCATCCAGCGCTTCCGCAAGCGCCCGTGACATTGCAATCATCTCCGCTGCGTAACTGGTGCCAAAATCCCTCCAATCCAGCATCGTCACTGCCAGAGCCGCTGATTTAGCAGCATCGAAATTTGCCGTCATGCCGGGAAAGGCGATGTCATCTAGCGCCTTTGCCATCTCGGCATCATTGGTCACGATCAACCCGCCCGCAGGACCTCCGAGGCTTTTATAGGTGCTCATAGTCATGAAATCTGCGCCCTCCGCCAAAGGGTTGGACCAGGCCTTACCGGCGATGATCCCGCATTGATGCGCGGCATCGAACATCACCTTGGCACCGATCTCGTTGGCGATGCCACGTATTTCGGCGACGGGGTGTTCGAAAAGGTTGAGGCTGCCACCGATGGTGATCAACTTGGGCCGCTCTTTCAGGGCAAGCGCGCGCAACTGATCAGGATCGACCGTATAGCCATCGGCAAAGACGGGCGCGTCGATTGTCCGCAACCCGTAAAGGCCCGCGCACCCGGCCATGTGATGGGTGACATGTCCGCCAATGGACGCGGGCGGCGCAATGATCGTGTCGCCGGGTTTGCAGGTGGCCATGAAACCGTAAAGGTTGGCAATCGCGCCTGAGGGCACCCGGACTTCCGCATAGTTTGCGTCAAAGATCTCGGCGCAGAGCTGGGCGGCGATAACTTCAATCTCTTCGATCGCCTCAAGCCCCATTTCGTATTTGTCGCCCGGATATCCCAGCGACGGACGCGACCCGATACCGGATGCCAGCAAGGCTTCGGCCTTCGGGTTCATCACATTGGTGGCGGGGTTGAGGTTGAAACACTCTTTCTCGTGAATCTCGCGGTTTCGCTCGGCCAGGTTCTGGAGGCGCTGACGCAAATCCTTTGACGAGGCGGCGGATGTCTTGGCGGCAATGTCCTGAACCAGCGCTTCGCTTGCGCCGGGAACCCAGTCTCTTGAGGCAATCGTCATTCGTCTTCTCCACGTTTTCGCTCAGTCTGACGGCCGGCGCGTGACAGCGCAAATCAGATTTGCTATTTCTTGGCGTAGAAAAACTAAGGCTAAGCGAATGAGTGTCGCCCCAATGCGCCCGAAGGGGCCGCCCCTGAATGCCATGCGCGCCTTTGAGGCCGCCGCACGCAACGGCAGTATCGCGGTGGCGGCTGAGGAACTGAACGTGACGCCGGGGGCCGTTTCGCAACATGTCAAGACGCTGGAAAGCTGGGCGAGCGTAGAGCTGTTTCGCAGAAACCCTCAGGGTGTGGAACTCACCTCGGCGGGACGCAGCCTTGTTCAGGGGTTTACTGACGCCTTTGATGCGCTGGCCAACGCCACGCATGCACTGCGAAATCTGAGCCCTGATGCGAATATCCATATCGCGGCTTTGCCGTCGATTGCGCAACTCTGGCTGCCCGCGCGGCTGGGGAAAATCCGAGAGGCATTCCCGCATCTGAACTTCTCGGTGACGGCGCTGGAAACGCCGCCAAGTCTGTCGCGAGAGCTTTTTGATGTTTCGGTTTTCTTTGCGGATCACGAAGGCGGTGACGACAAGGTGATCGTGGCTGACGATAAAATCATGCCTGTTTGTTCGCCCCGGCTGGCAGAACAGCGGGGTATGATGGAGATTCTGACTTCGACCCCTCTTTTGCATGACCAGAGCTGGCGTGACGACTGGGCGCATTGGTCAGCGATGGCGGGCGTCGCCCTTGCCGACCCGCATGATGGTCCGCGCTATTCGCTTTATAGTCTGGCGGTGGAAGAGGCTAAGTCCGGAGCCGGTTTGCTGATGGGTCATATGTGTCTGATCAAAGAGGCGCTCGCGGCAGGTACACTTATGCCGGTTTTCGACAAGACGTTTTCGACGGGCCGTTCACTGGTGTTGCAGCTTCCGCATCGAACACGTCGCCGGGCGGCGATTGGTGATATCGTCGATCTGTTGCGCAACTGAACAGGAAAGCGACTAGCCTGACGCGACGTGACCGGGTGTCTTATGCGGCGACCGTTTCCGGGTGAGTGAGCTGGGAGTAGGGGGCGTTGGATGTGGCGCTTATCCGTCCTGCGGGGCGAAGGGCTAGTGCGGATTTGCGTAATCTGCACAGATGCGTTCTGCCACCTGATCCAGAACGGTTGCGTCTTTCAGGCTGACGGCGACGGTCATTGCGCCCTGAAGGGTGCATTGGATTCGCAGGGCAGTATCGGGTTTGTCAGCCATGTCGTCGGACATGGCGGCGGTCAGCCAGGCTAAGTTGGCCTGAAAAAACGCGCTGACGCGATCCGCGACCGCCTGGGGCAGGCCCGCGCTTTCTGCCGCCAGCATGCCGCACAGGCATTGCAGTTCATTCTTGCGTAGCGCGTCCTGATAGACCTGACAGAACCGTGCCAGCGAGGCGGGCCAGTCCCGGGCGTCCGGGGCGCCCACCTGCGACTGAATCCGCTCGGCATAGCGATCGACCACGGCCAGTCCCAGATCTTCTTTGTGGCGGAAGTGATAATGGATGCTGGCTGACTTTATCCCCAGTTCATCGGCAAACTCGCGAAAGCTGACAGCGTGATAGCCGCGCAGGCGGATGGCGCGTTCGGCCAGATCGAGGATTTGAGTACGCGTATCGGGCATGGTTCTCACATTTTTGATACCTACCAGTAGATAGGCTTGAGGAAATCCAAGCGCAAGTGCATACACCTACCTATCACTAGGTAGAGGAGAGTCGAAATGAAAGTCTATGAATTCCCCGGTTTCCCCAACCCGGCGCGCGTCCGTATCGCTTTGGCCGAGAAGGGGCTGATCGATCAGGTGGAGTTTGTCTCGGTCAACGTTCCAGAGGGCGAGCACCTTTCGGACGCGTTTCGCGCCAAGAACCCGTCGGCGGCGGTGCCGATGCTGGAGCTTGAGGACGGCACCTGCATCGCGGAATGTACGGCGATCACCGAATATCTCGACCAGATTGACGGGGCGCCAACCCTGACAGGTAAGTCACCGAAAGAACGCGCGGTGATCCACATGATGCAGCGTCGGGCCGAGGCCGGATTGCTGGACGCGGTGGCGACCTACTTCCACCATGCGACGCCGGGCTTGGGGGCCGACGTCGAAGGATACCAGAACGCCGAATGGGGCGAACATCAGAAAGAGAACGCGCTTAAAGGTATGCGTTATCTGGATGGTGTTTTGGCAGATCGGCCTTATCTTGCAGGAAATGAGTTTTCAGTGGCCGACATTACCGCCTTCGCCGGACTGATCTTTGCGGGTTTCGCCGACATCACCGTGCCGCAGGACTGTGCGAACCTGAAGGACTGGCACATGCGTGTCTCGGCCCGGCCTTCGATTGCGGCATGATCGCGAAAAAAAGGAGACCCGGTATGGGCCTACACGATGATTTTTCAAAACGCGCAGCAGTTCACAGCGCAGATGAGCCATGGGTCGCGTCGCCAATGCCTGGTGTTGACCGCCGCATGCTGGACCGGATCGGAGAGGAAGTGGCGCGGGCCACGACTATCGTGCGCTATGCGCCGGGCAGCAAGTTTTCCAGCCATGTGCATACCGGCGGCGAAGAATTTCTGGTGCTTGATGGCGTTTTTCAGGATGAGCACGGCGACTTCCCAACAGGCAGCTATATCCGCAACCCGCCGGAATCGTCGCATACGCCGGGCTCGGCGCCCGGCTGCACGATCTTTGTGAAGCTTTGGCAGTTTGATCTTGCGGACCGTACCCATGTGCGCATCGACACCGACAAGATGCGGTTTATGCCGGATCGCGACGGGGTCGAGGTGATGCCGCTGTTCAACGATACGCGCGAGGATGTCGTGCTGGAGCGTTGGGCGTCCGGCGTCGCGCTTGATCTTGAGGCGCCCGGTGGCATTGAAATTCTGGTGCTTGAAGGCGGGTTCATCGAGGCGGGTGAGACATTCAAACAACATAGCTGGCTGCGTCTGCCGCGCGAAAGTACAACTTCGGTGCAGGTGAGCCCGGATGGCGCGCGTGTTTGGATCAAACGTGGCCACCTGCGCGAAGACCCAACGCCGCCTGCAGTTTGACCGCATTGTCAGGGGCGGGTCTGATTTTGCCTGCCCCTGACCTCGTCAGCGGCTCATCGCCGCCCGGTCTGCGCTTGAGGGATCAGGCTTATCCGGCGCGATAAGCGAATGTTCTCGCAGCCCCGACAATGATGGATTTTCGCCGTATTTATTTCGAATTTGACAACCATAATTTACGGACGAAGAAGAGCTGTAAATGCCATGAGGACTGTCAAATGCTGAAAGCACTTACCCGAATTGCCTCATCTTTCGGCGCTCGTAGTGCCATGCCGGAGCAACCCGCAGATGATATTGATCTGACGGATTTGCCGGTGATTGTCGGAGAAACGGTATATGAGGCTGGGCAGACAGACCCGCAGCAGTTGATCATGGCTGTCGTTGATTACGTGAACGCGCTGGTCTCGAACGGGCGTTTCAACCGCCGCGAAATTCCCGCCATGGCGATGTCGGTCTACCACACCGATTATTACCTAAAGCAGATCAACAACGGCGGCCACTCTCAGTTCATCCACAATTGCGGCCAGAAACTGCCGTTGACCATCGCGGACATTCTGTACTGCCTCAGGGATATCGAGGCGGAAGACTATCGCAAGCTTCTTCGGCTGTTCAACGAATGGGTTCAGACCAACCCGGATGCCGTATCGATGCAGACGGGTTTCGACGGGGGCAGGGCACCGCAACTGGAGAAGTTCGACGAAACGCTTTACGGGCTCGAACGCAAAGGGTCGCTCCGGGATATGATGGCCGAATGGATCAGTTCTTCGCCCAACCTGCTGGTCCTGCCGGACGAGCAAGTGGGGAATGCGTGCGAGCGCCTTTGTGATGCCAATCCGTACCGGGCCGTGCGGGGTCAGATCCTGCGTATCGCGGATCTTCAGGTGCAACTTACTGGAAAAATGATCGCAGCCATCGGCCTGGCTGCCGGGGTGGCAACACCCCTGGCGCCGATTACCCGTGTGGGCGATGGCGCGTATCGAGACGTGGCAGGCAAGCAACTGATGTGCTTCAGCCTGTTCACGGCAGAAGGGAAACGCGTTGCGGTGCTTACCGATGACGAAGTGATCATCCACGACGGTATCAAGCAGGATGATGCGAACAAGCAACCCGACCCGCTTGACGCAACAACCGGGCAAGTGTCTGACGTGTTGGCGCCCGAGATAGGAGAGGAACTGAGCCGGGCCAGTTTCGCCGACGCCGAAGCCGCGTCCGAGATAGCCACCCGGACCCACGCCGCCGCCGCAATTGATCTGCTGCTGTCGCATCTGCTGCAACCGCCACGCGTGGATCACGTGACGATCCGTAGCGCCGGGATGGGCGGCAATGGTGAAGAAGGGATGACCCTGTCACTCGTGCTTGATGACGCTTCACTGATCATGACGGCGATTGTGGGTGAAAGCGGTGCCAGCTTGCTGAGTGAACCTGATCATAACACAATGGTCGAAGTGACACGCGCGCAAATCGATGCACACGCTGAGGAATACGCACTGGAGAACCTGTTGGCCTGAGCGTCACTTCGCCTGCCACCCTGACCGGCCGTCCTGCGCTATTATTGCCCCTTTTCGCTGAAGGCGGTGGTAAACACGCGACGCAGGGCCACATCCACATCACCCATCGTGACCTGCAACCCTAGATCGACCAGGCTGGTCACGCCATGCTCGGTGATCCCGCAGGGGATGATGCCGCTGAAATGGTCCAACTCGGGTTCGACATTGATCGAAATACCGTGGAAGCTGATCCATTTGCGCAGGCGGATACCGATTGCCGCGATCTTGTCTTCAGGCTGCTGCCCGGTTGCGCTTAGCGGTTTGTCATCACGGGACACCCAGACGCCGACGCGACCGGCGCGGATCTCGCCCTTGACATTGAACTGATCAAGCGTCGCGATCACCCATTCCTCGAGTTGTTGCACAAAACGACGCACATCGCGGCCGCGCTTGCTTACGTCGAGCATGACGTAGACCACTCGTTGCCCGGGGCCGTGATAGGTATATTGCCCGCCGCGCTGAGAGACATGCACGGGAAACCGGTCCGGATCGGTCAGATCCTGCGGTTTCGCGCTCGTACCTGCCGTATAAAGAGGGGGATGTTCCAGCAGCCAGATCGTCTCGGGCGCCTGGCCCGCGGCGATTCGGGCAACGCGCTTTTC
This sequence comes from Roseovarius aestuarii, assembly GCF_019966515.1. Lineage (GTDB taxonomy): Bacteria > Pseudomonadota > Alphaproteobacteria > Rhodobacterales > Rhodobacteraceae > Roseovarius > Roseovarius aestuarii. The sequence continues at coordinate 122,369 of NZ_JAIMIB010000015.1, read as the reverse complement.
CATCGTGGTCACGGCGGCCTCATAGGGCACAAGCCCATCCGAGACATGCCATTGCACGTTATTTTCGAGGGTTTTCGCAGCCTCAGGCAGCAGCAGGTCGGGATTCATTCTTCTGCCTCCGGGAAACTGTGATAGGCTCTGCCTGATTACGCGACGGCTATTTAAAGGAGTATCGAGATGTTTTCAAAGCGTATAGCAATCACATGTCTGGCGACGTCAATGGCGCTGACCCCGGCGACGAAAGTCGCGGCGGATATCGGCGACGGGATTGTTGGCGGGTTGGTCGGCGGGGCTGTCAGCGGCATCATCGTCAACGAATCCGCCAAACATCGTGAACGCCAAAGGGCGCAGCCGAGAGTAATCTACAAGAACGCTCCGCGCAAATCCACACGTAGCTACAGCCCGGCCCGTGCCCAGGTGTACGAAGATCAGGTCGCACTGAACTATTTTGGCTTCCCGGCGGGCGTGCCGGATGGGGTGAGTGGCCGTAATACGCGTAATGCTGTTTCGCAGTACCAGGCGCATATGAGCTATCCGATCACCGGCTATATGAATTCGTATGAGCGCCAGTTTCTGATCAGCTCATTTCACCGCGCCCAGTCCAGCGGTGTGGAGACGTCACAATTGATTGCTCAGCGGGGTGGCACGCGAGGACTGCTGCACGCCTATCGTGATGCGGCTGCCGGTATCACATCGGCAACGGCTGGCGGTGGCTACGGTGGCAGCGGCTATGGCGCCGCAGCAACGGCTCCTGCCGCAGGGACGACGCTGGCTCTGATTCCGGCACCAACACCAACACCTCAGCCCGAGGTGTCGCAGCCAGCGGTGACCGAACCGGTGGCAGAGCCTGAAGCCACCACCTTGGCGGCCTTGCCCAATCTGATGGGGGAAGCGACCACAGGCCCGTCCCTGGCGTCGCATTGCAGCCGCGTCAGTCTGGTGACCAACAGTAATGGTGGTTTCGTGACCCAGGCCACCATGACCGACCCGGCCTTCACGCTGAGCGAGCAATTCTGCGTGGCCCGCACCTACTCGATCACGGTCGGTGAAGAGCTTGCCAGCCGCGTGGAGGGGCTGAACATGGCCTCGCTGGAGCAGCAATGCGCCGCTTTCGGCCCGGCGATGCAACCCTACGTGTCGGCGTTGTCCCTCAAGCCGCAGGAAGGCGTCATTGCCGATGTCAGCAGCTTCATCCTGCAAAGCGGCATGTCGCCGGCGCAGTTGGCGGGGACGGCCCGGATCTGCCTGTCGGTCGGATATCGTACCGATGACATGAACGTGGCGGTGGGCTCGGGCCTGCTGCTGACGGCATTGGGTGAAACCGGCTATGCCGAATTGCTTGGTCATCACCTGAACGAAGGGTTTGGCACCGCGCGCCGGCCGGATCTGGCCCAGGCTTGGTATGAAACCGGTCTGGATGCGGTAGAGCGTAGCGGCCAACCGGTGTTCGTGCCTGCTAATCCCGATCGTACGGGTCTGATCCGCAACGCTGTATTTCAGGCGAACAATATAAATGGCAAAGCAGGCGATCTGACTGGTGGAGGCTCGGTCCAACCCGCGGCAAGCCTGCCGACCTTCAACATCGCTGAATAACCCGGGGTGGGGGCCATTTGGTGGCCCCCACAAAAACTATCGAAAAGCACTTCACAACAGGCTGGTGCGTTGGTATAGCCACGCGCACCAGCCTAGACGTGCGGTCGTGGCGGAATGGTAGACGCGCAGCGTTGAGGTCGCTGTGGGGTAACACCCGTGGAAGTTCGAGTCTTCTCGACCGCACCAATTTTCAAAGATTACTTATATAAAGCAATAATTTACCAGATTATCCGATTTTCGGACCACCTTTTAGACCACCCTGAGACATGAGAAGCTTTGTGAAGCAATGGTGCGGAAAGTGTAGAGTTTGGTCATGCTGCCGCGCATCCACATTGTACTCGATTGGCCATTTTACCTTGCTCTTGCTGGCAGAACAATCCAGAAACACCAGAAAAAAGCCGCCAATCGTATTTCAGGTGTATTCACTAGTTTTGCCTTTCCGTACAGCCGGTCTTGTTACTATGAGATGTCGCACAGCGTGATGAAAACCTCAGATGAATACATCGCCAAATTGGCCGAGAGCTGATACCTTCTATTCGCCTGGGCTTTTGTCAACCCTGGGGCATCGCGATGCTCTTCAATCATGGAGACATCGTGATGAGGATACTTTCAAAACGCCAGCTGAAGGAGTTGGTCTTGTATTCGCCGCAACACATTGCACGCCTGGAAAAGGCAGGCCAATTCCCTAAGCGGGTACAGCTTGGCCCGAACAGGGTGGGATGGGTTGAAGATGAAATACTGGATTGGCTTCAAACGAGGCTGGACTGTCGAACAATCCTACCCGACACTCCTGACTAAGGAGCAAGGGTGATCGAGCGTGCACAGCTCGGTCACCCATTCAAAGCGGCAGCGTGCAACTAAAGATTTAAGCAAATCGATGTAATTGCGACATGGCCTTCGAACTCTTTGGCAGATTGGTTCGAAGGTCGACAAACGTGATGCTTGAGCGTGTGCATACGCTTGTGCGTCTTAGTATGCACCTATGGAAGACACACACAAGTTACGAAAATGTGCATTATTTCTTATTGATGGCGGGTGCTACCGATTTAACAAGGCTGCCCCGACAAAGATAGAAAATCGCTATATCTTAGACCCCGTATGCAAAGAAAAAATTCCTGCTTCTTAAAACGCACTGTCGGTACGATAATGAAAAGACAAAATTATTATGCGTGAATGTGTTCGCCAAATTGGGGGTACTAGGAATTGTTCATCGCGATCCGGTTATTTGTCGGTGTATTGTTGGGGTTTTATCTCTGGTATGATGCCCTTTCCTCGGGTGGCTACATATCAATTGATGGATTGATTGGAGCCGCATTTTCTTTTTCATTTTTCTTATTAGTATTTGCATTTTTCGCTGCATTTGCACCTGCAGACATTATCACTGAAATGTTTGGAGAGCCTCCAATCGTTTCCGTAGGCTTTGCGATCTTCACCGCCGCGTGCATGATCGTCTTGGGTATTATTACTTCGTTCCCAACACCAATGAGTATGGATTTTTCACTTGGTGCTGCTCTGTACGGAATTGCGATTTGGCTACCCTCGATTTTTGTCGGATTTATCTTGGTTCTCTTCGTCCCATTTCTCATCGGGATTGCATTTGTCAGCGTTATTCCGATGAGCGTTTTTGGTGTGATCGCGTTGTGCACGAAATCCACGTCGCAGCAGATCATGCAACACCATGCGAAGAACCGCATGCCAAATGACGAAATTGAACGCCGCCTTGCGGAAGCGATGGAGAGCGAATTAACATCTGACCAAGAAATCGTGGACCTTCTATATCAATTGCCAATGCTGTCGAGGCTCTGGCACACATTCATCTACAAGGTGAAGACGAAGAAATTTTCTGAGATTGCAAAGGTGTTAAAGGCACAGGAAGATAAGATACGTGAGCAAACAAAAGCAGCCCGAGCCGCACATCAGTACGAGCGCGCCAAGCGAGACCATCAAAGCTGAAACAGATATTGTTTCAGCATTTGTCACAGCGTTGCGGTTCACCACCGTACAACGCGCCGTAGCAGCGTATAACAGCGTCATTTTAGAACAGGCGAATACACACAGCGCATTTGCACAGCGAGACCGCGCGATACTGGAGGCGTCGCGGGTCACTGAGGAACTCAAGGATGCGCATAAAATACACAAAACAGATAAACTCCATAGAGATATCGCGCTACTCTCCGCAGAAGAGCAACTTCGGCAGATGAAGCACGAGGCGAAGCTCGCCAAGATGGAGCGAGAGGCAGAGTTACGGTTTGCGCGGAAGGCGTCAGAACAAGACCAGGAGGGCTATGACATGAGCGACGATGAGCGTGAGCTAGTGGATGCGTTACTGGCGAAAATCAAACCAGACCGCTACCGCGTGATTTTAGAAAAGACTATTCGAGAGCAAAATCTGGGCCCTGAAGACGAAGACAAAGCACGTGCCATCATGGAAGAGATCATCAATCAGTCTCTATAGACCAGTCTTCACCTTCGTAGGTCTCATCTTTTTCCTCGCTCGTAGTTGCGTAGTACGAGGAAATCTGGTGCTCAAGCATCCGTTTCCACGTTGGAGCCGTTACACTGTTATTCCAATCGAGCAGATCTTGCCGTGTCCTGAACTTAACGGCCGCGCCGGAGCGATGTGAGCGAATAAAGAATTCGCCAACGGAAAGTCTTCGCACGTCTTCTGCGTCAACGCCCACAATGTCCGCGTTGCGCTTAGCACCGGAAAATGAAGTGCCGCCTACGACTTGAAGGTTGGTTGTCTCCAAAACAACATCTTTCATGTGTGTTGGCATCCTTTGCCCGGCAATTTGCTGCGCCATTGTCAGGTACAGTCGGTACTTGCGGGCTTCGGTAAGAATGTCTTCCATCGTTTCCGACACGAAGTTGTGGCACTCGTCAATAACGACGGAGCACGGAATGCGTTTGTCGCGGGGGAGGGTTTCTCTTCTGAATGCAATGCTAATGAGTTGCGCTATCACCAAGCGCCCCAGCGCTGCTCCCTCGCGCTTTCCAATAGCACCTTTGCCAAGGTCAAATACCAATACTTTTTTCTGTTCTACCGCTGCATGTAGATCAATCGTGCTTCTGCCACAGGTCACGTTTCGAAACACGCCCACGCTCAAAAGGTCATCAAGCCGCCGTCCGATTGCATCTCTGGTGACGGCGTTACCTTTCGCATTGAACCCGCCCTCGCTTGTTGTGAAATAGTCAGCGATGTACTCGTGATGCGTCAGAGTGCGCGCGAACGCGATGAGATCATTGTTGCGGGTGGACTTCAAAAAATCGGAAAGGTCTTTGAGCGAAGCCCCATCTTTGTCCAGAAGGACCAGAACGCAGTTGGTTAGGATTGTTCGCATCGGAGCCGTCAGGATGCCACCACTTTCGGTAACAATTCTTCCGAGCGCTTCCACAAGCTCCTGGGCGACAACCCTCTTCGTGTTGAGCGCTTCTTCGGAGTAATCTTGAGCGGGGATACCGTGAATTTGAAATGGATTGATGCACGGCCATGCGCCGCGTTTGAGGGTTGGACGCACATAGATCAAACGATCGGATGTGTTGAATTCCTTCCACTTAGCAATTTGGCCGGCGAAGTCGCTTGTGGGATCAATTATAACGACGGCACCGTATTTTGGGTTTGTGACGTATGTGTGGACAAGAAGCTTAAGAAGCTCAGATTTGCCTGACCCTGGCGTACCAAGGACATATCCGTGTGGTCGATCTGGGTTTTCTTCGATGTGCAGCGGAAGCGGCGTGTGAACACGCCGCCAAAGCTCAGGTGCTTCATCCTGAAGATATTCGAGATAGCCGCGTAGATCGGGCGAATGTCTGGAGAGGCGAAATAGGGAAACAAAGCTGGTTTCGAGTTTGTTCGGCATCGATGGTCCCGGGCGTTCAAAGTAGTGCGGAGGTGATCCACGTTTCTCAGCATCCTTCATTTCCCAATCGCTTAGACGCGCTTGATACTCGGCGTATCGAATTTCTTCTGTTTGTTCGTGCTTATGATAAGAATCTATCTGGTTTTGGATCTGTGATCGGCGTCTAAATGCGTCTAGATATTCCGCATAGTCGAAAACTCTTCGATTTTCTGTTGCGCAATATGTGTAGACCATCGCGCCGATAACTTCCTCTGATGTGCTTAGATCAATGTCTCCCAAGTGATGGTATACAGCGTCGTCAGAAAATTCTGTCGGAAGCTGTAGTGCGCGCAAAGCGTTTTGCACATACGGAATGTTTGGGTCCGCCTCTTTGAACCGAGAAACTTTGCTTCGATATGGTGTCGGGTCGAACCGGTTAGATATTTTGCCCACTTTGCTTCGGTACGGTGTGGGATCAAATTTTTTTGGCACTATTCATACCTCCCCATGGCATGACATGGGCACTCATACGAGCACATACCGCACGTTTACAGCCGAAATTCTGTTTTATATTCAGTGCCCTATGAGGAAGCCGCCAAATCAGATCGCGCGAACTGACAGCCTGGGAAGACGGATTAATTTTGTTCGATCTCCGAAGGGTGTTTACATTCATCTGTCCGATCGTGACCTAAAGACGCTTTCCTGGCAACACCGGCATGGTGATCTGCCGACACCATACATCCACAAGTATCGATACCTTATGGGCTATTCAAAAAGCCCGAAGACAGTATGCACGAGCAGGCGGTATCGGGATTTCTTTCATGAAACGAAGACGCGGCATAACGGCGCGTATATCGATTGGCCGTTTCAGCAGCTTCAAGACGTTTTTCGGCCAAACAGTAGTTTTCGTGTTCATCGCCCTTCAAAACATGCAATCGAGGCTTTGCGCGACGCTGATCTTTTGCGGCTCAGCACGCCCGCGTCGTCATCGTCTTGGTGGCATGATTTCTTGCGCTCTTGCTTTACGGCGAACATCGAATTGCAGTGCCTGGAGCAGCCAGACGTGTTTACCTTCATCCATCACGATACAGTCATCAACAATGCTATAGAGAAGGTAGGGCAGGCTCCGAAGTTTCAGGTGGCTGGTGAGACATTCTCGCCGGATGTTCTTTTTGGTATTCGGTACAACGAGGCCAAGAAGGTCAAGCTCTTTGCGGTAGAAATCGATATGATGACCGAAAGCATCAATTCGGAAAAGAATGGAAACTCGATCCGAGAAAAGATGCGAAGGTATCAATCATACATCAAAAGTGGCGCGTACAAGAAAGAGTTCGCGTTTGGTGGTGGCTTTTTTAACATCTACCTTACCACCAACTATCGTCATGCCTGCAACATGGTCAAAAATGCTCCCGAGGAACCCTTTTTACTTTTTAGTTGGGTTCCATATTTTGTTTTTCCGCGAAGACCACCTGAACTCATGCCTTGGCTATTCAACGAGGCATATGATCGTTCAGGACACTCACCATTTTTCATCGATAGACAATGAAAGCAAGGCGGAATGGTTTCTAGATAATTGACTATGGTCGCCATCTATCTCTATCGAAATGGTCATTTCAGTGCAGCCTCCTGCCAACCGCAACCAAAGCTGCCATCTGAGAGGAAGGTTGGATATGAGCAGATATGGGTCAATTCTTGATTGAGCGAGCGTGTATGGCGGAGGTCTCGGCAATCCAGGTCTGATCAGCCTGAAATCTTTAATTTGACTGTCGCAGGCGCTCTGAGGCCAATTCATATTCAAGACCAGCAATTTCCCCGAGGAGCAGATCAATGGTTTCATCAAAGGAAACTGTTTGCCGATTTTCGATCTCTATCTGCGCTTTGTATGCGATGAGCTGCTCGTAAGTGTCCTGGCTCACGCGGATCGTTTTTGTCTTGTTCATATGTCTACAGTGTACATGAAATCACAAAGTTTACAAGAAATCAGATGGTTACACGACATATCTTGGAAGCTGTCAAGGATATCTGCTTGCCAATGCTACTCGCAGAAACGAAAGATGGAATGACGCACTGTCCTGAGTTCAAGATGTCGCCCGGCGCGGACATTCACTTTGTCGCATCGCAGCCGGTTTCGGTAATGAGTGATGGCTACGCCTGTTCCAAAGGTCTCAGAAACTGCTACTGCATCGAGGCAACCATGAACGGTGTTCTGCTCAATCTTCTGCAACTATGGACCGGGCGCGCGTCGATGACCACAACCGCCATTAACGCCAACGCCAACGGCGGAGACGAATTGGCCATCGCGGATCGCACGTGGCGGTGAGGGTCTGATGTGAACCGCTCGCGCTTCCGATCCTCGCAGGAAAAAAACCGCCCCGGAACCGGGACGGTTTAAAAAGAACTGAAGCAGCTGGTCTAACCCATCGCCGCTGCCAGAGCATCCGGCGGCCCCAGAATAACCGCCTCCGCCAGGGCGACGGCTTCGAAGATGATCATGCCGCGCGGTTCAAACTCGAAAATACGGCGCTTGCACTCGGGCAGATATCCCGCGACATCGGGATATCTCTTCACCAAATGCGTGGCCTCTTCGTATTTTGATGTGAAATTGCGCGGGCGCGGGACCGAGACATCCAGCACCTCATTGTGGCTGGCAAGTTCCGCGATGCTGGCTATTAGCTCCCGGGAATGACCGCCTTTCCGGCATCGGTCGTCACATTTTTCGGTGACGACCACATCGGGTTTCAGATCGTTGACGAGTTTCTGCACGAACCCGACGAGATCATTGCCGGTCTTTACCCCCTTGACGGTGATGCCCCAATCCAGCAGTTGCGTGCCCTGCATGAAGACATAACCGGCGCGGCCCGATGCAACTGCAATCGACAGGACCCTAAGCGCCGCCATGATCCTGCGGGGGTTTCAGCCGCTCTTTCATTCTCTCAAGCGAGCTGGCGCGGTTAAATGTGTCGGCGGTAGGTTTTTTGAGATCGGGCAGCGTCTTCAGCCGCCGCCGCAGAAGCTTGCGCCGTTCCGCCAGCACCTCCTCGAAAAAGCTCTCGAAGGATCGGCCATAGATGAGCGAAAGCTCGATGATCTCATAAAGACCAGGGCGCTGTTTGCCCGTTTCCAGATCTGATACCGCCGATTGATGGGTATCCAGAAGATGGGCAAGGTCATCCTGGGTGAGGCCAGCCTTCCTGCGCGCCGTGCGCAGGTCGTGGGCGAATTGTGTACTCATAAGTCTCATGTGCTTAAACTGATAGAGCATCAGTCTAGAGCGCCAAGGCGGCCTGTCCTAGCAGGCACGGTATGGTGTGCGGTGATATGGTGACTGGGTATCGGTCTTCGCGGTGCCGCGGGATACGCCTGGGCGGGTGCGCATGATCCGGACCCCTCATAGGGTCCGGCACATAACGCCCATCCCGTTCGGGCGCGTTCGTCCCTGCAAATGCTGACAAAAGGCGGTGGAGCTACATCCTTGACTGACGCTGGGATGAGCCCCGGTGAGACGGCTGTGACTGCCGGAGCTGCCACCGCGAAGACGAAATTCCCCCCCCGTTTCTTACAAGAATTGGCATTCGCACATAAAAAACGCTGCCTGGCTAGCAGGCAGCGTATCGGGCCCGGTGATAGGGGCTCAGAAGAGCGAGAGTTGGCGGTTTTCTTCGAGCAATTTCAGCCACTCTGGGTCTTCTGCAGAGTGATCAAGCCAGTTGAGGATATACACCTCGATTGCTTCAGCGCCTTCTAAGCAGTGCGCAGGAACAAAACATGAACGATATCCTGTACCCGTTACCGGCAGCGGATCGTCGCAGCGAAGCTCGAGGTGCCAGTGGCCGGAATTGAGCCAATTGGCCTGATAGGACACCTCGATGATGCGATCCTGCCAGACGAGGTTGAAACGCTCATAGTCATCCTTGGCCATGGTCAATACTCCGACGAAAGCATGATAGTGAGCACCCGGTGGGTGACACCTTCATTGGCCGGGTTCTCGCTTCCGGCGGTCAGATCGGGCGAAAAATAGTCGATCTTCCAGAATACCTTTTCGTCCTCGACCTCAACGGCGCCGAAATCGTGCTCGCCCCAGGGATCGTTTTGGTTCGAGAAGTTGTCGAAACTCCGAACCGCCTTGACAGCGGCCGCTACAAATACGCCACCGCGTTCCTGAATGCCGCTGGTCAGCATGACCGACCCGTTGCCAAGACCACCCCGACGGAACCTGTCGTTCAGCTCGCGGATGCGTTGGTTTGGTGGGATTTCCTGCCGTGCCCAGACAAGTTTTGTTTCGCCTTCGCATTTGTGGCAATGCGCGTCGTCGAACACATTCTCTAGCTCCCATAACCCGCTTTCAGGGTTCCAGCAGGCCCAGGCATCCCTAGCTACCCGTTCTGATCCACAGCACTGACAGCGCGGAACCGCGCCCACATCACCCTCAACATCGTCTTGCAAATTACCCATGATACATCTCCTTCCGATGGAGCGCGCGGGAGGGATTTCCCACACGCTCCACGGCAGGCGATGCCGTGGAAAGAACGACCCGGGATCATAATGCAGCGGATCTGTGGATAGCGATAGCAGTCACCATATCGGATGAGGCGATATGGCTGATGGCAACGGTTCTCGCGGTGTCGAGGAAATTGCCCGTCCGGGCGAGACCGCGTGAAACTAGCGGATTGTGATGCGAATGACAGCGTTCTCCGACAACGGGCGTTCGTGCATCGAGCGGCGAAAAGACTTGAAGAGCCAAAGTTCATGATGCCGCAATCAGCACGAATGTCACATTTGCGTGTGAAGCAGACATTGATTGTCTGAATGATGAATTTCGTTGGACCCACCAAAACACGTTCCCGAAAAACGTCTGGTTCCAAATGAGCTCCGTCAAATGTATAATTGAGTACCGGGTTACCCCATTTGGCAGCTGGGATTTACAGTGGTAAATTGAATATCACAAATTCTTCAGTAAGGTATACTAATGGCTGAATCACAAGAGTTATGGCCAGTTTTTTTATGCTACCGACAGTATGATGGTACGGAAGCCGCGAACAAAGTTGCCGCGCTTCTTGAGGGTCAGCCTGTTCAAGCACACGACCCCAAGACTGGTCTAAAAAAGCAATTTACGCTGAAAGTCTATCAAGACAAGCATGAGCCGACGGCTGGTGATTGGAAAAAAGTCCACAAGCTGAACTTGGAGAGAGCTCGCGCCTTCATAATGATCTGTACGGCCGGTGCCCGGATCGACGAACGAAAGAACGGAAAAACTGACTGGGTGCATCATGAAATCGACTGGTGGCTCGAAAACCGACCAGAAATCGCGCCAATCTTAATCGATGCATATGGAGCTCAAGACCGTAGTGTGCCGGAATCTATCTTAACGAGATGGCCAAACGCTCAAAGAACAGTGTTGATCGCGTCTGAATGGGACAATTTCAATAGTCATCAGCTCAGAGCCGAACATTCTCGGATGTCGAAACTTCTCGCACTGGCAGTTACTCAAAGTAGAGCGAAATTTCTCGAACAGGAATTGACCGAATCGAAAGACCGCGAAGCCAAACTCCGAATAGCCTTTCGCAAGCAAAAACAATTGTCGATCGCGGTAAGCGTTTTAGCAGCAATATCAACACTTGTCGGTTTTTTTGCAATTGAGCAAACGCGTGAGGTGTCGAAAATACAGTCCAGGGAATTGGCTGAATCATCGATTCGCGAGCTGAACAGGGGAGCGCCAGAAAGGGCTCTACAACTCGCGCTTAGGTCTGCACCAGTTCAATCAAACATGATTAGTGCTTACCTGAGGCCGTGGTCGGATGAGGCCAAAGTTGCATTGTATAAAGTAGTTACTAGCCTGTCATTGATATTCAGGGAGAAAGCACACGAGGGGCATATTTCTGACATAGCCTTTGACGCCGCCGGAAAAAAACTCGCGTCGGCCTCTTTTGATGGCATTGCCCGAATCTGGGATGTAAGCACCGGCCGCCTAATTCAAACGTTCGCCGGGCACCGCGCCGAAATAGAAGCTCTCGATTTCAGTCCAAGCGGACTTCAACTTGCTACGGCCTCTTTCGACGGTACTGCTCGTGTGTGGGATGTCGAATTAGGTGAAATCGTTTTCGAGTTGCCACACGGCCAAAGACAAGTCACTGATGTTGTTTACTCGCCGTCCGGTGAACTTCTAGCGAGTTCAGATTCGGGCGGCAATGTGAAAATCTGGCGCGTAGATACAGGTGAGCTAGCCTATAATCTTCTCGGACACAATGAAAGCATAACGTCCCTGTCATTTCACGGCAATGACGAGTTTCTAGTGAGCACTTCCCGCGATCACACAGCGACACTTTGGTCTCTAAAATTACGCAACGCTGTGAAAAAATTTGAGGGACATATAGACGAGATTTGGAGCGCAGAAATTAGCGACGATGGGAAGCTGCTGGCGACTGCGTCGAGCGATAATTCAGCTATCATTTGGGACATGTCCAGCGGGGAACGACTTTACAAGCTCGTTGGCCACCAGGACATAGTTAACGACGTGAACTTCGATTCACAGGGCGAGCTCCTTTTGACGGCATCATCCGACGGAACCGCGCGGCTATGGGATGCAAGAAGCGGCCGAGAGCTGCAGGTATATTCTGGGCATAATGACCGAGTGGTTTCGGCAAGATTTATTGCTGAAGATGCGGCCGTGGTTACAACCTCCATCGATCGATCAGTACGTGTTTGGGATCGAAATTCCGGACTAATCACTGGTTTGGCCAGCCAAAGAAGTGCTTCCACCTGGTCATTGGCGGTGCATCCAGACGAATTGACTTTCGCCGTATCCAAGATAGACGGTGGGCTCGAGGTGTTTTCGCGTGCCAATCCTTCTTACTTAGCGTCACTTGTCGGACACGACGGGTTAATCAGAGACGGCGCATTTCATCCCAGCCAGCCGCTAGTAGCCACCGGTGCCTGGGATGGAATGGTTCGTTTCTGGAATTCCACCAATGGTGCCGCTGAACTTGAGCCGATCAATGTCGGGAGACCGGTTAAAAAGTTCGCGTTTGACCGTAGTTGGAGCCGTTTTAGCACCGTGAGCTTCGACTCGATCGTGGAAGTTTGGGATTTCAGTTCACGGACTAAACGGTACGAACTTACTCACGGAACTTCCTTAGTTAGCGATCTAGACTACTCTCCCAACGGCGAGTTGCTCGCGACGGCTTCCACTGATGGATCAATCATCTTTTGGAACACACAGTCAGGTGCCGAGACCTCACGGTGGGAATTGGGGGCGCCGATTTTGGAGATTCAGTTCAATGCCAAAGGAGATCGACTAGTTGCCCGGCTCGAAAACCGCAACGTTGCAATTGTCGACGTGTATGGAGAACAGTCCAGTCTCAAAATATTGAAGCATGAAGATCAGATTGTCGGCATAGACATTGCTGCGAATTCTCAACGACTACTGACGTGCACAACCGGAGGTAAGTTGCTAGTTTGGTTCGAAGCCACTGGACTAGAACAGTTTCGTATTTCTCACGGTGCTGAAATTATTGGTTGTTCATTCAACAGAGATGGAACTGTTATTCTTTCGGCGTCGACTGATGGAAAAACCGTAGTTTGGGACGCCTCAGACGGAAGACTGCAGTTGGAGCTAGGCTTTCGTTCCAAATCCATTACTAGCGCCGTATTTAGCTCAGACGACTCGAAACTGATCACCACATCAACTGAAGGCATAGTACGTATCTGGGATCGCAGTTCCGGAACCTTGCTTGGCGTCTTTGACCAGCCTTTGAATTCAATTTTTAGAGTAGTTGTCAGTCCGAGTTCCGAAACATTTCTAACAATTGGGAAAGGGCTTGATGCGCACCTATGGCGGACCTTCGGAACTATGGAAGAACTACTTGAGCTGGCAGGCGCACCGAGCATTCGTGCAAGATTACATTAAGGGAAGACTAGGGATTTATGTTTGCGATCAGCCGTACATTTTTTAGCCGCACCGCACGAGCTTGGAGCAGTTTCCTAGTCGCACTGATGCTAATCGCGTCGAATGTTGGGCCGGTGCGTGCAGAAGTTGACATGAAAGACGGAAGTTACCTGATCGTTTGGACGGATTTGATCGTTCCGGGAGAAGGTTTCGATTTAGTGGTTCGTCGAGGCTACAAAAGTCGGTCCTTGTTCAACGGGCTATTTGGTTTTGGTTGGTGCTCCGATTTTGAGTCGAGACTCGTCACCACTGATTCTGGTGGATTATTACATAAAGAGTGCGGCGCCGGTCTTGAGACTTTGTACACTTCTTCTGCGACCTTGAATCGAACGCAGATGCGGGCTGCGAATGAGGAGGCGGTCAGGCAAATTGCAGCATCTCGCAAGTCTACTTCAGAAGCAGAGTTGGAGAAACTACGAAGAGAATTCGAAAGGTCCTTGAATAACCCAGACTTGCGGGCTGTATTAATTTCAAAGTACAATATTTACGCATCATGGCGACCGCCACTTCTATTATTGGAAAGATACGTAAGTGGCCGGGACACATCTAATTTCATAGAATTTGATGGTTTCAACTTCGTGCGACATACTTCCGAAGGTGGTCTGCAACGATTTGACCGATCTGGGAAATTGGTATTCGCGAGAGATTCCGAAAATAATTTTGCGCATTTTTCTTATAAAGATGGCGTGCTTCGACGAATTCGCGACGATCAAAGTCGATGGCTAGAGATTGAGATCGACAAGGCTAGTGGAAGAATTGTCTCAATCCTGTCTTCTGAAGGATTTGAATCCACATATCACTATAAGGGCGAAGACCTCGTGGAGATGCAAAATGCATGGGGAAACACGTACTTTTATGAATACGACGAAGCACACAATCTCACACGAATTCGATATCCAGATGATACGGACAAAGTTCTTACTTACAATCAAGAAAAAGATTGGGTTACAAGTTTCAAGGAACGAGATGGCTGCCTTGAAGTGTACAATTATGTGCCGCAAGAAGACGACCCCGAAAACCACTATAAATCAAGTGTAACCAAGTCATGTGATGGTAAGTTGAGTCTCGAAGCGAGCTATGAGTTTTGGCATGAAGTGGGCGATGATGGTCAACATTATCTGAAACGTGTATTGTCTTATCTTGGCGACGATTTCTCTGATACCATTTACCATCCGTATTTAGCTAGACCGTCGACAGTGAACGTAAATGGTGACGTTACACATTATGAATATGATAGTGCCGGAAACCCAAAGAAGAAAATCACGGCCGAAGGTTATCGAGAACACTTGGAGTTCGATGAAAGAGGAAAATACACCTCTGTTTTCGACTGGTTCGACACAAGCGATAAAGAAAAATCAGGCTCTGGTGTCATGTGGACTTACGAATACGACCATGCTGGTAACATAACGGCTGCACACAGCAGCAATAGCCTATCCTTGAAAATTGGTTATGATCCGATTGGACGCTATAAATGGATTTCCGATGCCACAGGCCAGACATTAAAAATTGAATACAGCGACACGTTTGGTAAACTCCATCGTGTATCATTAGTTGGGGAAGGATCAATTACCATCGCTTACAATGAAGCTGGGGACATTGAAAAGCTAACCAGCGAGGAAGGCGAAATTTTGGCTGGCAAGATAACGCGAACATTTAATGACTTTTTGGACGTCATCGCACTGTCAAATGACAATTGGTTTGGTGCCGATGCGGAGTAGTACCACGTGCTGACTAACGCAGCCCGAACGAGATGGTCAAATTAGTCATCACACGTGACATATTGCCGGTGATACAGATCAAATGATTTGAGGCGAACAATAAGTCGATCGTGACCTGCCCCCTCCGGCATCAGACCCTAACAAGCCCACGGGCAATCTGCATGGCAAAGCTAAAGCATTTCTAAATTAACCTGCGACATATCCGGCAGCGTGAAAGTAATTCCAGCACTCTTGCGGCCCATACATGTCGCAGATTTCTCCGACGGTTTCGAAGACGGAAGGCTACTGTGAAATATATTTCGCACATTTGATTTCAAGCGACGCGGGATTCTTGGGTTAAGTTGCTTCCCGATCGGAAGTCGCCGATCTATAGCCACAGTATAAGAGATAGAGGCACTTAAAGCGGTCTTATTAAGCAAAAACAGGTTGATCGTCTGATTAGGAGTATCGACGAGTGGAACGGCCGGCGCTCAGGACAGAGAGACGACGATAGCCGTGCTTCTCATGCAGTCAGGGATACCGATTTCCAGATCGATCTTTCCCACGCCGACCTACAAGATCGCATTCTCGGGAACGCTGACCTATCCGGTGCAAACCTTTCCTGCGCAAATGTTTGTGGTTCAGACTTATCCGAGTGTGACCTGCGAGGTGCTGAGCTCCAGTTCATAGAATACAACGCTCAGACCAAATGGCCTTCTCACGTTCAGCTTCCTGATAGCGCCAGAAGATAAGACAGCTTGGTGTCCGGCGGAAAGACTTCGCCAAACGTGCCTTGACTGCATCGAGTGACGCTGGATCGGAAGCGCAATTTGATGCTGCCTTGGTCGAGATTTTCGCTGTTTGCGAAATGGTGCGACTGGCTCTGCCGGAACGACCAAATGACCGGGACAGTCAAGAGATACAAGCAATCAACAAGCTTCTGCTGGACACGGTCAAAGACCTTCAAGAGAAATTAGAAAAGAAGCAAAAGACTAATGAAGCGCTTCAATTAGAGCTCGATGCGGCTAAGGTCGAAGCAAGTAGATCGCTGGCCAGATTTCTTCGAAGAAGCTCTGACAGTGTCGCTGACCAAGTTGGACCAGCTATCAAGTGGATGCTCACTGCCGGAGGTGCCGTCGTCGCCGCTGAGGCGATAAGGGCGGTTGTCGCTCCTTAAAGGACAAAACTCATACGTTTTTGTCACCGGCGCAAACGACCGTTTTTGACCAGCAGCCCATTAGCAGACATTGCCACTACTGAACTGAACGGCAGCTCCGTCCACTGTTTGATGGTCGAAGCTGGCCACAGCGAATGATCTGTTTAAAACCTGGCGAGATTGGCACGGGTGAATGTCTGGGACGCCTCATAGAACCATTCACCGCATCGTTTCTGCCGATCTCTTGTCTGCTAGTATGACGGTAGCGCAATCATAGACAATGGCGCGATGCAGGGTGCTGTTTCCGTTTTAGGACTTGCCTACCGCCGTTATGAAAACTCGGCGCCGTTTGGCATTGCACAAAAAGACCGGCTGCTGCATTTGTATTTAATTGGTCAGACGGGCACCGGGAAATCTACGCTCCTTCAGAACCTTGCATGGCAAGATGCTTCATTTGGACGAGGTTTATGCCTCATTGACCCACATGGCGATCTGGCGGAGCGATTGCATCAGAGCCTCGATGTCAGACACCACTACTGGGATGTAGCCGATCCGGGCTGTCCGCTTGGATACAACCCACTCAAGAACGTGTCGGCGCGATACCGACCATTGGTAGCGTCCGCCCTCATCGAGACCCTGAAGAAGCAGTGGCCGGATGCCTGGGGTGCGCGCATGGAGCATGTTTTGCGATATGCAGTGCTGGCGCTGTTGGAACAACCGTCGGCCGATCTGCGCGATATCCTAGAGCTGTTCGTGTACAAAGGGTTTCGACGGCAAGTGACGGAAAACCTGAACGATCCGCAGGTACGATTCTTCTGGAAACATGAATATACGGCGATGAACTACCAGAGCAGCGCTGACGGGGTCTCGCCCATCGCCAATAAAATCGGCGCGTTTCTGGCACATCCGGCGGTTCGGACAGCACTCTGTGAACCGAAGGAGCCGCTACGGTTTCGTATGCTGATGGATCACGGAGAAATTCTGATTGTGAACCTGGCTAAGGGGCGGCTTGGTGCAGATATCTCGAACATCATGGGCGGCCTGATAACCTCCCGCATCATGCAGGCAGCTTTTACCCGGTATGGGCTCCCAGAGATGGCCCGCCGCCCGTTTTTTCTCTATGTCGATGAATTCCACAATCTGACGACAAAATCATTCGCTGGACTGCTCTCAGAAGCGCGGAAATATGGCCTTGGGCTTGTTCTCGCCCACCAGCACCTTTCACAGACCGACACCGAGGTGCAGGACGCCATTCTGGGCAATATGGGCACGATGATTGTCTACCGCGTCGGTGCGAATGATGCGCCACTCTTCGAGAGGCTTCTGCCGCCATTTTCCGCGCAGGACCTGCAAAACCAGCCCAACCATCGCTCGGCTGTCTGGCTTATGAACAAGGGTGAGCGTCTGAAACCATTTTCGGCCTCCATGTATCCACCGCATCATCGCGGTCGATAAAATGACTGCTAGCGAATTTTGGTGCCAGATATACCATGGGGGCATGACTAATGACGACCATCTGCGGCAACATCTCGAACTTTGCAAACGCATCTATTTGCGCATGCTTGAAGACGGGTCATGGCCCTGGAGAGATGAGCCGGATTCGCAAAATTCTGAAGATTTGGTAGAGTCTGATCACAAAACAGACGATATATGAAACCGTGCTTTGGATACATTCGAGTGTCCACCCAGAAGCAAGGTGAAGGGGTGTCCCTCGAAGCACAGAAAGATGCCATCACGGCTTTTGCGAGTCAGCACAATCTCACAGTCACCGCTTGGTTTGAGGAAAAGGAGACCGCTGCCAAGAGGGGTCGGCCGATCTTTAATCAGGTGCTTCGAAAACTAAAGCGAGGCGAGGCCCAAGGTCTCATCATGCACAAGATCGACCGTAGCGCTCGCAATTTACGCGATTGGGCACTGGTATCTGAATTACCTAGTCTTGGCATCGACATCTTCTTCGCCACCGAGAGCCTGGATTTCAAATCACAAGGCGGGCGTCTGGCTGCCAATCTCCAGGCTGTCATCGCCGAACACTACGTCCATAACCTGCGCGAAGAATGTATCAAAGGCCTCAATGGTCGTCTCAAGCAAGGGCTGTATCCGTTTCGTGCGCCAATTGGGTATTTAGATAATGGACGGGGTAATCCTAAAACGCCTTGCCCGCAAAAAGCACCACTCATCAAAGAAGCGTTTAGGCTCTATTCTTCTGGTCAATATTCGATGCGATCGTTGATGCCCGTCCTTGAAGATCTTGGCTTGAGAAACCTAGCGGGAAAGCCAATCAGCCAACACGGTATTGAAACCATTCTCGGCAACCCCTTTTACACCGGCCTCATTGTAATCAAACGGACAGGTGCGGTGTATCAGGGCATTCATGAGCCGATAATTGATACTCAAATGTTTCAGAGGGTGCAGGATGTGAAGGCGGGCAAAGCAGGCAAGAAAATCACCCGGCACAATCATCTCTACCGAGGACTGTTCCGTTGCGGGCATTGCGATGGACCAATGACCCCGGAACTGCAGAAAGGACGCGTTTATTACCGCTGTCAGGTTTCTTCCTGTCCGACCATGACTATCAGAGAGGATCGTTTGGCGAACGCAATATCCACTGCATTTACTCGGTACGAAATATCAGACGATCAAGCGGCGCAACTTCAAAAAGATTGGATGGCGTGGATTGACAGTGACGAGCGTGACGAAGGTATTCGCTCTGTTGAGTTACGCATGGACCAGGCAATGGCTCGCTTATCTCGACTGACCGACTTGTTGGTCGACAATGCAATCAGCCAGGATGACTTCTTTGAGCGTAAACGAACGTTGAAGTTAGAACTCGCTGCTCTGAAAGAAGAACAGGGAAAATCGACCCAATTTCACCCGACAGGCGCGCAAATGAAAAAGTTCCTCGAACTCATGAAAAACCTTGCAGAGCTTCATAGATCAGCAAAGCCAGCGGAAAAACGTTGGATGATTGAAAATTGCTTCTCGAACCGAGCGGTGATCGGAAGAGAGCTTTGCCTTAAGCCATATTCGTGGCTCCAGAGCCGTAATTTTTCCGAACTGACCCCTTTGGTGAACAACAACGGCCCAGTTATCGAACTTATCGAGCATTTCGATAGATCAGAACCCATTCCCGAGAAGTCAGAACAATGGCGACGAAATCTTAAAAATCAACGGCCCGATAATCTTAAAAACGCGGCATAGCTGCTTGGAGAACCTATTTTTCCTCTGGCCACCACAACTTGGATAAATCAGCAGCCCTATCTGCCAGCGCACCGGTGCCGCCAGCATAAGAGTCCAATTTCTTCTTGAGAAACTCGGTATCTACAAAATTCTTCAAAAACCCTTCAGGTACACGTGGGATACCATTTTGCGAACTGCTGCTGACATACTTCAAGATCTCAAGTGTACTCACTAGTCCTTCTTCATCAGAAAATGCTTTATCTAGGAGTTTCTTGGGGCCGGTGTTTGATCCGCTGACATCTCTCCATGCGTAAAGGACATCATAAGGTGACCACAATTCTCGAAAGCTGCTGGGATCAAGTTTATCGTAGATATTTAGTTGCTTCTGCGAAACCTCTTCTAACTCCTTATCCGTCAGAAAGTATTTCTCTTGTTTTTCGTGTTCGTCCTTTTTTGAAAGATGAAATTGGTCGCGAAGCAAAATTGAAGCAGGGCAAATATTCGACTTTTGTTCAAAAATTTCCTTGATGGTATCGGAGCGCACACCGTTTTGAAGTTGGTTCATTATTGTCCGAGCGAATAATTTATACTGCATTTCAAATATGTTGGTCAGACCAAAAAACCGGTCCATTTTTGAATGCCCTTCCAATGACGCTGCTTGCTTGGTGATCGCAACTAACCACCTGTTAGGATGCTCCAGATTTGATTTAGTCGCGGCATGAGTGGCACGGCTAATAATCTGATCGGCCGCGTCCCTTCGCTGCCCTCCCCGAAAATCGAGTACCATCGAAATAGCCGCAGCCAATTTCTCGACGGATTCCTTTGATGCGTCGACTAACGCATTCCACTCATCATCAGTAACTGCGTGGGAAGGCTCATCGAATGCAAAATACAACCTCCAGTGCCAAGGCGATGATAGTCTCTTGCCGTCTCTAAATCTTTGGAGAGATGCATCATCAAGTTTATGCGTCCAATCATCTTCGTTCGCACCCAAAAAACTTGATGTCACGCCAATCAGCAATTCATCTAGATGATGGAAATCCATGGAATTTCCATTCTCGCCATGAACGTATTTTTTCCAACCAAGATTTGTCAGTATTACTTCAAGCTGTTCTCGATCTTGCTTTTCGCCAGTGATACTGCCACCAATCGCGATGGCTTCGATCGCCTGAAGATACCTAACTACCCAAGAGTAGAGATCTTTATCGTTTTCTGAAGCCTTTTGAGCTAATAGCTGTAGCCAGACAAGATCTAACAGATCAGCTTTCCCTTTGATATTAGGCCAGATTGCCCGCAACGAAAACAAAAGCCTTTTCACGTCTCGCGGTGTGTGAAGCAATCTCCCTGACCAATGATCCAATACTGACGATGCGTGGGTGGTGTTAGGGTCAATACAATTAGGGAATAACTCGTCGAGCTCAGATCTAAGCCAATTTCGCAGTTGGAATGGCTCAAGAGGTGGTACCTTGAAGGAAAATTGAATTATTTTCTCAAGGTAAAGATCTCCGTTTTCTACCTTTGCGCTATGTTCAATAGCATGAGCGATTGCCCCACGGTCGTAGGCTAACAAGTATGTTGTCGCGGGAAAATCGCCCACTGCCTTAACTAGGCGGAGCACCTCCAATGCGTCATCAGGGTCAAGCCTGTCTAAATCATCAACTAGAACAATAATCCTGAACGATGGGTCAGCTTTGGCTATTTGCAATAAGCTAGCAGTTAGTTCGTCCTTTATCGCCTCTAGTGTTTTTTGATTTTTCTCACTTTCGCGTGTGATTTTTTCAGCGGCTTTAGAACTACCGGCAGCGACCGTCGATATCATGGTGGGGTCAAAAGAGGCGGTCACGGAAGAGGCGATAGAAATTAGACTGCTAAACCTATTCAGCTTTCTCCGTGCTTTCCGCAGTGATTTTGCTGCCCTCTTTTTGAATATGCCCCAATCTTTAGGAATTCTATGCTCTGCTTCATCAATCGCAGAACCAAGTTGAGCGAAGAACGAAGCAACTAACGCTGTACGGTTTGTCACCAACCAGGGCGAAAAAGGTATCACAACGAGACCTATTTCATCATCGTTGTCTTGTTTCTCAATCGATGTTTCGAGCATTTTTAGAATGCTGGATTTTCCGGACCCCCAAGATCCATCAAGACCTAGGGTGAGACTGGTAGTATTGGGTTGAGCAGTAATAGCTTCAAGCAAGGATTTGGCGACATTTCGAAAACCGAGTATGTCAGCATCTTGTGAATCAATGGGCTTGTCGATCAAGTGATCCAAATCAGTTCTTTCTAGTTGGTTTGCCTGCAGATTATCGCGCATTTCACTAATGATACCATGTGGATTTTTCTATGGTTCGATACCCCCTTGGGCTTCTCAAAATATGGCTTAACTGCGTAGAACTTTTCTACCCCATCTCGAACCAAAACCACCGCTCAATTGAGCGGTGGTTTTGCGATTTTGGGAAAGGTGTCCCCTTTGGTGAACCAAAACGGCCCAGTTATCGAACTTATCGAGCATTTCGATAATTCAGAACCATTTCGCGAGAGGCCTGAGTTGTGGAGACTAAACCTCAAGAACCAAAGCCAACTTATCGAAAAATTCGATAAATCAGAGCCACTACCTAAGCCGCCTGAAAAACGGCAATACATTCTCAACAACCAGGATCCACCTGATTTTCGAGATGCTGCTTGATTTCGAGAGTTTGCTAACCCGTTTCAGACAAGCGGCCTTCTAGGTTCTTTAGGCAATCAGCAAATTCATCGTAGAGGATGACATCTACATTCTTGAGCGCGTCACGCATGCCAAGACGTCTACCAGTTTTCCAGCTTTCGTTTTTTGCGAGCTTTCAATGTCCGACCCCTTGCTGATCTGGCGAAGTTCGTGGCCAACCCGCAGGGCCGCAGAACCGGCAATTTTCGAATACATCAACGGCTCCTAAAGTCCGCACAGACGGCACTCAGCACTGGGCTGGAAAAGCCCTGTCGCATTCGAAGGGAAAGCGGCCTAAACGAGCACTCGGGACGGCACAGAAACGCGACAGGTCCACTTAGAAGTTTGCAATCGCTGCGTCGTCGCGAGTCTAGTCTACTCTTGACAGATGCGTTAAGGTTAGTGGTGATCTAGTACATTGGAAAAAATATATGTTCAGAATACTTTGCCTTGATGGAGGTGGAATTCTAGGTGCTTTCACCGCATCTGTTCTTTGCGAACTTGAAGAGCAAATTGGCGAACCTGTTTCCTCCCACTTTGACCTTATTGTCGGTACATCTACCGGAGGCATTCTTGCACTAGGGCTTGGTTTGGGATTCTCTTCCTCTGATCTTCTGAGTTTTTATCAAGACAAAGGGCCAAATATCTTTCCTCACACAAGTCGGTTCGCTCGAGCTCGAGCCTCCCTTCGTCAACTTTTGGCGCCAAAACTTTCGCAAGCTCCTTTGAGATCTGAACTCTCCGCCATCTTAGGTGAATTGAGAATTGGAAACGCTACTAACAGGTTGGTTATACCAGCATATGATGCAGTCGAGGGCAGAATATACCTATTCAAAACAGCTCACACACCTGATTTCGTGCACGACATTGATCTTTCGGCAATAGATGTTGCCTTGGCAACGTCTGCAGCTCCTACCTACTTCAAGGCCGCCAGGACGGTGGATTTCAAAGGATCACAATATGTCGACGGAGGCGTATGGGCAAACAACCCAAGCATGATAGGTTTGGTGGAGGCAGTAGCGTTTCTAGATCAGCCTATTTCGGAAATAGCAATTCTTAGTATCGGCACAACATATTCTGCCCACACAATAGCTCAACACGAACACTCGGGTGCGCTACGTTGGAATATCGGGCTAATTGACCTACTGATGCGCGGACAAGCAGAATCTGCATCGGCTCAGGCCAAACTGCTTCTAAAAGATCGATATCATCGTATTGATCACATTGTACCTGCAAATGAATTCAGCATGGATGACGGACGCCTTGAAAAGATCGAGAGACTTGTAGCATTGGGGCGAAATCAGGCCAGAAAGATTGAACACAAGAAAGTGGTGAAAGAGCAATTCTTGAATGGAGTTGCGGCTCCAAAATTTGGGCCAACCTTGCAAGTTGGCGGATAATGACTGAGGCCGCTGAAAGCAATTGATAGCAAACAAGGATGAAGGCTTATGTCTCGCTATCGCGCTTTTATATCGTATGTACATAGCGACAACAGTAATGCAATCGATCGACTTCATCGCGGAATGGCTCGTTTAGCGATTCCGGCCTATAGGGTTCGTGGGCGACCAATATTTCGAGATCGTACAGCGCTCAAGGCGCAACCTAACCTTTGGAATTCCATCGCCACCGCGCTTTCAGACTCTGACTTCCTTATACTCTGCGCTACCCCGGACGCGGCTCAATCGGATTGGGTTCAGCGGGAGGTGGAGTACTTTCTGAACTCCGGAAAAACGCTAGAAGACATAATAATCGTACTGTTGGAAGGTGAACTCGCTTGGCAGCCGGCAGAGAGAGGCGAAAGGCACGCCTTTAAGGGAAATGCGTTACCGCAAATTCTGCAAGATCGCCTCGATTCAGAACCACTTTATGTTGATCTGCGCTGGATGGTTGGAAAACGAAAGTTATCTCGAAAGGAGAACCAAGATTTTCTATCTTCTGTAGCGGGAATTGTTGCGCGGTTAGAAGGTGTTGAAAAAGACGAAGTATTTGGGGCTGACATCAGATACCGGCAAACTGCTTTTGGTGTAGCAAGCCTGACGTCGCTTGGATTAATCTTGCTTTCGGTGAGCTTATATTACTTCTCTTCACTAGCTAGAGATAACGCGGAGCTCGCAAAAAAAAATGAGGTGGAGGCCGTTAAACAAGCTGAGTTGGCAAGGGACAATGAAGCTGAGGCAAAAAAACAACGAGATAATGCGATTGCGAACGAAGTCGAAGCACAACGGCAGGCGAAAGAGGCCCTTGCAGCTTATCTATTGAATCAAGCCCAATTCAGTTGGCAAAAAGACAGGCTATATGGTGCCGCGACTACTGCGAAGTTGGCAGCAACTTCCCATTTCCTTTCGCAGACACCAGAGGCGGCCAGCCTGATAAATCAATCGATGTATTTTGTCGCTCCTGAAAGGGAGGATTTGAGAAAGACCATACGTTTATTGGAACCGGGCACGCCATTTGCGCTAGGACAGCGCCCCGCCATATTCTATTCGACGGATGGCGGGAGAGTTGGCAAGCTGATTGTTAATAATCAGGTAGATGCCCAGAAAAGTGAAATCCATGTAGCGTTGCAGCTTGCAAACATGGCCAGCGGTGACTGGCAAGAGTTTGATCTTACAGAAAACCTCTCGCAATTTGTAAGTTTCGGAAGTATCCCCGGCCTATTTTCGCCGCTCACAGGCAAAACAAGAGCACATTTGGCGAATGATGGTAAATCGCTTGCATTGTGTATTGCGGAGGAACCTGACTTCGAAGACGAGAAAGATTTCGTACACCTCATTTTCGTTGAATTAGCTCCAGAACAACAGGTGATTGACCAAGCAAAACACGAACTAGCGGGATTCTACGATGAATGTGACTTTTCATTTGCTACCAATACATTCCACCTACGAACGTTTGGCACAGAAAATCGCACAATAATTGTTGCCACTGGCGACAAGCTTTCTCAAATCACGGTCGCCGACAGTGACGGTTTTATTTCATCAAGTGCCTTGTCTCCAGACGGTCAATTCGTCATGGCAACCCTGCAAGACGCTAACGGTGCTCACGTTCTTAATTTTCGTCGCTCGAACAATGGGCAATTTGAAATCCTGGGTAAATACTCGTTGTCGGGTAGCACTTTCAACCCTCCAACCACAGATTCAGTTTTACCAAAACCGGAAGGCCGTATCGAAAACATTTTAGGTAGCATCACATGGAGCACGAATTCCAAGTACTTTGCCATAGTTGAGCGCGACACGGAGTTCGGATTTATCCGCATTGGGATATACGGTGTGCAAAAAGACGGAATTACCTATGTTGGCAATGACTTAATTGGCGACGACCCTAACCCGAGTATATTGTCGGTGTCTGATGATGGAACGTTGATACTTGCGTTGGAGCAAGGAAAAGGTCTTCGTCTCAGGGATACAACATCAAAACAAGATGCTTTTGCGATCAGCGAAGCCAGCATAAGAGGCGGGGTTCTCAATTTCAATCAAGGGGCACTGTTATACCATACACCACTCGAACTTCACGAAGTCGACGCGTCGACCACACCAGGTCTCGTGGAATCCAAGAGATCCTATGGAACGACGATTTTCATTGCGGATGAAAACAAACCACCTCTTTTCGTCTCGGCTAATGAAGATCTTGAATTGACGCCATTTAAGGATCAGCTGGGAGCTACGCTATGGGATTTTGACACATCGGAGTGGTACCAGATACACTTGAAATCGGGCCCTGGAGAGGTCGTGGGTGTTGAATTCGACGAAAAGGGCAAGTTTGCACTTATCTCGTTCGATTCTCGCAGCTTTGACGATGTGATTTGTCTGGCGTCGATCCCTGATCGAGCGTGTATTCATACCGAAAAATTTCGAAGAACTGATTTTACGCTAGAAAGGTCGATTGGAAAGAGAATTAGTTCTGACGGGCGCTACGCATACTACACAGCGGAAGGGGATTGGTCATTTGAAGATGACGCCGACGTTCGAGACCGAATTACAGTTGTTCATCGTATTGAAGGTAAGGAATTTTGGGTTCGGAAGCTCGCTGTGCCCGCGGGGCAAAACATCCTAGGTGCATCTTTGGTAGACGACAATAGTGTGATAGTTGTTTCGGCTGTCCTTGACGAGGACCGCGATCACGAGCGGCTTGGTTCACTTTCCTTGTGGAAAATTGACCTGACATCTGAGTCGGAAGAACTAAAAATTTTCGATTTAGGACGCGTTACGGCCGGTGATCGCTCTTTGAGTATGCTTCCCGTGATTGCCAGTAGCACGTACGAAGGAAAAATTCTGCTAGCTATACCTACCGTGATAATTGATGATCGAAACGTAAGGTTTCAAATTCAAGCGTTTGACATAGGTTCTGGTGCAACAAAGGAAATCGCATCCAAAAATAATGTTGTATCTGTAGAGTTGAACAGCTCGAAGTCACACCTGATGATTTTGAGTTCCCCTGATTGGGCAAATGGGCCCAGCATTAGAAACAAATTGAAATTCTTAAAGGGCGGAACTGAGATCGACATTGTTCGGTTGAGCGATGGTAGGCGAGTCTATTCGCGAGAATTTCCTAACGGGTTCGAAAGTGCATTCTTTTTGCCTAATGAAATGAGTTTTCGCGTCACCGGTCTCGCTCATATGGACAGCAAAACGATCCAAGATTTCGTTTGGCGTCCAACCGAGTTGATTGCGGGAGTATGCTCCTTTTTGGGGGGCGGTATCAGTCGCCAATATTGGAAAGAAAATGTTTCGAGCAGCATCAAATATGTGAACGCGTGCAATTAGTACGAGCAAAGTTGATACATCAACGGCAGTTTCCTGTACATTAAGATCGTACTTAAGTTCTTTTTCCGTTTGGTGCGGGATGAACTAGGTATCGCCTGGGAATTGACTAACCTCTAAGGTTTTGTGCGGCATAGCCGAATTAGATCAAGCGGGGTTGCTTGACGGGCTTACTCACAGAATAGATTTCCTCAATTCCAGCTGCAAATTCTGCCTGACCACCATAACTTGGATGCCTGACTGCATGGACGTTTAACTCAGGAAAAAGTTGCTGAGCCACCTTCGTAGCATCATTTCCAATCGCAATAACTCTTCTAGGTTCAATCAATTCTTGAATGCTTTTGAGTATCGCTTCTCCAAATCGACGTTCCTCAGCGTTGTGCGTTCGATTTGAAAACGCATCTCTTGGTGAATGAGGATGGAATGGGAACACATTCCACAAAAAAATGTTTGCAGGTATCTGATCGAGAAAATCCCAGACCATTGGTGCGGTTCTTTCCGCTACAGGTGGTCCATTGGTTGGACGCACGGCTTCAAGCTTCCACCGCTCTAAATGATTGGAGAATCGAATATCATCGGTGAGTGCAAGACCAGTTCTTCGCCCTCCACGGTAGCCCAAATCCCGACCGATCCAAATTGCATCAACTACTTCCGCTTCTGCACGCTCCAACATGCAGCGTAGTATGTCCGCTCTAATATCAGCAGATTTCTCATGGTCGTGTATTTCGCACACATCTTGGTATGGGTTAAATGCGTTCTTGAAACGGTAACTTTGTAAAACGCCGACAATGTCGTTTGCGCTATTCGAATCTATCATAGCAATGCCCTGTAAGAAATTTCGCGTTTTACTTTGTCACACACCACTAAGCCACCATTGTTCTTCTTGATTTTTCTGAATACCTCATACCCTTGCAGAATGGCTTTTTCCCACAGATAGAGCGGGCACTGCTCGACTTCATATCCACGCACAAAGTGGCTGACGGTTTTTAGGATATCGAATGAAATCGTGGACTGCTCCTCAAAGAAATTCAGTTCTTTTGCGCAAGAAAAAATGTATGCAGATAGGCCTTCTTCTATGACGATTGCGCGCCCGCTATCTTGCGCTTCATCGACATCGGGTCGGCTCTTTCTTTTATGTTTAATAAGCGCACGAAATGTTGGAGACCAATGCAGAATCGCTGCGTGAGAAAAATGAAACACATCATGAAAACGGTATCCATCTGGATCACCGATATTATCCGTTAGCGGATCTCCGATGAAAACGCCCTTCCAGCGTAGATAACTCTTTCCGTTCGGACGCTCCTGAATTTCAATCTCAAATTTGTCAGGAAGGCTTTCATCGTCGGAAAATTTCTCATCAAAGCGAGGTAGTGTGGATTGATCTGCCGCGATAAATCTTCCAGTTGCTTTATCCAAGTTTGAACGCACAACTTTGCCAAACGGCACATTCGAAGCCTGCACGGCCTTGAGGTAGGCGGCAGTAAAATCAACGATCTGTTCACGTAATCCCACTTGCCCGACCTCGGCATTCAAGAGGTCCGCGGCCTTTATCCCGAGCTCCTTTAGTAAAACATCTATAACTTCAAGGTTCTGGAACTTTTGGACTTTTGCGACAGGAGCGGCAAGATGCAGGCTGGCGACGGTTAATGAAATGGTATCTTCGCCGTTGCAAGCGTCGCTGATTATCTGATCCAGCGGTTCTTCTACTCGGCGGCATAAAGCGCATAAATACCAGAGAGCATCGCCGAATTCCTCTTCAACAGCATCGAGGTACGCAATGAAGGCTTCGCCTTCACGGTGCAATTTTTTCGACGTGGCCATGATACTTCCCACTTCACCAAAAAGACCTAATAGAACTGGCGACAAGTTCTCGGCGGTCAGGCGATCAGTCGGAGCAATTCGTTCTTCGTATTCCGAAATAGTAAGTGCCATAAAATTCTCACTTGTAATATTGCAACCAGTCCCAAGGCTGGCCATGAAACCCTGTAAGTTCGAGAGACTCAAACCAGAATTCGAATTCATCGATTATTTGAGTATCCTGGATTCTTGAATACCCTCGTTTCGATCGCAATAAGTCCCACGCTCCACCCTCACGAAACGGACTGGGGAGCAACGGACCTTCTGCGCCAAAATAGACGAACTGTTGGGAAATCAAAATTCTCTGTACAGCCGTGTCACGAGCAATATGCGGTTTCTTGGGTGAGCCATCATCGCGACTGTGATAGGAATTTAACTGATGCCAACTGCCATCTTTCAGCGGTTGATAGATATTGTCGCCACACGCTGTTTTCCAACTTCCGGGAATGACGGGTTTCTTCATTTGAAATCGCTCGTCCCGCCAATAGTCGCACGTTTCTACAGCTTCTTCCACACGCATCGCGTAGACAATGTGACCGCCACGGTTAACCTTTTTGTTCGAGCTGCCTGTCCCAAGCAACCAATCGCCAATTTGAGCAGATTTGCGAATTCCAGGCTTGCATGTCGCCAGTGTGCAGTACCCGCCGAAAGGGTTCGGTGCAAATCCGCTGTCATAGCGAACGACATACGAATAAAGGCTTTGCCTGTCCGCCTTCTTAGCTGCAGGCATGTCGTTTTATCGGCTGCGGCTTGCAAGGCGTTCCGTCAGGGTTGTTGAAACCCTTATAGTCGCCGTTAACCGCATCTATTATGTGACCGCCGTCCCAGCCAACAACGGCATCCCCAAACTTTTCCAATGCCTCGGGGAGCTCGCATCCGTTGCTGCCTTGCTCCCAAACGCCGACAATGGTTTTTTCCTGCTTGAACGCTCGTTCAATCTCCCAATTCACCCAGTCACTGTTTTTAGTTTCAGGGGTGATGTAGACGATCATTATGCTTGCCCAGTCAATTTTTGGCGCCAATATTTGTGACTTGATATAGTCGGGATTCTTGGCGTTGTTTGGTTTATCTGAATTCACAGAGCTATCGCGAATTTCCATGCCGTTTGTCTTCAGCAAGTTCTTCAAGTCGCCAAGTCCAGCGTCATCTTCATGGATGTGACTGATGAAAACGTTCTTTACTTCTTTCGACATAGTTGGGCGTCTCTTATGCATAAATGTTGAGATTTCTGAATCTTACGGTACTATATGGAGTATCCAATATCAACTCTCAACCCTTGCGGGAACTTTTGATGTTACCACCAGTCCTTGAAGTCTTTGTGATTTGGCATCCGCTTGATATCGAGGGTGAACAGATCGCACGTGAGTTTGTTGATCATTTTCGCGGTGTATCGTTTTCAGGTATAATCGGCGGCGGAATTCATGTCGCCGCTAGGAGCAAAGGATGGGATTGCGATGGGGGTTGCCCTCAGCCATGCTACTCAGTCGAGACGTCAGGACCAAATGGCCTAGCGTCAGCTGAATTTGTCGCGTTTGTCCCCTTGCTTGGACGTCACATGGCTTGGGCAGTCCAGGAAGATGGATCATCTTGGAACGAATTTGTGGTCGGTTTGGTTGAGAGTCAGAAAAAAAAACCGAAGCAGATAGCAACTTTTCCATTCGCACTGAACAAGAGCGCAACCGACCAGACCAAGTTAGGTGAGGTTTTTGGCTCGTTTCAACAGATTGGCGCATCGCCCAAATTAGCCGATGGTGACACCGAAGTGGGTCTGCGCTGCCGAGACCTGAGCCAAGGTCTGGCACAGTTTCTAGCAGATGAAGATGATGCGCGTCTTACAGTCTTTCTATCCCACACTAAAAGAAGCAACCTCAGCGAGGGAAAGGACGTCGATGAGTTGGTAGACGGGGTTAGGAAGTTCATCGCTGCAACAAGGTTGGATGAGTTTTTCGACGCGCACGACCTTCAACCGGGAAAAGATTGGGAAGCCGAACTCATAAAAAACGCAAAGAACAGTGCGCTTTTAGCCGTGCGAACAGATTTGTATGCCAGTCGAGCATGGTGCCAAAAAGAAGTCGCAGTTGCGAAAGTTACAGGTATGCCAGTCGTAACACTGGACGCGCTCGGTCTTGGTGAGGAAAGAGGTTCATTTCTTATGGATCATGTTCCACGAATTCCTACCCACAAGGACGAAGGCCACTGGCAACAAACGGATATATCGCGAGCTCTGAACTTACTTACAGATGAATGCTTAAAGCGCGAGATTTGGCGCGTACAAAAACGAGTCGCGGAAGAAGGCGCCGCACTTGCGGTGGATTGGTGGTCCTCGCACGCACCGGAACCACTGACGCTTCTTGCATGGATTGAGCACGTGTTAGACAATGGGGACAAGATTCCAAATTCGCGACCTGTGCGAATTTTGCACCCTGACCCGCCTTTAGGTCGTGATGAACTCGGAGTGCTTAAATCCATGGCTAAGAGTTCCAAACTAGATTTTGAAATTGATGTAATGACGCCCCGATTGCTGGCGATGCGGGGCGGATAAAATGCCTAATGATGCTAATGAATTTTTGCCTTCTGATGCACTGAATGGTCTATCTTTGGGTATCTCGGTATCGGACAGCGCTGACTTACCGCAACTTGGCCTGTTTGAAGATCATTTCAGATTAGCATTGGGGGAAATCGCAAGAACGATCTTGTTCGCAGGAGGACAACTCTACTACGGCGGACACCTCAGAGATGATGGTTACACTCAGTTCATAGTTGATGAGCTTCAACGCTACGGTAACAGAAACAGCCCATTCAAAGTGTGTCTTGCCTACACCGAACATCAAAGGTTATCGGCGGAAGAGATTAGTAAACAAGAAGAGCATTTGGGGCTATTCGGAGAGATAATTTTTTTGGACGAAGATGGAGTACCCACAGATTACTCCCCGCAGGAAGACCCATTATCTTTTGCGCCATCGTGTGAGTTGCTCGAGAGATCGCTTTCGGGTCTTAGAAATTTCCTAGTAAGAACCACCGATGCACGTGTCGTTTTAGGCGGAAAGCGCACCGGTTTTTTTGGCAGATACCCCGGCATAATCGAAGAAATTCTAGTATCGGTCGATGCGGGAAAACCGTTGTATTTGGCGGGTGGGTTCGGTGGGGCGACGCTTGACGCAATTTCCATATTGGCACCTGATAATGCAGCTTGGTTCCGTAGATACGAGACAGAACAAGACGACTACCAAAAGGTTCTCGCGGGATTAGACGCCTTGCAAGAGGCGGCTACCAGGTCGCAAGACTGGAGCAAGAACGGCCTCTCAGCGGAAGAGAATGCTATTCTTGCCGCCACATATAGACCGAGCGAAATTTCTGCGCTGGTTGGTCATGGGCTTGGTAAATTGAATAAGTAAATTTGCATATCTTGAAGTGGGGAGGATGCAAAGGAAGGCAGCATGCCTTTCTTGTTGAAGATCGGTCGTGATCAAACATTCTTCCTATATTTTAATTCGAAATGGAGAGTGATTTTCTGGAAAGTTTGAAGGGATTGTGTGCCGATTTTGTTTCGGAGCGCGAACCTGGCCTTTTCATGTGAACGCTTATGCATCGTATTCAAGTGCGAAAGTGAAAGAGTATTTGGCCAGTTGAATTCTTCGCCTGCTATTTGCCGGAAAACTCAGTTATTTGCGATCGACATTGAGCCGGAACCTGTGTGAAGCTAAGCTCAAAAATTGATCGAGCCGCCATAATATAGGAAATATCCCAATTTTATCATTGGAGAATCTGGTTTGCTAAAATTTTTAAGCGATGTTCTTCTAAGGTTGACTGACTACCTATTTGGTTATGACTTTTTTTTGTCTTATGCACACGCAGATTTTCCTAGATACACAGTCAAACTTGCAGAGTCGTTAGAAAAACGCGGCTTCAGAGTGTTTTTGGACAAAAAAATCTATTCACCTGGCACTGATCTTCAAAGAGCAACTGTAAGGCGAGTAAAGATGAGCAAGTACCTTGTTGTACTTGCAGGCCCAAATGCCCTCACCTCAAGTTGGGTTATTAAGGAGGTCGCTCTGTCTATTGAGCACGGCAAAGATCCAATTCTGATTGACTTTGACGGGAACTTCTCTAAGGCCGCCGAAAATTTGGAAATAAAGAGACTACTTAGCAAAAGGCTATATATAGCTGAAAATTCTGCGAATATTGATCAGCCCAGCGAATATGTTTTGAGTGGTCTATTCAAGGGATTTAAGTCGACCAGGCAAGATAGCATTCGCGTCAGGTTTTTTTCTGGCGTTAGTCTGATTTTTCTAATTATTGCGATAACTGCATTTTGGCAATTTTCCATCGCTCGATTAAATTTGAACAACTTCCTAGCAGCTTCTGACGTGCGTCGACTAACGGACTTAAGGACGGAAGCCGAAGCGCTCTATCCGGCTGTTCCGGAAAATATCGCTTCGTTTGAACAGTGGATCGCAAGTGCGGAAAACCTACTAGAACGAAAGAAAGCGCATTCTGCCACCATCGCCAAACTTCGGGAGTCAGGAACGATAGAGGCGCCTACAAGCAGCGATTTATCCGCAGGGATTGAATTAGAGCCGTTCGTGACAGAACGTGATGCGCTAGAACGCAGAATTTCTGCTCGAAAGGAAGACACTGATGCTAGCTCAAATCTGATCAGATCACTTGAACGAAGTTTGCTGATATTGGATGAAAGGATTAAAAAAATCGAGCTCCTGAGTGAGGAAATTAACTGGCGCTTTCCCAGCACTGAGAACCAGTGGATGCACGACACTCTTGTTGCTCTAGTGAGTGATTTGGAGGAATTTGGTAACGAGGATCCATTTATTGGAATGTTAGCAAACGTCCGAGAACGATTAAATTTTTCTCAGAAAATCCGAGAGGCTTCCATCACAGGAACCGATGCAGAAGCAAAGTGGAAAGAGGCGATTAGTTCCATTTCTCAGAGCCAGGTTTATGGAGGGTTGAAAATCGAGCCGCAGATAGGATTGGTCCCTATTGGCAAGGATCCAAAGTCAGGGCTTTGGGAGTTCTCTCATCTTCAATCTGGTTCAATTGCAACTAGAATGCAAAATGGAAATATAGAAATTCAGTCAGAAATGGGACTGGTTTTCATTTTGATCCCCGGTGGTATCGGTACAATCGGAGCGTCCCAATCGGGCACCGCAAACGTTGATCCAAATGCTCATGCACGAGAGGGACCTGTGCATTCCACGAAGTTTAAACCATTCTTCATCTCAAAATTTGAAATGACACAGGCCCAGTGGCTACGATCGGAAGGAAGTCTGCCCAGTCGTTATTCAGCAGGACAAAGTATTTCAGATGGTTATGTTATTTTGCTCACCCATCCTGTTGAACGCATTAGCTGGCATCAAGCTTCACGAACCATGTCACAGTTGGGTCTTCGTTTACCTACAGAAAAGGAGTGGGAATATACTGCCCGTGCTGGCGAGAGTTCGCCTTGGTGGACCGGTCAGACTTCACTATCGCTCCAAGGCGCGGCTAATTTGGCAGATCTAGCTGCCAAATCTGCTGGTGTGGCCTGGCCAGCGATCCTCAATGCGGATGTATTGCTTAATGATGGGTTCGTAGTACACGCGCCAGTTGGGTCGTTCCGAGCTAACCCGTGGGGGCTTCACGATGTACACGGCAACGTGTGGGAGTGGTGTCAGGATGAATACTCATCTTACTCCAAGGAGGATCCAACCAGCGATACAATTTTGAGAGTCAATCGCGGTGGCAGTTTTGATTCTCCACCATTGACTGCGCGCCTAGCGTATCGATTTGTACACAACCCATCTGACCGCGCTAGTTACCTTGGTGTTCGTCCTGCGAGATCACTTGAATAACATAGTCGCTAAATGTGCCTTAAACTCAACTTAATAGGACGGCTTGGGCGCAACGCCACATACCCTGTCGGGAGCAAATCATCACTATCAATTTTTTCGATGTGATATTCTCTCACGATCTTTCCGACGATGTACTGTAGCATTAACATCGCGAAACTTTGCGCTGGACACTGCCTTGGTCCCAGCCCGAACGGGAAAAATGGTTCTGGTTTCTTGCTATTCGATCTGGATTCATCAAATCTTGAAGGATCAAATACTTTTGCGCGGTTCCAAAATCGTTCGTTCCTTTGCATTGCATAAGGTGAAACTGTAACGATTGTCTCACACGGGATGTCTCTGCCCGCTAGTTTGGAGTTCCTTACCGCTTCCCTTCCTAGCGCCCAAGCGCCGGGGAGCAACCTAAGTGTTTCAAGTATTATCGATCTGGCTAGGTTTAACCGCCTAATCTTACTGAGTTCAAGAAACTCGCCAACCTCAGAATGGATCAAAATCTCTCCTCTGAGTTTTTCCTGTTCCAGCGTGTGACGGGACAATAGCCAAAGCGACCAAGACAACACCATTGCCGGTGTATTGTATGCCTTTTGGAGAGTGCGAGTAATCGCAATCAAAAAGCGGTGATCTCCGAGTGTCGTTCTTACTCGTTTTAAATGTCTGGATTTTGATACCAAAATGTCAATTGCAGCTCTAGACACACTATTTGCCATTTCGACTTCGAATATCTCCGTCTTGCTAAACCTCGTGAAGTTTAAACTGTTTTTTGTTGCGTGATGCTTCTCGATACATGCTAAAGCGCGAGTCAATTCAGCGGAGTGTTTACCAATCTTACAATCAAACAGAATTTCGAGCATAATATCCAACAAGGAAGCCCGCACAGCATCAGTAATACAGACACCGCTATTACTGGAGTTCCCCAATATAGAAGAAACTAATTTGTCAGTGTTGGCATCAATGATTTTTGAAATTTCAATGCTTGTGGATTTTTTCTTTGAGCCAGCTTTGGAAAAGACAAATTCCGCTCGACGTTCAAATGCAGACGAGAGTTCTGTATACGGATGATAGTAATTTTTATAAGTAGATTCATCGTTAAGTACGGCTTTTGCCAAGTCTATATCATTCACTAAAATAGCTTGACGTCCACCGACTCTATAAGGACAGACTTCCTGGCCAATTTGGCTTAAATTAGCCAGGAACGCTGGAGTTATTTCTGTTGGTTTCGGCATCAAATTCAATCATCCGCTGAATTGCTAGCTTCTGGATGATTTGAGCCGATTTCAGTATCTCCGTCACCGTCACCGTCACCGTCACCGGCTTCGGTGATCTTCAAATCGCGCTGGTGGTCGGAATTCTCTGAACCCATTTCTTCAAGTATGCGGTTTTCATTTTCATGCGCGGCGCCCTGAACACCTGGGTAGTCATGCGCGGCACCCTGAACACCTGGGTAGTCATGCGCGGCACCCTGAACGCCTTGGTAGTTGTGCGCGGCACCCTGAACGCCTGGGTAGTTGTGCGCGGCACCCTGAACGCCTTGGTAGTTGTGCGCGGCGCCCTGAACGCCTGGGTAGTTGTGCGCGGCGCCCTGAACGCCTGGGTAGTTGTGCGCGGCGCCCTGAACGCCTAGGTAGTTGTGCGCGGCGCCCTGAACGCCTGGGTAGTTGTGCGCGGCGCCCTGAACGCCTGGGTAGTCATGCGCGGCGCCCTGAACGCCTAGGTAGTTGTGCGCGGCGCCCTGAACGCCTGGGTAGTTGTGCGCGGCACCCTGAACGCCTGGGTAGTTGTGCGCGGCACCCTGAACGCCTTGGTAGTTGTGCGCGGCACCCTGAACGCCTTGGTAGTTGTGCGCGGCGCCCTGAACACCTGGGTAGTTGTGCGCGGCGCCCTGAACACCTGGGTAGTTGTGCGCGGCGCCAATGCGCGGTTTCAGTTCGACCTCTTCTCCTGGCAGTTCAGAAATTGAATCGACTTCTGCATCAACCCGAAACTGCTCTAAAATCTCCTCTGGTATTTCATATAGATTTCCAATGACATCTCTAAAAAACGGCATAGTTGTGCTCCCCATTTAACGATATGTTAGAATTCTAACTTACACAACTTTATGGAGAAATAAATGCTGGGCGATTGGCGGGTAACTCCCCACATAAACGTACAAGACATCAGCAGAGCAACCAAATTCTATCGAGACAACCTAGGATTAAAAGAAGTAGGGCCTAGCAAACATGGGACCATATTGGAGTGCGCCGATGGCTCCAGGGTCGGCTTAGTTGAGTTTCCAGACGATCCAGATGCGCAACACGAGCATACGGTATTGGGTTTTGATGTGGACAACGTCCAAATGGAAGTACAGAAATTAAAAGACGCAGGGATAGAATTTATAGAATACAGCCTCGATGATGGTGTCGAGGTGTCAGGTCAAAGTATCGAAACCAAAGGTGGAATAGCTAAAATAAGAGGATCACTCGTAGCTTGGTTTAGAGACTCGGAGGGAAACATTTTGTCAATCGATTCAAAATAGCTGAATACAGGCTGCACGATGAGCTTTGCTCGGGTGAATTTCCGGAAATTCAATTGGAAACAATCACAACATCGTTCCAGCTGATGTCTTACCTGCTAGCGCAGTGACACCTGCGTCAACTGCAATAGTGTGATGCTAAATGCTGTTTCCATATTGGGACTTGTCCATAGCGGTTATGAAGAGCCTGCGCCGTTCGGCATCTTCCAAAAAGACCGCCTAATGCATCTGCACATGATCGGGCAGACTGGTACTGGAAAATTCATCTAACTTCACAACTTCGCCTGGCAGGACGCCGGCAGCAGAATCGGGTTCTTCCTCATCTATCAACGTGGTGATGTCGCTGAAAGCCTGCGCGATAGACTGGAAGACTTAGTCAATATTGGGTCGTTGCCGATCCGAGCTGCGCTAACAACCACAAAGAAAGATTGCCCATTGTTCCATTAACACACGACGCTTCGCCAACCGATCAGAACGTTGATAGGCGCCAACAACGCCGACATCAACTGCGTGTCCGAGCGCACTCTCCTTGACCTCAATCGGTGTATCCGTTTGGTCCTCCACCCACGTTCGGAAAGTCGCACGAAATCCATGGGGTCGTGCGTCGTAACCTTCACGTTTCATAAAAGTTGCCATGGCGGCATCTGACAGCGGTTTGCCTTGAGGAGAGCGGAACAAATATGAGAAGCTGTTTCCCGTTTTGGCTATGTTGAGCACTTTCAACGCTTCATTGGTGAGAGGTATTCTACGCTCTTTGCGCGTTTTGGTCCGGTCTGCGGGTAAGGTCCACACATCACCTTCGATCTCGTCTTTCGTAGCGAAACGAACCTCACTAGTCCGGGTTGCTGTGAGAATAAGATACTGAAGCGCAAGAGTGGCGCTCAATGATTTACCTGAAAGCCATTTGTAGAACTTTGGCATATCTTGGTATGGCATGGAGGGGATGTGAGTCACTGTGTGGCGCTGTTTGCCTAGTAGGGCACGTGCCTTCATAGTCGCCTGCAAATCAACGTCCAA
The DNA here is from genome assembly GCF_019966515.1 of Roseovarius aestuarii. Classification (GTDB taxonomy): domain Bacteria; phylum Pseudomonadota; class Alphaproteobacteria; order Rhodobacterales; family Rhodobacteraceae; genus Roseovarius; species Roseovarius aestuarii. Next base: position 84,278 of record NZ_JAIMIB010000015.1, on the reverse strand, counting down.
GCCGAGTGCAGCGGCGTGTTGCAATGTCAAATTCAATCGATTAAGCGTCTTACTCGCGGTCTCAGCCTTTTTATGCCAGATGGGTTCCAGCATCTCTTTGAGTATGTGCTGATCGACATCTTCAATCGCCAGATTACTGTACTTCGGCAGGACGTGTGTGTTGAGTGGCGACATCCAGCGGCCGGCGTGTCCCTCATTTTTCAACTCTGCTTGGCGGGCGACAAAGCAGCTCTCAATCGCTTTCGATATCGTCAGCCGCTCTATTTTCCGTTTCCGCTTGGCGCGTTCTTCAATAGGGTCAATGCCATCGCGGACCTTTCGGCGGGCCTCGCTGGCCCGTTCTCGTGCTTCTACAATTGACACGTCCGGCCAGGGTCCAAGCCCCATCTCCCGGCGCTTTCCGTTGATTGCGATACGCAGCACCCACTTGCCGAATATCCTATTGCGCTTAAACAGCCAAAGACCTTGACCGTCCGCATACTTGCCAACGTCAAGGTTCTTAGCTTTCATTTGGTTGAGTGAGTTGTAAAGCACAGTCTACCTTTCCAAACTGAACTCGGGACCACCCCTTAGTCCACCCTTTGTATTGTGAAACTATGTTTCGCGATGATCAACTAAGAATCTCGTATCCTAAAATATGGTATATTTATCAATACTCTATGAGAGCCTACGTACATCTATGAAAATACCCACTTATGCTTCTCGACCGCACCATACCCGGTGATAAGGCTGGTAAACTCCAATTGTTGGACGGACACCTTATAGTCAACGCTCGCCGTAGGCGGGATGAGGTGGCTCTTCTGAATTGCAGCATCGTTGGAGCGCTTTTTCCGGGGTGCGGGAAATTAACTTCAGATGGTACCAGATGCCGGTACTCGGTTCACTCATTCTTTTTCGAGTAGTTATCCTTTGAAAACCTACGTCATATTGGCTCACAGGTTGTGAATGCTTGACCTCGCGAGACGTGAATTCGGCAATTGCGGATTGTTGTTATCACGCGGTAAGTAAGTCGGGAGAGCAGAGGTACGCGCATCATGAGCCAGCAAAGCACATCCCATTCGACGCACGACTCGGAAGAAGATCTGCGCAACAGGGACATCAAGATTTTCCTGAACGGCAAGATTGTCCCGCGGAGTGAAGCGCTTGTGTCGGTCTACGACTCGGGCTTCATGCTTGGGGACGGCATGTGGGAAGGCATGCGGCTTTATGATGGTGAATGGGCGTTTTTCGATGCGCATATGGATCGGCTGTTCAATTCCTGTAAAGCGGTGTCGCTCGATATCGGTATGAGCAAGGGCGAAATCCACGCGGCGCTCAATGCCACGGCCGCCGCCAATGACATGACGACAGACGCGCATTGCCGTCTGATGATCACCCGTGGCCCCAAGGCGAAGCCGTTTCAGCACCCGCAACTCAGCCGGTCGGGACCGACCGTGGTGGCGGTTCTTGAGCATTCCAGACCGTTGGAGAGCCTGCAGCAACGGGGCATCCGTCTGGCCACCGTACCGCAGGTGCGCGGCCTGCCGATGAGCCAGGATGCGAAGTACAACAGTCATTCCAAGCTGAACTGCGTGATTGCCTGCCTTCAGGCCGAACAGGCGGGCGCGGATGAGGCGCTGATGCTCGATCCACAGGGCTTTGTGAACACCACCAATGCCTGCAATTTCTTTATCGTCCGTCGGGGCGAGGTTTGGACCTCGACCGGCGACTATTGCATGAACGGGGTCACCCGTCAGAACGTGATCGACCTGTGCCTGGCGAATGACATCCCGGTGCGCGAAAAGAACTATTCTCTTTATGAGGCGATAGGTGCGGACGAGGCATTTCTGACGGGTACGTTTGGCGCACAGACGCCTGTGGCGGAGATTGACGGCAAGCCGATCGGCGACCACGAGGGGGCCGGACCGATGACGCGTCGAATCCGCGAGCTTTACAAAAATCTGGTGGCGCAGAATGTCGCCTTGCAACGGGCTATGCGAAGATAAATGCAGCGCGGTTCGGCCAGATCATTAAACTTTTAGAAAAAACGGACTGTTTCTACGCTGGAAACCCAGTTGCGGTTCCTGCATCGCTAAGAGGTACCGCATTGCCCAATTGGAAACAAAAGCTGACTGTTAGCGCCGCGCAACCGCAGGTTGGTCCTATATTTGTGCATTTTGAAACGAAATTCGAAACAGCGCGCGTCCCACCCCTTGGCCGGAACGCAATTCTGACGAAGCTGCGCCGTATTTCTGCCAAGATTGTGCCTTTTTTCCGCCACATTACGGTGGCGAAAAGAGCGTTGTGAGTAACAAGTATCTGCCTGACGGGTCAACGACATCTACCCGAAAACCAGATCCCGGAATGCTGTGAGCGCGACCGTCATCGTCTCACATTTCGGGTGGTGTCGCGCCCGGCAGGCTGTTTTGTGAATGGGGGTTACTATGAATTTTCTGGTGCATGCCGGAATGGCAGAGTGTCGAGTGGGCGATTTTCTATCGCCGTTGTCTCAGGATGCGATAGAGGAGCGCGAGCGCCAGCGTCATTGGCTGTGTGTCGGCAGTACGTTCTATCTTGTTGCGAGCTACATCGTCCTCTCTTTGATCAATTGATTTAAGCAGACTGCTTTCAGGGCTGCACAGGACCAGATTCGTCCCGTGCAGCCCATTTGCGTGCGGTTTCATTCGGCTTTTCTCTTGCGCGCGGGCAGGGGGGCCAATAGAAGGGCCCCTGATTTTGACCGCTGCGGACGCCTCCGTGGCCCAATGCAATGGATGAGGACGAACATGCAGGTCACCGAAACCCTGAACGAAGGTCTCAAGCGAGGCTACAAGATGATCCTGTCGGCCAAAGAGCTGGACGACAAGGTAATGGACAAGCTGAAAGAAGCGCAACCTGATGTGGAGCTGAAAGGCTTCCGCAAGGGTAAGGTGCCTCTGGCTCTGCTCAAGAAGAACTTTGGCCAGCGCGTGCTCGGTGAAGCGATGCAGGAAGCCGTCGATGGCGCCATGAGTAAGCATTTTGAAGAAAAGGGTGAGCGCCCCGCAGCCGAACCGAACGTCAAGATGGCGAACGAGGATTGGAAAGAGGGTGATGATGTCGAAATTGAGATGGCCTATGAGGCACTGCCGGATATCCCGGAAGTTGATCTGAAGTCGATCAAGCTGGAACGTCTGGTCGCCAAGGCTGACGACAAGGCCGTGGATGAGGCTCTGGGTAATCTGGCTGAAAGCGCGCAGGACTTCAAAGATCGCAAGAAGGGCTCAAAGGCCAAGGACGGCGATCAGGTGGTGATGGATTTCGTTGGCAAGGTCGATGGCGAGGCGTTTGAAGGCGGCAGCGCCGAGGACTATCCGCTGGCACTTGGGTCAAACAGTTTCATCCCCGGTTTCGAAGAGCAGCTGGTTGGTGTGAAAACCGGTGAAGAAAAGGCCGTGACAGTCAGCTTCCCCGAAGATTATCAGGCCGAACATCTGGCGGGCAAAGAAGCCGTATTCGACTGCACGATTAAAGCGGTAAAGGCACCCGCCCCCGCCGAAATCAATGACGAGCTGGCGCAGAAATTCGGTGCCGAGGATCTGGAAGGTCTTAAGACTCAGATTCGCGAGCGTCTGGACGAGGAATATGCGGGCGCGTCGCGCGCGGTGCTGAAGCGCAGGTTGCTGGACGAGCTGGACAAGAAGGTGAGCTTTGAACTGCCGCCCAGCATGGTCGAAGCCGAGGCAAAGCAAATTGCGCATCAGCTTTGGCACGACGAAAATCCTGATGTTCAGGGTCATGACCACCCCGAGGTCGAGCCGACTGACGAACATAATAAACTGGCTGAACGCCGGGTCCGTCTGGGCCTCTTGCTGGCCGAGCTGGGACAGAAGGCCGAGGTCGAGGTGAGTGATGCCGAGATGACCCAGGCAGTCATGACACAGGCGCGGCAATATCCGGGTCAGGAGCGCGAGTTTTTTGAATTCGTGCAGAAAAACCCACAGATGCGCCAGCAGCTGCGTGCGCCGATCTTTGAAGACAAGGTTGTGGATTACGTCGTTGAACTGGCCAAGGTCAGCGAAAAAGAAACCACCAAAGCCAAGCTGGAAAAAGAGATCGAGTCACTCGAAGAGATGTAATCTCTGCGTGACAATCGGTATGATAGAGAAGGGCCGCCCGGGAGAGCGGCCCTTCATTCATTCTGGCGCGAGGTTGTAGCTACAGTCTGCAGTCACCTGTTTTCTGCACTCGCCCCTGGGGGTTAGGCGTTGCAGGCCCGCGTCGAATGAAACTTGTCAAACAGCACCTGTTGCAGGGCCAGCGCCGCTCCTCGCTCATGATCGGTCGTGGCTGCATCGATCTGTTCGGCGCAATAACCTTTCAGGTCGATCACCCGCTCCGACGCATCCACCGGCTGGGCTGCTGGCTGATAATTCTCGGCGGCGACGATTTCGTCTTCGGCGATAAAGACATCGTGGTGGATGTCGGCGAAGGCCCTGATCCGGGCGATGCGTTCCTCGGTGCAATCGAGCAGGGCGGCCAACGCGGGAACTTTACCCATATCCGCCTGTTTGCCGACGTAGCCGTAAGGCGTGTTGCCCGACCGCTTGAGGATGCGATCCATCAGCGGATCGATGACGGTGACGATATCAGTCACGCCAGCCTCTTTGGCGGCTTCCAGTGAGGCGATCATCAGCTCGCAGGTTGCATATGAGACCGAGCTGCGCCCCTTGCCGCGTGCCAGCCGCTTGGTGTCGACGCAAAATCGGGTGGATTCCCACAGTGTCGCACTGCGCAACGGTGGCTCACCGTTCAGAATCGCCGAGAAGACATCTGCCAACATGTGCGGCCCGGTTGTCTGCAGCGCCCGTACGCAAGAGACAACCTGGCCCTCATCGTTGAGGCCGACGGCATAGGACGGGTCCATGTCATCGAACTTATCACGCTCCATGCCATCTTTGATCGTGACGTCCCAACCCATCCGGTCGCCAAAGACGCGCGCCCGGAGTTCGAACATTTCTCTCATGATTTCAGGGAACTTATGCTTGTTCAGCGCATCTATGACCAGGATCATTTTAGTACCTCGTGAGTGGTGTTACCGATGTCACAAGGTTAAAAATGAATATTTGGTTTATCTATTAGGGGAATCCCGTAGGGGCGTTCGCCAGGGTGTTGCCGGGCCGATGTTTTTCTCAGCCCGGATAGACAAGACCCAGTGCGATGGCACGACCTACCGCCTGCACCGTGGTAAGCGCCTGCAGTTTCTTGCGGGACGAACGCAGGTGCACCTCGACCGTGCGGTGAGAGATCGACAGGATATCACCGATGTCCTGCTGCGATTTGCCTGCCGCCGTCCATTGCAGGATTTCGACCTCGCGGGTTGACAGATGCGGCGCTGACAGCGCCCGCATCAGCGGGTTGGACTGCATGACCAGGTCGTGGACGTTGGCAGCAACCTGTTGCAGGTCGGTGATGATATGCTGCTTCAGTTTGCGCCACTCTGGTTGTGACAACCTGCTGTTCACGCTAAGGCCGCCCATATCACCGAAGGGGCCGCGTATCGGAATGGTCATACCGGTATCGGTGATGCCAAAATCATGGGCGTCCCGAAAGACTGCCGTGAAGTTCTTGTTATGCTCCAGCCTCGACCAGTCAACCGGAGCGACGCTGCGGCGGGCCTCGTTCAGAGTCGGATCGACCTTGAAAAACCCTTTTTTGGCATAATGTCTTGTCCACTCATCATCGTAAGTGACGTGTCCGTGCGTCGTGCCGCTGATCGGATTGAAGCCAGCATAGGCGACATGATCAAGGCCGAATTTTTCTCGCATTTTCAGCAAAAGATCTTTGAACGGATCTTCGCGTTCCGGAACAAAGCTGAGATCGAAATGATCCATCAGGTCCGTGTTTGCCAATGTGGCCAAGCCCCTTTTAGCTGTGTTCTTGTTCGCCGACGTGATCCAACGACTGCAGGAACGAGCTCATCGCTTGTTTTTGAGCAGGGGGCAGGCGGTTGAGTATTCGTACCATTTCCGACGTTTCGGGTATCGAGGTATCGTCGACCTTGGTCGATTCTTCGGGCAGGCCCGGTACCGCAATGTCTTCAAAGAAGTAGGTGATTGGAACTTTCAGGGTCTCCGCGATCTTCCACAGTCGCGACGCTGCAACCCGATTTACACCGGTTTCATATTTTTGCACTTGCTGAAATTTCACACCGACGCGTACCGCCAGTTCAGTTTGAGACAGGCCAAGCATTTTACGACGCTGGCGGATTCGTTTGCCGACGGCAGAATCAATTCCGTTCATGTTCCCCAGGTTCCTTCCAGTTCCAACGGTACCGCATTCCGCTTTTACGTGGATTTTCGCTGAGTAGATACCGTTATAGTAGAAAGCTAGCACGCCCATATCTGGCTTGTCGACCCAGAGTTGCATTCGTCACTGCAAAAAATTTGAATGAAAGGCGTGTTGGGGCGCAACAAATGAAAGACCGCGCGAAATATTCTTTTCGCGCGGTCCAATTTTTTGCGGTGTTACCCGAATAAGTTTAGCTGTCTTCGTCTTCGCTGCTGTCCGCTTCGGGCAGGACTTCTTCGACCGCTTCCGCCAGTTCGTCGTCGTCCGATGCCGCGGCACCGATATCGTCGAACAGTTCCGCGATCTCGTAGTCGGCGGCTTCTTCCTCCTCGGCGGCAGCTTCCTGGATGGTCTTGCCAGATGCCTGAAGTTCAGCTTCTTCCGGTGAACGGGCGACATTGAGGGTGATTGTCGCGTCAACCTCGGGGTGCAGATGCACTTCCACGTCGTGAAGGCCCAGCTCCTTGATCGGCTGACGGATCACAATCTGTTTCCGGTCCAGTGAGAAGCCTTCTTCGGTGGCAACGATTGCCGCGTCACGGGTGCTGACGGAGCCATAGAGGCTGCCGCCGTCCGAGGCCTGACGAATCACGATGAACTGTTGTCCTTCGAGTCTCGATGCCAGATCTTCAGCTTCTTTCTTGGTCTCCAGGTTGCGCGCTTCAAGCTGGGCTTTTTGCCCTTCGAAGTCGGCGATGTTCTCCTTTGAGGCCGTCAGCGCCTTGCCCTGCCGCAGGAGGTAGTTGCGGGCGTAGCCGGGTTTCACATCGACCACATCGCCCATCTGACCAAGCTTGGCCACGCGTTCCAGTAGGATAACTTGCATATCGCTCTCTCCTTACTTCACAGCATAGGGCAGCAGCGCGAGAAAGCGGGCGCGTTTGATGGCGCGGGCCAGTTCACGTTGCTTCTTGGCCGAAACGGCGGTGATGCGCGAGGGCACGATCTTACCGCGTTCGCTGATATAGCGCTGCAGCAGGCGAGTGTCCTTGTAGTCGATCTTGGGTGCGTTGTCGCCCGAGAAGGGGCAGACTTTGCGACGGCGGAAAAATGGTTTCGTAGCCATGGGTTATCGTCCTTTCTTCAGGCGTTGATCAGCGACGTTCGCGGCGATCGCCACGTTCTTCGCGTTTCTGCATCTGGACCGAGGGGCCCTCGTCATGCCCGTCGACCTTGATGGTCAGGACGCGCATCACGTCATCATGCAGGCGCATCAGGCGTTCCATTTCCTGAATCGCCTCGGCGGGTGCGTCGGTCTTCAGGAAGGCGTAGTGGCCTTTGCGGTTCTTGTTGATCTTGTACGCCATTGTCTTGACACCCCAATACTCGTTCTCGACGAGTTTGCCGCCATTGTCGGACAGGACGGTGCCAAAATGTTCGATCAGCCCTTCGGCTTGCGCGTTGGACAGGTCCTGACGCGCGATCATTACATGCTCATACAGCGGCATGGTCGCTCCACTTCTATCAAGGCGCATTTCAAAGGCGGGCCATAATCCAATCGCTGCCCGTCCACGAGAGACTGCGCGGTTCAGTATTTTCTTGCGAAAGGATGGGCGCGTATACGACGCTTTGCCCTTATGCGCAAGGACGAAGCGCGCGGTAACTGATATGGCAGAAAATCGTCTTTCTCACGCCCCATTGTGGTCTTTTTTGGCTCCGAAAATAGACGCGGACAAGAGGCGAGGATCAGATCATGGTAGCACTTCCCGACACCCACATGCCCGACACCCCGATCAAACGCGCAGGCGCTCGGCAGGTGATTGAAGGACAGCCCGAGACAAATCCGGTGAAACGTGCCCTGCTGGCGGGATTTGGCGTTGCGGCACTTCTTTCGGCGCTTGGTGTCTGGATTGTGCCCGTCGATCAGGGCGATACGGCAATGCAACTGGTCAAGCTGATCTTTTCGATCCTGATGTTGGTGCTGGGCATGCTGTTTGTCAGCGCGTTGGACCGGCGGCACGCCGAGCCGGAAATTCAGATCGATCCGGCGTCGCGGCAGTTGCGGATTGTCGAGGTGGACAGCCGCGGCGAAGCCTTCGTGTCGGGTGACTACAACCTGGACGAGCTTTCCGACATTACCCTGCGGGACCGCCATCTGACCGCCCGGGATGCCAAAGGTACCCAGGTCGTTTCTGTCGCGGTGTACAGTGCCGCCGCCGAAATGGCGATCCGGAAGATGCTGACCCAGGCGGCTTGAGCCGGTTGGTAAGTGTTCGCTAATCCACACAAGTTGTTGAATAACCGCTAATTGCCTTACCGGCTTGGCAGCTTAACTTTTGCTCTGTTGATGTTTTTGTGACCTTCGATGGAGAAAAATATGAAATCGACCCTGTTTGCAGCGGCGTTGGCGTTTAGCGCGACCGCTGCTTTTGCCGCCCCTGAAAAATACACACTGGATCCCAGCCACAGCCAGGTTGTGTTCACGTATAACCATCTGGGTTATTCCACCACCTACGGCATGTTCTCGGGATTTGAGGGCCAGATCATGTTCGATCAGGAAGACCCCGCGAATTCGAGTGTCAGCGTGTCGATGCCGCTGATGTCGATGTTTACCGGCTGGGAAAAGCGCGAGGCGCATTTCATGGCTGAGGACTTCTTTGATGCATCTGAGGGGGACATGGTGACATTTGTGTCGACTGGCATTGAAGTGACCGGCGAAAATACCGCGAAAATTACCGGCGATTTGGCGATGAACGGTATCACGCAATCAGTGGTTCTGGATGCCAGGCTGAATCAGGCGATGGCACATCCGATGAAAGACGGGCAGCCCTGGGCCGGTTTCGACGCGACGACCACGTTGAAGCGTTCGGATTTCGGTGTCGATAAGTTCGCGCCCTTTGTCAGCGACGAGGTCGAAGTGATGATCTCGATCGAGGCGGGCAAGGACGGCTGACCCCAGGACTATTACCATGAAAGAGCCGCCCGCCGAGAGGTGGGCGGCCTTTGTTTTTTTGAATCAGCGCACCGGAGCCAACGATGGGTCGGGCATTCAAGACCGGCCTTAACAGAGTGTTAGCGCGCGGGCCTTGCCGGATACCTTTCCATAGTGAGTTTGACGTCAATTGGTCGGGCTTTCCAGAGCAAGGGCAAGCAATGCTGGCTGAGGTGAAGACCAGCCCCGGGGACGATTTCGGGTGACGGCCTTCACCACAGAATGCGGGGGCAAGGCATCGCAATCCATTTGGGGCAACGAACGGGCATGACTTTGATAACATTAGATGAAGCCCCAACAGGGCTAAGCACATCGATAACGTCGCTTGAGCGACAACTTAATGACATGAGAACCGACCTGGAGATTCTCCAGGAGAAGATACGGGCGGAGGATCTGGTTGAGTTGAAGAACTCGACCCGTGCGATTTCCGACATCCGTCAATGGTTGAGAATTGCAATTGAAGCGGAGGCTAATCTCAATGAACGAAACAAACGCGAAAAGGGTATCGTCCACGACTACGCCCTCGACTTCGATTCGGCCCGAGCTTCAATCGGGTGCCGCCTGGATCGTCTCAGAAGGGCCCGATGCCCAGGACGAGTTTCTAGATGCACTGGATGACGGTGAACTGCTGGCGCTGCCTTATCTCTTTGAGTTCTGGGCGCTAGAGCATCAACTACCACCAGAGGGCAGTTGGCGCAGTTGGATCATCATGGGCGGACGAGGTGCCGGCAAGACCCGGGCCGGAGCCGAGTGGGTGCGCACCCAGATGGAAGGTGCGCGGCCGCTTGATCCTGGCCCATGCCGGCGCATGGCTCTGGTGGGTGAGACCATTGATCAGGTGCGCGAAGTGATGATATTCGGTGAAAGCGGCATACTGGCCTGTTCACCGCCTGACCGCCGACCGGAATGGCAGGCATTTTCGGCGCATGATCCGGAAGGGCTGCGCGGGCCGCAATTCGACAGTGCCTGGGTGGATGAACTGGCCAAGTGGCGAAAGTCACGCGAGACCTGGGACATGTTGCAATTCGCGTTACGCCTTGGCGACGATCCGCGGGTCTGCATCACCACGACGCCGCGAAACGTGGGCGTTCTGAAAGAGCTGCTGGACAGTCCCACCACGGTAGTGACCAGCGCACCCACCGAGGCCAACCGGGCGTTTCTGGCCGAAAGCTTCCTAGACGAGGTTCGCGCGCGGTATTCCGGCACGCGGCTGGGGCGTCAGGAGCTGGACGGCATCATGATGGAAGAGGCCGAGGGTGCATTGTGGACTTCGAATCTGATCGAGAAGATCCAGATCGATGAGATGCCCGAGGTCGACCGCGTCGTGGTGGCGGTGGATCCGCCGGTGACGGGCAAATCAAGCTCGGATGAATGTGGGATTGTCGTTGTGGGGGCCTGCACCCAAGGGCCGGTACAGGACTGGCGGGCATATGTTCTGGCCGATTGCAGCATCGGTGCTGCAAGTCCCAATACCTGGGCCAATGCGGCGATCAATGCGATGGTCGAATATGGCGCCGACCGGTTGGTGGCCGAGGTCAATCAGGGGGGAGATCTGGTCTCTTCCGTGATCCGACAGGTCGATCCCATGGTGCCGATAAAGGCCGTCCACGCCAGCCGTGGGAAAGTAGCCCGGGCAGAGCCGGTGGCGGCGCTTTACGAGCAGGGACGCATATCCCACCTGAAAGGGCTTGGTGAGCTGGAGGACCAGATGTGCGCAATGACAGCGCAGGGTTTTGAGGGCAAGGGCAGCCCCGACCGGGTGGATGCCCTTGTCTGGGCGCTGACCGAGCTGATGATCGAACCTGCCGCAAAATGGCGGCGACCGCAGGTCCGGGCGATCTAAAGTTCAGGGACATGGAAGTTATCAGAAAGGGCTCCTTGGGGCCCTTTCTTGCGTCTGGTCATCCGGTTCTTCTGCCGGGATATCTATAGAATCTGCCCCAGGAATTCCTGGGTTCTCGGGTCGCTTGCTTCATCGAAGAAGGTGGCAGGAGGGCCATGTTCGACGATGACACCGCGATCGGTGAAATAGATATGGTCCGCAACCTCGCGGGCAAATCCCATCTCGTGGGTCACAAGAATGCAGGTCATGCCTTCGGCGGCAAGATCCTTGATCGTGACCAGAACCTCTTTGACCGTTTCGGGGTCGAGCGCGGCGGTAACCTCGTCAAACAGCATCACATCGGGGTTCATCGCCAGCGACCGGGCGATAGCCACCCGTTGCTGCTGGCCGCCTGACAACTCACCGGGGTAGCTGTCTTCTTTGCCTTCCAGCCTGACCTTTTTCATCAGGGCACGGGCTCGGGCCTCCACATCGGCCTTGTTCTGTCGCAGCACCTTGACGGGTGCCATCATTACATTTTCAAGCGCCGTCTTATGCGGAAAGAGGTTATATTGCTGAAACACCATGCCGACCTTCCTGCGTAGTGCCAGCTTGTCGAGGTCAGGTGTATGCACTTCCTGCCCCTCTACGGTGATCGACCCGCCCTGAATGTCGTTTAGCCCGTTTATGCAGCGAATGAGTGTGGATTTACCCGAGCCTGACGGGCCGATGATACAGATCACCTCGCCCTTCATCACATCCAGCGAAACCCCTTTGAGCACCTCGAGCGTGCCGAAGGATTTGTGCACTTTCTTGATGGAAACGATCGGTTGGTCAGCAGTCCAGGTCATAGTTTCACCGCGAATTTACGCTCAAGCCGCATGGTCAGGCGAGCAATGGGATAACAATAGGCAAAGAAAAGCAGCAGCGCGAAGCCGAAGAACGGGACTAGCAATTCGGGATGGTTGTCTTCGGATTCCATCGCCTGACGGCTGAGGGTGATCAGTTCTTCGATGCCCAGCAGGCTGCACAGTGGCGTGGCCATTGTCAGGATCGCATACCAGTTCATCCAGGGAGGCAGCATGCGTTTGTAACATTGCGGCAGGATGATCTGCCACAGGATCTGGCGGCGGGTAAAGGCCAGGCTTTCGGCCGCCTCCCACTGTGCCGTCGGAACCGATTGCACCGCGCCGCGTACCACCTCGGAGATATTGGCCATCACCGGCAGGCTGAGGCCGATGACGCCCTTGATCCAGTCCGGAATACGTATCACGCCGCCGAAGGCCCTTATCTCGAACGGAAAGGCCAGCAGGACGATAAAGAGAAGCACCAGCCAGGGCGAATTCCGGAAAAGCTGGGTGACGAACCATGACCCGGCCCGCACCGGCCGCAGCAATGAGATTTGCGCCAGCCCCAAAGCGGCCCCGGCCAGCGTGCCGATAGTCATCGCCAGCACCGAGATCAGCACATTAAAGAAAAAACCTGATTTCAGCAGGAACGGCATCCAGCGCCACAGAGCATCAAACGCCTCTGCTGTGCTGAAGTTGCTTTGCGCATAGGCAATCTGCGGGTAGACAACCATTGCCATCATTAGTGCGAAAGGCGTCCACCACGGTAATGCCGCCATCCAGCGGGTAAAGAGGAACCCGTCAGGCACATGTGCGGCCACATCGAAGGGTTTGAGCACCGCCATATCGCTGCGGGCAGGGGAATTGATGCCAGCAATACGTTTCATGTGCCATACCCCAGAATTTTCATGCTGCGTTCCCAGCGGCTCATCCCGAAGACGAGAATACCCACCAGCAGGATATAGGTGACGAACAACATCAGCATGGTCGGGTATTGCGCCGACGGGTAATCATTCCAGATCGATACCGAGTGATAGAGTAGCTCTGGCACGGCGATGGCATAAGCCTGCGTGGTTGTCTTGACCAGATTGACCAGATTGTTGTTGAGCGCGGGCAGACAGACCCGGAAGGCCAGAGGCAGCACCACGTAGAGATATGTCTGCAGCCGGTTGAAGCCGAGCGATTCCGATGCCTCGACGGTGGATTCGGGCACGGCTTCGATCCCGGCGCGGAAAATCTCGACATTGAACGCCCCGGCAAAAAAGCTGAGCGAGATGACCGCCCAGCCCACATTCGAGATGATCGGCTCGACCGTCCATCCGTCTTCTCCGGCGACGACGGGGGTGAACTGACCCAATGCAAAGTAGAAGAACAATAGTTGCACAAGCGGCGGTGTGTTGCGGAAGAACTGGATATAGCCCTGCACGATGGCGCGGGTCACGGCCGAGCGCGCGCCTTGCATCCACGCGCCTACGAGGCCGATCACAACCGAGAAGATCAGGCACAGCACGCTGAGCTTGATCGTCATCCACAGTCCGGCCAACACCTTGCCCTGCTGGCGGTCTTCATACATCCAGATGAAATTCCAGCGCGGATAGTCCGCCGCCAGCTCGCGAAAGAAATCTTCCATTCAGCCGTCCCGTAAGGTTTGCGCCCGCCCGACGATGGGAGGGCGCTTTGACGTGGACAGGATTATTTGAGCCAGTCGCTGTAGCGCTCATTTTCCTTTGCAAGATAGGCCGTGGGCTTGATCCCCCATTTCGCCTCAAGCTCGATCAGCGTGCCGTCGCGGTGCCAGTTATACTGCAAGCCGGACATGAAGTTGCCGAAGACGCAGTTCACTTCGGCCAAAGGTACCGCCAAGCCCCAGGGGTTGTCATCTTCGGACGCCAGCGGCATCTCGAAATCTTCCCAGTTGCCAGAGCTGAGGTCCGACCCGATGGAACTGTCATCATAGACCCAGGCCACGCATTTCTTGTCGCGCAGGGCCTGCTTGGCTTCGGCATTACCCGTGAAGGCCACGATTTCCACGCCATACCGCTCTTCGACGATCTGGTTGTAGAAGGCGCCTTGCTTGCCGCAAACTTTCTTGCCGCCCAGATCTTCCCACTTGCTGAATTCAAGCGCCTTGGGCGCCATCACATTGGTGCCCGAGGTGTAATAGTTCGGCCCCGGAATACCGACGATTTCGCGGCGGTCCGCACGGTCGGACATCGTGGCGATCATCATATCGATCTTGCCCTGCTCCAGGAACTGCATCCGGTTTGACGATTGAACCGGCACCAATTCGACCTCGACACCCATCTTGGCGGCGACGTCATTGGCCATGTCGATTTCCATGCCCACGAGATTGCCGTTTTCGTCGCGGAACCCCCAAGGCTTGTAATCAGCCTTGACGCCGATCACGACCTTGCCGCGCTCCATCACCTTGTTCCAGACGTCATTGGTGCATTGCGCGCTGACGCTGCCCGCGGCCATTGCCGCAAGGGCCAAACCACTGACCGTTGAATTAATAAGCTTTTTCATTCCTTTACACTCCCTTTGTTCTGGCGGGTTTGTCCTGCCAGTATTCTCCTAATCTGTGATTTTGCCGTTCGACTGCGGCAATGCGTTGCTGCGCCTCGTTTCCCTTCATCTGAATGACCATACCGATAATCGCCTCGAAAAAAACCATTGCGGCGACATGGGAGGGGAAAAATTGCGGACTTTCCGTCCCGATATAGAAGCAATGGCGCGCGTGTTCGGCGACTGGCGACAGGGGGTTGTCGGTCAGTGTCAGCAGCGGTACGCCCTGTTCAGTCACATTCCGGGCAAGATCGACGGCTTGCGCGGCATAGGGCTCGATGCTGAACACGATGGCGACATCCCGTTCGTTCAGGTCGGCAAGATCGCTGGCCAGCCCATGACCGCTGCGCCCCGGTATCCGCCAACCCGGCAGAGACATGTTGGCCAGATACATGGCGTAGTCCATGATTGGCCGGGCGCTCATGACACCAAGCAGAGCCACGCGTCGCGCCCGCGAAAGCATCTGGGCGGCGGCGTCGAGCGTGGTTGGATCGAGGCTGGCGATCAGCGCCTCGGTGTTGCGAATGGTCGCAGCGGCATGGCGCACGGTGAAACCCGCGTCTTCCTTGTTGGTATCGACGAGTTTGCGCGCTTTTTCCGCCAGCACGGTGCGGTTTTGCAAAACCTCGATCCGGCAGGTTTCGCGCAGACCGTCATAGCTTTCATAGCCGATGGCATGGGCCAGCCGGGTGAAGGTGGGTGCGGGCAGTTTGGCGGTATCGGCAACAAAACGCTGTGACCGGGTCGCGATTTCATCCGGGTGTTCGACGACATACCGCGCAGCCTTGCGCAATTGCGGGCTGAGCGTCTGGAGTTTGCCCGGTGTCAGTTCTTTCAGCTTCGACTGAGACACGGCGCGGGCAGGTTTGTTGCATTCATTTCAATCATGGGTATGAATGAAACATACGATACAAGAATCGTCAAGCCGAGGCTGCCATGTCCCAACCCGCTCCACCCGACCATGCCAGCGTTGTCGTGATTGGCGGCGGGATCATGGGGTGTTCGACGCTCTATCACCTCGCCAAGATGGGGGTGGGGGATGCGGTGCTGCTGGAGCGCAATCGCCTGACTTCGGGCACAACCTGGCATTCGGCAGCGCAGGTCCGAGCGCTGCGGCATTCGCGCAACCTGACCCGGATGATCCAGTATTCGGTCGATCTCTATAGTCAACTGGAAAGGGAAACCGGCCAATCCGTGGGCTGGATTCAGAAGGGCTCATTATCGATCGCCACCAATCCCGACCGGCTGATCCATATCAAGCGGCAGGAGGCTTTGGCCCATGCCTACGGGATTGATGCCACGTCGGTTACTGCGGCAGAAGCAAAAGAACGCTGGCCGTTGATGAATGCCAATGACGTGCTGGGCGCGGTGTGGTCGCCGGATGACGGACGGGTGTCGCCCAGTGATGTTTGTGCCGCGCTGGTCAAGGCGGCCAGAGGTCTGGGTGCAGGGATTTTCGAACAGATTGGTGTGACTGGAATACTCACGGAAAACGGGCGCATCAGAGGCGTGGAAACGACACAAGGTACGGTGATGTGCGACGCGATCGCGCTCTGTTCGGGTCTCTGGTCGCGTGAACTGGGCGCGATGACAGGCGCCGAAGTGCCTGCACTGGCCTGCGAACATTTCTATCTGCTGACCAAGCCGATTGACGGCATTACCGGTAACATGCCCACGCTCAGCGACCATGACAGCCACCTCTATATCCGCGATGACAGCGGCGGGCTGTTGGTCGGGTGTTTCGAGCCGATGGGCAAACCAATCGCACCGGGTGTTCTGGATGAGGGTTTTGAATTCGGCCTCTTACCCGAGGATTGGGATCATTTCGAACCGATGATGGAGCTGGCGCTGCACCGCCTGCCACCGCTGGAGACGGCGGAGGTCAAGATGCTTCTGAACGGGCCGGAAAGTTTCACCCCGGATGGTACGTTCATGCTGGGGGAGGTTGCCGAAACCCGTGGGCTGTTCCTGGGGTGCGGGATGAATTCGGTCGGCATGGCCTCGGGCGGCGGGGCAGGGATGAACCTGGCCCATTGCATCGTGTATGGTCACACCGCCTATGATCTGACCGAAGCTGACGCCAAGCGTTTTGCGCCGGTCTTTAACAATATCGACCACCTGATGGCCCGCGCGCCCGAGATACTGGGCACGCATTATGATATCGCCTACCCCGGCAAGCAGCTAAAGACGGCACGTAACCTGCGAACCCTGCCGCTGGATCAGGAATATCGTCAGGCAGGCGCGCATATGGGCCAGTTCTATGGCTGGGAGCGGCCGCTTTATTTCAGCAAGATAGCTGAACCTCAATTGCGCTTTGACCGACCAGATTGGTTTGAAAACGTTCAGGCCGAGGTGGCGGCGGCAAGCCGGCACGCTGCTGTTTTCGACGCCTCTTCCTTTGGCAAGATTGAGGTGACGGGGCCGGACGCCGAAGCGTTCCTGCTGAAGACCTGCGCCAGTCATATGAATCGCGGGCCGGGGTCGGTCATCTACTCCGCGGTGCTGAACGATCGCGGCACATTTGAAAGCGATCTGACAGCGCAGCGGATTGCGCAGGATCACTATCGCCTGTTCACCGGGACAAATGCGATCAAGCGCGACCTGGCCTGGTTTCGAAGCCATGCCGAGGAGTTTGAGGTGGCGCTGGAAGACAGCACCGAGAAATATGCCGTGCTTGGCCTGATGGGTCCGGATGCGGCGCGGATCGCATCGGAGCTGGGGGCTACCGAGTTGAATGAGCTGACATATTTCCAGCACAGGACCGTACAGCTCGCTGGTGTGCAAGCGCGGGCGGCGCGCATGTCCTATGTGGGCGAGGCGGGGTGGGAGATCACCTGCAAGGCCCGGGATACCAAGGCGATCTATGCCGCGCTCACCCGGGCCGGTGCATCCGCCGCCGGCCTTTATGCGCAGACCTCCATGCGGATCGAGAAGGGTTTCTGCGCCATGGGTCACGAGCTTGACAGCGATATCTCGCCGCCCGAGGCCGGGCTGTCTTTTGCTACGCGCAAATCCGGCGGATTTATCGGCTTTGAGGCCTTGCAGGAGCGGGCAGCCTCCGGTGTCATCCGGAAAATCGTCTCGCTCTGCTTTGATGAGATATCCGTAACGCCTATCGGTCATGAGCCAATTTATCTGAACAGTAGGATAATCGGCCAGACCTCTTCATGCGCGTTTGGCTATCGGGTCGGCAGGCCCGTCGCACTGGGGAGCGTTTCCGAACCGCTCAGGGACGGGATGCGGGTTGAGGCTAACATTGCCGGGATGATGCATGGCGCCACGATCACCAACGGCCCGCTCTATGATCCCGATGGACGTTTGATGCGCGGATGAAAGAGGTGCCATCATTGACTGCCCGGCGAAACGCTGCCTCGGGTAGAGCGGAGCGCGGCAGATCGTCAACGCATGAACGACTATTGGACCGATAGGAAAACCTGACCCGTGCCCTTATCTGAAACACTGAGGCTTCTGGCCTGGAACGTCAGGCATCGGTCTTTCGGTATACATGCAGGCGGTGTGTGACCGTCTCGGCGCCATAGGGCATGGAGCGGTAGCTGTCGCTGGTCCAGACCTCGTGCCAGGCTCCGGACTGGATTAGTGCTGAAACGCGGGTAGGGTATTCGGGGTCCTGGCCCCGATCATCACGCAGGCTGAACACGATGGGCGCACCGGGGCGGGCCACGCGGATTAACCCGTCGAAGCTTTCGGGTGGGGCATGGTTCGGCGTGATCGTCCCAATACAAAGAACCGCCCCCATGCTGTTATCAGGCAGGTCCAATTGAGGGCCCAAGGCACCCTGGTGCAGTTCGGCATAGATGCCTTTTTGCCGCGCGACATTCAGCATCCCCTCGGAAAGGTCCAGCCCGATCAGTGGGCCGTAGCCCAAAAGCGCCAGCACCTCGGCCTGAATGCCGCCGCCGCAGCCTGCGTCCAGAATAGGGCCGGTATCAGGTGGGACAAAACGCGCAAAGACCCCGGCGGCAAGGGCGGGCAGGCGATATCCCATCGCGCAGAGGTCGCGTTCGTAGCTGTCGGCCCATGTGTCATAGCTGGCCTGCTGTTCCTCGGGGCTTGAGGCGGCATAGGATTTGAGAACCTTGTTGTCGCTCATGCTTTCAGCCTTTCATTTTTGGCGTCCCAGGGAGCATCGGGCAGCACCTTTGCCTTGATCCGCCTGCCGAGTATGTTCACCTCCAGCACGGTTCCGGGCTCTCGCGCGCCCTCGGTCAAAAAGGCGATGGCGAGGGAGCGTCCGATCGTGTGCCCATAGGCCGCCGAGGTGACCGACCCCACAAGTTTATCAGCTTGGAACACGGCCTCTCCAGTCAGGGCGTCGGTTTCTTCGCCCTCCAGAGCCAGCAGGGCAATGCGTTTGCGCGGGCGGCGGACCAGCATGCCGTCGCGGCCCACGAAATTCTTGTCTGTCGCGGCAAACCGCTCCTGCGCGACATCCTTGTGGCTTGCGTCATTGGCCAGTTCATGTCCGCCGCGATAGAACTTTTCCAGCCGCAGACTATCCAGCGCCTTTGAACCAAATGCCGCGATTCCATGCGGTTGCCCCGCCTCCCACAGCGTATCCCACAGCGCGCCCAGATGTTCATTTGGCGCGTGCAGCTCGTATGCCAGCTCGCCGGTAAAACTGAGCCGCAGGGCCAGCAGCGGCACACCTGACACCGTCAGCGCCGCACAGCTCAGCCAGCGCAACGCCGTGTCAGAGACATCATCAGCTGTACAATCGCTTAATACCTCGCGTGCCTTTGGCCCGGCGAGGCACAGAATGCCGATCTCGTCAGTGGCATTTGTCATCGTGACCGCGTCCATCGGCACGCCGCAGTGCAGGGTCAGCCAGTCCCAGACCCGCCGCTCAGATGGGGCGCCGGTGACGAAATAGAAACTCTCGGGACCGGTGCGGGCAATCGTCGCCTCGCCTTCGATTGTGCCCTTGCGGTTCAGTAGCAGCGTGAGGCAGGTACGTCCCACCGGTGGCATCCGGTTGGCACAGACGGCGTTGAGCCAGCCCTCGGCCCCCGGTCCGTCGATACGAAATTTGGCAAAGGCGGAAAGATCGGCCAAACTGACATGCTGCCGCACGGCGCGGCACTCGGCGGCGACCTGATCAAAGGCGGATGTGCGCCGCCACCCCAGTGGTTCTTGCGCATAAAGGCGCGGGCGTTCCCATCCTCCGGCCTCTTCGAATGTTGCGCCTAGGGCCGTCGTGCGGCCATGCGCGCCAGAGGTTTTGATCCCCCGGCAACTTTCACGCTGATGCTGTGGATAGGGCATAGCTTGCCGCAGCGTGTAATCCTCTGTCGCACGCGATTTGGCATAATCCGCATCGGCCCAAAAACCAAAGCGGCGCGGATCAAAGGCGCGGGTGGAGATTTCGGCAGAGCCGTCGATCATCCATTGTGCCAGCGCGCGGCCCGCGCCCGGGCCCCAGGCAATGCCCACGGTTGCGCCGCAGGCGAGCCAGTAATTTCGCAAACCCGGCGCGGGCCCCAGCATCATCGCGCCGTCCGGCGTATAGGTGATGCCGCCATTCACAACCCGTTTGATGCCGCGTTGCGTCAGCGCGGGCATCCGTTCGAAACAGTTCTCGAGCCAGGGCGTGATCCCGTCCCAGTTGGGGTCGAAAAGCTCATTGCAGCTGTCCCACGGGCAACCCTCCAGCCAGACAGCTTGCGGGTCCTGTTTGTCATAGAGACCGATGAGCACCGATCCCTGCTCGCGACGGACATAGCCACAGAAGTAATCATCGCGGGTGACCGGAATTTCATGCTCCATGCCGTCGAATTCGGGTACGGCATCGGTGACAACGTAATGGTGCAGCATCGTCGTGATTGGCAGGTCCAGCCCGGCCATCGCCCCAAGCTGCCGGGCATGATAGCCGCCCGCGTTGACCACATGCTCGGTGATGATCGTGCCTTGCTCGGTCACCACCTCCCACTCGCCCGACGCTAGCTGCCGCGTATTCGTAACGCGACAATTGCGGATCACTTTGGCCCCCAGTTGCCGCGCGCCTTTGGCCATCGCCTGGCAGGTGCCGGAGGGGTCCACATGGCCATCGTCGGTGGTGCGGATCGCGCCCAGAACACCGGCCGCCTTGACGTCGTAAAGCGGGTTCAGGCGGGCCACTTCGGCGGCGTCGATGATTTCGGCCGCCTGTCCTCGGGCCAGAACGGCATCGCGAATGTGGTTGATCCAGTCCATATGCTCGGGGCTGGTCGCTACCCTGAGCGAGCCGCACCCGTGCCAGCTGACGCCTACTTCGGTCTCGGCCTCGATCCGTTTGTAAAGATCAACGGCGTAGTCATGCATCGTACCCAGGGCCTGCCCGCCAATCATCCGGCTGACCAGACCGGCGGCGTGCCAGGTGGCGCCGCTGGTCAGCTCGGCCTTTTCGATCAGCACACAATCGGTCCAGCGCATATGGGCGAGGTGATAGAGTACCCCGGCCCCCATGTTGCCACCCCCGATGACGACGACGCGCGCGTGGCTTTGCATGGGCTACCTTCGCAGATTGACTGGCGTATTGGCCCAGACGATCTGCGCCTTGCTGTCGCCGGGATTGGAGTAGCGATGGGGCAGGCTGGCGGCGAAGGAAAAGCTGTCACCGGCCTCGAGCCGGAAAACCTTGTCCTCGATATGCAGGTCGATCTGGCCTTTGAGTATCAGCCCGGCCTCCTCGCCTGTATGCGTGTAAAGCTCATCACCGGTGTTTCCGCCCGGCTGGTAGGTCGAGATGCCAAGCGCGAGCTGCCCGTCGAGACTGGCCGAAAGCAGATGATCTTCGAACCCCATGTAATCTGTTGATGTCAGGCCCGAGTAACTTAGCTTGCGGCGTCTGTTGGCGCGCACGATATAGGGGCGTTCATCGGCAGGCGCGGGGCCGTCAGTTTCAAAAAACCACCCCACGGGGACGCCCAATGCCCCGGCAAGCTCCTGCAAGGTGGTGACGGATGGCTTGGCCTGCCCGCGTTCAATCTTGGAGATGAACGAGACGGATTTGCCACTGGTTGCAGCCAGATCCTCCAATGTCAGCCCCTGCGCCTTACGTAAGCCGCGCAGGTCGTCGCCCAATTGCGTCAGGGCGGAATTTTGAGGTGTGATCGCATTTTTCTTGACGCTCATGAGAATTTTCTGCCAGAAATTTTCCTATAGGGCAATAAGTGAGCCGATTTTGTTGGATCATTGCAGCATGAAGGTACATCCGATCTACTTTCTCTGGGCGACGCCGCGCTCGACCTCGACCGCGTTCGAGTGGATGATGCGCCAGCGCGGTGATCTGGCCTGTTTCCATGAACCTTTCGGGATGGCGTGGTATCAGGGCCCCGAGGCCCGCGCGCCGCGACCCGCGCCGCCGGAGCGGCAGCGCCCCGAGGCGACATTTGAAAAGATCTGGGATGATATTCAGGAGGCGGCCAAGAAGCGCCCGGTCTTCGTCAAGGACATGCCGCATCATACCGACCACCTGTGGGATGATGGGTTCCTGAGCCGGATCACCCACAGTTTTCTTATTCGCGATCCGGCCAAGGTGCTGGCGTCTTTGCACCGCTCTTACGAGAAAGCCGGTATGGGTGACGGGTTCGAAGCGCATGAAATCGGTTTTGGGCCACAGCAAGCGCTTTTTGATCTGCTGCGCGGACAGGGGCAAAAACCGCCGGTTCTGGACAGCGACGATTTGCTTGAAAACCCTGATAGGATGGTGCGCAGCTATTGTGATGCCATCGGCATTCCTTTCCTCCGCGACGCCCTGTCATGGGAACCGGGCGCGCGGGATGATGTGCTGTGGTATGATGGCAATGACGAGATCTGGCATGCCTCGCTGCGTGACAGTGACGGGCTGAAACCGATCCCGCGCAAACACGTGGACCCTGGTGATCTGCCCGAGAACCTCTCGCGACATTACGACGTATTCATGGCGCACTATCGCGCGCTTCACACCCACAGGCTGCGCCCCGAGGTGGTGACCGGATGACGACAGATATTCGACAGAAAGTAGTAGAACTTATCGGCGAAGACGGTCTGGCACAGGCGTTTGCACCGATTGAAGAGGCCAGCGGGTTGCCGAATGCGGCCTATTGGTCGGATGAATGGCTGAAGCTGGAACAGGAGCATTGCTTTCGCCGCGCCTGGGTCTTTGCCGGGGCCGAGGCGGAATTGCCTGAGCCGGGCGACATGAAGCCGATCGAGATCGGCGGTGTGCCCCTGATTATCCTGCGCGACCGGGACGGCACGATCAGGGGCTTTCACAATGTTTGCAGGCATCGCGGCGCCAAACTTGTGACCGAACCCTGCAGGAAACCGACACTGACCTGCCCCTACCATGCGTGGAGCTATGGGCTGAACGGTAAGCTGCGCTCGCGCCCGCATTTCAGCGGTCCCAATGTGGTGGATAAGTTCGAGGATGGTGGTGGTGACAAGCTGGACCTGATGGAGGTGCGGTGCGAGACGTGGAACGGCTGTATCTTCGTCAATGTCTCGGGTGATGCCGAGCCTCTGGTGCAGTGGCTCAAGCCGCTGCTTGAACGGACCGGCCAGTATGATTTCTCGTCCATAAGCTGGGCGGGAAAGCTCGACTTCGAAGTGAATGCCAACTGGAAGCTGGTCTATGAGAATTACATGGAAGGCTATCACGTCTTCTGTGTCCATCCAAAGCTGCTGAAATTCGCCCCGATGAATGTAAGGTGGTCAGGCGAATGGGACCGGCATGTGTTTTACAACGACTATATCTTTCCCGAACTCGAAGAAGGTCGCGGCGAAGGTCTGCCGCATTATCCCGGCCTGTCGGAAGAAGATGCCAAACGCGGCCTCTGGTTCCTGTGCTTTCCCCATTTTGCTGCCGAAGTATTTCCCGATCAGTTTTCGGTTCTGGTCAGCTATCCGGTGGCGCCGGACAAAACCCGCGAAGAGCTGCATGTCTTCCTGATCGGGGAGGCGGCGACATCGGACGACTACAAGCAGGCGCGCGAAGCGACCCTGAAAATGTGGGACGACCTGAACCGCGAGGATCTGGGCATGTTGGAACTGCTACAGCAGGGGCGCTTGTCACCCGCCTATGACGGGGGCCGTCTGAGCCCGCATTGGGAAGGGCCAACCCATGATTTTGGGCGGCGCGTGATCGAGCGGATATTGTCCTGAGCAAATTCTGCCGTTTTCCGGGACCGGTCGGCGCGGGCGTAGCTCTGTCGTGACGATCAGGTGACGTTCTCGCCGGATCAACCGGCAAGAACGCCTTCTGGAGATGTGGAACAGAGCAGTGATTTCACCTTCTCGGCGACGGCCTCGGCGGTGATGCCGAATTTTTCGAACAAGGTGCCCGCCGGCGCGGAGGCACCGAAACTGTCCATGCCCACAAACCCGGCCTTGGCCTCGCGGCCACGTTCGCCCAGAAGCCAGCGATCCCAGCCTTGCTGCACTGCGGCCTCGACGCCCACGCGGACCGGCCCGCCGGGCAGGACGCGCTTGCGATAGGCCTCGTCCTGATCGGCAAAAAGCTCCATGCAGGGCATAGAGACAACCCGCGTGCCGATGCCTGCGGCCTGCAACATGTCGCGGGCCTTCATCGCTATCTCGACCTCGGAACCGGTGGCGATCAGGATGGCCTGGCGTTTGCCGTCCGCATCGGCCAGCACATAAGCGCCCTGGGCCGAGAGGTTCTTGTTCTTGTGCTCATGCCGCAGTGTCGGCAGACCCTGGCGGGTCAGTGACAGCACCGACGGTGTGGATTTCGAACTGAGGGCCAGTTCCCACGCCTCGGCGGTCTCGACCGTATCGCAAGGCCGGAAGACCATCGTGTTGGGAGTGGCGCGGCTGATCGCCAGATGCTCGACCGGCTGGTGCGTGGGGCCGTCTTCACCCAGACCGATGCTGTCATGGGTCATCACGAACACCGTTGGCACCTTCATTAGCGCCGCCAGACGCATGGCCGGGCGGGCGTAGTCGGTGAAGCACATGAAGGTGCCGCCATAGGGGCGGATACCGCCATGCAGCGCCATGCCGTTCATGGCCGCGGCCATGCCATGTTCACGGATGCCCCAGTAGATATAGCGGCCCTTGCGGTTATCGGTGTCGAAAACGCCCAGATCGCCGGTCTTGGTGTTGTTCGAACCGGTCAGGTCGGCAGAGCCACCAACGGTTTCGGGCATGATCGGGTTGACCACTTCCAGCACCATTTCAGATGACTTACGGGTCGCAACTTTCGGTTTTTCCTCGGAAATCTGTTTTTTCAATGCCTTGATTCGGGCCGAGAGCTTGGCCGGAGCATCGCCTGCGAAAATGCGGGTGAACTCGGCCTGCCGCCGTTCGGACACCTCGGCAAAGCGCGCTTTCCAGTCTGCGTGATCGCTGGCACCGCGACTGCCGATCGCTTCCCAGGCGGATTTGATGTCATCGGGCACCTCGAACGGCCCGGTGGTCCAGCCATAGGCGGCTTTGGCGGCGGCCATCTGCGCCTCATCGGTCAGCGCGCCGTGGCCCTTAGAGGTGTCCTGCGCCGCGTGCCCGATGGCGATATGGGTTTTGCAGGCGATCATTGTCGGCTTCTTGGTTTTCTTCGCCGCCGTCAGCGCCGCGTCGATCTCGGTCGGGTTATGGCCGTCGATTTCCAGAACCTGCCAGCCCGCCGCCCGGAAGCGTTTGACCTGATCGGTCTTGTCCGACAGCGATACCTTGCCGTCGATTGTGATGTCGTTGTTGTCCCACAGCACGATCAGCTTGCCTAAGGAATGACGACCGGCCAGACCGATCGCCTCGTGGCTGACGCCCTCCATCAGGCAGCCGTCACCGGCGATGGCATAGGTGTAGTGATCGACCAGCTTGCGACCGTAGCGCGCGCGCAGGATCTCCTCGGCCATGGCAAAGCCGACCGCATTGGAAATGCCCTGACCCAGCGGGCCGGTGGTGGTCTCGATCCCGTCATGCAGAAAGTTTTCCGGGTGCCCCGCCGTTCGCGCACCCCATTGGCGGAAGCTCTTGATCTGATCCAGCTCCATCCCTTCGTAGCCGGTCAGATGCAGCAGCGAATACAGCAGCATCGAGCCGTGGCCCGCCGACAGAATGAACCTGTCACGGTCCGGCCAGTTGGGCGCTGCGGCATCGAATTTCAGATGTTTCTCGAACAGAACCGTGGCGACGTCCGCCATGCCCATCGGCATCCCGGAATGGCCGGAATTGGCGGCGTGAACGGCATCAAGGGTCAGCGCGCGGATGGCGGCGGCCTTGTTCCAGTGATCGGGATTGGCTTGGCGCAGGGCGGCGATGTCCACGGGGCGTTTTCCTTTGGCAGTGGCAACAGATATCGGGTGAATATCAGCCCGTGCCCAAAGATCAACCCGGCCTGACGATCAACACGTTATGGGGGCGCATTTTACCCGGCAAATGAATAGACTTAAGGTTAGTCAAACCCGGTCGCGATTCGCATCGGTGTGGAAACATGAGTTGAAGGGGGTGGGGCAATGAGCCAGATAGACGAGCTTCAGCGGCGGATCACCGCAGCGCTGGACCGGATTGGACAGGGGCTGGACGGGGTGGGCTCGGCCGGCAGTGGCGATGCGCAGGCGTTGGAGGCGCTGACCAAAGAGCTGGAAGATGAAAAGCTGGTCAGCTTGCAGCTTGAGGAACGGCTGAAAGCGCTGAGCCAAAAACAGAAAGAGCGTGCGGCGGCAGAAGAGGGCGCGCGCGCTGAACAGGCCAATGCCATGCGCAAGCTCGATCACGAGCTGCAATCGCTGCGCAAGGCCAACCAGCAATTGCGCGACAACAACAAGGCGCTGCGAGAAGCAAATGAGGCCGGTGTGACCGAGCCGCATCTGATCAACAAATCCATGCTGGCCGAGCTTGAGGGGCTGCGCGCCGCCCGGGCCGCCGACCGTGCCGAGGCTGATCTGGTGATGGCCGATCTCAGCCGTCTGATTGCCGGGGCGGCCGGCGTTGAGACCAGCGAAGCGGAGGATGCCTGATGCCCGAAGTATCTGTTGAAATTGGTGGCCGAAGCTTTGAAGTGGCCTGTCAGGAAGGCGAAGAGCACTATCTGAAGGCTGCAGCCAAGATGCTCGATGAGGAGGCTTCGGTGCTCACAGCGCAAATCGGGCGCATTCCCGAAGCGCGAATGCTGCTGATGGCCGGGCTGATGCTGGCGGACAAGACGGCGGGGGTGCAGGACAAGCTGCGCGAAGTCGAAGACCGCATGGCCGAGAAAGAGGCCGAACTGGAACGGTTGCGCAGCGCACCTCAACCCGAAGCCGAGCGCGTCGAGGTGCCGGTGGTGCCGGGACATGTGACCGATACGCTGGCGGAAATCGCCGCCCGAGCCGAGGCGCTGGCCGAGACCGTAGACGGTAAACTCGCAAGCTGAGCGGGGCCACGCTGACCTTAACGAACCGCGTGATTGCGGCGCTGTTTGAATGCCTTGCGGATCGTCGCCTCGATGCTCTGGCGGGCCGGGGTATCTGGGCCCGACCGGTCCAGAATCAGGTTGGATCCGGGCATTTTAGGAAAGCCCCGATCGGGACCCAGCGGAACAATCCGGTCGTTCAGCGCGCCGCTACCCAGCAGGGCGACCGCAACACCCGCTTCGACCGCAGCGGTAATCCCCTGCACGCTTTGGCTTGAATAGATCACGCGGTAAGGGCGGTTCATGTCGTTCAGCGCGTCGCGAGCCGCGTCGCGCCACCAGCAATCGCGGTCAAATAATGCGACGGGCAGGGGGCTTTGTGCCAGGAGATCGTGATGACGCGATGTCACCCAATGGGTCTGGTCGCGCCAAAGAACAGCGGACGGGTCAGGCGGCGCAAGCACCTCATAAACTGCCAGATCCAGCCTGCCACTTTCCAGCATCCCTGGAAATCGCGCGCTGAGATCGCAGATGACCTCAAGCTCGACCGAGGGGTGAGATTGGGCGAATTCGGCGATAATCGGCGCCAGCGTATCGTGGCTGTGATCGTCGGGAACGCCGAGCCGCATTTTCCCGGTCATGGCATCAGCGGTCAGCTGGCGCAGGGTGGTGTCCAGCGCGGCGGTTACCTGCCGGGCGATGGGCACAAGGCGTTCACCCACCGGTGTCAGGGTAACGCCGCGTCCGTGACGCTGAAACACCGGCTGACCCAACGTCTCTTCAAGCCGTTTGATCTGGAGGCTGGCGGCGGACTGGGTACGCAGGATGCGCGCGGCCCCCAGCGTCATGCTGCCGGTCTCGGCCACGGCGAGAAAGGTGCGCAGCAGATCGCTTTCCAGTCTATCCATATGAATTCCGCATACCTGAAAGAAGAATTATTCGTTTTTCTTTTATCTCACCGGCGCGCATATTTGCAATGATCAAGCGAAAGAAAGGCTCATATGATGGAACGGGCAGATCGGCAACCGCGTCTGAGCAACGTTCAAACCTGCATACTGGTCGGCGTCGCAAGCACGTCAATTGCCGCGCTTTTCTGGCCTCAGGCGGTGTGGCAGATGGTTCTCTTCGTCATCCACAGCCTGATTGTTATCTCGCCCCTGGTCATCCCCGGGATCCTGCTGGCGGCCTGGATTATCGCCAGCGGCGCCGACAAGCGGATTGCCAAACTCTTCGAGGGGCGCATGGGTTGGGCAATCCTTGCCGCCTCGGCGGTGGGGGCGGTCACGCCGGTTTGCGGCGTCACCGTGCTGCCGCTGATGGCGGGGCTTCTGGCGGGCGGTGTACCACTGGCGCCGGTGATGGCCTTCTGGCTGTCGTCGCCGGTAACGGACCCGGCGATGCTGGCCACCACGGCGGCGACCCTGGGGCTGAGCTTTGCCATCGGTAAGACGGTTGCCGCCTTCTGCCTTGGCCTTCTGGGTGGCACGGGGACCTGGCTGTTTTCCCGCGCCGGTTGGGCGGCTGCCCCGTTGCGGCAAAACGGGATCGTCGGGCGTATCGTGGCGACGCGATGTGCGGAGGCGCTGCCGTTTCGGGTAGCGATCTGGAACGACGCCGAGCGGCGCGAGGTCTTTGCCCGGCAGCTCTGGGCGACGACACGGCTTATCCTGATCTGCCTGATCCCGGCCTTCGCGGCCGAGCATGTGCTGAATTCCTTGCTGCAGCCCGAGGCGCTGACCAATTATGTCGGGCGCGACACAGCCTGGGCGATCCCGCTGGCCGTCTTCGTGGGGGCGCCGGCCTATGTGGATGGCTATGCGGCCCTGCCACTGACCCGTGCGCTGATCGATCACGGCATGTCCCAGGGCGCGGCGATGGGGTTTCTGGTCTCGGGCGGGGTGGTCAGCATCTGGGGCGCGATGGCGATCTTCCCGGTGCTGCGCCTGCCGCCCTTCCTGCTCTATCTCGTGCTGGCACTCATCGGATCATTGCTCGCCGGATACGGGTTTGACGCTGTTTTGCTGTCTCTCTGACACATGCGTCTGCGCGATGCGCGTTCAGCCCTGTCACGCGCATCGTGCTATGCGGCCCGAGGAGGACGGCGGAGCCGGAGGACGAGATATCCTGCGTGCGCGTCAGCGCACTCAATCTGATAACAGATGCCTCAGGCGTTGGCTTCGCGGATCTTGTCCGCCGCGTCCTTGTCATAGGCGACACCGTTTTGCTCAAAGAGCGTATCCAGTTCACCCGACAGGGTCATCTCGGTGATGATGTCGCAGCCGCCGACGAACTCACCCTTGACATAAAGCTGCGGCACCGTTGGCCAGTCGGAATAATCCTTGATGCCCTGGCGGATCGCATCATCGGCCAGCACGTTGATGTCCGAAAACTCCACCCCCATGAAATTCAGCACACCGGCCACCCGGCTGGAAAACCCGCATTGCGGCATCTCCTTGGTGCCTTTCATGTAAAGCACCACGTCATTCGCTTTGACGGTTTCGTCTATCTGAGTTTTTGCGTCAGTCATTTCGGTGTGTCCTTTGGTACAAATCTCTTGGCATATTCCTGCGGATCGCGCGGCACTTTCCACGTGGTGACATGCCCGCCTCCCATGCCTGATTGATAATCTGAAGTCAGCGTATGGTATCCCTTACCGGGTTCGCTGCCACGTTTATCGGTATCCTTGCGTTTGCTCATCACCGCAAGCGCGCCGATGAACAGCACAATCAGCGCGCCGACGATCAGCACGAAGATGTCCACTATTCCGGGGCCTTCGTGGTCAGGGCCAGCGCGTGAATCTCCCCGTTGGGGCCGTCCATCTTGCCTTTCAATGCTGCCATCACGGCGCGTTGCTGTTGCACCCGGTTCTGGCCGCGGAAACTTTCGTCGATCACCTCAGCCGAGAAATGCGCGCCGTCATCCCCCTGCACGGTGATCTTTGCATCGGGGAATGTGTCGCGGATCAGTGCTTCGATATCTGAGGCGAGAATGGCCATCTGAGCCCTCCTTGGTGCTTGACCAGAGATGTAGAGCGCGAAGGGGCCAAGTGCAAGATGTGAGCGTCGTGGAAAGTCGCTAGATTTCTTGGCCTTTTTTCAGCAATTCGTCGATCAGCCGACGCTGGATCGGGGCGCTGTCGCCACCACCGAACTGCATCGCACCACCGGAATAGAGCGTGCCGTAGCTCTGCGCCAGATTGATCGTCTGGCCCAGCCCCGAGATAAACTCCTCTTTTTCAAGCGGGGAGAGCGGGTGGATGAACGTGGCCCAAAGCCTGCCTTGTGCAATCGCATAACGCGCATCCAGCGCCGAATCGAAATTCGCCTGCATCATGCGGGTCAGGTCCTCAGCGCTCAGACCTTCGCTTTCCCGGATCGGGGCCATGGCCCGCATCCGGTCCGCATTCGCATCGGTGATGATCAGGACCGTCGTGCCCGCTACCTCCATCTGCCATGCTGCACCATTGGTCTTGGCGTCAGGGTCAAGCACGGCGATGATCTCACCCAGGGCCTCAAGCGTCATCGGCGGTTCAAGCTCGGGCGCGGGGGCAGGCCCGCTCTCGTCCTCCTGGGCAGCGAGGGCAAGGGGGATCAGGGCCAGCCAGAGGGCAGTCAGCAGTCGGATCATGGGCAGTCCTTTCAGATTTGCCCTGATCCTGTCACGCGCTCGCGCGGGTGGCCATGCGCCTGATGCAATTGTGAACGGTCGTCAGTCGAACGTGGCACCGAAGGCGCTGCGGAAGATCTGCGAAAGCTCTGCAAGCGGTGCGCGGGCGCTGCCGAAGACGACCGCGTCACCGGTAAAGCGACCGACGATTCGGATCGGCACCGCGGCCTTATATGCGGCGGCGGTCAGCGCCTTGGCCTGATCCTCGCTGCAGGCGATCAGATAACGGGCCTGATCCTCACCAAAGAGCGTGCCGGTATCACTGTCCTCCAGCACGACACCCACACCCGCCGTTTCGGCCAGCTCGAAAGTCGCCAGTGCCAGACCACCGTCAGAGAGGTCCGTGCAGGCCCCGATCAGGTCATGATAAGCCCGGATGAAATCGCCGTGGCGCTTTTCCATATCCAGATCAACCGGCGGGGCATCGCCTTCGATGCGGCCAAAAGCTTCGGCCAGCAGTGCCGACTGACCCAGATGGCCAGTGGTTTCGCCCAGCACCAGCGCCACGTCGCCGTCCTGCACCTGACCGGTTATGGCAGCCTCGGCATTGGGGATCAGGCCGACTGCACCGATGGTCGGTGTGGGCAGGATGGCGGCACCGTCGGTTTCATTATAGAGCGAGACATTGCCTGACACGATCGGCATGTCGAGAGCAGCAACGGCCTGACCGATACCCTTGATCGCGCCCACGAACTGTCCCATGATCTGTGGCTTTTCGGGGTTGCCGAAATTCATATTGTCGGTGGTCGCCAGCGGCAGGGCGCCTTGTGCGGTCAGGTTGCGATAGGCTTCGGCTACTGCCTGTTTGCCGCCCTCGACCGGGTTGGCCTTGACATAGCGCGGCGTTACGTCCGAGGTGAAGGCCAGCAATTTGTCACTGCCATGCACGCGGACCAGACCCGCGCCCAGCCCCGGGGTGCGGGCAGTATCGGCCATGACCATGGTGTCATATTGCTCAAACACCCACTCTTTCGAGCAGTAGTTGGGCGAGCCGATCAGCGCCTTGAGTCCATCGATGGCGTCAATCGACGCCACACTGGCCGCATCGAGTGGTGTCGCGGCAGGCGTTTCTTCCCAAGGGCGGTCATATTCCGGGGCGGTCGATGACAGTTTCGACAGCGGCAGGTCGGCTTTGACTTCGTTGTGATGCAGGATGAGGAAGCGGTCTTCGGCAATGGTCTCGCCGACGATGGCGAAATCCAGATCCCATTTCTCAAAGACAGCGCGGGCTTCAGCTTCAAGCTCGGGTTTCAGCACCATCAGCATGCGTTCCTGAGATTCGGACAGCATCATCTCGTAGGCGGTCATGTTCTCTTCACGCTGCGGCACATCCTCGAGCGTCAGCTTGACCCCAAGCCCGCCCTTGTCGCCCATCTCGACGGCGGAACAGGTCAGGCCCGCCGCCCCCATGTCCTGAATGGAAATCACCGCGCCGGTTGCCATCAGTTCCAGCGTGGCTTCCATCAGGCGTTTTTCGGTGAACGGGTCGCCGACCTGCACGGTGGGGCGTTTTTCCTCGATGCTGTCATCGAATTCAGCGCTGGCCATGGTGGCGCCGCCGACGCCGTCGCGGCCGGTTTTAGCGCCCAGATAGACAACCGGCATCCCGACGCCGGACGCGGCGGAATAAAAAATCTTGTCGGTTTCGGCCAGACCGGCAGCGAAGGCATTGACCAGACAATTGCCATTGTAGGCCTTGTCAAAGCGGACCTCGCCGCCCGCGGTAGGTACGCCGAAGCAATTGCCATAGCCGCCGACACCGGCGACGACGCCATGCACCAACTGGCGGGTCTTGGGATGCGACGGCTCGCCAAAGCTGAGCGAGTTCATCGCCGCGATGGGTCGTGCGCCCATGGTAAAGACGTCGCGCAGGATGCCACCCACACCGGTGGCCGCGCCCTGATAGGGCTCGATATAGGACGGGTGGTTGTGGCTTTCCATTTTGAAAACAACGCATTGGCCGTCGCCGATATCGACGATGCCCGCGTTTTCGCCGGGGCCGCAGATCACCTGTGGGCCGGTTGTGGGCAGGGTGCGGAGCCATTTTTTGGAGGACTTGTAGGAACAATGCTCGTTCCACATCGCCGAGAAGATGCCAAGCTCGGTGAATGTCGGCTCGCGTCCGATGATGTCGAGGATACGCTCGTATTCGTCGGGTTTGAGGCCGTGGGCCGCGATCAGCTCAGACGTGATTGCCGGGTCCTGCATGTGAATGGAATCCCCCAAATATCCGGATGGCGCTTCTTTAGGGTATCGCGCGCCGGGTTGGAAGGGGCTGTGACATGCATGCTTGACCATTGTCGGCCTATCGGATTGTTTGACCCGAAAATGACGGAGAGATCATGCAAAACCTTTCAAATCCGTGGCGCGGTAAGGGGCTGCCGGATGACGTGCTGAGCGGCGCCCCGGCGCCCAGCGTCGATGCGTCGGCCCCCGAGACTCTGATCAGGCAATGCCCCGCCGCCGGGGAGACACCATTGATCCGCATCGACGGGCTGGGTGCGCAGGTCTGGGCCAAGGATGAGCGCAAGCGCATGGGGCTGGGTAGTTTCAAGGCACTGGGCGCGGCCTATGTAATTGCGCACCGGGCGGCGGCAACCGGCAAGGATGATCTTTCGACCGCATTGCAGGGCGAAACCTTTGTCAGCTCAAGCGCGGGTAATCACGGGTTGTCGATTGCCGCCGGGGCGCGGGCATTCGGGGCAAAATCCGCCATTTATCTCTCAGAACATGTGCCCGAGGGTTTTGCCGAACGGCTACGTGATCTGGGGGCCGAGGTGGTGCGTGCCGGGTCCGATTACGAAGGCAGCATGAAAGCCGCGATGCAGGCGGCGGCGGATAACGGCTGGACCTTGCTTTCCGATACGTCCTGGCCCGGCTATTTCGACATCCCGCACCGGTTGATGGAGGGTTATTTGGTGATGGCGGCCGAGGCGGCGCGGCAGATGCCCGAGCCACCGACACATATTTTCCTGCAGGCCGGCGTGGGCGGTCTGGCCGGTGGCTGCGCGCCTTATTTCCGCGAGGTCTGGGGCGACGCGCCGCAGATCATCGTTGTCGAACCCGAATTTGCGCCCGCGTTGCAGGTAAGTATCCGCGAGGGGAAATGCGTTAACACCGAAGGCCCGGTCTCGGACATGGGGCGGCTGGACTGCAAGGAGCCGTCGCTGATTGCCTTGCGGGGACTGGCGCGCGATGCCGATGCCTTTGTGACCATCACCGAGGAAGAGGCATTCTCCGTGCTGCCGGTACTTGACCGGCAGGGCGCCTCGACCAGCACCTCGGGCGGGGCCGGGCTGGCGGCGGCGATGACGATGGATTTGCCGCGGGAGGCGCGCGTTTTGTGTATCATCAGCGAAGGGATATGAGATGAGCCAGGTTTTTGCAGATGCTGAATTCAAGGCCCGGCTGAGCGCCGCGCAGACACGGATGGCCGAGGCTGACCTGGGTGCGATCCTGCTGACCACAGAGCCTGAAATCCGCTATTTCACCGGTTATCTGACCCGGTTCTGGGAAAGCCCCAGCCGACCATGGTTTCTGGTTGTGCCCGCCAGCGGTGACCCGGTTGCGGTGATCCCGTCGATTGGGGCCGCGCTGATGGGCCGAAGCTGGATCAGCGATATCCGCACCTGGTCGGCGCCCGAGCCGGCGGATGATGGGGTTACGCTGCTGGCGTCGGCCCTGCGAGAGCTGGCGGATGGCGGCAAGGTCGGCGTGCCATCGGGCGCGGAAAGCCATTTGCGGATGCCGTTGACTGATTTCGACCGGGTCAAGACGGCCAGCGGACTGCAGTTCAGCGATGATCGTGGCATCGTGGCATCGCTGCGCATGATCAAGTCTCCCGCCGAAATCGATAAGATTGCCGCGGTCTGCGCCATTGCCGGGCGCGCTTTTGACCGGGTCGGCGAGATTGCCCGCGAGGGCGTGCCGTTGTCGCGCGTGTTCCGGGACTTTCAGCGATTGTTGCTGGAGGAAGGCGCCGATTGGGTGCCCTATCTGGCCGGGGGCGCCGGGCCCGACGGGTATGGTGATGTCATCTCCCCCGCGAGCGAGGCGCCGCTGGCGCCGGGCGATGTGCTGATGTTGGATACCGGGGCCGTTCTGGACGGGTATTTCTGCGATTTCGACAGAAACTACTCGGTAAGCCATGCAAGCGATATTGCCAAACATGGTCATGCGCAGCTGATTGAGGCCACCGAGGCGGGGCTAGAGGCGGCCCGTGTCGGCGCGCGGGCCAGCGATGTCTGGCGGGCGATGGCGGATATCGTTGGGGGCGGCGAAGGTGCCGGCCGGTTGGGGCACGGGCTGGGCATGCAACTGACCGAAGGACTGTCGCTGACGGCAAAAGATCACACGATCCTGCAGCCTGGCATGGTGATCACGCTGGAACCCGGCGTTGCCACCGGCGCTGACACGCTGATGGTGCACGAGGAAAACATCGTGATCGAAGCCTCGGGGCCAAGACTGTTATCACCCATGGCGTCGGCCGAATTACCGGTTATCTGAGCAGATCGGTGGGTGCCGGTGCATAAAGGGATGAGGAGGTACTGAATGGGCAAAAAAAGGGCCGAGCTAAAAGCCCGGCCTTAGTCCAACAGGGAGGTATGATGGTGAACCGCCTTGCGGCTGTCACCGTCATGAGTTGAATTAAGGGGCGCGCGCGCCTCAATCAAGAACAATGATGTCGCACTAGCAGCAATGCCGCTATGCATTCTGTGCATAACAAGTCTATTTGTTATGCAAGTTCTTGTTTTTTCATATTTTTTCGGTAGATGATGATCTCTTCCTGAACGAAGTCGCGGAAGGCGGCAATACGCTTGGAATGGCGCAATTCCTCCGGATAGGCCAGAAATACCGGTACTTCGACCGATTCTACCTCGGGTAGTACGGGGACAAGCTGTGGAAAATCGTTGATCAGGTAGTCGGGCAGCACCCCTATTCCCAGATTGTTGAGCACGCTTTGCAGCACGCCGTAGTAGTTGTTGACGGTCAGAAGCGAGGGGATGTCATAGGTCATCAGCTCGTTGACCAGCACCGCCCCGGCACCCACCTGCGCCGAGCGCGGGTTCTGGCAGATCAGCCGATGATCATGCAGGTCAGCGGGACTTTCGGGCATGGCATGTGTCTCAAGATAGCTCTTGGCCGCATAAAGCCGCATGTGCACGCTCATCAGGCGTTTGCGGATCAGATCGGCCTGGCTGGGTTCCTTCATGCGGATCGCCACATCGGCCTCGCGCATTGGCAGATCCAATACGCGCTCTTCCAGCATCAGGTCGATCTTGAGTTCGGGAAACTTCTCGTAGAGCTTTGGTAAGCGTGGCGCGAGCCAGAGCGTGCCGAACCCGATCGTGGTGGTCACGCGCAGTTCGCCAAACACTTCTTCCTCGCTGTCGCGGATGCGCGCGGTGGCGGTATCGAGCCGCTTCATCATCGCGCGGGTGGCATCGAACAGAAGTTCGCCCTGTTCCGTGAGAATCAGTCCGCGCGCGTGGCGGTGAAAAAGCGTGGCGCTCAGTGCTTCTTCAAGCGCCCGGATCTGCCGCGACACGGCGGATTGCGACAAATGAAGCTGGTCGCCCGCATGGGTCAGGCTGCCTGCGTCGGCGACCGCGTGAAAGATTCTTAGCTTGTCCCAATCCATACCCGCAACTTTCGATTCAAACTTCGGTGGCTCACGCAATAGCAAAAAACGCCCGGAGATACACCGCCCATTAGCAGAAATTCTGCTTGGTAGGTCATAAAATATGACCTATTATTGCCCTATACTTATTCTCACATTCCACGCCTCGGGGGCCGCAATGGGTACGCAAGAGATATCACTGAACGATCGTTTCGATCTGGAGAAATCGCCGATCCTGCTGAACGGTACGCAGGCGCTGGTGCGGTTGATGCTGACCCAGGCGGCGCGGGACAGGGCCGCGGGGCTGAACACCGCAGGGTATGTGACCGGCTATCGCGGCTCGCCTCTGGGCGCGGTTGATCTGCAGATGACGCGCGCGGCGAAATTGCTTGGATCGGCCAATGTCACCTTTAACGAGGGTCTGAACGAAGATCTGGCAGCGACAGCGCTTTGGGGCAGCCAGCAGGCGGAACTGCGTGGCGAGGGCAAGTATGACGGCGTGTTCGGCCTTTGGTATGGCAAGGGGCCGGGGGTGGATCGTACCGGTGATGTGATGCGCCATGCCAACATGGCGGGCACCAGCGCCAAGGGCGGCGTGCTGATGGCGATGGGTGATGACCATACCGGCGAATCCTCGACGGTACTACACCAGTCTGAATGGGCGTTGGTCGATGCCTACATGCCGGTGGTCAGCCCGGCAGGCGTGCAGGAGATCATCGATTACGGCATCTATGGTTATGCGCTCAGCCGGTTTTCCGGGCTTTGGGTGGGTCTGAAGACCATGAAGGACACGGTCGAGGCCACATCGGTGGTGGATGGCCGGGTAGACCGGATACAACCGGTCGTGCCGGAATTCGACATGCCCGAGGGCGGGTTGAATATTCGTCTGGGGGATACGCCGCATCTGCAAGAGGCGCGGATGATCGATTTCAAGCGCTTTGCCGCCGAGGAATTCAGCCATGCCAACAAGATGGACAAGCGTATGCTTGGCAAGCCCGGTGCCAAGATTGGGTTTGTAGCGGCAGGCAAGAACTGGCTTGATCTGGTACATGCGCTCGACCTGCTGGGCATCGATGCCGATGAGGCCGAGCGCCTGGGCATTACCACCTACAAGATCGGCCAAACCTTTCCGCTGGACATGAAGGGCTTTCATGATTGGGCCGAGGGCCTTGATCTGATTGTTATCATTGAGGAAAAGCGAAAACTGATCGAGGTACAGGTCAAAGAGGCAATCTTTGACGACCGTCAGGGGCGCCGTGTCTATGGCTGGTACAAGGGCGGCGCGGGCGGCATGCACCGTGAAGAACTTTTCCCGACCCGAGGGGCGCTCGACCCGATCATGATCGCCGAGAAACTTGGCGGCATCCTGATTGAAGAGGGGCGCGGCACCGAACGCGTCAAGGGGGGGCTTGAGATGTTGAGCGATGCGCGCCGCAACGACAATGCCGAGGAAATCGCCTCGCGCCTGCCGTATTTCTGTTCGGGCTGTCCACACAACTCTTCGACCAAACTGCCCGAGGGCGCGCGCGCCTATGCCGGGATCGGATGCCACTACATGGTCCAGTGGATGGACCGCGAAACCACCGGGTTCACCCATATGGGCGGCGAGGGCGCGAACTGGATCGGCGAAGCGCCGTTTTCGAACCGCAAGCACGTGTTCCAGAACCTTGGCGACGGTACCTATAACCATTCCGGCGTGCAGGCCATTCGCGCGGCGTTGGCGGCGGGCACCAACATCACCTACAAGATCCTCTATAACGATGCGGTTGCGATGACCGGCGGCCAGCCGAACGAAGGCGGGCTGAACGCGCCGCGTATCGTCGCTGAACTGACCGCGATGGGTGTGCAACATTTGGCAGTCGTTTATGATGAAAAGGAAGATGTGGACTTCAAAGCCTTTCCGCAAGGCATTGAAATCAAAGAGCGCGCCGAGTTGATGGAGGTGCAGAAACGCATGTCCGAGGTCGAGGGCGTTTCGGCCATCGTCTATATCCAGACCTGCGCCGCCGAAAAGCGCCGTCGGCGCAAGCGGGGCCTCTTCCCGGATCCGGATAAGCGGGTGTTCATCAACACGGATATCTGTGAGGGCTGCGGCGATTGCGGCGTTCAGTCGAACTGCGTGTCGATTGTGCCGGTCGAAACCGAGCTGGGGCGCAAGCGCGCGATTGACCAGTCGAGCTGCAACAAGGATTTCAGCTGCCTCAAGGGGTTCTGCCCGTCCTTCGTGACACTTGAAGGTGCGACGATCCGCAAGGAAAAGACCGCCGAGATCGACCTGCCTGATCTGCCTTTGCCGACATTGCCCGAAATTGATGGTACTCATAACGTTGTGATCACCGGCGTCGGCGGTACTGGTGTCGTGACCATCGGCGCGGTGCTGGCGCAGGCGGCGCAGATTGACGGCAAAGGTGCGGGCATGATGGAAATGGCGGGCCTCGCCCAGAAGGGCGGCGCGGTGCATATCCATTGCCGCCTGGCCGAACGGCCCGAGGATATCGCGGCCATCCGCGTTGCGACCGGCGAATGCGATGCGCTGATTGGCGGTGATCTGGTCGTCAGCGCCGGGGCCAAAACCCTGGGCCTGACCAAACATGGCAAAACCGGCGCGGTGGTGAATAGCCACGAGATCATTACCGGGGATTTCACCCGCGATACCGAGTTCAAACTACCGACTGACCGGCTGGAACTGGCGTTGCAGGCGCGGCTGAAAGATGGTGTGAAACTATTCGATGCGACCGAATTGGCGCGCGCTGCGATGGGCGATTCAATCTTTTCCAACATGATGATCTTTGGCGCCACTTGGCAGCGCGGTCTTATCCCACTGTCCCACGAGGCGATTGTTGCGGCGATTGAGCTGAACGGTGCGGCCGTTGCCAAAAACCTGCGCGCGTTCGAGATTGGGCGGTGGGCGGCTGAGTATCCCGAAGAGGTGATCCGCCTGATCCAGCCCAAGGTGGTCGAATTGCCGAAATCACCCGAAGAGAAAATCGCGTTCCGTGCCGATCACCTTGTCGGCTATCAAGGCAAGGGCCTGGCCAAGCGTTATCGCAAACTGGTGGATACGGTCGATGATGCAGGCCTCAAGCTGGCGATCGCGCAGGGCTATCACAAGCTTTTGTCCTACAAGGATGAATACGAGGTCGCGCGCCTGTTGCTAACCAGCCAGGAAAAAGCTGCGGCTGAATTTGACGGTGATTTTAAGATGAGCTTTCATCTGGCCCCGCCGATTCTGTCGCGCACGGGCTCGGACGGGCGCCCGGTAAAACGCACCTATGGGCCGGGGATGGCGAAGCCGCTGAAACTGCTGACCAAGCTCAAGCGTTTGCGCGGCACGCCGCTGGATATCTTCGGCTATTCCGCCGAGCGCCGGATGGAGCGCGCGCTGAGCAAACAATATGAGCGCGATATGAAAGAGGTGTTGCCCAAGCTGGATGACCAGACGCGTGACGCCATTCTGGCGCTGGCGCTCTTGCCCCTGCAGATCAGGGGGTTTGGCCCGGTTAAACAGGCGAATGAGGTCAGGGCAGCGAAACGCCGCGAAGAGTTGTTGGCCGTTATCCGCGCCGGGGGCGAGGCGATTTCGCAGGCGGCGGAGTAAACCCGCCGCCGGTTTGAGAAATGCGCGACAAATCGGTCATGGAAATCCGTTGCCACACGACGTATGAGCTATTCTTGAGGGGCGGTTGCCCTTGATCATACTCATTGTGGCGTTGAATTGCGGACGGATCGGACAGATGGCAGTAGGGATTTTCGACAGTGGCCTTGGCGGTTTGACCGTGCTGGACGCGGTTCAGAAGCGCCTGCCGGATGTACCTTTCGTCTATTTCGGCGATAACGCCCATGCGCCCTATGGTGTGCGGGATGCGGATAACGTGCATGATCTGACGAAATCGGCGGTCACCCGGCTCTGGGATAGTGGCTGTAATCTGGTGATCCTGGCCTGCAACACAGCCTCGGCAGCGGCGCTGCGGCGGATGCAGGAGGCCGGTGTGCCCGAGGGCAAGCGCGTGCTGGGCGTGTTCGTGCCGCTGATCGAGGCGCTGACCGAGCGGCAATGGGGCGACAATTCGCCGCCGCGCGAAGTGGCTATCAAACATGTGGCACTTTTTGCCACGCCTGCCACCGTATCCAGTCGCGCCTTTCAGCGGGAACTGGCTTTTCGGGCCATTGGTGTCGATGTCGAGGCGCAGGCCTGCGGTGGCGTGGTGGATGCCATCGAAGACGGTGATCTGATCCTGGCCGAAGCGCTTGTGCGCAGCCACGTAGATGCGTTGAAACGCAAGATGCCAAACCCTC
This sequence comes from Roseovarius aestuarii, assembly GCF_019966515.1. Lineage (GTDB taxonomy): Bacteria > Pseudomonadota > Alphaproteobacteria > Rhodobacterales > Rhodobacteraceae > Roseovarius > Roseovarius aestuarii. The sequence goes on along the minus strand of NZ_JAIMIB010000015.1, from coordinate 43,886 downwards.
ACGCCGCAATCCTGGGATGTACCCATTATCCGCTGATGGAAGAAGTTTTCCAGGCAGCGCTTGGGCCGGATGTGAAAGTCTTTTCGCAGGCGGACCTGGTGGCTGAAAGTCTGTCAGATTATCTGGAGCGGCATCCGGGCATGACTGGATCAGGTGATGAAACGCTGTTTCTGACCACCGGCGATGCCAAGCGTGTCTCGGATCGCGCGACCCAGTTTTTGCGACGAAAAATCGAGTTTCAGGCGGCATAGATTGCTGCCGCGCCGATTTTTTCCTAAACGCTACCAAGATAGACATGAAAGAGGTCTGACATGACCCATAAAATCGCCATTCTGGGCGCTTCCGGTTACACGGGCGCTGAACTTGTAAGGCTGATCGCCACCCATCCGACGATGGAGATCGTGGCCCTTGCCGCCAATTCCAAGGCAGGCCTGTCGATGGCTGATGTGTTTCCACATCTGCGCCATCTGGATCTGCCTGATCTGGTCAAGATTGACGAGATTGACTTTGCAGGGGTTGATTTGTGCTTTTGCGCCTTGCCGCACGCAACCTCACAAGCGGTGATCAAGGAATTGCCCAAGACGCTGAAGATCGTCGATCTCAGCGCCGATTTCAGGTTGCGCGACCCGGAGGTCTATGCCCAGTGGTATGGCGGCCAGCATGATGCCCTGGAATGTCAGGCCGAGGCGGTTTACGGGCTGACCGAGTTTTACCGCGATGACATTCGGGCAGCGCGTCTGGTGGCGGGCACCGGGTGCAACGCGGCCACTGGCCAATATGCCCTGCGGCCATTGATCGCGGATGGGCTGATTGATCTTGATGACATCATCATTGACCTCAAAACCGGGGTCAGCGGGGCGGGGAGGTCGCTGAAGGAAAATCTGCTGCATGCGGAACTGTCCGAGGGCGCACATGCCTACGCCGTCGGCGGCACGCACCGTCATCTGGCAGAGTTTGATCAGGAATTCAGCGCGGTCGCCGGGCGGCCCGTCAAGGTACAGTTCACGCCGCATTTATTACCTGCAAACAGGGGGATAATCGCCACTGTTTATGTTAAGGGAGACGCTGACGCGGTGTATAAGTCGCTAAGCAACGCCTACGCGGATGAGCCTTTCGTGCAGATGCTGCCATTTGGACAACAGCCCAGTACAAGGCATATCCGGGGCAGTAATTTTTGCCATATCGGAGTGTCAGGCGACCGGATTCCGGGCCGTGCCATCGTGATTGCGGCGCTGGATAACCTGACCAAAGGGTCCAGCGGGCAGGCCTTGCAGAATGCCAATCTGATGTTAGGTGAGGAAGAGACGCTGGGCCTGATGCTGGCCCCGGTCTTTCCGTAAGGACATGCTGCGATGAAATCGCTGAAGAAAAAGCGCAGGATTCAGGTCATCGCCATTGCGGCGGTGGCCCTGATCGCCTCGACCGCGCTCATTGGCTATGCCATGCGCGACGGGATCAACTTCTTTCATTCGCCCAGCCAGATCGTAGCTGAACCTCCGAAATCAACGGAGGTTTTCCGAATTGGCGGGCTGGTTGAGGAGGGTAGTTTGGTACGCGGCGACGGCGAAACCGTGCGTTTCAACGTCACCGATGGCGGTGCAGTTGTGCCCGTGACCTATACCGGTATCCTGCCTGATCTATTCGAGGAAAATCAGGGCATGGTCGGCACCGGCACGCTTGAGAACGGGGTTTTCAAGGCGCGGGAAATCCTGGCCAAACATGATGAAAACTACATGCCGAAAGAAGTCATCGACGCGCTGAAAGAGCAGGGCGTTTATCAGGCCCCGGACGGTAGTTAAGTGCTGCATTAACCCTGGCAGATCAGTCTCTGCGCCAGTTTCCCGCCAGAAAATGGGGTATTGGCATGCAGAGCGTTTCGGAAATTGCAAAGGCAATTGTCGCCCGCGAGGGGGGCTTTGTGAATGACCCTGATGATCCGGGCGGGGCGACCAAATACGGTGTGACGATCCACACGATGCGCCGTCTTGGCCTTGATCTGAACCGGGATGGCCGGGTGACCACCAGCGACGTCAAGCGGCTGAGCCGTGCGCAGGCCGAAGAGATATTCATTGATCATTATTTTCGTCGCCCCGGCATTGCACGTTTGCCCGAACCGCTACAGGCGAGTGTCTTTGACATGTATGTCAATGCCGGGAGCAACGCGATCAAGATCCTCCAGCGATTGCTGCGTCAGATGGTGCAGAGGCTGGATGTCGACGGTATGATCGGGCCGCAGACGGCTGCGGTCACCAAGGCGGCGTTCACCGCCGCTCCGGATCATCTGGTTGACGCCTATGGTATCGCCCGGCGCAACTACTACTTCCAGCTAGCGGACAGGCGGGCGTCGTCGCGCAAATACGCCCGGACCCGGGCGGGCGGCAAGGGTGGCTGGATTAAGCGCGCCGAAGAATTCATCTCGCCCCGCTATCACCTGAGCGCTGATCAGTTTCGGCAAAGGACGGCGTCATGGGGTTGATCGGGCAGCTGTTGAATCTGGTATTTGGCGGGGGCCGCAACGTGGTGGCCGAGACCGCCGAAGTGTTTCGCGAAAATGCCGAGGCGGGGGCCGAGCGTGAGGCAGGATTGCGCACCCAGTCAATGGTTCAGTACGCCGCAGAGTTTGCGCCCCGGCAGCGCGGCTGGTTCGACAGATGGATGGACGGGGTGAACCGGCTGCCACGCCCTGCCATGGCGTTGGGCACGCTCGGTTTATTCGTTGCCGCGATGGTTGACCCGATCTGGTTCGCCGAAAGGATGCAGGGGATTGCCCTTGTTCCCGAGCCACTCTGGTGGCTGCTGGGCGCTATCGTGTCGTTCTATTTCGGTGCGCGGCATCAGTTGAAGGGGCAGGAATTCCAGCGCTCTCTGGCGACCACGATGTCACGGGCGCCCAAGGTGGTCGACAACATCGCCGCGCTGCGCAACCTGCGCGCCGACAGTCCGGGCGTTGCCGACACCGGCCCGGATGCATCTCTGGCGCTTGCCAGCGTTGTCCCCGGGAACAATGCCGCCCTGGCCGAGTGGCAGCGCGTTCGCGCCTGAGACCGGCCCCCGCGACAATGTGGTCATCCGGATAAGGCTTTTCGGATTGGCCCGCCCGGCGCGGCGATCTATATTGGCTGTATGATTACCGAACTTGGCCATTTCGCCCTCATCCTCGCCTTCTTCATCGCCTGTCTTCAGGCGGTCGTGCCGCTGATCGGGGCGCATCGCCGCCTGGCCGGCTGGATGGCTGTGGCGGAACCGGCAGCTTCGCTGCAGTTCATCCTGACGGCCACCTCCTTTGCGGCGCTTACCTACGCCTTTCTCTATTCTGATTTCTCGCTGCGGCTGGTGGCATTGAACAGTCACACGGCAAAGCCGCTTTTGTACAAAATCACCGGCGTTTGGGGTAATCACGAAGGCTCGATGCTTTTATGGGTACTGATCGTGACGCTGTTCGGGGCTATGGTGGCGTGGTTCGGGGGGAATTTGCCACCGGGATTGCGGGCGCGTGTGCTGTCGGTACAAGCCATGATCGGCGCGGCCTTCTTTGCCTTTATCCTTTTTACGTCTAACCCTTTTCTGCGTCTCGAAGTGCCACCCTTTGACGGCCGGGACCTCAACCCGCTTTTGCAAGACCCCGGCCTCGCCTTCCATCCGCCCTTCCTCTACCTCGGCTACGTCGGGCTTTCGATGACGTTTTCCTTTGCGGTTGCGGCTCTGATTGAGGGCCGGGTCGATGCTGCCTGGGGGCGTTGGGTGCGGCCCTACACTTTGGCGGCATGGATATTCCTGACCATTGGCATCGGGTTGGGCAGCTGGTGGGCCTATTACGAACTGGGCTGGGGTGGTTTCTGGTTCTGGGATCCGGTTGAAAACGCGAGCTTCATGCCCTGGCTTATAGCGGTTGCGCTACTGCATTCATCCGTCGTGGTGGAAAAGCGGGAATCGCTGAAAAGCTGGACGATTTTACTCGCAATCATCGCCTTCGGGTTTTCGATGGTCGGCGCCTTCATCACCCGCTCGGGAGTGATCACCTCGGTCCATGCTTTCGCCAGCGACCCGGAGCGCGGTGTGTTCCTGCTCGGTATTCTTGCCATCTTTATGCTGGGCGGGCTGACGCTTTTTGCGGCGCGTTCAGGCGTGATGCAGTCCAAGGGGGTGTTTGGGCTGGTCAGTCGCGAATCCTTTCTGGTGGTCAATAACATCCTGCTTTGTGTTGCGGCCTTCGTCGTATTCGTCGGCACGATCTGGCCGCTGGTGGCCGAGCTCTTTTTTGACCGAAAACTGTCGGTTGGACCGCCGTTCTTCAACCTGGCCTTCACACCTTTCATGGTGATGCTGGGCCTGATCCTGCCAGTGGGCGCGATGTTGCCCTGGAAGCGGGCGCGGCTGGGCCGGGCGGTGAAAGCCCTGCGCTGGCCGTTTGCGCTGGCAATTTCGATCGGCGCGCTGGCCTGGGCGATGCAGACCGGCCGGTCGGCCCTGGGGCCTGTCGGATTGTTTATGGCGGCCTGGCTGATATCGGGCGCGGCGATTGACCTTTGGGGGCGGACCGGGCGCGGCAGCGATCGTCTGGCGCGGTTGCGCCGATTGCCCGGCGCCGATTGGGGTAAGGCCGTGGCGCATGGTGGGTTTGGGGTCACCATCGCCGGGATCGCCGCGATGATGGCCTGGGAGGCCGAGGATATTCGCGTGGTCCAGATCGGCGAGAGCGTTGAACTGGCCGGTTACACAATCACGCTGGATGGCGTACGCGAGGTGCAGGGGCCGAATTACCTGTCCACCATGGGCGACGTGACCTTGTCGCGCGGCGGTAGCGTGATTGGTACGATGCAGCCGGAAAAACGTATTTACCCGGTGGCGGGCATGCCGACGACCGAGGCTGCGTTGGACAATGGCCTGCTGCGCGACATTTACGTGGTAATCGGCGATCCGCAGGAAGGCGGCGGCTGGGCGGTGCGCAGTTACTATAAGCCGCTCGCGAACTGGATTTGGGGCGGGGCGATCCTGATGGCCCTGGGAGGCGCGCTGTCCCTGACCGACCGGCGTTACCGTGTCGCCGCCGGGGCCCGTAAAACGCCAAGAGCAGGAGTGCCCGCAGAATGAGATGGCTGATCCTGTGTCTGTGCCTTTACACCTTGCCCGCGCTTGCGGTCGAGCCCGATGAGATGCTGGCCGACCCTGTTCTTGAAGCGCGCGCGCAGGTTCTGGACGAGAAAATCCGCTGCGTGAAATGCCGGTCCGAGGTGATCGCCTCGTCCAATGCCGACTGGGCGTCGGACGCGCGCGTGGTGGTCAGAGAGTTGATCGCGGATGGCAAAACCGATGACGAGGTTCTGGATTTCTTCGTCGCGCGCTACGGCGAGTACGTCCTGATGACGCCGCAGACCAGCGGCTCCAACGTGCTGCTATGGTTGGCGGGTCCGCTTATGTTGATGGTCGGGGGCTGGCTGGCGGTGATCTACCTGCGCCGCCGCGCTGGCGCTGACCCCGATACCGAGCTTGTTCTGAGCGAGGCGGAACAGGCACGGCTTGACGAAATCATGAAGCAATGACGCACCGTTTCGCTTTCGCATCTGCTGCGATTGGGGTTTGACGGAACGCATGCATCAATAATGGGGAGCTGCCCGTGAAGGATTATCAGACCATTACGCTCGACATTGCGGATGACGTGGCTGTCCTTACCCTCAACCGCACCGACAAGATGAATGCGCTCAACACGCAGATGCGGGCCGAGATCACCGATGCAGCCACGTTCGCTGGCCTCAAGGCGCGGGTGCTGGTGTTGACGGGCAATGGCAAGGCCTTCTGCTCGGGGCAGGATCTGAGCGATACCGGCAACGCTGCGGCGATTGATCTGGAGCGCGTGCTGCGCGACGAATATGTGCCGATGCTGCGGGCGATCTCGGATTGCCCGGTACCCACGATCAGCGCCGTCAACGGTCCGGCGGCCGGGGCAGGGGCCAACCTTGCACTGGCGGCGGATGTGGTGATCGCGACGGAAAGCGCCTATTTCCTGCAGGCTTTCACTCGCATCGGCCTGATCCCGGATGCGGGTGGCAGCTATTGGCTGCCGCGCCAGATGGGAGCGGCCAAGGCGATGGGGGCGGCGCTTTTTGCTGAACCGATTAGCGCCCGGCAGGCGGATGACTGGGGTATGATCTGGGAAGCGGTCGCGGACGCGGAATTCGATGCCCATTGGCGTGCCCGCGCGGCGCAACTGGCACAGGGGCCGACCCGCGCCTATGGCAATCTCAAGCGAGCCATTCGCGACAGTTGGGAAAACGGGTTTGAAGGCCAGCTTGATCTTGAGGCCAAGCTGCAGGGCGATTGCGGCAAGACCCGCGATTTCAAGGAAGGCGTCGTGGCCTTTCTGGAAAAACGACCGGCGCAATACGAGGGCCGCTAGGTGGCCGATCCGCCCGAAGAGGAGCTTTATGCCCCTGTGAAGGCGTTCCTTGAGGCACAAGGTTACGAGGTCAAAGGTGAGATCGGGGCGGTCGATGTGATGGCCGTGCGTGGCAATGAACCGCCGGTCCTGATCGAGTTGAAGAACCGCTTCACGCTCAGCCTTTTGCATCAGGGCGTCGCCCGGCAATCGGTGTCGGACGCCGTCTATCTGGCAGTGCCGCACAGGCCGGTCCGTCGCGCCTTTGCCGCGATGCGCGATAACTGCGCGCTCTGCCGCAGGCTGGGTCTGGGCCTGATGATAGTACGCCAGCGCGACGGTTTCATCGAGGTATTGGTTGACCCCAGGCCCTATAGGCCCCGCAAATCCAAGGTCAGGCTGGGTCGGCTCTTGCGGGAATTTCAGCGCCGTGCCGGCGATCCGACCAAGGGGGGATCGACCCGCGCTGGCCTGGTCACGGCCTATCGTCAGGATGCGCTACGGATCGCGCGGTACCTGTCAGAGCACGGGCCATCAAAGGGCTCGGATGTCGCTAGAGCTACAGGGGTTGCCAAAGCCACACGGGTCATGGCGGATGATCACTATGGCTGGTTCGAACGGGTCAGGACCGGGATTTATGCTCTGACACCGGTCGGCGTAGCAGCTCTGACGCAATACGGCGGGCAAGAGGTGCCGGCGGCGCCGATCCCCACGACCGCCGAGACATGAAAAAGTCGCCCGGCGATGTGGGCGGCTCTGATTTGAAGCGCGCTCTTAGCGGTTTTCGATATCGACGTAGTCGCGGGCGTTTGACCCCTGGTATAATTGCCGCGGGCGACCGATTTTCAGTTGCGGATCAGCGATCATTTCCTTCCACTGCGAAATCCAGCCAACCGTCCGCGACACGGCAAAGATCGGCGTGAACATCGAGGTGGGGAAACCCATCGCCTCGAGGATAATGCCGGAATAGAAATCGACATTCGGGAACAGTTTTTTGTCCGCGAAGTAATCGTCTTCTAGCGCCTGTTTTTCCAGTTCTTTCGCGACCTGAAGCGTCGGGTTGTCTTCAACTCCCAGAAGCTCCAGCACCTCATCGGCAGATTGCTTCATCACCTTGGCGCGGGGATCGAAATTCTTGTAGACCCGGTGGCCGAAGCCCATCAGGCGGAAATCATCATCCTTATCCTTGGCGCGGTCGATATATTCGGGGATGCGGTCGACAGTGCCGATTTCGCGCAGCATCTCAAGACATGCCTGATTGGCGCCGCCGTGGGCGGGACCCCAAAGGCAGGCAATACCGGCGGCGATACAGGCAAATGGGTTTGCGCCCGAGCTGGACGCCAACCGGACGGTCGAGGTCGAGGCGTTCTGTTCGTGATCTGCATGCAGCGTGAAAATCCGATCCATCGCGCGGCTGAGGATCGGGTTCACCTCATAATCCTCGGACGGCACGGCAAAGCACATGCGCAGGAAGTTCGAGGCATAGTCCACGTCGTTGCGCGGATAGATGAAGGGCTGGCCGATTGTGTACTTGTACGCCATCGCCGCGATGGTCGGCATCTTGGCGATCATCCGGATCGAAGCAACCTCGCGCTGCCACGGGTCATTGATATCGGTACTGTCGTGATAGAAGGCGCTGAGCGCGCCGACGACACCCACCATGATCGCCATCGGATGCGCATCCCGGCGGAAGCCGCGAAAGAGGAAATGCATCTGCTCGTGCAGCATGGTGTGGTTGGTCACGCGGCTTTCAAAGTCTTCCAGCTGCGCGGCTGAGGGCAGCTCGCCATAGAGCAGGAGATAACAGACTTCGAGATAATGCGACTTCCCGGCCAGTTGGTCGATCGGGTAGCCACGATGCAGCAATTCGCCCTTGCCGCCATCGATAAAGGTGATCGTGCTGTCGCAGCTTGCGGTCGAGGTAAAGCCGGGATCATAAGTGAATACACCCGCCTGACCATAAAGCTTGCGGATGTCGATGACATCAGGGCCTGCGGTGGGTGAAAAGATGGGCAATTCGTAGGTGTTACCGTCAATTTCCAACGTCGCGGATTTAGTGCTGTCAGTCATTCGGTATCCTCCGTCCTGATGCCCGCGCTTGCCGCGCTTAGGGGCTATATAAAATCGTCGGCCTTACGAGAATGTTAACCAGTCTCGCAGGCGGCATCGTTGAGCCGGGCAATGCTTTCTTCCTGCCCCAGCACCAGCATCATGTCGAACACGCTGGGTGTTACGCTCCGGCCTGCCAATGCGGCCCTGAGCGGGCCTGCCAGTTTGCCGAACTTCATGTCGTGCTCGTCGGCAAATCGATTTGCGACTGCCTCAAGCTCTTCGCGGTTCCATCTAGCATTATGCAGATGCGGCGTCAATTCTTTCAGTATACCACGGGATACATTATCGAGATTCTTAAGTGCCTTCTCATCCGGATGTAGCGGCCGGTCTGAAAGTATAAAATGTGCTTTTTCAATAAGTTCCGGAAATGTCTTCGCGCGCTCTTTCAGGCAATACATGCCCTTTTCCAGCAACGCTGCCTTATCCGCCGTCAACGCGGCTTGGCCCGTTGCTGCCAGAAAATCCGCGATGTTATGCAGCAGTGCAGCATCGTCAGCGGCCGCAATGTGCTGACCGCAAAGATTTTCGAGCTTCTTGAAGTCGAACCGCGATGGGGATTTGCCGATGCCCTTCAGATCGAACCATTCCTGCGCCTGTGCATCGGTGAAAAACTCGTCATCGCCATGGCTCCAACCCAGCCGCGCGAGATAGTTGCGCATGCCCGCAGCTGGGTAACCCGTCGCGCGATATTCCTCGACCCCGAGCGCGCCGTGACGCTTGCTCAGCTTCTTACCATCAGGGCCGTGGATCAGCGGGATATGGGCCCAGACGGGCACGTCCCAGCCCAGTGCGGTGTAGACCCCCATCTGCCGCGCGGTGTTGTTGAGGTGATCGTCACCGCGGATCACATGGGTCACGCCCATATCGTGATCATCGACGACCACGGCCAGCATGTAGACTGGCGTGCCGTCGCTGCGCAGCAGGATCATGTCGTCCAGTTGGTCGTTGCGGATGGTGACATCGCCCTGCACCTGATCGCGGATCACGGTTGTGCCTTCGGTCGGTGTGCGCAGACGGATTGCGTAGGGCGCGTCGGGATGGTCAGCCGGATCGGTATCGCGCCACGGGCTTTGAAACAGAGTCGAGCGTTTTTCGGCCTGTGCCAGCTCCCGGAAGGCAGCGATTTCCTCTTGCGTTGAAAAGCACTTATAAGCCTTGCCCGCCGCCAGCAATTCATGCGCGACCTCGGCATGACGGGCGGCATTGCCGGCCTGGCTGATTGCATCGCCGTCCCAGTTCAGCCCTAACCATTGCAACCCGCTCAGAATGGCCTGGGTTGCCGCTTCGGTCGACCGGGCACGGTCCGTGTCTTCGATCCGCAGTTTGAATTCACCGCCGTGGCGCCGCGCATAGAGCCAGTTAAAGAGCGCCGTGCGCGCACCGCCGATATGCAGAAATCCGGTGGGCGAGGGGGCAAAGCGGGTCACGACGTGCTGCGGCATGATGCAGGTTAACCTTTCAGTAACGGTGATGGAGATAGCGTTTACGCCTGTCTACCGACCCGTCAGAGGGGTGACAAGCCTTGGCCATCTGGCATCTGTTGCAAACCGAAAGGTTATCGCAGCGGGGGCATTTGTTCCCGTGGGTGCCGGTCTGTCTGGCGATCGGTGTCATGACCTATTTCGGGGTTAAATCAGAACCGGCTGTGAACAGTTTTTTCTGGATCGTGGCCTGTGCTTCGGGGCTTGTCTTGCTGGCCCGCTGGGCGGGAATGCTCCTGTCGCCTGTGCTTTGGGCATTGGCGCTGGCGGCGGTTGGCTTTTGCCTTGCGGGGGTGCGCGCCCATCAAATCGCGGCCTCGGTGCTGGACTGGCGCTATTACGGCCCGGTGGAAGGGCGGATCGTGGGGATCGACCGTTCAGGCAGCGATGCGCTGCGGCTGACGCTGGATCAGGTGGTGTTGCGGAACCTCCCGCCTGACGAGACGCCCGAGCGTGTGCGCCTGTCGTTGCACGGACAGCAGGGGTTTGTTGATCCGGCGCCGGGGCTGAGGGTGATTGCCACGGCGCATCTGTCGCCACCCGGAGGCCCGGTTGAGCCGGGCGGATTCGATTTCCAGCGCCATTCATGGTTTTTGAGGCTGGGCGGCGTAGGGTATACGCGAACGCCGCTTCTGGCAATCGCCCCGCCCGAGGACGGGCAATGGCTGTTCAAGGCGCGGATAGGTCTGTCGACGCGGGTTCAGGCGGCGCTGCCCGGAGAAGTCGGCGCTTTTGCGGCGGCTATCATGACTGGAGATCGCGCGGGGATGGGCCTGGACACGTTGAAAGCGCTGCGGGTGTCGAACCTGGCGCATCTTCTGGCGATCTCAGGGCTGCATATGGGGCTGCTGGCGGGCTTCGTCTTTGCGGTTTTTCGACTGGGGTTTGCCGCCATACCCGTGATCGGCCTACGGGTCCCGGCGAAAAAGCTGTCGGCGATTATGGCAATGACAGTCGCCGCCGGGTATCTGGCCTTGTCGGGCGGCAATGTCGCCACCGAACGGGCCTTCGTGATGGTTGCCGTGGCGCTGATTGCGGTGCTTTTCGACCGGCGGGTGCTCAGCCTGCGGGCGGTGGCGGTGGCAGCGGTGATCGTGCTGGTCCTCAGGCCCGAAGCGTTGCTGGGGCCGGGTTTCCAGATGTCCTTTGCCGCGACCACCGCCCTGGTGGCGGTGTTCGGCTGGATCAGGGACCACCGGGTTCCGCTTGGCCCGGACTGGATGAAACCTGTGGCGGCGGTCGTGATCTCGTCGCTGGTGGCGGGACTGGCGACGGCACCCGTGGCGGCAACGCATTTCAACCAGATCGCGCATTATGGCCTTGTGGCCAATCTGCTTAGCGTGCCTCTGATGGGTGTGCTGGTGATGCCGGCCGCTGTGCTGGCGGCGTTTCTGTTGCCCTTCGGTCTGGAGATCATCGGCCTCTGGTTTATGGGGCTTGGCCTGCAGTGGATCTTGGGTGTGGCCCATTGGGTGTCGGGGATCGAGGGGGCCCGGGGCACGGTGGTAAGCCCGGACCCCATCGTGCTGCCGATGATGATTCTGGGGGCGCTGGTGGTGGTGCTCTGGCAGGGGCGGGCGCGGTTTGTCGGGGTGGCGCCTGTGGTGCTGGCCTTCGCGCTTTGGTCGCAGACCATGCGGCCGGATGTGCTGATCTCGGATACCGGCGCCCTGGTGGGTGTGATGACCGACAAAGGCCGTGCCCTCAGCAAGCCACGGGGCGCGGGGTTTGTGGCGCTCAACTGGCTGGAAAATGACGGCGATGCCGCCGAACAGGAGAAGGCGGCGGCGCGATGGAACGAAACATTGCCCGCATCTTATAAGATCACGGCCATACGCGGCAAACGCGCGGCCGAGGCATTGACGGATTGTGCCGGTCACGACTGGGTGGTGATGAATGTCGATCCGCCCCATGATCTGCCCTGCAAGGTGATCCATCCGGGGACTCTGCGTAAATCCGGCGCTCTGGCGCTATACCGCACCGAGACAGGGATAAAGACAGTGTCAGCGCGCCAGATCACCGGCGCGCGGCTCTGTAATACTCAGTAAGACCGGATCAGACCGACCAACCGGCCCTGCACCTTGACCTTGTCTTCGGGGAAGACGCGGGTTTCATAGGCGGGGTTTGCTGCCTCGAGGGCGATCGCGGTGCCCTTGCGGAAAAACCGCTTGAGGGTCGCTTCGTGATCGTCAACCAGGGCGACGACGATATCACCGTTATCGGCAGCGCTGGTTTCGCGGATCACCACCACGTCACCATCGTTGATCCCGGCGTCGATCATTGAATCGCCCGTAACTTCAAGCGCGTAGTGTTCACCTGATCCGCTCAGCATGCTGCTGGGCACGGCCACGTTATGCGAGGCGTGTTCGATCGCTTCCTTGGGCACCCCGGCAGCGATCTGGCCCATGACCGGAAGATCCACTGCAGCCGTCGCCACAACCGGCTGGGCATTGGCGGGTTTCGCGGCATCAGGCTTGTCGCCGTCAATCACCCGTGGCGAAAAGCCATGCATGGCTTCACCGCCAAGCGTTTCCGGCAGCTTCACAATCTCGAGTGCGCGGGCACGATGCGCCAGGCGACGGATAAAGCCACGCTCTTCCAGCGCGGTAATCAGCCGGTGAATGCCGGATTTCGACCGCAGATCCAGCGCTTCTTTCATTTCATCAAAACTGGGAGGAACACCATCGCGCTGCACGCGCTCATGGATAAATCCCAACAAATCCAACTGCTTCTTGGTCAGCATCTGAGGAGTCCTCTGCTCGTTGTATTTCGCTTTGTTCTACGCATGTTCCCGTTTTGTGTCAACTGTGGATAAAAAGCCGACCTGTCGTCCCGTCATAGTCATTTGCCAGTCGCATCAGCACATCAGGGCCGGGAAGAAACCGGTGATCCACTGACCTGTTCTTTTCCAGAATTACGGGCATCATGGTTAACGAACTGTAAATCAAAGAAATTATCAGCCGTTGGCAAAACGCAACGCTCGGACCGGATTGGCGCTGACCGCGGATTTTATGCGCATAGCGTGACCATGACCATCGAGGCCAGAACAACCGGCCAGAACCCGGCTTTTGGGATCAGATTGTCCTTGTAGTGGATGATCCGTAAGGCGCGGGCGCTATCCAGTGCGAACAGATAGGTGTTGATCGAGACCGCGAGAAACAGGAAGTACATCATGAAATAAAAATATTCCAGATACACGACCCGCGCGCCCGGAAAGCCCTCGCGCAGTTGAACATGGGCCAGCAGTACCACAAAGAACAGAACCGAACAGGTGCCGATGACATTTGCGGTATTGGCGCCGTGGCGCTCGGTCAGGCCCGCCTCCCGTGTGACCGTCATCATCGCGCCGAACAAAAGCGTGGTCACTACGAATAGCGGGATCATGTAGACGATAAAGGCATTTTCAAACTTGCGTCTGATCAGCACGTTGTAATGCAGTTCGGGGAAATTTTCCTGACCCGCATAGGCCTTGATGCCGAAATTGGTGTCATAGTCGGCAGGTTTGTAATCAAAAAAGGTATTCTCACGCTCCCAGGTGCCAAGTACGATCAATTCTTCAATCCCGAAAACGTCTTCGGGTCCGGTTGCTGAATAGGCCTTGAAATCCGGCACAAGCACGATGTTGCGGGCAAAATCCTTGGGCCAGAGGCGCACCCAGACAGTTTTGTGGTCGAATGGATAATCGGTGTAGTCGAAGGTCTGACGCAGGGTCTGCTCGAAATACCAACCGATGACTTCACCCTTGCCCTGACGGATGCGATAGGCCTCTCGTATCTGGCCACTTCCCTCATCCACGCCTTCGGGCAGAACAAAACCCACCTCGCCGGGTTCCGGTTTGATGCGGTCGTGAACGCCATCTTCGTAATGCTGCCAGATATAACCGGTGAGGTGGACGTCGCTGAAGCCCACGAAACGAAGCGATTGTATGAAGATGCCTGTCCTGAGCAGAATATCCGCATCGGGCCAGTTGGATTGCAGATAGCGCTGAACCGATGCGTTGTCGGGAAGCTGCGTCGGATCCTGATCGCGCTGGTTCTTATCGACCCAAAGCTGAAAAAGGATAAAGATCAAAACCAGTGAAACAACACCCGAAACGGACCAGATCCCTCGTTCGCTCATGTTCATTTTCTTCCACCCCAAAAGTATTACGTTCTCTTTTATCGGGTTAAAATATTATTAAATTCAACCTATAAGAGAATTACTCTATGTGACCTGGTAGAAAAATCATGGGGTGTGTGCCCTAGGTTTGAGAGGCGAGAACCGGGGCATAACCGGTTTGGTCGTCAGATTGGAAGATATTCGACGCTTTCCCCGGCGCTGCGGGGGCCATCACCCACGGGGCGGACCAGCAGGGCGTTGGCGTCTGCCAGCACTGTCAGCAAAGAGCTGTCTTGCCGGGTTTCGGCGCGAATTTCACCATCCTGCACAAAGGCGCGCATATAGTGTTCGCGTGGCCCGTTTTCGGGCAAGTCAGCCGCCAGCCGGGCGCTTAGCCGGGATGACGGGTGTAATCCCAGGCCCAGCATCGCGCGAATGACAGGCGCCAGAAAGACATGGCCGCAGACCATCGCCGAGACCGGATTGCCGGGCAGGCCAACCATCACCGCATCGCCCATCCGGCCCGCCATCAGCGGTTTGCCGGGGCGCATGGCGATCTTGTAGAAGGCACGCTGCATCCCCAGATCTTCAGCCACGTCGCCTACCAGATCGTGATCACCGACGGATGCGCCGCCAATGGTGACGATCAGGTTGGCGTCTTTCGCCAGATCGAACGCCGCTTCCAGCAGCGGGCGGCTGTCCCCGGCGATCGGCAGGATACGGGCGCGGGCGCCGATCCCGTCCAGCAGTGCCTTGAGGCCAAACGTGTTCGAGGCGATGATCTGATCGGGGCCGGGGTTCTCGCCGGGCATCACCAGTTCATCGCCGGTTGAAATCAGGGCCACATCCGGTCGACGTGCGACCGAAACCTCGGCTATGTTCATCGAGGCCAGCAGGGCGATATCCGAGGGCCGTAGCAGGCGCGGCGCACTTAACTTGTCGCCCGCGCAAAAATCAGCGCCTGACGGGCGAATGTTGTCGCCGCCGCTCAGCCGGTCGGTCAGGGTGATGCGATCGCCGCTGCGGTCGACATCTTCCTGTATCACCACACGGGTGGCCCCTTGAGGCACCGGCGCGCCGGTAAAGATGCGGATGGCCTGCCCGGGGCCACAGGCGCGGCTAAACCCGTGCCCCGCCGCCGCTTCGCCAATGACATCGAATTCCGCGCCAACCGCCACCTCGTTGCCGGGGACCGCATAGCCATCCATCGCCGAGGCGGCGAAGGGAGGCTGGTCACGGCTGGCAATCGCATCCGCGGCCAGAACCCGGCCCACGGCCTGGGTCAGTGGGACGGTTTCGGCGCCTATGGGAGATACAAGCGAAAAAAGCTGCTCAAGCGCCTGGTCGACCGAAATCATTTCGCCTCGTACCGCCCTGATTTCCCACCATCTTTCAGAACCACATGAGTGCCGCCGATTTCCATGCCCCGGTCTACAGCCTTGCACATGTCATAGACCGTCAGCGCGGCGACATTGGCGGCGGTCAAGGCTTCCATCTCAACCCCGGTCTGGCCGGTGGTCTTGACGGTGGCTTCGATCCGGATGCCGGGCAGGGTCTCGTCGAGTGTCAGATCCACAGCGACCTTGGAAATGGGCAGCGGATGACAGAGCGGAATGAGATCGGCGGTTTTCTTGGCACCCATGATACCGGCCAGCCGTGCCACCGCCAGAACGTCGCCCTTCTTGGCGCGGCCTTCCGCAATGATATCAAAGGTTTCACGCAACATCTTGATGTAACAGGCGGCCACGGCGATCCGGTCCGTCACGGCCTTGTCCGAGACATCGACCATATGAGCATCGCCCTTGCCGTCGAAATGCGTGAGGCCAGACATTTACATCCCCCCGGGCGTCAGCGGCGAGGCCAGAATGTCGCGCGTGGCGGCGGTCACATCACCAGCCCGCATCAGGGTTTCGCCAATCAGGAAGCTGCGCGCGCCGTAACGCGCCATATCCGCCAAATCTTCGCGGGTAGCAAGGCCGCTTTCACAAACGATCATCCGGTCAACGGGCACATGTTTCGACAGCATGCGCGTGGTATCAAGCGTCGTCTCAAAGGTGTTGAGATCGCGGTTGTTGATGCCCATCAATGGCGATTTCAGCGCGCCCGCCCGCTCCAATTCGGCCAGGTTATGCACTTCGATCAGCACATCCATATCCCATTCCATCGCGGCGGCTTCAAGTTCGGCGGCCTGGGCGTCGCCGACGCTGGCCATGATGATCAGAATACAGTCGGCACCAAGCGCGCGGGCTTCGACCACCTGATAGGGGTCATACATGAAATCCTTGCGCAGAACCGGCAGATCGCAGGCCTCGCGCGCCTGCGGAAGAAATTCCTTCGCGCCCTGGAAACTCGGCGTGTCGGTCAGCACGGACAGGCAGGCAGCACCACCATCGGCATAGGCACGGGCCAGAGCAGCCGGGTCGAAATCGTCGCGGATCAGTCCTTTGGAGGGGCTGGCTTTCTTGATTTCAGCAATCAGCCCGTAGCCCTGCTGTGCGGCACTCCACAAGGCGTCGCTGAAATCGCGTACCGGGTCGGCCTCGCGGGCATTGGCCTCGACCGCTTCCATCGGTACCTCCGCCTTGGCGGCGGCGACTTCCTCAAGCTTGTAGGCCTTGATTTTTTCCAGAATGGTGGGCGTGGTCATTTTGCCTCCGACGTCAGGGTGGCGAGGGCGTTAATCTTGGCCAGCGCAGCACCACTGTCGATGCTCTCGGCGGCCATGGCAACGCCGGATTTCAGGTTACCCGCAGCGTCGGCGACAACCAGCGCGGCGGCCGCGTTCAAGAGTACCGCGTCGCGATAGGCGCCGGGCGCGCCATCCAGCAGGGCGCGGAAGGCGACCCCGTTTTCTTCGGGTGTTCCGCCAAGGATATCCTCGAAAGGATGCACCGGCAGACCGAAATCCTCGGGATGCAGTTCGGCCTCGCGGATGCTGCCGTCTTTTTCCAGCGAACAAACCCAGCTGATGCCGGTGATGGTCAATTCATCGGTGCCGTCGCTGCCGTGGACCAGCCAGGCGTGTTCAGAACCCAGCTGCCCCAATGTCTCGGCCATCGGGCGGATCATGTCGCGGCTGAACGCGCCGGTAAGCTGGCGTTTGACGCCTGCCGGGTTGGTAAGCGGCCCAAGGATGTTGAAAATCGTGCGCGTTCCCAGCTCGGCTCGTACCGGGCCCACATGGGCCATCGCCGGGTGATGCATGGGCGCCATCATGAAGGCAATGCCGACCTGCGCTAGGGCACGCTCCACGACATCGGCACCGACCATGACATTGACGCCCATCTGTCCCAGGGCGTCCGCAGCGCCGGATTTCGAACTGAGGTTGCGGTTACCATGCTTGGCCACCGGCACACCCGCACCCGCCACCACAAAGGCGGTCGCGGTCGAGATGTTGAGCGTACCCTTGCCATCGCCGCCGGTGCCGACGATGTCCATCGCGCCCGCCGGGCCTTTGACCGCATTGCATTTGGCGCGCATCACCGCGGCGGCGGCGGCATATTCATCCACCGTTTCGCCGCGGGTGCGCAGGGCCATCAGCAGCCCGCCGATCTGGCTTGGGGTGGCCTCGCCTTCAAACAGGATATTGAACGCCGCCTCGGCCTCGGAGCGGGTCAGCGGACGATCCGCCGCCGCGCCGATCAGCGGTTTGATGTCGTCGCTCATGCAGGCACCGATGTTTTTTGCGGCATCGTATCCAGAAAGTTCTTCAGAAGCGCATGACCATGCTGCGAGGCGATGGATTCGGGGTGAAACTGCACGCCGTGGAGCGGCAATTCACGGTGGCGCAGCCCCATGATCGTGCCATCCTCAAGCTCGGCATTGATCTCAAGGCATTCCGGCAGGCTGTCGCGCTCGACTACCAGTGAGTGGTAACGCGTGGCCTCGAAAGGCGAGGGCAGGCCAGCGAACACACCGGTGCCCTGATGATGCATTATGCCCATCTTGCCATGTACGATCTCGGAATGGCGGATTACCTTACCGCCAAAGGCTTGGCCGATCGCCTGATGGCCCAGGCAGACCCCCAGAAGCGGGGTTTTGGTCTCGGCTGCTGCCTCGACCAGGGCCAGGCAAATGCCTGCCTGATCGGGGTCGCAGGGGCCGGGGCTAAGCAGGATACCGGCGGGATTCATTCCCATCGCTTCCTGCACGTTCAGCGCGTCGTTGCGGTGCACAACGACCTCTGCCCCCAATTCACCGACGTAATGCACGAGGTTATAGGTGAAGCTGTCGTAGTTATCGATCAAGAGCAGCATCTTGCCAGTCCTTGCTTTTGAGGGGCTGGAGGCCCCATATAGGGTCGCGCTATACTTGTTCAGTCTTGCAAGGCAGCGTCAAGGGGCGCAAAGCTGGGAAAACGGCAAAAATAGAGGGGCGAAGGCAGTGGCACGGGGAACTTTATCAGGCATGATCGCCGGGATCGTGGTCTCGGGGCTTGCGGTAGGGACGGCATCGGTGTTGACAGAGATACCGGGAACCGGGGCACCCGAGGCGGTCGCCATCGAGGTACCTGCCGGGTCGGAGTTTGACCAATCACGCGATGATACGCAGGCTGATCTGCCAGACGTGCAGGAAACCCCGGATGCGGGTGACGTGGCCAGGATCGAAGCGCCGGAACCCGATGACCTGAGCGCGATTGGCTCCGATGACCGGGCCAGCGCTGCGCAACCGGAAACCGACGACACCGAAGTGGCGTTGAACACGCCCGCAACCGGCGAAAGTGGCACTGGCATCGCGGTTGAAACCGATACGCCGATCTTGCCCAATCCGCAGGCCAACGCGCCCGAAGCGCCGCTCAGCGAGGAGGAGCTTTCGATATCGACCGACCCGGCACAACCGGCTCAACCCGATATTGCGGAAGAGGCGCCGAGCTTTACTGAAGAGGCTGCCGACGCCGACGATACCGATGCCGCAACAGAAGAAAATACCGCGTCGGTCGATGTGCAGGACCAGGTGGCCGATCTGTCGCTGCCTGTTGTCGAGCCCCCCGAGGAAGCGGCGGATGCGCCTGAAAGCGACACCGCGCCCACGCCCGAGGTTGAGGACGCGGCCCAGACCGAGGGCGATACGAATTCTGGTATCATCGAAGACATCGCCACGAATGTGACCACGGACAGGTTGCCATCGGTCAGCGACGCGCCGGAAGAAACTGCCGTGGAAGGTGAGACCGAGGACGGCGCTGCCGCCGAGGCAGACGATGCCACATTGCCGCCGATCCAGCGCTTTGCAGCCGAGTTCGAAAATCCCGATAACAAGCCGCTGATGTCGATCGTCCTGATTGATGATGGCAGCAGTCCGATTGACCTCGATGCGCTGACAAGCTTTCCCTACACCCTGAACTTTGCGGTCGATACCGGCTGGTCGGGTGCCACAGACGCGATGCGAAAATACCGCGATGCCGGGTTCGAGGTTCTGGCCATCATCGATCTGCCCGAGGGTGCGTCGGCCGCCGATATCGAAGTGTCGATGCAGAGCTATCTGACCCGCGTGCCCGAGGCGGTGGCGATCATGGAAGGTCAGGGCAGGGGGCTTCAATCGAGCCGTGATGCGAGCGAGCAACTGGCCGATATTCTGCTTGATAGCGGTCACGGTGCAGTAATGTTCGCCAATGGTCTGAATACCGCCCAAAAGCTTGTTGCCCGCGCCGGTGTGCCATCGGTCAGCGTGTTCCGGGATTTCGACGCCAAGGGGCAGAGCGCCACCGTGATCCGACGGTTTCTGGATCAGGCGGCGTTCCGCGCCGGTCAGGAAGAACAGGGTGTGGTCATGGTTGGCCGCTTGCGCGCCGATACGATCAGCGCGCTGTTGCTCTGGGGGTTGCAGGACCGTGCGGGCCGGGTGGCTATCGCACCGGTATCGGCGGTGTTGCTGGCCGAGTGACCGCAAAACACTGTCGTCATCCCTTGGGATTGATGGAAGCTGAGGTCAGACCATGCCGTATCTATCCCTGAACGGGGTCGAGCTTCATTACACCGACACCGGCGGCGGCGAGGCCATCGTATTTTCGCATGGATTGCTGTTTTCCGGTGACATGTTCGAAGCTCAGGTTGCGGCGCTGAGCCCGCGATATCGTTGCATCAGCTTCGACCATCGGGGGCAGGGTAAAAGCGAAGTTGCGGTGCAGGGCTATGACATGGATACGCTGGCCGAGGATGCGGCGGCTTTGATACGGGCGCTCGATATCGGCCCATGTCATTTTGTCGGCCTTTCGATGGGCGGGTTTGTGGGCATGCGGTTGGCGGTGCGCCACCCCGGTCTTATCCGGTCGCTGACCTTGGTTGACACATCGGCGGATGCCGAGCCTGCCGAGAAACTACCGCGCTACAGGCTGCTGAGTGTCATTGCCCGGTGGATTGGCCTCTGGGCTGTGATCAACCGGGTGATGCCGATCGCCTTTGGACAAACCTTTCTGAACGACCCCACACGTGCCGATGAGCGCGCCAGATGGCGCAAGGCCATCCTGTCGAACGACCGTGTCGGCATCACCCGGGCCGTAAACGGCGTGATCCGGAGGGCCGGGTTTTATGCTGAACTGCCCAAGATCACGCAGCCGGTGTTGATCATCGTCGGTGAGGAGGATGTGGCAACGGTGCCTGCCAAGTCCGAACGCATGCACGAGGCGATTTCCGGCTCGCGACTGGTTGTTGTTCCCGGCGCCGGACACAGCTCAACGATCGAGCAGCCGGTTGCCGTGAATGAGGCTCTGAGCTCATTTTTGCAGAACTGAAGCGCCTCGAGTGCGTTTTCGAGTTTGCCGTCCCGCGCGGAATCGTGGTCGTAGCGCAGACGATCATCTGGCGTCTGGGGCGCTCACCTGTTTCCACTCCCCAGAGGCAAGGCCTTCCAGCAACCAGTCGCCAATCCGCCAGCGCACCAGCCGCAGGGTGGGGTGGCCCACATGCGCGGTCATCCGGCGGACCTGCCGGTGGCGGCCCTCGGAAATGGTGATCTCGATCCAGCAATCGGGCACGGATTTGCGATAGCGCACCGGCGGGGTCCGCAGCCAGAGGGTGGGCGGGTCGATACGGCGCACACGCGCCGGGCGGGTGAGACCGTCCTTCAGCGTCACGCCGCCCCGCAGGGCGTCAAGTGCGACTTCATCCGGCAGGCCTTCGACCTGCACCAGATAGGTCTTTTCCATCTTATGGCGGGGATTGGCGATGCGCGCCTGCAGTTTGCCATCATCGGTCAAAACCAAAAGCCCCTCGCTGTCGCGATCCAGCCGCCCGGCCGGGTAGACGCCGGGCATGTCGATATAATCTGAAAGCGTCGCGCGGGGACTGCCTTCGGTGCCTTTATCGGTGAATTGCGACAGCACGCCGAAGGGTTTGTTGAAGAGGATGAGGCGGGCCATCCGGGCCTCAGGAGTTACCGCTTCCGGTGAACCGGGCGGCATCGGCGGCGGCGCGGCGGATGGCGTTGGATTTATGCACGGTCTCCATATATTCCGCCTCGGGGTCGCTGTCATAGACAACGCCGCCCCCGGCTTGAATATAGAGCTTTTCGTCCTTTACCACCGCCGTGCGCAGCGCGATGCAGACATCCATATCGCCATTCGAGCTGAAATAGCCGACGCCGCCGCCATAGACGCCGCGTTTTTCTGGCTCCAGCTCGTCGATGATTTCCATCGCACGGACCTTTGGCGCCCCCGAGACTGTGCCGGCGGGCAACCCAGCCAGCAGAGCGCTAAGCGCGTCCTGATCCTCGGCCAATTCGCCCACCACGTTACTGACGATATGCATGACGTGGCTGTAACGTTCGATGATGAATTCTTCGGTCGGGTGCACGGTGCCGATCTTGCTGACCCGTCCCGCATCGTTGCGCCCCAAATCAAGAAGCATCAGATGTTCCGCCAGTTCTTTGGCATCGGCCAGCAGGCTTTTCTCGTGGGCGCGATCCTCTTCCGGGGTGGCGCCGCGGGGGCGTGTTCCGGCGATGGGGCGGATCGTCACTTCGTCGCCAAAGACCCGCACCAGGATTTCCGGGCTGGCGCCGACCACCTGAAAGCCGCCGAAATTGAAATAGAACATGAAGGGCGACGGGTTGGTGCGCCGAAGCGAGCGGTAGAGCGTAAAGGGCGGCTGGCGGAAGGGCTGTGTCCAGCGCTGGCTGGGCACGACCTGAAAGATGTCACCGGCGCGGATATATTCCTTGGCTGTCTCGACCGCCTCCTTGTACCCCTCATGAGTGAAATTCGATACTGGCGGTGCGTCCTCATGGGCTTCGCCCAGATCGCGGGCCTGCTGTGGTAGGGCACGTTCCAGATCGCGCACCGCATCCATCACCCGCTCAGCGGCCTGCGCATAGGCGGCGCGCGCGGTCAGTCCGGAATTGATCCAGGCGGGGGCCACCACGATGACCTCTCCCTTGACCCCGTCGAGCACCGCCACCACAGAAGGCCGCAGCATCACCGCGTCGGGCAGGCCCAACGGATCGGGGTTCACGTCCGGCAGATGTTCGACCAGACGGATCATGTCATAGCCCAGATAGCCGAAAAGCCCGGCGCTTGCAGCGGGCAGCCCGTCCGGCAGATCGATCTGACACTCGGCAATCAGGGCGCGCAGATTATCCAGCGGGTTGCCGTCCTGCGGCTGGAAATCGTCGGAATCAAGACGGGCCTGACGGTTGATGCGGCTTGCCTGACCATGACATTGCCAGATCAGATCGGGTTTCATGCCGATGATCGAATAACGAC
Organism: Roseovarius aestuarii; assembly: GCF_019966515.1. GTDB lineage: Bacteria > Pseudomonadota > Alphaproteobacteria > Rhodobacterales > Rhodobacteraceae > Roseovarius > Roseovarius aestuarii. Next base: position 21,127 of record NZ_JAIMIB010000015.1, on the reverse strand, counting down.
CGCGTACCTCGCCACCAGTGACGGATTCGAGCATAAACGCATCACGCGCCGCGCCCGTCAGTTTGAGCATTAACGAGACCGGCGTATCCAGATCCGCCGCCAGCCGGGCAAAGACAAGCTGATTGCGTCCGGCCTCGAAACCCTTGGCGAAATCATCAAAACTCGGGGTCAGATCCACTTGGGGCCGCTCCTACTGGAAGTTCGCGTGCACGGCGTTAAGGGCGTGCTGATTCAGCTCGATGCCGACGCGACTGCGAATGTCACCGGCCAGCACCTGATATAGGTCCTGCGCCATGCTGGCCGCGTTCTGCTCTTCGATGCTGCGCCGGAGCGTGGCCAGATCAGCATCATTCGCGTCGGGCACCCGGATATCATCCAGCCGGACGACGAATACACGTCCGCCACCCTGGATCAGCTCTACCTCGCCTTTTTCCATGCCGAAGACGGCTTCGTTGAATTCGGCGGGCACGTTTTCCTGCGGGCCACGACGGCTGAGCCCGGTGACCGATTGCGGTATCATCCCCAAATCTTCAAAGGACGTGCCCGCGACAAGCTGCGCCGCCTGTGCCTGAACCTGCGCGTTCAGCGCCTCTTCGGTGGCTTGCATCAGCCACGATGCTTCGGCCTGGTCGCGCACCTCGGACAAGGGTTGCAGGGCGGGGGGGACAATTTCATCGAGACGCATCGCGAAAATGCCGCTGTCTTCCAGCTGCGCCACATCGGGGTAATCCTCCTGCGACAGGGCCGCGACGGCGGCGCGGAAACTTTCATAGGCGGCGATGTCGTCGCTGACGCCCGCGTGCCACTCGATCTGGCCCAGCTGCATTTCGGTTTCCGACGCCAGATCTTCGATCGACGCGCCCCCGGCAAGCAGATCATCGACGCTTTCGATCTGTGCATCGATGACCCGGCGCGCACGGTCGGCGGCAAGCTCATCGCGCAGTTCGGGTTCGGCCTCTTCAAAACTTGTTTCCTGCGCTGCCAGCACGGCATTCACCCGGAAGAGGGCCGGGCCAATGCCGGTGTCCAGCGGACCGACGATATCGCCTGCCGTTGCGGCAAAGACCGCATCTGCCGCATCGCCAAGATCGACCCTGGTGACATCGCCCAGATCGATATCTGCTAACGCCAGACCGCGCGTTTCCACGGTGGCCTCAAAGCTGGTCTCGCCGCCGGTGATACGGGCAAGGGCCGCGTCGGCCTCGGCTGCATCCGCAAAGGCCAGCCTTTCGACCAACCGGCGTTCGGGCTGGCGATACTGGTCGGCGCGCTCATCATAGGTCGCACGCAGCAGGTCTTCGTCGACCTCGACCGTGTCGATGATCATGTCGGGCGTCAGCCAGGCATAAGTGACACGTTTGATCTCGGGGGTCGTGAATTCTGCCGGGTTGGCATCGTGATAGCTTTGCAGATCCTCGTCACCGGGCACCGGCAGGCCCGTCGCCAGATCGTCGCGATCCAATACCGTCCAGGTGATATCACGTTCTTCCGCCAGGAAATTAAAGAGTGTGTTGGTATAGGCCGGGGGAGTGTACACACCGGTCAGCACCGCGCTTTGCAACAACGCGCTGGCCTCCTGTGCCCGCAGGTCTTCCTCGAAATCCGCCTCGTTCATGCCTGCCTGTTCGAGAGCAAAACGATAGGCCTCGCGGTCGAAATTTCCGTCGATGCCCTGAAAATTGGGAATCCGGGTAATCTGCTCGCGCAGGTTCTCGTCGCCGATCGAGATACCCAGCCGCCTGGTTTCCTCCTCCAGCGCCGTGACAGCCACAAGCTGCGACAGAACCGATGCGGCGATACCGGCCTGCTGGGCTTGGGCAAAACTGACGGGCTCGCCCAGTTGTGCCTCGAGCGAGCGGATCTGGTTTTGTAGCGCCCGGGCATAGTCGTTGAGGTCGATGTCGCTTTCTCCGACCGAACCGACGCTACGGACATTGCCCGACAAGTTGGTCACACCGAAACCGCCAAGCCCGACGATAAGCAGGCCCATCAGGATCCAGACCAGTGTTTTTGAGATGCTCTTGCCCGCCATGTGGACCTCTCATACGCCTTCAGGGAAAGGTTGTTCGCGACTGTCTACGCGTTGGCCGCAGCAGGAGCAAGGGGCCAATCCAGTCGTTCCAGACGGTCGAAAAGCCTGCCAATCCCGGCGCGGTCAACATTGGCAAAAGCCACGCGCATCTGGCGTTTGCCCGCCGGGTCACCTTCGCGGGTGAACATGGTGCCGGGCAAAAGCAAGACGCCAGCTTCCTGCACCAGTTTCTTTGCCATCTCGTCCGAGGCGAGGGCGAAGGGGTGTTCCATATAGGCAAAATAGGCGCCGCAACCCAGAAGCGTCCAGCCCTTCGCCTCAAGCCGGGGCATGTTGTCGGTGATTGCCGCGCGCCGGTCGAGGATTTCGGCGCGTTCCCCGGCAAGCCATTGCGACAGGTTCTGCATGCCCCAAAGCGCTGCGATCTGGCCCAGCTGATTGGGGCAGATCGTGACGGTATCGAGAAACTTCTCGGCTTCGGCCAGCCGTCCCGGTGCGGCCACCATCGCGCCCACGCGATGCCCGGTCAGGCGGAACGCCTTGGAGAAGGAGTAAAGCTGGATAAGCGTGTCGCCCCAATCGGGATCGGTAAAAAGATCATGTGGCGCGCCCGAGCGCGCGTCGAAATCCCGGTAGGTCTCGTCGATGATCAGGGCGATGCCTTTTTCGCGCGCCAATTCGTAGAATGCGCGCACCAGATCGGCAGGGTATTCCACCCCGCCGGGGTTGTTGGGCGTGACGAGCGAGATGGCACGGGTACGGTCGGTGATCCGCGCGGCGGCCTCGGCCACATCCGGTAGCAGACCGGGGCCGGGAGGCAGGGCAATGGCATCGACGCCCACTATGTCCAGCCACATTTTATGATTGAAATACCAGGGTGTTGGAAGAAGAACTTCATCTCCTTCTGCGCAGAGTGTGGTGATCATCGCGCAAAAGGCCTGATTGCAGCCCGAGGTGATGGCGACATTCTCCGTCTTGATCTCACCGCCATAGGCATCGCACCACTGGCTGGCCACCTCGGCGCGTAATTCGGGCAGGCCAAGAACTGGCCCATATAGATGCGCCTCGGGCGTGTTCAGCGCTGCCTCGGCAATGACCCTGCGCAGGGGTTCGGGCGGGGGATCGACCGGCGCGGCCTGGCTCACGTTGATCAGGGGGCGGTCGGGCGGGAACTCAACGCCCTCCAGCCAGCGCCGTGCCTCCATCACCGGCGGGAAAAACGTCTTGGCGGTGCGGGGTATCGGCATGGCGGTCTCCGGTGCTGCCTGTCAGCCGCGTGGGCTGGTTCGTGATTGTGGGATCAGTCGGTGCCGCGATAGGGCTGGACATATTGCAGCGCCATGTCCCAGGGGAAGAAAATCCACGTGTCCTGGCTAACGCTGGTGATGTAGGTATCAGTCTGTTTCTCGCCCTCGGGCTTGGCGTAGACACAGGCGAAATGCGCCTTCGGGTAATACGAGCGCACCAGCTCAAGCGTTTTGCCGCTGTCGACCAAGTCATCGACGATCAGGATGCCCGTTCCATCGCCCATCATCTCGGCATTGGGCGCCTTCAGCACCTGCGCTTCGCGCCGCTGATCGGCCTTGCCGCCACCCGAATGGTAGGATTTGACCGAAACCGTATCGACGGTGCGAATGTCGAGCTCGCGCGCGACGATCATCGCCGGCGCCATGCCGCCCCTTGTGATCGCCACCACGGCCTTCCACGATCCATTATCAGGTCCTTGCCCATCCAGCCGCCACGCCAGAGCGCGGGCATCGCGATGCAGCTGGTCCCAGCTGACATGAAAGCCTTTTTCATGGGGCAGACGGTCGGTCATCAGATCGGTTCCTTCAATTCTTTTCAGCGGTCCAGCATCAACCGCAGTCCGAGTGCACCAAGCACCGCAGCGGCGACGCGGTCGAAAACAGGTTTCAGACGCAGATATCTATCGCGGGCCTTACCGGTTGACAGCAAGAGGGCGAACGCGGCGTAAGCCGTCCATTCCACCAGCATCTGGTTCATCATGATCAGCATCTTTTCAGAAAGCGCCAGATCGCGCGGAAAGATCACCACCAGGACGGCAGAGGCGAAAAGCACCGATTTCGGGTTGGACGCATTGACCAGTACCCCGCGTATGAACGGGTGGCGCAGGCCGGACGTATTCTGCGCGGCCTCCAGCGGCGTTCTGGCGTCACGCCAGATCGCATAGGCAAGGTACAGAAGATAGGCCGCACCGATGATTTTCATTGTCAGGTAAGCCCAAGGAACTGCGGTGAAAATCACGTCGAGCCCCAGCAGGGCCAGCCCCGTCCACAGCCCTGCCATCAGGCCAAGGCCAATCCCTGTCAGGATACCCGCGCGCCGCCCCGAGACAAGCGTCGAGCGCAGGGCAATCAGCATACCGGGGCCCGGGCTGGCAAGCGCTGCCAGAAGGGCGATGTTAAAGGCGATGAGGTGCGCGGCCTCCATGATGGCCTAGGTCTTGTCGATGTCGGGGGCGTCGACCGCTTTCATGCCAACAACGTGGTAGCCTGCGTCGACATGCAGGTTTTCACCGGTCACGCCGCTGCCCAGATCACTCAGCAGATAGAGCGCCGAATTGCCCACGTCGTCGATGGTCACGTTGCGGCGCAGGGGCGAGTTCAGCTCGTTCCATTTCAGGATATAGCGGAAGTCCCCGATACCGCTCGCGGCCAGCGTCTTGATCGGTCCGGCAGAGATCGCGTTGACGCGAATGCCGTCCTTGCCCAGATCCTCGGCCAGGTATTTGACCGATGCTTCCAGCGCCGCCTTGGCCACCCCCATGACATTGTAATGCGGCATCACCTGTTCGGCGCCGTAATAGGTGAGCGTCAGCATCGCGCCCCCATCGGGCATGATCTTCTCGGCCCGCTGGGCGACGGCGGTGAAGGAATAGACCGAAACGTCCATCGTCATCAGGAAGTTGTCGCGGCTGGTATCCACATAGCGCCCGCGCAATTCGTTCTTGTCGGAAAAGCCGATGGCGTGGACCAGAAAATCTATCTTGCCCCAGGCTTTCTCGATCGCCGCAAAGGCCGCGTCGATCGAGGCCGGGTCAGACACGTCGCAATCAAAGAGCTGCGTTACTCCAAGCTGTTCGGCCAGCGGCTCGACCCGTTTCTTGAAGGCGTCTCCCATATAGGTGAAGGCGAGTTCTGCCCCGGCATCTGCACAGGCCTTGGCAATGCCCCAAGCGATGGATTTGTCATTGGCGAGGCCCATGATCACACCGCGTTTGCCCGCCATCAGATTATTCGACATATCGTGCCCTCGGCCTTTTCTCTTTTGTTATATGATTTCTTTAGGCGATTGGCCTTGGGGCATCAAGGGCATGGCGTTAGTCCGCCGACCGACAGGGATTGATACAATTGTAACCTTGCCATGTTGGCGCTCACAGTCTACGCGCGTATACTACTTCTGGCGGATGTAGTGGCGAGTTTGGGAAATGGCGGAACGCGACGGGATATTCAAAGGTGAAAACCCTTTAGACATCGCGCGGCGCTGGCTGTCCGAGGCTGAAGCGACCGAGATCAATGATCCAAATGCGATTGCCCTCGCCACTGTCGATACCGATGGCATGCCCAATGTGCGCATGGTGCTTCTCAAGGAAATCGAAGATGGCGGTTTCGTTTTTTACACCAACTACGGCAGTGCCAAGGGCCAGGAGCTTGACGCAACCGGCAAGGCTGCGTTGGTGATGCACTGGAAGACGTTGCGCCGCCAGATACGGGTGAGGGGGCTGGTTGAGCGCGAGGATGGTCCGCAAGCAGACGAATACTACGCTTCGCGTTCGTTGCAGAGCCGCCTTGGCGCATGGGCATCAAGCCAGTCGCAGGAGTTATCCTCGCGTGCTGCGCTGATGGCCAAGGTCACGAAAATCACCGCGCAAAAAGGCGTAAATCCTTCACGTCCGCCCTTCTGGGGCGGTTTCAGAATACGCCCGCTCGAGATCGAGTTCTGGGCCGACGGGGCCTTCAGATTGCATGACAGGTTTGTCTGGCGTCGGGATGCAGAGGAAAAATCGTGGCAAATAGTAAGACTGAATCCGTGACATTCACGTCACGTAAAGTGCAAGAGGTTGAACACGCACGGGGTTTTATGACTTGCATGAAGGGATCGAGTAGCGCAAAAGTTATTAAGGTCTTGGGGACTGAAGACTGTTGGGTAGGACAAAGTGACGAAAGACAATGAAGGTACCCGCAGAGTAAAAGGACTAGTTAAGTGGTTCGACCCCGTAAAAGGGTTCGGGTTTGTAGTCGCCGATGAAGGCGGGCCGGATATTCTGTTGCATGCGAATGTATTGCGTAACTTCGGACAGAGCTCTGTCGCGGATCGCGCGGGCATTGAAATAGACGTGCAGGACACCGATCGCGGTGTCCAGGCTGTCGAAGTGCATTCGATCGAGCCCCCACAGGATGCAATTGCATCGGGTTTGCTCGATCTGGATGATATCGACCCCGAGGTCATCAGTTCGGCGCCGCTGGAGGCGGCGCGCGTCAAATGGTTCGACAAGGGCAAAGGGTTCGGGTTCGCCAATACGTTCGGGCGCGAAGAAGATGTGTTTGTTCACATTGAAGTGTTGCGTCGGTCGGGCCTGGCCGATTTACAACCAGGCGAGGCTGTGGCAATCCGTGTCATCGAAGGCAAACGCGGCCGGATGGCAACTGAGGTATGTGGATGGGAAACGGCGGTAAAAAGCTAGGATTTGGCGCCGCGCTTTGGTTCTTTCTTTCCGCATCGATCGCAGTCGCCGGCGAATGCCGTGACGATCAGGTGTTGTTGCGGGGCGATTGGGGGCAGGCGCGGTTCACGATCGAGCTGGCCGACGATGATGCCGAGCGTAACCACGGACTGATGTTTCGCGACGAGCTGCCGAAAAGTGCCGGGATGTTGTTCGTCTATCCGGATGTCAGCGACCGGATCGGATTTTGGATGAAAAACACGCTGATCCCGCTTGATATGATCTTTCTGGATGAAACCGGGACGGTGCGCCGCGTCCATTCCAATGCTGTGCCGCATGACGAAACTCCGATCATGGGAGGTGACGGCATACTGGCGGTGCTCGAAATCAACGGTGGCATGGCACAGTCTCTAGGAATTTCGGAAGGCAGCGAGTTACGGCATCCGGCATTCGCAGCTGAAACCGCCGCTTGGCCCTGCTGATCGATTGTATCTAGGAAGCCCGGATTTAGGGCTTTTCAATCCCGCTAATCGGAATTAGACAGGCCACCGGTCCGGGGCGTAGCGCAGTCTGGTAGCGCACCTGTTTTGGGTACAGGGGGTCGCAAGTTCGAATCTTGCCGTCCCGACCATCTTGTCTCTGCTGAAATCTGCATGATGATTCTGGCCGCCCGGCGGTTGCTCGGCACATAATTGTAACATTCGTGCAAAGCTTCATCTCTGAAGCTCGGGGAATTAATAATCCCTTAATGAGTGTTAATTTATTGGGCATTAGCGTTCAAATCAGCGGAACCCCACCCGGCAAAGCCATGAGAAACTTGCCCTAACCCAGCCGAATAAAAAGGGTTTCCCGTTTCGACGATTGAGAGGCGGGCCGATTAATCTTTATGAAGATTTGTCCGAATGAATCACGTAGATGTGAGCGGGCATTTCCGGCTCGGCTCGTCAACGATTTTTTCCGCGATTTTTTTAAAAATTTTCGTTGACCAGATAGGGGTCAATACGTCAGGTTGTGTGAACCGGCCATCAAGCCACAACATATAGTGGCGACGGCCAGGCAGGGACCACAAACCCAACATACCCGAATTTCCGATCGGGGCGCGTTTGACCCGCAGCATCTTGTAGCTGTCGCGGGACGGAAGGTTTCTGCCACGAGGAGAAGGGCAGTCGGCCCGCGATGTCTGGCCGATACATGACACGAAATAGCTGGATTATGGGGCAGCGCAAAAAATGAAAATCGAACGTAAATTCACCACCGCCGGTCAGGACGCCTACGCTGCGCTGGACTTCAAAACCACCAGCTCCGAGATTCGCAATCCGGATGGCAAGATCGTTTTCCGTCTGGATGAGGTCGAAGTGCCGACCGGATGGAGTCAGGTTGCCAGCGATGTCATCGCACAGAAATATTTCCGCAAGGCCGGCGTGCCCGCGCGCTTGAAAAAGGTCAAAGAAAAAGACGTTCCCGAGTTTCTCTGGCGCTCGGTGCCAGATGGCGATGACGTTGAAAAAGGCGGTGAGACCAGCGCCAGGCAGGTGTTTGATCGTCTCGCCGGCGCCTGGGCCTACTGGGGCTGGAAAGGTGGCTATTTCAGCACCGAAGAGGATGCCAGCGCCTATTTTGACGAAATGCGTGTGATGCTGGCCAAGCAGATGGCGGCGCCCAACAGCCCGCAATGGTTCAACACCGGCCTGCATTGGGCCTATGGCATAGATGGCCCCAGCCAGGGTCACTATTATGTCGACCACAAGACCAAGAAACTGACCAAGTCGAGCAGTGCTTACGAGCACCCGCAGCCCCATGCCTGTTTCATCCAGTCGGTCGCCGACGATCTGGTGGGTGACGGCGGCATCATGGATCTGTGGGTGCGCGAAGCACGTCTATTCAAGTACGGTTCGGGCACAGGCACGAATTTTTCCTCCCTGCGTGCCGCGAACGAGCCGCTGTCAGGCGGAGGCAAGTCCTCCGGCCTGATGGGCTTCCTCAAGATCGGTGACCGTGCGGCGGGCGCAATCAAGTCGGGCGGCACCACGCGCCGCGCCGCCAAGATGGTGATCTGCGATGCCGATCACCCGGACATCCAGGAATTCATCAACTGGAAAGTCCGCGAAGAGCAGAAGGTTGCCAGCATCGTTGCCGGATCCAAGATGCACGAAGCCAAGCTGAATGACATCTTCGGTGCCATTCGCGCCTGGGATGGCAGCAGCGAGGATGCGGTTGACCCGAAGAAAAACGAGCAGCTGAAGGACGCCATTCGCGGGGCGAAGAAATCAGCGATCCCCGAGACCTATGTAAAACGCGTGCTGGACTATGCCAAGCAGGGCTATGACAGCATCGAGTTTCCGACCTATGACACCGACTGGGACAGTGAAGCCTATGCATCGGTCTCGGGGCAAAACTCCAACAACTCGATCCGCGTCACCGATGCCTTTCTGAAAGCGGTCGAAGACGATGCCGACTGGGCGCTTCTGAACCGCACCGATGGCAGCGTTGCCAAGACCATCAAGGCGCGCGATCTGTGGGAAGATGTGGGCCACGCCGCTTGGGCCTGCGCCGATCCGGGCATCCAGTACCATGACACCGTGAATGCCTGGCACACCTGCCCGGAAGACGGTGAGATTCGCGGCTCAAACCCTTGTTCCGAATACATGTTCCTCGATGATACGGCTTGTAACCTGGCCTCGATGAACCTGCTGACCTTCTACAAGGATGGCGAGTTCGACGCGGAAAGCTATGTCCATGCCACGCGCCTCTGGACCGTGACGCTGGAAATCAGCGTGATGATGGCGCAGTTCCCATCTCAGGAAATCGCGCAGCTTAGCTATGAGTTCCGTACATTAGGTCTGGGCTATGCCAATATCGGTGGCCTCCTGATGAATATGGGCCTTGGCTATGACAGCGATGAGGGCCGCGCACTTTGCGGTGCCCTGACCGCTGTGATGACTGGTGTGTCCTACGCCACCTCCGCCGAGATGGCCGGAGAGTTGGGGCCGTTCGCAGGCTACAAGCGCAACGCCGATCACATGCTGCGGGTGATCCGCAACCACCGCAATGCCGCCTATGGCGCGACCGAGGGGTATGATAACCTTGCGGTCAGGCCTGTCCCGCTGGATCTGGCAAACTGCCCGGATGGTCGTCTGGCCGAACTGGCGATGGCAAGCTGGGACGAGGCGTTGAAGCTGGGCGAAAAACACGGCTACCGCAACGCACAGGCCACGGTGATCGCGCCTACCGGCACGATCGGTCTGGTGATGGATTGCGACACCACCGGGATCGAGCCTGACTTTGCGTTGGTCAAATTCAAGAAGCTTGCCGGGGGCGGATACTTCAAGATCATCAACCAATCGGTGCCCGCCGCCCTTGAAAAACTGGGTTACGGCCCCGCACAGATCGAAGAGATCGTCAGCTACGCGGTTGGTCACGGCACCATCGGCAACGCGCCGGGGGTCAACCACACCTCGCTCATTGGGCACGGCTTTGGCTCGAATGAACTGGCCAAGGTTGATGCGGCACTTGGATCGGCCTTCGATATCCGCTTTGTCTTCAACCAGTGGACGCTGGGCGAAGAATTCTGCACCAACGTACTGGGCATCCCGGCGGCAAAGCTGAACGACCCGACCTTCGATCTGCTGGCGAGCTTCGGATATTCCAAGGCCGATATCGACGCCGCGAATGACCATGTTTGCGGGACGATGACGCTGGAAGGTGCGCCGCATCTGAAAGAAGAGCATTACAGCATCTTCGATTGCGCCAACCCCTGCGGCAAGAAGGGCAAGCGCTATCTCGATGTGAACAGCCACATCACCATGATGGCGGCGGCGCAAAGCTTCATCTCGGGTGCGATCTCGAAAACGATCAACATGCCCAACGATGCCACGATCGAGGATTGTCAGAAGGCGTATGAGCTCAGCTGGTCGCTGGGGGTCAAGGCCAACGCGATCTACCGTGATGGCTCGAAACTCAGCCAGCCGTTGGCGGCGGCTCTGGTTGAGGATGACGATGACGCGGCTGAAATCCTTGAAAGCGGCAATCCGCAGGAAAAGGCCGCTGTGCTGGCCGAAAAGATCATCGAAAAGGTGATCGTCAAGGAAATCGTCAAATCGCACCGCGAGAAGATGCCGGAACGCCGCAAAGGCTATACCCAGAAGGCAGTTGTCGGTGGCCACAAGGTTTATTTGCGCACAGGCGAGTACGAAGATGGTGCCCTGGGCGAGATCTTCATCGACATGCACAAGGAAGGCGCCGGTTTTCGGGCGATGATGAACAACTTTGCCATCGCTGTGTCGGTGGGCCTGCAATACGGTGTGCCGCTGGAAGAGTTCGTGGATGCCTTTACCTTCACCAAGTTCGAACCGGCGGGCATGGTGCAGGGCAATGACAGCATCAAGAACGCGACCTCGATCCTCGACTATATCTTCCGTGAACTGGCGGTTTCCTATCTGGACCGCACAGATCTTGCGCATGTGAAACCCGAAGGGGCCAGCTTTGACAGTCTGGGCCGGGGTGAAGAAGAAGGTGTTTCGAACATCACCGAGATGTCCGAGGCGGGCGCGAACAAGTCGCTTGAGGTGCTGAAACAGATCAGCTCCACCGGCTATCTACGCAAACGTCTGCCACAGGAACTGGTGGTGCTGCAGGGCGGTCAGACCGTTGGCGCCACGGCGTTGAGCGGCACGGTGGATGCGATGGCCGCGCTGGAAACGCTCATCCCCGAAACCGCGGCGATGGCAGTCAAGACAACAACCTCGACCACCGCCGTGGCGGCCGGTGCCACCACGATGGACGCCCGCACCAAGGCTAAGATGCAAGGCTACGAGGGCGACCCCTGCGGCGATTGCGGCAACTACACGCTGGTGCGCAACGGCACCTGCATGAAATGCAACACCTGCGGTGCGACCAGCGGGTGTAGCTAAGAGACTCGTGTCCCTCACGGGGCGCGTAGGGGTCGCGGTTCCTCCCAGGGCCGCACCCCGACGAACAGGGTGGAAGGGTTTACAGGCCCCGACCCACCTTACCCGGAGCGGGTGCGCTCGCTCCGACGACACTCAGGCCGCAGGCAGAAACCGGGCGGTATAAATAGTGAGCTTGAGTGGCGAAACTACCGGGGGGCTTCGGCCCCCCGTTTTTCTGTTGCAGCGCACGTTAGAGTGGTAGAGAACCAACTCATGTCACGGCCACGTCTCAGTATCTGTATTCCCGCCTATGATATGGGCGGTAAGGGCGCAGAATACCTTGCGGAGTCGTTCGATCATTTGAAAAATCAAAGCTTTGCGGATTTCGAGGTGGTCGTTTCGGACCAATCCGACAGCGATGGGGTTGCTCAGGTCTGTGCGCGGTATGGCGAGGGCCTCACCATCCGCCGGGTCGATTTCCGCGACGGGCCGCGCCAGTCGTCGGCCAATGCCAATAACGCCATGCGCCACGCCTCGGGGCGGATATTGAAAATCCTGTTTCAGGATGATTTCCTGTGCCGCGACACGGCGCTGGAGCAGATCGCGGCCGGGTTCGCTGATCCGGCGCAAAAGTGGCTGCTTTGCGGATCAGGTGTCTGCCGCGATGGCAAGACCGTGGAGAAGCCGATGGTGCCGCAACTTAATCCGCGCCTGCGGTTCGGCCGCAACACCGTTTCCAGCCCGTCGGTTCTGGCGCTCCGGGCGGAGGTCGGCTTGCATTTCGATGAAAGCCTGATCTGGCTGATGGATGTGGAATTCTATGACCGCTGCGCGCAACAATTGGGTGCGCCGGTGATTCTGCCGGAAACCCTTGTGGCCAATCGCCTGCACGAGGGGCAGGTTAGCGCGGTCGTCACCAAATCACTTCGCCGGGCCGAGCTGCGCCATGTCTGGCGCAAGACCAGCGACAGGGCAGGCTGGCGTGATTTCCGTGCCTTCAGCTATCAGTTTCTCAAGGCGCTTTAGCCGCCATCTGGCTTAATTGTTCACCATAGCCAATTGCTGCAAGGCTTTCATCGCATCACCCTCACGACCATCAGGTACAAAGATATGATCGTGGAAAAACCCTGAAACCGGATTTACGCCCATTTCGTACTTGGCAAGCTCCGAAGCGATCGTTGCCATGAATCCCACCGCTTCCAGCGATGAATGAATGTTCAGCGTGATCATCCGGCAAGGGAATTCGTATGGTAAGGCGTGCTTTTCTGCTTCGGATTTCAATATGATAAGGGTTGTGCCCTCGGCTTCTTCAAAGCTCATGCGAGGGATCAGGTCTGATGGTAACTGATCGCGTCGAACGGTTGCAAACACATAAAGACCGTCGACCAGAACTGCCGAAAGCGATCCTATGAGCTTATTCAAATTTGTCTCGCCGCTCACATTTGCTCCAATACAGCTTTTAACAGTTGAGGTTTGGAGGCATGCTTATCGCATTCTGTTGTTGAAAGCGATTGGAAGTGAAAGGCATTTTGCGGTTGAATGTCCAATTCGACGATAGCACCGGATAGGGCGTTGCCCGCCCGCGAGTAAGTCGTCATCCCTCTGCCTCAATCGCGAAGCCGCCATTCCTCCCAGATGAAAGGATAGCACCAGGCGCAGTGATGGCTGTGCTGCAGGGTCGCGCGGATATCTTCACGGTCGCCGATCTGGCTTTCGCCTTTCAGGTGGAACTTGATCTGCATGCGCCGGATACGCGGCATGATCCGGGCGCGCATCAGGGCGGGCAGAAGATCATATTCGGCCCCGCCGATATCGAATTTGACCAGATCGATCTGCGGAATGTCGAATGTATCGAAATAACGTTTCACCGCGACTACATCCACCGTTGCCTCGACCCCGCTGACCGAGGCTTCGGGCAGGGGCAGTTTGCCCTCGGCCGATCCGAGCGTGTAATCATAGACCTTCACCCGGTCATCCGCGCGATATTTGTCGCGCAGATCGGCGGCTTTCCTCGGGTGCGGCTCAAACAGGTGAATGGTGCAATCGGGTTGCTGGTCCAGAACGATATCGGCCCATTCGCCTTTGCCGCCGCCGAAATCGAATACTGTGCCACCCTCGGGCACATCCATGTAGTCATAGAGCAGTGTGTGCCCACGCTCGCCACGCCACAGACGCAATGCGTCATAATAGGCGTCTTTCCAAGGGTGTTCGCGGCGATCCCGCCAATTCTTCAAAACGTCCAACGCGCGGTCCTTAATTTATTGGGAACAATTCTAAGCAGAGCCGCGTTGTCGCGCAAGCTTTGGTCACAGCAGCTCTGCCATCGGCGCCTTTGCTCCTATGCCTATCTTGACCCGCAATCTGACTCTGGCCCGCGCCAGCCGCGACATCACTGTGCCAAGCGGCCAGCCGGTGATCCTGGCCAGTGCCCGCGGGCTGGTTTCGCCGGACGCAACCAACCGCATCAGCCGGGCCTGCGTGTCGGGCAGGGCGGCGATGGCCGCCTGCAGGTCCTGGACCAGCATCGCGCCGAAGACATCTGGCGTGGTGGGTTCATCAGCTTCGTTCAGTTCGGTTTCGTGCGTCTGATCACGCAGCCATTGTCGGTACTGGTTGCGCAGCGCTGCCATCGCATAGGCGCGCAGATTGTCGATCTGGTGCCCCTGTTGCCGACGTGCCCAGAGTTTCAGCAGCACGTCCTGGCAGAGATCCTGTGCCTGATCGCGGTTACCGGTCAAGCTGAACGCGACACCGGCCAGTTGCGGCATCAACGCTGCCAAAGCCTCAGGTAGATCGGTCTTGTCTGGCATGTCAGCCTCATTTTTCCGAAACAGGTTACTGAGCAACCTGAGCGTCCAAGTAACTGATTTCAAATGGTGAGATTCCGCCTATCCGGTCTTGCGGGCCTTTTTGGGCAGGCTTCTGCCAAACGCCAGACCACCCATAGGCGGCGCCCCGCGCGGCGGCGCTTTTCAAGCGTTTCGCGCGGACGCAAAGCGGCTATTTCCCGTCTTCTTCCATGAGGGACGCAAACGGCGCGCCCGACCGTGGAAAAATCTTCAAGGAGATACCAGATGACCAAATTCATTATCATTCTGCTCGGGCTTGGCGCGCTTGCAAATTCCGCCATCGCGATGGGCGAAAACGCGATTGAGGTCGATGCCAATGGCGATGGGCTGATTACCGTCGATGAGGTTCAGACCGTCTATCCGGATATCACCGCCGAGGTCTTTGCCGAGATCGATGCCAATAATGATGGTGTTCTCGACGATGCCGAAATGGTGGCGGGACAGGAGAAAGGCCTGATCCCGGCACTGAGTGACAGCTAAAGCGAGGTCGTTTTAACCTGCAATGATCAGAATCAAAATCTGCGTTTGAAATCAGTATGCTGCTGATTGAGCGA
This sequence comes from Roseovarius aestuarii, assembly GCF_019966515.1. Taxonomy (GTDB): domain Bacteria; phylum Pseudomonadota; class Alphaproteobacteria; order Rhodobacterales; family Rhodobacteraceae; genus Roseovarius; species Roseovarius aestuarii. Next base: position 6,119 of record NZ_JAIMIB010000015.1, on the reverse strand, counting down.
CAGTGACCCTTGGTTCAGGTCTAACGAATTCCGCTTAAGCCCAGCTGTCACCTCCCCCGGGGTCCACCGTTCCCCAGATTGCGGACCCTGGGGGAACAAGCCTTCCTTGCATCGCCTTTGTCCGATGCGGTTGAGGTGCCGCTGCAAGATGCGCCGCCCCCGAATGCTAATCCGGGGGCGGCGTTTTTTTTGGCTCAGACAGCCTGTTCCTTGTTGTCTTCTGGTGCGTCATCCGCATCCTCTTTAGCAAGCGGATAGATCGTCCAGCCGGTTATGCCGAAGATGATGGTCACAATCGGCGACAGCCAGCAGAAGAAGGCGAAGGGCAGATAGGCCAGTGTCGCCACACCCAGCGTTGCCGCCTGATACGCCCCGCCCGAGTTCCACGGCACCAGGTTCGCCGTCACTGTGGCCGAATCTTCGACCGCGCGGCTCAGGTTTTCGGGGGCCAGTCCACGGTCGCGATACGCCTGCGCATAGGTTCGCGCGCCCATCACGATAGCCATATACTGATCGCATAAGATCAGGTTAGCCCCGATCGACGTCAACACGGTCGACACGATCAGAGAGCCTTGCGATTTCGCAGCCGCCAGGATGCGGTCGGCGATTGCCTTAAGCTGGTTGGTCCGCTCCATCACGCCGCCAAACATCATCGCCACGATGACGAGGCTGATCGTATACAGCATCGAATTCATGCCGCCGCGGCTAAGCAGGCTGTCCACGTCCTCAATGCCGGTTTCCGAGGTAAAGCCATTGAACGCGACATCCAGCAGGGTTTCGTAATTAGCGCCTTGCAGGCCAACCGCGCAGAGCGCCCCGGCTAGCACGCCAAGGGTGATGCCGGGAATGGCCGGCATTTTCTTGAAACTGACGACCAGAACCAGCACTGGCGGCAACAGAAGCACCGGGTTGATGGTGAAATTCTCGTTGAGCGTATTGAGCATGGCTTGCACCCGCTCAACCTCACCTTCACCACCGCCATAGGACATGCTGATCACGATCTCGATGATCAGGGTCAGGGTGATGCTGACGCCCGTGGTATAGGACATGTGTTTGATATGCGTGAACAAATCCGTGCCTGCCATGGCCGGGGCCATGTTGGTTGTGTCCGACAGGGGTGACATCTTGTCGCCAAAGTAAGCACCCGACAGCACCGCGCCAGCGACCAGCGGCAGGGGAATGCCAAGGCCGCCGCCGATACCCATCAGCGCCACGCCGATCGTGCCCGTCGTGCCCCAGCTTGTGCCGGTGGCGAGCGATGTGATCGCGCAAATTACCACCGCTGCGGGCAGAAAGATCGACGGCGACAGCAGTTGCAGCCCGTAATAGATCAGCGTCGGGACCACGCCGGCCAGAATCCATACGCCGATCAGCACGCCTACGATGATCAGGATGATCATCGCGGGCAGGGCGTTGTTGATACCGCGCACCATTCCGTTCTGAACGTTTTGCCAGCTGAACCCGCAGCGCAGCGCCACAAGGCTGGCCACGACCACGCCCAGAAGCATCGGGATATGCGGATCAAGCCCGTAGACCACGATTGATACGCTGATGCCCGCAACAAGCGAGAAAAGCGAGATCAGGGCCTCGATCATTGTTGGCGCGCGGGCACCGGTGGGAATATCAGTCTTCATTGTCCTCTCCTTTATTATTGTTGGCGAAAATGCCGGAAAAGCGCTGGGCACAAAGGTACAGGCCCCGAACACTGCGTTCGCGTTCAGGTAGAGTAGCCGGGTTTGTCCCGGCCTGTTAGTTTTTTGAAATCACGACGCGGCGCGCTGCAGCATGCCAAACAGATCGCGCGGATCGTCGGGGTCGGCCAGCAGATCGAGATCCATGAAGTAATCCGTGCCCTTGATCCGGTCACGCACGAACCGCAGGGCGCTGAAATCCTCGATCGCAAAGCCGACCGAGTCGAATAGCGTGATCTGGCGGTCGCTGGTACGCCCCTTGGCGGTGCCGTTGATTACTTCCCACATCTCGGTGACTGGGAAGTCATCGGCCATCTGCTGAATCTCGCCCTCGATCCGGGTTTGCGGCGGGTATTCCACGAACACGTCCGAGCGGGACAGGATATCCTTGTGCAGTTCGGTTTTGCCGGGGCAGTCACCGCCGATAGCGTTGATATGTACGCCCGCGCCGATCATGTTGTCGGTCAGGATGGTGGCATATTGCTTGTCCGCCGTGCAGGTGGTGATGATCTGCGCGCCTTCCATGCTCTCTTCAGCGGTCTTGCAGGCAACCACGTTCATGCCCCAGCCTTCCAGGTTACGCGCGGCTTTTTCCGTGGCGGCCGGGTCGATGTCATAGAGGCGAACCGTATCCACCCCGCAGATTGCTTTCATCGCCAGCGACTGGAATTCCGACTGCGCGCCGTTGCCGATCATCGCCATGGTAGTGGCGCCCTTGGGGGCCAGATGTTTCGCCACCATTGCCGAGGTCGCCGCGGTGCGCAGGGCGGTCAGCACGGTCATTTCGCTCAACAGAACCGGGTAGCCATTACCCACGTTGGCCAAAAGCCCAAAGGCGGTAACGGTTTGCAGGCCTTCTTTCATGTTCTTTGGGTGGCCGTTCACGTATTTGAAGCCATAGACCTCACCGTCAGAGGTTGGCATCAGTTCGATCACGCCTTCGTCGGAATGCGAGGCCACGCGCGGGGTCTTGTCGAACAGTTCCCAGCGTTTAAAATCGGCCTCAATATAGTCAGCCAGACCTTTCAGCATCGGTTCGACCCCGACGTGATGCACCAGCTTCATCATGTTGTCGACGGAAACGAAGGGCACCAGCGCCTTGTCGGAAGGGGCAAGATTGGTCATGTCAGTTACTCCTTGATTGGGGGCGGCGGGCCAGATGCAGACCCGCGATCATGCAGCGGGCAGAGCCGCCGGCGCTTTCAATGGTGGGCAGGTCAAGCGGGTCCAGCCGGACGGATCTTTCCAGAAGGGCGATCTGATCCGCGTCCAGTGCTGCCAACGCGCGCGCCGACAGGGCCAGGATCAGGCCATCTGGTGTTTCCAGTTCAATCGCATTGCCGGCGAATTCGGCAATCTGGTGATGGCTCAGCGCGATCACCTCGCGCCGGGTTTCTTCCAGCCTCTCGCGGATGGTGGCGCGGCGTTCGTCATTTGACACCATGTCGAGGCCGACCAGCGCCACCTGGGTGCCAATCGCCATCACAACATTGGTGTGATAGACCGGCGTGCCGCTTTCATCGACCGCGTCGAAGACGATCGGCTCATAGCCGAAGCGCGTACAGAATCGCTCCAGCAGGATCGGATCGGCCCGGTGCGAGCGCGCCACGAAGGCTAGCCGCCCGATATGATCCAGTACCATCGCGCCGGTGCCTTCCAGAGACAGGCCATCAGGCTCCAACCCGGAATAATCTGTCACCTCGGCAACACGGTACTCGGCCTTCAGCATCTCGATCACGTCCCACCGCCGCTCGCGGCGCCGGCTTTCCGCATACATAGGATAAAGCGCAACGTGACCGCCGGAATGGGTGGAAAACCAGTTGTTCGGAAAGATCGAATCCGGCGTGTCGTCGCGCTCGTCCTGAAACACATGCACCTTGACGCCCGCGTCGCGCAGCCGCGCGACAGCGCCGTCAAACTCGGCCCGTGCCCGCGTGGCAACCTCGTCCACCGTCAGATCGGGGATCGACTGGAAGACGTTGTCCTCTGCCGTCTCGGGGTTGGGGTGGAACCGGTTGGGCCGGATCATCACCACGCTGGAAGGGGCCTGAACGCTCATGAGAAGGCGCGTGTCGGGCGATCAAAGACACGGCGGCCAAGCGCCGAGGCGGCCAGATCGACCATGACCTGTGCGGTGCGCCCGCGCTCATCCAGGAACGGGTTCAGTTCCACAAGGTCAAGCGAGGTCATCAAGCCGCTGTCGCAGATGATCTCCATCGCAAGATGGGCCTCGCGCATGGTAGCTCCGCCGGGCACGGTGGTGCCGACGGCGGGCGCAAAGCTGGGATCGAGGAAGTCCACATCCAGTGACACATGCAGATCGCCACCCGCCTTCGCCACGAGATCAAGGAAGCCCGAAAGAGGCCGGGCAATGCCGGTTTCGTCGATCGCGCGCATGTCATGGCAATGAATGTTGGTGGCTTGCAGCTTTTCACGTTCCGGCCCGTCGACCGAGCGCAGGCCGAGCAGGCAGATCTGATCCTGCGGCACCGGGTTTTTCACCTTCGGGAAGCCGTCGAACCCGTCGAGTCCGGCAAGGTAACCCACCGGCGTGCCATGCAGGTTGCCCGAGGCGGTCGAATAGGGGGTGTGATAGTCGCTATGCGCGTCCAACCACAGCACGAATTGCGGGCGCCCGACCTTGGCGGCGTGGTTGGCGACGCCGGTAACTGACCCCAATGACAGGCTGTGATCGCCACCGAGGAAAATTGGTAGGCCATTTTTCATCGCGTCCTGCGCCGCGTCGCACAACGTCATGGTCCAGCCGATGGTTTCAGCGGGTTTGATCAGGTGGCTTGGCGCGCCTTTAGGGGGCTCGACTTCGGTGGGGCTCAGGTTGCCCATGTCGACAACCGAATGGCCCAGATCGGCCAGTGCTTCGGCAATACCGGCCACGCGGTACGCATCCGGGCCCATTACGCAGCCCTGGCGTTTCTTGCCGCTATCGACGGGGGCACCAATCAGGATACAGGTTTTTTGGGTCATCGTGGCCTCGCATATCTGGATTTCTTATATGATTGTGCCGAAATGGGTTGAATTGAACTGGTTATTTTGCACTAATTGAGCGATGAATTATCAATTCGGATGCAAAAGGTTTCGAAATGGACGATGTTGATCGCCGCCTGATATCTGCCTTGCGCCACGATGCGCGAGCCTCACTTTCCGATCTGGCTTTGTTGTTGGGGGTGTCCCGCACCACGGTGCGCGGGCGGATCGAACGGCTGCGCCGGGCGGGCGAGATCGTGGGCTTTACCGTGGTGCTCAGGGGCGATGTCGCACGCGATCCGGTGCGCGGGTTGATGATGCTGGGCATCGAAGGGCGGGGTACCGAGCGTATCCTGCGACAATTGTCGGGGATGAGTACGGTGCGTGCCATTCATACCACCAATGGCCGCTGGGACGTGATCGTCGAGATCGGTACCGATACACTGGAAGACCTGGACAAGCAGCTTGCCCATATAAGGCGGTTGGAGGGGATCGCCCACTCCGAGACCAACCTGTTGCTCAATACCCGCAAGGCCTCGGTCTGAACTTGTTCGCAGAATTGAGCCGTCCTCCGCAAATTTCCCACTAGCCGCGCTGCACAAATCTCCGCACGATCAACGTACCGATACACGAAAGGATACGATGATGGGTTTGTGGAATTTTATGAAGGATTCTGGCAAGAAACTCTTTGGCGGAAATGAAGAACCGACCGTTGAGGCGCTGGAGCAGGAGGTTACCGACCTGGGTCTCAACATCGATGGGCTGGATATCTCGGTCGAGGGAGACAAGGTTAAGGTCGCTGGCATGGGTGTCAGCAAGGAAATCCGCGAAAAGGTCATGCTTGCGGTGGGTAATGTGGCCGGTGTTGCCGCAGTTGAAGATGATGGCGACGGCGAGGGCACGGTTTTTGTGACGGTCGAACGTGGCGACACCCTGTCCGCGATTGCCAAGGAAACGCTTGGCAGCGCAAACCGCTATCACGAGATTTTCGAGGCCAATCGCCCGATGCTGTCTCATCCCGACAAGATTTACCCCGGTCAGGTGTTACGCATCCCGCAATAGAGTGCGGTCTGAACTGCGCTGGAAGCAAGGTCAGCGAGGCTACAAAAATGTGGCCGATTTCGCAAAAGCCCGCACGACCGAATGCCTGATTGCAGAATGGCGGGTGTAAAACAGAAAGGGCCGCGGAGATAGTCCGCGGCCCTCTCAATGTTTGATACATAATTATCTGCGGACCCTAAGACCCGCTGACGCTTTCGAACCCAGTTAGGGTTCTTTCCCAGATCAGGGAGGGTTTGGTTTAGGCCGAAAGTGCTGAGTAGCTAAGCGAATGTCTTAACGCTCTCTACCGGAACCTTCGCCGCCGCCTTCGCCGCCGCCTTCGCCGCCGCCTTCGCCGCCGCCTTCGCCGCCGCCTTCGCCGCCGCCTTCGCCGCCGCCTTC
>NZ_JAIMIB010000014.1 GCF_019966515.1 Roseovarius aestuarii | reverse complement strand
TGGCCGTTATGCAAGTATTGCGGAAGCGTTCGTGACACTCGATCAAATTTCGGCGAATGGGCCATTCCAATCGGCCCATTCCTGCCGTTCGCCCGGTCCAGTCGATGCTGCGACTGCAGCCCACATAGCCGCCATTCACTGCGCTGCAAAAAACTGTATTCGGTCGAACTCACGGTCTGTGGACAACACTGACATTCGTTGCACAAATTGCAATGGCAACTGTCGGATTTTACCCGACGTTGGCGAGCGTGCGAGAGAGAAAAAAAGTAATCGACTTGGTTTAGGTAAACTTTCCTTCGGTTCCAAAAGCCTCATGAACTGGCAACTCAAAGGCAAATGCGCGTTACGCAGCCCGAACGGATCTGGAAATTACAATAACTTTGACATCACCATAAATGTCGTGAACGCGGAAATGTTCGGGTCTTCGTTGAACAACCTATCTGTGAGTTCTGTATACTCATCCATGTCCGCAACATGCAGAATGATGATGCTGCCAACTTCACCTGTGACCATATAGCACTGAACAACCGCTCGTTCACGCTTCAACTGGTCAAAGAAATTTTGTCGCGCCTGCAGTCCGTGGCGCTCAAACTTTACGGATACCACCACCGAAAGTTTTCGTTCGTAGCAATCTGGGTCTACAACTGCCACTATCTTCTTAATGGCGCCAATTTCCTTCAGCCTCGCAACTCGTCTGAGGCAGGCAGAAGGCGATAAACCCACTCGCTCGGCGAGTAATTTGTTGGCGCAATCTGCATTATCTTCGAGTGCGCGGAGAATCAGTCTATCAATTTTGTCAACGTTCTTCATGCGCGGAAAATTTGCATGAACGCCCCCAGATTGCAATATTGATATCAAACTAGAAAATATTTGCGCAAAAATTGCGCAAGATACGCCTAGAAACATCACAACGCATCTTTGCACGGCTGATCGCACGTTCGAAACGACACCTTCTCACTTGAGGTTTAGAGAACGCACGTAACCGCCGAGCTGAAACCTAAGGAACAGTACGAAATGAAAAAAATTGAAACACGTGAAGCAGCACTTCCACTGGGCCACTACTCACAGGCCATCGTTAGCGGTGACCTAGTGTTCGTATCTGGTGTCTTACCCATTGAACCGGGCGCGGAATTGGACTCGTCGCGCAGCTTCAAGGAACAAGCCGAGTGCGTCTTGAGGAATGCCGCAGCAATTCTGAAAGAAGCAGGGGCGAACTTGTCAAACGTGGTTAAGGCGACCGTTTACGTCACGAACATCGAAAACTGGAAAGACTTTGACCAAGCTTACGCAGCGGCCTTCGGAGAGCACAAGCCTGCACGAGCGGTAGCTCCTGTTCCCAATCTTCATCACGGCTTTGATGTGGAAATGGAACTCATCGCATCAGTCTCAGGTAATTAAGAAAGACGACTCAAATGACGACGAAATTGACCGATTTGGAAACACCCAGCTTGTTGATCGATAAAGGGCGCTTGATTGCGAACATCGGCCGCATGACTGCTGCCACCGAGAAACGAGGGATCTCACAGCGCCCGCATTTGAAATCGGCCAAGTCTGTGGATGTTGCAAAGCTGATTGTCGGAAAAAACGGTTCAGGCGCGACGGTTTCAACTCTCTTTGAAGCCGAAGAATTTGCAAAGGTTGGCATTACCGATTTGCTCTATTCAAATGCAATTGTTCCACAAAAGTTCAAACGCGCGGCAGCTCTGGTGACCGACGGTGTTGACCTAAAAGTGGTTGTGGACAACGTGGACATGGCCGATCGACTTCAAAAGTTTTGCAAAGAGACCGGCGTCTCATTTTCTGTTTTGATTGAGCTCGACATGGATGGCCACCGCTCTGGTGTTCGGCCAGAAGACACTGATCGTCTGTTGGCGGTAGCAGCCATTCTATCTGAAGGCGGGTTGCTTTCTGGTGTTATGGCGCACGCAGGCAAGAGCTATGCTTTGACCGACGCAGCTGCAATTGAGGATCTTGCCCGCGAAGAAGAAGCCGCTGCTCTTCAAGCCGCAGCACATCTTCGAAACGCTGGCTACCGTTGCGATATTGTAAGCGTTGGCTCTACACCGACGGCGCTTGCAGATATTGAGTGTTTGGGTGCAACGGAAATGCGGGCTGGAACCTGCATGTTCTTTGACCTGGTGCAACGCGGCGTCGGTGTTTGCACGTTCGACGATATCGCAATGAGCGTTTTGACAACAGTGAATGGGGTCAATCGAGAAACGAACCGGATCATTACAGATTCTGGGTGGATGTCTCTGTCTCGCGATCGAGGAACAAGCAAACAGAAAGAGGACTTCTTCTACGGCCAAGTTTGCCTGGAGGACGGAACGGTTCTGCCGGATCTGGTGGTTCTGGACACTCAACAGGACCATGGGATTATCGGTTACCGGGCGGGCATTGAGAAAACTGTTCCAGAGATCGAACTTGGCACGCTCCTAAGGATTCTACCGAACCATGTCTGTGCGACTGCTGCTCAGCACACGAAGTACTTCGTGGTCGACGAAAACAACGAAGTCGAAGCCATTTGGCCTCGCATCAGTGACTAACTGAGATGGTTAGCGAAGTCGCAGAGTTAATCCAGGAGAACCAATTGGTCGCTGATTTTGTCGATCGTTGCTCCCGCGTGAAACAAAGCAACCGGTTACTTCTGCGACACGGTCAAGACAGCTCAAAGCCAATAAAACCAAAGAGGCACAAATGAACAAACCAACTTTCATAGACCCGAAAACCAGCACTGTGTACGCTCTGGATGAGAAGATCTGGCGATCACCAGATGGCAACCCGCTCATGATGGCGCCACTCCCTGGCATTCGAAGAGAAGACATCGATACAAACACCCGTTCCCTTTGGCGGTATCGGGCCGCTTTTCCTACAAAAATCGAGACCCCGGTTACAATGGGCGAAGGCTGCACTCCAATGCATGAAAGCAGTTTCGACGGCGTGCCGTGTAGTTTCAAACTCGAATGGTTTTCACCTACCGGTTCGTTCAAGGACCGGGGCACGTCGGTGATGCTTTCAATGCTCAAGGAAATGGGCATCAAAGAGGTGCTTGAAGACAGCTCTGGCAACGGCGGTGCATCAGTTGCAGGTTACGGGGCTGCAGCAGGCATGAAGGTCAAAGTCTTTGTTCCTGCCTCAACCTCAGCAGCAAAAGTGGCACAGATTACTGCCTATGGAGCCGAAATTGTACGGGTGCCTGGTCCGCGCGAAGCGACGGAAGAGGCGGCGATCGAAATGGCCTCGGAGATTTTCTACGCCAGCCACAACTGGCATCCCTTCTTCCTGCAAGGTACCAAAACAATTGGATATGAAATCTGGGAAGACCTCGGATTCAAAGTTCCTGACAATATTGTCATTCCGGCCTCAGCGGGCAGCAATGTTCTGGGAATTTACCTTGCATTCAAAGAGTTGATTGCATCCGGAGAAGCTGATCGTCTGCCAAAAATCTTTGTATCTCAGCCCGCCAACTGCGCCCCTCTTCATGCAGCTTTCCAAGCTGGAGCCAACGATCATGTCCTCGAAGGGTTTGGTAAGACCGTAGCAGAAGGCACCGCCATCAAGCGCCCACTTCGCATCAAGGAGATGCTCCAAGCGCTTCGGGAAAGTGACGGCGGAACTGTCGCCGTTGAAGAGGACGAGATTATTTCGGCCAGTCAGCGCCTGGCACAGCAAGGTCTGTATGTCGAGCCAACGACGGCACACGCCGCCGCCGGGCTGTCGAAGCTGCACAATCACGGCCTCATAAAAGAGACCGATGAAACTGTAGTGATCCTGACCGGTAGCGGTCTCAAAGCAACGTCTTTCTACGCAGAGCTACTTAACGGCGACACGTAGAACTCTCGGGCAGCTTCTTCTAGCGAAACGTACGAATTCAAAGAGACGACCGCATCACGTTTGTCGTCGCGTACTCATTCCGGCCCATCAACACTTTACTGAAAGGAAAGAATATGACCCAGCAAGCGAAATCCGGACTATTTGGGCGGTGGCGATCGATGATGCTATGGAAGCAAATCGTGTTTGCTTTGGTGTTTGGGGTTTTAGTTGGCGTCGTCCTGAATGTGACGGGCAACGAGAACACGGCCACCATGATCAAGTATATCGGTACGATGTTCATTTCGGCTATCAAAATGCTGATTGTACCGCTTGTCTTTGTCTCGCTGGTTTGCGGTATGACTTCCGTAACCGACCTGGCACGGATGGGCCGCATCGGAATCAAGTCAATTGCCTTTTATCTTGGCACCACCGCTTTTGCGATTACCATTGGACTGGGATTGGCTATCTTGTTCCAGCCTGGCGCAGGTGTGGATCTCGGCACAGCAAGCGCAATGGAGCCTAAAGCGGCACCACCGTTCATTGAAACCTTGATTGCGATCATTCCAAAGAACCCGGTTGCGGCGGCGGCTGACGGAAACGTTCTGCAAATCATTTTCTTTGCAATCGTATTTGGTCTTGCAATCAACCTTGCAGGAAAACCGGCAGAGCCGATCCGCACCTTCTTCGACTCACTGAACACGGTCATTCTGAAGCTGACTGAGATCGTGATTTCATTTGCACCTTACGGTGTCTTTGCATTGATGGCCTGGGTTGCCGGAACATATGGGCTGTCGTTGCTCTTGCCGTTGGCTAAGATCATTTTCGCCCTGTACCTCGGATGTATCCTGCATGCTTTGATCGTTTATGGCGGGTTGATTACGTTCGTTGCCCGCCTGAATCCAGTTCGGTTCTTCCAAGGTGTAGTGGAGCCACAGATCGTTGCTTTTACCAGCACTTCCAGTTCTGGCACCTTGCCGGTCACAATGTCGGCAGCCCAGCAAAACTTGGGTGTCAACAAGTCGGTGGCAAGCTTCACGCTTCCATTGGGAGCAACCATTAACATGGATGGCACAGCAATGTATCAGGGTGTGTCAGCTCTGTTCGTGGCCCAAGCCTTTGGCATAGACCTCGGTATGTCAGAATACGTCACTATTATTCTGACTTCTACGCTCGCCTCTATCGGTACCGCTGGTGTTCCTGGTGCAGGTCTTGTGATGCTGTCACTTGTTCTCACCTCTGTTGGCCTGCCGTTGGAAGGCGTTGCAATCATCGCCGGCATCGACCGGATTCTGGATATGGCACGCACGTCGCTTAACGTGACGGGCGACTGTACTTGTGCGGTAATTGTTGCCAAATCCGAAGATCAGATCGATCTGGATGCGTACAATACTCCCCATGCGTTGAAAGCGCCTAAACTAGCGGACGCATAGTTAGGCTGAGCAAATAAAGAAGAGCCGGGGCGAGAATATTGCCCCGACCCTCAGGTCCATACGGCTTCAGAAGGTAGGAGCACCTCATGATACGAATTACTGAAGAACAATCTGCCGCGATCGCGACGCATGAGCTCGCCTACGAAGCCGTCCGCGAGGCTTTTGTTGCTTCCGTCGCAGCGGCGGCAAAGAGCTTCCCGGTTGTGATCGGCCACGCAAGTGATCCACAAAACCGATTTACGATCAAGTCAGCGGCAGATGGATCAATGGCTGGCGTAAAGGTGGGGTCGTATTTTCCCACAAATGACGAGGTAGGCCTCCCGCGGCATAACTCTCTGATCCTATTGTTCAACCAAGAGAAAGGCAGCATTGGAGCGGTGGTGGAGGCAGGCAAACTTAATGCCTATCGTACTGCTGCTGCTGACGCGGTCGCGACCGACGCCTTGGCACGCGCCGATGCAAAAGTATTGACTCTATTTGGAACAGGAAACCAAGCAGAATACGAAGCACATGCAATCGCAAAAATTCGCTCTCTGCAACGTATTCTTATTGTCGGGCGATCCGAAGAACGCACGTCAGCATTTGCTGAAAAGCTCTCTCGGGGTGGTCTGCCTGCAGAAGCCTGCGAGGCTGAAACCGCTTGTCGGCAAGCCGATATCATTGTCACCGCGACCACCTCCAAGGCACCTTTGTTTCGACCCGAATGGGTTCAACCAGGAACACACATCTCGTCAATGGGATCAGACGGAGGAGGGAAACAAGAACTTCCACCGGAGTTGTTTTCGGCCGGTCGCTTGTTTTGCGATCTCCCAGAACAATCACTGCGTATTGGCGAGTTTCAGCACACAGCAGCCGATACTAACGTTGTCCCGATTGGCGACGTGCTAAAGGGTACAGTTTCTGGTCGCGAGTCGGAAAGTGAGATTACTGTTTTCGATAGCTCTGGTATTTCATTGCAGGATCTTTACATCGCAGAAAAAGTGATTGCGGCGCATCTTTCGAAACCAATTGCATAGCCGTACATAACGTCAGCTTTGTAAGCGTCGTACTCATTCAAATTCGGTGCAGCATTCGGTAAAAAGGGCTCTTCGCGGCCATGCGGTGCTGCGGAGATCTGCGTTGCCTTAATTAACCGAGACCTGTCTTTCGTCAGATTCCCGCTCGTTCCGGGGAAACACCTGCAAATTCACGGGTTTCCCGAGTTTTCAAGATGATCGTGTGGCGTTCGTTCTTTGGCATCGGGCGTTCCAGCAAAGAGCGGCGAGACATAACTCTGAGCCCTGCTTGTCGATTGCTGCAGGGGGATCGTACGACCAAATAAGCGCACGAAAGACGACATTACTGTAAAATTCTATTTGGGCGGCTATCTGCATATCGCACTTTGCATTTCGCTAGTATGTTCCGAGAATGGAATCTATCTTCAAATAACTGCGTTAACGCTTGTGGACAAACTGCGCCACTCACTCCCCGATCGGCGATCGCGCATCCTGCGCTCGCATCTACCTAAAAGCGCACCAAAGTCAGGGCCAGCTCCCCCGACGAGAGTTAGAGTCAGTGAAGCCTTTCGTTTACATCTAAATTCTCAAGAGCAGTTTGCCATTGAAACTCTTGAGCTTCCGAACAGAACGAGCCTGCGGTGGACTGCGGCATTTGACTTTTGGTCTGCGCGATCATGATTTGACGGGAATTAGAAACCGGCCCGGATAGAGATCGCCAGTCCAGCCGGCGGGTGGTGATCGAAAACCGCGGCATAATACTCACACCGAGGCCACGAACCACAAGCTCCTGAATCCAATCTTCCCGCTGACTGCTGCAGACGACCTTTAGATCGAGACCGTTGTTTTCCATAAATTCAAAAAACGGCTGTCGAATTTCGCATTTCAGACGATCCACGTAGGCTTCTTCCGCAACATCAAAAAGGGTCAACTCCTGTTTTTCCGCGAACCGGTGCCCCTCTTCAAAGGCCACAACCATGTCCTCATCAAACAGGACCCTTACCGAAAGCTCTTCAAATGTTTTATCATCGTGTGAAGCAACAAATGCGCAGTCCAAGACACCTGTAAACAACAATTTCGGCAACGCTTCCGGTCCAATATCGTGCAAGATCACCAACACATTGCTGTGCGTGTGATTGAATTCGTTGACAAAAGCCGACAATACATCGGGGCCAATGGTGCACATCACACCGACATTCAGTTCCGATCCGCCGCTTTCAAGAAACGATTTGGCTGCGGCGCGAGCCATTTCCCTGGTTTCATAAATGCGCTGACAATGCTCGCGTATTACCTTGCCCAGCGAAGACAGTCTCACCGCACGCCCATCTCTGATGAACAGTTCTCCGCCAAGTTCAGCTTCCAGTTTCTGAATGGCGCGGGTCAGCGCCGGTTGAGAGACGTGGCAATTTTCGGCAGCACGGGTGAAATTGAGGCTCTCCGCTGCTTCGAGAAAATAGCGAACCTGATGAAATTCCATATTCCTAACCCCCACTGTGTATTGTGCATTGAACCATAATTCATCGGCATTGGACAGCTTCCGTTCTCGCTCGCTACTTATATCAGACCGTTAAAACCGCGCTGAGAACTTTATCCCAGCCGTTCCGATTTACTTGGTCAGAACCGGCCTGTCACAGGTCTGGAATGGCGCGACCAGATCAGCATTCAAACAATGAGGGAATTACCATGATGTATCGAAAATCTTCTTTTCTTAGCTCCGCTTTCGCAGGGCTTTCGCTGTTTATGTTCACACTTACCACGCCTCTGCCCGCTGTGGCTCAGGATAGATCGCTCTACGAACGCCTCGGCGGTTATGACGCCATCTCCGCGGTTGTGGACGACTTCGCGGGTAAGCTTTTTGAGGATGAGGTCGTCGGAAAACGCTTCTTTGGCATGGGCGATGACACCCGGGCGTCGTTTCGGCAAAAGAACAAGAACCTTGTTTGCATCGCCACCGGCGGTCCGTGCAAGGTAATCAGCCGTCCGGCGGATGTGGTGCATGGCGGTCTGGGTATCACGGCCAGCGAGTTCGACATCGTGGCGGGGCATCTTTCCGACACGCTCAACTCATTCAACGTGCCGGAACAGGAACAGGAAGAACTGATGGCGATCATCGCCAGCCTGCGGCCCGACATCGTAGAAGTTGAAGATGAGTGACTTCGGCCTCAGAACACAGGGTGGCGAGTATGTGCTTTTTCGTTAAGCGCATTTACCAGCAACCAGATCCGGCCGACGGGTACCGCTTGCTCGTCGATCGGATCTGGCCACGCGGAATATCCAGGCAGGCTGCGATGATCGACGAGTGGATGAAAGACATCGGCCCCAGCACCGAATTGCGACAATGGTTCAATCACGACGCGTCCCGCTGGACCGAGTTCAGATCGCGATACCATGTGGAATTGGAAAATCGTTCCGGCCTCGTAAACGCGATTATGCTGCAATCGGGCACAGGGCCTGTGACGCTGCTTTATTCGGCCCGAGATACCGCTCACAATCAGGCGATTGCACTCGCCGAATACCTGACAATCATGAAACCACTCCTCGCGATCAATGTCTCCTGTCAGCGATCAAACTGTGCAGCGTGCATTGAACGATAAAACATCGGTATTGGACGGCGGAAAATTCCCCTTCCACAATCACAATTGATCAACACAGACATTTTCACGGGTGGAGGCCAGACATGGATTATCGGCAATATTTTTCAGATGAATTACAGAAGCTTCACAACGAGGGTCGCTACCGAACCTTTGCCGATCTCGAACGTCGGGCCGGACGTTACCCCGAAGCAACCCATCACGGCGTCAGTTCCGATCAGCGGGTAACCGTATGGTGTTCAAACGATTATCTCGGAATGGGGCAAAATCAGGAGGTCGTGTCTGCTGCCCACAGGATCCTGCGCGATACCGGTGTCGGCGCTGGTGGCACCCGCAACATCTCGGGCACCAACCATAATCACGTCCGTCTGGAATCCGAACTGGCCGATCTGCACGATAAACAGGCGGCGCTTCTGTTTACCTCGGGCTACGTGGCCAATATGACGGCCCTGTCGACCCTGGCCTCACGTCTGCCGGATTGTGTGGTCTTTTCTGATGAGCAGAACCACGCCTCGATGATCGAGGGCATCCGCCACAGCCGCGCCGAAAAACACATCTTCCGGCATAATGACCCCAATGACCTGCATCGAAAGATGAGCCGGGTCGCACCGGATCGGGCCAAACTGGTGGTCTTTGAATCGGTCTATTCGATGGACGGTGACTTCGCACCGATCCGCAAAATTTGTGACGTCGCAAAACATCATCATGCACTAACCTATCTGGATGAGGTACACGCTGTTGGTCTGTATGGGCCGCAGGGTGCCGGCGTTGCAGCGCGCGATGGTGTTATGCACCGCGTAGACGTTATTCAGGGAACGCTGGCCAAAGCCTTCGGCACCCTGGGCGGATATATCTCAGCCTCGGCCGAGCTGGTTGATTTCGTGCGTTCAAACGGGTCAGGCTTTATTTTCACCACGTCGCTGCCGCCTTGCATCTCGGCTGCCGCATATGCCAGCATCCGGATCGTGCGTGACAACGATGCCCTGCGAGAACTGCAACAAGAAAGAGTGCAAAAGTTGAAGCACCTTATGGCTGCAGCAGGTTTGCCGTTAATGCAGTCTGAATCCCATATTTTGCCCCTGATGGTCGGCGATCCGGTTCGATGCCGTGAAATCAGCGAAACCCTGATGACCGAATACTCGATTTACCTGCAGCCAATAAACTATCCGACTGTTCCTTGCGGAACCGAGAGGCTTCGGATTACGCCTTCACCCGTGCATAGCGACGAGGATATCGATCACTTGGTAGACGCGCTTGTCGCTGTCTGGGCACGCTATTCTCTGCGACGCGCGGCATAACGGTCTTCAAATCAGCATGTCGGGTTTCCAGATTTGATCCGATAGAAGACGGTCACTACAAGAGCCGAAAAAACTTTCCCCCAAGAACTTCAAGATCGGGGGAATGGGGCCATTTTTCAGTTCTGCAGCTTTCAACCCAAAGCGCAATTCAGCGGGCGAACCGCCTCAGGTAGAGCCGCGCTGTCCGCTCATGGACCGGCACGGTGTACCGGGCCATCTGTCAGGTTTGCGTGAATCCAGCCCGCAGGGTTATTTGAGGTCTCGGGCCGGGTCTCGTCGTCATTTACCCTGTTCCCTGAGCATTGAACGATAAGTCATCGGTATTGGACGGTCGCGAATTTTTCCCGCAAAATTAATGCATTAGAATTCAAATGGCAAAGATTGCGGGCGATCTTCGAGGTTGCCGCAACACTGGAGAAAAATCATGTTCCTAAGAAAAACTTCGCTGAACTCCAAGCTACTTACAATCGTGGCACCCATTTCGATTGTTGTGGGTCTTGCTGCGCTTTCCATCAATATCGCCCCGGCGGTGGCACAGGACGCGTCATATCAGCCGGAGTTTACCGATGACAAAATGCTCAAACTCCCGCGTGGCAAAATATGGCGTGAATGGCCCTTTGTCGGTTCTTTGGTCACACCCAACGCGCTGAACGGCGGCGAAGCGCCATTTCCCGAGCACCACATGGTTTATATCGACCCGGTGAGCTGGTCCCACTACAAAGAAACGGGTGAATTCCGCGAGGGTACCGTGCTCGCCAAGGAACTTACACTTGTGCGTGCGCCCGACGGCGCCAATGAAGACGGCTCGACCGACGAAATCAGCGGCACAGGCTATTTCATGGGTGAGTTTTCCGGATTTGAAATCACCATCAAAAGCGAAGAGCTATATCCGGACGAGCCCGGGAACTGGGCCTACTACACTTTCGGGCACCACGCAGAGCCCTACGCCGAGACCGCCGTCAGGCAACCGGCCGAGGCCTGCAATGCCTGCCACGAAGCGTCTGCCGCAGAAGACTTTGTCTTTACACAGTTCTACCCGGTGCTGCGTGCAGCCAAGGGCGGAAACTAGAAAGAAGGTGCTTTTGACAGCGCAGCATCGGCACAGTCGACGGCAAGTTCAACTCATGGAGGCATAAAGTTCGAGCAGTTGAATGCCTGCAAGGCACTATTTTTAAGGAAAATAAGTCAACAGACTCAAATCCGACATGTAAACAGCAAAGGAGACAAAAATGAACATCCGCTTTCTCACACCCAAGATGCATGGCCTCGTAGACTATGCGGCGGCTGCGGGCCTCATCATCTTTCCGTTTGTCTTAGGTATAGGCACATCCTCGCCAATCGCGTTTTGGCTTTCGATCGTCGCAGGTATCGTCGTAATCAGCTACAGTATGCTCACCGGTTATGCATATAGCGCCGTTCCGATGGTGCCCTTCAAGATACATCTCGCCATTGACTTTGTAGCCGCTGTCGGGTTTGCCCTCGCCCCCTTTGTATTCGGGTTTGCCGGGCTTGATGCCGCATATTACTGGGCGTTATCTGGCGCGGTATTCCTTGTGGTGGCAGTCAGCCAACCAGACCAGGAGACAAGCGTGAGATCAGCGTCGGCGGCTTGATCAACAAGCATAAAAACCAACTAAACGGTGGCCCATCAAAAAGGGCCACCGACCTATTCAGATTGTTCGATTTCATTTGCTGCACCAACTCTGGAAAATTTGGAATGGCTTAAAGGTCATTGATCGACGCTGTGGGCCAGAAAGCTGTCAATCTTCTGTGCATTCTCATGGTCAATTTTGTCCGCTCTTTTAAAGCCGATCCCGGTTTCAGCGAAAGGGGGGTTTGAATTTCGCGCCTCAGACTGGCTTTGAATGACCGGTCTGACGAAATTGGCTGCAACGCAGAGCTGAGTGTGCCGCACCTGCGAGCACATGCTGCGTCAGCAAACACCCAAAAGGGCGGCGGCGGCAAAGTCCGCGACCCGGCCGCTCACCTTTCGAAAATGCTGCAGGATGCACGAACGGCAGGAATGCGAAAGTTGCGCTGCGGCGTGGCATGACCCGATGAATGCCTCCTGTGAGCTGTTCGCGTGACTTTGCAAAGTACACTATCTGCGCATTGCCGACCTCTGTGCTAGCCGCCGCAAAAGAAAACCTGTCTCAGACCTGTGAATGGCCGCTTTTGCAGTTTGGTGGGATTGCTTTCGCGGATGCAGCGAATTCACACTTTCCGCCCCATTCTGTTGAAAAAAAACGTGTTGTTGGTGCAGCAAGTGATCATTGAGCGAAGGAACGAGCGCTTTTGTTATCAAGCTGTTCTTGGTTCATGCGGTACGCGAAAAATCTTGGCCAGTTTCCGAAACTTATAGCCTAATATACATTAGGCACGTGGAAGCTATGTGAAAGCTGTAATGCTTGAGAATTTCATAACTCTCACCGGCCTTACGTATAATATTGATTTAATTAAATTAAATGGCGATCCCGGAAGGACTCGAACCCTCAACCTGCTGATTAGAAGTCAGCTGCTCTATCCAGTTGAGCTACGGGACCACGCGGGTGCAGCTTTAGCGCGCGTTTCACGCAAGATCAAAGCCAAATCATGCGAAGGTGTCATCCGGATAGGTGACGCCTGCCAGGTATAGCCCATGTGGCGGGCACACAGGGCCGCAGGCGGCGCGGTTACGGGCCTCCAGCGCTGTCCTGATGTCCTCTGGAGCCCAAGCGCCGCTGCCCACGCGTTCCAGCGAACCCACGAAGCTGCGTACCTGGTTGTGCAGGAACGAACGGGCGCGCAGGTGAAAATGTATCTCGGGGCCGCCTTGGGTGTCTACGGCGTCAATCTCGAGCGTATCGAGGGTTTTAACCGGGCTGGCCGCCTGGCAGATGGAGGATCGGAAGGTGGTGAAATCGTGCTTGCCCAGCAAATGAGCCGCACCCTCACGCATGGCCTCGACGTTCAGGCGATGCGCAACCTGCCACACCAGCCCGGCCGCGTGGGTTGCTGGCGCGCGACGCGTCAGCAGCCGGAAGAAGTACCGCCGATCCAGCGCTGAAAACCGCGCGTGCCAGTCCTCGGCGACACGGGCGCAGGACAAAATCGCAACGGGATAGGGCTTGAGATGATAATTCAGCGCCTCCGACAGCCGAAACGGGTCCCAGTCCTTGGTCATGTCGCAATGAGCCACTTGTGCCAGCGCATGCACGCCCGCATCGGTGCGGCCAGCGGCGGCAATCGTGTGGGGGCCGGGTTCTATGCGATCCAGTGCTGCTTCGATCGCGCCCTGTACCGTGGATTGATCCGCTTGGCGTTGCCAGCCGGCGAAGGGCGCGCCGTGATATTCGATTTTCAGGGCGTATCTGGGCATGAGATGCCACATAAACCGGGGCGGGCAGGGGAACAATCCCCCAAACCTCCCCTCTGGCAACTGGGCAGGGGCATAGCTATCTTGGAAGCACCAGGGCTGAAAGGGCAGATAGTTTGGTCATTACATCCATCGCAGATGGCGTGACGCGCGGGATTGAAAGCGTCAGTGATACGATTTCAGAAACCTTGTTCGAGCCGGTGATCCGGTTGGGCGTGACGGGCCTTGCGCGGTCGGGCAAGACCGTGTTCATCACTTCGCTGGTCGCCAATCTGATGGATCGCGCCCGGATGCCTGCGCTGCTGGCGGCCGGCGACGGGCGTATTCAGGCGGCTTTTTTGCAGCCGCAGCCCGATTATGCGGTGCCGCGCTTTGACTATGAGACGCATCTGGCCGCGCTTACCGCCGACACACCGCATTGGCCCGACAGTACCCGCGCGGTGTCGGAGCTTCGCCTGTCGCTTCGGGTGCAGCCTGGCGGATTGCTGAGTGGGCTGCGTGGCGCGCAAACGGTACATCTGGATATCGTCGATTATCCCGGTGAGTGGCTGTTGGACCTCGCGCTGCTGAACAAAAGCTATGCCACCTGGGCCAGTGAGGCGCTGGCCCGTATCGCCGGGCGTCCTGAGGCAGCGGCATATCTGGCGGCATCAAATGCAGCAGAGGTAAATGCCAAACTGGATGAGACGGTGGCGAAGTCGCTGGCCGAAAGCTTTACCACCTATCTGCATGCAGCGCGTGATGCAGGGTTCTATGACTGCACGCCCGGCCGTTTCTTGTTGCCCGGCGATCTGGCGGGCTCTCCGGCGCTTACTTTTGCGCCGTTGCCACCACATGATCGACCGCATCGTAAATCGCTCTGGTGCGAGATGGAGCGTCGTTTCGAGGCGTATAAAGCGCAGGTTGTGAAGCCGTTCTTCCGCGACCACTTCGCGCGCATCGACAGGCAGGTCGTACTGGTTGATGCTTTGGGAGCGATACGAAAGGGTCCACAGGCCGTCGAGGACCTGCGCCTTGCGATGGCCGATATTCTGGGCGCGTTCCGGCCCGGGCAGAACGCCTTTCTGACGCGCTTGTTGATGGGTCGGCGGGTCGAGAAGATTCTTTTTGCGGCGACGAAGGCCGATCATCTGCACCACAGTCAGCATGATCGCCTGGCCGCCCTCATGCAGGCCCTGACGCGCGATGCCCGAGATCGTGCCGATTTCGCCGGGGCAGAGACGCAGGCAGTGGCCCTTGCCGCGCTCAGAGCTACCGTTGAGGAACAGATCAGCCACGACGGCGCCGAGTTACCCTGTGTTCGTGGGAGGTTATTGAGCACTGGCAAGCAAGCGGCGTTCTATGCGCGTGATCTGCCGGAAGATCCACAGCGACTGCTTTCGGCGGCGCGCAACGGGGCTGAGGCTTGGCTAGATGGTGACTTTCAGGCAATGCAGTTCGCGCCCGCGCCACTGTCGCTGAAACCGGGCGAGGGGCCGCCGCATATCCGGCTCGATCGGGCGGCGCAATTTTTGCTGGGAGACAGGCTATGACCAAGGGTCCCGTATTGATCGATCTGGACGATGCCGCACCCGTAGAAGGCCCTGACAAGGCTCCGCCGGTACCAGATGCGGCACCTGCGCCTCAGGGGCAGGCCATGCAAACTGCCGCCGTGCTGGCGGCACGCCGTCCATCCCGGCTGACCCGTTGGTTCTGGTCATCACTGTTGGCCCTGGTGGGCGTTGTCATTTCGGTTGCGGCCTGGGATTTCGTCATCGGATTGCTGGCGCGCTCTCCGGTTCTGGGCTGGTTGGTGATCGGACTTCTGGCGGTGCTTGGGCTGGTCATGCTGGCGATCACGCTGCGCGAACTGGCTGCGTTTTCACGACTGAAACGTATCGACACACTGCAGGCAGACGCGGAGATTGCGCTGGCGGAGCAGGATTTGGCCAAGGCACGGCAAGTGGCGGACAGGCTGACCACTTTCTATGCGGCACGCGAAGAAACCCGCTGGGGCCGCGAGCGTCTGGCCGACTACCGCGCTGATCAGTTCGATGCCTCCGGCCTGCTGGGGCTGGCCGAGACCGAGTTGCTGGTGCCGCTGGATCAGGCCGCGTTGCGCGAAGTTGAGGGGGCGGCGCGGCAGGTGGCGACAGTCACCGCAATCGTGCCGCTGGCATTGGCGGATGTGGTCGCCGCGCTGACGTCGAACATCCGAATGATCCGGCGCGTGGCCGAAATTTACGGCGGCCGGTCCGGCGTATTGGGAAGCTGGCGGTTGACCCGGGTGGTGATGGCCCATCTGGTCGCCACGGGGGCGGTTGCGATCGGCGATGACCTGATCGGTTCTATCGCTGGCGGTAGTCTCTTGTCCAAACTCTCAAGACGTTTCGGCGAAGGTATCGTCAACGGCGCGTTAACGGCGCGCGTCGGCGTGGCCGCGATCGAGGTTTGCCGCCCACTCCCCTTCAATCGGGTCGCACGCCCGTCGGTCACCGGATTGGTCAAGCGTGCGCTGACGGGGCTATTCGGTCGGGGTTAGAGAGCGGCTCCACCCGACAGGTTAACCTGACCGCGCATCGCGACGTAGTACCATCAGGCCCGCGCCGATGATCATGATCATTCCCAGCAGGGTTGACCCCTTGGGCATGGTGGCGAAAAAGGTCAGATCCCACATCACCACGAAAATCAGGTAGGTGTATTCGAACGTGGCCACGGTTGCGGGCGGTGCGGCCTGATACGCCCCGGCCAGCACCATGCCGATCAGCACCGCCAAGCCGGCCAGCAGCACCAGTACCTGCCACTCGGCCTGCGTGATAGGTGACCAGGCGCCAAAGATGTTGGGATAGCTGTTGACGAGATCGGGGGCAGGCGGCCAGATCAGAAGCAACAGGCTTGCACCCAGCCCTGCCGCCAGCATCATTAAGTTCAGCGATAGCGCCATGGTTGTCACCGGTATGGACTGGCATTTTACCCGCGTCGTGATGTGACCCAGAGCGTAGAAGACCGCGCCAATGATGGGCAGCAGCGCCCAGGGCGAAAACGCATCGGTGCCGGGTTTCAGCAGGACGACGACGCCGACGAAGCCCACAAAGACCGCGATCCAGCCCATGCGCCCTACCGGTTCGCTGATGACATAAGCTGAAAGCAAGGTGATGAAGATGGGTGCGGTGTAGTTCGCTGCGCCGACTGTCGAAAGGCTCAGGAATGGGATGGCGGCATAGAAGGCCATAAAGGTGAGCGTCAGGCACAGGCCGCGCAGCAGTGGCCACTTCTGCACGGCACCCCGCAATGCGCCACGGTTACCCTTGGCAAGCGCCAAAACAGCAAAGAGCGGTAGCGCCAGCAGTGCCCTGACGGTGAATATCTGCCATAGAGACAAGGTATTGCTGAACAATTTGAAAACCACGTCCTGTACCGAGATCGTGAAGGCAGCGGCGATGATCAGGGTCACACCCCGCAGAATGTTTTGCGGCCTTGCTGGCGCTGTTGTGATACTCAATTTCGCCTCCACGCGCAGCGTCAGGGTGTGCCGTCGGTGAACGATATGTTGAGTTGCGATGTTTGGGAATGCGTTGCAAATCAAACTGAATATTTAGTATTATTAACCAATGGAACGTGCGCCACTACATGGAATCGAAGTATTTCTGGCGATTGCTCATGAGGGATCGCTCCGGGCGGCGGCGCAGGTTTTGGGTGTCGGGGCGCCAGCGGTCAGCCTGCAGCTCAAGGCGTTGGAAGAGCGGTTGGGTGTCGGCCTTGTGATCCGCACCACACGGCACATAGAATTGACAGAGGCGGGGCGTGTTCTGCTTGAAGCGGCGGGCCCAGCCTATCGGGACATGTCCTATGCGGTCAAGAAAACCCGCGAAGTTGGCAAGTCACTTAACGGAACAATGCGGCTGAGCCTGTCGCGGGGTGCCTATATTACTGCGCTGGCGCCGGTGCTTGACGGGTTTCTGGCCGACTATCCCGGTCTCAATCTGGAGTTGTCGTGGCATGAGGGGTTGGTGGATATCAACCGAGAAGGGTTTCACGCCGGAATCCGGCTGGGCGATATCCTGTCGCCGGATATGGTTGCAGTGCGCCTGACGAAGCCTCTGCAAACCGTCTTTTCGGCAGCCCCCGCCTATTTGGATCGGCGCGGACGCCCGACGCATCCGCGCGATCTGCTTGGACATGATTGCATTCGTTATAAACTGCCGACGGCAAAGCGTATCGCCGAGTGGTATTTTATCGAGGACGGGCAGGAAAAGCTGATCGACCCGCCTGCACGTATGGTGTTTGACCAGATCTCGGGGGTGATACAAGCTGGCCATGAAGGACATGGCATCGGCTGGTCGTTGCGCGCGACGGTGGCCGAGCATCTGGCCTCGGGCGATCTGGAGGAAGTGCTGGCACCTTATGCGCGCCAGTTGCCGCCGTTTTATTTATACTATCCCGAGCAGAATAAGCGTGTCGAATGTCTGCGATTGCTGATCGACCGTCTGGTAGCGCATCGGGATCAGCAAGCGAAAAACCGGGCGGGCTGAGACATTGGCCGTCCCGCCCGTGCCGGTCATTGGCGGGCTAGATCGCCGCGAGCAACGCCTCGCCGCCCGAGACTTCGCAGACGCCGGGGCTTTCTTCGGCATGCAGCAGGCTGACAGTGCCGTCCTCGACCAGCATGGCATAACGTTTCGAACGCGCTAGCAACCCGGCTGGCGGGGCATCGAAATCCATCCCGATCGCCTTGGTAAACGAGGCATCGGCGTCACCCAGCATGGTAATGCCCGCGTCCGTTGCGCCGGTGGCTTCGCCCCAGGATTTCATCACGAAAGGATCGTTGACGCTGATGCAGATCACTTCGTCCACACCTTTCGCGGCCAGATCATCCTTGGTGCGGATGAAACTGGGCACATGGGCCGAATGGCAAGTGGGTGTGTAGGCGCCCGGCACGGCGAAAATCACCACCTTGCGGCCTTTGGTTTTGTCTTCCAGCGCCACTTGTTCCGGGCCCTCCGCGCCCATCTGCATCAAATTCGCCGCGGGAAGTTTGTCGCCAGAAGAAATACTCATTGTCGCATCCTGTCTATCATTCATGTTTCGCGTAAGTGTAGATATAGGCCGGGACAGGTGGCAAGGCCACGAGGAATTAAGGAGAAGGCGGGATGACGCGGGTTGTAGTCGTGGGGGCCGGGCAGGCCGGATCGTCGCTGGTGGCCAAGCTGCGCAATGGCGGCTTTGACGGTGAGGTGACGCTGATCGGTGAAGAACCGGTGCCACCCTACCAGCGCCCGCCTTTGTCGAAGAAATACCTGCTGGGCGAGATGGAGTTGGAGCGGCTCTACCTGCGGCCGGAAAGTTTTTATGAAGAGAACGGTATTGACCTGCGTCTGAACGGCGCCGTTACCGAGATTGATCGGGCCGTTCAAGAGATCGTCGTGGAGGGTGAGCGTCTGGCCTATGATCATCTGGTGCTGACCACCGGATCGACTCCGCGCCGCTTGCCCGCAGCAATTGGCGGCGAGCTTGAGGGTGTTTTCGTTGTGCGTGACCTCAGAGATGTAAACACGATGGCGCTGGGGTTCGGCCCCGGCAAACGCGTATTGATCGTGGGCGGCGGCTATATCGGCCTTGAGGCCGCGGCTGTGGCGGCCAGCAAAGGGCTTGAGGTCGTGTTGGTCGAGATGGCGGATCGCATCCTGCAGCGTGTCGCGGCACCGGAGACCTCGGATTTCTTCCGCAATCTACATCGGGGCCATGGCGTCGATATCCGCGAAGGTGTAGGGCTTGAGACATTGCTGGGTGATGGTCACGTCAGCGGTGCGTGTCTGAGCGATGGCAGCGAGCTGGCAGTGGATTTCGTCATCGTTGGCGTGGGTATCGTGCCCGCCACGACGCTGGCCGAAGCTGCCGGGCTGGAGATCGAGAACGGCATAAAGGTCGATGAATTGGGTCAGACCAGCGACCCGGCAATCTGGGCGGCGGGGGATTGCGCATCGTTCCCGCATGGCGAGGGCCGTATCCGGCTCGAGAGCGTGCCCAATGCGATCGATATGGCCGAATGCGTGGCCGAAAACATCATGGGTGCTGGCAAGACCTATGTGCCGCAGCCGTGGTTCTGGTCGGATCAGTATGACGTGAAATTGCAGATCGCCGGGCTGAATACCGGCTACGACCGGATCGTGACACGCCCTGGTGAAGCCGAGGGCCATGCCTCGTTCTGGTATTACAAAGGCGATCAGCTGCTGGCGGTCGATGCGATGAACGAACCGCGCGCCTACATGGTCGGCAAACGCCTGATCGACAGCGGCAAAACCGCCGACCCGGCTGTCGTTGCCGACCCGGGGGCCGATCTGAAGCAGTTGATGCGCGCGTGAGGATTATCGGCGGCACGCATCGCGGCCGCACATTGGCGTCGGTCGGCAAAGGGGATATGGCGGCGCATTTGCGACCGACCTCGGACCGGGTGCGCGAGAGCCTGTTTAACGTACTGGCGGGCGGCTATGGCGACCCGGTGACAGGTGCGCGCTGTCTCGATATTTTTGCGGGTACCGGGGCGTTGGGGCTTGAGGCCCTGTCGCGCGGCGCAGATTGCGTGTGTTTTGTCGAAGATGGGCGCAAGGCACAGAGTATACTGGCAGAGAATATCGCGCTGTTGAACGCAGGCCCGAAAGTGCAGGTACTACGACGCGATGCAAGGCGGCTGGGTGAGAACCCGGAGGCTGCCTATGACCTGATTTTCCTTGACCCGCCTTACGGCAAGGGATTGGGCGAGGTGGCGCTCGCGAAGGCGCTGACGGGGGGCTGGATCGCACCGGGCGCGTTGGTGGTCTGGGAAGAGAGCTCGACGATTGACGTGCCCGCCGACTTGCGTCTGCTGGAAGCTCGCAAATACGGTGACACGATAATTTCGTTCCTTGAGGACGAAAGCTGAACAAAATTCACTCGATTTTAATTAAGTTCCGCTTTTGTTCTATATGTCGCTAGGACGGAGAGTTTAAATGTTCCATACCCGCAACATCGCTGACGAGTTGGCCGGAATTCGGTCTGAGATTAACGCGCTAAAGCGGCGCGAACAGATGTTGCGGGAGATGGCACTGGCTGACCCCGACAGCCCTGAGGGACACTGCCATGAGGTGGTGATCAAAACGCAGAAGCGACGGGGGCTGCTGCGTGATCGACTGCCTGCGCACATTCTGAAAGACCCGGCCTATTGGGAAGAGCGCGAGGTGCCTGCGGTAACGCTATGCGAACGTGCGGCATCGGACGTGGTCAACCTGGCCACGCATCGGCATCTGATCGAAGCCAATGAACCCAAAGCGACGCGTGCTGTCCGCCCTGGCGACCCGGTGGCAGAGCCCCCGGTGCGTCCGGTTCTGAAACTTATCGCGCAAGAGACAGATCAAACGGATGTCTTGGAGAATTTCGCAGGCTGAATCGCTGAACACGTACCTGCTAAAACAAACCGGGCATTAGCCACGCATCAATGCCGGCAGATCACCGGTAAGCCCCGCAGCCTCTCTGATGAATTTTCGCCGCAGGCCGGGCATGGCGTTGATCGCCCCCATACCCAGATCGCGCCCCAACCTCAGGAGTGGGTTATCATTTGAAAACAGCCGGTTGGTAAGGTCCGTGGCCAGCGCCAGCGTGCTCGTGTCGAAGCGGCGCCATTGCTGGTAGCGGGCCAGAACATCTGGCGCGCCAATGTCTTCACCACGGTGCGATGCCTCTTGAAGCACCTGGGCCAGGGCGCCGACGTCGCGCAGGCCCGCGTTGAGGCCCTGTCCGGCAATCGGGTGCATGCCATGCGCTGCATCGCCAATCAGCGCAAGCCGGTCCGCGATGAAGGAATTCGCTACGGTGAGACCCAGAGGGTAGGTAAAGCGTTTGCCCTTAAGCTTGATCTCGCCCAGGAAATCGCCAAAGCGGGGGCGCAGAACCTCCATGAAACCGGCATCAGAAAGCTCGGCAAATTTGGCGGCGGTTTCTTCCTTTTCGCTCCAGACGATTGAACTCATACTAGCCGGAAGGGGCAGGATGGCGAGTGGACCCGGTGGCATGAAGAACTGATGCGCAATACCCTTATGCGGTAGCTCATGCTCGATGGCGCAGACAAGTGCCGTCTGGCCGTAATCCCAACCGGTGCGCTGGATTCCCGCGCGTTCAGCCGTACCCGAAGCGCGGCCGTCCGAGCCGATTAAAAACCTGCCCGAGAGGGTCTTGCCCGATGCAAGCGTGACACTGACATGGGCGGGATGAATGTCTTGCGCGATGACGGTTTCGCCGGCCAAGTGGGTTATGCCTTGGGTCTCCTCCATCGCCTCAAGAAAAGCGCGACGCAGGAAGCGGTCCTCGAGCATGTGGCCCATCGGGCCCTCTTCGATCTCCGCATGGTCAAAATGCATGAAAAAGGGTGCGGCACCTTCGCCAGCGCGCCCGTCGCTAACCTTGATTTCCAGCATGGGTTGGGCATTTTTGGCGACGCGTTCCCAGATACCGATGGCGCTAAGCAGCCGGACCGAGGCGAGGGCAAGCGCATAGGATCGCCCGTCAAAGGCGGCATTCCTGCGAACTTTCTCGCTGAGCGCATCGATGACGGTAACGGAATGCCCGGCCTGGGCCAGGGCAAGGGCTAATGCCGGACCGTTAAGCCCACCACCGACGATCAGGATATCGCTGTCATGCGTCATGCGATTACATATGGCGGCTTGCGTGGGATTGTCCATGCGCCGCAAGGCCGCTACCGTTGAAATCCGATCAGGATATTTCAGAGGGGTGGCGATGCAGGACTGGCTTTGGGAAAGTGCGGGCGATCTGGGCCGGGGTATCAGCGCAGGCGAGATCGACCCGGTCGCGCTGACTGAAACCTATCTGGAAGCGATTGACGCACATGAGGCGCGCGACCAGATTTATTCGGTGGTGACGCATGAACGCGCCCGCGCCGAATCGGCGGCGGCTTCAGCGCGCGCGAAGGTGGGCCAACGGCTGGGGCTGCTTGATGGGGTGCCGATCAGCTGGAAAGACCTGTTCGACACAGCGGGCACCGAAACCTGCTCGGGCACGGCATTGCTGGCAGGCCGGACGCCTGCGCGCGATGCGCGGGTGTTGCGGGCGGCGGGCGCGGCGGGTCTTGTCTGTCTGGGCAAGACCCATATGAGCGAGTTTGCGTTTTCCGGACTGGGGTTGAATCCGGTGACGGCGACCCCGCCCAATGTAAATGACCCAGGCGCCGTACCGGGTGGTTCCTCCTCGGGAGCAGCGTCTTCAGTGGCGTTCGGGCTTGCGGCCTGCGGGATCGGGTCGGACACTGGCGGGTCGGTGCGCATTCCGTCGGCATGGAACGATCTGGTGGGGCTGAAGACGACCTCGGACCGATTGTCACTGGATGGTGTCGTGCCGCTTTGCGCGAAGTTCGACACGGTTGGGCCGCTTTCGCGCAGCGTCGAAGATTGCGCCCTGATGCTGGCGGCGCTGGAAGGCGGGTCCGCCGCCGATTTGCGCGGCGCCTCGCTCAAGGGCGTGCGTTTGGCGGCGCTGCAGACGGTTGTCATGGAAGATGTGCGCGAGGCACCACTCGCGGGCTATCGCGATGCAGTTGGGCGGTTGCAGGCGGCAGGGGCGGTCGTGGAGCCGCTTGATTCGCCGGAAGTGGCCGAGGCGATGCCGCTGTCAGGGCTTTTATTCACTGCCGAGGCCTATGGCACATGGGGCGATCTGATTGAATCCGATCCCGGCAAGATGTTTGCACCGATCCTTGAGCGTTTCCGTTCGGGGCAGGAGTTCGAAGCAGCGGACTATGTGGCTGCGTGGCAACGGCTTGAGGTGTTGCGGAGGGATTGGCACGCCCGGGTAGCGGGGTATGACGCGGTGATCATGCCAACCGCGCCAACGTTGCCTCCGAATGTAGAAAGGCTGATGACCGATGAAGCCTATTACCTGACCGAAAACCTGCTTGCGTTGCGTAATACACGGGTGGGCAACCTGATGGGGCTTTGCGCGGTTAGCCTGCCCACGGGTGAGCCAAGCTGTGGCCTCATGCTGTGTGGCAAGCCTTTTGCGGAAGAGCGGCTTTTACGGGTGGCAAGCGCTACAGAGGCGGCGTTGCGCTGAAACGGTTGCTTCCGGCGAGAGTATTTAGGGCAAGATGAAGCCGGGAACGCGCCCCGCAGCCTTGAAAACAAGGGGTGTGCGTCGAGCCGGCGCGCGGGCTGCCAAAAATGCCACAATTAACCTTTAAGGCCTTGGTTTTTCTGGACCTCTGCGGTGGGCATGAGGTAGATTCAGGTCAAACGGGGCGATAACGATCCCGAACCTTGAGGCAGTATGTGATGTTTCCCGAGCGGTTTTCGAACCTACCGGCCTATGCGTTTCCGCGTTTGCGGAGCTTGTTGGACGCTCACGCGCCCGGCGGCGAGGTGATGCATATGACCATCGGCGAGCCTGGGCATGATTTTCCGCCTTGGATTGTTGATATCATTGCACAAAACGCGGATGGCTTTGGGAACTACCCGGTCAATGAAGGGGCGCCGGGGCTGCGCCGGGCGATCTGTGACTGGGTATCACGACGCTATGGCGTGACGCTTGATGCGGATGCGAATCTGATGGCGCTGAACGGCACGCGCGAGGGGCTGTACAACGCGATGATGGCGCTGTGCCCCGAAATCAAAGGCGGTGCCCGGCCAAAGGTTTTGCTGCCGAACCCGTTCTATCAGGTCTACATGGTGGCGGCGCTGAGCGTCGGGGCCGAGCCGGTTTTTCTGCCCGCCACGCGTGAGACCGGTTATCTGCCGGAGTTCGAGGCACTGTCGCCGGATGTTCTGAACCAGGTGACAGTGGCCTATCTGTGCTCACCCAGCAATCCGCAGGGCGCGGTGGCAAGCCGCGCCTATTGGGAGGCGTTGATCAGGCTCGCCGAGCAGTATGATTTCAAGGTTTTCGCGGATGAATGCTATTCCGAGATCTACCGGCATGAACCGCCCGTAGGGGCGCTGGAAGTGGCCCGCGATCTGGGTGCTGATCCGGAGCGGGTGGTGGTATTTCATTCGCTATCCAAGCGGTCGAACCTCCCGGGGCTTCGAAGCGGGTTCATCGCGGGCGGGCCGGAAAGCATCAAGCACGTGCGCCAATTGCGCAACTATGCGGGCAGCCCCCTGCCGATGCCGTTGCAGCATGCGGCGGAGAAGGTTTGGGACGATGAAGAGCATGTGATCGAGAACCGAGCGCTTTACGCCGAAAAATACATCAGGGCCGATGACATCATGGGGGGCGTGCCGGGGTATATCAGCCCCGAGGCGGGTTTTTTCCTGTGGCTGCCGGTGGAAGATGGCGAAAAGGCGACGATGAAGCTGTGGCTGGAAACCGGTGTGCGGGTCTTGCCCGGCGCCTATCTGAGCCGCGAGGTCGGGGGGATAAACCCCGGCAAGGGATATATCCGGGCTGCGATGGTGGCCCCAATAGAAGAGATGGCGCAGGGGCTCATTAGGCTTCGCGACTGTCTTTATAGTTGAGTGCGAAAGAGGGAAGACATGGCATATCAGGCACGGGGACGTGATCCGCTGTTCGACAGCAACATGGCCGAGGCAATTGAGAAACGCGGCAAGGAATTGCTGGGACTGGCGCTTTTGTGCCTGAGCGCGATGGCGGCGGCCTTGATCGTATCCTACAGCCCGGATGATCCAAGCTGGATGTCGGCCACGGATGCGCCGATTGAAAACTGGCTGGGGCCGATCGGGGCGACGATAGCGGCGCCGCTTTTCATGATCGTGGGCTGGGGTGCCTGGGGGCTGGCCATCGTGCTGGGCGCCTGGGGTCTGCGGTTCACGCTGCATCTGGGGCAGGAACGTGCCATCGGGCGGTTGATCTTTGCACCGATCTGGGTCGCAGTGCTGGCGCTTTACGCGTCGTCCCTGATGCCGGGGCCGGAATGGGAAGCGACGCATAATTTCGGGCTGGGCGGGCTTTTTGGCGATACGGTGCTGGGGGCTGCCTTGGGTATCCTGCCGTTCAGCGCCAGCCTGTCTCTGAAGCTGATGTCGGTTGCGCTGGGTGTGGGAATGCTTGTGCTGGGCGGGTTCGTGCTCGGATTCACCCACGCCGAAACCCTGCGTATTGGCCGCTTCCTGCTTTTCGGGATCATCATGACTTATGCCAGCATCATGATGTTGCTAGGTCGGGGTGCGACCGGCGCAGTTACAACTGTGCGGGTGATGCAGGAACGGCTGGCTGATCGCCGCGAACGCCGTGCCAGCGCTGCGGCTGAGACTGAGGTATTGGGTCACGCACGTCGTGCGCAAGAGCCGATGGTGATGCGCACAGCGCCCGTGATCGATGAAGACGATGTGGTAGAGCCCATTGAAAAACCTGGTGGGTTGCTGGCACGTATGCCGTCGCTGATCCGCCGCCCCGAAAAGATGCCCGAGCCGGAACTGGTGGAGGCCGCAGCCTATGAGGGCGATGCGGACACCCCCGGTGACGAGCGTATCAGCGCCAAGATTGCGGATGTGATCCGTGCACGCGTGCGGCAAAGCCCTGATGTTCAGGTGGCGGCGGTCGCGCCGCTGACCAAGGGACGGGGTCGCGGACCGGATCCGCTGATCCTGAACCCGCAACAGCCTGGCGTGCGGAGCGAGCCGCCCCTGACAGCTGGTCAGTCGGCGGATCCCCGGCTGACGCTACCCGAGGCACCCGCAGAGGAAATGATCCAGCCCGAGATGGAAGAACAGGCCCCGCGCATTCCAGTCGCTGAGCCGCGCAAGGTGGTGCAGCATCCGCCACGCAAGGCGGTTCAACCCTCGACGCGGGCCATCGCCGAAGCGCAACCGGCGCTGCAATTCGAAGAAAAGCAGCGGGTGCAGTATGAATTACCGCCACTGAGCCTGTTGTCGAATCCGGTCAACATTAAACGTCATCATCTGAGCGATGAGGCTCTGGAAGAAAACGCCCGGATGCTTGAGGTGGTGCTGGATGACTATGGCGTCAAAGGTGAGATCGTCAGCGTCCGCCCCGGCCCTGTGGTCACCATGTACGAGCTGGAGCCCGCACCGGGGCTCAAGGCCAGCCGGGTAATCGGTCTGGCGGATGATATCGCGCGCTCGATGTCCGCTCTGTCGGCGCGGGTCTCGACCGTGCCTGGGCGTAGCGTGATCGGCATCGAACTGCCTAATGAAAACCGCGAGATGGTGGGTTTCCGCGAAATCCTGTCGAGCCGGGATTATGGCGATGGCAACCAGAAACTCCCCTTAGCTTTGGGCAAGGACATTGGTGGCGATCCGATTGTCGCGAACCTCGCCAAGATGCCCCACCTGCTGATCGCGGGGACAACCGGTTCGGGTAAATCCGTGGCGATCAACACCATGATCCTGAGCCTGCTTTACAAGCTGACGCCGGATGAATGCCGGATGATCATGATCGACCCGAAGATGCTGGAACTGAGCGTCTATGACGGCATTCCGCATCTGTTGAGCCCGGTCGTGACCGATCCGAAAAAGGCGGTAGTGGCGCTGAAATGGGTCGTGGCGGAGATGGAAGACCGCTATCGCAAGATGTCGAAAATGGGCGTGCGCAACATCGACGGCTATAATGGCCGTGTGCATGAAGCGTTGTCGAAGAACGAGATGTTCAGCCGCACGGTGCAGACCGGTTTTGACGACGAGACCGGCGAACCGGTCTTCGAGACTGAGGAATTCGCGCCCGAAAAGATGCCCTATATCGTCGTGATCGTCGATGAGATGGCCGATCTGATGATGGTCGCGGGTAAGGAGATTGAGGCCTGTATCCAACGGCTGGCGCAGATGGCACGGGCCAGCGGCATTCACCTCATCATGGCAACGCAGCGCCCGTCGGTCGATGTGATCACTGGCACGATCAAGGCAAACTTCCCGACGCGGATTTCCTTCCAGGTGACGTCGAAAATCGACAGCCGGACGATTCTGGGTGAGATGGGCGCCGAGCAGCTCTTGGGTATGGGTGACATGCTTTACATGGCGGGCGGTGGCAAGATTACCCGCTGCCACGGGCCGTTTGTCAGCGATGAAGAGGTCGAAGAGGTGGTCAACAACCTCAAAGCCTATGGTCCGCCGGAATATGTCAACAGCGTGCTGAGCGGCCCCAGTGAGGAAAAGGCCGATAGTATCGATGCGGTGCTGGGGCTGAATACAGGTGGCAATACGGATGGTGAGGACGCGCTTTACGATCAGGCGGTTGCGATTGCCATCAAGGACCGCAAGTGCAGCACCTCTTATATCCAGCGCAAACTGGCGATCGGGTATAACAAGGCCGCCCGTCTGGTCGAGCAGATGGAGGATGAGGGCATCGTGAGCGCGGCCAATCATG
Source organism: Roseovarius aestuarii (assembly GCF_019966515.1). Classification (GTDB taxonomy): domain Bacteria; phylum Pseudomonadota; class Alphaproteobacteria; order Rhodobacterales; family Rhodobacteraceae; genus Roseovarius; species Roseovarius aestuarii. The sequence continues at coordinate 104,213 of NZ_JAIMIB010000014.1, read as the reverse complement.
TCGGCAAACGAGAGATTCTGGTGCCGGAACAGGCTGACGTGATGTGATTGAATCCACAGACCGGCGGCGTTCTGACGCCGGTCACAGCCCTTGAGGGGCAATACCACTTGATCCTAAGCCTTTCAGTCTAGATACCCCGGAAAATCCGGCTGATATCGTATAACATGGCCGCGATACCTACATCGTCAAATGTATCAAGACTGAATGGAGTTGGTTTCCGATGAAAATCTCTCGTACCTTGACGGCCGGGCTGATCGTGATGATGACCACGTTGCCCGTTGCGGCCGAAAAGCTCTCATTGCGCGCGATTTCGCAGTATCTGAACGGGATGCAGACGGCCACGGGTGAATTCACCCAAATTAACGATGACGGCACGATCAGTACCGGGCAGATCTTTATCAAACGCCCGGGGCGGGTGCGGTTCGAGTATAATCCACCGGATCGAACGCTGGTGGTGTCGGACGGGGCGCATGTGGGCATAGCAGATGCCAAATCCAACCAGCGGGCCGAGGCCTACCCGCTGCGCCGGACCCCGCTGAGCATCATTCTGGCGCGCAATGTAGATCTGAGCCGTGCGCGGATGGTGGTGGGTCACACCAGTGATGACAAAACTACGACCGTCGTCGCGCAGGATCCGGATCACCCGGAATATGGCAATATCGAGCTGGTATTTACCGGCAGTCCCGTAGAGTTGCGTCAGTGGGTGATCAACGACAATGCCGGTTCGCGTACGACGGTGGTACTGGGCGAATTGACCAAGGGCGGACGTTTGAAAGATGAAATCTTCACCCTGCCTGAAGGCGCGTTTATCCGGCAGGATAAGTAGAGCGACCGCGTAAAAACCGGCACGATTTTCCTTAGAATGTCACGCTGGCACGTAGATATGGATCAAAGGGGCCTCCTCGGGAAGGCCCCTATTCTCAGAACAGTGATGCTGAACGCTGTCCGTTGCATTGCGATAGCTGCGCGCTGTAGACATGCGAGCGTGTTTCGACCTCGCTTGCGACCCGCAGCAACCAGGGTTTCTGGTTGTAGCTGCCACGGGAAAATCCGGTGCGACCCTCGTGATAGGCCAGGTACTGGCTGCGGGTGTCATGCAACGAAATCCCCAGACGCTCCCGTGATTTGGACATGTACCAGCCCATGAAATCAGCTGCATCGTGGATATTGTCGCGCCGTGCGCGGCGTCGGCTGGTCTCATTGCGGTATTCGTCCCAGGTGCCGTCAAGCGCCTGTGAATAGCCAAAGGCCGAACTTTGGCGCCCCATCGGGATCACACCAAGTGTCCAGCGTGTCGGGGTGCGGGCGTCGGCCTTGAATTTGCTTTCCTGATAGATCGTCGCCATCTGCACGGGGACGGGCACGCCCCAGCGGCGTTCGGCGGCGCTGAAGGCCCGCCTGAATTCCGGCCGGTCATTGAGAATTGCGCAGGCGTTGTCGAGGTTGCGGGGCGCCGGACCCCGATCCCCACCGCTGCTGCCACAGGATGCCAACAGCACAACCGCCATTAATGCGCGAAGAGTTCTGCTCATCTGCCTCTCGCTATATTTGTTTTTTCTTGCAGTCTAACCGAATATTCGCCTTGTGGGAATCAGGAATTCAACATAGGCGGAAACATCGATATACAATCTGTGGTGGTGGTTTTTGGGGTGTTTCGGCAACGGGAAGTTAACGGTCAGAACGCACTGTCAAGGCTTGGTTCACAGACTGTTTCCACTGTAAATAACAGCTATCATTGGACAAACGAGCCTTGTAACCTTTAAGGTCTTAGTTAAGGGCTGTGATGTAATGTTAAAAACGCGTGCAAAATATCATCTCGGACAGGTTGTCCGTCACCGGAAACACCCGTTTCGCGGTGTCGTTTTCGATGTCGATCCCGAATTTTCGAATACTGAGGAGTGGTATTCGTCGATTCCCGAGGAAAGTCGCCCGATTAAGGATCAGCCCTTCTATCACCTTCTAGCCGAGAACGATCAGAGCTATTACGTGGCGTATGTCAGCGAACAGAACCTGATCGCGGATTATTCGGGCGAGCCGGTAGAGCATCCGGATATTCCGGATATGTTCGGGCCATTTGAAGATGGTCAGTACCCGCTGCATTTTCAATTGAACTGACGGGGTCTGACGCCATGTTGGGGCTTTCCGCGGCGCCATGAAACGGTGATTTCTCTGAAAATAGCTGGAAATATGGGTTTATTCTTCAGTTTCTATGGGCGCGCCCGCCTCTCGCCAGGCGCTGAACCCGCCGTCAATTTCTGCGATATTGTCAACGCCCATGTCCTGCAGGGTTTGCGCTGAAAGCGCTGAGCGCCAGGAACTGGCGCAGAACAGGATCACGGTCTTGTCCGTTGCTAGTTGTGTCTTGTGATACGGGCTGGCCGGATCGATCCAGAATTCCAGCATGCCGCGCGGGGCGTGAAACGCGCCGGGTATACGGCCTTCGCGCGTCAACTCGCGCGGGTCGCGAATGTCGACCAGCAGGGCCTCGCCGGATACCTGGCGTGCCTGTGCTTCTGCCACCGAAAGGGTGGTGATTTGTGATTTGGCCTCGGCGACCAGTTCTTTTACGGGGCGTATGGGCATGTTCATTATTCCGATTGTTGGGTTAGTAACCAAGCGCGCAGCCGTCCTTGCGGGCATCACTGGCCCCTTCAAGCACACCGCTGTCGTGCAGAAGGATCGCCTGCGCGCCGCCGATCGGAGTGTCTGGAACCACAACCTGATGGCCGAGATTGGCCAATTCGCTGCGGGTTTTCTCGGAATAACCGCGCTCGAGTTTTAGCTGGCCTGCCTCGGCAAAGCAGCGTGGTGCGTCTATGGCGGTTTGCGGATCCATCCCGAAATCTTTCAGGTTGCTGACAAATCGCGCATGGCCACAGGACTGATACTGCCCGCCCATCACGCCAAAGGGCATGGTGACGCGTCCGTTCTCGCGCAGCATTGCCGGGATGATCGTATGCATCGGGCGCTTGCCCCCGGCCAGTTCGTTCGGGTGGCCTGGTGTCAGGTTGAAGCCCGCGCCGCGGTTGTGAAAAAGTACACCGAATTTCTCGGATGCGATGCCAGAGCCGAAGCCGTGGAAGATCGAATAAATCAGCGACACCGCCATGCGATCGCGATCCACTACGGTGATGTAGACCGTGTCGCGATGCACAGCCTCGGCGACGGCATGTGCCTCGTGCATGGCGACCTTCGGGTTGATCAGAGCTGCCAGTTGCGCCGCAGTGTCGTGTGAGAGCATGTGTTCCAGCGCGGTGGTATGATCCGCGTCGGCGATGATGCGGTTTCTGGCGTCATAGGCAAGCTTGCTGGCCTCGGCCTCGATATGTGCGCGGGTACTGCTCAGCGGGTCCATCGACGCGATATCGAAGTGATCAAGGATATTGAGCAGAAGAATGGCGGTAGCCCCCTGGGTGTTGGGCGGATGTTCGACAAGTTCCGTGCCTTTATAGCTGCCGCTGATCGGGGTGGTCTGGGTGACCGCGACACTGGCAAGATCCTCGGCCGTGTGAGTGCCGCCCGCTGCGGTGAGCGCGGCCAGCATATCCGCGGCCACCTCGCCGGTGTAAAATGCGTCGCGCCCGGTTTTGGCGACGCGCCGCAGGATTTCGGCCTGACCGGGCGCCCGGAAAATCTGTCCGGTTTTTGGCGGGTTGCCTCTGGGCATGAAATGAGCAAGCCCATGTCCCTGAAGCTTTTCGCTGGCGATGGGCCAGTCATCGGCGACGCGGGCCGCGACGGGCACGCCGTGATCTGCGTAGTGAATTGTCGGGGCGAGAAGATCGGCCAGACCAAGCTTGCCGTAGCGGTCGCTGAGCCGGCAGAAAGCGTCGATGGCGCCAGGCAGGGTGATCGCGTGGGCGCTTGTCTCGGGGATGGTGTCATGGCCGTCAGCGCGCAGGACATCGGCGGACGCGGCTGCGGGTGCTGCGCCAGAACCGTTATATGCGAGGATGTCATTGCTGCCAGCGGTGTTGAACAACGCGAAGCAATCGCCACCGATGCCGGTCATGTGCGGCTCGCAAATGCCGAGCAGAACGGCCCCGGCGATTGCGGCATCCATCGCGTTGCCACCGCGCGCCAGAATATCAACCGCAGTACGAGCCGCCAGGGGGTGTGAGGTGGCGCACATGCCATTAGTGGCTAGAACCGGCGAGCGGCCGGGCAGGTGAAAATCGCGCATAACTGGCCCTTTGATTGGTGTCATCAAGGACACTAGGGCTGTCTTTCGGGATTGCCAATTGTCGGGAAGGAAGAGTCCTCGGCGACACGCACTGGGTGGGGGCTGTAAACGCGGGTCGCCGAGGGAAGCCATATGCAGCTACAGATACATTTATGCAGAGGTATTTGGGCCGCAATTTGCGCAGATTAGGGCAATGTTAAGGCTTTGGCGCCCGCCGATTTCAGATGCCCAGAGCGTTGGGAAGCGTCAGAACAAGTCGATTTTCACCGTCTTCGCGTTCGTAGGTGACCGATGTTGTCATACCTCGAATCAGGAACCAGCCGAAGCCGCCTTCGGGCAGATCAAGAAGCGGTACGTCACAGCTCGGCAGATTGCCGCTCGGCAAACGGATTCCAGGCAATATCTGTCCGCGATCCGTGAGCGTGAAGCGGAGCGCGACGGGGCTGATCTCGGCGCAGATATTCAGGGAGCCGCCCGCTTCACCTGCATAAGCATGCTCGGTGATATTGTTCAGTGCTTCGGCTAGCACAAGTTCGACCGAGGCGCAGACCGCGTCAGACACGCCAAGTTCGGCCAATCGTTTGCGCATGCGCTGTAACAGTACGCGGACCTCACGGCTGCAGGCCAGGGCCGACATCGTGAATCGTTGTTGAAACCGAGTGTGCGTGGTGTCGTTCATCTGCACGTCTCCAGTATTGTCAGTGTGAGAACGTTGCCTGATCAGCCTGCAGAGCGTGTGTCTGTCCGCGGGATTTCCGGATGAATGTCGAATACCGTATCCATGCGTGTCAGGTGAAATACTTTAGCTACATCGGGTCTCAGCGCCGCCAGATCGAGCTTGCGATCGGAGCCTAATTGCTTCATCGCGGCAACAATGGCACCCAGGCCGCTGGAATCGACAAAATTGACTTGCCCGAGATCCAATATGATATGGCACGATCCATTTTCTGTCGCCGCCCGCATTGCATCCTTGAACTGGATCGCAACCGAGGCATCAATGCGTCCGGCATTGACGGTGACGATATCGAAGGTTTCGTTTGTAGTAACTTCCAGATCCATGGTGCCCTCGCACGGTAAGTAGTAATAACATCAAAAACTAGACCGCATTCGTTACCATTCGGTATGCACGAGCAAAGAATTCAGGAGGATAAGCCATGAAGGAAGTCGTCATTGCAGGAGCCGCCCGCACACCGATGGGTGGATTTCAGGGGGATTTCGATGGTGTTGATGCGGCTGTTCTGGGCGGCGCTGCCATCCGGGCGGCGCTGGACGAAGCACGGGCCGAAACCGTCGAAGAGCTGCTGATGGGCTGCGTTTTGCCTGCGGGGCAAGGCCAGGCGCCCGCGCGGCAGGCCGGTTTTGCCGGTGGATTGGGCGAGGATGTGCCCGCTACGACGCTTAACAAGATGTGCGGATCGGGCATGAAAGCCGCGATGATGGGGTTTGATCAGATCGCGCTGGGCCATGCCGACACGATGATCGCGGGCGGGATGGAGAGCATGTCGAACGCGCCTTACATGCTGCCCAAGATGCGCAGTGGCGCACGAATCGGGCATGCCGAGGTTAAGGACCACATGTTCCTGGACGGGCTGGAGGATGCCTATGACAAGGGCCGCTTGATGGGCACCTTTGCCGAGGATTGCGCCGAGAAATACCAGTTCACCCGCGAGGCGCAGGATGAGTATGCTATTGGCTCGCTTGAAGGGGCGCTTGCAGCGCAGAAATCCGGCGCATTTGACGGTGAGATCGCGCCGGTGACCATCGCCACTCGCAAGGGCGATTTGGTGATTTCCGAGGATGAACAGCCTGGCAAGGCCCGGCCCGAGAAGATCCCCACGCTGAAACCTGCCTTTCGCAAGGACGGCACGGTAACGGCGGCCAATGCCAGCTCGATCTCGGATGGGGCGGCAGCGCTGGTGCTGGCCTCTACCGAGGCTGCCAAGGCGCAGGGCCTGAATATCCGCGCGCGGATCATGGGTCATGCAAGTCACGCCCAAGCGCCGGGCTGGTTCACGACGGCGCCGGTGCCAGCGGCACAAAAGCTTATTAAATCAATTGGCTGGTCCAAGGAAGACGTGGATCTGTGGGAAGTGAATGAGGCCTTCGCGGTGGTGCCGATGGCCTTCATGCATGAAATGGGTCTCTCGCGCGACAAGGTGAACGTCAATGGCGGGGCCTGTGCATTGGGTCACCCCATCGGGGCGTCGGGTGCAAGAATCATGGTCACTCTGCTCAACGCGTTGGAAAAGCGCGGGCTGAAACGGGGCGTTGCGGCGATCTGTATCGGCGGCGGTGAAGGCACGGCGATTGCGATCGAGCGTGCCTGAACCAGACGGGCAATTCGCGCAAAACGGTCTTTCTAAGCGCCCAACTATAGGAGTCACAGGATGCACGCTGACTATGGCGCCCTCAGCAAATCCATCGCTGCTCTGACCGAAGGTGAAGACGATCTGGTTGCGCTGATGGCCACAGTGGTGTGCGAACTGCACCACGCAGATGACCGGTTTGACTGGACAGGTTTTTATCGCGTGGTGGCGCCGGAAATGCTTAAGATCGGGCCGTATCAGGGCGGGCATGGCTGCCTCGTGATCCCGTTTTCACGCGGGGTTTGTGGCGCAGCGGCTAGAACCGGCGAAACCCAGTTGATCGACGATGTAGACGCTTTCCCCAGCCATATCGCCTGCGCCAGTTCCACCCGGTCCGAGATTGTTCTGCCGGTTTGGGATCGCACTCGCAGTTTGCTGGCTGTGCTTGATATCGACAGCGATCAGCCTGCGGCCTTCTCCAGTGAAGACGCGGTGGGCCTGCGCGACATTCTCGATCAGGTCTTTCGCATATAGGAAGTGTTTTCGCCCCGAGGCAGGCCCCGGGGCGATGGGCGACGTCCCGACAGGGCAACGTCCGTGAGTGGTATTTCGCGCTCGTTCGGTGATTTCTGCGGGTTTGCACAGTAAGGAAAACCTTACTTTCTGCAGTTTCAGGCGGAGTGACGCGGCGTCAAAACCGGATCTCGGCGTCCTGCATCACCAGATTGGTGAGGCAAAAGACAGTCAGATATCGGACCGCACATGAAAAAACGCTTTGAATTTTCATTGTTTCGAGGCATCGTGAAAAAGTGGCAAAAAATTTCACCACACCCCGAATCGCTACCTATTTGTCGAGAGCGCGCCAATGCACCAGTCTGAAATCGCCTCTTCCCGCAGCTTGGGGGCCGATTTGCGCGCGTTGCGCAAGGCGCGCGGTGTGACATTGAGCGATCTGTCCGAGCGGCTGGGCCGCTCGGTCGGCTGGCTGAGCCAGGTCGAGCGCGACAAGTCAGAACCGTCCATCGGCGATCTGCGCGCCATAGCGGCAGCGCTCGACGTGCCGATTTCAATGCTGTTCGGCCATGCCGCCAGCCCGGCGGACGAGGCTGGTTTTGTGGTGCGCAAAGGCGCGCGCCGCCAGATCGGCACCGGTGAGGGCGGGTTGGTCGAAGAACTGCTCTCTCCCGACCTGACCGATGACTTTGAAATGGTGCACTCCACCTTCGCGCCACATAGCCGCGCGGGTGAGATCATCCAGCGCCCGACGCAGGAAGTGGGGTTCCTGATCTCGGGCAGGCTGGACCTGATGATCGACGGCACCACCCATACCATTTACCCCGGCGACAGTTTCCGTATCCGGGGCGAGGTGCATGAATGGATCAATCCTTACGACGAACCGGCCGTTGCGATCTGGGTGATCGCCCCGCCGGTCTATTAGCGCCATGAGCTGGGAGGGCTGGACCATATTCGCGGTGTTCTGGGCGGTCTTTGTCACCACGCCGGGGCCAAATGCCGTCAATTGCATCACCAACGGCATGACCATCGGGTTTCGCCGCGGATTGATTGCCGTGCTGGCGATCCTGACACAGGCGAGCCTTTTCCTGACGCTCTCGGCGCTGGGCATCACCGCGTTGATTGTCGCTTCGCCAGTGGCGTTTCAGGCGGTGAAATTGCTGGGGGCGGCTTTCCTGATCTATATGGGCGTACGCGGCTGGATCACGGCGCGGCGAATGGTAAGCGTGGATGCGCCGCAGGGGTCGGTCTATTGGCGCGCCTTCGTGATCGCGACGATCAATCCGAAATCTGTTGCAGGTTACCTGGCGGCGTTCAGCCAGTTCGTGCAGCCCGATGTGCCGATCGGTCAGCAAATGTGGGTGATCTTTCCGACCGCGCTGACCCTGACCGCGTTAAGCTATATGACCTACACGGCGCTCGGGGCCGGACTGGGGCGCGCGGCCCTGGGCGCGGTGTTCAATGTCTGGCTGCGCCGGGTACTGGCGTTGTGTTTCATCGTCTACGGCGTGCTTCTGGGCAGTGCTGCCACACCGGGGAGGGCGTGAATATGCACCGGGGATCTTGTCTTTGTGGGGCAGTGACCTTTTCGATCGAGGCTGAGCTGACCGATCCGCTGGCGTGTCATTGCAAACAGTGCCGTCAGCAATCGGGGCATTTTTTCGCCGCGATTCATGCCCCCAAAGACGCAGTGACATTTGCATGTCAGGACGGGCTGACATGGTATCGGGCCAGCGATCTTGCTGCGCGCGGATTTTGCCGGGAATGCGGCTCGACCCTGTTCTGGCGGGCGGACGACGGCGATGGAATTGCGGTGGCCCTGGCGTCGCTGGATCGTCCTACGGGCGTGTCTCTGGGCCGCCATGTCTGGGTGAATGGCAAGGGCGATTACTACGACATTGCCGATGGATTGCCGCAACACGAGGGGTTTGGGGAATGATAAAAGGCAGATGCCTGTGCGGCGAAGTAAGTTTCTCTGTGGACGGCCCTTTGGGACGATCCGCTGCCTGCCATTGCAGCCAGTGCCGCAAACAATCGGGGCATTACTGGGCCTCAAGCAGTGCGGAAGAGAGCGACATCGCGATCACCGGACAGGTGAAATGGTACGAGGCCAGCGCTGACGCGAAGCGAGGGTTCTGCCCGAATTGCGGATCCTTCCTGTTCTGGAAAGCCCATGACGAGGACGCGGTCAGCTTTTCACTCGGCGCACTCGACGAACCCACGGGGGTCAAACTCGAATGTCATATCTTCGTGGCGGACAAGGGTGACTACTATGTCATCGACGACGACCTGCCACAGTCGGAGATGTCCTGACAGGACAATGGCTTAGACCCTTTGAACAATAACTGAAACAACGAACACTAGAAACTACGGAGACTGCAAAATGGCTGATCTGCCAAGCAAAGCACGGGTTGTCATCATCGGGGGCGGCGTTGTCGGCTGTTCCTCACTCTACCATCTGGCCAAGAAGGGCTGGACCGACTGCGTTCTGCTGGAAAAGAACGAATTGACTGCTGGGTCGACCTGGCATGCGGCGGGCAATGTGCCCACCTTCTCGACCAGCTGGGCGATCATGAATATGCAGCGCTATTCGACCGAGCTTTATAGCGGCCTGGCGGAAGAGGTCGATTATCCGATGAACTATCACCAGACCGGCTCGATCCGGCTGGCGCATAGCAAGGAACGGATACAGGAATTCGAGCGCGCCTGCTCGATGGGCCGCTATCAGGGCATCGAGATGGAGATGTGGACGCCGGAACAGGCGAAGGAACGCTATCCCTTCCTTGAGACACACGATCTCGCAGGTGTGCTCTGGGATCCGTCCGATGGTGATATCGACCCGGCGCAGGTGACGCAGGCACTGGCCAAGGGTGCGCGCGACATGGGGCAAAAGATCATCCGTTTTTGCCCGGCAACCGGCGTGACTCAGCACGACGACGGCAGTTGGACAGTGCATACCGACAAGGGCGATATCGACTGTGACAATGTGGTCAACGCTGCCGGGTATTATGCACAGCGGGTTGGTGAATGGTTCAAACCCTATGGCGGACGCACCGTACCGATGATGGTGATGAGCCACCAATACCTTTTGACCGAACAGATCCCCGAGGTCGAGGCGTGGAGCAAGGAACATGGCGGCAAGCTGCCGCTCATTCGCGACGTAGATATCTCCTATTACCTGCGGCAGGAAAAGAACGGCTACAACCTTGGTCCCTACGAGCCTAACTGCAAGGGCGAATGGACCGAGTCCGGTGACGCGATCCCCGAGGATTTCAGTTTCCAGCTTTGGCAGGATGATCTGGACCGGATCGAGGATATCGTGACCGACGCGATGGAGCGGGTGCCGCTGATGCAGACCTCGGGCGTGAGCAGCGTCATCAATGGTCCCATCCCATATGCGCCCGATGGACTGCCTCTGGTCGGGCCGATGCCGGGCGTGAAAAATGCGTTTGAGGCGTGTGTATTCACCTTCGGGATCGCGCAGGGTGGTGGCGCCGGCAAGGTGCTGGCGGAGTGGATCGTCGATGGGGCGACAGAATGGGATATGTGGGCGGTCGATCCGCGCCGTTATACCGACTTCACCGATCACCAATATTGCGTGGACAAGGGCATGGAGGTTTATGGCAACGAATATGCCATGCATTTCCCGTATCACGAATGGCCCGCCGCACGCGACCGCAAGCTCAGCCCCAACCACGCCAAGATCAAGGAACTGGGTGGCGTGATGGGAGCTTATAACGGTTGGGAGCGTGCCAACTGGTTTGCCAAGCCCGGGGATGACACCTCGCTTGAGGCCACCCATACCTGGGGCCGTTCCGGCCCATGGGAGCCGCGCATCAGGGAAGAATGCGAAGCGGTGCGCGATGCTTGCGGCGTGTTGGACCTGCCGGGCTTTACCCGGCTTTGGGTGCAGGGCGAAGGCGCGGATGAGTGGTTGCGCGGGTTTGTTACTGGCGGCTTGCCCAAGATCGGACGGATCAATCTGGTTTATGTAGCCGACAAACGCGGTCGGATTGTGACCGAGTTTTCCTGCATCCGTCTGGATGAAAACAGCTTTGTGCTGATCACCGCTGCAACGGCGCAATGGCATGATGGCGATCTGGTGCGCAATTCGGTGCCCGACGGCGTAACCGTAACCGAGACCACGACAGAGCGAGATGCACTGCTGGTTGCAGGTCCAACATCGCGCGATGTGCTTAGCGGATTGACCGACGCAGACCTGACGCAGGGTTGGCTGACGCATCAGCATTGTACCGTTGCAGGCAAAAAAGCGTTCCTGATCCGGGTGAGCTTTACTGGTGAACTGGGCTGGGAAGTGCATGCCGCGAACGAGGATATGCCGGCGATATACGAGGCGATCCTTGAGGCAGGGGCGAAGCCGTTTGGTATGTATGCGCTGAATTCCCTGCGGCTTGAGAAAGGCTATCGTGCCTGGAAAGGTGATCTGAGTACGGATTACTCGATGCTTGAAGGCGGTTTGGAGCGGTTTGTGAAATTCGACAAACCACAAGACTTCACCGGCAAGGCAGCGTTGCTGGCCGAAAAGCAGCAAGGCCGCAAAAAGGCGTTTTGTACGCTGGTGATCGAAGCCGGTGATGCGGATGCGCCTTACATGTCGACGGTTTGGCATGACGGACAAATTGTTGGTGAGACCACCAGCGGCGCCTGGGGCTACAGGGTGAATGCGTCCGTTGCACTGGCGATGATACGTCCGGAACTGGTCGAACCGGGAACCGAGCTGGAGGTGGAAATCTACGGGCAACGGTGTAAAGCTGTGGTTCAACCGGATCAGCCGCTTTGGGATCCGCAGAACGATAGGCTGCGCGCGTGACGTCAGAGACCTACCTGATCTACCTTGGCGTACTGGCGGCGTTCTTTGCAACGCCGCCGGATACCAGCCAGTTGCTGATCATTTCGAACAGCCTGCGTCACGGGATGCGGCGATCCATGGCCACAGTAGCGGGGGATCTTTCAGCCAATGCCCTACAGATGACACTGGCGGCTTTTGGTTTGACGGCAGTGGTTGCCGCCAATGCCGATGCGCTCTGGGTCGTGAAATGGCTGGGTGTGGCTTATCTGGTCTGGATCGGGCTGCGGTTGATGCTGTCGCGCCCAAGCGCGGTAGAGCAAGCGGCGACGAGTGGTAGTAAGCTCTTTCGGCAAGGCTTCGTGACCTCGTCTGCCAACCCGTACGCGGTTGTGTTCTTTGGCGCGCTTTTCCCGCAATTCCTGGACCCCACCGCGCCAATATTGCCACAGCTTCTGGTGCTTGGTGTCACCTATCTGGTGGTGGACGGGATCATTCTGGTGCTTTGGGGCTGGGCCGCCGTCAGATCGCTGGGTCGTGTGAAAGCGCTGACAGGCGTTTGGATCAACCGGATCTCCGGCGCGCTGATGATCGGTGCGGCAGTGTTGCTGGGCATAAAGGATATCGGGCGCGGGCAGGCGCAGTGAAGTCATGCCCCGAGGGGCTGACAACGGCTTGCGCAAGAAAGAGGTGATCGCGCTTTGCGGCGCGAATTTCAAGGGATGTATCCATGACGCAGATTACCTTGCTGGATGGTTCAATAGGACAGGAACTGGTCAAACGGTCCGGGGACCGTGCCACGCCTTTGTGGTCCACAAGGGTGATGATGGATCACCCCGATCTGGTGCGCGATGTGCATGACGCCTACTTTGCCGCCGGGGCCACGATTGCCACCACCAATACCTACGCAACGTTGCGCGACCGGCTGGCATCGGCGTCGCTTGAAGATAAGACTGAGGCGCTGACAGAGGCGGCTGTAACCGCGGCCGTGACGGCGCGGGATGCGCGGGGCGCCGGCCGCGTCGCGGGTGCACTTGGGCCGCTGATTGCGTCGTACCGGCCTGACATCTGCCCGCCAGCCGACAAAGCCGCAATCATGTACGGAGAACCGGTGCGCCTGATGCGAGACCGGGTTGATATCCTGCTGATCGAAACCATGTCCTCGGTCGATCAGGCCGAGGGCGCGCTGCGGGCGGCGACAGGGCAGGGCAAACCGGTTTGGCTGGCAGTCACGGTGCAGGATGATGACGGCACCCGGCTGCGTTCGGGCGAGTTGGTGTCGGATCTGGCGGGGGTGGTTGCGGGGTATCAGCCCGAGGCGGTTTTGATCAATTGCTCGCGGCCCGAAGCCGTTGCCGCAGCGCTGACCGCCATCGCGGAGTTTGGCGTGCCTTTTGGGGCCTATGCAAATGGGTTCACGCGCATCAGCGACGGTTTTTTGACGGATTTGCCGACGGTTGATGCCCTCGAGCAGCGCGCTGATCTTGACCCAGCAGCCTATGCCGGATTCGTCATGGGCTGGATTGCACAGGGTGCGACTATCGTGGGCGGATGCTGTGAGATCGGCCCCGATCACATCCGGGAACTGGCGCGGCAACTGAATGCCGCCGGGCATCAGATCGTCTAGGGGACCGCAATGACAGACCCTGAAATCACAACGGTTCATGTCGATCTGTTGCTGACCGAGGGCTTTGTGCTGACCGAATTTGCGGCCGTCGTGGATCAGCTGCGTCTCGCAAACCGGATTGCGTTAAAGCCGTTCTTTTCCTGGCGCAGCCTGTCGGCAACGGGGGGGGCGATCGCCTGTTCATCAGACGCTTACGTGGAAACTGCCCCATTCGAAAGCTACCCCGAGGCGGATTATGTCTTTGCCATTGGCAATTCGGATCCATCACATCCCGACCTGTCACTGGGCCGGCTTATCGACAGCTATGTCAGCCGTGGTATCAAGGTGATCCTCCTGGCCGAGGCCGCCAGCCGCTATATCGGTGAACGCGGTGATCAGAATTTGACCACCCATTGGGAAAACCGCGCCGTCCTGCAGGAAAAGATCGGACTGGAAGAGACGACGCAGGTTCTGGCCACCGAACAGGGCCAGATCATCACCAGTGCGGGTATGGGGTCAACGGTGGATGTGGTTTTGAACATCATGTCGCGGCACATTCCGGCAGCCACGGTCACGGCGGTGGCGAATGTGCTTCTGCATGACCGCATTCGCGATCTGGGCACCCTGCAACCCTTTGGCGGCAGCAGCGTGGCGCTTACCGGTGACAAAGAGCTGGATGAATGCATCGCGCTTATGCAGGCCAATATCGAGGAACCCTTGCCGATCTCGGAACTTGTGCGGCTGGTGGGCGTTTCGTCACGCTCGCTCGAACGGCGTTTCCGCGACAAGCTGGCAAGCCGCCCGGCGGAATATTACCGTGCGCTCAGATTGAACAAGGCCAACAACCTGCTTCTGAATACATCGATGGCGATCAACGAGATTGCACTGGCCTGTGGCTTCCCAAGCGGGTTCACACCGCATTACCGTGCGCTATTCGGATTGACCCCACAGGCGGCGCGCAAGGCACGTCGGCGTGGTGGCGCTAACGTCGGCTGATCTGCTGAAAACTCCGCCTTACCTGACGTTTCGCGGTGGGATGTTTGTGTAGGGCCTTGCTAGGGTAGCTGAGACGAATTGTGGCCGTGGCTGTCGTGTTGCGCGACTTTGCTGACATTAAGTAGGAGATTGAGACATGGAACTTCCTTCACAGGCGCGTGTGGTCATTATCGGCGGCGGTGTTGTTGGCTGCTCTGTGGCGTATCACCTGGCCAAGATGGGCTGGAAGGATGTCGTGTTGCTGGAACGCAAGCAACTGACCTGCGGCACCACCTGGCATGCCGCGGGCCTGATCGGGCAGCTGCGGGCCACGTCGAACATGACCAAGCTGGCACGCTATTCTGCCGAGCTATACCTTGGACTTGAGGAAGAGACCGGCGTGGCCACCGGGCTGCGTCAGGGCGGGTCTGTCTCGGTCGCGCTGACCGACGAGCGCCGCGAAGAGCTGTTCCGTCAGGCGGCGATGGCGCGGGCCTTTGGTGTCCCGGTCGAGGAGTTGTCGCCCAAAGAGGTCAAGGAACGCTACGAACATATCAATCTTGAGGGCGTGACCGGCGGCGTCTGGCTGCCCACGGATGGGCAAGCCGATCCGGCCAATATCGCGCTCGCATTGGCAAAAGGCGCCCGTCAGAACGGCGCGTTGGTCAAGGAACGCGTAAAAGTCTGCGGTATCGCACGCGAAGGCCGCCGGGTGACCGGTGTTGACTGGGCCAGCGATAACGGGCAGGCGCAGGGCCATATCGCCTGCGAGATGATCGTAAATTGCGCGGGCATGTGGGGCCACGAAGTGGGCCGGATGGCAGGCACGAATGTGCCACTGCATGCCTGTGAGCATTTCTACATCGTGACCGAAGGCATCAGCGGTCTGGGGCAATTGCCGGTGCTGCGAGTGCCGGATGAATGTGCTTATTACAAAGAAGATGCGGGCAAGATTCTGTTGGGCGCGTTTGAGCCAAACTCGAAACCCTGGGGTATGGATGGCATTCCTGAGAGTTTCGAATTCGACCAACTGCCCGAAGATTTCGATCACTTCGAACCCATCCTCGAAGCGGCTTGTAACCGGATGCCGCTGTTGGCGGAGGCGGGGATTCACACCTTCTTCAACGGGCCGGAGAGCTTCACGCCGGATGACGCCTATCATCTGGGTCTTGCGCCCGAGATGGACAATGTCTGGGTCGCATGCGGCTTCAACTCGATCGGTATCCAGTCGGCGGGCGGCGCCGGTCATGCGTTGAGCCAATGGATGGATAGCGGCGAGAAACCGTTTGATCTGGGCGATGTGGACATTTCCCGCATGCAGCCGTTCCAGGGCAACAAACACTATCTCTTTGAGCGGTCCAAGGAAACGTTGGGTCTGCTTTATGCCGACCATTTCCCTTACCTGCAAAAGCGCACCGCTCGCGGTGTCCGTCGCACGCCGTTCCATCACCACCTGCTGGAACAAGGCGCGGTGATGGGTGAAATCGCCGGATGGGAACGCGCCAATTGGTTCGCGAATGAGGGTCAGGAGCGCGAATATCGTTATAGCTGGAAACGGCAGAATTGGTTCGATAATTCAGCGGCTGAGCATCAGGCGGTCCGCACCGACGTGGGCATGTATGACATGTCGTCGTTTGGCAAGATACGGGTCGAGGGGCCGGATGCGGAAGCATTTCTGAACTATGTGGGCGGCGGCGACTATTCGGTGCCCGAGGGTAAGATCGTCTATACGCAGTTTCTGAATAATCGCGGTGGAATCGAGGCGGATGTGACCGTGACACGCATGAGCGAAACCGCTTATCTGGTCGTGACACCTGCCGCCACGCGACTGGCCGATCAGACCTGGATGATGCGCCACAAGGGCGAGTTCAATGTGGTGATCACCGATGTGACGGCGGGCGAGGGTGTTCTGGCTGTCATGGGGCCGAAGGCGCGCGAGGTGCTGCAGGCGGTGTCGCCCAATGATTTCTCCAATGACGTCAATCCTTTCGGCACCGCGCAGGAGATCGAGCTGGGCTTTGGCATGGCTCGCGTCCACCGAGTGACCTATGTGGGCGAGTTGGGCTGGGAGATCTATGTGAGTGCTGACATGGCGGGCCACGCCTTCGAAGTGCTGCACGAGGCCGGACAGGCGCATGGTATGAAGCTTTGCGGCATGCACATGATGGACAGTTGCCGGATCGAAAAGGGCTTCCGCCACTTCGGTCATGACATCACCTGCGAGGATCACGTATTGGAGGCGGGGTTGGGCTTCGCTGTGAAAACCGCCAAGCCTGATTTCCTTGGTCGCGATGCGGTGCTGCGAAAGAAGGACGAGGGACTGTCTGCGCGAATGGTGCAGTTCAAACTGAGCGATCCAGAACCGCTCCTTTATCACAATGAGCCGCTTCTGCGTGATGGTGAGATCGTTGGCTACCTCAGCTCGGGCAATTACGGCCACCATCTGGGTGGCGCCATGGGGATGGGCTATGTGCAATGCAAGGGCGAGAGTGCCGAGCAGGTGCTGGCCTCAAGTTACGAGATCGACGTGGCGGGCACGCGGGTCAAGGCGGAAGCATCGTTGCGGCCGATGTATGATCCCAAAGGTGAACGGGCCAAGGCTTAGAAATCGTTGTTAAAATGTGCGGGCCGCTGGCCTGCGCTCTATATCTCGTCGGCGGCCTCCGGCCTTCTCCTCGGGACTGGTGGCTGCCTTGGCGTTGGTGTATGCGGCGGCCATGTCTGAATATGTTCCCCCGGATACACCGCTAGAGGTTTTGCACGAAGATCACGAGATTGTCGTGGTGGACAAGCCGGCGGGGCTTTTGTCGGTGCCCGGAAAGGGTGCCCATCTGGCGGATTGTTTGCTTGCACGGGTGCAGGTGGCTTTCCCGACGGCGCTACTGGTGCATCGATTGGACCGGGATACTTCCGGGGTGATGGTCTTTGGGCTGACGCCCCATGCGCAACGACATCTGGGGCTGCAGTTTGAGAAGCGCACGACGAAAAAGACATATATCGCAAGGGTTTCAGGGAGACTTGAACCGAAACTCGGCACCGTTGATCTGCCGCTGATCGTGGACTGGCCGAACCGGCCTTTGCAGAAGGTTTGTTCCGAGACGGGCCGGCAAGCGGTGACCGACTGGCGGGTGATGAAGGCTTCGGCACAAGAGAGCCGGGTGAAGTTGATGCCGAAAACCGGGCGAAGCCACCAGTTGCGGGTTCACATGCTGGCCCTGGGGCATCCGATTCTGGGCGATCCACTTTATGCAAGTGGCGCTGCGGCGGCCTTTCCGCGGATGATGCTGCACTCGGAAGAACTGCGGTTGCGGCATCCTGATGGCGGCGTGGGCATGAAGTTTCGCGCAGCGGTGCCGTTCTGATCTGAAACGTACTGGGTGTACGGGATGTACACATGTTATGTACGTTTTGCCTTAGCGGCGCAGCACCCGGTCGGTGAGATTGAGACGTCCGGCGATGACCGGTTTCAGGGCGGCGGAGAGCGCCGGGTCATCGGCCTGTAGCAGCTCTAGTTCATCGAGCCGGTTGGTGGCAATGAGATTGAGCGCGTCGTCGCGCAACGTGCCATCCTCGGAGCGCGGCAGGGCGGCGACGGGCTGGATCAGCTCCGGCAGAGGTTCGGGTGCGAGGCCGCGAAGCTCCGTCGTGGTCAGGTCGGTCTCGACGAAGGCATAGAGGCCCACACCCTTCGCCGGGAGTGCGTAGGTGTGCAATGCCACATCGCTGACCTTGGGATGCGCCGAAAGCGCCGCGATCAGGGTGGGGCCGTCGCGCGAGATCCGGTCCTCGGTGCCTTCGCCATCCGACCAGTTCATCAGCCGCCGGGTGATGAAATTATAGAGCCGTTTGCCGGTGGCCATCCAGATGCGTGAGGGCAGCGCCTTGGTGGCAAGCATCCTGTGTTCAGATGGCGTAAGAAGATCCGGCGCATAGGCGCGTTTCTGCTTCAGCAGGTGGCGCAGATCTTCGCGGGCCATGGTGCGAAAGAGCGTGCCTTGGCGGCGATGAACCGATGCCAGTTGAAAGTCGATCACGGCGGCGCGGCCATCGGGTGTCATCAGCCAGTTCTGCGGCTTTGCGATGTCGTTATGAGTGACACCCGCGCGGCGCATCTGACGCAGCAGGCGTTTCGCGTCTTTGTACCAGCCGGCATTGGTTGGTTTTGCAAGTTGCAGCGGCGTGCCCTGCGTCCAACTGCGCAGAAGGCCGGTCTTGTCGATACGAACCAGAACCGGCGTGCCTTCGATCCCCTGAACGGCGCGCAGCCCCTTGATTTCCTTGCGGGCGAGGAACCATGCGATGGGACGGGCGTAGAAGGGTACACCGTCAAGCTTGCGCAGCACCACGGGGAAGTCGGGCATGCCTTCCAGCGTGCCCGAAATGGTTTCGGAAAAGATATCGCGCTTGTGCACGGTGCCGGGCACGAAGCGGGCTTTTGCGATATCTGTGTCGTGTGTCATGAGGGCTGTCTTAGAGCGATTGGCCGGAGGGCGCCAGATGTGAGCTGGGTGTAGCCGGGGATTGTAAGGTTCATGCAATCATTTGTCGGGCAATACCCGTTTTGCCGTTAGTTGTTTCGTTCCCAACATACCGCGTGAGCGCCAGAAACTGCGCCATAGCATGATAAATAACGCCACACGGCGTCACAGCCGCAGCCAGTCTTCTGGGCAAATGTCGGGGTTCGAGAGCTTATCCTTGGCGAACCAGTCTTTTGGGGCCACGACCAGCTTACCTGGATGGCTGTTCAGCCAGGCGCCCCACCACGAGAAGGTGGAATTGGCGATCACGTTATGGGCGCAGAGTGATATCAGGCGTAGGTCGAAATGGCCGGTTTTCTCATCGTTGAGGTCGACGAACACGCTCTCCTGCCCGAGGTCGAGATTCTCGCGGGCCCAAGCGGGATCGTTGGAGATGACAAAGCAGGTGAGCGACGTGCCGAGTTTTTTTGCCAACAGGTCCGCTGCGGCGCGGTAATAGTCGGGCGAACAGGCAGCGTAGCTGCCCGAGGCGATGTAATCGCCACGCCTGACATGCAGCGCGACGGGGGTGGGGGCCGTGGCAATTTGTGCGGCCATCTCGGCATTGGCGGGGTTCAGTTCGGTCGTGAAGGTCAGATCCGCGCGCAGTTGGTCGATGATCGGTTTGAAATACTTCTGGGATTGCCAATACCCATGCAGGTAGGAGTTTGCCGGTAAATCGAAGAAACCCGGGTCGAAGCCCAGCTCCCGTTCGCGGTGGAATTTCGGATCGCGGCCGAACTTGCGCCAGAGGCCGTAGCGCAGGGCGCCGTCTGATTTTGACGGGGGCAGGTTTTCATCGCGGCTGAAGCGCGCATTCCGGAAATGACCAAAGCAATCACCCCGGTCGGCGCTATCCGCGACATAGCGCGTGTCCAACACCAGATCACAGCCCAGATGATCTGCCAGCGCCCGCCCGGCAGCATATTGAAAAAGCTGGTTGCCTGCCCCGCCAAAGAGTCGCGAGATGATGCGGTCAGCCATGCAAACCGCCCCTGCAGGGAGCCTCGGAATGGCGCGACAGCCGGGTCACCGCGTTGCGGTATTTCCCACGTGACAGCTCGCGCCGCAATTTCTCAAGCAGGGGTTTCCGACCGCCCTGAATGGTTGACCCATCCAGCGTGTCCCCGATTTCCAGCACCCCTGAAGGATAGACCACCGCCGGGCGCAACCCGGTGAACCAGTGGCTTTGCACAAAGGTGTCAACGGGCCGGTCGATGCTTCGTGACAGATCCAGAAGGTGCTCGGCCGCCTCAAGGCTGACCATCTGCGCCGTGGTGCGCAATCCGCCCTGCTGCGGCACGGTCAGGGCGCAACCTCCGGCGCTATCGACCAGGAACCTGGGCTCTTTCGGGGCGCGGGTCTGGAATTGGATATAACCCAGCCGCGCGATGTTATCGATCGCCAGGGTAAGGGCGTTTTTGAACCTGCCCGGCTCAAGGCCCGCATCGTCTTCGATGATGAAACCGGCAGGGATGCCGCGCCGGACGATCTCGGCCCAGATCTGGCGGTGGCTGAGGAAGCAGCCGATCTCGCCGGTCTTGAGCGGGAACGGGTAGCGCGGTTCAAAGATCTGTTCGCGCAAAATTTCAGCAATGTCAGACGAGGGCAGCGCGCGCCCGTCAACCGCGGGCCAGATTTCCGCATCCAGCCCGCTTGTATTTTTGAGTTTGTGCGCGTTTGCCCGGCGCTTTTCTGCGCGGGTCAGGTGCAGGACAAAAGCGCCGATCTGCATGGTTCAGACGCCCGGCGTCCAGCCCGAAACGGCCTTGACCTCGACGAAATCCTCGATGCCCCATGTGCCGCCTTCGCGCCCGTTGCCCGATTGCTTCATGCCGCCGAAGGGGGAGCCCGCAGCGCGGCTCTGGCCATTCATCTCGACCATGCCCGAGCGCAGGGCGCGCGCCAGTCGGTTGGCGCGTGCCGGATTGGTGGTCTGCACGTAATTGGTCAGGCCGTAGGGGGTATCGTTGGCGATCCGCACGCCGTCCTCTTCGCTGTCAAACGGCATGATCGACAGGACCGGGCCGAAGATTTCCTCCTGCGCGATGGTCATGTCGGGGGTGACGTCGGCAAAGACGGTGGGTTTGACATAGAATCCACGGTTGAGGCCATCAGGGCGACCGGTGCCCCCGGCCACAAGGCGCGCGCCTTCGTCGATGCCCTTCTGGATCAGGTCCTGGATCTTGTTGAACTGCACCTCGTTTACCACCGGACCCACATGGCGGCCTTCGTCATGTGCGGAGCCGACAGTTACTTTATTGGCGGTCTCGGCAGCGGTTTCGACGGCCTGATCATAAAGCTCGCGCTGGACCAGCATGCGGGTGGGGGCATTGCAGGACTGGCCGGTGTTGTTCATGCAATGCAGCACGCCGCGTTTGACGGCTTTTTCATCGGCATCGGCAAAGATCAGGTTGGCGCCCTTGCCGCCGAGTTCCAGGCTGACGCGCTTGAGTGTATCGGCGGCGGTTTTCGAGATCAGCTTGCCTGCGCGACTTGATCCGGTGAAACTGACCATGTCGACATCCGGATGGGCGCAAAGCTGGCTACCCACGCCCACGCCATCGCCATTAACCAGGTTGAAGACGCCCGGTGGCAGACCGGCCTCATCGACGATCTCGGCGAAGAGGAGGGCGTTGAGTGGTGATTCCTCGGATGGTTTCAAGACCATCGTGCACCCGGCGATTAGCGCCGCAATAACCTTGAGCGTGACCTGGTTCATCGGCCAGTTCCACGGCGTGATCAGGGCACAAACGCCAACCGCTTCGTGAATGATCCGGTCATTCGGGGCGTGATCGCCAAGAGGGGCGTCAAACGCATAATCCTTGGCGGCGGTGATGAAATTCTGGATGTGCCAGCTGCCGGCGCCAACCTGCTGCTGGCGCGCCATGTCGATGGGCGCGCCCATCTCAAGGCTGATCGCCTGCGCCATTTCCTCGGCCTTGGTATTGTAGACCTCAAGAATACGTTCGGCCGCCGCGATTCGTTCTTCTGGTGGGGTCGCCATCCAGCCGGGCAACGCGGCCTTGGCAGCGGCCACTGCAGCATCTGTATCGGCCTGGCCACCCAAAGAGATCACTGCGCAAGGCTCCTCGGTGGAAGGGTCGATTACGTTGTGATCATTTGCTACACTGGGTGCGACCCAGCTGCCGTTGATGTAGAATTCTCGTTTGTCGATCATGGTTGACCTCCGTCAATTTTGCGGCACTGTGTCAGGGGAAATGCTGGCCTGCAAGGTGTGATGTTAGCCGAGTCGGATAATTTGATCAAATTTTGCGAAACGCCGAAAAAACAACTGAAAAGGAAGACGACATGGGACTGCGTATCAACGATACCGTACCGAACTTTACCGCTGAAACAGACCAGGGGACAATCAGCTTTCACGACTGGATCGGTGATAGCTGGGCGATCCTGTTTTCGCATCCCAAGGATTTCACGCCGGTCTGCACGACCGAGTTCGGCGCCGTCGCGCGACTGAGCGACGAATGGGAAAAACGCGGCACCAAGGTGATCGGCGTTTCCGTGGACGGGGTTGAGGATCACAAGAAGTGGAAAGGCGATATCGAACAGGTGGGCGGAGCCAAACCTGGATTTCCGATTATCGCTGACGAGGGTCTGGCGGTATCCAAGGCGTTCGACATGCTGCCGGCCGAGGCCTATATGCCCGATGGCCGCACACCCGCCGACAGCGCCACGGTACGCAGTGTCTTTATCATCGGGCCGGATAAGCAGTTAAAGTTGAATATGACCTACCCGATGACCGTGGGCCGCAACTTTGCCGAAGTGCTGCGGGCTCTGGACGCGCTGCAAACCAGCACCGGTAAGGGCGTGGCTACCCCTGCGGATTGGCAGATGGGCGAAGATGTGATCATCCCGCCGACCGTGTCGAACGAAGACGCCAAAGCCAAGTTCGGCGAGTTCGAAACGGTGCTGCCATATCTGCGCAAGACCAAGATGCCAAGCTGAGCGGGTGATCGGTCGGCGGCCTGATAGGCCGGGCCTCAAAAAAAGAGCAGCGGGCAAGGCCATGTCCGCTGCTCCATCATTTCCTGCGCTCGTTCTACCGGCTGGCAGGACCGCTACCGGTAGACCCGAAGCATTGCCAACGCCCGCGCATCCGCTGCTTCTTCAAACCGGCCCTCGGCAAGGTCCGCCCGCAGAATGCCGATATCTGCAAGCTCGGCATCGGTGTGTTCCGAAAGCAGTTTGATCGCGGTGTTTGCTTCGCGCATCTGTTTGATCCGCGCCAAGGCGTTAGAGATTCGGTTGGTAATGAAATGCGGCGTGAAAATGCCATCAGGCGCCGGACCCTTATGGCTGATTGATGAATGTGTCATTTGAATACGTCCTCTGACTGTGAAGTGACCTTCTGATAGCGCCACTGTGTTTCAGCTTGTCATCGGTGAGGTCGAAGTTGTGTTTCAATGATTTCAATAGGCGCAGCGTTCTGTTTCAACCGCGCAGGGTAAGACTGTATTTCCTGGCGACTGGCCGGCTCAATTGAACTCAGAACCAAGGACGTTGCGGGGATAAAGCGCGGATCACCTGTGCTGAATCGCCATCCCGAAGTCTGGCTGTTATGCGGCTTTTGGGGGGGGCTCGCCTCGCACAAATGATTTGGGGAATTCGCTCTTCCCTTGGCCATAGATATCCGATCCGGCCCGGCGTTGAGGGCGCCAACTGCGTCTTTCACCACATCACGCTCTGGTGACCACCCCCGGCTCCACCTTGGAAATTCGGTGGCTGCGCGCCATCTTATGCCTAATGTCACGCGTAAGAGGAATGCCATGCCCTATAACAAAGACCCCGATGCCATCGCCCGCCTGAACCCGGAACAATACCGGGTGACCCAGCAATCGGGCACCGAACGCCCTGGCACTGGCGAATATCTCGGCAATAAAGAGCCGGGTATCTATGTCGATATCGTCTCGGGCGAGCCGCTTTTTGCCTCGTCGGACAAATATGAAAGCGGCTGTGGCTGGCCCAGCTTCACCAAACCGATCGAACCCGCCCATATCAACGAGCTGCGGGATGCCACGCATGGGATGATCCGTACCGAGGTCCGCTCGACCCATGGCGACAGCCATCTGGGCCACGTCTTTCCCGACGGGCCGCGTGATCGGGGCGGGCTGCGCTATTGCATCAACTCGGCCTCGCTTCGTTTCGTTCACCGTGACGAGATGGAGGCGGAAGGCTATGGTGAGTACCTGAACCAAGTGGAGGACGTATCATGACCGAACGCGCTGTACTGGCCGGAGGATGTTTCTGGGGAATGCAGGATCTGATCCGCAAACTGCCCGGCGTTACCTCGACACGTGTTGGGTATACCGGCGGCGACGTACCCAACGCCACCTATCGCAACCACGGCACCCATGCCGAGGGGATCGAGATCACGTTCGAGCCTGACAAGATCAGCTATCGCGAGCTGCTCGAATTCTTCTTTCAGATACATGACCCAACCACGCCCAATCAGCAGGGCAATGACCGAGGGATGTCGTATCGCTCGGCGATCTATTATGTCGACGACGACCAGAAGGCGGTGGCCGAGGATACTATCGCTGATGTCAACGCCAGCGGCCTCTGGCCCGGACGCGTCGTGACCGAACTGGAACCGGTCGGCGATTTCTGGGAGGCCGAGCCCGAGCATCAAGACTATCTTCAGCGCCTCCCGAACGGCTATACATGTCACTTCATCCGCCCGGGCTGGCGGCTGCCGAAACGCGACGCTGCCGAATAGTCAGATGCAACTCGGCCAACCTGCGCCCGAACTGAGTGTGACCACCTGGATTGACGGGGCTGGCCAGCCAACGAAGAAGCCGCTGCAACTGGCCGATCTGGGGGATGGGTTCAAGCTGATCTATTGCTTCCAACACTGGTGCCCCGGTTGCCATTCCCACGGTTTTCCGACCCTGCAAATGCTGGTCAGGGCGCTGGCAGGCAAGGGGTTTGGGTTTGCGGTCATTCAGACTGTTTTTGAAGGGTTTGAGGAGAACACAGTCGACAGGCTACGCCCAACGCAGGAGCGTTATGGCCTCGCCATCCCCTTCGGCCATGACGTGCAACCGGCGGGCGCGGGCCTGTCGGGCTTCATGCTGGATTATCAGACTGGCGGTACGCCGTGGTTCACGGTGATCGACCCGCAGGGTCGCGTGATCTATGCCGATTTCAACCTTGATCCGGCGCGGTTTCTTGCGGCGCTTGGGCAGGATGTACCGGACGGCCAATGGGCGTGACCTCGATCGGATTGGGCGGCGGCTGTCACTGGTGTACCGAGGCCGTTTTTGTCGCGCTGCGCGGTGTGTGCCGGGTGGATCAGGGTTTCATCCGTGCCACGACGCCGGATGAGGGCTGGTCCGAAGCAGTGGTCGCGCATTTCAATGCCGATGCCATCCCGCTTGAGGCGCTGATCGAGGTGCATCTGCGCACCCATGCCAGCACATCTAACCACAAGATGCGCGGCAAATATCGCAGTGCCGTCTATGTCCGCTCTGACGCGCAACGCAAGCAGGCCGAGGCGGTGCTGGATGGTTTGCAGTCCGGTTTCGATGTTCCGCTTGTTACAAGGGTGCTGGATTTCGAAGGGTTCAAGCCCTCGGAAGTGCGGTTTCAGGACTATCACCGGAAAAACCGGGGCGGGCCGTTCTGTACCCGATATATCGATCCGAAGCTGGATCTGCTGCGCAAGGAGTATCGGGAATTGCTGACAGAAGGAGTATCCGCAACGCCTTGAAGATGTTCCCTGGCCCGTACACCGCGCAGTGGAATGGACAGCGCGCCTGAATTTGCCTATCGCTTGGCAAACAGGTTGGGGCAGATATGGCGAAGCGCGAGACGTTCAAGATCAACGGAACCGAGATTGCGCCCGGCTCGCGCAAGACTGTGGACGTGCCGGTCAGTACGCTGTCGGATCACACACCGGTAAATCTTTCGGTACATGTCATCCACGGGAAAAAGCCCGGCCCGGTGATGTTTGTTTCGGCTGCCATTCACGGAGATGAGGTGATCGGGGTTGAAATCGTCCGCAGATTGCTGAAGGCGGAGGCGCTGCATAATATGGCAGGTACCTTGCTGGCGGTGCCGATCGTGAACTCCTTCGGGTTTCTCAACAACACGCGCTATCTGCCGGATCGGCGCGATCTGAACCGATGTTTTCCGGGACAGGCTGAAGGTTCGATGGCGTCGCGGCTGGCGCATATTTTCATGACGGAAGTCGTTGAACGGTCCGATGTGGGCATCGATCTGCATTCTGCCGCCATTCACCGCACCAACATGCCTCAGCTACGCCTGACCCCGGGCAATGAGCGGCTGCGCGTACTGGGTCAGGCCTTTGCCGCGCCGGTGATGATGCATTCGAAACTACGCGACGGGTCTTTGCGCTTGGCGGCGGAAGAGGCGGGCGTGGATGTGCTGCTCTATGAGGGCGGCGAGGGGTTGCGGTTTGACGAACTGGCCGCGCGTGCCGGTGTCAGCGGCATTTTGCGGGTGATGCGACAGCTTGGCATGATCGCCGCCAAAGGCGTGCCCAAGGCGCGGATCAAACCGGTCTTCTGCAGTGCCTCAAGCTGGTATCGCGCGCCCGCAGGCGGCCTTTTTCGCGGCTACCTGACGATTGGCGACACGGTAGAACCCGGCACGGTGCTGGGGGCTGTCACTGATCCGTTCGGTGAGGTTGAAACCGAAGTCATGGCGGATGCCGAGGGTATCGTGATTGGACGCACCAACATGCCGGTCGTTTATGAAGGTGAGGCGCTGTTTCACATCGCCGAGACGCCCCGCGCCGATGATGCCGCCGAAGGTGTGACCGCGCATCTGGAGGCCGCACCGCTTTACGACGAGGACGAGATCATCTGAGACCAACCCGTTAGTGTCCTAAATGCATACGTGATGCGAGTGTCCGAATTGGTGCTACATGGCAGTATTCATCTCCGCCACCTTCGGGAATTGGCGTAACGCCATTCCCTACGTTCCTTTATGTTTCGGATCCATGTATTCAAGGCCGTTCTCGGCGCGTTTCAAGCTGCGCAAATGTTAAGAAAGATTCAGAATGGATAGGGCCCCGAACCGGTTTCGACTGGTATGCGTGTTGATTGAAACCCGTCCTGCCAGCGATGCAGCATGAAGCCATCCGTCTGGTCCATAAATCCAACCGGCGTGTCTCCTGCCACATCAAATTCAAAACAGCTACAGGATGACGGGGAAGATAAGGCTGTCTTGCCGCCGACATTTGCCACCATCGTGTTGTGGATATGGCCACATACCACCCGAATTTCAGTGTCAACTCCACTCAGCACTTTTGCCAGTTTCCCGATACCTTCAAGGCCAATTCTATCCATGAAGGCAATCCCACTGGGGAATGGCGGATGATGTAGCGCCAAAAGGACTGGGCGTGATTTGTTGGCTGTTATCGCGGTTTCAAGGAAATCCAATGTGGCCGCGTCAATTTCTCCGCCACCTGCACCTTCAACCAACGTGTCCAGTCCGATGACATCGATGTCGCCGATCTGCTGATGCCAGTTCAGCTTGCCGGCTGAAGGCAAATATCCCTGTTCAGAAAAGGTCCTGCGCATCGGTTCACGCAAATCGTGGTTGCCGGGAATGACAAAAAGAGGCGCTTCCAGTGGCGCCATGAGAGATTTAAAGAACGCGTAGCTTTCGGCAGTACCATCGTCACTTACATCTCCGCTGACCAAAATTGCGTCGATCTTGCCAAACTGAGATTTGTTCGCCGAAACGCGCTTCACAAGTTTTTCCAACGATGCCGCGGTATCGAGACGCCCGGATACCAACTGTCCCGGTCGCACGATATGCGTGTCCGAGATTTGCAGAATGGTGGTCATTTGATCCCGGCCCTCAGGAAGGCCTGAACGAACTGGCGCTGGAACAGCAGGAAAGCCAAAAGAAGTGGTGCAACAGACATCATGGTTGCCGCGGAAATCACGCTAATATCAACGCCGTTTTCAGGCGCGCCAAAAATGGACAGGCCCACGGTCAAAGGCCGGGTTTCGGGCGAATTGGTCACAATCAGGGGCCACAGAAAGTTGTTCCAATGGGTCGATACCGACACCAGCGCATAGGCCAGATAAGTGGGTTTCGCCAAGGGCACGTAGACCCGCCACAAAATGCCCAGCAATCCGCAACCCTCAATCCGCGCGGCCTCGTGCAGCTCGATCGGGACAGATTTGAACGATTGCCGCATCAGGAAGATGCCAAAGGCGCTGGCCATATAGGGCATGCCGACGCCGAGGATCGAATCGAACAGGCCCAGCCGCGAGACCATGGCGTAGTTTTCAACAATCAGCACCTCGGGCAGGATGAACAACTGCATCAGCACCAGAATGAACACAAAGTTCTTGCCGGGAAAGTCGAGTTTGGCAAAGGCAAACCCGGCGAGCGTTGTCAGGATGAACTGGCCGATCAATACCACCGTCACCAGAAGGAAGGTGTTGAGGAAATATCGCAACCAAGGGGCACCGTCCCAGGCGGTGCGGAAATTGTCGAGGGTCCAGGCCGAGAAAAGGTTGAAGTTCACCGCATCAGAGGTGGAGTGAAACGCGGCCCAGAACGCAAACATCAGCGGGGATATCCAGATTACCGCCAATAGGATCGCGCCCGCGGGTTCGATATACCTCAATACAGTGTTCATTGGTAATGCGTCCGGCGGTCCAGGTAGAAGAACTGGATCGCGGCCACAACACAGAGCACCGCCAATACAAGGATGGTCATGGCGGCGGCGTGGGGCGCGTCAAAGAAGGCAAAGGCCATTTCCCAGATGTAATAGAGGATCAGTTTTGAGGCATCCGACGGCCCACCTTTGGTCAGGATGAAAAGATGGTCGATGAGTTTTACCGAGTTGATCATCGCGTTGACCATGATGAACAGTGTCGTGGGCATCAATAGGGGCAGCACGATGCGGCGGGTGTAAGTCCAGCGGCTGCATCCTTCGATATCCGCCGCTTCCTTGAGGTCCTCAGGGATGGTTTGAAGGGCGGCGAGATAGAAGATCATGAAGAACCCCGCCTCTTTCCAAATGGTCACGATGATAACGGCCCACAGGGCGGTTTCCGGCTGGCCCAACCAGTTGACCGACGGCAGCCCAAAGAGCGATCCAATCTGATCGAGCACGCCTAGCCCCGGCGTGTAGAAAAACAGCCACAGATTGGCCGCTGCAATCATCGGCAGGACGGTCGGGGTGAAATAGGCAGTGCGCACGAAACCGCGGGCCGGGATTTTGGAATTGGCCCACAGTGCCATGGCCAGTGCAATGGCAATCGACACCGGGATGGTGATGGCAGCGTAGAAAAGGTTGTTCTTCACCACCAGCCAGAACGTGGGGTCAGCAAATAGATCTGCGTAGTTCTCAAGCTCGATGAATTCAGACGGTTTGCGCCGGGTCTTCTTGGAAAAGAGGCTTGAGACGAAGGTGGCGAAAGACGGATAAAAAGCAAAGAGTGACAAAAGCACGGCCGCCGGAGACAACAAAAGCCAGCCATAGATGGCTTGGCGGCGTTTCTCCAAATTGATGTGTTTGTTCATGTGATGCTTGCCCTGTGGCAAAGCACCGGTCCGATGTGCGGGCCGGTGCGGTTGGTATCAGCGATACGCTTTTAGCAGCCGGTCAGCTGCAGATTGCGCTTCGCCCAGTGCCTCGGCAGGCTCTTTCGCGCCTGTCAGCGCCGATTGGATGGCGTTGTTCAGGCCATCACGAACGCGTGCCGTTTCAAAGGTTGAAAATTCGGCAACCGCGTGTTCCAGCTGGTTTCGTGCCACGAGAGCCGGTGGAAACTCCTCGGTATAGGCTTTCAGCGCCTCGGTTTCATAGGCGGCGGGCGATACACCCATATAGCCCGTGGCGATAGACCAGGCGGCGGCCTGTTCAGGCGAGGTCATGAACTGGATCAGTTTCAGTGCTGCAGCTTGTTCTTCCGCCGAAGTGTCCTTGAACACATAGAAATTGCCGCCACCTGTGGGTGAGCCCTTGCGTATGTTGGCAGGCAACTCGGCCACGCCGAAATCAAAGCTGGCGTTCTTCTTCACGGCCGTCAGATTGCCGGTCGAATGCCACATCATCGCGGTTTGACCTTCGAGGAAGGCTTGGCGCAGCGTTCCCCACTCAACCGTGCCGCTTGGCATAATACCATGTTCAGCCGACAGTGACTGCCAGAATTTCAGGGTGTCAACAACAGCGTCGTCGTCAAAATGTGTAGTCAGCCCGTCGTTGGACATCACCTCTTTACCATTTTGGATCGCCAGCGCCTGGAACATCCAATAAGGGTAACCCGTGGACGGAATCATCAGCCCGTAAGTATCGTCCTTGGTCAGCGCCTTGCCTGCCTCAATCATCTCATCCCAGGTTGTGGGCGGGCTGTCGGGATCAAGGCCCGCGTCGCGGAACATGTCCTTGTTGTAATAAGCTACGATGGTTGAGCGTTGGAACGGAATGCCCCAGGTTTTGCCTTCGATTTTACCATTGGCCATCAGGGCCGGGTAGAAACTGTTCAACCAGTCTGTATCGTCAGTCAGATCGTCAAACGGCAGGATCAGGTCCTGTTCGATCAGGTCATAGGCATCGATCGAGAACATGACGGCCAACTGTGCCGGTTCGCCCGAGTTCAGGGCCGAAAGCGCCCGCACGCGGGTGTCGTCATAGTTGCCCGAATAGATTGCGTTGACGCTGATATCGGGGTTTGCCGCCTCAAAGTCGGCAACGATGCTGTCAACCACTTCGGTCAGCGCACCGCCCACGGCGATAGGGTAGTACATTGTCAGTTCGGTTTCAGCTGCGGCTGGCATCGCCATCCCGGCAACCAGAGCCGTTGAAAGGCCCAGTTTTCTCAGATGTTTCATTATTAGTTCTCCCTTTTGTTTTTGTTGTATTCTGGCGACTTACACCTCCGACATGCGGTCGCCTTCTTGGTTGAATTTGTGTAGGTTCGCAGCGTCGAATGCGATGTCGACAGTGGTGCCTTCGTCCAACAGTGCCAGACCGGGCTGCAGGACACTCAGGCCAACCGTTCCTTCGTGGCTGAGCCCTATCAGGGTTTCCGAACCCAGAAACTCCGCCTCGCTGACAGTGCAGGACAGTTGCCCTTCGCCTTTCGATACAATCGAGACATGCTCGGCCCGAAGGCCCAGCGTCAGAGACGCATCAAATCCACCCAGCACCGAAGATTGGATCAATGCCATCGGGGGGGCGCCAACAAACTCGGCCACAAAGGTGTTAGCAGGGCGGTTATACAGATCATCCGGCGTGCCAACCTGTTGGATACGCCCGTCTTTCATCAGTACCACTTTGTCCGCCATGCTCATCGCTTCGGTCTGATCATGAGTGACGTAGATGACAGTAATGCCAAGATCACGTTGCAGTTTCTTGATATCTTTGCGCACCGAATTCCGCAGTTTGGCATCAAGGTTCGACAGCGGTTCATCCATCAGGCACAACCGTTGTCCGGCCACAATCGCACGCGCAAGCGCGACCCTTTGACGTTGCCCACCGGACAATTCGCCGGGTTTGCGGTGTTCCAGCCCCTCCAGCCCGGTGATCTGCAGCGCACGCTTCATTTTCTTAGCCCGCTCGGCGCGGGGCACCCGGCGCACTTTGAGGCCAAAGATCACGTTTTCAGCCACAGACAGGTGTGGGAACAGGGCATATGATTGGAAAACCATCGACAGATTGCGATCAGACGCCGCCGAGGTGGTCACGTCGCGGCCATCGATCAATATTTGCCCTTCATCCGGGATTTCGAGGCCTGCCAACAGACGCAAGGACGTAGATTTTCCGCATCCCGAAGGCCCCAGCAGAGCCACGAAAGATCCTTCGTCGATGTCTAGCGAAATGTCTTCGACACCCAGTTGGCCATTCCAGCGCTTGGCCACGGCTTTCATTACAACAAAAGGTGCATTTGTCATGCGAACGCCCTTTCGGCAAGCAAAAGCCGATCGCCGATATCCTCAATCATTTGAGCGAACACACCTTCGGGTTTTTCATCCAACACGACACGATCCACATCGCGGATATTCTCGCCTGCCGCCGGGGCCAGACGTCCAAACTTGGTCGCATCCAGCACGAGAATTGAGGTTTTCGCGTTTTCGCGGATGCGTTCACGGGTACGCACTTCGGCGGCGTGAAATTCTAGCAGGCGGCCATCTTCAGCCACACCCGCTGACCCAAAGATCGCGAAATCTGCACGATACCGATCAAAGAACGTTACAACACCGTCGCCGAGAATATCGCGATCCGGCAAACGCAACTCGCCACCCGGCAGAATGATGCGATTGGACATCTCGTCACTCAATGCCATTGCCGCGCTCAGATTGTTGGTAATCACAGTCAGATTTGTGCGGCGCCTAAGGGCGCGTGCTACGCTCAGCGGGGTCGATCCGATGGAAATGAACAGCGTCGCACCATCCGGAATCAGTTCTGCCGCAGCTTCGCCAATCTCTTGTTTGCCGATGGGGTTGGTGGCGGCACGTTGGTCAAACGGTGTATTGCGCTGCTGTGCGTTCAGTTCGATGCGGCCGTGGCGACGGAGCAACATATCATCATCGCACATCTCGTCCAGATCTCGGCGAATGGTTTGCATCGACACGCCCATCCGCTCGGCCAGTGCACCAACGCTCATCACACCGCGCTCATGGACAAGGCCCATTATGCTGTTGTGTCGCTTTCGCTTTTTTTCGGACATCACCCCAGCCTTGAAGAATCGCTAGCAAACGCTAGAACCGAAATAACGACAAAACAACAAATATATCTACCATAGTTACAATTTGTCGCTATTTTCCGGTATGTATATATCAAGAATTATTAGTTTTGTTGTTTTGTAATTTTTTAGGTTTGTCATTTTCGATGGCGTTGCTACAGTCGGCAGATCGACGCTGGCGTGCTGCGGGCGGGTGATGGAAAACATAAAGGTTGCCCGTATTTATGCTAAGCACCCCTGAAATCTTTGACCGATACGAAGAAGTTCGACAAAGATTTCCAGTGGTGCGGCCAGTAGCGCAAACACAAGATATTTCGTCGCTCACCGAGATTGCCGATCAAGCTTCTGCCTTCGTGTTTGACGCGTTCGGCGTCTTGAATGTTGGAGATACGCTGATCGACGGAGCCGACCGTAGACTGCAAGACCTGCGCGACATGGGCAACGAGATCCGCATCCTAACCAACGCAGCCAGCTATGATCGCCAAGGGGCTGTAGAAAAATTCAAAAAACTGGGCATTATAGTTCACCCGGATGAAATCATTACCAGTCGAGATGCGGCGCTCGCTTGTCTGACCGCTGGCTCGTGGGGGGCGATCGCTGCCCCCGAAGACAAGATGAGCGATGTTGACTTTGATGTCATTAAACTGAGCGACAATCCGGTTGATTATGATCAGGTCAGTGGGTTTTTGTTCCTGTCGTCCAGTGGATGGACAGATGCGCGTCAAAGTCTCCTCAGCGCGTCATTGCGACATCATGATCGCCCTATTCTCATTGCAAACGCCGATCTGGTCGCGCCCCGCGACAATGGATTTTCGTTGGAGCCGGGACATTTCGGCCATTTGCTATTGGATCAGGGCCGGAAGCACGTTCACTTTTTCGGCAAACCGTTCCCTGAAGTTTATGACTTGGTCGAAAGTACCCTGCATGGCATTCAACCTGAACGCATTATCATGTGTGGCGATACGCTCCATACAGATATCCTAGGCGCGATCGCACGGGGGTGGCGCACTGTTCTGGTGACTCAGGATGGCCTGTTCGCGGGGCACAGCACCGAAGAATTTTGCACGAGATCAAACCTGGCACCCGATTGGCGCCTCGCCAGAATTTAGATAGCATCCATAGCGAACACATTGCAGACCTTGGAGTCAGCCCCCTAATTGGCTGCTTCCGTCCGCACAGCGGTCATTGCTCGGGCGTTGATTTAAGGCCGGCTCTGCGGGACCAGGAGTCATTTCGCTGCGCTCGCTCCAATAGCGTATTATTATACTTCCCCGGCGTCAGCGAATAGCACGATGAGCAGGCAGGCAGCATTGTTTTGCTAAGTGAGTGTCTTTCGCTCATCGTAATCCTTGAGGGGATACGAGATGAGAACGAAGACAGGGCCGAATGGATCGGCTGACAAACACGTCAAAGAGATCAAGCGTAAGACGCGTCGACAGTTTTCGGCGGAGGAGAAGATCCGGATTGTTCTGGATGGCCTTTGGGGGGAGAGGGACTGCCGCTAAACATTCCAATGCCCCGCGACCGAAGACTGCAAACTGTCTGTCAGATCGGCCTGGACGACCCTTCCAAATCTCTCACCCTTGAACAGCTGTCTGAGGAAGCCGGGGCATCATCCAAGACGTTGGCGCGGTTATGCGTGACAGAGCTTGGAATGGGTTTCTCGACCTGGAGACGTCGCGTGCGCTTTTCAATAGCCTTGGAGCTTTTGGCAAAGGGCCTTCCGATGAAACAGATTGCGGCTCGTTGCGGATATAAAGGCCCAAGCGCATTTTCCAAAGAGTTTGGCGCGCCACCGAGCGCATACCAAGATAGAAGGTGAAACAGAAAGCCGACATTCGTATCGCTGCGCACAACGCCAGCATTTTCCGCATTGTGACTATTTGCTTGCGCCAATGTGACTGATTTGAGCTGGGTAACGCCTGAAGGGCTGATTTTCGCTTCACGTAACCTTGTCGCGGTTCGTGGGCAGCAGGAAGATCGACACCGTCAGCAGGGCGAAGACGCATTCGTATACCTCCCACGCGCGATCTACATCGAAGGCGTCGATAACGGCGACGATGATACTGCCGATCAGGGCGGTCGCGGCGTGGCGCAGACCTGGTACCGGCACCGCCAGCGTGTCGGCGATACGCTGAACCCACGCAAGTCGCTGATAAAGCAGCGGCAGCACAACCAGATAGAGCAGCAGCACAACTGTCAGGATCGGGCCGAAGAGGGTTTTGGTCAGCTGCTTGTCGCCCACCACGATGTTATGCAGGTTGGTTTCATTCTGGATGTTGTTCTCCTGAAAATACTCACCCGATTCCCAGCCGAATATCCGTTGGCCCCACGAGACCTCTTCGCCAGCGGCGAAGAAGAACAGCAATGCGTAAAAGAAGGTCAGCGCCACAGCCAATGTTCCCGCGCGTCCCCGGATCGAAAGAGCGTTGCGGATCAGAACAATGCTTGAGATCAGCAGCGCGATGGCGGTGCCGTATTCGACAACACCGTCTTCAGCAGCGAATTTCAATGCGAAATAGATCTTGTCCCAAAGGCTGATACCCACCGTCAGCATCAGGACGGTGATGATGATGGACATCAGGGCACGGTCGATATTTTCCAGCGGCGGCATCGGGAACCTTTTTGGCTGTCATAATGCGGTGCGGTCCAGATAGGTGAGCAGGGCCGCTGCATCAAGCTATAACGCCAAATCGCGCGAGCCTTAGCGAAAAATGCCGCTTTTTGGCCAATCCAGCGCATTTGTGGCACGGCCGCCTTGCGCTCTGTGCTGCACAATGATGACATGCGCCGGTACCCGGGAAGGCAAATACCTCATTATGTATATTGTCATCCGGCCAAGCATCGGCTGTAGTTCAGGCTGATTTGTTGAAACCCAATGTTGAAGGCGACCCATGCAGTATCTTGCCCCAACCACTGTCGAAGAGGCGGTCAGCGCGCTGGCTGCCCATTCCGGCGATTGCAGACTTCTTGCGGGAGGTACCGACCTTCTGGTCAGGATGCGCTCTGATATGGCCGATCCGGATGCGGTTATCGATCTCAAACGGATCGACGCGCTGCGCCAGATCAACCCTGAAGATGGTGGGTGGCGCGTTGGTGCCGCCGTGTCGGGGGCCGAGATGGGCGAACACGAGGGGCTGGTTGCGGATTGGCCCGGTGTAGTGGAGGCCACCAACCTGATCGGATCGACGCAGGTGCAGGGGCGCTGCACGATGGCCGGCAATCTGTGCAACGCGTCGCCCGCTGCCGATAGCGTGCCCGCGATGGTCGCCGCAGGTGCGGTGGCGCGGGTTGTTGGGCCGGACGGCACACGGGTGGTGCCGGTCGAGGAAATCCCAACCGGGCCGGGCACGACGTCGCTGGCCAAGGGTGAGCTGATCGACGCGATCATCCTGCCGGAACGCGGTGCGCGGTCTTCGGACGCTTATCTGCGTTTCATTCCCCGCACCGAGATGGATATCGCCGTGGTCGGTTGTGCCGTGTCACTGACGCTGGATGAGGATGGCACCTGCACCGCCGCACGCGTGTCGCTAGGTGCGGTGGCCCCTACGGTGCTGCTGGTGCCTGAGGCGGCAGATGCACTGATCGGTACCAAGGTAGACGATACGGCGCTGGACGCGCTGGCGGCGGCCTGTTCGGCGGCGGCCAAGCCTATTGATGACAAACGCGGCACTGTTGATTTCCGCGTGCATGTGGCGGGTGTCCTTGCCAAGCGCGCCGCCAAGATTGCCAAGAAACGCGCAGGAGGTGCGGCATGAGCAAGATTCACATCACCACGTCAGTGAACGGCGACC
This sequence comes from Roseovarius aestuarii, assembly GCF_019966515.1. Lineage (GTDB taxonomy): Bacteria > Pseudomonadota > Alphaproteobacteria > Rhodobacterales > Rhodobacteraceae > Roseovarius > Roseovarius aestuarii. The sequence goes on along the minus strand of NZ_JAIMIB010000014.1, from coordinate 67,815 downwards.
CGACAGAATTTCTGTGCGAGGCGGATGAAACCCTGCTGGATGCGCTGCGCGATCGTCTGGGTATGACCGGGGCCAAGGAAGGCTGCGGCACCGGCGATTGCGGCGCCTGTTCGGTCACGGTCGATGGCCGCCTGGTCTGTTCCTGCCTGATGCTGGGCGCCGAGGCCGAGGGCCGCGAGATCGGCACCATCGAAGGCATGGCGGAGGGCGATCAGCTGCACCCGTTGCAGCGCAAGTTCATCGAACATGCCGCCTTACAATGCGGCATCTGCACGCCCGGCCTGCTCGTCGCGGCCAAGTCGCTGCTGGAAAAGCACCCGGACCCGACAGAGGAAGAGGCGCGGTACTGGCTGGCAGGCAATCTCTGCCGCTGCACCGGTTATGACAAAATCATTCGTGCCGTCATGGATGCGGCGCAGGAAATGCGGGAGGCGTCGTAGATGGCACTGGATGACAAACAGCAATACCAGACTCGTCAGTTCAAGGTTGTCGGCACACGGGTGAAACGCCCTGATGGCGTCGATAAGGTGACCGGCAAGGCGCGGTTCGGTGCGGATATGAGCGCGCCGGGCATGCTGATCGCCCATGTGCTGCGCAGCCCACATGCCCATGCGCGGATCAAGTCAATCGACACATCGGCCGCCGAAGCGCTGCCGGGTGTGCACGGCGTCGTCACCCGTGCGGATTTCAGCGAGATCACCGATGATGATTTCACCGCTGATATCCTCGATAACTGCATGGCGGGGGACAAGGCGCTTTATGATGGTCACGCGGTGGCCGCCGTGGCGGCGAACTCGGTTGCCGTAGCAAAGAGGGCGCTGAAGCTTATCAAGGTCGACTATGAGGTGCTGCCTCATGTCACCGATGTGGACGCGGCGATGGAAGATGGCGCGCCGGTTCTGCACGACGGTCGCGCCAACGAGACCGTCCCCGAGGGCATGTCGCCCAACGTGCTCGCGCGCTACGAATTTGGTCACGGAGATATCGAGGCCGGGCTTGCCAAAGCTGACCGGGTGATTGAACGCACCTACAAGACCGAGGCAACGCATCAGGGCTATATCGAACCCCATGCCTGTCTGGCCTCGATGGGTCCGGATGGGCAGGCAGATCTGTGGTGCTGCACCCAGGGCCACTACATGGTGCGCAACACCTGTGCGGCGATCATGGGAATGGAGCAGGGGCAGCTACGTGTCACCGCGTCGGAAATCGGCGGCGGGTTCGGCGGCAAGACAACCGTTTTCCTCGAACCGGTTGCTCTGGCGCTGTCACGCAAGACCAGTCGCCCGGTTAAGATGGTGATGAGCCGCTCGGAAGTGCTGCGGGCCACCGGGCCGACAGCATCAAGTTCAATAGACGTCCGCATCGGCATGACCAAGGACGGCCAGATCACCGCCGCTTTCGCCGAGTTGCGCTATCAGGGCGGGGCTTATCCGGGATCGCCAGTCGAATTCGGATCAATGTCGGCCTTCGCGCCCTATGATCTGGAAAACGTGAAGACCGTCGGTTGGGACGTAGTAACAAACCGCCCGAAGCAGGCAGCCTACCGCGCACCCGGTGCGCCGATGGCGGCCTATGCGGTCGAAAGCGCGATTGACGAGTTGGCCAAGGGCTTTGGCCTTGATCCGCTGGCAGTGCGCTTGAAAAACGCGGCGCGCGAAGGCACTAAGGCTAGCTACGGCCCGACCTTCCCGGCGATTGGTCTGGAAGCAACGCTACGTGCGGCCAAGGACCACCCGCACTGGGCGGCACCTCTAGGCGAGAACCAGGGGCGCGGCGTGGCTTGCGGCTTCTGGTTCAATTTCGGCGGCGACACCTGTGTAACGCTGAACATCACACCCGATGGCACCGTCACCGTGTCCGAGGGCAACCCGGATATCGGCGGCTCGCGTGCGTCGATGTCGATGATGGCCGCCGAAGAGCTGGGCATCCCCTATGAGCAAGTCCGCACAATTGTGGCGGATACCGGATCGCTGGGCCAGAACGAGGTGACCGATGGCAGCCGCGTGACCTTTGCGGTGGGGTTGGCCACAATCGAATCCGCCCGCGCTGCCAAGCGCGAGATGTGCAAGCGTGCGGCCATGGTCTGGGGCATCGAAGAAGACGCGGTGAAGTGGGAAGATGGCGCGGCCCATCCGGCGGGCGAAAACGCCGGGAAACACCCGCCGATGACCCTCAAGGAAATCGCCGCCGTGGCATCCAACACCGGCGGGCCGATTGCGGGCCATCACGAGGCCAACCCAGAAGGTGCGGGCGTGAGCTTTGCCACCCACATGGTCGATACTGAGGTCGACCCGGAAACCGGCGCGGTGAAAATCCTGCGCTACACCGTGTTTCAGGATGCGGGCAAGGCGGTGCATCCGGATTACGTTGAGGGGCAGTTCCAGGGCGGGGCGGTGCAAGGTATCGGCTGGGCGCTCAACGAGGAATATATCTATGGCGATGACGGTATCCTGCAAAACGCAGGCTTCCTTGATTACCGTATTCCCGTCGCGTCGGATTTGCCGATGATCGATACCGTGATCCTGGAGATCCCCAATCCGGGCCATCCCTACGGGGTGCGCGGTGTGGGCGAGACCTCGATTGTGCCGCCGCTGGCGGCGGTGGCCAACTCGGTTTCCGAGGCTGCGGGTGTGCGCCTGACGCAACTGCCGATGTCGCCGCCCAAGGTGTTGAGCGCGCTGCACAGCAAGTAGGAAAGGCGGCGAGCGATGGTCCAGGTGAAAATTTGGGGCTCGCTGGCCGCCATGACCGACGATCAGACCGAGGTCAAGATCGACGCGGCCACACTGCGAGAATTACTGGATGGGCTGGCCGGGAAATATCCCGGCCTCAGGCCCCAGCTTGATCGGGGTGTCTCGGTCGCCATCGACGGGCGGATTTACAACGATAGCTGGTTCACCCCGATCAAACCTGACAGCGAAGTGGTTCTTCTGGCCCGCCTTAAAGGCGGCTGATCACGGCGACGGGGCTTGCACGCCGGGCGCCATCTCTTGTAAAGGACCGCAGCGCTAATATGATAATGCGTAAGCCTCAATAGCTCAGCTGGTAGAGCAGGTCCTTCGTAAGGACAAGGTCGGGGGTTCGAGTCCCTCTTGAGGCACCACTAATTTTAAAATAAATGATAAAAATCAATATATTGAATAATACACCAATATCATAAACCACCCTTCTGACCACCTTTGTTGTGCGCTATCAAGAGTTACATTATCGGTCGAGGCTGATGAGCGAGAATTTAATCCGCCAAAGCAAGTTCTGAAATTGCGTCAGATTTGGCGTACTTAACTTTGGAACTATCCCAGTTGATGCTGCGAAGAGCTGACAGATAGCGCGTCCCGTAGTGCAGTATTCCACAACATCATCGTCTTTTTCGCAAACAGAAAAAAACGGTCATTGGAGCAATCGCGGCGAGCGGTAGCTTCGCGGACTAAACTGCCTTTTGCGGACGTAGCTATCGCTAACGCAGAAAACCATTGCGCTTGCAGCGAGGCATTACGAGATCGTTGCAGCTGTGGCTTGTTTAGATCGTGGTCGCTGTCTCTTTTTCCTTCCAATCAAGATATTTGCCAGAGTTCAGGACGCTCCACGCGATCCGAGCCAGCTTGTTGGCCAGTGCAACTCCGAGCTTGTTGTGCGACATGCGCATCGAGGCTTCCTCCAGCAAGGCACCAAAGCTGAACTTGGGCCAGTTCTGCGGGCGCATCATGATTGAGCCTCCCTATTTGAATGGGTCCACTGTTAAGATTAGGGAACGGAGGACCGAGGCTGTTGGGGTGTGTCAGACAATCAATCCAAACACCTCGTGCATGAGGGCGACTTCCCGCTGAACACCTGGCTTCATATCGTGATGTAGCGGTTTTTGATGGTGCGGATTGCTTCGATCCCGCGAGGGGTTGCCGACACGATGTATGGCAGGAAAGGTCCGTATGCCTCCTCACGAAATCCGAAAACAGCGAACGATAGCTCCGAACCCAAAGTGCATGATGCTTCGGAGTGCTAGAACGACCAATGTGCATCCTGCAATGCAGACGCCCCGACTATGGCGACATGAATCGCCGGCGAGCTTCGACAGCGATGTTATAACGCTGCTGTAAGTCAGCGATTAAAGCCATTGCCACACGCTTGGCTTCGGGGTTTTCTGCGCCTCTGTAATTCTTCTTTGCGGCGTCCAGCAGTTTCTTGATCTCGAACTCCTCAGGCAATGTCCCCGCCTCGGCCATGATGCGGACAGCAACGGCAGTCGCCATATCAGTATACGCCTCGCCTGATCGGTCGGGAAGCGGCTTGCCTTCACCCTCCAGCCCCCGCAGTTTTCCCTCGGCGAGAGCTTTCTGGATTTGACATTCGACGAGGCGATCAAGTGGTTGTGCCATAAGTGGATTGGTAGCACTGACGGCGTTGCGTCTCCATAAGCAAGCAACTTCGAATGGGAAACTTGGTGATAGGATGCTGATAAAGCGGCCAGAGGAGCAGTCGCCGCGATTTCGCGCCGCAGTGTAGCAGTTCAAGAATTCAAAATACGGCGCCCTGAACGAACGGCGGCTTTCGGGAAGCTGGTGATTGAACCCTGGAAGATGTAGAGTGCCCGCATTGGGCCGTCCTTGTTTTACCGAGCGACCTAGATTGGGGAGATGCGGCGCTGCTTTTGGTGTCGGGTAGCGGCCAATATGGCAAATACCGTAACCTTACCGGTTCATTTCAAAAAAATGGCGCTGTCTCACGCAGATTTGTTTTGTGCCTTCTTGCCCGTCTTGGTTGGCCTTTCACCATGTTGTCCGGGAGTGTTGTTGAGCGCTTGATGCAAAGCTGGTTTCTTTATGGGGTTTGCACCCGGGCGCTTTACCCTAGGCTTTTTGGATTTCGGCATGTGGTACCTTTCCCTATTTCACGCAGACATAGAAGGTTTGAAGCTGGATTGATACCGCCCTATTTGAGCTCGGGCTCGACGACAGCTTGTCCCTAAATACTTCACTGTACTTGAAGGTCTGCTTCGCGGGAATTGAATTGTTGATTTCGAGCGACTTCGAAGGTCCGCTTAGGGCCGCCCTCATCTAGTTCAGGGATGACTGTCGACCGGCTGCTGCACTGGATTCAAAGTCGCCTCCGAGTCCAATCTACATCAATTCGGCTCCGCAGCGAATGTCTGCTCCCAGTGGACGGGGCAGGATGGCAGTTGTATCATACAACCATGACTCAGATACTTCCTACTTCCCGTATCGACAAGATTCGCAGCGCGGCGCGGCACATCGTGCGCGAACTTGGCTTCATGCAGAAGGGGTTGGCAGGGACGGAGCTTTCACCTTCGGCCGTGCATACCATTATTGAGGTTGACCACGGCACAGTAACCAACGCAAGCAACCTCGGCGCACTGCTGCATCTGGAGAAATCCAGTGTCAGCCGTCTTGTTCAGAAGCTACAGAAAGATGGTCTTATCGAAGTAGGTCCAGATCCGGGCGACAAACGGTCACGGATTCTCGCACTTACGATGAAGGGGAAATGCCTTCTGAGCGACGTTGAAGGTTTCGCTCGGCGACAACTTTGCTCTGCGCTGGACGGGCTTTCATCGAAGGATGTCGCCCGGATTGAAACGGGTCTTGCCCTGTTCGCAAAGGCCCTGAGCGCGGAAGACCGGTCGAACTTGGACGCTGTGACAGATATCGAGGTGCATCAGGGCTACCGTCCAGGCGTCATCGCTTCTGTGGCACACTTACATGCGTCTTTCTATTCGAAGAACTTCGGGTTTGGTGCTGTCTTCGAGCAGAAAGTTGCAACGGAGATGTCGGAGTTTATGGCGCGGATCGACAATCCATCAAACGCGACGTTTTCCGCCTATTTGGATGACGAGCTGCTTGGTTCGGTGTCACTGGACGGTGAAGACCTCGGAGAAGGCGTCTGTCACTTGCGATGGTTCATCGTTGGCCCCGAGGCGCAGGGCATGGGGATCGGAAATATTCTACTGGAGCGGGCCACGTCCTTCGTAGACCAGAATTGCTTTGACCGTACGCGGCTCTGGACGTTCAAAGGGTTGGATGCTGCGCGCCACCTTTATGAAAAGCATGGCTTCGCGCTTGCCCATGAGATACCCGGCACGCAATGGGGCACAGAAGTTATCGAACAAGAGTTCGAACGAAAGCGGACGTAACTGACCAAGTCTGCAACGTCGGCGTTGCCCGCGACCTGTGAGTTCGAGTGCAAGTCCTTGCTGCAGCCAGCATGAACGACCGGTCTGACCGCTGCATGACAGCGCAGAAATCTGCGGCCTTATGTATCAGACGCACCAATGCCTAATCACCGATCACACCATTGGTGCGTCTGATACATAAGGCCGTAAATGTCTGTTGTTATAATAAATACCTATGCGGTATCCCAAAGCGGATTCTGCACTCCTAGCATACTTATCTTGTTGTGCCGAGCGCGCGGCCTGTATCAGTCGCGCGCTCGGTTTGGGTAATACGATCAGGCCAGATCGAAGCGGTCGGCGTTCATCACCTTGGTCCAGGCGGCGATGAAATCAGCGACGAAAGCGCTGGAACGGTCGTTCTGAGCATATGCCTCGGCCAGGGCGCGCAGTTGCGAGTTCGACCCGAAGACCAGATCGGCACGGGTGCCGGTCCATTTTACCTCGCCGGTAGCGCGGTCGCGGCCCTCGAACGTGTCTTCGTCCGCCGAACTGGCGTTCCAGTCGGTGCCCATGTCGAGCAGGTTGACGAAGAAATCGTTGCTGAGCGTGCCGGGCGTGTCGGTGAAGACACCGTGGGTCGATCCGCCAGTATTTGCTCCCAGCACCCGCAGGCCACCCACAAGCACTGTCATTTCAGGCGCGGTGAGCGTCAGCAATTGGGCGCGATCCACCAGCAGCGTTTCTGCTGGGACGCTGAATTTGGTTTTCTGGTAGTTGCGGAAGCCATCGGCAACCGGTTCGAGCACAGCAAAGCTGTCGACGTCGGTCTGCTCTGCCGAGGCGTCCATGCGGCCGGGCGTGAAGGGCACGTTTGCACCGCCAGCCGCCTGTTCGACCGCGGCACAGCCGCCCAGCACGATCAGGTCGGCGAGCGAGACCTTTTTGCCGCCCGACTGGAAATCGGCCCGAATGCCCTCAAGCACACCCAGCACCTTGGCCAGTTGCGCAGGATCGTTAGCCTCCCAGTCCTTTTGCGGGGCCAGACGGATGCGGGCGCCATTGGCACCGCCGCGCTTGTCCGAGCCGCGGAAGGTCGAGGCCGAGGCCCAGGCAGTGGCAACTAGTTCGGAAACCGTAAGGCCGGATGCCAGGATTTTGGCCTTGAGATCGGCAATGTCGGCATCGTTGATCAGTTCGTGATCCACTGCCGGGATCGGATCTTGCCAGATCAGTTCTTCGCTGGGCACTTCGCCGCCCAGATAGAGCGATGTCGGCCCCATGTCACGGTGGGTCAGCTTGAACCAAGCGCGCGCGAAGGCATCGGCAAATTCCTCTGGGTTTTCGTGGAAGCGCTTGGAGATCGGGCCATAGATCGGGTCCATGCGCATCGCCATATCGGCAGTGGTCATGAAGATCGGTACTTTCTTGGATGGATCTTCTGGATCGGGCGCCATGTCCTCTTCCTTCAGGTCTTTCGGAATCCATTGGTTCGCGCCAGCCGGACTTTTGGTGAGTTCCCATTCATAGCCGAAGAGCACGTCGAAATAGCCATTGTCCCATTGTGTCGGGTTCGACGTCCATGCGCCTTCGAGCCCCGAGGTAATGGCATCGCGGCCCTTGCCGCTGCCATGGGTACTTAGCCATCCAAGACCCATTGCTTCAAGCGGTGCAGCTTCAGGTTCGGGGCCAACATGCGCCGCATCGCCCGCGCCATGCATCTTGCCGAAGGTGTGGCCACCGGCCGTCAGAGCGACGGTTTCCTCGTCATTCATCGCCATCCGGGCAAAGGTTTCACGGATATCACGGCCTGAGGCGACCGGGTCGGGGTTGCCGTTTGGTCCTTCGGGATTGACGTATATCAGGCCCATCTGCACGGCGGCAAGCGGGTCTTCGAGATCGCGATCACCGGAATAGCGTTTGTCACCCAGCCATTCGTCCTCGGACCCCCAATAGATGTCTTCTTCGGGCGCCCAGATGTCCTCGCGACCACCGGCGAAACCAAAGGTTTTGAAACCCATCGATTCAAGCGCGCAATTGCCGGTCAGGATGAAGAGGTCGGCCCAGGAGATCTTGTTGCCGTATTTCTGTTTGATCGGCCAAAGCAGGCGGCGCGCCTTGTCCAGATTGCCGTTATCAGGCCAGCTGTTCAGCGGCGCAAAGCGCTGGTTGCCTGTTGAACCACCCCCACGGCCATCGGCGGTGCGGTAGGTTCCCGCAGCGTGCCACGCCATGCGGATAAAGAGCCCGCCGTAATGGCCATAATCCGCCGGCCACCAATCCTGAGAATCGGTCATCAGCGCGTAAAGGTCGTTCTTCAGTGCTTTCAGGTCGAGCTTTTTGAACTCTTCCGCATAGTTGAAATCTGCACCCATCGGATCGCTGGCGGGCTGATTCTGGTGCAGAATTTTCAGGTTCAGCTGGTTTGGCCACCAGTCACTGTTCGATCGAACCCCAAGATTTGCGTGCATAACCGGGCATTTGCCGGCGCCTACATCATTTCCGTCCATGTTATCTCTCCGATGTTGGTTACGTCTGTGCTGTCCGGGAAGACCGGGCTGCGGCGTTTTTAGAAAAAGGGGGGCGGAAGTTTTCGTTGGTGGCGGGCGCAACAACGTTGCCTCCAAAATGTCAGTCCTCCCAGCCCTAATACGCCTTCTCTAGCATTGATATCGGATAGTTTTAAGTTGCATTTTCTGATCTTATCCATAATATTTTCTAATGAAAAACCTTACAATTCGACAGCTCAGATATTTCGAAGCCCTTGCCAGCCATTGTCATTTTGGACGTGCCGCCGAGATGTGTGCGGTTACGCAGCCCGCATTGTCGGTTCAGATCAAGGAACTGGAAGAGGGGTTGGGTACAAAACTTTTTGAACGTGGTACGCGGCAGGTGCGTCTGACCGGCTTTGGCGAGGAATTTGCTACGCGGGTGCGCGATATTCTGAGTCGTGTGGACGAATTGAGTGATCTCGCGCGGGCCTCGACCGAAAAGATGGTGGGGCGGTTGCGGTTGGGGGTGATCCCGACCATCGCGCCTTATCTTCTGCCCCGGATCATTGCCAATCTGGCCCAAACCCATGATGGCCTGGATGTCCATATTCGTGAGACGCTTACCCCCCGGCTGGTGCAGGAACTTATCGACGGTCGGTTGGATGCGGCCATCGTTGCGCTGCCGGTGTCGGAACCCAGCTTTACCGAGGTGGGGCTTTTTACCGAAAACATGGTTCTGGTCCGCGCCGGGGACGAGGCTGAAAAACCCATGCCCAGTAAGGAGGATCTGCGCGAGATGCGGCTTTTGCTATTGGAAGAGGGCCATTGCTTTCGGGATCAGGCGCTGTCGTTTTGCAATATCCCGTCGTCTCTGCCGCAGGAGGGGCTGGATGGCAGCTCCCTGTCGACGCTGGTGCAGATGGTGGGGGCGGGTATCGGTGTCACGCTGATCCCCGAAATGGCCGTACCGGTCGAAACCCGATCAGCCGCGGTTTGTGTCGGGCACTTCAGGAATCCGCAACCCACGCGTACCGTTGGTATGGTCTGGCGCAAGACCAGCCCGCTGACGGATCATCTGACACAAATCTCGGACGTTGTACGGCAATCCGCGGACGAAATTCGCGGACACTGAAACCGCTGAAACCGGGTTCGCAGCACGGTCTCGAATGCATTTCCGCAATTCAGAGATTTTCAGGCGACCCTTAGCCGAGCTTTCAGGGCACCCTCCGCCCAGTCAAGCACGTCCGCTTCAGTTGCAGGCACAGGCTCTGCCAGACCACCGGCAAACGCCTCGAATGCAGGCTTGTTTACGCCGTTCAACCCTACCAGAACGGGAATGCCATCCGAGGCCGCTCGTGCGATGACATCACGAAGTCCACCGCCCTCCGCTTCTTGTTTGCCAAATTTATTGACGATCAGCAGTTGCGCCCCTTTACCCAATTCCGCTTCGACAAGGCCGACCGCCATTTCAAGCGCGGCGGAATCCAGTCGGCACCCGCATGAATTCTTGCCGAGCGATTGCGAGATGCGGATCACCGGGCCATCTGGAAGCACCTGGACATCCATATCGCATCGCCCGGTCTTGGGGTTGTCGGAGTTGATCTGCGTCGTGCCGCAGGTTCTTACACCGCTTTGCCGCAGACGCGTTGCGGCTTTGGTCAACACCAGATCGGTATCGCCGGGTCCGGATGTCATAGTATAAGCAATTACCATCGTTCGACTTTCTTCAATTCCCGGGCGCGCGCATCATTGGGGCTTCAGATCGGCCCCCGAGATTTCAGCTGCGGCAATCAACCGATCAACGAAATCCCGCGAGGCGCGAACCCAGTTGGATTTTTCGATCGCGCTGGCGATCTTTTGCCGGACTGCAGCATAGGGCAAGCGCTGACCCACTGCCACGGCATCGAGCCGGATGATGTGATAGCCGTGGCGCGACAGGACCGGCTCGGGCGTGATCTGACCTTCTTCCAGCGGGCGCAAGGCTGCCTCGAATTCGGGCACGGTGTCGCCGGGGCCAAGCTGGCCGAGAGCGCCGCTGGAGGCTTTCGAGCCGCAATCGCTTTCACGCGCGGCCAGTGCGGCAAAATCGGTCGGCGACCGGGTTGCCAGTTCGGTCAAGTATGTCGCCCGGGCAAGCGCCTTTTCGCGCGCGCTCTTGTCACGGGGGTCGCAGGCGCAAAGGATATGCGACACTTCCCACAAGGGCGGAGAGCGAAAACGGTCCGGGTTCTTCTCCCACTCGGTGCGCAGTTCGCTCTCGTTCGGCGGGGTGGTCTCGACAGCGGCTTCCAGCAATTGCCGGATCAGCGCTTCTTCCTCGGTTTCGAACTTGCCGGGGCCAACCTCTTGCGGGTCGGCCTTTAGCTGCCGCTGACGTGCCTCCTGCAACAGGAGCGCGCGCATTGCCAATGCATTCGCCGCTGCGCGCCAAGCGATGCCGGGCTTACCCCGGGGCGCAGAATGGTTCTGCGCCTCGGCGGCGATGGTGCTGTGCGGGATCAACTCGCCATTGACGATAAGATCTGGAAAAAGCGCATTTGCCATGCCAGTTACTCCGCCGGTTTCGTGGCCGGTTGCGCTGTCGGTCGAGCCGATGGCCGGGGCGCAACATCCCCGTTGCGGGCGGGCAGGGGGCTGGCGCGGCGCGATCGCACCACCTGATAGCCCGGCCGCGTCAGATAGCGCAGCGGGACCGAGAGCATGTGCACCAGCCGGGTGAACGGAAACAGCAGGAAGATGGTCAGCCCCAGGAACAGGTGCAGTTTGAAGATCCAGGCGACGTCCTCGATATAGCTGGCGGCCTGCCCGTCGAAGATGAAGATGCCAAGCGCCCATGACATGAACTTGGTCATCTCATGCCCGTCCAGATGCTGTAGCGAGACTACGATTGTCCCAAGCCCCAGCACCAGCTGCGCCAGCAGCAGCGCGAGAATGCCGATATCGGCAAAGCTGGAGGTTTTGCGAATACGCGGATCGGTCCAACGGCGGTGAAACAACATGCCGCCGCCGATCAGTGCCATGATCCCGGCGATGCCGCCGGCAACAACCGCAAGCGTTTGCTTGAACCCGTGGCTGATGCCGAACGCATCGAATATCTGTATCGGGGTGAGTAGACCCACGAGGTGGCCAAGAAAGATCACCAGAACGCCGACGTGAAACAGCACCGATCCAATGACCAGCTGTTTGCGGCGTAAAAGCTGGCTGGACGAGGTTTTCCAGGTGAACGGGTCGCGTTCATAGCGCGCGATGGTGCCGATGATCATGACCGACAGGGCGATATAGGGGTATATTCCAAAGACGAAATTGTGCATCTGAGCCTCCGCTACTCAGCCGCAGGCCGGGCAACCGGCGCGGGGGTGATTGGGGTATCCATGCGCGCCAGCATGTCGCGCACTTGGGGGCAGCCGGCATTCGGGTCGGGGCCGAAAAGTACTTCGCTTTCCTCCCAGACCTCGTCCAGCGCCTCGAGGTCTTCCGGGTCGTGCTCGGGCTGCTCCAGCAGTTCGGCGACGGCCTCCTTGTCGGCCTTGGCACCAGAGAGCTGCAAAAGAGCGGCGAACACGGCGCCATAGGGGCTTTCGCGCCGGTCGAGTCGGGTGTTCAGCGCCTCAAGAATATGGGCCGCATCCGCCAAAGTGTCCTGCACCTCCGCGACGGGACGTGTGGACAGGAATTCCAGCAGCACTGGCAGGTGATCGGGCAGTTCCGAGGTGGCGGGTTCAAACCCACCCGTTCGGTAGGTTTCAAGCAGCGATACCATCGCGCCGCCCCGGTCGCGGCTTTCGCCGTGGACATGCTCGAAGAGGTTGAGCGACAGCGTGCGCGAGCGGTCAAAGAGCATCACGAACTGCTCTTCCAGCTCATAGATGTCCCGGCTGCGCAGGTCGTCGACCAGCGGGCGCAGGGCCCGCCGGGCCGCCGCGGTCAGCCGCGTGTCCGACGCCAGCACCGCGCCGATCTCGGGCATTGCGGCCTGCAGTTCGCGCGTTGGGTAGCTGAGGATCAGCGACAGAGCTTTGAGTGAGCGGTCCATTACATCACCTCCGTGGGCATTTTCAGGGGCTTCTTTCTGCCGCCGAACAGCGAGCCTTCGCTGATTCCGGTCGAGCAGCCATTGCCGTCGGTAAAGCCGCAGCCGCCGCGCAGATCGAACGCCTCTTCGACATGTTCGCGGTGCGTGGTCGGGATCACGAAACGATCCTCAAAATCCGCGAGCGCCATGATCTTGTACATGTCCTCGATCACCCGGCCCGAAAGGCCGACGCGCGCGGCTATCGCCTCGTCCACCACGCCGTCGATGGTTTTCGACCGCATGTAGGACCGCATCGCCAGCATCCGTTCCAGTGCGTGGACGATCGGTTCTTCGTCACCGGCGGTCAGCATGTTGGCAAGGTAGCGGACCGGGATACGCAGGTTGCGCACGTCCGGCATCGCGCCGTCCATGCCGATTGCCCCGGCCTCTGCCGCGTTCTGAATCGGGGAAAGCGGCGGAATGTACCAGACCATCGGCAGGGTGCGGTATTCCGGGTGCAGGGGGAAGGCCACTTTCCACTCCATCGCCATCTTCCAGATCGGGCTTTCCTGCGCGCCCTTGATCCAGTCCTCGGGGATGCCGTCCGCCCGGGCAGTTTCAATCACAACCGGGTCGAAGGGATCGAGGAAGACATCGAGCTGCGCGTCATAGAGATCGGCCTTCTGCTCGGCATTGGCCGCTTCTTCGATCTTATCGGCGTCATAGAGCATCACACCTAAGTAACGGATGCGCCCCACACAGGTTTCCGAACAGACCGTCGGATTGCCGGATTCGATGCGCGGATAGCAAAGAGTGCATTTCTCGGACTTGCCGGTCGACCAGTTGTAATAGACCTTCTTGTACGGGCAGCCCGAAACGCACATCCGCCAGCCCCGGCATTTTTCCTGATCAATGAGCACGATGCCGTCTTCTTCGCGCTTGTAGATCGCGCCCGAGGGGCACGACGCGGCGCAAGCCGGGTTCAGGCAGTGCTCGCAGAGCCGCGGCAGATACATCATGAAAGTGTTCTCGTATTCGCCGTAGATTTCCTTTTGCACGCCTTCGAAATTGTAATCCTGTGAGCGTTTGGAAAATTCACCGCCGAGGATTTCCTCCCAGTTCGGTCCCTTTTCGATCTTCTCGATCCGCTCGCCGGTGATCTTGGAATAGGGCCGCGCCGTGGGGAACGCCTCCATCTCCGGGGCGGATTTCAGGTGGTCATGGTCGAAATCGAAGGGTTCGTAATAGTCGTCGATTTCGGGCAGGTCGCGGTTTGCGAAGATATTCGCCAGAATGCGCCATTTTGATCCCTGCTTTGGTTGAAGCTTGCCGGATTTTGTCCGTTCCCAGCCACCATTCCAGCGTTCCTGGTTTTCCCAGTCGGTGGGATAGCCGGTGCCGGGCTTGGTTTCGACATTGTTGAACCAGGCGTATTCGACACCTTCGCGGCTGGTCCAGACGTTCTTGCAGGTGACGGAACAGGTGTGGCACCCAATGCATTTATCCAGGTTCAACACCATTCCGATTTGCGCACGTACTCTCATTCTGCGGCCTCCTTTGCGGTCGCTTCCCAGGTCTTTTCGGCATCAAGCCAGTCGACCTTTTTCATTTTCCTGACGACGACGAATTCATCCCGGTTGCAGCCCACGGTTCCGTAGTAGTTGAAGCCATAGCTCTGCTGGGCGTAGCCGCCGATCATATGGGTGGGTTTCAGCACCGCGCGGGTGACCGAGTTGTGAATGCCACCCCGGTGCCCGGTTTTTTCAGACCCCGGCGTGTTCACGATCTTTTCCTGCGCGTGATACATGAAGGTGGTGCCGTCCTTGATCCGCTGCGACACCACCGCACGCGCGGTCAGCGCGCCGTTGGTGTTGTAAAGCTCGACCCAGTCATTGTCGGTAATCCCGGCAGATTTCGCGTCATTTTCGGAAATCCAGATCACCGGGCCACCGCGATTGAGCGTCAGCATCAGGAGGTTGTCGGAATAGGTCGAGTGGATGCCCCATTTCTGGTGCGGGGTGATGAAGTTGAGCACCAGATTGTCGCCGTCATCCTGCACGTCCTTGGTAATGGTCTTCAGGTCCACCGGCGGGCGGTAGGACATGAAACCTTCGCCAAAGGCGCGCATCCAGAGGTGATCCTGATAGAGCTGCTGCCGCCCGGTCAGGGTGCGCCATGGGATCAGTTCGTGCACGTTGGTATAGCCCGCATTGTAGCAGACATGCTCGCTTTCCAGACCCGACCATGTGGGGGACGAGATGATTTTGCGCGGTTGCGCGGCGATATCGCGGAACCGGATTTTCTCGTCCTCTTTCGGCAGCGCCAGATGGGTATGCCCGCGCCCGGTGGCCTGTCCAAGCGCCTCCCACGCTTTGACGGCAACCTCCCCATTGGTTTCGGGCGCGAGCATCAGGATAACCTCGGTCGCGTCGATATCCGTCACGATTTTCGGGCATCCTTTGGCGGGGCCGTCCTGCCATTCGCCGTTGAGGTCGCGCAGGTGCTGGACCTCATGCTCTGTGTTCCAGCTGATGCCTTTGCCGCCGTTGCCGAGTTTGTCCATCAGCGGGCCAAGGGCGACGAACCGGTCATAAAGCGCGGGGTAGTCGCGTTCGACCGGAATGTAGCTGGGCGCGGTCTTGCCCAGGATCAGGTCGCATTCGCCCTTCTTCCAGTCACGCACCTGATCCTGTGCCACCTCGCCGGGCGTGTCGTGCAGGATGGGCAGGGCGACGATGTCGGTCTCCTTGCCCAGTATTTCCGGCGCGACCTCTTGGAATTTCTTCGCGATCGCCTTGAAGATTTCCCAATCCGACTTCGACTCGTAGGCCGGATCCACAGCCGCCTGAAGCGGGTGGATGAACGGGTGCATGTCCGAGGTGTTGAGGTCGTTTTTCTCGTACCAACTGGCCGTGGGCAGCACGATATCGGAATATACCGCCGTGGTGCTCATCCGGAAGTCGATGGTCACCAGCAGGTCGAGCTTGCCGCGCGGGGCGTCCTCGTGCCAGACCGCCTCTTTCGGCATCGCGCCGCCTTCCTCGCCCAGATCCTTGCCCAACACGCCATGATCGGTGCCCAGCAGGTGTTTGAGGAAATATTCGTGACCTTTACCGGAAGAGCCCAGCAGGTTCGAGCGCCAGACAAAGAGGTTGCGCGGCCAGTTTTCCGGCGCGTCCGGGTCTTCGCAGGACATCTGCAGATCACCGGATTTCAATCGCTCGGCGACATAGGTCGGGATTTCCTTGCCCGCCTCCTTCGCCGCTTTTGCAACCTCAAGCGGGTTGGTCTTGAGCTGCGGTGCCGAGGGCAGCCAGCCCATGCGTTCCGCGCGGATGTTGTAATCGATGATCGAGGCGTCCCAGTCGCCCTCTGGCGCGGTGGGCGACAGGATCTCGTCCGATCTCAGCGTCTCGTAACGCCATTGATCGGTATGGGCGTACCAGGCAGAGGTCGAGTTCATGTGCCGCGGCGGGCGCGCCCAGTCGAGCGCGAAGGCCAGCGGTTGCCAGCCGGTCTGCGGGCGCAGTTTCTCTTGCCCCACGTAATGCGCCCAACCCCCACCGGACTGACCGACGCAGCCGCACATCACCAGCATGTTGATGACGCCGCGGTAATTCATGTCCATGTGATACCAGTGGTTCATCGCGGCCCCGATGATCACCATGGATTTGCCTTCGCTCTTTTCGGCGTTCTGGGCGAATTCGCGGGCGACATGGATGATCTTGTCGGCTTTGACGCCGGTGATTTTCTCGGCCCAAGCAGGGGTGCCGGGCATGTCGGAGCTATAATCACTGGTCACCCAGTCACCGCCAAGACCCCGGTCAAGGCCATAATTGGCGCAGAAGAGGTCGAACACTGTGGCAACCAGCGCTTCACCCTCGGCGGTCTTGATTTTTTTGACCGGGATGTTGCGGGTCAGAACCTCGGGGTGTTTGGCGTCGGTGGCAAAATGCTCTGTCGCGGCACCGCCGAAATAGGGGAAGTCGACGCCGACGACATCGTCGTGATCCTCTTCGAGAATGAGCGACATCTTGAGGCTGGTTTCCGCGTCACAGGCGCGTTCTTCGAGGTTCCATTCGCCGTTTTCGCCCCAGCGGTAACCGATCGATCCGTTCGGCGCGACCAGCCCTTTCGAAGTCTCGTCAAAGGCCACGGTTTTCCATTCGGGATTGTTGGCCTCGCCCAGCTTGTCAGCCAGATCGTCGGCACGCAGGAAGCGGCCGGGCACGAAACTGTCGCCCTTCTTCTCTAGATGCACCAGCATCGGGAAGTCCGAGTATTTGCGGCAATACTCCTCGAAATATTCCGCCTGACGATCCAGATGGAACTCGCGCAGGATCACGTGGCCAAACGCCATCGCCAGTGCCGCGTCGGTGCCCTGTTTGACGTTCAGCCAGACATCGCCGAATTTCGCGGCCTCGGAATAATCCGGGCAGATCACGGCGGATTTGGTGCCGCGATAGCGGGCCTCGGTATAGAAATGTGCGTCAGGCGTGCGGGTCTGCGGCACGTTTGACCCCCAGAGCAACAGGTAGCCGGCATTGTACCAATCGGCACTTTCGGGCACGTCGGTCTGTTCACCCCAGGTCATCGGGCTGGCGGGAGGCAGGTCGCAATACCAGTCGTAGAAGGACATGCAGACCCCACCCAGAAGGCTCAGATACCGCGAACCCGCCGCGTAGGAGACCATCGACATCGCCGGGATCGGCGAGAAGCCGAATACACGGTCGGGGCCGTACGTTTTTGCTGTGTAAGCATTGGCCGCTGCGGTGATCTCGGTTGCCTCATCCCAGCTTGCCCGCACGAAACCGCCCTTGCCGCGGGTCTCGACGTAAGAGGCGCGCAGTATCGGGTCGTTTTGCAGCTTGGTCCAGGCCTCGATCGGGCTCAGGGTCTCGCGCATCTTGCGCCAGACCTTCATCAAACGACCCCGCACCAGCGGGTTCTTCACCCGGTTCGCGGAATAGAGATACCAGCTATAGCTCGCCCCCCGGGCACAGCCGCGTGGTTCGTGGTTGGGCAGATCCGGCCGGGTGCGGGGGTAATCCGTCTGCTGGGTTTCCCAGGTGACGATCCCGGATTTCACGTAGATTTTCCACGAACACGACCCGGTGCAATTCACGCCGTGGGTTGAGCGGACAATCTTGTCGTGCCGCCAGCGATTTCTGTAGGTGTCCTCCCAATCGCGGTTTTCGCGGGTGACCTGACCGTGGCCATTGGCGAACTGCTCCAGTTCCTTGGACTGGAAGAAGTTCAGGCGGTCGAGCAGATGGCTCATTTGGCATTCTCCTTTGAGTATCGGTGCATTGTCCGGACGTTCATGTCCGGGCAGCGGCGTGTCGGATGATCAGGGGTTTTTCACGTAGGCGCCGGGGCGCAGGTAGAACCACCAGTTGATCAGGATGCAGACCCCGTAAAACACCGCGAACCCATAAAGCGCATATTCCGGCGTAGCGGCCTTGATCTGCTCGCCAAAGACCTTGGGGATGATGAAGGCACCATAGGCGGCCACAGCTGAAGTCCAGCCCAGTACCGGCCCAGCCTGTTCCTTATCGAACACCACGGCGATGGTGCGGAACGTTGATCCGTTGCCAATGCCGGTGGCGGCAAAGAGGATCAGGAACAGGATCATGAAGGGCAGGAAGTAATCTTCGGGCGTGGCAGAGACATAGGCCTGTTTCAGGAAATAAGCGACGCCCAGAGCCGAGGCGACCATGATGATCGAAATCCACTGGGTAACTCGCGCGCCGCCCAGCTTGTCCGCGATCATGCCACCCACGGGACGGATTAACGCGCCGATGAAGGGCCCCATCCAGGCGTACATCAGCGCGGACGGACCGTTGGGATTGGCCAGATCGTGACTCATCACGCCGTCAACTTCGATATGCTGGAAGCCAAAGACCACCTTGATCGCTAGCGCAAAGGTCGCCGCATAGCCAATGAACGACCCGAAAGTCATGGTGTAGATCACCGTCATCGCCCAGGTATGGCGGTTGCCGAAGATACGGTATTGCCGCGTCAGGTTTTGCCCTACCTGACCGGGGATCAGCTTTAGTAGCCCGACGGTCAGCGCGATCACAATCGGTAGCACGAGCCATTTGGAGACGTCATAGCCCGATCCGCCTACATTCTCTGGCAGCATCAGCCACAGGCCCACGGCGGCACAAACCAAACCAACGATCAGCATGAAGGTGATGATCCCGAAAGCGCCAATTGGGCTGGGAATGTCGGGGCTGACATGCTCATCGCGGATATTGTTCATGCCGAACCATCCGGCAAAAGCCAGTGGAATAAGGATCAGCAGCCAGACATAGCCCGCATTGTGGATATAGGTGGGTGTCCCGGCCGGGATCTTGCCGATCAGCGTTCCCGAGGTGTTTTCGAGGATCATAGGCTCCCCGCCGAAAAGACCGAAAGTCATCACCAGCGGGATGACGATCTGCATGGTGGTCACCCCGAAATTTCCCAGACCGGCATTCATGCCCAAGGCGTAGCCCTGAATCTTCTTGGGGAAGAAGAAGCTGATATTGGACATCGAACTGGCAAAGTTGCCGCCGCCTATACCGCTGAGAAAGGCGAGTATCTGGAACTTCCACAAAGGCGTGTTGGGGTCCTGCAAATAGTATCCTGTGCCAATGGCAGGGATCATCAACAACGCGGTCGTGAAGAAGATCGTGTTGCGCCCGCCTGCGATGCGAATGAAGAACGTAGACGGGATACGCAGGGTCGCGCCGGTCAGGCCGGCGATTGCCGCAAGGGTGAACAACTGCGACTTCTCAAATGCAAAACCAAGGTTCAGCATCTGAACGGTAATGATGCCCCAGTAAAGCCATACGGCAAAGCCGCAAAGCAGGCTGGGAATGGATATCCAGAGGTTGCGGTTGGCAACGCCTTTGCCGGTGCTGACCCAGAAGGCCTCGTTATCCGGCGCGTAGTTTCTAAGATCTTGTCCCACGGGGATGTCTCCGTATGTTCAGGCTTGTTGTGGGCGGGCAGAAGCTGCCCGCCCGTCGCATTACTCTGCCGGGCGCACAGCCGCGCCTGCGGTGTCGTTTGAGGGCGTATCAGCAGGGGCGGCCAGGGGCGCTTCGGGCACATCAGACAAGTATCTCTCATCGGCCAGGCCTGGGTGACGGGCACGTTCCATGCGGCGGATGGCGACATGCATCCAGACCGTTGAGATCGCGACGATCACGAAAAGCAGCATGAAGGGTGCGGTCCAGACACCGGTGACGTCAAGCAGTACACCGAAGGCGATTGGCAGGAAGAAACCGCCAAGTCCGCCAATCATGCCGACAAGGCCACCGACCGAACCGACATGGTGCGGATAGTAGACAGGAATGTGCTTATAGACTGCCGCCTTACCCAGGCTCATGACAAATCCCAGCACCACGGTTAGTGCCACGAAAACGCCGACGCTCAGACCAAAGTTGAACTCGATCGGGCCGGTGATACCTGACACGATATAGCTCGTTTGCGGGTAGCTCATGATAAAGAGGACAATGAGTGACACGATGAAGGTCACGTACATCACCCAACGCGCCCCCCACTTGTCTGACATCCAGCCGCCAAGCGCGCGGAAGACCGAGCCGGGAAGCGAATAGAGCCCTGCAAAGACGCCCGCCGTGGTCAGTTCCAATCCATAGGCGCCAACATAGTAGCGCGGCAAGAAGCTTGCGAGGGCGACGAAGGCGCCAAAAACGAAGAAGTAGTAGGTGGCAAAACGCCAGACCTGAATGTCCTTCAGCGGCTCCAGCTGGGAGCCGGCCGAAACCGGGCCTTCCCCACTGACTTTGCGTTGCTGTTGCACTGGATCGGTCTTGGCAAGCAGGAAGAACAGAACTGCGGTGATCGCCAGCACAACCGCATAAACGCGCGCAGTACCTTCCCATCCGACGGCCACCACCAGGAACGGGGCGGCAAAGTTGGTGACGGCCGCCCCGACGTTACCCGCGCCAAAGATGCCAAGAGCGGTGCCCTGACGCTCTTTTTCGAACCAGCGCGAGGTATAGGCCACGCCGACGATGAACGATCCGCCCGCAAGCCCGAGCCCAAGCGCCGCGATCAGAAAAACCTCATAGGTCTGGACGGATGTCAGCAGCCAGACGCAGACCGAGGTGATCAGCATCTGCAGCGGGAACATGATCCTCCCGCCAAATTGCTCGGTCCAGACGCCCAGGAAAATACGGCTGACCGATCCGGTCAGAACCGGCGTCGCCACGAGTAATCCGAACTGGGTGTCACTAAGTCCGAGCTCTTGTTTGATCTTGACGCCGATAATCGAGAAGATCGTCCATACGGCAAAGCAGACCGTAAAAGCGAAAGTGCTGAGTCCCAGGGCCCGGTACTGGTCGGGGCGCGAGACGCCATCCAGGGTATGCATGCTTGTTCTCCGAGTCTTTGAGTTATGAAACGGTGTGAAACCGATTTTCCCGGAGTAAAGAAAAGTGAGTAATTTCCTGATTTGATTTAGGTCAGAAATCTAGAAAAATGCCTTAAAAAAAAGAAGTTAGAGAAATTTGTCATGGGGCATCACTCTGCGCATCAAAGGTGCGATGAAAGTATTGCAATTTACCTATTGACATTTATCAATCAAAATTCAGACATAGATCAAAGCGGAGATTTATGTGAATCCTGAAGCGCCTGAGTCGGATTTCCCGGAAATTCGCTCGCTCGACCTTTTCTCAGACATGGAATCTGAGCATTTCAAAATGCTCATGCGTGGAGCTTATGTGCAGAATTTTCCGCCCCAGATAGAGCTGATTTCCGAAGGCGACCCAAGCGATTTTCTGCATATTCTCTTGACGGGCTCTGTCGATCTGGTTTCGCAGTGGAACGGCCGGACAACCAGCATGGCGCGGGTGCGCCCGATATCCACCTTCATCCTCGCCGCTACGATCAAGGATGCGCCGTACCTTATGTCTGCGCACACGCTGGAAAAGAGCCGTATAGTGTTGCTGCCCAGTCAGGACGTGCGTACCATTTTCGACAGCGACAGCAAATTTGCTCGCTCAATCGTGAACGAATTGGCGCAATGCTACCGGTCGGTGGTTAAGAACACCAAGGACCTTAAACTCAGAACATCACGCGAGAGGCTGGCAAACTATCTGCTGAGACAACAAAAAGGCGCTGGTGGCGCCGCGCAATTTGAACTGTCGACCGAAAAGCGAAGGCTGGCTTCGTTCCTGGGTATGACGCCGGAAAACCTGAGTCGGGCGTTCAAGGGGCTTCAGACACATGGTGTCACAGTTACCGGTCAAAACGTCATCATTACCGATCAGAAAAGGCTTGTCGCCTTCGCTAACCCCAGCCCGTTGATTGATGATCGCTCGATTTGAAATACGAATATTGATGGCCGAGTAATCGCGATGCAGTCACCTTGGCGATGTAACAGAGGACAGTGATTCAGAATGCTTCTGGCTTGGCTTCGCGGGCCATGTGATCCAGAACGGCATTGACGAATTTCGGCTCACGCCCCTCGGGAAAGAAGCTTTTGGCGATGTCGACGAATTCCATGATCACGACTTTTGGTGGTGTGTCCGATTGCGTCAGTTCCGCCCCCGCGGCCCGAAACAGCGCGCGAATGGTCGGATCTATGCGATTGATCGGCCATTTCGCTACCAGCGCCCGGTCAGTCATCTGGTCGATCAGCGCCTGATTGTTAACCGCATCCTGCATCAGCCCTTCGAACAGGACGATATCACCTTCGGCCATCTCGCCCTCGTCATAGGACGCGCCGAAACGGTGATCTTCGAATTCACGCATCACCGCATCCACGGTCTGGCCGGAATGCTCCATCTGAAACAGCGCCTGCACGGCGTAAAGCCGTGCGGCTGATTTCATCTGCCGTTTCTGATTGCCTGAGAGCTTGGTCATGCTTTCGGATTATCCTCAAGGCCGCCGGCCAGCTTATATTCTTCTGCGTCGGGCAGGAATCCCACCCCTTTGCGCGCGGCGCCCCACTTACGGGTGAGCGCGACAAGATGCAAGGCTGCCGCTGCGGCGCCCGCGCCTTTGTTCATGCGCGCGGGATCGGCCCGCACCTCGGCCTGATCACGGTTTTCGACCGTCAGAATGCCATTGCCAACACACAGCCCCTGTAACCCCAGCATCATGATGCCGCGCGAACTGTCATTGCAGACTGTTTCATAATGCGTGGTCTCGCCCCGGATCACGCATCCAAGGGCCACGTATCCGTCGAAATTCGACATCCGTTCGGCAATGCCGATGGCGGTGGGCACTTCCAACGCGCCCGGTACTTCGACCAGATCATATGTGCCGCCAGACGCCTCGATCTCGGCCTTGGCGCCAGCGATCAGGTTGTCTGCGATATCGCGGTAGAATGGCGCCACCACAATCAGCAGCTTGATGGGCTTATCGAACTCGGCGCGGGGCAGGGTGTATTCTTTTTCGGCCATATCTCTATCCTTCGCTCAGGGCGCGGGTGCCGGTGATCGAGATGCCATAGGCATCAAGACCCAGATAGCGGGTATCGGGACTGTCGGTCAAAAGGATCAGTTCCTGCAGACCCATTGTCTGCATGATCTGCGCGCCCAGCCCGGTCTGCTTGATCGTGCGCGGCGTGTCCTCATCTTCCATCTCGCTGGACAGTTTTGGGCGGGGTTGGCGGAACAGAAACACCGCGCCGCGCCCCTCGGCGGCGATGATCTCCATCGCCCGGGGTAGCTTTCCGGTGGGACCCGTCTCTGTGCTGTGCAGCCCGATGCCCAGTACATCCTCAAGCGCATTGAGCGCATGCGTCCGGGTCAGAACCGGCTTGCCGTCGCCCACGTCACCCTTGGTCAGCACTACATGTTCGGTGCCGCTGATCTGGTCGGCGAAAATGCGCATCTCCCATTCGCCCCCATGAGAGGAGGTGATGGTTTCGCGCCGTACTTCGCGCACCAGATTATCGTGCTTGTGGCGGTAGGCGATGAGATCCGAGATCGTGCCGATCTTCAGCCCGTGTTTTTTCGCGATTTCGATCAGGTCGGGCAGGCGGGCCATGGTGCCGTCTTCCTTCATGATCTCGCAGATCACACCCGACGGGTGCCGCCCCGCCAGGCGCGAGATATCTACCGCCGCCTCGGTATGACCGGCGCGGATCAGCACGCCGCCATTGCGTGCGCGCAGCGGAAACACATGGCCTGGTGTGGCGATGGCGGCCGGGCCGTTCTGATCATTGATTGCGGTGGCCACGGTCAGGGCGCGGTCGCCGGCGGAAATGCCGGTACTGACGCCCTCGCGCGCTTCGATCGATACGGTAAAGGCGGTTTCATGCCGTGACGAGTTGTTCACCGCCATCATCGGCAGCTGTAGCATCTCGATCCGCTCGGCGCTCATCGGCAGGCAGATCAGACCTCTCCCGTGGGTTGCCATGAAGTTGATGGCCGCGGCATCGGCGCAATCCGCCGGAATGACGAAATCACCCTCATTCTCGCGATCTTCGTGATCGACAAGAATGTACATCCGACCCGCACGCGCCTCGGCGATAATCTCTTCGATGGGCGCGAGAGCCTGGCGCAAGCCCGCCTCGACCGGACCCGGTTTTTCGAACGGAACAGTATCTGACATCGGACCCCCGGAAATGTGCCCCGGTCAGATACCGCAGGGGCCGGGCATTGACCAGAGCCGAGTTTGCATTGCACAGCGATCCCGACGTCTGGCGCGCGATGAGGCGCCACTGGCTCACTGCACTGGAAAGAACCAATCCACTTCCATTCAGAACACTGTTTCCGTGCTGTCGACAGATTAACCAAATTCAAGAGAAATTTTAGCGAAATGTGCCCTTTCTTGGGCAGTGTTGTTGATCCGATCCCATGCTCTCGGCCATATAAGTGCACCTACCTGTGTAAGCGTAAAGAGTGAGTAATGTTATGAAATTCAGAACGGCAGTAATTGCCGCTGCGACAGCGATTGTGATGATCGGTACCGCGGTTTCGGCAGCCACCACCTACCAAGCCACCAGTCACTACGAAAACGGATCGCCCGAGCATTCCGTCTGGTTCTCTGGTGCGCCTCAGGGCACAACGGGCAGTAAGCGGAACCATTTCCTGTTTGAAAATACCGCTGGCGCCGCAAGCCCGTTTGGCAGCTTCACAGTGAATGGCAACACAGCCTCACTGACGGGTACGGTCAGAAACTCTGCCTTGCAGGGGTATGATCTTAGGGTGAACCTGGTCGAGGTTGCCGACCCCGGTAAGTACAAGAAAGTGCCTGGCTCGACCCCGGATACTTCAAAGTGGAAATTTTATGATTTCTCATCGGCGGCTCTGATTTCGAAATCCACAGGTCTGGTGAGTTTCCTTCTGGACATGCGCGGCGAAGGTCTGAAAGCGCAGTTCGGTATCGGCGCCAATGACAAGGATCCGTTGAAACTGGGCTTCTCCAGCTGGTTCACCGCATATGAACAAGGCTGCGAGGGTAGCAATTGCCAAAGCTACGCTGGCGATATCAACATCGTCGTCAGCCCTGTCCCACTGCCCGCGTCGGTGGCTTTGTTACCCGTTGCCCTGGGGATATTGGGTGGTGTTGCCCGTCGTCGCCGTAAAAGCTGACTGAACGGACAGAACGTTTTGAAGCGCCCGCGTTGAGCGGGCGTATTCTTTTGTGCTTGGGGGTTCAGGGTCGTGCACTCATGGGATAGGCTTGGAGTGTGCGCCTATATCGCGCTTGTCGCCCTGCCACGCGCCTCATGACCTTCAGGACTGCCAACCATGCGAACCGCCGATATCCTAGCCCGCCTGATCGCCTTTGACACGGTCAGCCGCAACCCGAACATGGATCTGATGGAATATGTGAAAGGGCTGCTGGCCGAGGTCGGCGTTGACGCCCAGCTTATTCCAAACGCCAAGGGCACAAAGGCCAACCTGCTCGCCACGATCGGTCCGCCGGGCGGCGGTGGCGTTATGCTGTCGGGACACACCGATGTCGTTCCGGTCGATGGGCAGAACTGGACCAGGCCAGCGTTTGAACTGACCGTGGATCAGGGTCGCTACTACGGGCGCGGCACGACCGATATGAAAGGCTTTGTCGCCTGCGCGCTGGCCGCTGGGCTGAAGGCCGCCAATCGCAAGCTGGTCGCGCCGCTGCATCTGGCCTTTTCCTATGACGAGGAAATCGGTTGCCAGGGGGTGCGCTCGATGATCGAGCTTTTGCGTGATGTGCCGGTACGCCCTGCCATGTGCATCGTTGGTGAACCCACCAGCCTGTCGGTAGCAACGGGTCACAAGGGCAAGATCGCCCTCAAGGCGCGCTGTATCGGGCGCGAGGGGCATTCGGCGCTGGCACCCCTGGCGATGAATGCTCTGCATCTGGGGTGCGATCTGGTTGGGGTCTTGCGTGATGTGCAGGCTGATTTACGCAAGAGCGGTGCGCAGGATGGCGATTATGATGTGCCCTACACGACCGTGCATGCGGCGAAGATGGCGGGTGGCGTCGCGCTAAATATCGTTCCCAATCTCTGCGAGGTGGATTTTGAGATTCGCAATGTGGCCGATGATGACCCCGAGGTTATTCTGGCCGATATCCGTGGCCGGGCGGATGCGATTGTCGCCGCCCAACGCGACCACGCCCCCGAAGCGGCAATCGAGTTCGAGACCAGTTTTTCGTATCCCGGCCTGAACACCAGCCGCACCGCCGAGGTCGTACATTTCGTGCAGTCCCTGACCGGCGCGAATTCCACCAATAAAGTCGCGTTCGGAACCGAGGGCGGCCTCTTTTCGCAAGAACTGGATATTCCCACGGTGGTATGCGGCCCCGGCTCGATGATGCAGGGACATAAGCCGGATGAATATGTCGAGATCAGCCAGATCGAACGCTGCGATGCGATGCTGGACACACTGCTCGAACGGCTCGAAGCTGGCCTTTAGAGTTATGACAAGAAAGTACGAAACGATCGTCTGCAAGGACATTGCGCGAAATTGAAAAAGGTAGAACGCGGGTCGTGAGGTCAGAATTAAGAACGACACGCTGGCGAACTCTACCCTGACCCACCGGTTTTGGGATTTATCAGCACTGAGCCCAAAGAATGAAATTCCTGATCGGCAGCGGGGGTCTGTCTTGCGTCAAAACATTGCCAAATTGTGACTGGCAACATTTCCATATCCGCTGCCTATTTTGGCAACATGAAGAACTCTTCGCGGACGACCTTTCCTCCCTCGACCGTATAAATCGCAATCTCGCGAAGGGTCATCTCACGACCGGTGGCTTTCTGTGTCACCTGGGCCTCGTAGCGTACGCCGAAGCGGTTGGGAGGGTGAACAAATGGCCCGTCCGCATCAAGCTTGTGGATATCGTGTGTTGCAAGCCAATCCCCACGTTTGGCCTTGATCGCGCCCCGGCCTTTGGCGATCCGCACGTCGCGCCCTGGTGGCACGACCGCCTCAACCGACTCGGCGTTTTCGGCATAAATTTCGTCGACATGCTCAATGCCACGACGATTCCGCATCGCCTGAACAAATTCCCGGCCAAGTTTGATTAGATCTTCCATAAAAACGCTCCTTCTAGACGCCGACGAGCGTAGCACGGACGTCGGCAGTGCAACTTGACCAGGATCAACGTGGCCGACGTCCTGCGGTCACCTTCGCATCACGCTGCCAGCACCAACAGATGAATTCGGTTTTGGAAAGCCTCGGTACACTCGTCATAGCAAGGTGGTCCGTGTGCGTTTGCCCAGCAAGTTTTGGACAGGACGGTGTTGCTCGATTACGAGCGAATTTCGCCGACAGCCTACAGTCATGGCTTGGCTTTATCGCCCTCGCCTAATTCTGCTGCGAAACCGAACGCCTGAAGATCAGGAGGCTTATCGCCAAAAGCGCGGCTCCCAGCAGTGCCATCCACAAGAATTCCGGCCAGACAATCTCAACCCCGGCGCCTTTGAAAACGATGGCCTGGCTGGCCGACATGTAGTGGCGGGACGGAAGGAACAGTGTTCCCGCCTGCAACCAGGCAGGCTGACCTTCAATCGGCGTCTCGCCACCTGACAGCATCAACATGGGCAGGATGGTCAGCATGACCAAAAGCGCGAATTGCGCCATTGAGCGCGCGATTGTTGCCAGAAAGACCCCAAGCGCCGTTGCGGTAAAAAGAAAGAGCGCCGTGCCCAGAAGAAACAGCGCTTTCGATCCCGCAATATTGATCCCCAAGGACCCCTGCATCACGAAGGTCAAAGACAACCCGGCCGCGACCAGAACCACCGCTGCATTTGCCCATATCTTGGCAACTGCAATGTCAAAGGGTGCAAGCGGCATGGCGAGCAGGTGCTCGATCGTTCCATGTTCGCGCTCCCGGATCATGGCGGCACCCGTGAGTATCGTTGTCAGCCACATGATCTGGCCGATAAGGGCGACAATACCGGCAAAGCGCACCGTATCTCGGTTGGGATTAAACGCACTGCGCAAGATTAGATCGACCGGGGGTGGGGTCAAAAGGTCTGCCCCGATTGCAAAGCGGCTGATCTCTGCACTCAGAATGTTGGTAATATAGCTTGCACCGATCCCTGCCTGTTCCATCGCCGTCGCGTCGATCAGAACCTGTATTTCCGGCGAGCGGCCTGCGCGGATGTCCTTCTCGAAACCGGGTGGCACAGCAACAACGAAAAGGAACCGCCCGGCATCCATATGAGCCGCGCCAGAACCCGGCGCGATCTGGACGACGGGCTGGAATTCCGGTGGAAAGAAAATTGCGGCCAAGGCGCGTGAAAGTGGCGAATTATCTTCGTCCGCAAACGCGATGGATGCATTGTTGACCGAACTCGCGACCCCGGTCGCCTCCATGATCGGCGCCAAGGTGAATGACCAGACCAGCAGGGCCATCATCACCCAGTCACGGCGCAGGCTCATCATCTCCTTCAGACCAAGCCAGAAGATGCAGGACAAACGTCGCATTCACTTCTCCTGCGCCCGCAGCGAGAGCGCTGCGATCAAGGTCAGCACAGGCCCGAAACAGGCAAGTGCCAGAATATCGGGGGTAAGCGCCTCCCAGCCCAGACCCTTGGTGAACGCGCCGACATTCAGGTGCAAAAAGTAGGAGGACGGCCAGAGAGAACCGATCGCCTGGGCGCCGCCTTCCAGCGTCGAGACCGGTTGCAGAAGGCCTGAGAACTGGATCGTGGGCACCACCGAGGCGATGGCTGTTGCGAAGGTTGCCGCGACCTGGCTGGACGTCATGGTCGCGATCAAAAGCCCGTAGGATGTGGTCGCCCAGACATAAAGGAACGCTCCTATCGCGAGCGGGATGGGATCGCCCTTGAGCGGTACGCCGAAGACTAAAATTGTCATCCCTGCGAGCAGAATGAAATTGGCGTAAGCAATGGCGATATAAGGGATCTGTTTACCTATCAGGAACTCAAGCCGTGTCGTCGGTGTCACGTAGAAATTGATAACCGATCCCAGTTCTCTTTCGCGGGCAACGCTGACCGCCATCAGAACGGCGGGTAGCATGATAAGCAGGATCGCAGGCATGGCGGGGGCCATCGCGGCGATGCTCTCGAAGCTTTGGTTGTATCGAAAACGCGGTTCGATCCGTGCTATCCCGGGCTCGCGGGCACCTTTTTCGCGGGCGAACGCCTCGAGAAACGTCTGATGCAATCCCGCGACATAGCCCTCTACCGTCTCACCCTTGAAGGGAATTGCGCCGTCGACGGTCGCCAGAACCTGGGTGGGCTCGCCCGCGCGCAGCTTGCGTCCGAAATCCGGCGGCAATTCGACCACCAGCGAGACGTCGCCAGCGGTCAGTCGGCTGCGACCCTCCGCAGCGCTATTTAGGGGTGGGGTGGGCTTGAAATATCGTGACCCCGCAAGCTCGGACGCGTAGGCGCGACTCTCGGGGTCTTGTGAAAAGTCCAGTACAGCAAAATTCAACTCATCAATATCAAGCGTGATCCCGAAGCAGAAAACCAGCATCAGAATTGCTGATCCCAGAAACGCAAAGGCCAACCGTACCCGGTCGCGCAACACTTCGACGGTTTCCCGTCGCGCATAGGCCAGAATGCGCCCGACACCACCACCTGCCCCCTCTCTCATCGTGTCAATCGAGACTACAGGAGCCACGACCTCTGACGGAGGTTCCGCAGCTTCCAGCACGGCAATAAACGCGCCTTCCAGGCTGTCTGACCTCTCGGCAGCCATCAGCTCCTCCGGGGTTCCCTCGGCAAGAACCCGACCCGCATGCATGAACGAAACCCGATCGCACCGTTCCGCTTCTGCCATGAAATGGGTTGAGATAAAGATCGTCACTTCATCATCGTGTGACAGCTCGATCAAGAGGGCCCAAAATTCATCGCGCGCCTCTGGGTCCACGCCAGAGGTCGGCTCGTCGAGGATCAGCACACGTGGACGATGGATCACTGCGACAGCCAATGACAGGCGTTGCTTGATGCCAAGCGGCAGGTCGGCGGCCAGTCTATCTCTGTATGTGTTCAGTCCAAAACGGTTCATCAATTCATCGACCCGCGCAGCCCGGTCGGCGATTGCGAAAATGCGCGCGTGGAGCTGAAGATTTTGGTGAACGGTCAATTCACCATAGAGCGAGAAGGCCTGACTCATATAGCCGGTTTCGCGCCGCATCTCGCGGTTGCGCGCATCAACCGGTTTGCCATAGAGCAGCGCCTCACCCGCGCTTGCGGGCAGCAATCCTGTTAGCATCTTCATTGTGGTCGACTTGCCGCAGCCGTTCGATCCGAGGAAACCAAAAATCTCTCCCCGGTTGATCGAGAAGTCGACGCTGTCGACTGCTGTAAAATCTCCGAAGCGCTTTGTCAGCCCATGCGCGGTAATCACGGGGTCGGTGTCGATCCGACGAGCCGGCGCTTCGTTCCGCGTGGGTTGCGGTTTGCCCTGTGATTGTAATTGGCGGTAAGCAGCCTCAAGATCTTTGGCCTCGCCCTGCAGCGTTTCCGGAGCGCCCTGAAACAGCACGCGGCCCGCATCCATCGCAACGATCCAATCGAAACTCTGAGCTTCTTCCATGTAGGCCGTCGAAACCAGGACTGTAAGCATTGGATTGTCTTTCCGGATCGCGCCAATCAGCGCCCAGAATTGACGACGTGACAGCGGATCGACACCGGTTGTTGGCTCATCCAGAACCAATAGTTTCGGGTCATGGATCAGGGCACAACATAGCCCGAGCTTTTGTTTCATACCGCCGGATAGCTTGCCCATCGGCCGATCGGCGAAAGGCGCCAGCCCTGTTGTTGACAACAGCGCCGTGATCCGAATGTCACGTTCTTCCTGGCCTTGCCCGAAAAGGCGCGAGAAAAACTCGAGATTTTCACGCACTGACAGTTCTGCATAGAGATTACGGCCCAGACCCTGTGGCATGAATGCTATGGCTGGACATACGCGGCGTCGGTGCGCGGGATCATCAATCGGTCCTCCCAGGACGTCGATTGTGCCGACCTGCAGTTTCTTCGCACCGGTGATCAGGCCAAGAAGTGTTGACTTGCCAACACCATCTGGTCCGATGAAGCCGACCAGCTGACCCGCTGGTAAATCCAGTGATACCTGGTCCAGCGCTGTTTGTTTGCGATACCGGTGCGTGACGTCAGCGATGCAAAACGCGGCGGACGGAGCCACGGTGCTCATTCGAATAACTCTGGCGGAATACGCCTCTCCAGTGCTTCCGGCCATGGCTTGCCAGCGTCAAGCCGGATCACCGCGACTCCCCGAAGCCCCGTCTTCACATGCTCTATCCTGCCCAAGACCAGATCCTGTGGGATGCGGACACGGACGCGAAAGACCAACTGCTCGCGCTCGTCCATCGTTTCAACTTGCTTAGGTGTGAACTGCGCCTCTGGCGAGACGAAGGTGACATTTGCCGGAATGGCATAGTCGGGCAGGGCGTCAAGCACGATGCGCGCCTCGGCGCCGATAGGCATAAGTCCCGCCTCGCGGGCTGGAAGGAACACTTCCATGTAAATATTCTCGAGGCTGAGCAGCGTCAGGATAGGCTCGCCCGCGCCGACAACTTCTCCGGGCTCCGCCAAGCGATAGAGCACACGCCCGGGCATGGCCGCGAAGAGCGAACTATCCTCGATCTGGGTATCGATCCGGCGCACTTCTGCTTCGGCGGCCGCGATCTGGCTGCCGGTGGTTTCAACCCGCGCCTTAGCCGCGCCAAGAACGGCCTCAGCGACAAGGTGTGTGGTTTCGCGTTCTTCGAAAACCGTTTCGGAAATCGTTTGTCCGGCGAGCAAAACCGTGGCGCGCTCAAGCTCGTGTGCCGCCCTGCGCTGCTCGCTTTGACGCTGGACAACCACCGCCTCGGCTTCGGCCTTACGCTGTAGAGCCAACGCTACTTCGGCTTTGGCCCGGTCAAGCGCCGCGGCAAGCTCGTCAGTGTCCATCTTGACCAGAACTTCGCCTGGGACAACAAGGCTGCCTTCGGCCGCCATTACCTGCGCGACGCGACCGGCAGCAGTCGGTGCTACTTCGACCTGTTCGGCTTCGATTCGCCCGTTGCCCTGAACAAAGCCCTCCGGTAACCCTTCACCGTCTTCTGAGAGCAAAACATAAGCTAGTGCCCCTGATAGCAAGAGCAGTGATACGGCAAGAATTGCGGTTTTCGTTTTTTTCATGATCCGGGGACTAACGGTTGATTGGTCCCTGGAGTTTATTCTCGACCCGGGCAGAGCGCCTTGCGATGAATCAAACTATCGCGCTGCTAAGATTGATGCCGTTTAGGAAAAGATGTCCCGTAACATCCTGAGCTTGCCGTCGACGCTTCGAGTAACTGAACGTTCGGATAGTCGGCACTTGATGCCTTGATATGCCTGACTTGCATAATTTGGGAGCGAACAACTGGGCAACCGCAGTACTTTACTGCGATGTGATGTGTGACTTGCTGACAGTTGCGTATCTGGCGCGAATGCCTGGAAAGCCCCGCGTAGCTGACACGGCGATCCGAACTGTATTGTTACCATTCAGAAAAAGAAAACCCTGCGAGTGGCTCGCAGGGTTTCGCTGCGGGTGCTTGTTGGGTCACTCGCGCACGAGTTTTTCATAGGCCTCCGAGATCTCACGGGCCAAGTCGCCCACTTCGAACGTGTAGTCACCGATCTGGCCGACCGGGGTGACCTCGGCGGCGGTGCCGGTCAGCCAGCATTGCTCGAACCCTTCCATTTCTTCAGGCATGATGTGGCGCTCATGTACCTTGATCTGGCGGTCTTTCAGCATGCCGACTACAGTCTGGCGTGTCAGCCCGTTCAGGAAGCAATCGGGCAGGGGTGTGTGTACCTCGCCGTCCTTGACGAAAAAGATGTTGGCGCCGGTCGCCTCGGCCACATAGCCGCGATAATCCATGAAGAGCGCATCCGAGCATCCTTTGGCCTCGGCTGCATGCTTGGACGTGGTACAGATCATGTAAAGACCTGCCGCCTTGGCATGAACTGGGATGGTTTCGGGGCTGGGACGTTTCCATTTCGAGATGTCGAGCTTCGCGCCTTTCATCTTGGCATCGCCGTAATAGGCGCCCCATTCCCAGGCTGCGATGGCCAGGTGAACAGGGTTGCGGGCTGAGGCTACGCCCATATCCTCGCCTGCACCACGCCAGGCGACGGCGCGTACATAGGCGTCAGTCAATCCATTGGTGGTCAGAACCTGCTGCTTGGCGGCTTCGATCTCGTCCACGCTAAACGGGATTTGGAAATCCAGTTCGTTTGCGGAAAAATGTAGTCGCTTGGAGTGTTCGCGACTCTTGAAGATCTTGCCATTATAGGCGCGCTCGCCCTCGAACACCGAACTGGCGTAATGCATCGCATGGGTAAGGATGTGCACGTTGGCCTCGCGCCAGTCGATCAGTTTGCCATCCATCCAGATATTGCCATCACGGTCGTCGTAGCCAGTCATTTCGGTCCCCTCTTAAGGCAAAATTTGCATTTGTTGCGCAATATACGTCCGAAACGGTCATAATATTACGCCAAAACTGAGATTCGGTACCAGTTCACCCTTGGAATGTCAACAAAGCTGACATATTATGACAGCGTGCCGGGGAAATGTGAACGGAGTGTGCAATGCCCGAAGTGCAAGGTGGCGAAAACCTGCTGTTTCTGACCGACGAGCAACTGCGCCAAGGGATCGAAGCAATGTTCTTTGCCTATCGCGGCTTTACCGCTGATCCGGATCGCATCCTTTCGGGTATGGCCTATGGGCGAGCGCATCACCGGGCGATCCACTTCATCGCGCGCGCGCCGGGGACCACCGTCAATAACCTGCTGAACATTCTGGGCGTTACCAAACAATCCCTGAACCGTGTCCTGCGAACATTGGTCGAAGACGGTTTGGTTGACAGCCGGGTCGGCAAGAATGACAAACGCGAACGCAATCTGTTTTTGACCGAAGACGGCGTGACACTGGAACGCAAGCTGAGCGATGCGCAGAGAGCAAGGATGCGCGCAGCCTATCGCGTTGCAGGCCCCGACGCGGTATCAGGGTTCCGCCAAGTGCTTGAAGCAATGATGGATACAGATATGCGTCGGCAGTATTACCAGATAAGGGATACCAGTTCATGAGTGACCCAGCCCCCCACCTGCTGATCGTCGATGACGACGAGCGTATCCGTGGATTGCTACGCAAGTTTCTGGCGCGTCACGGTTTTCTGGTGTCGATTGCACGGGACGCGGCCCACGCAAGGCGCATTCTGTCGGGATTGGAGTTTGACCTGATCGTGATGGATGTGATGATGCCCGGCGAAGACGGGGTAGCCCTGACCAGCAGCCTGCGGGAGGACGAAATCACCACGCCCATTTTGTTGCTGACCGCCAAGGGTGAGACCGACGATCGGATTTCAGGGCTTGAAGCCGGAGCCGATGACTATCTGGCGAAACCCTTTGAGCCCAAGGAATTACTGCTGCGGATCAATGCCATTCTGCGTCGCATGCCCACGCCGGAGCCGGAAAACACCGCGCCCAAGGTGCTGCATATGGGGCCGATCCGGTTTGATATCGAACGTTCGGAATTGATGCAGGGCGAGCAGGTGGTACGTCTGACGGCCACCGAAGTACAACTGATGCGGATATTTGTTGAAAATCTGCGCCAACCGGTCAGTCGCACAAAGCTGGTCGAGGATCTGGGCCGCGATGGCGGGCAAGCGCAGGAACGCGCTGTCGATGTGCAGATCACCCGTCTGCGCCGCAAACTCGAAACCGATCCCAAGCAGCCTCGCTATCTGCAAACCGTACGTGGTGAAGGTTATATGCTGGTGCCTGACTAAAGGCCGCGTCTTGGATATACGTGCATATCCCATCCCCACCGGCACCGCACTTGAGCGATTTTCTCAAAAGCCCGGGCACTACACTGATTGCTTTGCCACTGAAATGAAGGCCAAGGTGACGCTTGCCGAATTTGTAGGGACATTTTACACAACACCGCTTTTCAAGGCTGAACGGCTGGTGCTGCGGTGCGTCGGCATACGCTCTAGCGATCACGATGCAAGGCAATTGGCTGAAGGTGCGAGTGAGCATTTTGCCGCCTGGCAGATGACGGTGCGAACCGAAACGGAATTGCTGATGAAGGCGATTGGACGGACCTCGTCCTGGTTCGGGATTGAACATGTCGGGGATACGACAGCCCCAGAAACAAGGCTGCTGTTCGGGTCTGTAGTGGCGCCGAAGCCGTCTGCGGGTCAGGGTATTCCCCAAATGGGACCGCTGTTTTCGGGTCTCCTCGGAGCGCACCGCACTTATTCGAAACTACTGCTGATGTCGGCGCGGCGGCGGATCAACGGGTAAAGGGGGTGGTCGACAAGGTCGCCACATAGGACGCATATTTGGTCGGTTCCAACCCGCAGCCGGTCAGCATGGCCGCGGACGCAATGTTATCCGCTGCAGCAAAACCCATGACGCGACGTGCGCCAAATTGATCCAGGGCGATGCGGATCAGTTCCGACGTGATCTGGCGGCCCAGACCTTTGCCACGCTCATTTTCGTCACAGGCGATCAGGCCAGCCCAGGCGCAATCATGCAGCGGAGAGTGCTCATTCTGTAGCATTCCCACGAAACCGGCGGCCACAATTGCATCGGTCCGGTTTCGGATCACGGCAGAGCACGCTTGGCAATTTTGACCCGCCAGAACGGCGCCGGAAAGCGGAGCAATGCCCTGATCAGCCAGAAACGCCTGCAATTCGGGTATCGACTTATCCGTGGCGATTTCCAGCGATAACCCGGGCGCGAGAGGTCGTTCACGGCCGATGTTGATCTGGCTGCACAGGTTGTCGGCGTTATTGCAGTATCCCTGCCACCCGTGGAGCGACGCGCCTAGATCCATGACTTTCTGACTGATGCGTTCCAGCCCCGTCTGATCGACCCAACGAAAGGAAAAAACACCGTCTTCTACCAGGTGCTTGTGGATCACGTCCCAGCCCAGCCTGTCCGGGTCATCCGTGCCCAGTACCCGGCCTGTCAGGCAGGCGCCGGGCGTACGCATGATCCAGGGTGTCAGGCGGTCAGATTTTTTCTGCAGCCGTTGCTGTGCTTCTGTTCCAAAATAGCTGCTCACATGGTTCCTCCGATTGCGCGCAGCCGGAAACCTAACAGATAGAATCCTTGAAGTCTTTTGGCAGCAGGCGTAGATCATCCTCATGACACGGATTTTTGACATGGATGATCGCGCGCGCCTGCCCTGGCGGTTTTTCGGTGCGACGATGACTGTGCTTGCCGCCCTATAGGGTATCGCCACCCTGTCGATCTTGAAAATTACCTAACATATGGGAGAGGGCTGATGTCCCCCAAAACACTCTATGATAAAATCTGGGATGCCCATCTGGCGCATGAAGCCGAGGATGGCACCTGCCTGTTGTATATCGACCGCCATCTGGTGCACGAGGTCACCAGCCCGCAGGCCTTTGAAGGGCTGCGTATGGCAGGGCGCACCGTGCGCGCTCCGGAAAAGACCATCGCCGTGCCGGATCACAACGTGCCGACCACGCTGGACCGCGCCAAGGGTATCGACAACGAGGAAAGCCGTATCCAGGTCGAAGCGTTGGACAAGAACGCCAAGGAGTTCGGCATTCACTATTACCCGGTTTCGGACGTGCGTCAGGGCATCGTGCATATCGTCGGGCCGGAACAGGGCTGGACTTTGCCGGGTATGACCGTGGTCTGCGGTGACAGCCATACCGCGACGCATGGCGCATTTGGCGCTTTAGCGCATGGTATCGGCACATCCGAGGTCGAACATGTTCTGGCCACGCAGACGTTGATTCAGCAGAAATCCAAGAACATGAAGGTCGAGGTCACCGGCAAGCTGAAACCGGGCGTCACCGCAAAGGATATCACGCTGGCCGTGATTGGCGAGACCGGCACCGCCGGCGGCACGGGTTACGTGATCGAATATTGCGGCGAAGCCATTCGCGATCTTTCGATGGAAGGCCGCATGACCGTTTGCAACATGGCGATCGAAGGCGGTGCCCGCGCTGGCCTGATCGCACCGGACGAGACCACCTATGCCTATGTCAAAGGCCGTCCGCACGCCCCCACGGGCGAACAATGGGATGCCGCGCTGGCCTGGTGGAAAACTCTCTACACCGACGAAGATGCGCATTTCGACAAGATCGTGACCCTGAAGGGCGAAGACATCCAGCCGGTTGTGACCTGGGGCACCTCGCCGGAAGACGTGCTGCCTATCACCGCCACCGTGCCGCATCCCGAAGACTTCGAGGGCGGCAAGGTCGAGGCCGCGCGCCGCTCGCTTGAATACATGGGTCTGAAAGCTGGTCAGAAGCTGACCGATATCGAGATCGACACCGTCTTCATCGGGTCGTGCACCAACGGGCGCATCGAAGACCTGCGCGCCGTCGCCGAGGTGGTCAAGGGCAAGAAGATCAAGGACGGCATGCGCGCGATGATCGTACCGGGTTCGGGTCTGGTGCGGGCGCAGGCCGAAGAAGAGGGGCTGGCGGAAATCTTCAAGGCGTCAGGCTTTGAGTGGCGTCTGGCGGGCTGTTCGATGTGTCTGGCGATGAACCCCGATCAACTGTCGGAGGGTGAACGCTGTGCGGCCACGTCGAACCGTAATTTCGAAGGTCGTCAGGGTTACAAGGGTCGCACCCACCTGGTGTCCCCGGCCATGGCGGCGGCTGCCGCGCTCACCGGCCGGCTGACCGATATCCGCGAATTGATGTAAGGAGCGAGACCGATGGAAAAGTTTGAAAAACTCACGGGCATTGCCGCGCCGATGCCGCTCGTCAACATCGATACGGATATGATCATCCCCAAGGTGTTTCTGAAATCGATTCAGCGCACCGGCTTTGGCGTGAACCTGTTTGATGAGATGCGCTATAATCGCGACGGCTCGGAAATCGAGGATTTTGTGCTGAACAAGCCGCAATATCGCAATGCAGAAATTCTGGTGGCTGGTGACAATTTCGGCTGTGGTTCGAGCCGGGAACATGCGCCCTGGGCGATCAAGGATTTCGGTATCCGCTGCGTCATCTCGACCAGCTTTGCCGATATTTTCTTCAACAACTGTTTCAAGAATGGCATCCTGCCCATCGTCCTGCCACAGGAGGTCGTGGATGTGCTGATGAAAGATGCAGAGAAAGGCGCCAACGCGCGCATGGAAATCGATCTTGAGGCACAGACCATCACCACATCCGATGGTGAGGTGTTCAGCTTTGATGTTGATCCGTTCAAGAAACATTGCCTGATGGAGGGCCTTGATGATATCGGCCTGACGCTTGAGAAAAAGGCGTCCGTCGATGCGTTCGAGGCACGCGCCGCCGCAGAGCGTCCCTGGGTTTAGATAGATCTGATGGGTTTGAGCTGACGCCGTCCGCAATTTGCGGGCGGCGTTTTCAATTGTATCGGATTAACGGGATTGTCGCCGAAACTTAGACTGCGTTGGTGGCAAAATACCCAACAACCCCAATATGTTGTGCGCTTGCGTATAGAAGCCGCCTTTATGATCCTAAATTGATGCAATCTCGCACCACTAATTCCATCAATTCGCCTTAAACCTGAACTGATATTAACCATGACTTGAGCCGCAAAGTGAAAGAAGGCAAAAATTGGGCACGAATGAGGCAAGCCGCCACAATGTGCGGGATCAAGTTGGAACAAGGGCGCGGCATCGTACCGCGGTCGACCAGTTTGAAGGGAACGGACAGTGATTTCACAAGTGACGAGTGCGTTGGCGCGTGCGATGTTGGTGGCTCTGCTTGTCGCAACACCGTCGCTGTTGTTGCCGACCACGGCAGCAGACACCGCACAGATAGTGGTTGTCCTCGCCATTCTTGCGTCGTTCATGACGTTTATTGAATATTATGGCCGCTATCCCAGCATCATCGAATTCCGTTTTGCGCCACCCTTCAACCGGCTGAAATTCCTCGGGCTGGCACTGACCGTGCTTTTCCTGGCCTTGATTTGCCGCGGTAAGACCGACCCGACCGAGTTGACCAATCTGCTGACCCAACTGGGTGACGGCCTTGGTCATGCGATTGACTTTCCCTATTCTCCGGTACGCATGGTCGTGCTGATGATGCCACCCGATGCAGATGCCGAATTGATCACATCTGTGCGGACCGCAGCCGGCATCTCCTACATGGTCTCGCTGATGATGATGTTCATTTTCCTGACTTTGGTGCGTCTCTTCGGCTGGCCCGTGCGCAATGGGGCGTTCAATGTCTGGGTCAACCTGCCGCTTTTCGACCCGACCGGGGGCGGCGATGTCCTGAACCGCCTTAAGCGCGATGCAGGTCTTAACATTGTGTTAGGAAGTTTGCTGCCATTCTTGATCCCGGCAACGGTTAAGATGGCATCTGATATGGTAGACCCGATTTCAATCGCCAACCCGCAAACCCTTATTTGGACGATGACGGCATGGGCATTTCTTCCGGCAAGTATGTTGATGCGTGGCATCGCCATGAGCCGGATCGCGGATATGATCGAGGAAAAGCGCCGCCGCGCCTATGCCAAGGCCGAAGCCGACGGGTTGCAGCGCGCCTGATTGCAGGGCTGACGGCGCTCTGGTTGTCCGCCGGGGTGGTCGGCGCAGAAAAAATCCGAATAGCCACATTCAACACTGAGCTGGATCGCGACGGTCCGGGTCTCTTGCTGCGCGACATTCTGGCGGGCGATGATCCTCAGGTCGCGGCCGTGGCGCAGGTCATCGCACGGGTATCGCCCGATATTCTGGTACTGCAGCGCGTCGATTATGACTATGGTCTGCGGGCCTTGTCAGCGCTGCGGGACGTTATCGCCGACACTGGCACCGACTATCCGCATCTTTTTGCGCTGCGTCCGAATACGGGGCTGCGGACCGGGCTGGATATGGATGGCGATGGCCGCGCGGGCGAAGCACGCGATGCGCAAGGCTATGGCGACTTTGCCGGTCAGAGTGGCATGGCAGTTCTTTCCCGGTTCCCGATTGATCATTCGCAGGTTCAGGATTTCAGTGCATTGCTCTGGAGCGATCTGCCTGGCGGCATCCCACCTGAAATAAGTGGCGCGCCGTTTCCGTCTACCGAAGCCTTCGCCGTTCAGCGGCTTTCTACGGTGGGTCACTGGGTGGTGCCGGTGGTGCTCGAAAACGCGAAGCTTGATCTGATGGTGTTCCATGCCTCACCACCAGTATTTGACGGACCGGAGGATAGGAACGGCAGGCGCAACCATGACGAGTTGATGTTCTGGAAGCTGTATCTCGACGGGCAATTCGGACCGACGCCGGAGAGTGCCTTTGCACTGATCGGGGCCGCAAACCTTGACCCCAAAGACAGTGACGGACGGCGCGAGGCCATTCAGGCATTGCTTGATGATGATCGGCTACATGACCCATTGCCGATGAGGACTGGAAATGCGGAACAGGATCTGTCCCATGCAGGCGATGCGCGGCTTGATACTGCCGACTGGCCCGCTCCGGGGCCGGGGGCGTTGCGGGTGGATTATGTCCTACCATCGTCTGATCTGACGGTCACTGGTAGCGGTGTCTACTGGCCCTCAAGGGGAACAGAGGACGAAGAACTGGTGCGCCGTGCTACCCGTCACAGGCTGGTTTGGGTGGATGTGGTAATCGGCGACGATTGAACGGGTGGCCCGGCTTTCTTGACCATTCCGGGTCATCGCGCTAGGCGGTTGGCGAGACAAGTCTAGCCAAGGAAATTCTGACATGAGCCCCCATTCACTTCTTATTCTGCCCGGTGACGGGATCGGCCCCGAAGTGATGGCCGAGGTCCGCAAGGTGATCGACTGGATCGGCGCCAAGCGCGATGTCAGTTTTGATGTCAGCGAAGATCTCGTTGGTGGCGCCGCCTATGACGCCCACGGCACGCCCCTGCACGACGATACGATGGCGCGCGCACAGGAGGTTGATGCGGTGCTGTTGGGCGCAGTGGGCGGCCCAAAATACGATGATCTGGATTTCTCGGTCAAACCGGAACGCGGCCTTCTGCGCTTGCGCAAGGAGATGGACCTTTTCGCCAATCTGCGTCCGGCGCAGTGTTTCGACGCGCTGGCGGATTTCTCATCGCTTAAGAAAGACATCGTCGCAGGGCTGGATATCGTCATCGTTCGCGAACTGACCAGCGGCGTCTATTTCGGCGAACCGCGCGGCATTTTCGAAGAGGGTAACGAGCGGGTCGGGATCAACACTCAGCGTTATACTGAATCCGAGATCGACCGGATCGCCCGCGCCGCGTTTGAACTGGCGCGCAAGCGTTCGGGCAAGGTCTGCTCGATGGAAAAGGCCAATGTGATGGAATCGGGTATCCTGTGGCGCGAGGTGACGCAACACATCCACGATGCCGACTACCCTGATGTCGAGCTGAGCCACATGTATGCCGACAATGGTGCCATGCAACTGGTGCGGGCGCCCAAGCAGTTTGACGTGATCCTGACGGATAACCTCTTTGGCGATATCCTCTCTGATTGTGCCGCCATGCTGACCGGTTCTCTGGGCATGTTGCCCTCGGCCTCGCTGGGGGCGCCGATGGCCAATGGCCGCCCCCGGGCGCTTTATGAACCGGTGCACGGCTCGGCGCCGGACATCGCCGGTCAGGGCAAGGCAAACCCGATCGCCTGTATCCTTAGCTTTGCCATGGCCCTGCGCTACAGCTTTGACATGGGAGGGGATGCGGCCCGCGTGGAAGCAGCGGTTGAAAAGGTGCTGGCGGATGGTATGCGCACTGGCGATTTGCTGGGGGCCGAAGGGGGCCAAGCCAGCTTGACCTCGGAAATGGGCGACGCCATCGTCGGGGCGCTCGACGCCAGCCTATGATAACAACCAGGGCGTTTGCGCAAGGAGGGCAGGCAGATTTTCTGGCCCTTTATCGCGAGTGCCTGCAGCACTACAAAATTTCCCCGGCGACACCGGTGCAGGAAGACCGCGTTTTGGCGCTATTGGTTTCCGGGCGGCATGTGTCATGCCTGATGGCCTATGATGGCGCGCGACCGGTCGGATTTGCCACATGGAGTCTGACCCTGCCCGCAGGGGCGGGCATCGCACTATACATGAAAGAGATATTCGTGACCGGAAGGGCACGTGGCAAAGGGGTGGGCCGGGCGTTGTTGGCGGGACTTCTGACTATTGCCGAGGCAGAAGGCTGCACGCGGTTTGACTGGCAGACTGACGGGGATAATTTAGCCGCACGGACATTTTACGCCAGCATTGGCGCGCCGGGCAATGATAAGCACTCTTTTCGGATCATGGCCGAAACTTTCTCGGATTTTCGTCGGAGACTGGTATAGTTTCACTTGGCCAAACACCAAGCGGCACCTGGCTTTCAGCCTTGCATATTCGGCTAAGGGCGTTTAATCGGCTAGCGCACGGTCGGAGTGTAGCTCAGCCTGGTAGAGCACTGTCTTCGGGAGGCAGGGGCCGGAGGTTCGAATCCTCTCACTCCGACCAGATTTTCAAATAGCTGGACTAACCTTGAGCGCTGCTTGTGGGGCGAAAATCAAGGTCTTTACTCCAACTCCGTTGGATCAGTGTCTTGTGCGAATTGCTCGCGCAACCAGGTCTCAAAAAGTTCGACTTCCGGTCGTACGGCGTGCTTAGAGTTTCGCCGCATCAGATAATGCGCATCCGGAAACGGGATGGTGTGCCCGGCGGGTGCAATGCCTGACGCGATCCCGCCGCGGGTTTCAATCAGACGTGTCAGGACCGTGGCATATCCGCCGCCGCTGGCCACCAGTTGCATGGCGGAAATCGAGGTGTCCAAAAAATACTGCGGCACATCTAGCGGCATGGCGCAGCTATTGGCGCCGAAGTATCGCTCCCAATTGCCTTCATGCCCTAGAATGTGGATTAGAGGGCCGCGCTGAAGGTCAGCCACTTCTTTGATGTTGCCTTGCTGGCTTTCGGCGCAGATCGGAACGATGAATTCATTCGACAGTTTTTCGGATTGCGCATCCGTCCAATTGCCGCGGCCGAGACGCAATTCGATATCGACGCCTTCAGTATGTGTCGCTTCGGTCCAGATATGTGACACAAGGCGCAGATCAATGCCGGGGAAGGCCCGCCTGAATAACGGCAATCGCGGTGTCAGCCAGAGCGTCGCGGTCGAAATCGGCGCTTTTATGGTGATCATCCTGCTCGTCATCGGTCCGAACAGGCTTGCCGATACCAGATCGATATCCGACAACGCCTGCCGCACGGTTGTCACATAGGCCTGGCCGATTTCCGTAAGCGTCAGGTGGCGGGCACGCCTTAGAAAGAGCTTGCTGCCCACTTGTTCCTCAAGCGATCGGATATGCAGACTCACCGCGGTTTGGGTCAATCCTAGCTCGGTGCTGGCCTCAGTGAAGCTGAGATGCCGCGAAGCGGCCTCGAAACTGCGCAGCCATGTGAGATTTATTTGCCCTTTGCCTGCCATTTATCACCAAATTATTTATGTGGTAAACTGCGTTATTTATCATTTTTATTTTTAGGGCAAGTGGG
Organism: Roseovarius aestuarii; assembly: GCF_019966515.1. Classification (GTDB taxonomy): domain Bacteria; phylum Pseudomonadota; class Alphaproteobacteria; order Rhodobacterales; family Rhodobacteraceae; genus Roseovarius; species Roseovarius aestuarii. Next base: position 24,327 of record NZ_JAIMIB010000014.1, on the reverse strand, counting down.
CGATGTTTTTCACTAATGTCTTTACGGATTCTCGATCAGGAGCACTCGGCATGTCCGCTCTTTCAAACAGCCTGACGGGCAACCACGCAGCCAACCTTGCCGAAAAACCTTCGGTTTTGGGCGCCGGCTTTGTGGCGGATCTCGCTGACCAGCCCGTCGAAGGCGGTTTCGACCCTACCTTTGGCAACGTCACCTGGCAGACCCTGATCTCGGGCGACCTGACCACCTCAAACGGTCTGGTCCTTGGCGTTGCCAACTTTCCAGCTCACGGGATGCTGCATCCGCACCGGCATACGCCGCCAGAGTTCTATTTCTGCCTCGCCGGGTCGGGTGTGGTGACGTTGGACGGCGTTGACTATCAGGTTGGCCCAGGCTCTGCGGTCTTCATCCCATCGGATGTCGAACATGGTGTCGTCGCCGGGCCGGAAGGCTTGAAATTTGCGTATGGTTTCGGTGAGGATGCGTTTTCAACAATTGAGTATCGGTTTTCTGCCTGACCGCGGTCACTATCAGGGCTACCTCCCCTCAAAACGGAAAAGGAACATGAGATGAAAGTTGGATTCATAGGCCTCGGCAATGTCGGTGGAAAGCTGTCAGGTAGCCTGCTGCGCAATGGTATTGATCTTACCGTGCTTGATCTGAACCGGGATCTCGTCGATGCGGCGGTGGCGAAAGGTGCCAGCGCCGCCGAGAACGCTGCCGAGCTGATGCGCAATTGCGATGCGGTGATCACCTGTCTACCGTCCCCTGCCGCGTCGGATGCGGTGATGCAGGAAATGCTGCCCGAGATCAAAGAGGGTAAGATCTGGCTTGAGATGTCGACCACCGACCAGGCCGAGGCCGAACGTCTTGGAGCAATGGTTATTGCCGCAGGCGGTGCCGCCGTGGATTGCCCGGTATCGGGCGGGTGCCACCGGGCTGACACCGGCAACATTTCGATTTTCGCAGGTTGTGATCGCGCCACCTTCGACCGCATTCTGCCGCTGCTTAAGACCATGGGCCGACGTATCCTGCATACCGGTGAGCTTGGTTCGGCCTCGATGCTCAAGGTGTTGACGAACTATCTTGCCACCGTGCATCTGGTCGCCAATGCCGAGGCGCTTGTCACAGCGAAAGCTGCCGGCATGGATTTGAATACCACCTATGAGGCGATCAAGATTTCCTCGGGTAACAGCTTTTCCCATGTGACCGAAAGCCAGGTCATCCTGAACGGCTCGCGGGATATTTCATTCACCATGGATCTGGTGAAAAAGGATGTGGGCCTGTTCCAGAGCATTGCCGAGCGTAACGATGTACCGTTGGAAATCTCTCCCCTGATCTGCCAGATTTTCGACGATGGCATAGAACGCTACGGTGATCGGGAATTGTCACCCAACATCATCCGACGCCTTGAAGATGCGACCGGCCTGTCGATCCTCGCGCCGGGTTTCCCACCCGAGATGTTGGATGACGAACCCGAAGAGGCTGGATATGAAGTCATCCCTCAGGGCTCTTCCCGCGTCCAGGCGGCGGAGTGAACTAGGTGTTTTGAGCAAGGGCTTTGCGGCTGCATTTGACCTTCTGCTGCCGCTTCTACGCGCGAAGTCGCAGACATAATTCCACGTGCCCGGATGTGGGGTTTGAGCGTAGTTCGGCCACGTCGTACCGCTCGAACGAAGAACCCACACCCGGTGTTTCGCCACTTTGTGGCAACCAATCGAATGTCAGCCAGTTCCAGTATTCGGCGATCAGATAGGTTGGACAGTTTACGCTCAGAATTGCGAACCGCCCACCGGCGAGCGTTTGGACGTCAAGATTTCGTGCATGGGTGACATGCTTGTCCGTTGAGACACACATATCATAAAGGCAGTGCTCAGGTCGCGTTAGCCTTGGGCTGTTGTGGCTGACCCCGATGGCGATGCTATCCGCTGTCACAAGCCCTTGACGATGCGCGTGACCGATGACCTCCCTGAACCCATCTCCGATCCCGCTGTGACGGTTGCCATAATAATTGTAAGGGCCCTTTCTGCGCCGGAAGGCAACCTGACAAGCAGGCAGATATTCTATGCGAACACGGGTATCGAAGGCGGGACTAATTTTCTCCAGTCGAAGACCGCCCTGTGCTTGCGTGTGTTCCTGAACTTCCGGCGCTACTTTAGGCGTGGTTGGGTCGGTATTGAACAGGAAAGACCTGGGCGAAAGGCCAATGGTCCTTGAAAACGCCCGCGAGAACGCCTCAGGACTTGAAAAGCCATATTCCAAAGCTGTTTCGGTAATGGATTTACTAGCGCCGTAGTCGAAAACCAGCGCAGAGTGTTCCAGACGGGTTCGCCACAGAAATGAAACCGGAGTTTCACCCATGTGACGCCGGAAAAGGCGGCAGAAGTGAAACTTGGAGAGACAGGCGGTATCTGCGATTTCATCCAAATCCAGAGAGGCAGCCGGATCCCTTTGGATCAGACTGATCGCGCGATTCACGCCACGATGGCTGATGGAAATCGGGGCCGGTTGCATTTGGATGATGATTCAGCACTCTCGCGTTCAGGTTACCGTTCTTATAGCGTAATGAAGCGATCTGGCGAACCACTCATCGCATCGTGTAGCTATTAGCCGGAGGTGTAACTTTTACTCCGAGAGACGTGGGCGGGTTGCCACATAGGCGTCGGTGCTGCTGCTGCTACCCAATTCCACGAACAGATAGTCCTGCGCCGGACGGCTGAGCAGCGTCATGAAGAAAATCTTTTTGCCCGTGTTTTCGTTGGTTAGTTCCGGCGTGTCCGATACCCGCGTCCAGTTGATTCCGTCCGGGCTGCTCGCAAGCCCGATCGACGTCGCGGAATCGAAAGTTGCGCCACGATAAGCCATGAGCCAGCCGTCGGGTGTTTTCTGTACGTTTGGGTCAACGATCCTGAATGTATCCCATCCTGCCTGATCCGTCGTAACAGTGAATACAGGGTCACTTACATCGTACAGCGTGTCCTTTGTTGCAGGATTATCGTGTTTCTTCCAAGTCATGCCATCAGCAGAGGTCGCCATTCCGATATTTGCGCGCTTTTCGCTGAACGCCCCGTTCTGAATGTTGCCAAATCCGGTGTAGTACATCGCATATCCGCCGTCGTGCCGCACGACGCTGGCATCACCTACTGCTAGGCCGTCCCACGCGCCTTCAGGCCCCGGTATCAACACTGGCTCGGGATCAACTGTCCAAGGGCCTTTTGGCCCAGGCGCGGTTGCACGGGCAACCTGCCCGTAAAACGACTCTCCGGGCGCGACGGAGGTAAAGTAGAGCACCCAAGTGCCATCTTCAGTGACCAGGGCGCTGCTGGCTATGATGGATGTCGCTGATAGGCTGCCTGTCTGGTCAGGTGACAGGACCGGTGCCTCAGACTGTCGAACCCATGCGTGACCGTCGCTGGATTTGGCATAGCCAATCGCCAGGGGGTGCGGCCACCGGGGGATCGCAACATAGAGCATGTGAAAAGCATTCTCATGAAATACGACCGTTCCGGGATCAAGATATGTGCTGTCCCAACTTCCGCTGCTGGCCCTACCAAGCGCCGGTTTTTCGCCATGCACCGAAAACCCGGGTTCCTGCGCGCTTGCAATGTGAGCCAAACAAGCGATTAGCAGCCCCAATGCCGCTTGTTTGAAAAATCTTGTTCCCAGAATGAGACGCTTGCTCGTAGTACCAATATCCATCGTGCGATTCCTGTACCTAAATCTGTTCGCGGTACTTTGTGTCAAAGACGCCGATAGTACTTGATCGAAATTGCTGTTTTTTAGATGACTTGCGTCATTCCGGCGATAGTAGAAACAACGCGGTTCTTCGGTTGATGCCGGCTTGCCCTTCATCACGCCACAGCCTAACAGAGTCATATGAAGATATTGTTTTTGGGCGATGTTGTGGGCCGCGCAGGCCGCAAGGCTGTGACCGAGATGTTGCCACGACTGCGCGAGGAGTGGCGGCTGGACTTCGTGGTGGTCAACGGTGAAAACGCGACCGGTGGCATGGGGTTGAGCGGGTCACACGCCAAGCTGCTGCTGGAGGCCGGGGCAGATTGCGTCACGCTGGGCGATCATGCCTTCGATCAGAAAGACATGCTGCAGTTTATCGAAAGCGAACCGCGTCTGATACGTCCGCTCAACTATGCCAAGGGCGCGCCGGGGCGCGGGCACCGGGTGTTTCAGGATCGGCGCGGCCGCAAGGTGCTTGTGACGCAGGTGCTGGGTCAGGTGTTCATGAAGCGCGCTTTCGATGATCCGTTCTCTGCTGTGGATGAAGTGCTGCGCACCCATCCTCTGGGCGGCGCAGTGCAGGCAGCGCTGGTCGATATCCATTGCGAGGCCACCAGTGAGAAGATGGGTATGGGGCATTATTGCGACGGTCGCGCCAGTGTGGTCGTGGGCACCCATACCCATGTGCCTACGAGTGATGCGCAGATCCTGCCCGGCGGCACCGCGTTCCAGTCTGATGCCGGCATGTGCGGCGATTACCTGAGCGTCATCGGCATGGACAAGGCCGAGCCGATGCGCCGCTTCGTCACCGGCATGCCCAAGGCGCGGTTTACACCCGCTTTGGGCGACGCGACGCTGTCGGGGCTGTATGTCGAGACCGATGACAAGACCGGGCAGGCCACGGCGGTGCATATGGTTCGTCAGGGCGGCAGGCTGGCGCAGGCGGGGCCGTGAACGCCTCGCTCTACGGGTTTCTCGTGCTGATGGGCGCGGGCTGGGGGCTGTCGGTGCCGCTGTCGAAGATCGCCGTCAGCACCGGGCACCAGCCTTTCGGGCTGATCTTCTGGCAGCTCTTCATCGTTGTGGTCGTGCTAGGCGCGATCTGCGCCTGGCGTGGCAAACGCGTGGAACTGGGCCGCCGCTATTGGCGTTTACTGATCATGGTGGCCCTGACCGGCGCGGTATTGCCGGATATCTTCTTCTACCTTTCCGCCGCCCGCCTGCCTGGCGGGGTGATGTCGATCATCATTTCGAGCGTGCCGATGTTTTCACTGCCCATCGCGCTGGCTATGGGCAACGAGGATTTTACCTGGCGGCGTCTGGCGGGGCTATTGGTGGGGCTGACAGGCATCGTGCTGCTGATCGGCCCCGATGCCAGCCTGCCCGAGCGCGCCATGGCAGCCTTTGTGCCGCTCGCGCTGCTGGCGCCGATGCTTTACGCGACCGAGGGCAATCTGGTGGCGAAATGGGGCACGCAGGGGCTTGATTCCGTGCAGGTGATCCTGGGGGCGTCGATCCTGGGGATGGTGCTGTCCCTGCCGCTGGCGCTGATCAGCGGGCAGTGGATCAACCCGCTGGCAGGGTTTGGCGTGCCCGAGGCCGCGTTGGTCGGTGCCGCGGCGCTGCACGCCGTCGTCTATGCGGCCTATGTCTGGATGGTGGGGAGGGCCGGATCGGTCTTCACGGCGCAGACCAGCTATCTGGTGACTGGATTCGGCGTGCTGTGGTCGATCTTGCTGTTGCAGGAGAGCTATTCGACCTTTGTTTGGGCCGCGCTGGCGCTGATGCTCGCGGGCATGTTTCTTGTTCAGCCCCGGCGCGCTATCCTGCTTGCTCCCGGCGCGGTCATCGGGGAAGGTGACGGGAATTCTTGAAGGACGGACAGGTTTGATCCAGTTTCTCGATATGTCGCAGACCGCGCAGGGCCTTCTGGCACTGGGTGTCGTGGGCTTGATGTTCGTTCTGTTCGTGCGCGAATCCTATCCGACTGAGGTTGTGGCCATCACCGGGGCGGCGCTGCTGCTGGCGATGGGGCTTTTGCCTTACGACTCAGCCTTGGCAGTTTTGTCGAACCCGGCCCCCTGGACCATTGCCGCGATGTTCATCGTGATGGGCGCACTGGTGCGGACCGGGGCACTCGATGCCTTCACTTCGGTCGCCGACCGACAGGCGCGGGTGAACCCGAAAATGGCAATCCTGATGCTGATGATCTTTGTCGTCGTTTCGTCGGCCTTCGTATCCAACACGCCGGTAGTGGTGGTGATGATCCCGGTTTTCGTGCAGTTGGCGCGATCCCTCGGCATTCCGGCATCCAAGCTTCTGATTCCGCTCAGCTATGCGGCGATCCTCGGCGGAACGCTGACGCTGATCGGCACCTCCACCAACCTGCTGGTCGATGGTGTCGCCCGCGCCCAAGGCCTGGAGGCGTTTTCGATTTTCGAGGTCACACCCCTTGGCATCGCGCTCGTCGCCTGGGGTGCGATTTATCTACGCTTTATCGGACCCTTCCTGCTGCCCGCGCGGGACAGTATGGCAGATATGCTTTCGGACAGATCCAAGATGAAGTTCTTTACCGAGGCCGTGGTCCCGCCCGACTCGAACCTCGTCGGACGTGAAGTCACCGGCGTACAGCTTTTCAAACGCGAGGGGGTGCGCCTGATTGACGTGATCCGTGGCGACCTTTCGCTGCGCCGCAACCTCAAAGGAGTCGAATTGCAGGTGGGTGACCGTGTGGTTCTGCGCACCCAGATGACCGAGCTTCTAAGCCTGCAGAGGGACAAGAGCCTGAAGCGGGTTGATCAGGTTTCGGCGGTTGAAACAACCACGGTCGAGGTGCTGATCACACCCGGTTGCAAGATGGTCGGCCGCTCGCTTGGGGCGCTGCGTCTGCGGCGTCGCTTTGGTGTCTATCCGCTCGCTGTGCATCGGCGGAACCAGAATATCGGCCGGCAACTCGATGATCTGATCGTGCGGGTTGGCGACACGTTGCTGCTTGAAGGGTCGCCCGAGGATATCCAGCGCCTGTCGCGTGAAATGGATCTGGTCGATGTTTCGCACCCTTCCGCGCGTGCCTATCGCCGGAGCCATGCGCCCATTGCTATCGCCGCCCTCGTAGGGATTGTGGCACTGGCCGCCCTTGGTGTGGCACCGATCTTTTTCCTGGCGATTCTGGCGGTGGCGGTCATTTTCCTGACCCGCTGCATCGACGCGGATGAGGCGTTTTCCTTTGTGGATGGCCGTCTCCTCGCGCTGATCTTTTCCATGTTGGCCGTCGGCGCGGCGCTTGAGGCATCGGGCGCGGTCAAACTGATTGTCGAGGTGATCGCGCCGGCGCTGTCGATGCTGCCGGGGGTGATGATCATCTGGGCGATCTACCTTCTGACCTCGATCCTGACGGAACTGGTTTCAAACAACGCCGTCGCCGTCGTCGTCACGCCCATCGCCATCGGGCTGGCTGATGCGATGGGCATCGACGCGCGGCCCTTGGTGGTGGCGGTGATGGTGGCCGCCAGCGCCAGTTTCGCCACGCCCATTGGCTATCAGACCAACACTCTGGTCTACGGGCCCGGCGGTTATCGCTTTACCGATTTCATGCGCGTGGGCATCCCGCTGAACCTGAGCGTCGGGATGCTGGCCAGTTTTCTCATCCCGATGATCTGGCCGCTTTGACATGATTGACACTGGCGCCTCCCGCCCCGGCTGGGGTGTCCTCTGGATGGTGGTGACGGGGGCGCAGTTCGTCGGTGTCACGGTGCTGGTGAAATCCATGGGCACGCGCATCCCCGCGCCCGAGGCGGCGTTTCTGCGGTATGTGTTTGGCTTGATCTTTTTTGTACCGATGCTGGGATCACTGCTTAAAACACGGTTCGACCGGCAATTGTGGATGATGTTCACCATTCGCGGCGTGGCCCATACCGGGGCGGTGGCGCTTTGGTTCTATGCCATGGCACGTATCCCGATTGCTGATGTGACTGCGATGAATTACCTCTCGCCGGTCTATGTGACCCTCGGCGCGGCGCTGTTTCTGGGAGAGCGGCTGGCATTGCGCCGGGTACTTGCGATTTTCGCGGCACTGCTTGGCACGCTGATCATCCTGCGACCGGGATTTCGCGAGATCGGGCCGGGACACCTGGCAATGCTGGCCGTCGCCATATGCTTCGGCGTTTCCTACCTGCTGGCGAAACTGATGACCAACCGCGTCAGCCCTGCTGTTGTGGTGGCGATGCTGTCGATCATCGTAACAATCGGACTGGCGCCGCTGGCGCTGATGAACTGGATCACGCCCACATCAACCGAGGCGGCGCTGCTATTCGGCGTGGCCTGTCTGGCGACCGGTGGGCATTTCACGATGACGCTGGCCTTTCGGGCGGCGCCGCTGGCGGTGACCCAACCGGTATCCTTCTTGCAACTGGTCTGGGCGGTGCTGGTGGGCGCGCTTTTCTTTGACGAAGGCTTCGATGTGTTCGTGGTGCTGGGCGGTACGGTGATCGTCGGAGCGGTCAGCTTTATCAGCTGGCGTGAGATGGTGCTCAAGCGGCAGGCGGTGACGCCAAACCCGTCAGCGACAAAGGTTTGACGGGCGTTTTCGTTTCGCTGCAAAAGATCGCCTTACCGCATCCGATGAAAGATGCGGTATGTGCCGAGAAGTCTATAATTATATAAATTACAACGGGCTACAGCGCCTTCGATAGAAGGCATATTGGCCTGTGATTGAAAGAAACTTGCAAAGAATCCCTTTAAGGGAGAGTGTATTACAGCGTTTTTATTGAAACACAGATATTTATTTGATGGATGGACCCATGTCGGAAGAGACAGATATTGCCCCCGTAATTGTGACCTTCAGAGAGATCGAAAAAGCGCTTAGCAGCGACGAAGCCGTGGGCAATCTCAACGAGGTTGCTGAAAGCGATACGGAAACCAACCCTCTGGAAAAGACGGCCATCATGGCGGCAATGGGCAACATATTGCGCCAGCTGGAAAGTGCGGAGCTGGATGCCGGCGCCCGGGTGCTGACCACGGCGCATGATGATCGCGCGTCACGTATGCAAAGCCTGATCGCATCTGGTGAGGCAGCTAATCTGAGCTTTGATCCGCTGCCCGCCGGTGGGCTTGAGGCGAAATTCGATACGGGCGACTGGGGTGGCTGGGCAAGTGTGGCCTGGCAAAAACTCAAGCAAGGGCGAAAGCACCCGATGCTTCGGCCCACATCCGCAACGCCTGAACCCCTGCCCAAGGCGGCGCGTATTGCCGTGATAGGCGACTGGGGCACCGGCCTTTACGGCGCGCCGCGCATCGCTAGCTCAATCGCCAATGACCCGGATGATGTCGCCATGGTTCTGCATCTGGGCGATGTCTACTATTCGGGTACAAAAAAAGAGATGGAACAACGGCTGCTGAACCGCTGGCCCTCAAGGCCCGGTACAGTAAATCGAGCGATCAACTCGAACCATGAGATGTACTCAGGGGGGGACGCCTATTTCGGGATGCTCCTGCCGCAATTCGGACAGCAGGGAAGCTATTTTGCCACGCAGAACGATCACTGGACACTGATCGGCCTGGATCTTGCCTACAAGGATCATGACATTGATGATCAGCAGGTCGCGTGGCTGAAACAGGTGCTGGTACAGGCGGGCGACCGGAAGGTCATATTATTCTCGCATCACCAGCTTTATTCGCATTGGGAATCGCAGGGCCGCAAGTTGTGGCAGCATACCGAGTTTGGCAAAATTCTGCGCAGCAAACGCATCTTCGCCTGGTATTGGGGGCATGAACACCGCTGTTCCATTTTTGATAAGCCGGATCGTGAATTTGGCATTTTAGCGCGTTGCGTAGGTCATGGCGGCATGCCGCAACCCCGCGCTGCCACCCGCCACCTGCCACGTGCTACCAACCCGGATTTCGCCAATGCGGAATGGCGCCACAGCCCGGCAAGCAGCATCGCCGGGAATCTGCTGTCGGATGTCACCGTGCTGGATGGGCCAAATCCCTACATCACGGGCGAGGAGGACAAGTTCGCGCCGCATGGCTATGCGATGCTGGAACTTGATGGCCGTCACCTGACCGAAAAGGTGCTCGATCCTGAGGGCAAGGTGATCTACCAAAAGACGCTGGCTTAGACCGATGGATGATACAGACCTGAATTTGCTGCAGCGGCGCGTAGCGCGGTCTTTTGGCGACAAGCCCGTGGCCGATGTAATGGTCAAGGTGCGCGCCATTGTCGGCCCCGGTATGATACCGGATAGCGAGGCGTTGGCGCAGGCCGCATTGGAAAAGTTGCGCAGCGGCGAGATCCCCGATGCAGAAGAGTTGACTGCGCTCGAGATCGTCATTCGGATGATGCGCCCGGTGGTGCTGACCAAAGACGGCGTGCCGCAGGATCTTCCGCGGAAAGCCGGCGAGGACCTGTTTCCGCCGGAGCACTACGACAATTGGAGCGACTTCAAGAACAACGTCGCGCGGTTCGTCAACTCGATTGGCCGTATCGAGAGCATTGCGCCCGATGGAACCACCAGCCATGTCGGCACTGGTTTTCTGGTCAGCGGCAGTGTGCTGGCCACCAATCGCCACGTGCTTGATGCGCTGACATTCGGCTCGGGCGTGTTGCGCAAGAAAAGCGCGCGGGTGGTTTTCAAGCAGGAATACGGCCAGAATAACAGGCCGTCAGATATTTTCCCTATCATTGGTGTAGACGCCGCCCATCAGGATCTGGACATGGTCCGGTTGAAGCTGGAGAGCACCGAACGTGAAGGTGTCGAGATTGAACCGGCTGCTCCCGCGATCGGGGATGAGGTCGTCGCGATCGGATACCCTGCGGAGGATGAAAAAAATAATCCCGCGTTCCTGGGTACGACCTTCCAGAACAAGTTCGGGGTGCGTTGCGCTGCCCTGGGAGAGGTATTGCGAGGTGTGAAACACCCGAGCTTTTACCATGATTGTTCGACCACGCAGGGCAATTCGGGTTCGCCGCTCTTTTCGCTGAAAACCGCAAAAGTTATCGGCATCCACCGCGCCGGATATTTCATGTACCGCAACGAGGCCATCGACGGCGCCGCGTTGGCGGATTTCGTTTCGAACGCCTGAAAGTGGAGGAGGGTCATGGTTTCACGTGCTTTCATCATCGCGATTGAGGAGTATCCCGACGTCACCGAAGCGGGCATGGCAAAGAAGCTGGACGGCACGCTAAAAGCAGCGCTGAAGTTCAAGGAATGGGTCGAAGCCAAATGGCGCTCGGACGGGCGTTCGGACGAAGACACTCAAATGGTGTTCTGCTCAGAACCCCGACAGGATGGTTTTGGCATCGGGGCCACGCGCGATGATCTGGTCCAGGCGCTGATAGACCTCCAAAAGACCGGTAAAAACATGACCGATGAGTTGCTGTTCTACTACAGCGGTCACGGATATGCCTTTGTGAGCGACGCGCCGAGGTCCGATATCATCGTCGGGTCCGACTTCAGAAATTCCGAAATCTCGATAAATCGCTGCATAAATCTGGACGAAACCATTAACTGGCTGCGCAGCTGCATGGGCGTCGGTAAGCAATATTATTTTATTGATGCCTGCCGCCTGAAAATGAAGGCCAATCAAATCGCAGCACCCGGCAACAGCTTTTCCCCCAAGAGCGGTGCGACTGGCGAACCGACCACTTACGTGCTGCATTCCACAATTACCAATGCGGCTTCGGTTGTCGAGGGAGCGTTCCAGAAGAGCCTTCAGGACGGGTTGAAAGGTGTCGGAAAGGCCAAGACCTGGGATGATAATGTCGAAGATGCCATGTTCGTCCGGTACGACAGCTTACGGATTTATCTGACCGAAAAACTGAAGCACGACCAGCCCATCGAACATCAGGTGCTTGGCCAGGAAGGCGAAAGCGACGGTATTCTCTATACACTAAAACCGGTTCCTGAAATCGATTGCAACATCAAGATCAAAGGAGCCTCGGCCTCCGAGAAGGGGAAAATCAAGTACCGCCATATCCGCGCCCGAAATTTTGACAGTGAGAAATTCAACGCTTTGCCGGCGACGCTTAGAGTGCCGCCTGGGACATACAAAATTCAGGTCGAACTGGACAAAGGCAGTGTTGAGCCGGGAAACGCGCTGAAAGTCGAATTGTATGATCCCAAACACCTGACCTTTACCAAGGCCACACCAAGCCCGCCTCTTGGCGCACCCAAATTGCCCTCATTTGACCATCCGGGGCCTGATTTTTCGGCGATGAGGCCGCCATCGTTGAATGAAGCTGTATCGGGCCTTGAAAGCTTTGGTGGCGGTGGTGGACGACCGCGCCGGCGCGCATCACGCCCGCGCCGAGCGCCGCGCCTTTACGGCGTCAATGTGATCTTGCCCCTCGATGCCACCGCTGAATTGCAGCATGTCTCGTCGCGCGCCATTACCGTGGTTTCCGGTAACGGCGAAGTAGAACTACCTGGCGGCAACTATACTGGCACATTGAGGGGCGCTGACGGCGCTGCACTCGAAAAGAGGTCGTTCAAGGTGAACACCGCCTTGAAAGAGCTTAACCTCACCGATTGGCACGCCAACCGACCGATGCGCAGTATCGCTTTGCATTTCCCCGCCCACGAGGACAGCCTGCAATTCTCCGAATCCCTGAGCCATGAACGCACGGAACCTGACCTCGCCATGTGGCTTGCCGTCATCGGTGCTGGCCGCATTCTGAGCAGAAATGAAGGCACGTATTATAAGCTCGGGCAGCTTCCGCTTCGCGAATTCTGGAATGATACCCCGACCACGGCCTCATTCTATGTGCTGGCGGGTTTCGAAGATCCGGCAACGCGGGTGGAAATAAGCATCTCAGACGGGGTGAGCCCCCATTGGATTGACCCGCGCAGGCCCGGTGATTTGGACCTGCACGAGGCCTATGCCGAAAGGCCCCCGGGTCAGCATTTCGTGACTGTCCGGATCAACGACGGCATGAGTTACACGTTCGCAAGCTTTGCCATGCCCAACCGCTGTACGTTCATCACGCTTGTTCAGGGTCCAGACCGGCAACCCCAGTTCATCCAGTATTTGCTGCCGTTGGGGGCACTTTCCGAGCATCTGCATCCAGCGGTACAAGACAGGATTGACGAACGTAATTCGCTTGACGATGTGCGGCAATTTACCCGTATGTTCCGATCCTACCGCGCACGCCAGGATGTCTTTGCAACGATCTCCAGCCTGTCTCTGAACGATTTTCTCTATCACAAGTGGGGCAACCCGATCGCTTCATCGCTCGCCGCTTACGAATTGATGCGCCGCGGTGAGATGCAGCATATGGCGCAGGTCTCGTCCAACATGCGGGAATTTTTCCCGGAATTGCCCGACAGTTGGGCAATTGACGGGCTGGCATCGGGTAGCGGACCCGTCGCGTTGCCGGGGATGCCGCTTTTCCTCGATGGTCTTCGGGCGGTGCAGGATTATGACGGGTTAAGCCCGTTTCCCTCCAGTCATCTGGATCATTCCCGACCTTGGACCACCTGGCGCGGGGTGATCTGAGGTCGACCCCGCCGCGCGGGTAGCAAGGGTCACAAACAACTGGCTGTCCGACGATTGGGCGTGCCTGACCGTATCAAGTTTTTTCAACGCAGTTTTGGCACCCCGCCGGGCAGTTTTTCGCGATCCACCACGGCGGCCCGCAATGACCGGCCGATACGATGCGCCAGGGCGGACCAGCTTGCCGCCTGATCCGGTGTCAGTTCGTTGCTCAGCACCGCGTCAAAAAGCGCCAACCAGGTCTCGAACATGCCGGGACGGACATTCCCGGCCTTCACATGCGCTTCAACCGGGCTGCCCTCGTAACTGCGCTCGTGCAAGATGGTATTGGCCCAGAAATCCGCCACTTTGGCCTCGTGGCTGGGCCAATCTCCGACATGAACGGCGAAAATCGGTCCCAGACCGGGATGCGCACGAATACGGTCATAAAATACCGCCACGACCCGCTCGATTTCCGGGCGGGTAATGTTGAAACGAGGGGGCAGGGCAGTGCTCATATACCTTACCTGCCTTTATGCGACAGGCGGCGCAAGGGGGGTGCTATTCGTCGTAGAGCCGCTTTTCATCGTTATGGCGCAGCCGGGCGGTCAACTCGTCGAAATCCTCGGTCAGATCACCATGCGCCATCAGCGCTTCGGCATAGGTGGGCAATGCATCGACGGGCAGTTGTTGATCAGGATGCCAGAGCCGCGAGCGGATGATCGACTTGCCGCAGTGATAAAACGCCTCTTCCACATGCACGATCACGGCAAAGTCCGGCACTCGCCCGTTGATCGCGCATTTTTCGCGCAGCTCGATATCGCGCACCACCTGGGCGCTGCCATTGACCCGCACGACCTCGCTGCGGTTCGGCACCAGAAAGACCAGCCCGATACGACCGGTCTCGAAGATGTTTTGAAACCCGTCATAGCGATGGTTGCCGGGACGATCAGGAATGGCCAGCGTCTTGTGGTCCAGTATTTTCACAAATCCGGCAGGGTCACCCTTGGGCGAGACATCCATGTTCCCCGCCTTATCCACCGTCGCCATGGTCAAGAAGGTCGAATGTTCGATCCAGATCCGGCAGTGGGCATCGATATGGTCGACGAATTTCTGCACCTGGCTGTCATAGGGCCTACGCTGATCGGCATAGATCTGATCGACCGAGGTTACGACATCTTTGGGCTGATACATGGCTGTCCTCTCGCACTGCTCGGGGCAGTCTATCATAGTTGCGGGCCATTGATCTTGTGCCCGTCCGCGTCGCTGCCTATAAGTCGGGCGATGACACGGATACTGGCGATCATTATTCGAATTATATGCCCGGCGCTCTGAGCAGATCGAGCCGCCGGGACAAGGCGTATGAACCAGCGCGCCGCCCCCTGAACTCCTGACGATATTCGCATATGAAGGACGCCACAAATGTGCGCCGAGACCACAGATAATACCCCAGACTACAAAGACACTCTGAACCTGCCCCAGACGGATTTTCCAATGCGCGCGGGCTTGCCCAAGCGCGAGCCCGAATGGCTGGAACGCTGGAACAAGCTGCGCATCTATACCCGCCTGCGTGACAAGGCGGCCGAGGCTGGGGACCGCGAGCCGTTTACTCTGCATGACGGCCCTCCTTACGCCAACGGCCACCTGCATATCGGTCACGCGCTGAACAAGATCCTCAAGGACATGGTGGTGCGTTCGCAGCAGATGATGGGCCGCGACGCGCGCTATATCCCCGGCTGGGATTGCCACGGTCTGCCCATAGAATGGAAGATCGAGGAACAGTACCGCAAGAAGGGCCGTAACAAGGACGAGGTCGATATCGTCGACTTCCGCCAGGAATGCCGCAAATTCGCCGAAGGCTGGATCGATATCCAGCGCGACGAATTCAAGCGCCTTGGCGTGACCGGCAAGTGGTCCAAGCCGTATCTGACGATGGATTTCCGCGCCGAGCGCATCATCGCCGAGGAGTTCCAGAAATTCCTGATGAACGGCACGCTCTACCAGGGCTCCAAGCCTGTCATGTGGTCGCCGATCGAGAAAACCGCCCTGGCCGAGGCCGAGGTCGAATATCACGACAAGGACAGTTTTACCATTTGGGTGAAGTTCCGGGTTGCTGGTTTTCAAGATGCCCTAGTCGGCCATGAAGGCGGTTTGGTTGTCAGCACTCAGAAACAAGAACAAGAAGTAGAACGCACTCTGCGGAACATGGAAGATTTGCAGGGTGCCCATGTCGTCATCTGGACCACGACACCCTGGACTATCCCGTCGAACAAGGCCGTGGTTTATGGCGAAAACTTCTCCTACGGGCTTTACGAAGTCACGGGCACGCCCGAGGAATGCTGGGCCGCGCCCGGTGACCGGTTCATCCTCGCCGACAAGCTGGCGGGCGATGTGCTGGGCCGTGCCCGGCTGAGCGAAGATCACTGGAAACGTGTCCGTGACGTCAGCGCCGAGGAGCTTTCGGCCCTTTCGTTGCAGCACCCGCTGGCTGGGGCCGAAGGGTCCAACGGCGAATGGGACGATCTGCGTGATTTCCGTGCCGCCGATTTCGTGACCGACGAGGAAGGCACCGGTTTCGTGCATTGCGCGCCCAGCCACGGGATGGAGGAATACGAGCTTTACCGCGATCTGGGCATGCTGGGGCAGGTCATCACCTATAACGTGCTGGATGACGGCTCTTTCCGCCCGGATCTGCCGTTTTTTGGCGGCACCTACATCCTCAACCGCAAGGGCGGTGAGGGCGATGCCAATAAATCCGTGATCGACAAGCTGGTCGAGGTGGGCGGCCTTCTGGCGCGCGGCAAGATCAAGCACAGCTATCCGCATTCATGGCGGTCCAAGGCACCGGTAATCTACCGCAACACGCCGCAATGGTTCGCCGCCATCGACAAGCCGGTCGGCGACGGGCAGGACACCCACGGCACCACCATCCGTGAACGCGCCCTGACCGAGATCGACAATGTGAACTGGACCCCCAAGACCGGCCGTAACCGGCTCCACTCGATGATGGTAGCGCGGCCCGACTGGGTGCTCAGCCGTCAGCGCGCCTGGGGCGTGCCGCTGACATGTTTTGTGCGCAAGGGCGCGCTGCCCACTGACGAGAGTTTCCTGCTGCGCGACGAGGCGGTCAACGCCCGCATCCTTGAGGCGTTTGAGGCCGAAGGCGCCGATGCCTGGTACAAGGAGGGCGCCAAGGAACGCTTCCTCGGCAATGATTACGACCCGTCGGAATGGGTCAAGGTCGATGACATCCTCGATGTGTGGTTCGATAGCGGCTCGACCCATGCGTTCGTGTTGCGCGACCGCGAGGATGGCTCCGAGGACGGTCTGGCGGATCTTTATCTGGAAGGCACCGACCAGCATCGCGGCTGGTTCCATTCCTCGATGCTGCAAAGCTGCGGCACGCAGGGCTTTGCGCCCTATCGCGGGGTGCTGACCCACGGGTTCACGCTCGATGCCAAAGGCAACAAGATGTCCAAATCGCTGGGCAACACCATCGTTCCTGACGAGGTGGTCAAACAATACGGTGCTGATATCCTGCGGCTCTGGGTGTCGCAGGTCGATTATACGGGTGATCAGCGGATCGGGCCGGAGATTCTGAAGGGCACCGCCGACAGCTACCGGCGGCTGCGCAACACCATGCGCTTCATGCTGGGTGCGCTGGCGCATTTCAACGAAAGCGACCGGGTGGAGCCTGCCGACATGCCCGAGCTGGAGCGCTGGGTGCTGCACCGCCTGGCCGAGCTGGATCACCGGGTGCGCACCGGCTATGCCGCCTATGATTTCCAGGGCGTGTTCCAGGCGCTTTTCAACTTCGCCACGGTCGAGCTATCGGCATTCTATTTCGACATCCGCAAAGACGTGCTTTATTGCGATGGCGACACGCCTCGCAGGCGCGCTGCGCGCACGGTGCTGGACCTACTTTTCCACCGGCTCACCACCTGGCTGGCGCCCGTGCTGGTCTTCACCATGGAAGAGGTCTGGCTGGAACGGTTCCCCGGCGACGAAAGCTCGGTGCATCTGACCGATATGCCGGCGACGCCTGCCGATTGGCTGGACGAGCCATTGGCGGCGAAATGGGCGCATGTGCGGCAGGCGCGGCGGGCGGTCACCGCAGCGCTTGAGGTGCAGCGCACCGACAAGGTGATCGGTGCCTCGCTGGAGGCGGCCCCGGTGGTGCATGTCCGCGATCCCGAGATGCTGACGGTGCTGAAATCGGTGAATTTCGAGGATATCTGCATCACGTCAGACATATCACTGACCGATCACCCCAGCCCGGCCGAGGCGTTCCGTCTGCCTGAAGTCGACGGCGTCACGGTGGTATTCGAGAAAGCCGATGGTGAGAAATGCCAGCGCTGCTGGAAAATCCTGCCGGATGTCGGCACTCATGCGCATCCGGCCACCTGCTACCGCTGCAGCGAGGCATTGGGGTAGGCGTTGGCAGAGGCGCAAGCCTTCGAACAGCAGAATTGTGCGGCTAGGAGATACTTATGAGTGACGCGACGTTCCGGCCCTATCTGCTGACCTCTGTGCTGGTTCTGGCGACTTGCGCCATTCTGCTCTGGATGGGTCGGGTGCCGTGGTGCGCCTGCGGGTATGTGGACCTTTGGGGCACGGTGGGCACCAGCGAAGGATCGCAACAGCTATTCGACTGGTATACGCCCAGTCACCTGCTGCACGGTTTCATCTTTTATGCCGCGCTTTGGCTGGTTGCGCGGCGCCTGCCGGTGGGGTGGCGGCTTGTCATCGCTACGCTTGTCGAATGCGCCTGGGAAATTGCCGAAAACACCAATGCGGTGATCGAGCGCTACCGCGAGGTCACTATCTCGCTCGATTACTATGGCGATAGCGTGCTTAATTCCTTTTCGGACATTGTGGCCATGCTGGTGGGGTTCTGGCTGGCGCGGATGCTGCCGGTTTGGGTGAGCTTCGCGATCGTGATCGGGTTCGAGCTGCTGACGATGGCGATCATCCGCGATGGACTGGCACTGAACGTGATCATGCTTTTGTGGCCGCTGGAGGCGATCCGCGACTGGCAGGCGGCGATGTAATCGCGCTTTACTTTCGATCACGGAACCCGCACAGATTTGCGCCATGAATGACCATCTCAAGGGATTGCTGATCACGACGCTGGGTGTGTTGTTCGTGGTTCCGGATTCACTCTTTGTACGACTGATCGTGGCAGACCCGCTGGAGGTGGCATTCTGGCGCGGCATGAGTTCCGGGATGATGATCTTGCTTGGCCTGCTGGTGGTGCAAGGCACCCGCGGGATGGGTGCCGTACTGCGCTGCGGCTGGCCCGCTTTCATCTACATGTTCCTGATCGGCTCAACCGCGCCGGGTTTCGTACTTGCGGTCACCCAGACCAGCGTCGCAAACGTGGTGTTCATTTTCGCATCGATGCCGGTCTTTTCCGCCACATTCAGCCGGATTTTTCTGGGCGAGCCCATACGGCTCAGGATGGTGCTGACGATGGCAGTTGTTCTGGTCGGGCTTGGGATCATTGCCTACGGGTCGGAAGAATCCGAGATTGCGTCGTGGAAGGGGGATATCTGGGCGCTTTACGTCACGATTGCTTATTCCGGCGCGCTGACAGCGGTGCGGAAGGTCAAGGCTATTTCGATGATCCCGGCGATCCCCATGGCCTATATCGGCTCGGCCCTGATGATGTGGCCTTTCACGGCGCCGTTGGCAGTGTTCCCGGGCCAGTGGGAGCTGTTTGCCGGGCACGGTGCTTTCATCGCCGTGGCAACCTGTTTCCTGACATTGGGGCCGCGCTACATCAGTTCAGCGGAGGTTTCACTGCTGATCCTGCTGGAATCGGTATTGGCACCGATCCTGGTCTGGATGGTGATCGGCGAAGACCCCGGCTTTTGGGCGTTGATAGGCGGCGCAGTGGTAATCGGTGCGCTTTTTGTATCGAACCTGGTGGTGTTGAGGCGCAAACGACGAGAGCGGCCGGTTTGAGCCCTAACTGTCAAATGCTGCATCCAGTTCGAATGTTCGCAAAGCGTGCTTTGCGAACATCGCCGACTGAAGGAGCGGTTCAACCCTGCCGTTCGACATCCAAATTAGTGTTTCGGAGCAATTTCCCCAAATCAGACTTTAGATTGATTACTTGCATCAGAATTATTGAGCGTTAGAGGTATTGGAATAAAATCTGCCATTTAGTTCGAAAGTGCTACTCGCAACTTATCCGCGGATAAGCCGGAGCATGATACACATTGCCTTATTCCTGCTCTCCATCCGCAATCACAGTGTTCTTCCGGTCGAGGAAATAGACACTAAACTACTTGGAATCTCCGTGTGCCAAATAGGCTCAGCAGCAATTAAACACGTAAACCAACTTCGATCAAATCAACAATAAATGCTAATCAACCTTGTAGCGCTTTCGCGCCGCGCTTTCCTGCAGCAGCCAATTGGCAACAACGTCGTGTTCGGGCGTGCTGTTGATGCCTTCGCGGCGCAAGAGGTAATAGCCCGAGTTGGTGCGCACCTGCACCGACTCCAGGGGCCGGACCAATGTGCCCGACTGAAGGTGCCGGTCCACCAGATGCCCCCACCCGAGGGCCACGCCCAGCCCGTCAACCGCCGCCTGGATGCCCAGGGGGTAGGTGTTGACATAGGTCGAGGGCGCGACCTGATCGGGATCAAATCCCAGGTGCGCCATCCAGCTTTTCCAGTTCAGCCATTCGGCATGGACGTTGTCGACGTCGATCAGCGCGTGATCAGGCAACGAGGTCAGCTCGCTCAGTGTGGGATTGTTGGACAGATATGAGGGCGCACAGACCGGAAAGACGGTTTCGCCGAAAAGCAGGTCCACGTGGAAGCCGGGCCATTCGTTCTTGCTGTCGCCGCGCAGGATTGCCAGGTCGATGTCGGCCGCGAGGCATTCCGAATCGATATCCGACGACACTAGGCTGATGGCAATGTTGCGATTGGACTGACGAAACTTGCGCAGGCGGGGCATGAGCCACAGCGATGCCGCCGAATTGGTGGCGGACATGCGCACCGTGGATAGTTGAAGATCGATCAACATTTCCTGAGAAACTTGCGCGATCCTGCGCAATGCTGGATTGATTCCATTGAGTAATTTCCGCCCATGTTCGGTCAATTTGACCGAGCGGTGTCCGCGTACGAACAGCGCACAATCATAATGCTGTTCCAAAAGTTGCATCTTTCGGCTTATGGCCGGTTCTGTAACGTTCATCTCCTTCGCGGTGGCGGCAAAGCTTTCGAGTTCCGCGGCTACCTGAAAGGTGACCAAATGATCTAAACGGGGCAGGATTGAGCGATCTTTCAACATCTTTTTCGGACCTCGGTGGGTATTGCTGGCTCGAAATCAAGCCCTAACAGTTAATCAGGCCTCGATAGTTTGGCAAATTTTTTGTTGGGCTTGGCAAAACTATTCTTGATTCACACTTTTTCAAAAATTGCTTCATACTTAACCTCCTATAACCCGGCGTTCGCACTGAACGATCGCCTCTTCAACGCTAATGGGGAGTTAGTATGAAAACCACAATCCTTATGACGGCATCTGCGCTGGCGCTGGCCACTGCAACCGCGTCCTACGCGGCAGACAGTTCAGACCCGATCGTCATTCCGATCCACAACTGGTCCAGTCAGATTGTGATGAGCAACGTCGTCGGCCAGATACTTGAGGCCAATGGCAACAATGTTGAATACGTGACCACGGACAGCCAAGCGGTGTACGAATCGATCCGTCTGGGCGACGTGACGCTGGAGCTTGAAGTCTGGGAAGGTGCCTTTGGGGCTTCGTTCCGAGCGGCTCTGGAAAAAGGCGGTATCGTTGATGTGGGCGACCACGACGCGGTGACACGCGAAGACTGGTGGTATCCGATGTGGACCAAGGATGCATGCCCGGGTCTGCCCAGTTGGGAAGCGCTGAATGACTGTGCCAGCGTTTTTGCGACGGCCGAAACCGGCGACAAGGGGATGTTCCTTGACGGCCCGGTGGACTGGCTCAAGCACGGCAAGGAACGTGCCGAGGCTCTCGATATTAACTTCACCGTAATCAACGCCGGTTCGGCAGCGGCACTCTGGGCTCATGTTGGCGCAGCCGAGGCCGACAAGAAGCCGGTATTGGTGTTCAACTGGACACCTAACTTTGCTGAAGCGGTCTGGCCCGGTGAGTTTGTCGAATTCCCGGCCTGGGAAGATGGCTGCGACAAGGACCCGGCCGTGGGCCCGAACCCTGATGCGCTTTATGACTGTGGCAACCCGGCAACCGGCTATCTGAAGAAAGCCGCCTGGGAAGGCATGGAAGAGAAATGGCCGAGCGCATACGCGGTTCTGGAAAAAGTATCGTTCACCAACCCGCAGATCGCCGAAATGGCGAAGAAGGTAGATGTTGACGAACTGGAGCCGGATGAAGCAGCGGAAATCTGGCTGGAAGAGAACCCGGATGTCTGGAAGAACTGGGTAAGCTCGGGCAGCTAAGGCTATCCCATGAAGATTGCGACCTGTCCGACGTACGGACAGGTCCATCGTCAAAATTTAGATTGCCCGTCCGAGCCTCATTGACCGGGCGTGCTTTCTTTACCGAGTTGCAATTTCCGTTGAAAAATTCGCCCCACTAGAAAGAAAATTCGATGTCAGATGAAGCCCCCGTCATTTCATGCCGTAACGTCTGGAAATTATTTGGGCCGAACCCAAAGCAATATCTTGCGAACATGCCGGCTGGCCGCAGTTTCCAAGAGATCCATGCCGATGGTTATATCGCCGGTGTCAAAGATGTCTCGGTGGAAGTCGGCCGCGGCGAAATGCTGGTGATCATGGGCCTGTCGGGCTCGGGGAAATCGACCCTGGTGCGCTGTTTCTCGCGCCTGCATGACATCACCGGCGGCACCATCGAGGTCGATGGCGAAAACATCATGGACATGGATGAAAACGCGCTGATCGAAATGCGCCGCAGCAAGATGGGCATGGTGTTCCAATCCTTCGGCCTGCTGCCGCACCGCACCGTTCTTGACAATGTGGCCTTTCCGCTGGAAATGCGCGGGCAGGACAAACATGACCGCCGTGAGCGCGCGCTGGAAGTGGTCAAGCTAGTGGGCCTTGAAGGCCGCGAAGAATATTTCCCGCGTGAGCTCTCAGGTGGTCAGCAACAGCGCGTCGGTATCGCGCGCAGTCTGGCCATCGAGCCGGATATCTGGTTTCTGGATGAGCCGTTTTCGGCGTTGGACCCGCTTATTCGTCGCGAGATGCAGGATGAATTCCTGCGCCTGCAAGAGATGCTGGGCAAGACGATTGTCTTTATCACACATGACTTTGACGAAGCGCTGCGTCTGGCGGACCGCATAGCCATCATGAAAGACGGCGCGGTAGAACAATGCGACACGCCCGATCAGATCGTGCTGAACCCGCAGACGCCCTATGTCAGAAAATTCACCGAGGAGATCGAAAAATCCCGCGTGGTGCATGCCCGAGTATTGGCCAATCCGGTCAACGGAGCGGCGCCAGAAGGTGACCCCGTGCGCGCCGGTCACACGATCCTGCAACTGGCCCGCCAACTGGTCAACGACCCGCGCGAAGAACTGCCTGTCGCCAACAAGAAAGGCGAACTGATCGGGGTGATGAACCGGCAAGAAGCGCTGGACGTATTGCTGGGGAAAGACTGAGATGGCCGAACTAGCAACAAACCCGAACCAAGCGGCTGGCGGACTGAGCAAGACCCGCCTCCTGCAAATCCTGATTGGCGTGGCGGTGCTGATGATTTTGGCGCGTCCGGTGTTGCCCGATTTTCTGGTCCGTTTGCCGGAATCCTGGATTCCGCCGCTGGCCGACTGGCTGGACGCCTTCTTTAGCTTTTTGATTGATGATCTGAAACTGACGGTACTGACTCGCTGGTTTGCCGAAGGGCCGCTGGATTTCATGCTGGGCCTGACCGCAAATCTGCTCGAAGGCAAGCATCGCTGGCCCTTTATCGGCCCGCTGCCGTGGTCATGCGTCGCTGCCGTGGCGGCAGTGATTGGCTATTATCTGGGAGGTTGGAAATTCGCCCTGCTGGGCGGCGGTACCTTCGTCTGGACCGCGATGGTGGGCCAGTGGAAGATTGCCATGCAAACGCTGTCGGTCCTCGCGGTTGCGGCACCATTGGCGTTCTTTATCGGACTGCTGATGGGCATCGCTGCGTGGAAATGGGGCTGGTTCGACCGGGCGGTCAAACCGTTTCTTGCCATTCTGCAGACCATCCCGTTCTTCACCTATCTGCTGCCCGCCGTGATCTTTTTCAAGGTCGGCCCGACGGCTGGGGCGATTGCGACCACGATCTACGCCATTCCGCCGATGGTGCTGATGACGGCGCTTGGCCTCAAGAAGGTCTCGCCCGAGATCATCGAGGCCGGCAAAATGTGTGGCTCGACCCGGTGGCAGATGTTGACCAAGGTCTACATCCCCTCGGCCCGGACCGAGATCCTTGTGGGCGTCAACCAGGTGATCATGCTGTGTCTGGCGATGGTGGTTCTGACCGCCTTTATCGGCATGCCTGGTCTGGGCGGCAAACTGCTGGCGATGATGAACAGCTTCAAACTGGGACGCTCGTTCGAAATTGGCATCACCATCGTGCTGGTGGCGGTGATGCTGGACCGGTTTTCCAAAGCCTGGGTGGCGAAACTGCCCGAGCATCACGAGCGTGGCACATCCTGGTTCGTGCAGCACAAGTATCTGGTGGCCGCTGTCGTCGGCTTTCTGGGCTTTCTTATTATCGCTCAGTTCATTGGTATCCTGAATGAAGTTGGCCGCCGCCAATCGCTGTCGATGGGCAAGGAGATGGACGCAATCATCAAGGGGTTCCTGGCCATCGATGCGGTGCAGTGGATTACCGGAAAGATGCGCTATGTGCTCAATGTCTGGGTGTTGATCCCGTTCCGCAACTTCCTGCTCTACATCCCGACACCGGCCTTCATTCTGATCATCGTGTCCTTTGCCTACTGGCTGGGCGGCAAGCGTCCGGCGATCTTTGCGGCGATCTTTTTCAGCATCGTCGCGTTCAGTGGCTGGTGGGACCGGTCGGTGATCACGCTCTATTCGGTGATCTCGGCGGTGTTCCTGTCAATGTTCATTGGTATTCCGCTGGGCATCTTCGCATCACGTAGCGACAAGTGGTCGACCCGCATCCTGCTT
>NZ_JAIMIB010000013.1 GCF_019966515.1 Roseovarius aestuarii | reverse complement strand
TTCTCACTGCGCCCCGGAGACAAGACGGTCTTGCAGGAAAACATGACCCTGCATTTCATGACCGGCCTCTGGATGGAGGATTGGGGCTTCGAGATCACCGAAAGCATCCGCATCACCAAAACCGGCCATGAATGCCTGGCCAATGTGCCGCGCAAGATGGTCGTGAAGGTCTGAAGTCCATGAAACCAAATCCGATTTCGCCGACCATCCCTCTGGATCAGGACGGCATCCACCATGGCTTCCTGCGGCTGCCCTATAGCCGCGATGACAGCGCATGGGGCTCGATCATGATCCCGCTGACTGTGGTCAAAAACGGTGAGGGTCCAACGGCCCTGCTAACCGGCGCCAATCACGGCGACGAATACGAAGGTCCGGTTGCCCTGCAGGAACTGACGGTCACGCTGAAGCCCGAGGACATCTCCGGACGGGTGATCATCGTGCCCGCCTTCAACTACCCGGCCTACCGCGCGGGGTTGCGTACCTCGCCCATCGACAACGGAAATATGAACCGATCTTTCCCAGGCCGTCCCGATGGCACGGTCACCGAGAAGATCGCGGACTATTTCCAACGCTACCTCTTGCCTCTGGCGGACATGGCGGTGGATTTCCACTCGGGGGGCAAGACGTTGGATTTCGTGCCATTCGCGGCGGCGCATATTCTCGAGGACAAGACACTCGAGTCCGCCTGTTTTGCCGCGATGGCCGCGTTCAACGCGCCCTATTCGGTGCAGCTTCTGGAGATCGACAATGTCGGCATGTACGACACGGCGGTCGAAGAGATGGGCAAGGTGCTGGTCTCGACTGAGCTGGGCGGTGGCGGCTCGGCCACGGCCAGGTCGATTGCCATCGCAAAGAAGGGCCTGCGCAACGTGCTGATCCATGTGGGCATTCTGAAAGGTGAGATGCAGATCGATCCGACCGTGTGCCTGGACATGCCGAACGGCGATTGCTTTGTGTTCTCGGAAAATGACGGGCTTTATGAGCCCATGGTCGATCTGGGTGATCCCGTCAGCGAAGGTGACGTAGTCGCCCGCGTCTGGCCCGTGGAACGAACGGGTGTCGAACCCATCGAATTTCGCGCCAAAGTGTCGGGCCTGCTGATCAGCCGCCATTTCCCCGGCCTGATCAAGGCAGGCGACTGCGCCGCCGTGATCGGCATGGCTGTCGGTTAGGCTGGGTTGACCAGAGGGGGGTCCTATGCGGCTTGATGCCCGTGATCTAGCCATATTGCGGGTGCTCTCGTTTGAGGGCCGCATCACCAAGGCGGCCCTGGCCGAGCGGGTCGGGCTGTCGCCCACGCCCTGTTGGGAGCGTTTGAAAAAGCTCGAAAAGGCCGGGGTGATCGAAAGCTTCCGCGCAGAGATCAACCTGAGCAAGCTTGGCCCGAACGTGACGATTTTCACATCGGCGGAACTCTCCGACCACACCGCCGCCAGTTTTCGCAAATTCGAGGCCGCTCTGCAGCGCTACGAAGAAGTGGTCGCCTGTTGGGCGCTTGGCGGTGGGTTCGACTATTTCCTGCAGATCGTGACGCGCGATATAGATGCCTATCAGCGCCTGATCGACGACATGCTGGATGCCCGCATCGGCCTGTCGCGTTATTATACCTACATCGTCACCAAGCCTGTGAAGGGACCTGCCGTTCCGCCCATATCGCTGATTGCAGGAGTGGAGGATCAAATCTCTGCCCCGAAGGGAGGGAGCAGAAGAATCCTCTGAATATTGGCGCTCATTTGGTCCCATCATTTGCCTTGGATGCAGGAGAATCTGCCACCACTAGGGGAGGCTCTCATGACCAATTTAACGCTCATTGCCCGCGATGATATTGCAGACAAATCTCTGGTGCGCTGTTTTTCGTATGTAAATGGCAAATGGCGTGCAGCCGGATCTGGCAAGACGATACCTGTCACCGATCCGGCAACCGGCGAAATTATCGGCGAAGTGGCAAGCTTATCATCCGAGGAATCGTCCTTCGCCGTTAATGCCGCCCAGGTCGCCTTTCCCGCCTGGTCCGGTCTCTTGCCACAGGAACGCTCGGCCATCCTGCGGCGCTGGTTCGAACTGATGCTGGCGCATAAAGAAGACCTGGCCCGGATCATGGTGCTGGAACAAGGCAAACCCCTCTCCGAGGCGCGAGGGGAGATCGACTATGCGGCCTCGTTCGTGGAGTTCTACGCCGAGGAAGCCAAGCGCCCAAATATCGAAGGTGTCACCAGCCATCTGCCCGACGCTGAGGTCGAGGTCTGGTTGGAACCGGTTGGCGTGGCGGCGCTGATCACACCGTGGAACTTCCCATCGGCGATGTTGACCCGCAAGGCGGCAGCGGCGATGGCGGTGGGTTGCACGATCGTAGCACACCCCTCTGGCGAGACGCCGTTCTCCGCGCTTGCGCTCGCGGAACTGGCCGAGCGTGCCGGTGTTCCAGCGGGGGTTTTCAATGTGATCACCGGTCGTTCCGCAACTGTGGTTGAACCTTGGACAAAGGATGCGCGCGTGCGGGCGCTTTCCTTTACCGGCTCCACCGAAATTGGTCGGCTTCTCTATCGTCAATCCGCCAGCACTGTGAAAAAACTGGTGATGGAACTCGGCGGGCACGCCCCTGTCATTGTTTTCAAGGGATGCGATCTGGACGTCGCCGTGTCCGAAACCATCAAGGCCAAGTTCGCCACCTCGGGGCAGGATTGCCTGGGCGCCAACCGGATTTTCGTGGAACGCCCGATCTACCAGGAATTCTGCGCCCGATTTACCGAAGCGACACGAGGGTTAAGTATCGGAGTTGGCATGGATGATCCGGATATCGGCCCGCTGATGAATGAAAAAGCCGTGCGCAAGCAGGAAGAGCATGTGTCTGACGCGCTAGAGAAGGGCGCGACACTGGCCTGTGGTGGTACGCGCCATGCGTTGGGGCCGTTGTTTTACGAGCCAACCGTGCTGACTGATGTACCGCCAGATACCGCAATCATGTCGGAAGAGACATTCGGCCCGGTGGCCGCCATCGCGCCATTTGGCACTGAGCACGAGGTGATCGCCCGCGCCAATGACACTGAATACGGGCTTGTCGCCTATCTGCACAGCCACGACCCGCGGCGCATCTACCGCGTTTCGCGCGCGTTGCAATTTGGCATGGTTGCGG
The DNA here is from genome assembly GCF_019966515.1 of Roseovarius aestuarii. Taxonomy (GTDB): domain Bacteria; phylum Pseudomonadota; class Alphaproteobacteria; order Rhodobacterales; family Rhodobacteraceae; genus Roseovarius; species Roseovarius aestuarii. Next base: position 139,174 of record NZ_JAIMIB010000013.1, on the reverse strand, counting down.
TCAACCGCACCAAGGTCACCGGCGCGCCAATCCCCTTTGGTGGCACCAAACAATCCGGCCTGGGCCGCGAAGGAGCGCGACTGGGCATGGAAGAGTTCACTGAGATCAAATACGTGTGCCGCGATTGGGCTTGAGTAAGTGAAACGTGTTCAAGGATAGGCAGATTGCGTGATCGGTCGTTTTCACAATGTGCCCTATCTGATTTGGAGGTAACGCACATGAAGAAGGCTGTGGGTGTGGCGTTGCCGTTACCCTATTGAGCTCCTCGCAGATTGCGATCATAGAAGCGTCTGAACGATAGCTGATCCCGCGTATTTGTGTGATTGGGTCGTGTGCCGCGAACATTCGGTTTGGTTTCGGTTGGACCCATCCAAATTGAATGACCGATCTGGTGACTTCCACTGCATTGCCACAACTGCGCCGCTGCCACCGCGGCAATTTTCTGCATAAGCACAAGCTGCAACTGCTCGAGTCTGCTTAGTCCGCAAAGCCGCCATCCACTGCGGAAAAACCCGATTTACTGCGTCAGATGACAGGAAAGAGCCCTGGGCGGAAATTGGCTTCGTGGGTGCAGGAGATAGGTCTTGTTGATTCTCTCATTTGATGGGTGGGCGTCAATTTGTGCATAGTTTTAAGCGAGGTTCTGTCGAGCATCGCAACCTAGGGAAGTTTTCTCAAATTGAGAAAATCCTCGTGATAGAAGCCAAGGCGTTATTTCGCTGTGGACAGGGCTTTTTGTGCGACAGTTCGCCTGTCAAAACGCAAGAGATTCATTAATGGTTTTGGTTTCAAAAAATCTAGCCCATTTAAGACGCCTCCTATCCAATCAAAGTTAACTCAATTGGATCACTTCTACTCATGGATAAGTTTTTGAATTCACGTTCCAAGAAATGTAGCGCGGTCGTTGGTCAATTCGACATCACTGAAGACACGTTTGTCTTTAATGAAGATGAACCAAACGCGTCACTTCAACCTACTTTTGTTTCAAGGCGACTATTAGTATTACGCTCAGGAAAATAGTTTGCCCGTTTAAACAATTGCCCGGCTATCACTTCTTCAACCTCACCCCAGGTCCGCCACCGTTCCTATATGCTGGAAAAGGATCGAAGCGTCGTTACTTGCAATACCCGTGTTGGCTATGTGCTCGGCTTCGCTTCGTCTCAAACTTCGCGTATCTACCACCTGAATAGCGGGGGCAATCACGCGCCTGGCCTGCTGCAATCGCCAGAGCGCCGATTTCATCTTCGCCCAAGTTGCAAACGCCAATCCAGCGGTCGCGGTTCTTCTTTCCTGTAAGCCAGCAGCGAACAGGTGCCATCCCGAAGCGTTCCGCGATAACGACAACCGTGTGTTTGGCTATATGGTTACAGGCCAACTGTTATTGTAGGCACTGTTCTGTGCTTAGCTTTTGCAGCGCTCTTCGAAGCTTTAGGTGATTAGGTGGCGGGGGTTGTCTCCGCTTACGTGGTATCATCGTTCAACAATGACTAAATACGAAGATATCGCCAACGCACCCCTTTTGCGCGGGAAAGGATCACGTCATGAAAAAGCACGAAAAGTTCCGCCGTAGCCTGCTAGGCGGAATAGCAGGACTGATGGGCACCAGTACGTTGGGTTCAAAAGCCGCTGCGGCAGTGCTGACACCAAACGCCACAGAAGGCCCGTATTATCCAACCCCAACCATGCGGACGTCCGATATAGATAATGACCTGATCAAGATTAGGGGACTTGTTGAAGAAGCGGGTGGCGAAGTCTTCACACTGCGTGGGACAATCACTAGTAGCGATGGACAACCCCTTTCGGGACATCGCATCGAAATTTGGCAATGCGATATGGATGGCAACTATATGCACCCACGCGACCGCCGCAGTGTAAACTTTGACCAGGCCTTCCAAGGCTTTGGTCATGACGTAACGGATGATGGTGGGAACTACGTGTTCCGTACGATTAAGCCGACAATCTACCCCGGACGCACGCCCCATATTCACGTAAAGGTGTTTGACGGCAATCGCGAGTTGTTGACCACGCAGTTTTACATCAAAGGCGATCCGAACAATGCCCGCGACGGGCTATTCAACCGCATGTCCAAAGTTAAGGCTAATGCGGTGTCAATGGAGTTTGTGCAGGGTGAAACCGGGACCGAAGCGACGATCAACATTGTCGTTTAGAGCGGTACCTGCATCAGTATCGCGGTCAATTGGTAATCCGGCACCACTGTATCAGTTTGTCTTGGTCGCTATCCTTCACGGAAATGATGCCCAAGCCACACCAATTGTCCCCCATATGTCCCCCAGAACACTCTGTGAGCTCTAGGGTTTGGTGAGAAAACATCGTAAGTCATTGAAATTAAATGGAGGCGAGTACCGGAATCGAACCGGTGTACACGGATTTGCAATCCGCTGCGTCACCACTCCGCCAACTCGCCGCCGTCGTGGTGGACGTCGATTATCTGATCACCCCTGACTGCGCAAGAGGCCGGAGGCAGGAAATCGCCGCGCGCAGGCATTGTTCACGCTGGGGTTCTGTGTCAAAACCATCAGCAAGGATTCCGAACGCAAGAGTTTAGCTGATGACTGACTATGCCGAGCGCCGCACCATCATGGTCGATACACAGGTTCGCCCATCGGATGTAACGAAGTTTCCAATCATCGACGCGATGTTGTCTGTCCCGCGTGAGGCCTTCGTGCCGCGCCATCTTCGCGAGGCGGCCTATATGGGCGAAAATATCGACCTGGGCGCCGGGCGCGTTATATTGGAGCCGCGAACGCTGGCCAAGATGCTGGATGCATTGGAGTTTCATGGCAATGAGCTAGTGCTGGATATAGGGAGCGCTCTGGGGTACTCGGCCGCAATAATGGCGCGCATGTCTGAGGCAGTCGTGGCGACTGAGGAAAACGCCGAAATGGTCGCGGAAGCGCAGGGATTGCTGACCGAGCACGGTGCCGACAATGTCATTCTGCACGAAGGCTCATTGGCAGCGGGGGCGGCTGAACACGGCCCCTATGATGTCATTACCGTGCAAGGGGCGGTCGAAGATCTTCCCGCGGCTTTGAGCGATCAGTTGAAGGATGGCGGCCGTATCGCATGTCTGTTCATGGAAGGCGCGCTTGGCGCTGTCCGGATCGGCTATAAAATTGATGGCAGGATCAATTGGCGATTTTCGTTCAACGCCGGGGCGCCGGTGATACCGGGGTTTGAAAAGCACGCGGCATTTGCATTCTAGATCAGCAGGGTCTGGTCAGTTGGAGGCTGTTTTAGTGAAGAGAGCTATTTGGGTGAAGATTGGGGTTGCCGGGCTGGCCGTGATTGTCGGGCTGAGCGTGTCGGCGACTGCGCGTGCCGAGACGCTGGCCGACGCGCTGGCTGATGCTTACGAGCATAGCGGGTTGTTGGAGCAGAATCGGGCGCTGCTCAGGGCTGCCGACGAGGATGTGGCCATTGCAGTGTCGGGGCTGCGCCCCATCATCAACTGGACCGCTGATCTGACGCGGTCTTTTGGCCGCAATCGCAACGCGAACGGTACCGTCAACTCGGACTCGACAGATGTGAACGTGGGCATTACCGGTCAGCTGTTGCTTTATGATTTCGGGCGCACTCGGCTGCAGATAGAATCGCAGAAAGAGCTGGTTCTGGCTACGCGCCAGGGGCTGATTTCGGTGGAGCAACAGGTGCTGCAGCGCGCCGTTGCCGCCTTCATGAATGTACGGCGCAATAGCGAGGTTGTGGCGATCCGCAAGAACAACCTGCGCCTGCTGACAGAGGAACTTCGCGCCGCGAAAGATCGTTTCGAAGTGGGGGAAGTGACCCGCACCGATGTCGCGCAGGCCGAAGCCCGTCTTGCCAATGCCCGAAGCGGTCTTGCCTTGGCAGAAGGTGATCTGGTGCAATCGATCGAAGAATTTCGTGCCGCAGTAGGGCGTAAACCCGGCAATCTGGTGCCGCCTGGGCGGCTGCCGCGATTGTCGGGCGATGTCGAGGCGGCCAAGGCCGTGGCAGTTCGGCGGCATCCGGACATGTTACAGGCGCAGCACAATGTCGCGGCGGCCGACTTGAATATAGAGGTGGCTCAGGCCGCGATGAAACCCACCGTCAACCTGACCACAAGACTGAGTGCGGGAGAGGAAATTGGCGGCAGCGACTATACCCGCAATGGCTCGGTCGGTGTCGAGATCGGTGGGCCGATTTATCAAGGTGGACGTCTAAGCGCCGCAACCCGTCAGGCGATGGCGCAGCGCGATGCGCAGCGCGGTGCGCTGCATGTTGTGCGCCATCAGGTGCAGCAGAATGTTGGCAATGCCTATGCCAACCTGCGTGCCGCGCAGGCTGCGACCGTTGCGGGCGAGGAGGGCGTACGCGCGGCCACTGTTGCTTTCCGCGGTGTCCGCGAAGAGGCCAAGCTGGGCGCCCGAACGACGCTTGACGTGCTAGATACCGAACAAGAATTGCTGGATGCCCGCGCCAACCTGGTTTCGGCCCAGGTCGATGTCTATATCGCGGCCTACAGCGTTCTGGCAGCAACCGGAGAGTTGACGGCAAAGGATCTGAATCTCGGGGTGCAGACCTATGATCCGACAGCTTATTACAATCTGGTCAAAGATGCGCCGGTGAAACGGAGCAAGCAGGGCAAGAAACTGGACAGGGTTTTGCGGGCCTTGGGTAAAAATTAAAACCTTCTCTAATCTGTTGTGTGAGAAGATGGGCGTCGTTAAGTTGTGTCCAGGCAAGAGTGGTAACCAATATGTCGAAACCCGTACCAAACGTGGAAATTGAGGATGTTCTTTCGTCCATTCGCAGGCTGGTGTCCACGTCTGACCGAGTAGAGCGCGCAGTGCCTGAGGCTGGGGCGGACGCTACGGACAAGTTGGTACTGACACCGTCTCTCAGGATTGATGATGCGGTCGGAAAAGGCGCGTCGAGCGCAGAGGAAGCCCCAGAAGAACAAGGAGATACTTCAGGGATTTCGGAGGATTCACGATCGGATGACGGGGTGTCGGAGCGCGCATCGGTTGAAAGCGCAGCAGAACAGGCGCTTGAGCATGGTGATGAATTTCTGGCATTTGTGAAGGAAACGGACGTACCAGAGGACGGACAGGCTGAAGCAAGCAGCGATGCTGAGCCGAGTGCCGATGATGCGTTGCAAGAGCCTGAAGGCAGCCTCTCGGAAGGTATTGATGGTGATCCGGATGTCGAAGAAGAGGTCAGCGCCACGGATGCATCGGACGACGATGATGCGGATGGTGATTTGACGCTCGACTTAGCTGAAAGCCCGGAGCTCGAAGATCAAATGCCCGATCAGGATACCGCGAACAACTTGCAGCGCAGGGCAGCAGAATTCGAAGCGATTGTTGCGAAAACCGTAGATCAATGGGATCCTGACGGAACAACGCAGGACGAAAATGCCGCCGTGTCTGGTGGCCCTGTCCCGTGGCAGGACGAAGATGATCAGGCGCCGGACGACGCTACTGTGATTGATGATCCACTGTCGATTTTCGATCAAGATGAGCAAATGGAGGCGGATGAGCCCAGCGAAGGTATGCTGAGTGGGGGGGCGACCGCGGCGGAAGCCTCATCGGAGACAGAAGCTCCTGAAAATCCTGTGGCAGAGGAAGTTTCAGACGCTGTCGATGCGGAACTGCGCGACGATGAGGGTGATGAGAGCGCCGCGCCGCCAAACGAAACCTTACTTCTTGATGCTGAAAGCATGCCGTTCGAGTTCCGCTCACATGCAACCGCTGCGCTCCAGGGGGCCTTGAATGCATCGGTTGAGAGAGAGTTGGGAGAGGCCGCACTGGCAAAGGAAGAGGCCTTGCTGGATGAGGAGATGCTGCGTGACATGGTAAGCGATATCGTGCGGCAGGAGCTACAGGGCGCTCTGGGAGAACGGATTACCCGAAACGTCCGCAAGCTGGTGCGTCGCGAAATCCACCGCGCTCTGGCAAGTCGGGAACTGGACTGATCAAACGACCAGACTAGGCCGATGGCGGGGCTGCAAGTTGCAGCAATTTATCCAGATCCATGTGTTTCTCTAGATGATGCGCCAGCGCATCCAGTGTGCCATCTACATCCGACGCATAAGTCAGTCGCGAGCTGGCCCCCATTTCAGCAAGAAACGCAGCGCGAAACGCATCGGCGGTGAAGAGACCGTGGAGGTAACACCCGCGAATGTGGCCATCAGCGCTGGCGGCACCTTCGGGCCGATCCGCAACCGACAGCCACGCGCGCGCGCAATCGGGACCGCTGGTTTCGCCCAGATGTATTTCATAGCCTTCCACCCCATCGCCAGTAGCCGTGTAGGTGGCCTGGGTCAGTGATAGTCGCTTTTGCGGCTTCATGACCGTCACGATATCCAGATGACCTAATCCCTCTATCTCAGTCTGGGTGCCTTCGATTCCGTCAGGATCGGCAATCTTGTGGCCCAGCATCTGATACCCGCCACACAGGCCCAGCACATGTCCGCCACGCCGGATATGGGCCGTAAGGTCGATATCCCAGCCATTGGCGCGGAAATCCACCAGATCGGCAATGGTGGATTTGCTGCCCGGGATCAGCACCAGATGGGCATCACCGGGCAGGGGTTGCCCGGGCTGGATAATCTCAACACTCACATCCGGTTCGGAAGAGAGCGGATCGAGGTCGTCGAAATTGGCAATGCGGGCCAGCCTAGGTACCGCGATCTTGAAGCTGCCGCCTCTGGTTGAGGAGATATCAAGCACATCTTCCGCCGGAAGCCGCCAGGCCTCGTCGAACCACGGTATGACGCCAAGCGGCGGCCAACCAGTCCGGGTAATGATTTCTTTAAGGCCTTCATTAAAAAGATCAGGATCACCGCGAAACTTGTTGATGGAAAAGGCTTTAATACGCCTCTCATCTGCCATCGGCAGGATAGCCTGCGTCCCTACGATCTGGGCAATGACGCCGCCGCGGTCAATGTCACCCACCAACACCACAGGGACGCCTGCGGCTTCGGCAAAGCCCATATTGGCGATATCACCTGATCGCAGATTAATCTCGGCCGGGCTGCCAGCGCCTTCGATCAGGACCAGATCAACTTCGGCGCAAAGGCGGTGAAAACTGTCCAGCACCGCCGGCATCAGTTTGGCTTTTTGCTTGCCATAGTCCGCAGCCCTGAGTGTGGCGCAGCGCTGTCCGTGCACGACGATCTGTGCCCCGGTCTCGGTCTCGGGTTTCAGCAGCACGGGGTTCATATCGGTATGAGGTTCGCGCCGGGCTGCCAGCGCCTGAAGCGCCTGCGCCCGCCCAATCTCGCCTCCGTTTGGTGTTACCGCAGCGTTGTTGGACATGTTCTGTGGCTTGAATGGCGCCACCGACAGGCCGCGATTGACAAAAGCCCGCGCCAGGCCAGCCACGATCATCGACTTGCCCACATTCGAGCCCGCCCCCTGGATCATGATAGCTTTTGTCATGGTCTGCCTCGTCCTTTATATCGGGGTGATACGCGCGAGCTGTGCGAAGGGGAAGTCATGAATACACCTGCGCATTTGATTTTTGCCGCCGCCGCCTTCGCCCGCCCGCACGAGCGCCGCCGAACGGTTGCCGCGCTGGCAGGGGCGCTGGCACCCGACCTGTCGCTTTATCTGATGGCAGGTTTTGCGCTTTTCGTGATGGGGCTCAGCCCGCACTATGTGTTCGACACGCTCTATTTTTCCGATGCCTGGCAGACGGTTTTCAGGATTGATAACTCGTTTATTCTGTGGGGCATTGGCCTGGTCTTGGCCTGGTGGTTTCGCGCTCCCGCCGCGATGGTGTTTGCGGCGGCGGGGCTATTGCATCTGGCTTTTGATTTTCCCCTGCACCATGATGACGGGCGGGCGCATTTCTGGCCGCTCAGCGACTGGGTGTTCCACAGCCCGCTGAGCTATTGGGACAATCGCCACTATGGTGGTATTGTCGGCCCGATCGAGATGCTGGTCTCGTTTGGTTTATGCGTGGTGCTGTTTTTCCGGTTTGGCAGCCTGCGGTCGCGTGCCATGATCTGTGCGGTGGCCGCGATGCAACTGAGCCCGGTGTTCATCTGGGCGTATGTCTTTGCCTTAGGCGGTACCTGATGACGGGGAAAGAGGAAGAAGTATGAAGATCACGGGTGGATGTCATTGCGGAGAAATAACATATGAGGCCGAGCTTGATCCGGACAAGGTCGGTATCTGCCATTGCACCGATTGCCAGTCCCTATCGGCATCGGCCTATCACGTCATAGCGATGGCGGCGGGCGAGACCTTTCAGATCACGAAAGGGTCGCCGCGTATCTATGTGAAAACGGCCGACAGCGGCAATCGTCGCCGACTGGCGTTTTGCGGCAATTGCAGCTCTTCGATCTATTCATCAGAAGACAGCGAAACACCGCCTCTCTATAATATTCGCGCAGGTACCATGCATCAAAAGCGTGAGATAGAGCCAGTATTCGAATGCTGGTACGCGTCGGCATTGCCCTGGGTTGAGAGCACACGTAATACGCGAAAGTTCGATGGCAATCCTGGATAGACGCGGTCAGGGCAGGTGCCGCAAAAACGAAAAGCCCCGCCGAGAGGCAGGGCTTTCGGAAACCGTTCTGGCTTCTGTTTTTCAGGCAGCTTCGGCCTGAGCGGCCGCATTGCGGCGTTCACTTTCCTCGCGTGAGAGGGCCACGGATGTCCGCACCCCTTTTGACACAAATTCCATAAGCCCCGAAACGACACGTTCGTTCGGGTCGATCCCGGCGCAGGTCAGCACCTCGCGACCATCGCGCGAGCGCGCCCAGCGGGCGATCTGTTCTGGACCATTGCCATATTTCTTGTCGTCAGAAATGGCGTCGTCCAGCGCAGCCAGTACCACGGCTGCGAAGAGTTTACGTGCACGATTGCCCTGCTCACTTTTGAAGGCTGTGCCGTCAACGAAATCCTTCATGGTTCGTCCTTGTTTTCTTTGCTCTTGTAATTTCGGCGTGGCGCCCTTTATGACGATGTTTATCTGATTCGGATAGGCCTATAATGCATAGCTTCCATGCGCCTAACGCATGGCTTTCGCACTTGCAGCACGAGATATCGTCGTCTTGCGCCCTGTCATGTCCCCAGATATAGGGTATGCCAAACTTCGATCAACCTTTCGACAAGGTTTTGCCAAATGCCAAAAATCAACGGAAATGAAATCCGCCCCGGGAATGTTCTCGAACATAATGACGGGCTGTGGTCGGCGGTGAAAGTTGACCACGTAAAGCCCGGAAAAGGCGGCGCTTTTGCGCAGGTTGAACTGCGTAATCTGCGTAACGGTTCCAAGTTGAACGAGCGGTTTCGCAGCGCCGATAAGGTTGAGCGGGTGCGGCTGGAACAAAAGGATCAGCAATTCCTCTACGAGGACGATGGTCAGCTGCATTTCATGGATGCCGAGACCTATGAACAAATACAACTTCCGGCTGATATTCTCGGGGATCGGCGCCCATTCCTGCAAGACGGTATGACGATCACGGTAGAATTTTACGAATCAGAAGCCCTGAACGCGACCTTGCCGCAGAAAGTGACCTGCATGGTGGTCGAGACTGAGCCGGTGGTAAAGGGCCAGACAGCGGCCAATAGCTTCAAGCCCGCGATCCTCGATAACGGGGTCAAAGTCATGGTGCCGCCCTTTGTGGGATCGGACGAGGCGATCGTGGTCAATACCGAAACGATGGAATATTCCGAACGCGCGTGACGTTTGAGTATTTTGGGCTCGGTGACGGGCTGGGCGGTATTCCTTCTCACTCTTTGGTTATTGTCGCGTCGCCTGCCTGCATCTGGCCCGTGGCGCGATCAAACCGCAGATAGGCGATGGCGCGATCCCCGGATTGGGTGAAAAGAGTGCCTGCGGGTTTGCCATTGGCGGTGATGGCTGTGCCGACCGGGGCCGATCCGTTGATCCGAACCGTCGCCAGGCCTTTGCGCAGTTCGGTCTTGTGTTTCATTCGTGCCGTGACTTCCTGCCCGACATAGCAGCCCTTTCGAAAATCCACCCCATTCAGGCGCTCAAATCCGGCTTCGAGGATGAAGGTGTCGGGCGTCAGCTCGATCCCGGTTTCGGGGATGCAATGGGTCACGCGAATGGCGTCGAAATCGCTGCCATCGTCACCCGCGGCATCGCCATAAAGCCTCCACCCCAGAGCGGGGTGTCGTGGGTCGGGCAGGGCACCTTCTGGCGCTGGCCCCGTGCCACGCATGACCTTCAGACCTGATTCCGCAATCATTACATCGGCGCGCAACTTGTACATGTTCAGCCGCTGGATCAGGCTGGGCGCAATCGTGGTATCGACGTCCAGCAGGATGCCGTCGCCGTGGCTGAGTAGAAAGAAATCCGCCAGGTATTTGCCCTGCGGTGTCAGGATGGCGGCATAAACCAGTCCTTGATCCAGACGGGTAATATCGTTGGTGATCAGGCCCTGTAAAAAGCTTTTCGCATCATTGCCGGTGATTTCATGGATCGCGCGCATCATTGTCCTGTCCCAGATTGGCTGTCTTTGTAATATAGGTCCAAGCAGCAACCGCAACAGGGGTCGGAAATGCGCGCGAAATTGTCAGTGGTTATCCCGACGCTGAACGCCGCCGATGCGTTGCCCACGGCTCTTGCTTCGCTGATGGAAGGGGTCGAGGCCGGGCTGATCCGCGAACTGGTAATATCGGACGGCGGGTCGACTGACGCGACACTTAAGATCGCCTGTGAGGCGGGGGCAAGGGTGATCGAGGGTGCGCCATCCCGCGGCGGGCAGCTTCGGCGCGGGGCAGAGGCGGCGAAGGGTGCGTGGCTCTTGTTCCTTCATGCGGATACACAACTGCCTGCGGGATGGGCGGAGTGTATAGCAAAGCAGATCGAGTTAGGATCGCCAGCCTATTTCCGGCTGAAATTCGACATCAGAGGTGTCTCGCCCTCGCTTGTTGCAGGTTGGGCCAATTTGCGATCGCGGGCTTTTGGGTTGCCCTATGGCGATCAGGGGTTGCTGGTGTCACGTGCCGATTACGACGCCATCGGCGGCTATCGCGATATGCCACTGATGGAGGATGTCGCACTGGCCAGCGCCCTAAAGGGGCGGTTACACATGTTACCCCTCAGCGTGACCACCAGTGCCGCGCGGTATCAGCGCGACGGATGGCTCCGGCGTGGGGGGCGTAACCTGTCGCTGCTCCTGCGTTATTTGGGGGGGGCCGATCCGGCGCGTCTGGCGCGGCGGTATTAGAATTTGGGCTTATGGGTGGCGTCGAACTGCGCCTGTGCGTCAGTGCTGTCATATTCGGTGGCAACCCATTCTTCGAATTCGATGGGGTCACGCGCATTTCGTGCCTCATACATGTCAAAGATAAAGCCCAGAATGCCGGTACGAGACCAGCTGAGATGGAGGTACTTGAAGCTCAGCATCTTGCGCGCTTCGCTCAACGGACGCCCCTCTATCACGTGAAGATACAGAACGCTGGCAAACCCGGCCCGATCCGCGCCCGATTTACAATGCATTACAAAGGGTTTTTCGATCGTGCGAAACGCGTCGATCACCCCAAGAATATCCTTACGCGGGGCGGCATAGCGGGCGTGAAGCGTGCAGTTCACCAGTTTCAGGCCCAGCTCCCGACAGCTTTCTTCTTCCACAAGGTAATGCGCTGCACCGGCCGCACCCCGCAGGTTCAGGATTGAGCGTATGCCCATTTTCTTGAGTTTGACGAAGCGCTTGTGGGTGGGTTGATTTGAGCGATAAACTCCTGGGGCCACGGGGAAAAAATTGGTCCAGACTTTGCGCAGAACCGCGTGATCGAACCACAGATTGTAGATATGCGCCCGGCGGCGGTTTTCAGGCGACGACAGATCGGTGTTGTAGTGGGCACGCAGCCGACGTTCCCAATCGGCAATGCGTTTGAAAAGCTTCATAAGGTCTGCGTGCTCCGTCTTGGGTCGCCTTGACCCGTGCCGTTTCCATTTAGGCAAGGGGCTCGTATAACACAAGCCGCAACGCAGGGATTGCCTCCGTTGACTGGCGGTCGTTTTCCTTACGTGCCTTGGGCGACGTCAACGCAACGGACCTTGGTTGTCGATGCGTCGATACTGGTTTGCAAAATCAGCCGTTTTGGTCCAGCCGCGTAATCATTTTGTCTAACAGAAAACCGACGATGAGAACGATCGGCAAGCCAAATGCGGCCCACAGCACCATGAAGATCCACAATAAATTGACCAAGCCCATCACCAGAGCGGCGTTGGTGTAGTTTGGGGCGGCGGGCAGGTTTCCACGTCTCATGCGCTGAGTGTAGCGCAGAAAAGGCAACTGTCAGGTTAATTTTCCGCGAGCCGTTTGCTGGCGGCGGGCATCGGTCAGCGACGCAGGCAGGTGCTGTGCCACAACCGATAGGTCTTCGGGTCGGCCACAACTGACACGGATGCAGCGATCTTGCGGGGCGACGAAGGGCATGCGTACAAAGACACCCTTGTCGACCAGTGCATGCAGGACCTGACGCGCGAAATCCCCGTCATGTCCGCAATCCACCGCGACGAAATTCGTGGCCGACGGCAGGGCATGCAAACCGTTCTCATGGGCGATGCGGGTAATCTGCTGCCGGGCTATGGCGACATTTTCCTGCGTTTGGGCGAGCCAGTCATGATCTTGCAGCGCGGCCAGCGCACCCGCCTGCGCGGCACGGTTCATGCCGAAATGATTGCGGATCTTATCGAAACTGGCAATCAGCTCCGCCGCGCCGAACGCATAGCCCACGCGCGCCCCGGCCATGCCGTAAGCTTTTGAAAATGTGCGCATTCTGATCACGCGTGGATCTTCCACGTTGATCTCCGGCGCGGTTCCATCAGGCGCAAATTCGATATAGGCTTCGTCTAGCAGCAGCAGGCATCCCTTGGGTAGCCGATCAAGCATTTCGGCAACTTTTGACCCCTGATGCCATGTTCCCATCGGGTTGTCGGGATTTGCCAGATAGACCAGCTTTGCCCTCACCTGTGCAGCTTTGGCGCATAGCGCCTCCAAGTCTTCGCGATCCGCCGCATAGGGCACCTTGTGCAGCGTACCGCCAAATCCCGCGACATGGTAATTAAAGGTCGGGTAGGCGCCTTCCGAGGTGACGACCATATCACCGGGCTCGACCAGCAGGCGCACCAGGTAGCCCAGAAGCGCGTCAATACCCTCACCCACAACAATATTTTCAATCCCGACACCCAGGTGCGCGGCCAATGCGTGGCGCAGGTCATGGCTTGTCGGATCGCCATATTTCCAAATATCACCAGCCTCGCTCTGCATGGCGGCAATGGCCTTGGGCGAGGGGCCAAAGACATTCTCATTCGCCCCAAGTCGTGCCAGAAACGGCGCACCACGGCTGCGTTCCTGCTCTTCCGGACCAACAAAGGGCACCGAGGCAGACAGGGTTTGGACAAGTTTTGTGTAGCGCGGTCCCGTCATTTCTGCAGATAACGCCATCGGGCCGCGCCGCGCAAGACCTTGAAAATAAGGCAGATGTGGTTAAGTGCAGCGATACATGCCGAAACCAAGGAGGGCGTACATGCCCAAACTCACCCGGCGAGGCTTTATCGCCGCAAGCGTGGCCGCAGGCGCAACCCGCGTCCTTCCTACCATCGCAACCCGTAGCGGCGGTCGCAGGATTCTGACACTAGTCTATGACAAATCGCTGGGTATGATGCGCGCGATCGAACGCGTGGTGCCCTGACGTTCCTCTAGCGGGCCCTCGGTATTTAGGCTTTCATGGCGCCAGCAAAGGAGAGTGCCATGAGCCGTGTTTCCGTCGATATCACCGACCACATTGCCCGGGTTACCCTGACCCGCCCCGACAAGATGAACGCCGTCGATCCGCAGATGGCCGAGGCCATTGTCAGGGCCGGTCAGAGCCTGATGGAGTCTGACATCCGCGCCGTGGTGCTGTCGGGAGAAGGGAAATCATTCTGCGCGGGTCTCGATGTCATGAGCTTCGCCAACTTCGCAGCCGGCGATCCCGAGGCGCTGGTGATGCCGCGTACCCACGGCAATACCAATATCTTTCAGGAGGTGGCGATGGTCTGGCGCCGCCTTCCGGTGCCGGTTATCGCGGCGTTGCACGGGGCGGTCTATGGGGCCGGGCTTCAACTGGCGCTTGGGGCAGATATCCGCATCGCGGCGCCAGACGCCAAGCTGGCGATCATGGAGATGAAATGGGGCCTCATTCCCGATATGGGCGGGATGGTCCTGTTGCCACGCCTTGTGCGCAGCGACGTGATCCGGCGCATGGTCTATTCTGCCCAACCGGTCGCCGCGGATCAGGCGCGCGATTGGGGCCTGGTGACAGAGCTATCCGACGATCCGCAGGCAGCGGCGCTGGAAATGGCGCAGGAGATTGCCGGCAAAAGCCCGTCAGCCATCCGCGCGGCGAAACGCTTGATCGCAGTGTCAGAGAGCGGCGCGGATGAAGATATGATCCTGTTGGCTGAAAGCCGCGAACAGGCCGGCCTCTTTGGCACGCCTCACCAGATGGAAGTGATTGCTGCCAACATGGCGCGCCGCAAACCGAAATTTTAAGCGTAACGTCTTATCATCCACCGGGGCGAGCGCAGCGAGCCCCTCCCGCCCGCCGCAGGCGCCGAGTGCTGGCGAAGCCGGCGCGACCTTGTACCGCCCCTCGTGCCAGCAAAGCTAGGGCGGGATCAGTCGATTTCATTTAGGCGGTCCAGAGCTGCTTTGAGCTTGCCGTATTCCTCTTCGCGCAGGGCGAGGTTTTCACGGGCTTCACTCACCACCTCTTCCGGGGCGCTTTCGACAAATTTCGGATTGTTGAGCCGTCCACGCAGCCCGCCCAATTCCTTATCCAGCTTACCAAGCGTCTTCTCAAGGCGCGCCTTTTCTTCATTGATATCAATTATATCCGCCAGAGGAAGGCCGAAACTACCACCTTCGACCGCGACGGTGATGCAGCCCTTGGGGAAGCTGTCGACACGGGTCAGGCTGTCGATCCGGGTCAGGCGCTTGATCATCACTTCGTTATCATCCCACGCCGCCTGTCCGGCCGCGTCCAACTCGCTGACCAGCACGGGGATATGCAGCCCGGCGGGGACATGCATCTGCTGGCGGGCTGAACGCACGGCTTCGATCAGGGAAATCACCCAGTTCATCTCGCGGTCGGCATCCGCATCGACCAACTCCGCACCATAGGTCGGCCAGTCGGCGTGGATCAGCATTTTCTGGCGCTCGCCCAGCGTGCCCCAAAGCTCTTCGGTGATGAAGGGCATGATCGGGTGCAGCAGGATCAGGCACTGGTCGATGACCCAAGCCATGGTGGCTTGGGTTTCGGCCTTGGTTGCGTCATCGCCATCGAGCAGCAACGGCTTGGAGAACTCAACATACCAGTCGCAGACCTTGCCCCAGACAAAGGCATAAAGCGAGGTTGCCGCGTCGTTGAACCGGTAGCCCGTCATCGCCGCATCGACCTGCTCGCGCACCTTGGCGGTCTCGCCGATGATCCATTTGTTCACCGTTGCAGTCGGTTGCGGCAGGGTGCCGTCGCTGCCCGTCGCATTGTTCATCTCGGCAAAGCGGGCAGCGTTCCAGAGCTTGGTGCCGAAATTGCGGTAGCCCTTGATGCGTTCCATATCGAGCTTCAGGACGCCGCCAAGTGCCGCCATCGCGGCGGAGGAGAAGCGCAGCGCGTCGGCGCCGAACTCGTCGATGATCTCCAGCGGGTCGATCACGTTGCCGACGGATTTCGACATCTTCTTGCCCTTGGCATCGCGGACGAGGCCGTGCAGGTAGACATCGTGGAAAGGGATGCGCTCGGTCACGGGTTTTTTGTCGTCCAGCACCGCAAGCTGCATCATCATCATCCGAGCGACCCAGAAGAACAGGATATCCTGCCCGGTGACCAGCACCGAGGTTGGGAAGTATTTTTTCAGCTCCTCGGTTTCCTCGGGCCAGCCCAGCGTGCCGATCGGCCAGAGCCCGGAAGAAAACCAGGTGTCGAGCACGTCGGGGTCGCGGTAAAGATATACTGGATGGACATCGTCAAACTCATGCTCACCAATCGTAGCGAGATCTAGCGCACCATCTTGGCTTTTAGCCTCTTCTTCTTTCACGATTATTGGCCAATCTAAGGTAGGAAGTAGCGCGTCCAAAGAGCCGTAATACACCTTTGCTTTGGCTATTGCTTCACGAACGGTGGGTGCGCAAAATGGAACAAGTTTATTCCAACTAAGATAGCGATTTGGCGTGCCTTTCTCATCTACAAAGCCATCCCGCTCAACTGTCGGCCCATACCACACCGGAATTTGATGCCCCCACCAGAGCTGGCGGGAGATGCACCAGGGCTCGATATTTTCCAGCCAGTGGTAATAGGTGCGCTCGCCCGACTCGGGCAGGATTTTCACGGTGCCGTCCTTGACCGCCTCCAGCGCCGGGCCGACGATCTGGTCGGTGTCGACAAACCACTGGTCGGTCAGCATCGGCTCGATCACCACCTTGGAGCGGTCGCCGAAGGGCTGCATGATCGGTTTTGATTCAACAAAAGCCACCATGCCGCCGTCGAAGCAGGTTTCACCGTCTTCGTTCGGCTCGCCCGGTACCATGACGGCCAGACCCTCGGACGTGATCTGATCGACAACGCGTTTGCGCGCCTCGAACCGGTCCAGCCCGCGCAGGTCGTCGGGGACAAGGTTGATCGTGTCGGCCTCGGCCTCGGTCAGTTCCCGCTCGCCCTTGGCCACGGCCATCGCAACCTCGGCCATTTCGGCGTAAGCGCCGCCGTCGGCGCGCATGTTCGCCTTGGTGTCCATCAGCCGGTACATCGGGATGCCGCCGCGCTTGGCGACCTGGTAGTCGTTGAAGTCATGCGCGCCGGTGATCTTGACCGCGCCCGAGCCGAAATCTGGGTCAGGGTAGTCGTCGGTGATGATCGGGATCAGGCGGCGATGCTCTTTCGGACCCACCGGGATTTCACATAGTTTTCCGACAATTGGCGCGTAGCGTTCATCTGACGGATGCACCGCCACCGCGCCGTCACCCAGCATGGTCTCGGGCCGGGTCGTGGCGATCGAGATGTAATCGCGGGTCTCGCGGAAGAGCACGTTTCCGTCTTCGTCTTTCTCCAGATATTCGTAAGTCTGACCGTCGGCGAGCGGGTATTTGAAATGCCACATATGACCCGCAACTTCGAGGTTTTCGACCTCAAGGTCGCTGATCGCGGTCTCAAAGTGCGGGTCCCAGTTGACCAGTCGCTTGCCGCGATAAATCAGGCCCTTCTCGTACATCTCGACAAAGACCTTGATCACGGCGTCGTGGAAATTGCCCTCTTCGCCTTCTGGGGCCGAAGGCGCGCCGGACATGGTGAAGGCTTCGCGCGACCAGTCGCAGGAGGCACCGATGCGTTTCAATTGCCCGATGATGGTGCCGCGGGATTTGATTTTCTGCTGCCAGACGCGCTTTTCAAACGCTTCGCGACCCATCTGAACCCGTGTGGGTTCCTGATGTTCCATCATGTCACGTTCGGTCACCATCTGCGTGGCGATGCCCGCATGGTCGGTGCCGGGTTGCCAGAGTGTGTCAAAGCCGCGCATCCGGTGCCAGCGCACAAGGATGTCCTGCAACGTGTTGTTGAAAGCGTGGCCCATATGCAGCGAGCCGGTGACGTTGGGCGGCGGGATCATGATCGAGAAGCTATTCGCGCCCGGTTTGGCATTGGCCCCGGCGGTAAAGCATCCGGCCTTTTCCCAGGCCTCATAGAGACGGGCTTCGGCCTCGGCCGCGTTGAAGGTTTTTTCCATCGCCATGGGTCTGTCCTGCAGGTTCGTAAAACTGACCGCACGTCTAGCGAATGAAGGCAGTAAGGGAAAGGCGGCGCTGGTATTTTCTTATGTCTGCGTGACAGGTGGACAAATCCATCGCAAACTGTGGGTACAGGCAAGCGGAGGCAGGGCGATGGACGGTATCCACCAATGGCGGATCGATGCGGGTGGCGCAGCGAAGGCGATCGAGCCGGGCGCAGACGATGTTGCCGGGCTGGATGCTGACGCGTCCGGCTTTGTCTGGCTTCATGCGGATCTGGCGCGTGAGGGTGCGCGGGACTGGCTGGAAGCGGCCGGGCTGCAACCGCTGGTCAGGCGAGCGCTGCTGGCGCCCGAAACACGGCCGCGCTGCACGTTGCATGGCGAGGGCGTGTTGCTGAACCTGCGCGGGGTGAACCTGAATCCGGGCGACGAGGTGGAAGATATGGTCTCGCTCAGGATGTGGATCACGGCGAAGCTGGTGATCACCGTGCAACTCAGGCGGTTGATGGCGGTAGGCGATGTGCTGGCCGAGGTCGAACGCGGGCAGGGGCCGGATCATCCGACCGAACTGGTGGCGCGGCTGGCGCTCAGGCTGGCGGACCGGGCCGAGCCTGTGGTGGCGGGGCTGAACGAGAAGGTCGATGTGCTGGAAGATCAGGTGATCGACGGGATTTCCGCATCGTCCCGGTTCGATTTGGGTACGATCCGGCGGGCGTCGATCCTGCTCAGGCGTCACATGGCGCCGCAGCGGGACGCGCTGAGTACCTTCGAGATCGAGGAATTGCCGTGGATCGTGCCCGAGGGGCGCACGCGGCTGCGCGAGGCGACCGAGCGGATGACACGGCTGGCCGAGGAACTGGACGCGATCCGCGACCGGGCACAGGTGGTGCAGGACCAGATCATGGACACCCGCGCCGAGGCGATGAACCGGCAGATGCTGATCCTGTCGGTGGTGGCGGCGATCTTTCTGCCGCTGGGCCTGATCACCGGCCTTTTGGGCATCAATGTGGGTGGGATGCCGGGGGCGGACAATCCGACGGCCTTCTGGATCGTCACGGGCGGGTTGGTCGTCCTTGGCGTGCTGTTGGTCTGGGTCTTTCGCAGGGTTGGAATGCTGGGAAGGTAAACAACCTATAGAAGAGTAATGATTGATAAAAATATACTTTGGAGAGAATCTCTCCTTGCTCTAGGGTTATCCTGTAGATGCGGCTGAGTCAGATTTTCTGACACGGCCGAAGAGAAGGTTTTCGTGATGTTATTGGCAGGATTTATTCTACACGCTGTAGCCAGGGTTGGCTCGATCATCGGACAGAGGCCTGACCATCTGGGTCGTAATCAGGTAACGATGAGACCGATCCGAACAGGTTCGACGGGTTTGGCGGATCGTAGATGAGGGCGACGCAGATCGATTTCGCCTTGGTCATTCTGAACGCCGTCTGCCAGTGGTCCATAGGGGGGCATGGTGTCTGTGACAGCTATCCGGACAGCCCGACGGAGGTGCCGAATAACTGAGTTTTGGGTTGTAAACAAAACGATTGCGGATCGCCCGGTTTTTTTCTTCCTGGGCCGAGCTGATCCCAGAGCAGGCGCGTGTGGGGGCAAGCTGCACGCGCCTGCATGTGAGCGGATGACTTGTGTCGCGGCCGGAATCACTTAAGTCTGACCCTATGGTTATGGTCGTTCAGGAAAAGCCGGTGCCGATCTTTCGCCTGTTTCTGCGCATGGGCGGTTGGCTTGTGGTGATGCTGGGGCTGGTCTTCGTCGGCCTGTCGCTGGTCAGTGCGTCAGATGCCGATCTGGCGCGGCGTTTCGATGACGAAGGACGGCAAGCGAACGGCACCATAAGCCACAAACGGTTCGCCCGGACACGCAACCCGGATGGCAGCCTGTCGACCTCGTACTGGATGACCCTGCGCTATCCCACACATGCCGGAGAGGTGGTGATGCAGGAGCGCCTGGTCAACGCCACAGAATATTTGCGAGCCATGCGCGGGGACCGTGTGAGCTTGCGCTATCTGCCCGACGATCCGCGCACGATCGAACTGGTGGGGAACTGGTACCATTCCGCTGCGCGTACAACATCGACACTTGCGCTGGGCGTCGGGATCGTCTGGTTGCTGTGCCTCTGGGTGGTGGGCAGACGCAGTGTTGATGCCATCCGGACCCGGGAATATGGCAGGCGGGACGGGGCGACCGTAACTGGTATCCGCCGCGCCGCGATCCGGGTGCCCGGATGCCCCGACACAAGACTGACCTGGCGGGATGGGCAGGGAAATGCCGGCCAGAGCCTGCTGCATCATGGTAGGGATCTTTACGCGCTGGATCAGGGTGATCACATCACGATTTATCGCGGCCCGGACCAAAGCTGGTGGGTGGGCGATCTTGGGGAACGGGCCGGGTCGGCGGGATAGATGGCATCTGCATCCGCCTCATACTTCAGGGTTTTGTGAGCTTTCGCTGGCCTGAGTTTCCGGGGCCGTGAGTGCCGCCGGCTGCAATCAGGGCCCGCTCCGGCATATGGGCGCTTATTTAACTCGTCGCTCGCCAGCGTATCCCCTAGATTGACCTCATGAAGGCGAAACAATCCAATTTCACAGAGATACTGGTGCTGGTCACGCCACACTTCAATCTGGCGGCGACAATGGCCTTTCTGGATCCGTTTCGTGCGGCAAACTATCTGGCGGGTAAGCAGCACTTCCGGTGGTGTATTGCCAGCGAGAAGGGGGGGCTGTGCCGGGCCAGCAATGGGATCAGGATCGCGGTTGAACCGCTGCAAACGCAAAGGCAGGCGAGACCGGATATCGTCCTCGTTTCCAGCAGCTGGACGCCCGAGGCTTTTTCGAGCGAATTGCTGCTATCGGCCATCCGCAGATATGCCAGAACCGGAAGCTACGTGGGTGGTATCGATACGGCTGCCTTCATTCTGGCCGAGGCGGGCTTGCTGAACGGGCGGCGCGCCACTGTTCACTATGAACATATCGACTCCTTTGGCGAGAATTATCCCCGGATTGATGTGTGCGAAGATCTGTACGTTCACGATGGCAATATCGGGACCTGCTGCGGCGGCGCCGCTGCTGGTGACTATGCCTTGTCGTTGTTGCGCGGGCTTGTCGGTGATGCGCTGACCAGCGATTGTGCGAAATACCTGTTTCACAACAATCTGCGCGGGCCTGGCGTGCATCAGACCGATGAACATCTTGAGCCGTTGGGCAATACCGCGCCACAAAAGGTTCGGGATGCGATCGAGATTATGGAGCGACATCTTGAGACGCCGATCAGCATCCCTGCGCTCTGCGCGCGAGCAGGAATTTCACAGCGCCAATTGAACCGGTTGTTCCGGAAATACGTCAAAACCAGCCCGCAGCTTTATTATCGAGATATCCGGCTTGACCGGGCACGCGGTCTGGTCACGCAAACCGAGCTTCCCATCGCCGAGATCGCTTTGGCCTCGGGTTTCGCCAGTCAGGTACACTTCTCTCGCGCCTATAAGGCGCGGTTCGGCGCGTCGGCCACGCAGGACCGTATCGAGGGGCGTGTCCCGTTCGAGTTCCGGGCCTGGCCGATGTATCGCCCACCGGATTCTGATAAAAATGGCGATTAAAGACTTTCAAGTGGCGAATAAGGTATAGGAAGAGTGCTCGTAACTGTTGGAAAATAGCGCGGGTTATCGGGCGAACCGGGAGCGCTTATCATGACGACATTACCTTCTAAGGAGCAGTTTGCGGCGATACAGAAGGGATATTCCGCTGATGCTGGAAATTCCCTGTCCCTGAGGGCCGACGCCTACACGCGGGATGACTGGTTCACCGTCGATCAGCAGCACATCCTTGCCAAGTCCTGGCAATGGATCTGTCACGTCGAGAAACTGCGCGATCCCGGCGCTTACGTCACCGTGACAATAGCGGGTCAGCCAGTTGCAATTGTCAGAGATCGCGATGGTCAATTGCGGGCTTTCTACAACGTCTGCAAGCACCGGGCGCATGAATTGCTAAGCGGTGAGGGTCAGACATCGCGAATCATGTGTCCCTATCATGCCTGGGTATATAAGCTTGATGGTCAGCTGGTGCGCGCTCCGGAAACCGAACATCTGGAGAATTTCAACACGGGCGACATTTGCCTTGATCAGGTTCATGTCGAAGAATTCGCCGGGTTCATCTACGTTAATCTGGATCCCGGCGCTGCGCCCCTGCGCGAACAGTCCGGCGATCTGGAAACTGAGATCAGGCATTGGGCGCGGGATATTGATCAGCTGACTTTCGGGCACCGGCTGACCTATGACATCCGGTCGAACTGGAAGAACGTCGTCGATAATTTCCTGGAATGCTATCACTGCCCGACAGCGCACAAGGATTTCTGCGATCTGGTGGATATGGATACCTACAAGGTCACCACCTACGGCATCTATTCCAGCCATATGGCGGATGCAGGCAAGGGTGCGAACACAGCCTATGATGTGTCCAACGCCACCGTGCGCACCCATGCGGTCTGGTGGCTTTGGCCCACCACCTGCCTGATGCGTTATCCGGGGCGTTCCAGCATGATCGTGTTGAACATTATTCCTGTGGGCCCGGACCGAACGCTGGAGACCTATGATTTTTTCCTTGAAACCCCCGATCCAGACGCAATGGAGCTGGATGCGATCCGCTATCTTGACGAAGTACTTCAGGTCGAGGATATCGGCCTTGTGGAGAGCGTGCAGCGGGGTATGAACACGCCTGCCTTCACCCAGGGTCGGATCGTGAATGACCCGTCCGGGTCAGGTAAGTCAGAGCATGCGGTACATCATTTCCACGGTCTTGTTCTGGATGCCTATGAAAAGGCCGCCCCGTGACGCAGCCCAACATCGTGGTTATCATGGCGGACCAGCTGGCACCGCATTTTTGCGGTGCTTATGGACATCCGGTTGCCAAGACCCCGTATATGGATGCGCTGGCCGCACGCGGCATGCGGTTCGATGCGGCTTACTGTAATTCGCCGCTCTGTGCACCTTCGCGGTTTGCCTTCATGTCCGGGCAGCTGATCAGCCGGATCGCGGCCTATGACAACGCTTCCGAGTTTCGCGCCAGCGTGCCGACGTTTGCGCATTACCTGAAGGCATTGGGGTATCGCACCTGCCTGAGTGGTAAAATGCATTTTGTCGGCCCGGATCAGAAGCACGGGTTTCAAGACCGGGTGACCACCGATATTTACCCTGCCGATTTCGCCTGGACCCCCGATTGGGAGGCCGCGGACGAGCGGATCGACAAATGGTATCACAATATGCAGACCGTCAAGGAAAGCGGTGCGGCGGTTGCCACCTTCCAGACTGATTATGATGACGAGGTCGAATTTGCCGCCCGCCGCTGGCTGATTGACCGGGGCCGCGATCGGGCCGCAGGCAATGACGCCCCATTTTGCCTCGTGGCCAGTTTCATTCATCCGCATGACCCTTATGTCGCCAAGCCGGAATGGTGGGACCTCTATTCCGACGAAGAGATTGATATGCCCGAACATATACTACCTCCTGAGGATCAGGACCCGTTTTCGCGGCGCATCATGGACGGGATCGAGGCCAGTTATGTACCCCTGAGCGATGCAGAGGTGATCCGCGCCCGTCGCGCCTACCTGGCCAATGTAAGCTATTTCGACAGCAAGGTCGGCGCGATGATCAGGGCGCTTGATGATATAGATGCGCTGGATAACACCATTGTCGTCGTCACCGCCGATCATGGCGACATGCTGGGCGAGCGCGGATTGTGGTACAAGATGAATTTCTTTGAACACTCCGCCCGCGTACCGTTGATCATGGCGGGCCCCGGCGTGGTTCAGGGCACGGCGCGCAATGCCTGTTCGCTGGTCGATATGCTGCCCACTTTCGTGGACATTGCCGGTGGCGACGAAACATTTCTGGGCGAACCTGTCGATGGCCGTTCACTTGTGCGGTTGTTGCGGGGCCAGGCCGATCCGGTGGACGAAGCCATCGGCGAATATTGCGCCGAGATGACGCCTTTTCCGGTGTTCATGATCCGGCGGGGCGATCTGAAATATATCCATTGCGACGTCGATCCCCCGCAGCTTTACGATCTGGCGAACGATCCATTGGAAAAACAGAATCTGGCACGTGACCCGGCCTATGCTGAGCGCGCGGCGATGTTTGCCGCCGAAGTGGCAGAGCGTTGGGATAGCAATAAACTGCGTGCGAATGTGATCGCCACTCAGCGTTCGCGCCGGAGATTGCATGCGGCGATGGAGGCGGGCGCGGGCGAACCTTGGGATTACAACCCGCCTCGGGATGCCACCCGGGAATATGTGCGAAATCATATGGATTGGACGGTTGCTGCGGCGCGTTACCGATTTCCCCCAGTTAAGGATGCTGATGAATGATGTTAGAAGGAAAAACCGCCCTGGTTACCGGCGCGCGCGGCGGCATCGGTCGCGCAATTGTGGCGCGATTTCTGCGTGAAGGCGCGCGCGTCTATGCGGCGGATCTGACTCCGCGGGGTTCGCTTGACGCACATGACGACGATGGCAGCATCTTTATCAAACAGGACGTTACCCAAGAGGTCGACGCCATAGCCGCGATGGACCGGGTCAACGCCGAAAGTGGCCAGCTGGATATCCTTGTCAACGCCGCCGGGATCGAGATTGAAAAGACCATCGAGGATACCACGCTGGAGGAATGGAACCGCTCTTTTGCTGTCAATGCGACGGGCACTTTTCTGACCTCAAAATACGCGCTGCCCTTGTTGCGCAGGGCGGGCAAATCCGGCGCCAGCGCCAGCGTGATCAATTTCGGCTCTTATGATGGCTTCATCGCCGATCCGGGCCTTGCCGCCTATTGCGCCACCAAAGGCGCAGTGCATGCCCTGACACGCGCAATGGCCTGCGATCATGGGCCCGAAGGCATCCGCGTGAACGCTATCTGCCCGGGGTATATAGACACGCCCATGTTGCAGAGTTTTTTCACCGGCGACGGGTCGGGCGGCGGCGGCAAGAGCATCGATCAGCTGCAGCAGGCGGTGCGCGATGTCCACCCAATGCGCACTTATGGCACGCCCAAGGATATCGCCAATCTGGTCAACTGGCTGGCCTCGGACGAAGCGCGCTATGCCTCGGGGCAGCTCTGGGTGCTTGATGGCGGGCTTTCGGCGCAAGTGCAGCAGATGAAACTATAGGAGGCGCCATGCGACTTATGGGAAAAACCGCATTGGTCACCGGCGGACGTCAAGGCATCGGGCGTGGCATCGTTGACGCGTTCATGGCCGAAGGCGCATCGGTTACCGCCTGCGGGCGCGGGCCAAGGCCCGACGGCTTGCCTGAAGACTGCGGCTGGGTTCAGGCAGATGTGTCCGACCAAGGCCAGATACAGGCTTTGACTTCGGCTTGTCCGGCGCCGGACATCCTGGTGAATAATGCGGGTGTGCAGGTCGAAAAGACCGTGGCCGACAGCACCGATGCAGACTGGAATCTCGTGATCGGGGTCAATTGCCGTGGCGCCTTCAACACTTGTCGCGCTTTCATCCCGCTCATGACCAATGGTGGGTCGATCATCAATATCGGCTCGATTTCGGGACATGTCGCGGACCCGTCTATGGCGCTTTACAACGCGTCCAAGGCATTTGTGCATGGCCTCACCCGTTCCATTGCTGTCGATCACGGACCTGGTCTTCGCTGCAACGCCATTTGCCCCGGTTGGATAGAGACGGGCATGCTGGAGGCCGGGTTTGGTCTGTCGGATGATCCTGCAGCTGCCCGCCGCGATGCTCTGTCGCGTCACGCCACCCGTCGCTTTGGTCAACCTGCGGATATCGCTGCCATGGCCGTCTGGCTTGCCTCGGACGAGGCCGGATTTGCCACCGGGCAGCTGTTCACCATCGACGGTGGCATGACCGCAGCGTCGCCCATTAACACAGGGCTGTTCTGATGAACGACACCTCTCATACCGCTGTGTTGGGCGCCGGCACCATCGGCGCTAGCTGGACGGCCCTTTTCCTGGCCTCAGGCCGGTCAGTGGCGGTCTATGATCCCGACCCCGAGGCTGAATCGTCCTTGCGCGCCTATATCGAGCAAGCATGGGAAACCATGTCCGAACTGGGCCTGACAGATCGGGGCAATGCTGAATGCGTGACGTTCTATTCTTCGGCGGCCAAAGCGGTTGAGGGTGCGGGGTTCGTGCAGGAAAACGTGCCAGAGCGCCTACCGATCAAGCACACAACCTTTGCCGAGATCGAGCCGATGCTGGCGGATGACGCCGTTGTGGCGAGTTCCGCATCGGGTCTGACACTGGGGCAAATGCAGGGGGGATGGCAAAACCCGGACCGCTTTGTTCTGGGTCATCCATTTAACCCGCCGCACCTCATTCCACTGGTCGAGGTAATGGGCAATGAACGGACCGCCGATGGCGTGGTTGCCGCTGCCGAGGCCTTCTATGCCGACATCGGTAAGGTCACGATCCGGGTCAATAAGGAAGTCCCGGGCCACGTCGCCAACCGGCTACAGGCGGCCATCTGGCGCGAGGCTATTCATCTTGTCCAATCTGGCGTTGCCAGCGTGGGCGATGTGGATAAGGCTGTGTCGGCTGGCCCCGGTCTTCGCTGGGCGGCCATGGGGCCGACAACACTTTTTAGCTTAGGGGCGGGACCCGGCGGGTTGCCTGCGTTCTGCGATCATTTCGCGGATACGTTCAATGGCTGGTGGGATGATCTTGGCACACCCAAACTGACGCCCGAAGTTGCCGAAATGCTTGCGGAAGGTCTTGCCGAAGCAACCGGTGGGGCCCCGGTCGATAGACTGGCAGCACAACGCGACGCGAAGATCGTCAAATTGCAAAGAGCCTTGGGTGTAACGAAAAACGGTTGAACGTAAGGCGCGCGGCAGGGCCGGTAAAAGCATGGTTCAGGCGCTGAATCTTGCTGCCGAATAGGCATCAAGACTAAGGTTTTGTTTGAGGTTCAGAACATCGTGGGCAAGGACCTCTCCGGATTTCGGGGCCATCATCAGTCCGTAATGGGAATGCCCGAAACAGCCGTAAAGGCCGTTAAATTTGCCCAGCCTGCCCAGAACCGGCAAGCTGTCGGGGAATGAGGGCCTCCGCCCCATCCAGAACGAAGGCTGAGTGTCGTTCAGATCGGGCAGGACGGCTTTGGCCTGCCACTGCAATTGCCGGTATTTCCGCCCATCGGGCGGGGCGTTCACGTCTCCGAATTCTGCCTGACCAGCGACCCGGATACCGCCCTCCATGCTGCTGGCCACGAATTTCGCATCGGTGTCGGTCACTGAATTGTTCAGCGCGACCCCGGGGCTGGAAAACTCAACATGATAACCGCGCTCTGCCACCAGCGGCAGTCTGATGCCCAGTGGACGCAATAGCTGTGATGACCATGCGCCTGCGGCGACGATCACCTTGCTTGCCGTCAACGGGCCGGTGTCGCAGTCGATGTTCCAACCGCCGTCAACCGGTGTCAGGCGCCGTACCCGGGCTCGCAATATCTCTACCCCAAGCGACCGGGCCTTCTCGGTCAGCACTGTGGCAATTCGGCCCGGTGCCAGGGCACGGGCCTGATCGTGGATCAGCACGGCTGCTTTGAAATCAGTCGACAGGGCGGGCTCAATGCGGCGGAGCGCCTTCGCGCCGACAAGTTCGAGCTTTGCGCCTTTTTCCTGTCGGATACGGTAATCGAGCGAGGCGAGGTTGGCGCGGGTGGCATCGCGAAACGCGTGCACATAAAGGCTGTCACGCACCAAACCTTCGTGCCCGGTGCCGTTCAGATGCCGCCGGTAGAGATCGACCGACGGGGCGCATAGATGCTCCATTGCGTCCGAAACCTGCCGCACGCGGTGGTCGGTTCCGTTGCGAAGGAACCTTAGACCCCAAGGAACCATGCGGGGCCAGAAACCGGCGCGCACGCTGAGCGGTCGGTAGCGACCGAACATCAGTTTGGGCACCTGTTTCCAAAGCCCCGGCATGGATTGCGGGATGATCGACCAGGGCGAGATGACACCTGCATTGCCGTAAGATGTTTCCTGACCCGGCTCACCCTTATCAATCAACCGAACCTTTGCGCCGCGTTCGGCCAGCGACAGGGCGCAGCATATCCCGACGATGCCCGCACCCAGAATGGTGACGTCTTCGCCCATTCCTTCAGGTCGTGGCGAGGTGGCGTCGGCGGGCGATGACCTGCGAGATGACCGCCGGAGAAGCAATGATCAGCGCCGCCAGATCGGCCTGCAGCGAGGGTGCGATGAAGACCAGCCCGGCCATCGCCATCAGGACACGGAGCACGGCGCCCATCGGTGTCAGCCAGTAGCCGACCACGGCGGCGGAGAGGCAGATCACACCGGCGATGCAGCTGGTCGCCGTGTAGCTGAACTCCCAGAAATCAAAGCCGGTGGATGACACGAAAAGCAGCACCGGCGCGTAGACAAACGCCATTGGTGCCACCACCTTGCCCAGTCCCAGCGTGAAGGCCGAGATGCCGGTGCGGAACGGGTTCGAGCCCGCGATGGCCGCCGCCGCATAGGCCGAGGTACAGACCGGTGGCGTGATCTCGGCCACGACGCCGTAATAAAGCACGAACATGTGGCTGGCGATGGGCGGGATGCCGAGCTGCGCCAGCGCCGGCTGCGCCACAGACACGAGCATGATGTAAAGCGCCGTGGTCGGCACGCCCGCGCCCATCAGGATACAGGCGAGCGCGATAAAGACGAGGCTGATGAAGAGCGTCAGGTCTTCGACCGAGAACAGCTCCCACGTGCCGAAGGCAAAGAGCCAGTGCAGATCGTTGCCCAGATTGGACGCGGCTTGGGTGACCATAAAGCCGATGCGGAAGCCCACGCCGGTGGTGTTGATCACCCCTATCACGATGCCCACTGCCGCCGAGGCCGCGCCCACGGCCAGCGCGTATTTGACGCCGGTTTCAAACGTGTCGGCCATTTCCCTGACAGAAACCCGTTGCTGCGGGTTGAGCGTGGCGACGATTGCGCCGACAATCAGGATGATGGACATTTGCAGGTCAAACCCGTCGCCCATGTATTTCCAGATGACAAAAGCGATGAAGGCGGCGGCATAGATCAGCGTGACCGGAGTTCGCATCCGGCTCATTCCGGCGATGATCGAAAGTGAAATCCCCACAAAGGCCGACATGTAGGGCGTGTAGCCGGAGAAGAGTACGACGAGCAGGCCCACAAGCGGCACGATATTGGCCCAGCCATCGCGCCAGACCTTGCCGAATTTCGGTAGCATCTCTTTCGACAGCCCCTGCAGGTTCAACCGGCGTGCCATCAGGTGCACAACGGTGAACACACCGACATAATGCAGCAGCGCCGGGAAGATCGCGGCAATGACGATGGTGGTGTAGGGCACCTCGAGAAACTCGGCCATGATGAAGGCGGCGGCCCCCATGATCGGCGGAGTGATCTGTCCGCCCGCCGAGGCTGCGGCCTCGACCCCGCCCGCGAAATGGCCCGGGTAGCCCAGCCGTTTCATGTTCGGGATGGTCAGCGCGCCGGTCGAGACGGTATTGGCGACCGAGGAGCCCGAGATGGTGCCGAAGAAGGCCGAGGATACGACCGACACCTTGGCGGGACCGCCGGTGTAGCGCCCGGCCAGAATGCTGGCATTGTCGATGAAGAGCTGGCCCAGCCCGGTGCGCTGGGCAATCACGCCGAAGAGGACGAAGTGGAAAACGATCGTCGAGACCACCCAAAGCGTGACGCCAAAGATGCCTTCCTGCGGGAAATACATCGAGCTGACGAAGGTGTTGAATTTCACGCCGGGGTGCTGAAGAATTCCCGGAAAGAACGGCCCGAACAGGGCGTAGGACATGAAAACGCAGATGATCAGCGGCAGAATCCACCCCAGTGTCCGTCGTGCGATATCCAGCACAAGCACGATCAGGATGCAGCCAAACAGCAGGTCATAACCGTTGGGGTTACCCATGCGGAAGGTCTGTTCTTCGATGCCCAGAAACGGCACACCGTGCCAGGCAAAACCCAGATAAAGCGCCGAGGCGGTACCAAGCACCATCAGGATCACATCGAGATAGGGCACACCGCCCAGCCTGAGCGCTCCGGTTTTCAGATCAAAAGCGGTCTTGGTCTTGACCAGAGGAAAAAGCGAATAGGTCAGGATGAAGAGACCCGCGAGATGCCAGCCCATGTGCCAGTAATCGGGCGGTAGGCCGAACCCGGCGGTCAGGTAGTGATAGACCGCATATGTCAGGGCCACGTAGCGAAGAAATCTCGCGAAACCCGGGCTGACGCTGCGCGTTGCGGCACCTTCATCATATTTCTTTTCGATCTCAGCCAGTTCTTCCGCTGAAAGTTCCTGATCCTGATGCTCGGCCGCATTCCCCATGGTCAGCCCCTTCGTATCGGTTGTGGAAGAATAAAGGTTGGGCGGCGAGCGGGAGTTGCCCGCCGCCCGTAAGAGTAAGAGCCGGAAGAGTGGTGGCTTTACTCTAGAAGGCCCGCTTCTTTGTAGAACTTCTCGGCACCCGGATGCAGTGGCACGCCAAGGGCTGCGATCCCGTCAAGCGCGGTTTCGGGCGTAATCTGCTTGCCCTTCGCGTGACCGTTATCCAGCAATGTGCGGGTATTCTTGTTCCAAAGTGCTTCGGTTATGCCGTGCACGAGTTCGTCTGAGAGATCGGACGAAACAACCAGAAGCGCCGACACCGCAGGCGTTTTCACCTCATAGTCGATGCCCTCGTAGACACCAGCGGGGATCTTTGACGGGATGTAGGCGGGAACGGCTTCGTTGATCTTTGCCAGGTCCTCGTCGCTGAAGCTGTGCAGTTCCATGCCCTTGGTTGTCGCCAGTTGCACCATGGCAGAGACGGGCCAGCCCGCAGCGTAGAAATAGGCATCAAGCTGTCCGTCGGCCAGACGTTCGGCGGACTGGCTGTTGTTCAGTTCCGCCTCGTCCATATTGTCGCGCGTCACATCCCATTTTTCCAGCATCTGCAATACGGCGACCTGCGTGCCCGACCCGGCCTGAGCAATGCCCACGCGCTTACCGGCGAGTTCACTCAGGTCTCCCAGCTTCGATCCCTTGGGCATCACCAGATGCAGATCTTCGGGGTATAGATTGGCGACAATGCGCAGTTTTTCGTGCGGCTTGCCATCGAACTTTCCTTCACCCAGATACATCGAGCGGGTCACGTCCGCCGCCGCCATCCCGGCCTCAAGCTCGCCATTCTGGACGGCGGTGTTGTTGAAAACCGACGCGGTGGTGGATTGCGCGATGGCGATCAGCCCCGGCACGCCACACTGACCGCCTTCGTCGCACGGGCGCGAACCCGGAGGGGCGGAGATGCCGTTGGCGATGGTGCCGCCTATGGGGAAATAGGTACCCCCGGCGCTCCCGGTGCCAATTCGGAAAAAGGTCGGGTCCTGCGCCGTCGCTGTTCCGGCGGCAAGAACCGTCGCCAGCAGGGCGCCGGAAAATCTCGTTAGGATGGTCATGTGATACTCCCTTTTATGGTTCCAGGGTTTTTCCCTTGGTTTCACAGATCAAGCTTGCCTTGGCTTTTCAATAAATACAAATTTGAATAACTTAGAAAAAACTAAATATAACTTATGTGAGTCGATGAATTTCACGCAGATATCCACTTTTCGCGCGGTCATGACCTCGCCATCGCTGTCCGAGGCTGCCAGAAAGATCGGCCGGACTCAGCCTGCGGTCAGCCTGGCAATCCGGTCGCTTGAGGACACGCTGGGTCTGAAACTGTTCGAGCGCCGAGGCAGACAGCTGATCCCGGTGCCCGAAGCGCATTACCTGCTGGAGGAAGCCGTAAGTATTCTGGACCGGCTCGCCGCGGTATCACGCACCATGCAAAGCCTGGCGGGCGGGCAGGCGGGCACACTGAACGTATCCGCCATGCCGGGCGGCATATTCATGTTGTCGCGTTTCATCAGTCAGACCATTGAACCGCATGCTGATGTGCAGCTTGCGATTTCGGCGCGCAGTTCGCTTCAGATCCTGGAACTTGTCAGCTCGCAAAGCATTGATTTCGGGTTCGGCGATGCGCCCGTCGATACGCCCGACAGCCCGCAATTTACGATCCAGCGGATCAGCGGCGCGTGTTTTTGCGTCGTGCCGCAGGGCCATCGGTTGGCAGGCGCTGAAGCCATTGCTATCAGTGATCTTGATGAGGAACCGATCGGTGTTCTTCAGTCAAATCATGCGCATCACAAAAAGACGCTTGAAGCCTTTGAAAGAGCCGGGGCGGGATATCGCAAGCTTGTCGAAAGTCAGACCTTTCTGCCGCTGCTGCAATTTGTCCGCTCCGGCCATTGTGTTGCAATAGTGGACCCGCTGACCGTGGTCAGCGAAGGCGCAATGAATGCCGGGTCGGGCGGGATCGTGTTCAAGCCGCTCAGGCAGGACATCCGCTACGACTACGCTATGCTCACCCCGAAACATCGCCCGTTATCGCAACTGGCGGTTTCGGTGAGGACCGCGTGGGTGGACGAGTTGATGCGCCTGCTTGGCGATATTGGTGCAGCGTCGGAATGCGACGACATGCCGGTCTGACGACCCATAACCCTACTGGCGCTGAGCGGCGCGTTCGGCGTTGGTCAGTGGTTCACGCTCTCCCGAGCGGATAACGGCAGCATCATAAGGGGTGCGGGCGAAGACCTCTTCTACCATGGGGGCGAAGAAATCGAGCGGCAGGTCATCGTACTCCGGGTTGAAACTGGCCTGATCCCAGCGTTCGCAGAATTCGGCGCAATCGTCGAAATAGGCGCTGTCGCGATGGCGGTCACGTTTGTGCTGATCAGCCCCGTCCAGATGGTGGCCGTAGTAGAGCATCTGGAAATCACCGTGGGTGGCAACGCACCAGGTGCATTGTTCGCGCACGAAGGGCTTAAGGATCGTGGCGGCGTATTCGTCGTGATTGTATGGCGCGTAGATGTCGCCGATATCGTGCAGAAGTGCCGAGACGACCCAATCGGTATCCGCCCCGTCGCGCCAGGCGCGGGTGGCCGATTGCACCGAATGGCCCAGCCGGGTGATCTGGTAACCCGAGAGGCTTTCATCCAGATCGACCAGCGCCTTCAGCAGTCTTTGCGCGGTGTGCCTGGTGTGGTCAATTTCATGCGCGGTCAGGAATTCATATTCTTCCTTGGTGCCATCCTTCATTTGAGTGAAATTCACACGTTCCATGGGGGCTTTCCTTTTTCACGGCGCCGCAGCGGCTTTGGCATAGAGTGAAACATCGCCGGCGGCCCCTTGTGCAAGGGCTTTAGCCTGATCCGCGCGAATTTTTTCGTAAAGCTTCACGGATTCCGGGCTGAAATTGGCGACGGGCGGCATGTAGTGAATGAAATTGCCGCTGAAATCGACGCCGCGCGCCATCATCGCATAGTCGCGTTCGGCCACCTGCTGGCGGGCATTTGGGTTGAGATAGCGGATGGCAAAGCCAATGCGCCGGTCATCCGAGGTATTTGGCCCTGATCCGTGGATGGTCAGCCCATGATGCAGCGACATCTGACCCGGTTGCAGCTCGATATGGGTTTTGTCGCTATCTGCGACCTCGACCGCAACTTCCTGACCACGAGACAGCAGGTTGTTGTCTGAGAAGGTGTCGTTATGCGGCAGGATCGGGTTCTTATGCGATCCGGCGACAAAGTCCATGCAGCCACTGGCGACGGTGGCGGGTGATAGCGCAATCCAGGCAGTGACCTGATCTGAAGTTTCGCCCAGCCCCCAATAGGTCAGGTCCTGATGCATGCCGACGATATGGTTTGTGCGGGGCTCTTTGATGAAGAACTCGGCGGACCAGATCATCAGATCGGGGCCAAGGATGTTTTCGACCACATCAAGCACGCGTGGGTCCTGCGCCAGACGCGCGGCGAGGGGTAGCACGCAATGGGCGTTGACGCGTTTGTAGGTGTTGAGCGGCTGCGGCAGATCGGCGGTGAGCCAGTCGCACTCGATCGCTTCCAACTCGGTGCGGTACCCGGCGGCCTCATCAGGTGAGAAAACGGTAAGAGGAAAGACATAGCCGTCACGCCAGTATTGTTCGGCGTGCTCGGGGCTCAGGTGGCCGTTGGATTGGGAGAGGCGCATGGGATGTGACCTGTCTTGACATTGTGGGTCTGAACGTAGCGCAAGACAGCAGAAGTTCAGCACGATAGTGCTGGACGCTCGGGCTAAGTTCAGCTTAGCCTAGGCGCATGTCTGTTGCGGTCCCCTCCCTTAACTGGTTGCGCGTTTTCGAGGCAGCGGCGCGCTGTGAGAGCTTTGCGCGGGCGGCGGCGCAGTTGAACATGTCCCCGGCGGCGGTCAGTCAACAGGTGCGGGCTTTGGAAGAACGGGTGGGGATGGCGCTATTCGAGCGGCATGCCCATGCGGTCACATTGACCGAGGTCGGCCGCGCCTATCTGCCATCGGTGCAACAGGCGTTGCTGACGCTTGAGAACGCGACCGAGGGGTTGTTTGGCGCGGCCCGGGCGCAGCAGCTTTTCGTTCAATCGGTGCTGATCTTTGCGCAGGGCGTACTGACGCCGGGGTATGAGGATTTTACCCGCGCGCACCCGGATATCACGCTGAGCCTTACAACGGCCAATCTTCCCTATGAATTCTCGCGCGGCTTTACCGACCTGCAGATCATCTTTGGTAACCCGCAGGCTTTTGGCGCGGACAGTGATCGGCTGATGGGAGAGCGGCTGTTTCCCGTGGCGCTGCCACCGGTGGCCGAGGCGCTCATCGGCCCAACCGATCTATTGCAGCATCGGTTGATCGATGTGGTGACGCATCGGGCGGGGTGGCCCCATATGTTTGAAAAGATGGATATAATGCCGAGCCGTGCCCAGTATGTCTATGCCGACAGCACCTTGATGGCCTGTGCCTTGGCAAGCGAGGGTGTTGGCATTGCCCTGGCCCGTGCGCCGGCCAGTGACAAGGCCGTGCGGGAAGCCGGTCTGGTGCCCTGTCTGCCGGGTATCTTTGCCGAAGGGCGGGAAGCGTATCATCTGGTCTATCCTGACCGCGCCGCCCTCCGCCCGCCAGCACGGGTGTTTCGGGACTGGCTGCTGGACTGGTGCCGGTCCGTCAAGTTGTCACATTGAGCGCGCTGATGCGCACGCAGTATATCTCGTCGCCGGCCGCCTCCTCGGGACGCGTGCCGACGGGGTGACGTGTTATTGCCCGCGGTCGAGCTTTGTCGAAAGGTGGATCAGGCTCTCTGAACTGCGGACGCCTTTGGCCTCACCGATCCGGTCAAGGGTTTCGTCAAGACGCTCGGTTGTGGCGGCTTCGAGCGTGACAATCAGATCAAACCGGCCCGAAGTGGTGTGTACGCGGCGCACTTCAGGCAGGGAATTGAGCCGCGAAAGTACGGCTGGGGCGCTGCGTGGCTCGATGCTGACCAGGGCGGTGGCGCGCAGCGGTGCGCGGACGGATGGGTTCAGCCGGACGCTGTAGCCCTGGATGGTGCCGGATGTTTCCAAACGATCCAGACGCGCCTGAACGGTGGTGCGGGCGAGGCCCAGCTTACGCGCAAGCAAGGCTACCGGGGCACGGGCGTTTTCGCCCAGAAGGGTGATCAAAGCCTGATCTGTTTCGTCTATCTTCATGAAAAATTCGTCATATTGCTGTATATTCAACTCATATTATACGAAATGCCGCATGAGATCGACGAAAAAATACTCGATAATCAAGAAAAACCTGTTGAGGCAGACCAATGCATAACTCTCCGAACTGGCCTGACCCACGGGCACATCTGTTGCGGCATCGCCCCGATACGGCGATGGTTTATTTCTGCCCGGCAGTGTTGCAAGCGACGGCGCGGCGGTTCCGGCAAGGCTTTGACGGGCTTGTTACCTATGCGGTCAAGGCGAATGCGGGCGAGGAGGTTCTGACAAATCTGGTGGCGGCAGGCATCCGCGCCTTTGACGTGGCCAGCCCGCGCGAGATGTATGCGGTGCGCGCCGTCTGTCCGGATGCGGAATTGCATTATCACAACCCGGTGCGCTCACCTGAAGAGGTGGCCGTTGCGGTGGCGTTGGGTGTGCGCTCTTATTCGATTGACTGCGAAAGTGAGTTGGACAAGCTTGCCGACGTGCCGGAAGGCACCGAAATCTCGGTGCGATTGGCGCTGCCGGTGGCTGGGGCCGCTTATGATTTTGGTGAGAAATTTGGCGCCGGGCCTGAGCGCGTGGCGGCGTTGCTGCGCATGGTCTTAGCGCGCGGATATACCCCCTCAGTTACCTTTCATCCCGGTACACAGTGTGCCGACCCGGCTGCCTGGGGCAGCTATATAAGGGTGGTCGCTGATATTGCCCGTGAGGCGGGGGTGACTTTATCGCGCCTGAACGTGGGCGGCGGTTTTGCAGCGCACCGTGTTGGGGCGGCGCCGGATCTGGAAGCGATTTTTGACCACATTCGCGCTGAGGTGGACGCCTGTTTCGGCGACCATCCACCGGCATTGGTATGCGAACCCGGGCGCGCGATGGTGGCGGATGCTTTTACTCTGGTGGCCCGGGTCAAGGCGCTGCGTGAAGACGGGTCGATGTTTTTGAATGACGGGATATATGGCGGCCTTTTCGAGGTGCGCGACATTGGTTGCACTGACCGGGTCACTGTTCTAGCGGGCGATGGCACATGGCGCGGCGGTGTCCCGCAGGCGCGAGTGATATTTGGCCCGACCTGCGACAGCATCGATCGGTTCCCGGATCCGTTGCCGCTCCCGGCGTCGATCGCAGAGGGGGATTACGTGCTTTTTGCGGGGATGGGGGCCTATTCGCATGCTCTGAGTACGCAGTTTAACGGGTATGGATTAGGCGCGCCGGTCACGGTTGCGGCGCTTTGAGCCGAGGGCGTGATGTGCTCACGCTCTCTTGACCGGGGCCCAAGATTTCCAGCGTAATAGCGACCTTTGCTTGAATGGGGTCACCTGAGGTTGTGTCGGGGCGTCGCTGATTGATTGTCTGAGGGTGGCCAAGTTACATGTTTTGCAATTTATTTTCAATAAATTAAGTGGCATAATTGATGTGAACAGTGGTTGGATTGGCGCCGGTAACCCGCTTTTCACGAAAAAGATGGAGGATTGCCGGATAGTGCCGGGTCGCAGGCGTATTTCTGGTTGGGGGCTTTGCCTGACCCGCCTGGATGTGCCTATGTTGATAAAGAGGCGACGCGCTAACGATAAGGCGGCATCAGTCGTAACTGGTTGGAAAGATGAGTCAGGATGGCGTGGCGGCAATGGGCTAAATCACTTTTCGACTTGCTGCGCCCAGGGGTGCGCAGCGGCCATTCGGCCTATGCAAGGGCGCGCGGGCAGGTCACCCATGTGATCATTCTGGACGGTACGATGTCATCGCTGTCACCGGGGTGCGAAAGTAATGCCGGACTGAGTTATAAGCTGCTGGCAGAGATGGGAGGCGCTAATTTGTCGCTCTATTACGAAGCCGGCGTGCAATGGCAGGACTGGCGCAAGACGCCCGATGTGATGATGGGGCGGGGGATCAACCGTCAGATCCGGCGCGCCTATGGCTACCTGGCCAGCCGCTACAAGTCCGGCGACCGCATTTTCCTGCTGGGGTATTCGCGCGGCGCCTACGCGGTGCGCTCTTTGGCCGGGCTGATCGATTCCGTTGGTCTTTTGCGGGATGACCATGCGACGGAACGCAACATCATGACCGCCTACCGGCATTATCAGTGCAATCCAGGTGGGCGCGCGGCCAAGGTATTTACGAGGCAATTCTGTCACCCCGAGGCACCGGTCGAGATGGTCGGGGTCTGGGATACGGTCAAGGCGCTTGGATTGCGTTTGCCGGTGTTGTGGCGCTGGTCCGAGGCGGCGCATTCGTTTCATTCGCACCGGCTGGGGCCGTCCGTGCGGCATGGCTATCACGCGCTGGCGCTGGACGAGACGCGCGCGGTGTTCGAGCCGGTCATGTGGGAAAGCCCGGCCGGGTTTGATGGCAAGATCGAGCAGGTCTGGTTCCGCGGGTCCCATGGTGATGTGGGCGGACAGCAGAGCGGCTTTCACGAGGGAAGACCGTTGGCCAATATTCCGCTCGTGTGGATGCTGGAGCGGGCTGAGATTTGTGGACTGCCTTTGCCCGAGGGCTGGCGCGAGCGTTTTCCGCAGGATGTCCGGGCGCCATCAATCGGGACCTGGCGGGGATGGGGTAAGATATTCCTGCTGCGGGCGGCGCGAAAGATCGGCGATGACCCAAGTGAACGCCTGCACGAAAGCGTGAAAGACATTGCTCACGTTGAGATAGGGCTGGAGCGTGCGATCTGAGTTTTTCCTGCTGTTAGATTAGCAGGACATTTTCAGAACATTCGGAAAAGTCTCGACATTTCCTTTCAGCGGTTGTCACCGGCGCGTTGCGGGCTTCGACTTGGCGGGTCGCCATGCGGACGGAGCTGCCTTTTACCGCATCCGTGCTTACGAAATCTCAGTGGCGCATTCGAGCCATTCTTCCAGGAATCTGAATTACGGGTTACATCCCGACAAAGAACTGGATGATGAAGGCATTGGCCAGGTCGACGAAGAAAGCTGAGACCAAGGGTAGCACGATAAAGGCCAGCGGCGCGGCACCATAGCGTTTTGTCACCGAAGACATGTTTGCGATAGCCGTAGGGGTGGCACCAAGGGCAAATCCGGCGAAACCTGCACTGAGAACGGCAGCAGTATAGTCGCTGCCAATGGCGCGAAATACAACAAAGCCGATAAAACAAACTGTCACCACCACCTGCAATGCTAAAACTATCAACAATGGACCGCCAAGCTCGGCCAATGTCCAAAGCTGCATGCTCATCAGTGACATCGCTAGAAAAACTGACAGGCTATAGTCCGACAGAACCGCCAGCGATCGGCTACCAGTGGGCCAGATGAGTTTCGGGAACACAAAAGGGATAGTGTTGGACATTAGAATCCCAACCAAAAGGCAGGGCACAAAAAGGGGCAGTTTCACTCCCATCTCGCCGATCGTCAGATGGGCGAAGTAGCCAAAGAAGATGGCCGTATGCGCCGCCAGCATCGCGCGCATCAAATTGACATGGTCAACAACATCCGCGGGCTCACCTTCTTCTTCGTATTGCAACCCGACAATCGGATCGGCGTCAGCTTCACCTTTCAACCCATGCCGGTCGATCAACCGCTTTGCGATTGGGCCACCGACCAGTGCCGCCAGAACCAGCCCCAATGTTGCGGCGGCAATGCCAACCTCATCTGCGGCGGCAAACCCCGTCAAATCTTCGATTTGCGGACCCCAGGCAATGGCCGTCCCATGGCCGCCGATCAGGGCAGCGGATCCGAGCAGAACTGAAACGGCAGTGGGCAGATCAAACAAAAGCGTCCCTATCAGCCCGACAACGTTCTGCAACAACATGAACCCGACTGTCAGAAAGAGCAGGACCAACAACAGCCGACCGCCCTTTATGAGATCTGTGACGCGCGCATTCAGCCCGATGGTCGAAAAAAACAGAACAAGAAGATAGTCACGCACCTGCAGGTCAAACACGATTTGCTTTCCGGTGAACTGGAAGAATCCCCAAGTGGCAAAGGCAACAGCAAGTCCGCCGGACACCGGCTCGGGAATATTGTAATTCTTCAGGAACGCCACCCGGCGGGTCAAAAAGGCACCTAGGAAGAAGACAATGAACCCCAAGGTAACAGCAACAAATGCGGGGACTAGGATCTGCATGGTATTCGCTCGCGCTCCAGTTTCTCGCACCAACCTATAGAAGTTGACTCCTGGTGCCATCACCCGCTGGTGTGAACTATAGCCTCAATAGCCGCTAATTTAGTGCATCATCTGCTGCAACCGGTCGTATCTTGCCGAAAGGCCTAGCAGACTGGTTTCCGCTTTACCGGCAGTAGAGGGGTACAGTAGCGTCTGTTCAAGCAGGGCGGGGATGTATTGTGAAACCTATCAATAAAATAGCGCAAACCGTGATTATTCTTGCGATTGCGATGTCGCTTTCATCTTTGGTTCCGCCCCCAGCGGAAGCGCAATCTTACCGCGACTACTGCCATGATCGTGCTAAACGTCTTAGTGGATACAAAGGCAGAGCCGGTGGTGTCGTAGGCGGCGCAGTCAAGGGTGCAGTCGGTGGCGCGATAATCAGCGGCATATTGGGCGGCAGCAAGAAAGACCGCAAAAAGGCTGCAAAACTCGGCGCACTGCTAGGTGGGATTTCAGGGGCAAACCGCCCGAACAGCCGCGCCGCTCGGATCTACCGGCTGGAATTTGATGATTGTATGCGCCGGAGGTGACAGGATGACCAATTCAAGGGAACAGGGAATGAAAAAACTTCTTCGACGCGTGGCAGCAGCAGCACTTGCTGCGGCACCTGTATTGGTCTTGGCGCAAGAACAACCGGCAACCGAGGCCTTCAATATTGAAAGCATCAGTTGCTGGGATGTGATTACGTTGCCCGAAGATGACGCAACTTTCGTGACGGCCATGTTGATTGGCTACGCGAATGGTCAGACCGGTCAATCCCAAACCTCTCCGAAGGCAATTGTGGATCTCGTCGAGAAGTTTGACGAAACCTGTGCTGAACATCCTGACGCGTCTGCACTGGAAGTCCTGAAGCAATAAGCCTCAGGACTTTCTGATGGAGCGCTGGCCCGTCAATTTGCGTCTGCGGCGTTCGTCATTAGATAGTCCATGACCAGCGCCGCTTCTTCCTCATCAAGCCCCGCGCGGGGAAACATGGAAGGCGTGATACCTTTCCACTGCTGACGGGTGTAATGCGTGACTTCACGCGGTGCGTGGCAGACCGTGCAGCGCTCGAAGAAGATCTTCTCGCCCGGGCTCATATCCGCCATAAGAGCCTCGGTTAGGGCGGCTAGACGCTCGGTGCCCACCTTGTCCTCATTTATCTCTGCCACCTCGATATCGTCTATGATGGCGGGAGGATCATAGGCCATGTTGGGACCTTCTGGATCTTCACATTTGCGCATTTCGACAAGCACGGTATTGGCTGACGTGGCTTGCGACAATCCAGAGGCAGGTTGCGTCGAGGTTAGGAAATTCACCAGACCAGAATTGCAGCGACCCTTGTTGTCTAGCTGCGGCCAACCGCCTTCGTAGATCGACACGACACCTGGCATGATCCCGTCCGAGACGACGGCCCCGGCGATCACCGTACCACGATCATTGTAGAGCTCGACCAGATCTCCATCTTCAATGCCACGATCCGCTGCGTCCTGGTCATTGATCCTCACCGGTTCGCGTCCCTGCACCATATAGAGATCGCGCAGACGTTCGGAGTTTCCCATCTGGCTGTGCAAACGGAACCACGGGTGAGGTGAGACCACATGCAACTGGCCCTCCTTCGCGCTGCCGAGGTATTCATGTTTCTCCATCCAGACCGGCATGCCGGGGCAATCTTTGATCTCCATGTTGGCGATTGTTTCGCAGAACATCTCTATCTTGCCCGACGTCGTGTGCAGTGGGTTGGCCTCCGGATCACTGTAGAAGTCGTTATGGCGCACCCACTTGCGGGCTTGCTTGGTAAAGCCGTGCGTCCGGCCGCTCCGCTTGCGCTTACGCTTCATCTCTCGTTCGGGGATGAGTGGCTCGCCCATGAAGGCATAACCTTGCTCCCAGAATTCTTCGAACGGCGTATGCTTTGCAGCCCCCGAGGCTGCGTAGGCCAACTGGATGTGATACATCTTGTCTTCGCTGTCCGTGAACTGTGCCCAGAGACCCAGCTTGTCGGCGAGACCCTCGAAAATCTCGTAGTCGGGCAGACTATCCTCAACGGGTTCAATCACCTTCTTCATCGCGTAGACGCGATCGTTGGAATAGGTGCCGCCCGAGGTGATGTCGTCTTGCTCCAACGTTGAGGCGGCAGGCAGGACGATATCGGCCCAGCGGGTCGCCGCCGTCCACCAGACGTCAACGCAGACAACGGTTTCAACCTTGTTCAGCGCCCGGATCAGCCGGTTGGTATCCTGCTGGTGCGACATGAAGTTGTTGCCGGCGTTGAAGACCATCTTGATGTCGGGATAGGTGTTGGTTTGTCCGTTGTAGAAAAATTCCTTACCCGGATTTTCCAGCGCCTCGGTGATGCGCGAAGCGGGCACAACCTTGGTCACGAAGTTGCGACCCTGGCTCATGCCCACGGGTGTTGCATTGCCGCCCTGCGGCATACCGCCATTGCCGTAATGCCAGGAGAATCCGATGCCTTCGCCCGGTTTGCCGATCTTGCCCACCAGCGCGGCGAAGTTGACGATCGACCAATAGGCCATTTCGCCATGTTGGGCGCGCTGGATGGCCCATGATCCGGCGATGCAGGTTTTCGAGGCCACGATAAGTTCGGCCAGGTCCTTGATTTCCTGCGCATCTATGCCGGTGATCGTCGCGGCCCAGGCTGGCGTCTTGGGCGTGCCGTCAGTCTCGCCCTTGACATAGGCGATCCACTTGTCGGCACCGACGGTGTATTTGTCCATGTAGGCCCGATCTTCCAGACCGTTTTCAAGCACGTGATAGGACATGGCAAGGAAGAGCGCGGTATCGGTATTGGGGATGATACGCTTCCATTCCGAATTCAGATAGACATCGCTGGCGGTACGCTGTGGGTTGATCGAGATGAACTTGACGCCATTGTCGCGGATTTCCTCCCAATAGGCGTACATGCCATGATCGGCGACGCGGTATTCGATCCGGTTGTTCTTGATCGGGTCGCATCCCACCAGGACAAATAACTCGGTATTGTCGCGGATGGTTTCCCATGCTGATTGTGGAGAATAAACCTCCATGTCGCCGATGATATGCGGCATGCATACTTGACCAGCCCCGGCCGACCAGTCGCCGGCAGTGTTGGTGCAGCCGCCCATCAGGTTGATCAGCCGCCCTTGAAGCACGTTGGGGCGGA
Organism: Roseovarius aestuarii; assembly: GCF_019966515.1. Lineage (GTDB taxonomy): Bacteria > Pseudomonadota > Alphaproteobacteria > Rhodobacterales > Rhodobacteraceae > Roseovarius > Roseovarius aestuarii. Next base: position 96,603 of record NZ_JAIMIB010000013.1, on the reverse strand, counting down.
AAACACCGGCGTTGGACCAGCCGCCATAGGAAGAACTGAAGATCGCCTCATTGCCATGCTCAGTGGCGGTATCCAGCAAAGCCTTGGCCGTGAGGCTCCACACAGTGTCCCAGTCGACCTTGACCCATTCTTCCTTGCCGCGAAGCTCGGGTTTGATATCTCCGGTTTCCCAGCCCTCAAGATAGGATTTTCGCACCATCGGGTAGTTGATGCGGGTCTTGTCATAGGTCCGATCCATCACGCCGTAGGTGAGCATCTCGGTGGGGCGCGAATCCAATTCGGTCATCGTCGTCAGGCCGACCAGCTTGCCGTCGCGCACGACCGCCTCAAACGGGCCGTAGTGTGTGGCGTGAAAGATGCGGTCTGAATAGGAGTTGGGGTCGATACTGGCCAGCGATGTGCTACCAAGCAAGGACGTGCTGCCGAGAGCAGCCGCACTGCTTTTTAGAAACGTTCTTCGGGTTGGATTAAGAAATGTCATAAGTGCCTCCCATCAAAATTCATTGAGAGTACTATACACCCAACACTCGCCTTTTCCTTGTGTTGTATCAAAGTTTATCAGCAAGTAGTTTTGCGAAAGTAAGCCTGCGTAGCTTCGTGGGTGTGACCGCCGTCCAAATTCGTTATTGCTATCTGCCCGAATGGATTGAAAATAATATGAAGTGTCTGCTTTGTGATTTTTTGGCGACATTTATACTCAGTGCAGCATTGGTCGCTATGGGCTCTTTGCCGACTTTTGCGTTTGGTGCTAATCCGCTGACTGGCTCCTTTTGCACTCCTCGGTCGCGGGGCGCGTCAAGAAAAAAGAGTATTAACTAGTCGGTTGCGTCTTCATGATCATGCAGGTGGTGGAACCTGTGGCGTAAAGCTTGTCATCGCCGATCCCGCGCAGCTCGCCTGTGGCGATGGCGGTTGAGCGGCCCGCGTGGCTGACAAGACCCATTGCCCGAACGTGTGTACCCAGCGGCAGCGCGCGGGTGATATTCACCTTGTATTCAAGCGTTGTGTAAATTGATCCTTTTGGCACTTTGGTCATCACCGCGCAGCCCATGCAGCTGTCGAGGATGGCGCCGTACCAGCCGCCATGCAACCCGCGCATCGGGTTGGTCGCGTTGAACCCGGGCGTGCCTTCGAATACCGCCCGGCCATCTTCGGCAACGGTCGGCCAGAATCCCAGGGTTGCGCCGATCGGTGGTCCGGAAAGTTGCCCGGCAACCACGTCCTGCATGAACTGAAGGCCCGAGCGGGAGGTGAGTTCGGCCCAGTCGGGTAGCTCGTCAAAGGATGTCGCAGTCTTTCCGGCCATGATGCTCCCCTTTTGCCCCTCACTGGTGTGGCAGGGGAAAGGGGAGCTTTCAAGCGGTCAGATGGCTTCAGGCAACATCGCGCAGTGCGATCTGGGGGGTGACGCCCAGAGCATGGCAGATATCGCGGGTCAGTTCCGGGCGGTTGAGCGTATAGAAATGCAGGTCTTCGACGCCGCCGTCCAGAAGCTTGCTGCACAGTTCAGTTGCCAGCGCCGTGGCCAGCAGATCATGACGATCATCGCGAATGGCGACCTCGAACAGGTCATCCATCCAATGCGGGACATTAGCGCCACAGGCCAGCGAGAAGCGTCGCGCGTTCGTCCAGTTTTCGATCGGTAGGATGCCGGGGATGATCGGCGCGTCGATTCCCGCCTTTTCGCAGGCGTCACGGAAGCGGAAGAAAGTATCGGCCTCAAAGAAAAACTGCGTGATCGCCTCGGACGCACCGGCGTCGATCTTGCGCTTCAGCCACTCAATATCCGCCGCCTGATCCGACGCTTCGGGGTGTTTTTCAGGGTAGGCGCCCACGCGGATCGAGAATTTGCCGGTTTCGGCCAAAGCAGAAATCAGCTCGCAACTATCCGAGAACCCATCAGGGTGGGGTTCGAACGCGCCGCTGCCTTTGGGCGGGTCGCCGCGGAGCGCCACGATCTCGCTGACGCCAGCGGTGGCGAAATCCCGGGCGATGGCAAGGGTTTCCTCCCGGCTGGCATCGACACAGGTCAGATGGGCCGCGACATTGAGGCCGGAGGATTTGTGCAACGTATCCACTGCATCGCGAGTCAGTTCGCGGGTAGTACCGCCAGCGCCGTAGGTCACCGAGACGAAGCGCGGATCGAGCGGGGCCAGGGTCTGGACCGTGTCCCACAGGCGAAACGAGGCTTCGAGCGATTTCGGAGGGAAAAATTCGAAGGAGATATTGGGGACAGTCATGGCGGGCATCCTGATGAAATGATTTAACCTCTTGTTGCACTGAAGGTGTTGTGAGACAATTTCATAATATTCACGATCAAGATGAGGTTTGCTAATATAATGCATATCGAATTTCGCCACCTGAAGACGATCCGCGCCATTCATCAGGCCGGTGGGTTGGCGCGGGCGGCGGATATTCTGCACATCACTCAATCGGCGCTGAGCCACCAGATCAAGGGGCTGGAGGATCAGGCCGGAGTGGAGCTCTTTGTGCGCCGATCGAAGCCGCTGAAACTATCGGCGGCGGGGCATCGGCTTTTGCGGCTGGCCGAAAAGGTACTGCCCGAGATCGAGGCATTGGAAGCCGAGTTCGAAGGCGTGCGTGAGGGCAGCGCGGGTCGGATGCATATCGCCATTGAATGCCACGCTTGTTTCGAGTGGCTGTTCCCGGTGCTGGAGCGGTTTCGCAAGACCTGGGCCGATGTGGATGTGGATATCAGGCCCGGTCTGGCCTTTGATGCGCTGCCCGCACTACAAAAGGAAGAGGTGGATCTGGTGGTGTCTTCCGATCCGGAGGACCTGCCCGGGGTGATTTTCAAACCGCTTTTTGACTATGAGCCGGTTTTCGTAGCCTCAAGCCAGCATCCGCTGGCGGCAAGGGACTTTGTCGAGGCGGAGGATTTTCGCGACGAGATGCTGATCACCTATCCGGTGGACCGGTCGCGCTTGGATGTCTTTACCGAGCTTTTGACTCCGGCCAAGGTGGAGCCAAAGGCAATCCGTCAGGTCGAGTTGACTGCGGTGATCCTGCTGTTGGTGGCCTCCAATCGTGGTGTGGCGGTATTGCCGGACTGGGTGGTGCGCGAGGTGCGTACCAGCAGCGATTATGTGACCCGCAAGGTGACGGAAACGGGCCTGACCAAGCGGCTTTACGCGGCAATCCGGGCGGAGGATGCGGATAAGCCCTATATGGCGCATCTGATCAAGTTGGCGCGGGAAATTCCGATCAGATTGCAGCGTGCCTGACGGTTTGTCTGTTGTCACATTGAGTGCGCTGGCGCGCACGCTTTATGTCTCGTCGTCCGGCTGCGCCTTCCTCCTCGGGCCGCGCGGGTCTGACCGGGTGCCTGAACGCTGTGGTTTGCGGAGCCGAGACCCGGGGATGCATCGGACAGGCGTATTCCCGGAACGGTAGGTACGCGGCAGGCGCCCTGTTGCCCCTTGTGCGGGGAACATGTCGGGCGTATACGCGCGGCCTGAACCTTGAGGAGCGATAGTGATGGCGGGCAGTGCCAATCTTAATGTTATGCTGAGGGCCGCGCGGAAGGCGGGTCGGGCGCTGGCCAAGGATTTCCGCGAGGTCGAGAACCTGCAGGTCAGTATGAAGGGTGCGGGCGATTTTGTCAGCCGCGCCGATATTGCCGCCGAGCAGATTATCAAATCGGAACTGATGAATGCGCGGCCGACCTATGGCTGGCTGGGCGAAGAGGGCGGTGGTGAAGACGGCAAGGACCCGACCCGGCGCTGGATTGTCGATCCGCTGGACGGGACCACCAATTTCCTGCACGGGCTGCCGCATTGGGCGGTATCGATCGCGCTGGAACACAAGGGCCAGGTCGTGGCAGGGGTGATTTACGACCCGTCCAAGGATGAGGCGTTCTTTGCCGAGAAGGGCGAGGGTGCCTGGATGAATGAAAGCCGCCTGCGGGTATCGGGCCGTGACAAGATGATTGAGGCACTTTTTGCTACCGGCCTGCCCTTCGGCGGGCGCAGCGATCTGCCCGAGACATTGCAGGATCTGGCGCGGCTGATGCCGACCTGTTCCGGGGTGCGCCGTTTCGGGTCGGCAGCGCTGGACATGGCCTATGTAGCGGCGGGTCGATATGACGGGTTCTGGGAGCGGCGGTTGCACGCCTGGGATCTGGCGGCAGGCATAATCATCTGCCGCGAAGCGGGTGCGCTGGTGGAGTCGCTCAGCGAGGGTGGCGACATTCTGGAAGATGGCGACGTGATCTGCGCCAATGAGGCGATTTTCGAGAAATTCGCCAAGGTGATCCGGGGTAGCTGATCAGCGGTCGGACGGGTGGTTGACGCCATCGTCCCACGGTATCGGCTCGTATTCCGCCGGATTTACCCCTTCGATACTACCCAGATTGACACCGAACTCGTTTGGGTTTGAGCGGCGCTGATGATGTGTGTAGATGCCACAGATCTTGCAGAAATAGTGCTGCGCCGTGCCGGTATTCCAAGTGTAGAGCGACAATTTGTCAGCGCCACGCACCACTTCGAGATCGGCAAGTGGCACGCTGATGGTTGGGGCGGCCCGCCTGCGGCAGAAGCTACAATCACAGCGGTGCGGGTTTGTTATGCCATTGGGCAATCTAAGATGCAGCTCAACCGCGCCGCAGTGACAGGTGGCTTTGGTTGTCTCGGTCATTCGCGTCGCCTCACGGTTGGGATGCGGGTGCGGCCGATATGATATTCAGCCTCGGGATGGGGCGGATGGCCATCGGTGCGAGCCCAGAACTTGGGACCGCCCAAGCGCAGGAAGAGTGGAAGGGTCAGGGCGATGCCGATGATGAAGCCGCCCGCATGGGCCCAGTAGGCAACGCCGCCGCCGGTTGGGTCTGCGCCGACACCGTTGAAAAGCTGCAGGGCGAACCAGATGCCGAGCATGATCCAGGCAGGGATGGGCAGGATGCGAAAGAAGATCACGAAGAAGAGGAAGATATCGACTTTGGCCTTGGGATAGAGCAGAAGGTAGCTGCCCATGACGCCCGCGATGGCGCCCGAAGCGCCGACCGTGGGTACAAATGAACCCGGTGCTGACAGGACATGCGCCACACCCGCGCCGAGGCCCGCCGCAAGGTAGAACAGAAGATAGGGGATATGCCCCATGTCATCTTCGATGTTATCGCCGAAAATCCATAAAAACAGCATGTTGCCCGCCAGGTGCATCCAGCCGCCATGCAGGAACATCGAGGTGAAGAGGCCCGCATAGGCGCCTTGTTCGGTGACCCCGACAGGGGTCATTGCCCAGGCGTCGAAGAACTGGTTGAGCGCGCGTGGATCGTTGAACAACGGCCAGTAGCTGAGGAAGATCGCGACATTAATCGCGATCAGCGCGTAGGTCACGTAAGGTACGCGCCCCGAGGGGTTATGATCTCGGATAGGTATCATCGGGGCCACCGTGGCGGCCCCGACAGATGGCGTCAAGAGGTGGCGTTAACCCTGGCCGCCCAGAAGTGCCGCGTTGCCTCCGGACGCCGTCGTGTCGACGCAGACATGGCGTTCATGCAGCACATGGCCGGTATCGGGCAGGCCGGTGATCAGTGGCAGGATTGGGCCGTTGCGCTCGGAAAGCGCCCTGGCATAACTGCGTGCGGCATCCTCGTCGCCCCACCAGAGCGCGCCGGAAAGACCCGAAAGCGTGCTGAGCGCGCCTGCTGGTACGGTGCCCGTAGCCTTCACGGCGATACCGCCCAGATCGGTGACGGCTTTGGCTTGTGCCGTCGCGGCCTCGACCCCAGGACCCATGCACAGGAAGGCGTCGCGCGGATGGGCGGTCAGGCGGTTCGATTCGCCGGTCGGCCCGGGCAGGACCAGCGCATGCCGCGTATTGCGGTCGGCCTTGTTTGCTGCGTCCAGCGCGGATTGGGCGTCGCCCGAGCCCATCTTGGTACTCCATTCACTACCTTGTTGTGACGCCGGCGCGGCGGAGAACCGCGCCAGGTAATGCGGACCGCCCGCCTTGGGGCCGGTGCCTGAGAGGCCCTCGCCGCCAAAGGGTTGGCTGCCGACGATGGCGCCGATCTGGTTGCGGTTCACATACATGTTGCCCGCGTTCACGCGCTCGGTCACATGCTGCACGCGGTCGTCGATCCGGGTCATCAACCCGAAGGTGAGCCCGTAGCCGGTGGCGTTGATCGTATCGATCACCTTGTCCAGTTCCTCGGATCCAAAAGTCGCGACATGCAGCACCGGGCCAAAGATTTCGCGTTTCATCTGATCGATGCCATCGACCTTGATCAGCGAAGGCGCGATGTACGTGCCCGAGTTCGGGGTCTTGAGCTCGTGCAGCAACCGGCCTTCGGCGCGGGCCTGTTGGATGTGGTCGGCAATGCCTTTGCGGGCGGTTTCGTCAATCACCGGGCCGCAATCGGTGGAGATGTCCCAGGGCGCGCCGATGCTGAGCGCATCCATCGCGCCCTTGAGCATCTTCAGGAACGGCTCGGCGATGTCGTCCTGCACATAGAGGCAGCGCAGGGCCGAGCAGCGTTGGCCCGCCGATTGGAAGGCGCTTTCGACGATGGCTGCAACGGCCTGTTCGGGCAGGGCAGTGGAATCGACGATCATTGCGTTCAGACCACCGGTTTCCGCAATGAGCGGCGCGCCGGGGGCGAGGTTTTCCGCCATGGCCTTGCGGATCTTCATCGCCGTCGCGGTCGAGCCGGTGAAGGCCACGCCACCGACGCGCGGATCCGAGGTGAGCGCCGCGCCGATATCGCCGCCGCCAGGCAGGAGTTGCAGCACGTGTTTCGGCACACCCGCCTTGTGCATCAGCGACACCGCGAAATGCGCGATCAGAGGCGTCTGTTCGGCCGGTTTCGAGAGGACCGCATTGCCCGCGGCTAATGCGGCGGCCATCTGGCCGGTAAAGATCGCAAGCGGGAAGTTCCAGGGCGCGATGCAGGTAAAGACACCCACGGGTGGCGTTTCAGGGGCGTTAGCGGCGTAGTAGCGCAGGAAATCCACCGCCTCGCGTAGCTCGGCCACCTCGTCGATCCAGATCTTGCCAGCCTCGCGGGCGAGCAGCGCGAACAACTCGCCGAAGTTTTCTTCGTAGAGGTCGGCAACCTTGTTCAGGACCTTGGCGCGCTCTTCAGGGCTTGCGTCCCAAGGGGCAGCGTTGCTGAGCGCGGTTTCGATATCCGCAGGGCTGGTGTTTGCAACGGTTCCGACCGTATCGGCTGGGTCCGCCGGGTTGATGACTGGTTTGGCATCAAGCGGCTGTGGAGTGCCTGCTAGCAGCGGGGCTGAGGCCCATTGGTGCTTGGCAAACGGCGCGCGGGCGTCGTTGATCAGGTCGATTGTCGGCTGATGTTTCAGATCAAACCCTTTGGAGTTCGGGCGTTCCGGCAGGAACAGCTCGGGGCCTTTTGGCAGATAAGGGGCAGGGTCATTGACCGCCTCGAAAGGATCGCGGGCGATCACTTCAGGTGCTACATCCTCATCGACGATCTGGTTCACAAAGCTCGAGTTGGCACCGTTTTCCAGCAGCCGACGCACCAGATAGGCCAGAAGGTCGCGATGGGCGCCGACAGGGGCATAGATGCGGCAGCGGGTGCCCTCGGCCTTCAGGACGATATCATGCATCGCTTCACCCATGCCGTGCAAGCGCTGGAATTCAAAGGTTTTCTTGTCGGTGGCCATATCGAGTATGGCGGCAACCGTGTGGGCGTTGTGAGTGGCGAATTGCGGATAGATGCGATCGGTCATGCCCAACAGTTTACGGGCATTGGCGATGTAGCTGATATCGGTCGCAGCCTTCTTGGTGAAGACCGGGAAGCCGTCGATGCCTTCGACCTGTGCCAGCTTGATCTCGGTGTCCCAATAGGCGCCCTTGACCAGCCGTATCATGATGCGGCGATCCAGACGCGTGGCCAGATCATGCAGAAAATCGAGCACATGGCTGGCGCGCTGACCAAAGGCCTGCACCACCACACCGAACCCGTCCCAGCCCGCCAGTGCGGGCTCTGACAGCACGGTTTCGATCACATCCAGAGACAGCGATAGGCGGTCGGCCTCTTCTGCGTCGATGTTGAATCCCATGCCAGCGGATTTGGCAAGCATGGCAAGCGAGCGCAGGCGAGGCACAAGAATTTCCATGACTTGTTCGCGCTGCGCGACCTCATAGCGCGGATGCAGGGCTGACAGCTTGACCGAGATGCCCGGATTGTCGCGAATATCACCCTTGTCACAGGCTTGCGCGATCGCGCTGATCGCACGTGAGTAGGACAGATGATAGCGGGTGGCGTCAGCGTCGGTGCGTGCGGCCTCGCCCAGCATGTCGTAGGAATAGGAATAGCCCTTTTTCTCCATGCCTTTGGCGCGATCCATTGCCGATTGGATATTCTCACCCAGCACGAATTGACGGCCCATCTCTTTCATCGCGCGGGCGACAGCGGTGCGGATCACTGGCTCGCCCAGACGTTTGATGGCGCCGCGCAGGTGGCCGACGGGACCCTTCTGGTCTTCCTGCAGCACCTTTCCGGTCAGCATCAGCGCCCATGTCGAGGCGTTGACCAGCGGCGACGTCGAATGCCCCATGTGCTTGCCCCAGTCCGAGGGCGCGATCTTGTCTTCGATCAGCGCGTCGATGGTTTCGGCGTCGGGCACGCGCAACAGCGCTTCGGCTAGACACATCAGTGCCACGCCCTCATCGGTCGAGAGGCCATATTCGGCCAGAAAGACCTCCATCAACCCGGGGCTGGATTGGCCGCGAATGTCGCGTACCAACTGCGCGCCACGCGCACAGATACGGGCACGGTCTTCGGCGCTGAGACCGGCTTCTTCGGTCAGGCGCGCAAGTGTCTCGGCCTCGTCAGCATAGGTGGCGTGGTCAATCGTGCGGCGAATATCAGTGTCGTAAGGCATCATGCACCCCCATTTGGTTGATTTAGCTATTATAGCAGTGTTAAATCAGCCAAACTTCCTGAAGTATTCAAATTTTCAGGCCATATGGATTGAGAATAGGAGTTTTTATATGCAAAGTGAAAAGATAGAGCTGGATAGATTCGACAAGGCGATCCTTCGCGTGCTTTCGGGCGATGGTCGAATCAGCATCACCGATCTGGCGCGTGAGATCGGTCTCTCGAAATCGCCCACTCAGGCCCGGCTGCGGCGTCTCGAGGCCGAAGGGGTGATCATCGGTTATTCCGCTCTGTTCGACCCGATCCGGCTGGGTATGGACCATGTGAGCTTTGTCGAAGTGCGCCTGACCGATACGCGGGAAAAGGCGTTATCAGCGTTCAACGCAGCGGTGGCCAAGATCCCAGAGATCGAACAGGTGCATATGATTGCTGCCGATTTCGATTACCTGATGAAGATCCGTACGCAAAACATGAGCGATTACCGGCGGGTGCTGGGCGAGCAAATCTCGACCCTGCCATATGTGGCACATACCTCGACCCACGTGGCCATGCAGTCGGTCAAGGAAAGTGTTGTCTCGGATGTGATTTGACCTCACGTTTCCGTGCGCCATTATACAGCGGCATGAGACACGCGATATTTGCCCTGATCCTAGCCGGCCCCGCCTTCGCCCAGACCTGCCCTGATGCGCCCGATCACAGCGATGCCCTCAGCGGGCTGATAGAGGCGGTGCAACAGGCTCCGACAGAAATGGCGGCGCGCCAGATCGCTAATGACATGTGGCAATATTGGGCGGATGCGCCGGATACCTATGCGCAGGAACTGCTGGACGAGGGTATGAGCCGCCGCGCGGCCTATGATTATGACGGTGCGATGGTGGCGCTGGATGCTTTGGTCGCCTACTGTCCGGCCTATGCCGAGGGCTACAATCAGCGTGCCTTTGTGAATTTCCTGCGCCAGGATTTCGCCACGGCCCTGCCGGATCTCGATCGCGCGATCGAACTCTCCCCCCGTCACGTTGCGGCGCTGGCGGGGCGGGCACTCACGCTTGTGGGGCTGGAGCGTAAGGCCGAAGCGGCGCTGAGCCTGCGCCAGGCGCTGGCGCTGAATCCGTGGCTGTCAGAGCGTGCACTCCTGCCGAGCCTGGAAAAGGGCGAACAAGAGCTTTGATCAGCGCCACACCCGTGCCAGAACGCCTGCGCACGACAAACTTGGTCCGGGCCATCGATGTGGTGGGCGCATAAGGCTTAAGCTCCTGACATTCTCTGCGTAAACTGCGTTGTTTTCAGCGGCTTGTGGCGGTAGGAAGAATCTGCGGTCCAAAAAGGCCGATGCGCCGTGCGGGCGTGATGGAATGGTAGACATATCAGACTTAAAATCTGAAGGCCGAATGGCCGTGTGGGTTCGAGTCCCACCGCCCGCACCAAGAAATTAAAACAAAAATTATAAATCAGTATATTAGTACAAATACGAGGATATATATCCGCCTTATTATCCATCAATCTTGCTTTGACGGTTCCAGGATAGCTAATGCTCTTGGCAGAGATTGAATACTAAGGTGAAGTTATGGCTGTGGTGGCGTTGAGTCGTGAAATCCGACGTTTGCTACGCATCGCCCAAACGTCTTCCGCGCGGACGAGCCTAACTTTCGCCGCGTGAGGGCAAAATGGCAGATCCAGCAGGACCTCGGGCATCGGGCGTTTCCGAGGCTGGCGATGGCCATATTTGCGATCGCGGCTGGTGTATTGGCATGGAAGGCTCCGGCAGTCTTCACCACAATGTCTCGGGCGTCTTTTCGAAACCGCCATGCGGCGGCGTCTGCCGGATTTTCGTCGATCAGGCAGTTATGCGTGGTAAGGGCCATTGGGTCGCCGGGACGGCCATGGATGGCCAAGTGAGCCGGTGACGCGCAGACGATCAGCGGCATATCCGGACATTGTGTCGGATCGACCAGAAAGCAGCAAAGCCCGCTCCTTTGACATTTAATTGCAAAGATGCTGCGCTGTTAACAAATGCCCGGTTCGGGGAGCCACGATGCAGCAAATGGATTTGCGTTGAGCCGTAGTGGGTCACCCCCGCTGCGGTGCAGAAGGCGGCTCTGAGCCCAATTTGACCAATGCTGCAAACGGCTCAAATGTCGGCGAGCTGTTAAACGCTGTCATTGTGTTTGCTGCCGAACGGCCAGCACATGAATTTCTTGTTTCGATCAGTTCAGTCGAAGCAATTTGAAGTGCACCGCAATGTGAGGGCACTGAATGTTGGATCGCTCGTAGTCGGTCGGGCAGGAATTCTGTCCCGGCTTCAATGCCGTTGACTCCCGGTCATGGGATGGCCTGACACAAGTCGCGTTTCCAAACGCAGACTTCTTCAGGCCGTGCCATTTGCAATCCGGCAGGCAGATCCCAAAGGTGGCACCGCGCTCGCGGAAAAACCCTTCTTCGCATTTGGTTGCGACCGTTCCCAAAAGTTCGGGCAGATGTTCGCCCTTGCCCTTGCCCCATTCTTGCTCACAGACATCCATGTCCCACGCCAAATACATGTCACCGCGGTTTGGGTTGTCGAAGTTCATATCATAGGACCCGTAGCACGTGTTGCTTGCGCGTGCTTCGAAATTTACGGGGCATTTCTTCAAGCAACTGGCGCCAGCCGCCGAGTACCCTTCTTTGCATTTTGCAAAGCAGGTGCAGGCCTTACCGGTCGTGAGTGGCTGAAACTCTCCCTTGTCGGAAAATTCACTGACAAAAAAGTGAGCAGTTTGCGGCTCGTAGACGTCGCTTGCACCCGTCAGTTGAAGATTTGCACTGATTTCCACCCGTCGGTCTTTCAGCTCCTCACTGGTGCCCGCAAAATCATGCCATCCGGTGAAAGTGTATTGGGGTTCGCCGCCCGAAGCGCTTGGATCAGCCTCCACTGCCTCGGCCTCGGTTTTTTCCCAAAGGACGATACGCTGTTCGTTTTCGCGCCCCCAATCGTGAATGCTAGCTTCAATTTTTCCCTAGATTTTGCGGCCATTAACGCCCTTCGGAACAAGTTTTTCCAACTTGATCCGCCTGACTTGCGGCAATAATTGTTCGTCGTTCCAGAGCTCTTCATCCACCGAAGCCATTGCATAGTCAAACAGCTCCAACTGCATCTCACTGCGCAACCGGCCAAAGATTTCCGGATCATCAAAGTAGAGCGGTGACAGAACTTGCCAGATTGGCCGAAGATCAAAGGCCACCGGCACAACCACTTCCTGATTATCACCCAGCGTTATCTCATCGCTGGAGTTTGAAAGCGTAGCACCTTGCACGACCGAAATCGTTTCCCTGAACTTCCGCTCGGATTCAATAGCCTGACTGCCAGCTTGCTTGTAGGAGCCACTGACGCCAATCGCCACGGCTTTGATGACTCCCTCTGCTTCGGATTTCGTCTCCCATTGTTTCGAAACTTCTTCTCTCATCCCTGTTTCGGAGATGAGTGTTTGAAAACGCGACCTCTGACCGTAGGAGACCGCGTTTGCGAAATGGGTGCCGAAATCCTCGAAGAACCGGGGAAACGTCAGGTGACCGTCACGCAGATCTTCAACCGCTTTGATGAATTTGACATCCAGCGACAGCCGCGACCGATCCGCGACAAGTGCATAAAACGTATAATTGGCATTAGCATAGATCGCAGTCCGCTTTTCGGATTTCATGATTTCTGCGGCCCGCTCAACTTCGGTATTGTTTGAAAACGCGCCAATTTTCGGGATCTAAATGCTCGCCCCGATACTGAAACCAAAGCTGTCCTTGAGTTCGCGCGTTGTGCTTGCGACGTTCTCGGTCTCGTGGACAGCACCTGACAGAATGGGGTAGTAGTTGGTGCCCCATGGGATCACTACAGGCACCTGCACGGTGTATTCGCGGCTGTTCTCGTCGCCGGGATCGAACATGTGAAAAATCTTCGCGCCAAATTTCTTGCCGCCGCTTCCGGGCATCGGCGACATGCGCGTAATGTCTTGGCCGTGGTAGTTGTATTCGACACTTCAGGCCATGTTTTCGAATGCAAAGCTATCAGAGACCGCAACTTTCGCCTCACTGCTTCCATTGACCTTCATTCTTGCAAGCCGTTCCGATAGCTTGGTTCCGAACTCTTGCTGGTTCAGTCCGAATTCCGGATAGGGCGACACTTCATAAAGCCGCTCCGATCCGATGCGAACGCTCCGGGTTTCAATCTCACGCGTCCGCCCGTTGAACGCCTGCTGCACCGCGGCCGTTTCGATTTCAATTTCGAAGGGCCCTTGTTCACCTGCCACGGGGGAAACAAGGCCGCGATACGTATTCCGGCCCGTCTGAACGAAATTGGTTTCACTTATGCCTTCTTCACCATCCTTGAAGATCGTCAGTGTCGGAGGCAGACCCACGCTTACCGACTCGTTTATCCGGAAGCGGAATATATCCGGCATTTCGAAATCCGCGACCACATCGAGCGCCTTGGTAAGTGAATTGCCACCACCTTCCTGTTGCTTGGTGTTTTCGCGCGGTACTGGTTTGAACGTGTCGACGCCCATTCGGCTCCACATGCGGGCCGGAAGATAGCTTGGATCGGTCATGTGAATAGTACCGTCACTCGGCGTCATGGCAGCCTCTGCGACAAGGTCGCGGTAGCCCGGAAGGCTTGGATGATCGATCTGATCAACGAAGGGCGCTTTGCTGATCAGTTCAGGGTCCGGTGAATCCGCCCATATGCGTGTTGTGCCGATCCTGCCGCCAAATACTTTCTGCCCCGGCGCCAGGGCACCGACGATCAGGTCGATCCGCAGCTCTTCATTCGGTGATACGGCGCCATCCATGAACCAGGGTCCGTAGGCCGTACCGTTGAGCCAGAGACGGGCTGTCAGTTCCTTGTCCTCACCCTCGTGGGCAAGCGCCAACACCAGGTGTTGCAGCTTACCTGCAACATCTCCGACCGGCACGCTGACTAACTCTCGTCCGATTTGAAGCGAGAGATTGGCGTAATCCGCCGACAGGCAAATGCTGAATTGCGACCGCTGCCCGTCCCAATTCGAGATCAGACAGCCGTCTTCGGCCGCGCCCACAGTGACGTTAAGCTCGGCCTCAAGGTCGATATCGCCAAGCTCGCCTTGCAACATCTTCCGGGTCGCCTCGTCGATCACGAGCGGTGCATCCAGGCCCGCCGCCGCGGCGTTCCCGACCAGAAACCAGGTTGAGATTGCCCCGCCGTCGTCCATTCTCAGATTTTGCCTTGTGCGCTTTGTGGTGCGCTCGGTCACCGGGCCGGTCGCAGCGATGTCGCGCATGTTGTCGACCTGGATCGCGGTGGTCGCCGTTTCGATGTCTGCAGTAGGCTTTCGAAAATCGATGACCGCGCGCCAGAGGCGGCCCTTGTTATCCGACACGATCGCTTGTCCGGATGCGCCGGCGGCGATGTACACGGCCTCGAAATCATCGGGAAAGTCGCTGTAGATTTCCCACAGTGCTTCGGTCGATCCCTTCTGCCAGGCACGAAGCCGGGCGACCTTGCCGGTTTCTTTCTGGACCATCCAGACTGTGCCTTCCGAGCCGACAGCGATGTCGCTTGCCTCGCCACCGATCCGATGCCATGTGCTGCCGTCCCAATACCAGATATGCCCCAAATTATTGACGACCCAGGGGTTTCCATCGGGATCCACGTCCACCCTTAACCCCCATCCGGAGGTTCGTTCCCAGCGACCATCATCGGTGTAGCGCTGAAGACGCCAACCGCCCCTCGAGTCATGCTCGGGGCTTACGATCTCCCCATGCTCCGGGTCAACTTCCCCCCAGCCAATGCGCCAGATAACGCCATCGTCATTGACGCCCATATCCGCCGTCAGAGCCTCTAGAAAAGCTGCGTCACCGGTCAGGTGAGCTGTCCCGAGAAAGGGTTCGATGCTGCTGGCGCCCGGCGTCTTTCTTGTAATTCCGCCAATGAAGACGGAGTAGATCGTCCCGCTATTGTCGATCTCTGCATTGCGCGAGTAGAAAAAGTGCTTGTCGTTGGCTGTCTTGACACTTTCCGCATCACCGAAAATCCGCGTGTTATCCAGTACCCCGTTCCTGTAGGCTGGCAGATCGAAGGCTCTTCGATGCTCGTTGAGCGAAGCTCGGAAATCGGCGCCCCAGGGCACGTCCGGCTGTTTTTCAACGCCGTTACCAGACCGAAAATCGGACCTGTTGCCGTTCAGATACGCGCGGCTTGTAATCCACTTGCCGTTCCCGGCCATACCGACACCAACTGGTTTGATATGCCCGATGACGTTCGGCCCCTGTATCTGCTTCCAGCGGTACTCCAACTCTTCCTGAGCTTGTGCTGGCAGGACAAGAGAAAGGAGTATTGCGGGCGCAAGTAGGAGGCCGGGGATAATGAAAGCGAACATAACTCGCTCGATAGTACGTGGTAATGTAAATTTGCGGGTCATTTCATGTTTCCAGAGGAATGAGGATTGAAAAGGCGGAATTTAATCTAGCGGGGCACCGACACCTTCATACTGGTCTGCCAGCGCCTGCGAAAAACTCGCATAGACACTATTGTTATTGTTATTGTTGGCGGCCGCATTCTGTGCCTGCACCTGTTGCTGTGCTTGCAAGGCGAGTTGAGCCGCAAACTGCTGTGGGCCCTGATGAATTAGAAGTGCCTGCTGGGCTGCTTGCTGCTGCGCCTGCTGGGCGGCCTGTTGCTGCGCCTGCTGGGCCGCCTGCTGCTGCGCCTGCTGGGCTGCTTGCTGCTGCGCCTGCTGGGCTGCTTGCTGCTGCGCCTGCTGGGCGGCCTGCTGCTGTGCCTGCTGGGTGGCCTGTTGCGCCGCTTGCTGCTGGGCCTGCTGATTCAAACCTGGCGGGGCTAAATTGTTCCAAAGATGGTCATCAACTTTAAAGCCTAACTCCAGACGTATCTGCTGCATTCTCTGTCGGGCTTGCCGGATGATATTGATATCCTGCTGTGATGCATTCCCGACATTCAACAGGTTGCTTTCTGCTGCCGTTTTGTTCTGATTTGCAGTCATCACATCCTGGATTGCCTGATTGACCGCCTGCAGGGTTACGACGGTGTTCTTTTCACCGTGCAGTCTGGCTGCATCGTTGAATCTGTCGACCGCTTGCATCTGCGCAAGGTCGGCCTGTTCAGCAGCCTGCTGCAATGCCTCGAAATCCAGATTATTGTTGTTATTGTTTTTTTTGAGCTGCGTGATTGCTTTATTTACTTTGTTATATTGCTCTTTGAACTCTCTCTTCGACTCTGACTTGTTATGAACATTCAGATCCTGATCTCTGGAGAAGATCAGATCTGACTGCGTTTGCTGTGCCTGCGTCCTCTTCCGACCGGCGTCGGACTGACCGGGTACGCCAGCGACGGCCACCGTTACCAAAAGGAACCGCGCGGGTCGCCACACCTTGACCATGAAATCCCGGTAAAGCGTTGAAGATGAATTCATTGTTCTTGCTCCGCGGTTACACCATTCAAGGTTGTGATATACGGTGTGCCATTCTCGTGGATGCGCGTCATGGCACGGATGAACGGCTGCATCGGATGCCCTTCGTCGAGGATGTTCGTCGTAACGGGCATAAATGCGTAAACGTCGTCCCAGAAGACGATGGTGTTCCAAAGTCTGAAGTTGCTGATCCACCCGATATACGATTGATCCTCAGCGCCGCATCCGCCGACGACAAGCTCATCAGCTTGTGCCGAAAGTACCGGCAGGGCGATCATGCCCGAAGGTTCACCGTTCCAGTAGACGTCCCAGTAGCCGCCGAAAGTTGCCACAGCGAGATGATTTAATACCGACGGATCAATGTCGACACTATAGCCGCCGTAGCTGTTGCCACTACGAAGCCCGATGTAATTGAGCTCGTTATCAACATGTACTGCCAACACCGTGGCACCGTCCTCAAGTAAGGAAAAGATGCATGGGTCTTCCTCGGGGCTTTTCGCCCAGTTCGGCGCAATCCAAGTTTCGAGCGTTGCACCATTCTCAAGATCAAATCCGCCAATGACGGGTAGTCTTGCCGACTAGTTCCCATCGAACTGAAGTGCGACGTCCCTGAATTCATCGATTACCAGATCTTCGGACTGAAGTGTGGTCTGGGCCTGCGCCGATTGACACTGCAACCCGAGCGCCAACGCCGCGACGTAAAGTCTTTTCATAAATCCCCCAAAAATAATATTGTACAATCCTGACCCAGAGTATGCGTTTGGCGCAAGATAATTATGCTGGCGCCTGCTGCAATCAATGCAGATCAGATGGGTTTCGGGTTGAACGGCAAGTGGGTACAGACCGGTTCGGTCACCGTCTTCGCACCTCAACATCTCGGAGAATGCCAATGGTTTTGCGGGGTTGATCCGTGAGCGGAAGATTCTTTAGCCATTCGTCTCATCCGAGAATTCAGCTCGCAATTGGTTCAAAATTAGAACCAAAAAAATACCAAAAAACCAATTAATACCAGAAAAGAACCAATTTTGGTTGGCAAATTAGGATCTACCTGCTAGCCCTTAAGTGTAAAGCCAACCAATTTTCGGAAATTGGTTCCCCTGGTTCGTGCGATTAAATCGGTTATTGAAAGGCTTGCAAAAAATAAGGGGCCCGGAAAACGGGCTATTCAACAAGGGAGAAATTCAATGTTATCCAAGATCGTGAAGTCAGGCCTGACGCGCAGGACCTTCCTGCAATCGACAGCGGCCGCGGCGGCTACAAGCGGTATGGCCAGAATGGCGCATGCGGCAGACAAAGTAATCAAGATCGGCTTTCTGGCGCCGCTGACCGGCCCGGTGGCGGCCTGGGGCAAGCCGGGGCTCGACGGGTGCGAAATCTGGGCCGAGCGGGTGAATGCCGCAGGAGGCATCAAGCTTTCGGACGGCGACTACATGGTCGAGTTCGTGGGCTACGACAACGAATATGATCCGGCCAAGGCCCGGACCGGGGCGACCAAGCTGATCCGAGAGGATGGCGTAAGTTTCATCATGATGCTGGGCGGCGATACCTGGCCCGGCGTACAGCCGGTGGCAGACAAGACCGGCATGCTATTCTCGACGCTTTTGCCCTCGGACCTCAGTCCCGACACCACGACGCTGATTGCGCCCGCCGAGGTGCATCCGATCTACAACGTCACCGGCGTCGAATGGCTGGCCGAGAACAAGCCCGACCTCAAGACCGCTGTGATGTGCGCGCAGGACGACGCGTTGGGCCTGCCTTCGGTCGCGACATACCTCGCGGCGTTCGAAGCGGCGGGGATCGAGATGCTCGACGATCCGCTGCTCTTTGACCCGGCGACAACAGATTTCGCACCGGTGGTGACCAAGCTCATTTCGGGTAATCCGGATATCGTCTGCCTGGATACCTGCTATTCCGATTACGTGCACCCGATCGCCGAACAGCTGTTTCAGCAAGGTTACAAGGGTCAGATCATCAGCTGCACCGCGGATTTCTACGACCAGATGATCGAGAAAACCTCGGAAGAGTTCATGGAAGGTTTCGTCTTCCAGTTCCCGGATTTCGACGACATGGCGCTGAATGCCGACAACATTAATTTCGACGACCCCAACGGCTTCTATTTCGAGTTCAACAAGCGCTTCCCCGGTCAATGGGGCGCGGTGAGCTGGGAATATGCGTCAATCATGGATCTTTGGAAGGCTGCTGCCGAAAAAGCCGGGTCAGCCGAGCCCGACGCCGTGATTGCCGCGATGAAGGATGGCAAGGGCAAGCACGCCTTTGGCGACGCGGATTGGTGGGGTACAGAGCTTTTTGGCATCGACAACGCCCTGGTTGGCGACTGGCCGGTGGTCGCGATCGAGAACGGCAAGGCCACGATCAAGGAGTTCCGCAACATCCCGGCCTGGTATGACAAGCATGGCGATCTGCTGGTCAAGCACATGAAGGCCTATGACCAGATGTGGGATCAACGCGGCTGACGCACCTCCCTAAACCGGGGCGGTGCAGCATCCCGTACCGCCCCGTTCTCCAACAAATCGAGATCGAATGATGCTGGACCTCCTTGCGCAGACCGGCCTGAATGCCGTCTATGCCGCTTCTTACATTTCCCTGATCGCGGTGGGCCTTGTGCTGATCTTCGGCGTGATGGGCGTGGTGAATTTCGCCCATGGCGAGCTCTACATGGCCGGGGCCTATGCGGTCGTGCTGCTTTACACTGATTTCCAGATGCCGTTCTTTCTGGCCATCGCGGTGGGCATGATCTTTGTCGGCTGCCTAGGGCTGGCGATGGAACGGGCGCTGTTCCGGCCGCTGCGCGACAACCCGCTGGGAGGGCTGGTCGCTTCGATCGGGTTTCTGATGATCCTGCAATCGCTGGCGGTGATGGGCTTTGGCGTGCGGATGGAGCATATCCCGCCCGTGACCCAGCATGTGATCGAGTTTTCGGACCGGGTGCGGCTGCCGCTGGCGCGCCTGTTCGTGATCATCGCGGCGGTGGTTCTGTTGTCGGCCTTATGGATATTTCTGAAGAAAACCCGCTTCGGCTGGGCCCTGCGGGCGGCGGCGCAGGATCCGGAGGCGGCGGCGTTGCAAGGGATCTCGATCAACCAGACCGCGCGGATCGCGATGTTCATCGGCGCGGGTCTGGCGGGGATCGCGGGGGCGCTGACCGCACCTTTGGTGTCGGTCAATCCGCATATGGGCCATTCGGTGATCGTGACTGCCTTTATCGTGATCATCGTCGGCGGGGTTGGGTCGCTTGAGGGGGCGATCGTCGCCTCGGTCGCCTATGCTTTCGTGCACACGTTCGTGACCACGTTCTGGGACGGGGTGATCGCCGATATCGTCGGGCTGTCGCTGATGCTGCTGGTGCTGATCGTCAAACCCACCGGATTGTTCGGGAGTGCGGATCGTGCGTAATCTCCTGATCTTTCTCATGGCATGTGCGGCGCTGATCGCCCTGCCACATGGCCTAAGCTTCTCGCAGCAGGAAATTCTGGTGTTCCTGACCATCAATATTTTGCTGGTGTCGTCCTACCGGTTGCTGACACTCACGGGCGAATGGTCTTTGGGGCATGTGGTGATCATGGGAGTGGGGGCCTACGCCAGCGCGCTTTTCACCAAGGAATGGGGGGTTTACGTGCCCTTCGGTATCCTGATGGGCGGGATCACGGCGGCGCTGTTGGCGGTGGCTTTGTCGTTTCCGCTTTTCCGGATGAAAGGGTTCTACTTCCTGATCGGATCCTTCGCCGCCGGAGAGATCATCCGCTTGCTGTGGAAGCGTTTCCGCGACCCGTTTGGCGGGCCCAAGGGGATCAAGGGGATCGACCCGATGCCGGATTTTTCCATCGGCATCTATGATTTCGATTTCTTCGAGCCCGTCAGCTACTATTACCTGTCGGGCGCGGTAGTGGCCTTGTGCCTCTGGGTGCTCTGGCGGATCGAGCGCAGCCCGGTCGGTCTGACCTTTCACGCGGTGCACTGGCAGGACAAGTTGGCCGAGGCGTCGGGCGTGAACCTGCGCGCCTACCGCACGCTGGCCTTTGCGATTGCCAGCGGGTTTGCGGGCATCAGCGGCGCGCTGCTGGCGCATTACGTGGGCACGATCAACCCGAATTCCTTTGATGTCGAGGTGATGGTGTTTGTCCTCACATGGGCGATTGTCGGCGGTACGGGCACCTTCTACGGGCCCATTCTGGGTTGTGTCGTGCTGACCATCCTGAACGAGATCGTGCTGCGCGAAATGGGGTTCGAGCAGATGCGCCCGCTCATTTATGGCGCGATCATGATCCTGTCGATCCTGTTCATGCCCAAGGGACTGGAAAGCGTGGTGCAGAGGCTCTTTAGTCGCCGTGTGCCCGAGGGTGCCAAGGGGCAGGAGGCCAAGACATGACCACGTTTCTGGAAGTGGACAAGCTGACCATGCGCTTTGGCGGGCTGACGGCGGTGGATGGCCTGAGTTTCAAGGTCGAGCATGGTGAAATCCACGGGCTGATCGGGCCCAACGGCGCGGGCAAAACCACCACGTTCAACATGATCTCCGGTTTCTATAAACCCACTGAAGGTCAGGTGCGACTGCGTGGCGAGGATATTTCGGGCCTCAAGATGCACGAGGTCGCGAGGCGCGGCGTGGTGCGGACCTTCCAGCACTCGACGCTCTTTGCGGAACTCACCGTGATGCAGAACGCGCTGGTCGGCACGCATATGCCGTTCCGCCCCAACATCTTCGCCGCCATCGTCGGCTGGGACCGTGAAGACCGGCGTGGGGCCGAGGCGCGGGCTGGCGAGGCGCTGGAATTCTTCGGGCTGGATCACCTGAAAAGCGATCTGGCGGGCGATCTGAGTCACGGCCATCAGCGCGCATTGGGGATGGCGGTGGCCTATGCCAGCCATCCCGATGTCATGCTGCTGGATGAGCCCTTTACCGGCATGAATCCGGAAGAGACCCGCCAGATGATGGACCTGATGCGCAAGCTGCGTGACGATGGCATCACCATCCTGATTGTCGAACATGACATGCAGGCGATCATGGGGCTGTGTGACACGATCACCTGCATGAGTTTCGGTAAATTCCTCGCTGAAGGCGGCCCCGAGGAAATCCGCAAGCACCCGGCTGTGATCGAGGCCTATCTGGGAGGCGCGCGCCATGTTGCTTGAGATGAAAGGCGCGAGCGTCAATTATGGCAAGGTCTCGGCTGTGCGGGATATTTCGATCAGCGTGCCCGAGGGGGGAATCGTCACCATCATCGGCGGCAATGGGGCGGGCAAGACCACCACGCTGCGCGCCATGTCGGGTATGGTGCCGCTTGCGGGTGGTGAAATCCACTTCAACGGTGCCCGCGTGGATGGGTTGAGCAGCGACAAGGTGGTCGCCAAGGGCATCGCCCATGTCCCCGAAGGTCGTCGGATTTTCCCCGATATGACGGTCGAGGAGAACCTGCGCACCGGCGCGTTTTTACGCCGCGACAAGCCGGCGGTTGAAAACGATCTTGAGGGCGTGTTCACCCGTTTCCCGCGCCTGAAAGAGCGCCGCCGCCAGATGGCTAAGACCATGTCGGGGGGCGAACAGCAGATGCTAGCGATTGGCCGCGCCCTGATGTCCGCGCCCAAGCTTTTGCTGATGGATGAGCCGTCGATGGGCCTTGCGCCGGTCATCGTCGAAGAAATCGCCGTGATCATTGAAGAGATCAATGCACAAGGCCTGTCGGTCGTACTGGTCGAACAGAATGCTGAACTGGCGCTGGAACTGGCCGATCATGCCTATGTGCTGGAGACGGGGAATATGGCGCTGGAGGGACCTGCGAATGAGCTACATGACAACGACCATGTTCGCGCCGCGTATCTGGGGGTCTGATTTCAGCACGCCGCAGGCGCGCGTTGCCTTGGCGGCGGGATGGCGCCGGTCGGATATCCTCTGGGAAGAATTGATGGTGGCTGGCAATATCGCCTGGAAGGATGGCGACAAAGGTCAGGCTGCGACCTGTTTCCGCAGAGCATCCTGGGTCGCCCGACTGTGTTTCGCACAGACCGACCCGCGTCGTGCGACGGTGCTGGTCAACATGGGTATCTTGATGCGAGCGGCGGGGCGGGGCGGAAAGGCAAGCGGGTTGTTTCGCAAAGCCTTATCCATCTGGGACGCCACCATCGAGCGGGCAGTGGCGGAGATGCAGATTTCTCCACGCTCGCGGAGTTCCCTTTTTCATCTTCGCATGGAGGCGCTGCACCGCGATACGTTTCACGGGAACTTTCATACCAGGATCGGGAATGTCGCATCCGAAGTGCGCCTGGCGATCAGCAATTACGAAACGAACCAGCCGCAGGAATGCCGCCTTTATTCGCGTTGGATTGGGGAGAAACCGACCGTGTTTGATGACACGCGAAAAGTGCTCGGGGCCTGTCTGCTGATCGTCGAGGCGGGGTGACCTGCCAGCGTCAACGCGCGCAGTCGATGCGCGGCTTCACGTGGTTAGCGGATCACGTTCACTTTCAGCTTGAGTTTTTTGCGCGCTTCCTGCGGCAAATGCCGGTTGAGGCGGCGGTTGGCCAGACCGAAGACGCTGATCACCACGACGGTCAACACGATGAAATAGCCCGCAAGGATCGGGTAGGGGACAAACGGGTTGAACGTCTTGTCGGCAAAGTAATTCGCGTAATAAAGCGCATCACCTCGTTGCTGCCAGGCCGGAAAGCCCGAGAAAAAGACCAGCGCGGTGGCATGAAACAGGAAAATCGCCTCATTGGTATAGGCGGGCCAGGCTAGTCGTAGCATGGTCGGCCACACGATTTTCTTGAACCGGGGCCAGCCAGAAAAACCATAGGCATCAGCGGATTCGACATCACCCTTGGGGATCGATCGTAGTGCGCCATAAAAGATCTCGCCGGTATAGGCAGAGGTGTTCAGAAACAGCACCACCAGCGCGCCGAGCCAGGCAGCGGTAAAGGGGGTGAAAATCGGGAAGACCTGTTTGAGGCTGAGAAACAGGAAGTACCCAAAGAAGAATTGTACGAACAGAGGCGAGCCACGAAAGAGGAAGATGAACCATTCCGATGATTTGCGCAGCCAGATGTTGCGCGAACCCTTGCCAAGTGCCAGCGCGGTGGCAAAGAAGAACCCCGCCAGCAGCGCCAGCACGCCGAAATAGATGTTCCAGATCATGCCCGAGCCGATCAGCGTGAACTGCTGGCAAAGGGTGAAATCCTCTTTTGGCAGCAGCCGCTCACCAATGCCGACGGCGCGCAACCCGTAATCCTGTATTGTCTGCCAGCAGCTCATGTGATGCCCCCGGAACGCGCGAAAATCATGCTGCGGCCTTTCTCTGGGCTTCGCCACCGGTGGTGGCCTGGCCCTTGGTCAGCCGGGTCATGGTGCGCTCAAGAAAGATTTCCGACACACGGGTAAAGGCCAGGTAGAAAACCAGAAGCGCAAGGAAATACCACATGCGCCAGTCCCCGTGCGGGTAGTCGGTGAATTTTGTCGTTTTGGACCCGCCCATTTCACGCGCCCAATAGACGATATCCTCGACCCCCAAGAGAAAAAGCAGCGGCGTGGCCTTGATCAGCACCATCCAGAGATTACCCAGGCCGGGCAGGGCATAAACCCACATCTGAGGTACCATGATCCGGCGGAATGCCTGCCTCCGGCTCATGCCATAGGCCTCGGCGGTTTCCATCTGGGCGCGCGGCACGGCGCGCATGGCACCAAAAAGGACGTTGGCGGCGAAGGCACCGAAGACGATGGCGAAGGTGAAGACGGCCAGGAAAAACCCGTAGGTCTCGTGTATCCATTGTGGGGCGTTGCCAAGCGGCATCTTGGCCGCATCGCAAACCACAAAATCATTTCCCTGGCGCACGGATTCCGCCCATTCTGGACATAGAATTTTGTGGCGCGACCATTCAATGGCCTGATCCAGTGCAATCACGAAAAACAGGAAAAACGCTATGTCGGGCACGCCGCGGACAATCGCGATATAGGTTTTGCCGATCCAGCGGATGGGTGCGACCACCGAACGCGCCGCCGTGGCGCCAAGATAGCCAAAAAAGAGGGCCGTGGGCGCGGTAATGGCCAACAGCAAAAGCACCGTCCCAAAGGACAGGTAGAACGCCATATGCTTGCCCGTGGTGAGGTAGCAGCTGAGCCATGTCAGGCCCGATAGCGTGGAGGGGTCGGCGCAATATGAAAACATGAGTAAAACGGCGGGGCCGAAAGGGGCCCCGCCAGATCCTTGTTAGATCAGAAGGTTTCGCCGATTTCCCACTTGGTGATCAGCTCGTTCAGCGAGCCATCGTCTTTCATCGACTGAATGGCTGCATCGAATGTGGCCCGCAGTTCACCGTCGCTTTCGCGCACGCCCATGCCAACACCGCCGCCCAACAGGACTTTCTGGTCGAGCACCATCAGCGTGTCATCTTCGTCTGCGATGGGCAATAGGAAGGAGCCATCGGCAAATACCGCATCCGCTTCACCATTGCGCACGGCTGCGATGGTTTCTTCAGGCGTGGCAAACTCTACCAGAGTTGCGTTGCTTTCCGCGATATGTGCAGCCTGGATCGTGCCAGTCTGGGCTGCGATCACGCCACCCTCGACATCGGCATCCATTGACAACGCCACATACAGGGTTGGGTCAGGCTGTGTGTAGTTTTGTGTGAAATCAATGACTTCATCGCGCTCGTCTGTGATCGACATGCCCGCGATGATTACATCGTAGTTGCCAGAGACGAGGTTGGGGATAATGCTGTCCCACTCATTGGTGACCCATTCACAGGTCAGCTCGGCGCGTTTGCACAGCTCGTCGCCCAACTCGCGCTCAAAACCGTCCACTTCGCCGGCGTCATTGATGAAGTTCCACGGAGGGTAAGCGCCCTCGGTGCCCATGCGAATGGTTTTCTCGTGCGCGGCCGACCAGGCCAGACCGGCCGAAAGCGCCAGTGCCGCCGTTGCAAGTACCAGTTTTTTCATGAGTTTTCTCCCTTTTACTCAGAAACTTTATTATATCCTCAAGCGGCCATGGTCGAGCTGAGGAATTGCTGCAGCCGCTCCGATTTCGGCGCACCAAACAACGTGTCCGGCGCACCCTCTTCCTCGATCAACCCCTGATGCAGGAACACGACGTGGTCCGAGACATCAGCGGCCATTTTCATATCATGGGTGACGATCATCATGGTGCGCCCTTCGGTGGCCAGATCCTTGATCACCTTGACGACCTCCTGCTCAAGCTCGGGGTCGAGCGCGCTGGTCGGTTCGTCGAAAAGCAGCGCCTCGGGCTCCATGCACAGGCCGCGCGCGATGGCCGCGCGCTGTTGCTGGCCGCCGGAAAGCTGCGCGGGGTAGACATCGCATTTGTCGCCGATGCCGACCTTGTCAAGATAATGGCGGGCCTTGTCTTCGACATCTGCACGGTCGCGGCCCAGCACCGTGACGGGTGCTTCCATCACGTTTTGCAGGATGGTCATATGGGCCCAGAGGTTGAACTGTTGAAAGATCATCGACAGGTTGGTGCGTATCCGAAGAACCTGTTTCTGGTCCGCCGGATGCCGGTTCAGCCCTTCGCCCCGCCATTTGACCGGCTCGCCCTTGAAAAGGATGTCGCCCTGCTGACTTTCTTCCAGCAGGTTGGCACAGCGCAGGATGGTGGATTTGCCAGAACCGGATGAGCCGATCAACGAAACAACGTCGCCTTTGTGGGCGGTGATATCGACGCCTTTGATCACTTCAAGCGCGCCATAGGCTTTGTGCAGATTGCGAATTTCGATGACGGGCGTCTGTTCTGTCAAGGGGCGATCCTGAAGGTTTCTATAATGTCAGGTCGTTAATAGGGCCGAATTTTTGGCATAATGCAACTTGCAAAACGGATGCATTGCCAAGTTAGCTGCCGAATTGACGCCGGGTCATTCCGTTTTGGAGGGATGTTTGAGTTGTCATCAAGCCAGCATTTAGCATTGATCAAGAGCTACTCTAACCAGTTATGAAATGGCTGGATGTGCCCCCTACGCGCGGGGGCGGAGGTTTTCAGGGTCGTGCGGGCTGTCCGGGATGACAACCGCCTCATAGCGCGTACCGAGGATTTCGACGGTCAGTTTCGTTCCCTCAGCGGCATAGTCCGCTGGAATGATGGCCATTGCCAGATGCTTACCCAGATAGTGGCCGTAAGCGCCCGAGGTGGTCAGAGCAATCACGTCTTCCCCGGTGCGCACCGCCTGGTTCATCGCAGGTTCAACTTTGCCTTCTTCGCAGTTGACCTCAAGTGTGACTAGTCGAACGGTTTCGTTCCCGGCATTCGCCGCAACCGCCTCTGCGCCAATGAACCCGGTCTTGCCCTTGCCGATGAAGCGGCCAAGACCGACCTCGCTCAAAGTATTCTGGCTGGTTAGTTCCTGTGTCACCGCACGATATGATTTTTCCATCCGCAGGCTGTCGAGGGCGCGGAAGCCCACATGACGCAAGCCCAGGTCGGCCCCAAACCGTTCAAGCTGATCAAGGATGTGGTGCTGATACGCGATCGGGTGGTGCAGTTCCCAGCCCAGCTCGCCACAGTAATTGACCCGAATGACGCGCACGCCGGGGGCCCAGCCGACCTCGCGCTCCTGCACGTCGAACCATTTGAAGCTGTCATTGTCCATCGGTCCATCAACAATGCGCGTCAGCAATTCACGAGATTTCGGCCCGACGACGGTGAAACAGCCCCAGCCCATGCTGATATTGGTGATGGTGGCGTCATCCTCGGGTCGCAGCCGGCTGCGCAGAACATCCTCGTCATGCATTTCCGAAAACGCCGGACCGCAGAGGTAAAACCGGTTCCCGGCCAGCCGCGCGACGGTGTATTCGGCACGGAAACGCCCGTTTTCATCAAGTGCATGGGCCAGCGTCACGCGGCCATCGCGCGTGGGCATGGTGTTGGCAAGCGCACGGTTCAGGAACGCCAACGCGCCCGGGCCAGTGACCTCCCATTTGGCGAAGCTGGTGAAGTCGATCAGCCCTAGGCCCTCGCGGATGGCGCGGCATTCCTCGCCAATCACTTCGAAGGAATTCGAACGACGGAAGGTGAGGGTTTCAGGCGCGTTGAAGCCGTCGACGTCAAACCACCGCGCGCGCTCCCACCCGCCAGCCACGCCCCAGACCGCACCGGCAGCGGTCAGCCGGTCATAACACGGACTGGTCTTGCCCGGGCGCGCGGCGGGCATTTCCAGATTGGGATAGTGGATGTCGAAGATATGCCCGTAAGTTTCCTCGTTTTTTATATGGGTGTGGATCTTGCCCGCATGGGTATTGAAGCGGCGCGGATCGACCGACCACATGTCGATCGTCGGCGCGCCTTCGGTGATCCATTCGGCCAGGTACCGGCCCACGCCGCCGCCATAGCAGATGCCCGCCACCATGCCCTCGGCCAGCCAGTAATTGCGCAGCCCCGGCGCGGGACCGACCAGCGGATAGGCGTCAGGCGTATGGGCAATGGGGCCGTTCACCACGGTCTTGATCCCGGCCTTCCCGAACGAGGCGACACGCCCAATGGTGCCCTCAATGAACGGCTCGAGGATATCGTAGTCTGGCGTCATTAACTCGGCGCCAAAGCCCTCGGGCACGCCGTTGATCGCCCAGCTTTGTGGGTTGGGTTCATAGGGGCCGAGGATCAGCCCATCGTTTTCCTGCCGCAGGTAGAACCGGGTTTTGTCGTCGCGCAGAACCGGCATTTCAGGCAGGCCCGCCTTGTTGTAATCCTCGAATTCCCTGATGCTTTCTGTCACCACATACTGGTGCATCACCGGGATTGAAGGCACGTTCAGTCCCACCATGGCACCGGTCTGGTGGGCATAATTGCCGGTGGCGGTGACCACATGTTCGGCCAGAAAATCGCCCTTTGTCGTGGTGATCCGCCACTCCCCAGAGGGCGTCTGCGCCATCGCCGTCACTTCGGTTTCCAGATGGATTTTCGCGCCCATACTCCGGGCCGAGATTGCCATCGCCTGAGTCAGGTCGGCCGGGGCGATATGCCCATCGGCCGGGTGATAAAGTGCGGCGATCACGCCATCCAGACTGGCCAAGGGCCACAGCTTTTGCGCCTCTTCCCGGGTGATCAGATCACATTCGATCCTGAAGGCGCGGGCAAAGCTCAGATAGGCGCGATATTCATCCAGACGGTCATTGCTGGTTGCCAGACGCAGCTGCCCGCATTGATGAAAGCCCGACGGCTGACCGGTTTCTTTTTCCAGTCGCGCGTAAAGATCCATCGAGTGCCTGTTGATCAGGCTCATCGTCTGGTTCGGGTAATAGAATGGCAACAGCCCCGCCGCATGCCAGGTCGACCCGGCGGTCAGTTGCGTGCGCTCCAGCAGGCAGCAATCGCTCCAGCCCAGTTTTGCCAGATGATAAAGCACGCTGACCCCGACAACGCCGCCGCCGATAACCGCAACGCGAACCTGTTTCGTCATTTCTTGACCCCTCAACACGCAGTGTATTCAAGCAGAAACGGGTTTGAAGCGCTAATGCCCGTCAATGCAATATGGCGGATCAAAGCAGTTCAACCTGCGAAAAACGTCCTTCGCCGGGAAAAGGATGTCGCTGCCTGTCCGGCCTCAGCCCTGACACGTCAGCAGACTTTCTCAGACCTGTTTCCTCTGATCCTGGGTAGATGGCTACGCCTTTACGTCCGCCAGACCGCGCCACGGGCTCGACGCGGCCAGCAGGGGCCGTCGCAGCGCCAGTATCTGGCGCGCCTCCTGTGATTGCCCCTGTTTGAGCAAACAGGTCAGCAAAGCGTGTTCCAGTAAATCGCGCTGCGCGCGGCTGCCGCCGATGCGGGCATGATCAGCCATGCAGCACGTCAGATGATGCGCGGCCGCAGCCCACTCCTGTGCCGCGATATGCTGGCAGGCGCGCGCCACGTCGGGCACCAGATCAGCAGCCGGTCCGGCGGGGTTGTGGATGATCTCGTGCAGAGGTTCGGATTGTCCGGCCATGGCGTGGGCCAGGGCTGCATGCATGTCGATAAAAGCGTTGCTGCATTTGGGATAGAACCGGCTGGCATAGGCACTGATCTGGTGCCAACGCTCGGGGGCGACCGTTTCTCCCGCCACTTCGGCCCGAAACAGGATCGAGGCGGTATCGGTCAGCACGTTGATCGGCAGGCCAAGCGCGGAACCGGGGGCGACGTCGGCATCGACGATCTGCCACATCTGCGCTGTATCGCCCTGTTCGAGCGACCACAGCGCCACATGCCACGACAGATGCCCGTGCATCATGCCGCGACGGTCGTAGCCCGATAGCCAATGGGTCAGATAATCGGTGCCGGTCTTGGTCTCGCCGGCCTCATACCAGATATGCGAGCGGATATGCGCGCCGTTGGCGTTATCCGGGTTCAGCGCCAGCGACCGGTCGATCGCCCGGCCGGCTTTGGTCAGATTGCCGGTTTCACAAAGTGCAAAGGCATACTGGCTGAGGCACCACCAGTCATCCTCGCCGTAATGCGGTAGAAGGGCGGCGTTAAAGGCCAGCATCTCGGCCTCGCGACCCGGCTGGCCGGAAAACCCGATCAGCCCGAAGATCGAGCTGCAGGTCTGCGCCACCATGGCATCGCGTGGATAGCTCTCGACATGTGACCGGATCGCGGCATAGGCGTCCGCGGTCTTGCCGGTGATCAACAGGCCAAGGCAATGGATGTGGCTTTGTTCGCGCTCCGTGCAGCCCTCGGACAGGGCGCTTGCGGTCTTGATCGCGGCACGGGCGCCCGTGGCATCATTAACGTTTTGCAACGCGCGGGCGTGTCCCGCATGGGCCAGAGCAAATTGCGGATCGGCGGCGATAGCGTCCTCAAACGGGGCAACCATATCGCATTGTGCGGCTAAAAGGCGATGCAGGCCGGTTGAATAATCCTCGGCCGCGCGGGCGCTGCTGGTGGTCAGGGCATTGCCGTAGAGATCGCTAAGAGGGGCCATTGTCTTCTTTCCCGCCAGTGTTAGCCCGTGCCCGCCACCCGTTGCCGCGCCCGCGCACTGTCCATGTCGCTAACGCCCAGAAACTTTGAGACAAGCCGCAAAAGCGCATCTTCCTGCGCGTCACGCTCCCCGTCCGCCAGGGCCACTTTCCACAGCGCTTCGACCACTGCCAGACGATGATCATAATCAACCGCCTGCTTGATCGCTTCGGTAAAGACAACCGTATCGGGGGCTTCGTTTTCAAGCGCTTCGGCACGCCCGCGCAGCGCCGTTGCTTCGAAAGGCGACAGGCTGTAGCGATCGGCAATGATCCGGTCTATGCGGTCTTTCTCTTCAGTCGCATAATCCCCGTCACTGCGCGCCACACGGACCAGCAGGGCCGACAGGGCCACGCGGGCATCCACCTCGCTCAGTCGTTTCGGTTCAGGTTGGATGAGGTGCTTGAGCAGAGAAGAGAACATGAGGTCTGACTATAGGTCTGTCGTTGGAAAGGTCTAGGGCTTGTGAACAGGCCCTGGCATGCTCATAAACCCTCGGCCGTGGCGCGGGCTGTGGCACTGTCAGAATCGCTCAGCCCCAGGGCTATACGCGTGGCCTCGATCACCGTTTCTTCGGCTTCGTGATGCTCGCCATCCGCCAATAAAACCTCCCACATCGCCTCAAGCGCCTCGACTCGTGCCTGAAAGGTGGTGGAAGAGCGAATGACATGGGCAAAATGCTCGGTCTCCGGGGCCTCGCGTTCCAGCTTTTCGCAAATGGCGCGGGTTTTGGCCGCCTCGACCGGGTTTAGCCCAAACAGGCGAGTCAACAACCGGTCGATACGGCTGATTTCCTCGAATTGATAGTGATCATCAGATTTCGCCACGCGTACCATCAATGCGCCAAGGGCCAGCTTCTGATCCGGCTCGGGCAGAGGTTCGGGTGTGGGGGTGGAAAAGGCGTTGAGGATACGTGACAGCATAGGCGCAGATTAAGCATGGGTTTGGTACTCTGGCCAAGCGATTTTTATCGCCCGAAACTCTTTCCGGTGCTGGTACGGGTTCCGGACGGATTTGTGTTGGGGCTCGCCATCATAGCGAGCGGTGATAGCGCCTGCTTCGGCCGTGACCCGTGTGGGCAATTCGCGTTTTGGATATAAGCTGGAACGAGCTTCAGGGTATGATTGTATCCATTTGTTATTAAATAAAATAACTAAAAGTCATGCATCGGTTTTTTTGCTCTTCATGTTGGTCTTTTCACGATCTGGAAACGGCAGGTTTCCGCCGAATCTGCGATCAATGCCGGATCGCCACGCGAGCGTCACATTTCAACCCAAGAATGTACCCGATGATGGATCAGGCTGTAACGGAGAGCGGAGATGGTACAGGTTCAGAGACAGGCAATGCAGGATTTCGAGGATTTCGATTGGGTGTTGGGCAGTGCAGAAGAGCATTTGGCGATGGCCCGGCAGGGGAGTGCTGGCCAGCTTTGCGCGCTTGCCCGCTGCTACGACTGGTACCAGCATCCTGAAACTGTGCTGGGCTGGGTTATGGCGCAGAAATGTGTCGATCTGGGCACGGCACTGGCTGCATTTCTGAACGGTGAGCCTGAACGGTTCAACTACATGCCCAAGCGGGACGTACCCGAAGGATATCGCGGGATTGTCCGGCTTCTCGATAATATCTGCCTGCGGATCAATAGCGGGTTCTACCTGGTTGACCCCAACAATATGCTGGCTGATCACAAACGTATCAATAAATGGCTTGCCTATCAGGCCGAAGACGATGCCGAAGGGCGTTCAGGGCGCTGGCAGTTGGACGCAGACATTCTAGAGCCGCTCTTGAAGAACACGTTGCGCATCGAGGTGCCGGAAGAACAGAAAAAGAACCACAGCCTGCTCTACGATATCCTCAGCCCGGCCATCGACCTGGCCACGAAACGCGTGATCGAGGACGAACCTGAACCTGCGAAGGGCCAGTCGTTGGCAACACGATCATCATAAATCGATCGAGTTTCGTCATCACCCAGGGAATAAAACACGCTCCGTTTGTGTCTGTGAACTGTGTTCAAAGACCGTTTTGATCCGAAAGTGGTTGCTCTAAAACGATGTCGAAAAGGCAGTAAAGAATTTGTCCAGACGAAGCTCGTTACCGCCTGGAAAAAGATTTACAGTGACTTACTATTGATAACTTCTTCCCGTCTCGACTTGGTTCGACCTGCTATGGATCAAATCACTAGCTCGCGGTCGAGTTTGCGTCGCGTACTAACCTTTGTATTGCCTCGCGCAGCTTTCTACGGGTGTTCTCGTCCAAAATCTGCAGGTCAACCGTCAATTGATTCCCGTCGCGGCTTTCTTGGATTGCGCCGATGCACGGTGCGGAGTGTTCAGATATGATTTGATAAGGCATCACCTCGCGAGCAATGCCTTTGAAAGAAACTGGCTCTAATTGTGTTGCGCTGACGATGTCCCTCACATGCGCGTAGGTTTCATAACTGAGCACAATTCCACCGGGCTCAGCGATGCTTTCCAGTCGAGCTGCTAAGTTAGCTTCGGCACCAATTATCGTGTAATCCATCCTATCTGTTGATCCGAAATTCCCGACATTACAATAGCCGGTATTTATCCCCATGCGAGCGCGGAACGGGTGCTCCAAGCCTTTTTCGTGCCAGGTTTTTTCCAGCTCCTGCAATCGACGTTGCATATCCAATGCCATGCGCACGCACGCTCGGGCGTCTTCACCCGTTCCCTTGGTTTCCGGGTCGCCAAAAAAGGCCACAATTGCGTCACCAATAAACTTGTCGACCGTCGCACCGTGCGCCTCGGCGATCTTTGCCATTTCGGTAAAATAATTGTTCAATAAATCTGTCAATTCTTCCGGTTGCAGTCGCTCAGTTGTTGCTGTGAAATCCTTGATGTCTGAGAAAAACACAGTCAATTTCTTCCGCTCCGTCGAAATTGACGCGTCCTTTTCGCCAGAGAATATCGACTTGTATATTTGTGGTGAAAGGTACTTTGATATTTTTGCGGAAACATCGGCAAGAAACGAGTTATTTGCGGCCAGTTCGTCATTCAATAGGGAAAATTTTCCAGCAAGCCTATACTGCACTATCGCAAATAACATACCCATCGTGCCTGCCACGGCCAAGTAAGCGAGCACCCATTTGAACGTCCAAATGTTCAAAGCGATGGGTTGCCGTATCGTAACGGATTGTAGGCCCCTGACGTCACCCACTTTCCAGTCGGATTTCGCACTTTCAACATGGGTGTTATGGCAAGAAACGCAGGCGCCGGACATGATGACAGGGGTCGCAAGCGTGATTGTCTGGTCCCATAATTTACCCGTCGTTTGTACCAGCACATCAGCACCAAAATTGGACCTAAATCTCTCCAGAGCCATTGTTTCAAATTGGTCAAGCCGGTGGCGCGGTCTGCTTTTGAAAGGAAAATCCGAAACAAAACGATATTTCACGTCACCTTCGGAGTTTCCAATCGCATCTCCCAGCTCGATGGAAAGTGTTGCCGGGATTGGGATTGCTCCAACGACTTCTTCGTAGTTGTGCAGCAATTTGGTTTGTCCGTCAGCCGCCAGAACCCGACCGACAACATTTTGAGCGTAGTAGGATCTCACGCTTGTAATAATGTTGTTCAGACTTGTTGCCTGCCGCAGCATATTCTGGTCCGAAAGACTTTTGAGATCGAGCCAGATTGCAATGGGCAGTGCCACTAACGCACTCGCGACTAGAGCGAATAACCAAGACGGACGAGCTAGAAAAAATTTGCCAATTGCGTCCATCACGTTTCCCCCCAAATGTGTGGCCAATATTAATTCATGAATTTACCATTCACTTTTGCCGTAGGCATGGAACTTTTAACACACTTTCATCTGTCCACGCTAATTCACTGAATTTTTGGGAAAACATCGTTCATTTTGTACCGACAGCGAACGTCCATTTCGTCTGCAAAGTTGCCACTGATGGGTTTGCCAGGAGGAACGAATTCTCGCATGGCGCTCTAAGGCCTATCCGAGAAAATGCGTGTGCCAGAAATCTGGAAACATTGTTTCCGGCAAGCTCTCTGGTTTGGATTTGCATCCATTTACCATAAAGGTCTCAGCGGGTGCTGCATTGTAGTTTTGAGCGGCGTTCTTAGACCAGACGCGAGGTCTCGACCGCCGCGCGGATGAAATCGGCGAAAAGCGGGTGCGGCTCGAACGGTTTCGATTTCAACTCGGGGTGGAACTGCACGCCGATGAACCACGGATGATCCTTCCACTCCACGATCTCGGGCAAGCGACCATCCGGTGACATGCCGGAAAATTGCAGCCCCTGTTTTTCCAGTGCCTTGCGGTATTTGGTGTCAACCTCGTAGCGGTGGCGGTGGCGTTCATCAATCGCGGTGGTGCCGTAGACTTCGGCCACTTTTGACCCTTCGGTCAGCGTGGCGTTATAGGCGCCCAAGCGCATGGTGCCCCCCTTGTCGTCGCTAACCTTGCGCTTGACTTTTTCATTGCCTTGTACCCATTCCTTGAGGTGATAAACCACGGGTGTAAAACGTTTTTCTCCGGCCTCATGGTCAAATTCCTCGGATCCGGCATCGGGCAGATCAGCGACGTTGCGCGCGGCCTCGATCACCGCCATCTGCATGCCCAGACAGATGCCCAGATAGGGGATCTTGTGGGTGCGGGCGAATTCGGCGGCCTTGATCTTGCCTTCGGTGCCCCGCTCGCCAAAGCCGCCGGGCACGAGGATGGCGTGGAAACCTTCAAGATGCGGGGCAGGGTCCTGGGTGTCAAAAATCTCAGCATCGACCCACTCGACATTGACCTTCACCCGGTTGGCCATGCCACCATGAGTCAGTGCCTCTTTGATCGACTTATAGGCGTCTTCAAGCTGGGTGTATTTGCCGACGATGGCCACATTGACCTGACCATCGGTGGTGTGGATGCGGTCATAGACATCCTGCCAGACGCTCAGATTGGGCTGTGGCGCGGGTGAGATGTTGAAGGCGTCCAGCACCGCCTGATCCAGCCCTTCGCGATGATA
This sequence comes from Roseovarius aestuarii, assembly GCF_019966515.1. Lineage (GTDB taxonomy): Bacteria > Pseudomonadota > Alphaproteobacteria > Rhodobacterales > Rhodobacteraceae > Roseovarius > Roseovarius aestuarii. Next base: position 61,362 of record NZ_JAIMIB010000013.1, on the reverse strand, counting down.
GGCCAGCGGTGCCTCGTAGATCGACGCCAGATCATAGGCGGCCACGACAGCCTCTTTACGTACGTTACAAAACAGTGCGATTTTTTCGCGTTCCTTGTCAGGAATGGGCTGTTCGGACCGGCACACCAGAATGTCCGGCGCGATACCGATGGATTGCAGTTCTTTGACGCTGTGCTGCGTGGGTTTGGTTTTCAGCTCTCCGCTGGCGGCCAGATACGGCAGCAGCGTCAGGTGCATGAAAATGCATTCGCCGCGTGGCTTGTCGTGGCTGAACTGGCGAATGGCCTCGAAGAACGGCAGGCCCTCGATATCGCCCACGGTGCCGCCGATTTCACACAGCATGAAATCAACCTCATCCTCGCCGATTGAGATGAATTCCTTGATCTCGTTGGTGACATGCGGCACCACCTGAATGGTTTTGCCCAGATAATCGCCACGGCGTTCACGTTCCAGCACGGTGGAATAGATGCGGCCAGAACTGACCGAGTCGGTCATCCGCGCGGGCACCCCGGTAAAGCGCTCGTAATGGCCCAGGTCCAGATCGGTTTCGGCGCCGTCATCGGTCACGAACACTTCGCCATGCTCAAAGGGCGACATCGTGCCGGGATCGACGTTCAGGTAAGGGTCAAGTTTGCGCAGCCGCACGGAAAATCCCCGTGCCTGCAAAAGCGCCCCCAACGCGGCCGAGGCCAGCCCTTTGCCAAGGGAAGAAACAACGCCACCGGTAATGAAAATGAAACGTGCCATAGGCGCGGCTACTCCCGTGATATTCAGCTCAAAATGAGGCCCTGAGCAGGTCAAAAAGACCGCAGCACCACGGGACTCGACATATATAGGATTCGCAGCAATCGCGCAAGACGGCCGCAAGATGATGTTGCGTTAACCCTTTCGGGCCTCAAGCGATAGTGGTCAGTCCGCGGTGGGCGTCAGGGGCGCGTTTTCGTCCGCAGAGGGTGGCAGCAGGTTGTCGTCCCCCAGATCTACCGCCGGGGCCTCTGCCGGTGCAGGCGCGTCGGTGATCCGATCCAGAACCGAGCTTCCTGCCGCGTTTTTGGCGGCGATAATTGTCAGCGTCATCGAGGTGCATATAAAGGCAATCGCCAGAATCCAGGTCAGCTTGCCAAGCGCGGTTCCGGCCGACCGACCCGAGATCGCGCCACCGCCACCGCCGCCCATGCCCAGCCCGCCGCCTTCCGAGCGTTGCAGCAGCACCGCGCCGATCAGGGCGAGGGCCAGAAGAAGGTGGATGGTAAGGACGACGTTTTCCATGGGATGCGGCCTGTCTAGGTTGGATCAAGGCGCTATCTATGCAATTCGCACGCGTCCCGCAACCCGCCAATAGCAACCTATCCCGTCAGGATAGGGCGTTATATTGGCCGGTATGCCCGCGATGCGGTGTTTTCGGTGACGCCTTTCGTGCGATCCGCGTGCTGTGGCAGCCCCCGGCGATGATGCGCTGCGCGGTCGGGTGACCGGTATCAGCCTCTGAAGAGATCTGCTGTCCAACGTAAGCCGTTTACTGAATGGCGCCCATCCGCTGTTGCGGTTCGTCGGACCGATCCGAAGCCGAAGCATTCTTTTGGGCATACATCGTCTTGTCGGCATGTTGCATGAGCCCGCGAACAGTGTGGGCGTCCATCGGACAATGCGCCAATCCGATACTGGCCGAGATATCGACCTGCGCTTGATTTGCCTCAAACGGCGCGCCGAAAACCGAGTGAAGGCGGTAGAGTGCGGCATTCAGCATCTCGGGCGTGGTGATGTTGGTGAGGACAACAGCAAATTCGTCCCCGCTCAACCGGGCAACAGTGCCGTCATTTTCCATCATGCGCTGCAGGCGAGTGGCCACTTCACGCAGCAGGATATCACCGGTCACATGGCCCAACGTATCGTTGATCTCTTTGAAATTGTCCAAATCCAGATAGGCCAGCGCGAAACTGCTGCCGTTGCGCTGATACCTGCGGCACGCTCTGCTGAGGTGTTCGATGAACCCGGCGCGGTTGCGAATACGCGTGAGCGGATCGTGACGCAGCTTGTGCTCAAGCACGTCGATATGGCTGCGGGTTTTCGTCATGTCCTGAATCACGACGATAAAGTGCGCGTCCTGACGCTCATTCCGTTGCAGGAAACTGACATTCAGATCGGTCCACAGGATGCTGCCATCGCCCCGGATGAAGCGTTTCGCCATGTTGAACCTGCCGTGATCTTCGCTGAGTAGCCGTCTCATATGCAACGCGGCTGATTCTATGTCTCCGGGATGGGTGATGTGATGAAGCCGCAGACATACCAAGGTTTCCTCGGACAGCCCGAGAATTTCGCAAAACCGCTGATTGACCTGGAGAAATGTCCCGTCAGTTCCAACACGGGCGATACCGACGGGAGCATTTTTGAACAAAATCTCGTCGGACATAATTGAATCAGCCATACAAATTTCGATGCCCGCCGAAACTCACCGAGCGTGGTAAACAGACGGTTAATTCAACGCAGATATTTAATGACGGTTAACTCAACATCGATAACGAACGCGTTATTTAGCGTGATGGTGAGGAAGTCCAAGTCGACTTCAGGCGGGTATATTTCGTAAAATCAATGGCTTATATTTCTGTTTATGATGCGAGGATCAAAGGCTTCGTACTAGCGGGAATCCGCTGGATGCGATCATTCGTCGACATCATCCATATCGGCCTGGCCGCTCAGATTGCGCCGGACATGGCTCCAGCTCAGGCCAACGCCCAGCACCAGTGAAAGGGCCAGGATGCCAAGCCATAGATTGAAGGATTGGTTTTCCAGGCTAAGCCAGCCAAAATCGAACAAAACCCACAGCAATGCCGCCACAAGCGCCAGCACAAGGCCCATGCCAAACCCTCCGATCGACCGCAGTGTAGCACGCAGATAGATGATGTAGCCCACCATCAGCAACAGCCCCAGAAACACGGTGATCGACATCTGGTCGTCGAAATTTAACCGTGCCCAGCTGACATAATTCCACTTGGTCGGATTGAAAGTTGCGGCCAGCAACAGAAACGCTACCAGCCAGCGAAGCGCGAATCCCATTCTGAGCCTCCTAGTTGTCCGATAGGTCAAACTGTTCAAATCTCCCGACCGCTGTCCAGTGCTTCCGGCGATTTAGGTGTTTCACAAGTGCCGCCGCACCGGTATACGGGCGCGGGTTTATCCGGAATTCGAAGAGGAACTGCCGTGGCAAATGTCGTCGTCGTGGGCGCCCAGTGGGGTGACGAGGGAAAAGGCAAGATCGTTGACTGGCTGAGTGAACGCGCTGATGTGATTGCGCGGTTTCAGGGCGGTCACAATGCCGGGCACACGCTGGTGGTCGATGGCACCGTCTACAAACTGCATGCGCTGCCCTCGGGCGTGGTGCGCGGCGGCAAGCTCAGCGTCATCGGCAACGGCGTCGTGCTTGACCCCTGGCATCTGGTGAACGAGATCGAAACCGTCCGCGCACAGGGTGTCAGCATCACCCCCGAAACCCTGATGGTGGCCGAGAACACACCGCTCATCCTGCCTATCCACGGTGAACTTGACCGCGCCCGCGAAGAGGCCGCCAGCAAAGGTACCAAGATCGGCACCACCGGCCGTGGCATCGGCCCGGCCTACGAGGACAAGGTCGGTCGCCGCTCGATTCGGGTGGCCGATCTGGCGGATGAGGCGACGCTGATCGCCCGCGTCGACCGCGCCCTGCAGCATCATGATCCGCTGCGCAAGGGGCTGGGGATCGAACCGGTCGACCGCGACGCGCTGATCGCCCAGCTAAAAGAAATCGCGCCCAAGGTTCTCGAATATGCCGCCCCGGTCTGGAAAGTTCTGAAAGAAAAGAGAAAATCCGGCAAACGTATCCTGTTTGAGGGCGCTCAGGGCGCGCTGCTGGATATTGATTTTGGCACCTATCCCTTTGTCACCTCATCGAATGTGATTGCCGGACAGGCCGCGACCGGCGTTGGCGTTGGCCCCGGCGCGGTCGATTATGTGCTGGGCATCGTCAAGGCCTATACCACCCGCGTCGGCGAAGGCCCGTTCCCGACTGAACTGCTGGATGATGATGGCGAGCGTCTGGGCCGTCGTGGCCACGAATTTGGCGTCACCACCGGGCGCAAACGCCGCTGTGGCTGGTTTGATGCCTGCCTGCTGCGCCAGACCTGTGCCACGAGCGGTGTCAACGGGATCGCGCTGACCAAGCTGGATGTTCTGGACGGGTTCGATGTGCTGAAGGTCTGTGTCGGCTATGATCTCGACGGCAAGCGGCTGGATTACCTGCCCACCGCCGCTGACCAACAGGCGCGCTGCACGCCGGTCTACGAAGAACTGCCCGGCTGGTCCGAATCGACCGAAGGCGCGCGTAGCTGGGCCGAGCTGCCCGCCAACGCGATCAAATATGTCCGCCGGGTTGAAGAACTGATCGACTGCCCGGTCGCCATGGTCTCAACCAGCCCCGAACGCGAAGACACCATCCTTGTCACCGACCCGTTCGCGGATTGACGCGATGGCGCTCAGCTACAAAGCCCGCCGCCGTTGGGCGTTGATCATTCTGCTGATTGGTCTACCGGTCTATGTGGTGGTGGCGGTGAGCGTGGTGAACATGCTCGACCGCCCGCCGATCTGGGTTGAATTGCTGGTCTACGTGGTGCTGGGCTTCCTTTGGGCAATACCGTTCAAGTTTATCTTCAAAGGTGTGGGGCAAGCCGACCCGGACAAGCCCGGGGACGACGCCAAGGGGTAAGCAATGCAGACGACAGCATAGGTGCCTGACGACCGTTGCATCAAATCCGGATATCTATCTCTTTGAGCAGATCGCGGATCCGTGGCGTCATGTGCCCCGGTTTCCAGACCACGAAATAATTGCGTCCAGTATTGATCTGATAGTCGTTCAATGGCGCTAGCCGTTTCGCCTCGATCTCATGGTGCAGGACATCGGGACATCCCAGGGCAACTCCCTTGCCGCGTAGCGCCGCATCAAGCGAACTGCCATAGGAGCCTAAAATCACCCGCTCGGCCGCCGCAAAACCGGCATGGTCGGTTTGCGCGATATAGTCGCGCCAGTTGAACCATTTGGGCGTCAGTTTTTCGAAATCTAACAGGGTGAGTGAGGTGATATCGCGTATCCCCGCCACCAGATCCGGCATGGCGACCGGCAGCCAGACCTCTTCGAACAGCACCGTGCCATCCCAACCTTTAGGAATGTCTGTGCTGTAATATATTATCACGTCATTCTCGGATCCTAAAAGGTCCGCATCCCGGTCCGAGGCGGTCAGCGTGATCGGTACCGCATTGCGTCCGATCAGATATTCATTGATACGCGGCGTGAGCCAGAACTGTGAGATCGATACATTCGCCGCCAGCGAAAGCCCTTCTGGGTTGGCTTGTTTGATCTGTGTCACACTTGAACTCAGGAAATCGAGCGCTTCGGAGGTGCTCAGTGCCAGTTTCTGGCCATTACGGGTCAGGCTGACTGCACGACCATTGCGGCTCACAAGATCAAGCCCGAGCCGCATTTCCAGCGATTTGACGCGTTTGCTGACCGCCGCCTGAGACACGTTCAGCTCTTCCGCCGCGCGGGTGAAATTGCCATGACGTGCAACCGCTTCGAAAAACAGAAGATAGTCCAGCGGCGGCAGGGTGTTGCGAAATTTTTTCATAACAACCGGTTATCATGATGCGATATCAAATGTCACTTTGAAACGGCTGTTATTGGCATTAACCTGCGGGCAATAATTCGGGTGCGGTGTGGCGCGGCCTCAACGCCTCTGAAATGTCATGGAGAGGGGATCGTGGATGTTTCGTGAAAGGTTGAGCCGCTTTCAGTCGAAACTTGCCGAGAGCGGCATTGATGTGGCGCTGATCACCGATGATGACAACGTCTATTACCTGACCGGCTACTATGACTATCTGCATATGGAATTTGGCCGCCCGACCATTCTGGTGGTGCCGAAGGATGGCGACACGCTGCTGATCACACCGACGATTGATCTGAACTCGGCGGAGGCGGCAGCGCAGGTTGACCGGATCGCGGCATGGAATGACGGGATGGGCAACGAGTGGCGCGAAGAATTGCCGGCGGCGGTAAAGGGGGTCGCACGGGTTGCGATTGAACCGGGTCACATGCCGCCGCCTGTGCGGGCTTATGTCAATGATCTGGTGGACGCCGACAGGCTGACCAGCGCCACGCCGATCCTGAACGACATGCGGATGATCAAATCGGCGCAGGAATTGCAGCTTGCCCGCCATGCCGGTGAGGTCGCGACATCGATGATGAAGGCGGGCCGGGCGGCGATTGGTGACGGCGTGCCTGAATTCGAGGTCGCGATTGCCACGTCTCAGGCCGGTACACGCAAGGCGGCAGAGCTGCTGGCAACTCATTACGATGATGCCGATATGTCGCCCAATACCCATTTCCTGCAAATCATGGCCTCGGGCAGCGATATCATCAAAACCCATCACCGCGCCTCGACACGGGTCATGCGCGCGGGCGATCCGGTGTTCCTGTGCTTTTGCGGGATGACCAACTTTCACCGGTTCAAGCTGGGCTTTGACCGCACCTTCTGGATTGGTGACGCGCCCGATGATCAGGTCGCCGTCTACGAGGTTGCGGTGGCCAGCCAGAAGGCCGCGTTGGCGGCGCTCAGGCCCGGCGTCACCGCCGAAAGCATTCACGCCGAATATGCCGAGGTCATTCAGGGCGCGGACTATGAATACCCGTTCCGCTGTGGTCGTGCGACAGGCTTCAGCTTCCTTGAGGCGCCGCAACTGGTAACCGGCGACACGACCATCATTCAGCCGGGTATGGTTCTGGCGGTGGATGGCTCGGTCTCGGTCGAGACGTTCCGGGCACAGGTCGGCGACAGTTTCATCATCACCGAAGACGGCTGGGAGCCGCTCACCCATCATCCTAAATCCGTTGAGGAGGTTATTCTCTGATGTTTCAACCCGGTCAAACCGTTCAGTCCACCCCTCGCACCCCCGAGATGGATGCGGGCCGCCATCACCGTGCGAAACTGGGCTTCATCCTGATGTCCACCGATCCGTCCGCCGAGAGCGATTTCAACGATATGGCGCCGGAAGGTGTCGCTGTTTACGTCACCCGCCTGAAGACAGACGATCACACCACCAACGAAACCCTGTCGCGCCATATCGATCATATGGCTGATGCCGCCAGCCGCATTCAGCCCGAGGCCAGGCCGGACGTTGTCAGTTATAGCTGCACCTCCGGGTCCATCGTGATCGGTGAAGACCGCGTCATGGCCGAGATCAGGAAAGGCGCGCCCTGGGCGCAGCCGATGTGCCTTGTACAGGGCGTGCTGGATGCGTTGCACGAACTGGGGGCGAAAAAGCTTGTCGTCGGAACCCCCTATCTAGATGAGATCAACACTGCCGAGGCGGAATTTCTGGTGAAGCGCGGGTTCGATGTACTTGATATTCAGGGCCTCAATATCGCCAGCGGCTGGGATATGGGTTTGGTCACGCCCGCCTATTGGAAAAAATTCGCGCTTGAGATCGACCACCCGGATGCGGATGTCATTTTCCTAAGCTGTGGCGGTGTCCGTACGCTGGAAGCGGTAGAAGAAATCGAGCAGGCGACGGGCAAGCCGGTTGTAACCTCCAATCAGGCGCAGATGTGGAGCTGCCTGCGGCGCGCGGGGATCATGGATCAGCTGGAAGGCTACGGACAGATTTTCAAGCACCCGGGCAAGCATCTGCGCGAGATCAGCGATTTAAAGGTCCCCGAGTTGACATGACCCGTTTCACCGCATGGAATGTCTTCTGGCAGGGTATGACCGGCCAGAAGGGCTGGACCCGTCAGTGGCGCGACCCGGAACCGAAGTCACATTACGATGTGATAGTCGTAGGCGGCGGGTTGCACGGGCTGGCCACGGCCTATTACCTGTCCAAGAACCACGGTATGAAGAATATCGCCGTGCTGGAAAAGGGTTGGCTGGGCGGCGGCAATGCCGGGCGCAATACCACGATCGTGCGATCAAACTATGGTCGGCCCGGCAACCGGGAATTCTATGAACATTCGCTGAAACTCTGGGAAAACCTGAGCCACGAGCTGAATTACAACGTGATGTTCAGCCAGCGTTCACATATCGCATTGTTGCACAGCCCGGCGGCGATTGACGCAGCCTCGCGCAACTACAACACCATGCGCCGCACCGGTGCGCCCGATGCCGAAATCTGGGGGCTGGATCAACTAAAGAAAACTGTACCGCACCTCAACTATGCCCCCGACGCCCGGTTTCCGATCATGGGGGCCGCCGTGCAGAAACGCGCTGGCACTGCGCGCCATGATGCGGTGGCCTGGGGCTATGCAAGGGCGGCGGACAGCCGGGGTGTAGACATCATCCAGAACTGCGCGGTGACGGGCGTTATCCGCGACGGCGGTAAGGTGACCGCGCTTGAAACCTCGCGCGGCAAGATCACCGCCGGAAAGGTCGCGTTCGCGGTGGCGGGCAATACTTCGCGGCTTTGGCAGATGGCGGGGCTGGGCCGGTTGCCGATCGAATCCCATAAGCTGCAGGCTTTTGTGTCAGAACCGCTCAAGCCGCTTCTAGATCAGGTCGTGGTTTTTGGCGTCGGCGGCGCGCATTTCTACATCTCGCAATCTGACAAGGGCGGGATGGTCTTTGGCGGCGATCTGGACTGGTATAAATCCTACGCCCAACGCGGCAACCTGCCGATGGTGCAGGACGTGGCCGAAGCCGCGATGTCGGTGCTGCCCTGCCTTGGCCGGGTCAGGCTGTTGCGCCACTGGTCGGGGGTGATGGACATGTCAATGGACGGCTCGCATTTCATCTGCAAGACGCCGCTCGACAATCTCTACCTGAACGCCGGATGGAACTATGGGGGCTTTAAGGCCAGCCCGGCATCAGGGTGGTATCTGGCCGATCTCATTGCCAACGACCGGCCCCACAAGATGATCGAAAATTTCGACCTCAAACGATTCGAGCGCGGTCTCCAGATCGATGAACGCGGCGCGGGACCCGACCCGAAACTGCACGGCTAGAAAGACAAAAGATGATCAGAATTTCCTGTCCGTTTTGCGGCCCCCGTGATCATAGCGAATTCAGCTATGGCGGCGACGGCTCGATCACCTATCCCGCGCTCGATGCCCCAATGCAGGAATGGCACGATGCCGTTTTCCTGCGTGAGAATATTTGCGGCGTGCAGATCGAAACTTGGCAGCATGTGAATGGCTGCCGCATGTGGCTGCTGGTCGAACGCGATACGATGACCCATGAAATCCATTCGGTCAGGTCAGCACATCCCGGCATGGCCGCAGCACTTGGTGCAGAGCAATGAGCGCGCGGCGTCTGGAAAGCGGCGGGCGGATCGATCGCACAACGCCGATCTCATTCACCTGGGACGACAAGTCGCTTAGCGGGTTCCGGGGTGATACGCTGGCCTCGGCCCTGATGGCCAACAATCAGCGAGTGCTGGGCCGCAGTTTCAAATATCACCGGCCGCGCGGTATCATGTCTGCGGGGGTCGAGGAATCCGGTGCGATCGTCACTATTGGCCGTGGAAACCGGACCGATCCCAACATCAAGGCCACCATGCAGGAGCTTTACGACGGGCTGGAAGCGCGCGGGCAGAATGCCTGGCCCAATGTGCGCCGGGATATCGGTGCTGTATCGGGGCTTTTTAGCCGGTTCTTCTCGGCCGGGTTCTACTACAAGACCTTCATGGGGCTGCCGCCTTTTGAATGGGGGCGCGGCACTGGCTTGTGGATGCAGTACGAAAAGCTGATCCGCAAGGCTGCCGGGATGGGTGCTGCCTCGCGCGAGGCCGATCCGGATTGCTATGATCATGCCCACGGGTTTTGTGATGTGCTGGTTGTCGGGGCCGGTCCGGCAGGCCTGAATGCAGCGGTCACGGCGGCAGAGGCGGGCAGGGACGTTCTGCTGGTCGAACAGGATTTCGAATTGGGTGGGGATTTCCTGAACCAGCCCGGCCCCGAGGCCGAGACAAGGCGGCTGTCGCTGATCGCAGCTGCCGAAAAGGCGGGTGTGCAGATCATGACACGCACCACCGCCTTCGGGCTTTACGATAACGGCACTGCGGGTCTGTTGGAGCGGGTCAGCGACCATCTGCCGGCCCCGGCAGCGCATCAACCCCGCCAACGGTTCTGGACCGTGCGCGCCGGGGCTACGATACTGGCGACCGGGGCGTTGGAACGATCCGTGGCGTTTGGAAATAACGACCGTCCCGGCGTGATGACAGTCAGTGCCGCGCGCACCTATCTGAACCGATACGGTATCCTGCCGGGAGAACGGATCGTCGTGGCCACCAATAATGACAGTGCGCATGTGACGTCTGATGAACTGGCAATGGCGGGCGCGCAGGTCGTGCTGGCAGATGCGCGCAGCGATGTTGCAAGGCGTGACCGCATAAGCGTACGCAGCGGTGTCGCGCCGTTGCAGGTGCTTGGTGGCGCGTCGGTGAGCGGTGTGAAACTGGCGCAGCATAGGGATGGCGCCTGGCGGAGAGCAGAAACCGAATCCTGTGATCTTCTTCTGGTGTCCGGTGGGTGGTCGCCGGTGGTGAACCTGCTGTCGCATCGCGGCGCAAAACCCGTCTGGAATGCAGAAAATGCCTGTTTCCTGCCCGGGCCAACTGATGAGGCGGTCTTTGCCGCCGGGTCCGCCGCCGGGATTTGGAACGTGGATGCTTGCGAAGCCTCGGGCATCGCCGTGACCAAAACCGCTTTTGGAGAGTCAGCAACCCTGCCTGAACCGGGCGGCTGGCAAGCACCGATCAAGCCACTTTACGAGGTGCGGCTGCCGGACACGAAACCCAAGGCTTTTGTCGATCCACAGCACGACGTAACGAGTGTCGATGTGCGATTGGCACATCAGGAAGGCTTCGTGTCGGTCGAGCATATGAAGCGCTATACGACGCTGGGCATGGCGACCGATCAGGGCAAGATGGGCAACATAATCGGGCTGGCACTGATGGCCGAGGCGCTGGGCAAGGATATTCCTGAAGTGGGCACAACAAGGTTCCGCCCGCCCTACACGCCGGTCGCCATCGGCGCGCTGGCGGGGCGCAACGTACAGGGGCACTTTAAACCGCTACGCCGAACGCCCTTGCATGACTGGAAACTTAAAGAGGGCGCGATCATGACCGATGCGGGCCTCTGGCATCGCCCGTGGTACTTCGCCCGTTCGGGCGAGACAATCACCGAGGCCTATATCCGCGAGGCGACTACAGTGCGCGAAACCGTCGGCATCTGCGATGTCAGTTCACTGGGCAAGATCGCGGTACAAGGGCCAGATGCGGGCGAGTTTCTGAACCGCATCTATGTCAACGGGTTCGGCAAGCTGGCGATCGGCAAGGCGCGCTACGGTATCATGCTACGCGATGACGGGATGGTGATGGATGACGGCACCACCTGGCGTCTGGCGGATAATGACTTCCTGATGACCACAACCACCACCAACGCGGGCAAGGTCATGGTCTGGCTGGAAGAACTATTGCAGACGCGGTGGCCTGATCTGCGGGTGCATGTCACCTCGGTGTCCGACCAATGGGGCGGAGCCGCCGTTGCCGGGCCGCAATCGCGCGCCGTGATCGCGGACTGCCTTGAGGGCGCGGCGATCATTTCGGACGAGGCCTTGCCTTTCATGGGCGTAGCGTCTGCCCGGCTAAAAGGGGATATCCCCTGCCTGATCGCGCGGATCAGCTTTTCCGGTGAACTGGCCTACGAGGTCTACGTGCCTGCCGGATATGGTGTGGCGATGATGGATCTGCTTTGGGGTGCCGCAGAACCGGTTGGCGGCTGTCTTTATGGGCTTGAGGCGCTTGGGGCGCTCAGGATCGAAAAAGGACATGTTACCGGGGCAGAACTGGATGGTCGCATGACGCTGGATGATGCAGGACTGGGCAAGATGGCATCGAGCAAGAAACCGTTTATCGGAAATGTCCTGCGCCAAAGACCCGAGCTGACGCGCGCTGATCGCCCGCAGCTGGTTGGCATCTTTCCCAAGGATCGTTCCCAGGCGTTCAATGGCGGCGCGCTTTTGTCCGTGCCGGGTGAAGACACCGGGCATGGCGAGGGGTGGGTCACCGCCGTCACCCATTCCCCGGCCCTGGGGCACTGGATTGGCCTTGGCTACATTGTGGGCGGGCATGCAGCATGGGCCGGCAAGCCAGTGATCGCTACGGACCCGGTGCGCAAGGGCGATGTCGAGGTCGAAATTGTCTCGCCCCACATGTACGACCCCAAAGGAGAGCGGATGTATGGATAAGTCCCTGTCAGCACTCAACGGCATGAAAACCCCCGACGCACCTGTCGGGGCGACCATCATGCTTGAAGACGTCTTTCCGTTCTCGCTGCACCAGATCGCTGCCTGGCCCGACACGATGGCAAAGGCGGGTGCGGTTGCCGCGAAACAGATCGGGTGTGCCAGCGCCCCTGATCCTGGTCATGCGATGATCGGCAGCGCGGGCGCTTTGCTGCGGGTCGAGCCTTTGAAATGGTGGTTGATCTCGCCTGATCCGGACGTCGCACCGCCGAAGATCGCGGATACGCAGGGTGCTGCGCTGGACCTGTCGCATTCCCGAACATGGATCAGGGTCAGTGGTGACAAATCCGAGACCTTGCTGAATCATTTCCTCCCCCTCGATCTGCGCGACGGGGCGTTCCCACCGGGATCTGTCGCCTCGACCGCCTTCCATCACGTCGGTATCACCCTGTGGCGTGAGGAAGCAGGGTATTCGCTGCTCGTTCCCCGCAGCTTTGCCGTGTCGCTGTGGGAACTTCTTGTCGAAACCGCAACGCAATACGGGATCGCCGTCAGATAGGCGCCGGGATGCCAGAGCACAGAGGAGACCGTCGCCATGAAACCCCATATGTCGATTGAAGAGCTGCTCGGCGCCGTGAAGCGTAATGCCGAATTGCCGGACGAGCTGGCCGAAGCCACGCCGCCGCAGGTCTATACCTCGCCTGAATTTCTTGAACTGGAACTCGACGAGATCTTCAACCACGAATGGTGCTGTGTCGGGCGGATCGACGATTTCACCAATCCGGGGGATTATCGCACCATGCGGATCGGGCGCGATCCGGTAATCATCCTGCGTGATCGCGACGGGGTGCTCAGGGCGATGTCGAACGTGTGTCGCCACCGCATGTCCACCTTGCTGCACGGTTCAGGCAACCTGAAAGGGCGGATCACCTGCCCCTATCACGCCTGGACTTATAATCTTGACGGTCAACTGATCGGCGCCGCGCATATGCGCGACAATTTCGACAAGAAAGGGGTGTGTCTGCCGCAGTTTCAGGTCGAGGTCTGGAGTGGCTGGGTCTATGTCTCGCTCGATCCGGATGCGACCCCGTTGGCGCCCCGGCTGGAGCCCCTGACCGAACGGCTGAAAAACTACCGATTGCCGGAATATACCACACTTTTTCGCGCCGAGGAGGTCTGGGACACGAACTGGAAGATCCTGGTGCAGAATTTTACCGAGGGCTATCACCTCTTTGTTGCCCACGCCAAGACGATCGAACCGGCCATGCCGACAAGGCTGGCGAATGCGATGCATGGCGGTGAAGGCTACAGTCTGTATGAACAAGGCCGCGTCGAAGGTGTGTCTTACGAACGCAGCTCGGATATGCAGGTGGACAATCCGCAACTGACCGAGGACGAGAAAAACAAGGCCGTCCTTTTTGGTGTCTTTCCCTGTCATGTCGTCTCGGTCGTGGCGGAACGGACCTTCTGGCTGTCCCTGCAGCCCTATGGCACGGATAAGGTCAAGGTGCATTGGGGTGCGGATGTCTATCCCGGCTCCGTGCCTGAAGACCCCGAGGCACGCGCCGCCTATGCTGAAGAACTGAAGGCCGGGTTCGACGTGATCAATGACGAGGATAAACCGATCATCGGCTCGATCGCTCAAAATGCTTCCGCTCTGGCCGCTGCGCCGGGCAGGCTGTCACCGAAGGAGCGAACGGTGTGGTATTTTCAGCAATACCTTGCGCGCATGTTGTGCGAAGCCGGGTCGAGCTGACCAACCATCTGATGCAAGGATGAACCCGAATCTGCGACCGCCGGCTTCGGCCCGCAACTCTGCCCGGAGGCCCATTAAGGGGTTCCGGTGCAGGAACGATTGGACGCTATTCACCTTTTATGTAGAAATTTCAGATACGAAAACTGGCATAAACATTGCGATCCGATCAAAAAATCTGCATAGTCGTTTCCGGACCGGCTTCGTAGTAGTTAGTTTTCATTTTATGAAGCAACAGGCTTTGGCGTCGGTCCACGAATTCCCCGGGTAACTTGCAGGAAAGCGGCACCAGATCAGTTTGATCAGGCTTGCGTGATCCATCCTGAATAACAATATAACCGGTAACTGAGGCGATGGGCACACGGGAATACAAAGATTGACAGACGCCAGAATACCCGAATCTCCCGTGACCTCTTACAAAACGGTACTTAAATCGGTGCTGCGCCGTTTGGCCGTGGGTGTCGCGATCCTCCTGATCGCGTGGGTGCTGCTCGGGTTCAGCGGTCGTTACCTGGCGCTGGGCGATTCAGCGGCGGTGATACGTCCACAGGTAGGGGCCTTCCTGATCCCCTGGGCCGCCCTGCTTTGGGTGATGAAAGCGCGGCGTTTCGCATTCGCGTCTCTGGCAGCGGCGACCCTGGCAATCGGTTCGGTCGCGCCGGGCTTTTTCGCCAACGTAGGCAAGCGCTGCATCGACGATTGCCTTACCATTTATCAGAAGAACCTGCTCAGCCAGGCTTGGCCGCGTCATCAGCTGGCCGATGACATCATCGCCTCGGGTGCTGAAATCGTCACGCTGCAAGAGGTCTCCAGCCACAACCGGCATTACATGGTCAACATTTACGAACATTACGGTTTTTCGGTGATCTGCAAGTTCAGGCCCGGGCAGGATGTTGCTGTACTTACCTCGCTGCCAGTCGTCGAGGGATCGGAATTTTGTCTGCCAGGCACCGGCTTGGCAGGGGTCCAGGTTCAACTGCCGAACGGTAAATCCGCCTGGGCGCTGTCGATCCATTTTCCATGGCCCTTTCCATTTGATCAATACGATCAGAGCCAAATGATTGCCAACAAGATCGCGGGCCTTGAAGGGCCGAAACTGATCGGTGGTGATTTCAACATGGTTCCTTGGGGCGGAAGTATGCACCGTATAAAAGAGGCTTCGGGCACCCGCTATCTTGGCGCTTATCGCAACACTTATGCGCTGGGCAGCCGCTGGCTTCCGCTGCATATCGACAATATTCTGGTGCCGGAGCATTCCACCGGAAGGGCGCGGCTGCGTCCGAATGCGGGCTCGGACCATCGCGGAATTCTGGCCCGATTCACGCTGCCGTAATAACCGGCCATGCGGGCGCCTGATGACCGTCCTGGTGCAGATCGCTCAAACTGGATCATCCGCCCCTGCCTTTTTCTGCAGTACCGGTTTATGCTCAGGTAGACCGAGGAGGATCCGCGATGCCCGCCCCTGAAAACACGTTCAAGTCTGCACTCGCCTCGGGTAAAATGCTCTACGGCTGTTGGACCGGGTTCGCCGACCCCTATGCGACCGAAATACTCGCTACGGCCGGGTTCGATTGGCTGGTCATCGACGGGGAACACGCCCCGAACGACCTGCGCAGCATCATGGCGCAGCTTCAGGTGATGGATGGCAAATCCAGTATGCCAATCGTGCGCCTGCCGATGGGCGAGGCCTGGCTTATCAAACAGGTGCTGGATGTAGGCGCGCAGACCTTGCTGATCCCGATGGTGGAAAGCGCCGCCGAGGCCCGCGATCTGGTGCGCGCCATGCGCTATCCGCCCGAGGGTATCCGCGGCTCGGGCGCAGCATTGGCCCGGGCGTCACGCTTTTCTGACATCCCAGATTATGTCGCAACCGCCAATGATCAGATGTGCCTGTTGGTGCAGGTCGAAACCGTGTCCGGGATAGCAGCGCTGGAGGAGATTGCCCGCGTCGATGGCGTGGATGGCGTCTTTATCGGACCGTCCGATCTGGCCGCTGATATGGGCCATCTGGGCGATAGTTCCCGTCCCGAGGTTCAGGCCGCGATCGAAGACGCTCTTTCAGCTATCCGTGCGGCGGGCAAGGCGCCGGGTATCCTGGCAGTGGATCACGACACCGCGCTTACCTACCGCGATTGGGGGGCGCAGTTCCTGGCCGTGGGGATCGATGTCGTGATGCTGGCGACCGCCGCGCGATCCCTGCGGGAACGCTGGCGCGATGGCTGACAGGTTTCTTCTGGCTGATGTAGGTGGCACCAATACGCGGGTCGGGCTGGGCGGTGCGCAGGGTCTTGATCCTGTCAGCGTCCAGAGCTTTCGCAACGCGGACCATTCCGGCCTCAGCTCGATAGTCGCGACCTATATCGGGCAGTTCCCCGGCCCGGTAACGGCGGTTTGCGCCGGTGTGGCCGGTCCGGTGCGTGACGGGCATGCGCAACTGACCAACGTCGATTGGTTCATCGACGGGCAAGAGCTGAAAGAGGCCACTGGTGCCCGCAGCGTGCATCTGTTCAATGACCTGCAGGTGCAGGGCTATGCGTTGGACGATCTTCCCTCCGATAGCGTGATCTCTCTTTTTAAAGGTGCTGTCGCCCCGGCAGGTGCCACCCGGTTGGTGATGGGCCTTGGCACCGGCTGCAATATTGCGGTGGTGCACCGAACGGCGCAGGGGTTGCGGGTGCCGCCCTCCGAAACCGGTCATACCAGCCTGCCTTACATGGAGGGTGATGCGGGGGCGCTGATCGGACATCTTTCCCAGACCCATTATCACAAACCAATCGAAGCCGCGCTGTCCGGCCCCGGCCTGTCGCGCATCTTTCGGTATCTCTCGGGCGATACACTGCCCGCCGCCGAGATCATTGACTGCCACAGACGCGGTGATATCGATGCCACTGACGCCCTGGCGCTTTTTACCGAGATCCTCGGGGTTGTAGCCGGCAACATCGCGCTGGCGCATCTGCCCATGGGTGGGCTTTATTTCATCGGCGGCACCGCCCGCGCCGTGGCACCATATCTCGCCGCACTTGGATTCCTTGAGCATTTCACGGCCAAAGGCCCCTACACGCCAATCATGCGGGAGATTCCCATCCGGCTGGTGGACGATGATTTCGCTGCTCTGCGAGGCTGCGCGCGATATCTGCTGCAATCTGCGTCCGGACGTCTTGGCTGAAGAACATCAGAACAGGAATTCGGCACTACTGCCCTTTGAGCGCTGCGAGTTTCTTTGAGAACTTGCCGATTTTCCCGCCAGCCCGAACCCCGCTCAACGCACTTAGCAGATCGGGGCAGGTCACCGCGGTGCCTGATGCCACATGAAGCTCGTAGAGAAGCTCCAGAATGCCGCCCAGGTCGCGGGGTGGCTCCGTTGGTGTTGCGGTTAATATGGCACTCAGCGCGTCGCGAATGGCACTCGCGTGATCCGGCGAGAATGTGGTAATTTCCCTGACACGCTTGGTCCACCCGCGCAGGGGCAACCCGGCCTTGAATATGAGTTTTTGCGCCGCGTCGGCAAACTGCGCCGGAGAGAAATTCTGCTGGGCGACAAGCGTGGCAATTGCATCTTGGGTTCGGGCGCCAACCGCGCCGTCGGCTGCCGCAAGATACCAAGCCAACAGTGCGTGCGCCATGACCCCCGGCTGCAATCCCGGGCGGAAAAACGGCTCCAGAAAGGTCAGACAATGATGGTCGGCCAGTATCTGATCGAGATAGAGCTCGAGGATACCCGTTGCGAAAACCAACTCGGAATGCGCAGGTCGCAGAACCGATACCCACCATTCGCAGGGTTTCGACATCCAACTGGGATGGGGGCCGGATATATAAGTCTGTTCGCTTTTCCAGGGAATCCCGAAAGCGATGGCGCCTTCCAGGTCTTTCGAAGGTTCGGGAGAGGTCGTTACAACAGGTGCCGGCCAGAAATATTCATCGCTGCGATGCACGATGGCATCGAATTCAAACGTAATCGGCGTGCCGGCGCCGGCGATCTCTTTCCCGACCAGCGTGTGAATTTGCGGATCGGAGTTGAGGGGCAACCGCGACGACCATGCCACGACCCAGAGTTGCTTATCGTCTTCAGGGGCAAAATCGGCACCCAAAGCGTAGGCCAGTGCGCGCTCGGCCTCGGTTTGCGGCTGCCATATGGCCAGCGCTTTTTCACGGCCTTCCGGCGCCAGGCGCATCAGCGCCAGCTTGAAATCGGCAACGCCGGGTTGCAACGAAAGCGCGCGATACGTTTTCAGCCGGTCGATAAGCCGCGCGGCATCAAGATACCCCCGGTTATCGGTCGGCATCGATAGCATCGGCACCGAATGTCCAGCCCTTGCGAAACCCAGCAATTCTTCGGACCGGGCGAGAAACAGGCCCTCAAAACTATGATCACTGATTTGGATTGGCTGATGCCCGGGATATCGCGGCTCAAGGAAAGGGCGCAGTTCGGTCTTCACATCCGTACCATTCACCCAAGCCAACGCGGTGGCTGAGATTGGCCGCAAAAAGTAGGGTGCGGTGCGGTATCCGTCGTTAGCAATTCGCTTTCTGATCTGCTTCGCGCGCTTGCCGACAGGCGACAACAGAGAATGCGCTGCCGCCCCATATCGCGCAAGACCTGCCATGGCCCGTTCCATCAGAAACGGATCGCGGCCGTCTTCCAGTAGCTCCAGAAACACGGAAACGGCCTCTTCTGCCGACGCAACAGTATTGATCGCCTGCAGTTCTGGGATCGGATAATCCAAACTTGCATCTTGCGGTGTGGCCTGAACGCCCAACATGCTGGAGAGCCGTTTTTGTGTGCCGGGGGCCGCCGTATCGACATACTCCGCGAGCAATGCGCAAATGGCGGGATTTTGCGACTGATTCAGATGTTCAATCAGATCCAACGCCTGTTCCTGTGTTTCTCCGGCTTCTGAAATCAACGCTGCGGTAGCGGTTTTGGCAATCTCAACCGCATGGTCGGGGTGCTTTTTTGCGCAGTTCTTCAAAAGTTGCAGCGCTGCCTTAACGCTGGATTTCTGACGCGCCTGCAACGCGGGTTCGATCGCAGCCAGAAGCGCTTTAGGGGAAAGATCGCCCAGCTTGTCGATGTGCCGGAGCGCTTTCAGGGCAAAGGACATCGTGGGTGGCACCGCGCTACCCAGCAAATGAAGGTAGCGGTCGGTCCGGGCCGCATATTCTTCGGGCGTTGGTGCTAAGGCTGCATGAAATCGTGAATACCAGCTGGCCCGAAACTGCCCGAAGTCGCGTTCGAGCGCATCCAGCGAGGCATCGAGAAGCCGATCCCTGTCCAGCAATCCATCGGCACACAGCTTCAGCAGGACCGTAGACCAGGTATTTTCGCCGCTGGCATATTTATCATGCGACGCAAGACTGAATTCACCGCCGCCTTCCACTTCGAAGAAGCGCCAGACATCTGTTCTCAGGAAGTTTTCATCAACCAGATCGGACGTGAACCTTTGATGTGCATAATATCCCAGTATATATCCGTCGGACTTCGGAATTTGACACAGCCCTTGCTGATGCAACTCCCGAACCGTATCGAACAAACGCGGATTGGCCTCGACCGTCATCTCTGCCCAACGGCCAATCCAGCTGGGTTTCAATGCCTTGAATATCTCTCCAAGAGGAATATCCGATGGCAGGACCCTCCATCCTTCCCTTGCTAATTTCGACGGCATGCCCGTCGCCAGCACAGCGATTTTCAGCGCTTCGCCATCTATTGCAAGCTCCACTGGGATGGGTTTTCTCGCCAGTTGGCTATCCCACAGCGCTTTGCCATATGCCTTGAAGCATCTGTGGGCCGTCTTGGCATAGGCGCGGCGTTCCTTTTCCGGCATTTTTGCCAACTGCTTCATGACTGCGCCTGCGCTATTCGTAGTGATAAGCTTCTGGAATTCCTGTTCGGTCATGTGATCCGTTCCATCGCCATTTCGACAGCCAGGACGTGCTTGCAGGGGCCGCGAGCGGCCTTGTTTTTCATGTACCACGGACAGGTGCAGCTATAGCTGTCGTCGGTCATCCGGACACGGTGAACGACGTTTTCGCTTTCAACATCTGCACTGCCGCCCCCCAGGGTCACCGCGCCATTGTCGACCAGTTTCCGGGCAGCTTTCAGGCGCGGGTTCAACGCAATGACGCGGTCCATGTCGAAGGGCAGTACCCGGTGAAACCAGGCCCCTTGCGCCAGATCGAAGCCAACAAGCCCGAGAGCAGCAAGTTGAGACATGGTGCGTTGCAGCTCATCCGGCGTCTTGCCGGTCGCCTGCGAAAGTGCCGATGGGTCAAGCCTGTCCTGCCAGTTCAAATGCGCCCGCACCGCCGCAATGTCCGCCGCAGGCATCGCCAGATCAGACAGAAGCGCGCCATCGCCGGAAAACCCGCGCCAGGGTTCGGCATTCAGCACCAGAACCAACCGCTGTGTTTCAAAATCCAGGATCCAGGCCGAACTGCCCAGGGTCGCGTTGTGATAGACCTGCAATTCCCGGGCTTTTGCGACAAGCGGTTCTAAGACCCGCAGCCGGTGCCCGCCGCGCAACGGCACGCTGCCCGGCATGGCGCGTGAGGTGGTCCGGACCGCATTTGACGAGGCCGACACCCAGATCTCGTGATCGGATTTTGACCGGGGCAGGGTACGCAGAAATCTCTGTGCAGCCACTCGTGGCAGGGCAAACGCGGGCTGCATGCCCGCCAGATGGACCTGCACATTCCCAAATCCCTTCAGCCACCGAACCGGAAGCGGCACTTTACGCTCCACCACACGCGCGCGCTCATGCGATATCCCGACCGCCTTTGACCCGATTGTGATCTCCATCCGGCTGTCCGGCGTCACCTTCGCAAGTGCCGCCCGCAGCTCCGCGCCGAAATCGACATTGGTGGTGCCGTTGCGGCGATGTGCAACCTCCAGCGCGCCATCCCCGATGTCCAGCCGGATGTAGGCGCTGCAACAGGCCGAGAACCCCTCGAATCGAACCGCTTCCGGACTGACCGTGGCGACCGGATCCGCTTCTCGCAGAATGCGCGCAAGCATGGCGGGCGGCACGTAGAACCGTGAGCCAACAATTTCAGATACGGCGCGCAGGGCGCGGGCCGTGACCTGCGGATCGCGGGTGCAGGCGGTCAGAAACTGGTCGGGCTGCTGCGCGTGCGTGGTTTCGCAAACCAATGACAATTGCTGATTATCTGCTGCGCTGACGAAAGCCGAGCGACCCGTATATTGATACACATGTTCAATCTTCGCCATATGGTAAACGCCCTGCATGCCCTGCTGTACCGCAGTTGCTGAAAGATTGTTGTCAGACATTTCAATAGCTTGCAACCATTGCGGCGACCCGTTGGCAGTTGTTGTGCCAACGCGAAGGATCGGGCCAGGTGATTGCCTGCCTTTGCGATCAGTGCTCTGGCGGCGCTCGCCGCTATGGAATCGGGATATCGTCGGCGCCGTGGCGCATGGATTTCAATTGATATTAAAGCTGACTAAAAAAGTCAAGTTGACATATCAGACTAAATAACTCAGATATAAGATATCAGCCACCCAATGCGTTCGGGCAAGCCAATTTCATGCCAGATATTCGTCGGAGCGGCAGATGCAAACCAGTCAACAAAAGGTCGCGGACACCGCTACTTCCAACGAAGAACGCTCAGAGATTTTCAGTAGGATTTTCCAATCTGATGTTTCGTCTTTCATGCAGCTTGAGTGGCTGCTGGATGCCATCGAACAGCATAATCGGAGAGAGACATGTCTGTGACATTTCCCACGACACTCAAAGGCGTGGATGCGGCTCCGCGTCAGGTTGACGTTTCGACCGATACGACCACCCCTGCCTATTTCGCCAGTGATCTGACGAAAAACGGACAGCTTGCCCATATTTGTCACCACGATCAGATCTACACCTTGCGGATCACCCGCGCAGGCAAGCTGATCTTGACCAAATGAGCACGCAGCAAACATATCGAGGTGGCGCCCCCGTCGGGCATCTGGCCGAACTCGGACCGATTGAAACCGGCGCGGTTCTTTATCTTCGGCTCTGGGCTGACGGTCCCGAGGCGCAAGGCCAGGTCTGGAATGATTTCGCCACGTTGTTGGGGCCCTCATGTGGGCGGGAGGCACTGAAATCGTTCGAAGCGCTATGCGAGCTTTGCGCGCGATACGGTCGCCGCCCGTTGATGCGGCACAGTGTGACCTGCGAATGCGTGGGGGCTGACGAATCCTGTTTTGCCAACCTGATCGGCTACGCCAGTGAGGGCGCGCGCGAAGATGCATTGCTGCTGGCGGCCAACATGGTTCGGCCCGATATGGCCGGCGCGCTGGCGGGGTTGGCAGAAGAATTTGGTATGGCGTTGAAACGCCTGTCGATACGGGCCGGCAAACGCGCTGCAATCCAACCAAACCCGGCACTGTCGCATTAACGAAGGAACACAAATTTATGATATCCCGCATGTTTTCCACCAGCGTTCTGGCGTTGAGTATCGGCTGCGGCGCCACCGCTCTGATCGCTCAACAAGTTGATAAGGCCCGCGTCCTGAATACCTACGCCGACATCGCCGCGGCGAAATACCAGGACAGCCTGATCACGGCGCAGGCGCTGAAAGCCGCGGTCGAGGTGCTGGTGGCGTCGCCCTCTGCCGAGGCATTGCAGGTTGCGCGCGCGGCGTGGCTGGCGGCCCGTGTGCCTTATCAGCAAACCGAGGTCTACCGGTTCGGCAACGCCATTGTCGATGACTGGGAGGGCAGGGTGAATGCCTGGCCGCTGGACGAAGGGCTGATCGATTACGTAGACACTGCCTATGGCGGCCCGTCCGATGAAAACGCCTTTGCGGCACTGAATGTCGTGGCCAATCCACGTTTTGAGCTGTCTGGCAAAGCCGTTGACGCGGCGCAGATTACGCCCGCACTTCTGTCGGATACGCTGCACGAGGCAGACGGGATCGAGGCGAATGTCACCACCGGCTATCACGCTATCGAATTTCTTCTCTGGGGCCAGGATCTGAACGGTCATGCCCCGGGTGCCGGCAATCGCCCCTGGACCGATTTCGCCCAGGATGATGCCTGCACAGGCGGTAACTGCGACCGCCGCGCGGCCTATCTGACGGCGGCAGCAGACTTGCTGGTGTCGGATCTTGAATGGATGACAGCGCAATGGCAGGAAGGGGGCGCCGCCCGCACCCAGCTTATCGCAGACGAAAATGCGGGCATCACCGCCATTCTGACAGGCATGGGATCGCTGTCTTACGGCGAACAAGCAGGCGAGCGTATGCGTCTTGGCCTGATGCTGAACGATCCGGAAGAAGAGCATGATTGCTTTTCCGACAACACCCATAACAGCCATTACTATGACGGGCTTGGCATACAAAACGTTTATCTGGGTGAATACATTCGCGTTGACGGCTCGCTGGTTTCCGGCACGTCATTGTCCGATCTGGTGGCCGCGACCGATGCTAATCTGGATGCCGAGATGCAGAGCAAGCTGTCGGCGACGATGATGGCGCTCGGGCGGATCAAAACGGCGGCCGAGGCCGGGTTTGCCTATGACCAGATGCTTGCAGCGGGCAACAAAGCCGGTGAAGCGCTGGTGATGGGGGGTGTCAACGGGCTGATCGACCAGACGCGCTCGATTGAACGCGTGGTTGCGGCCCTTGGCCTGAACGCCGTCAACATCGAAGGGTCCGACAGCCTCGATGATCCGGGGGCTGTTTTCCAATAATGACCAATATCGCCGCGCCCGGATCACGGGCGCGGTTATCACAACAAGAAAGCGCGCCAGATCGTTCTGATGTCAGCCAGCTATACCAAGACAACGAGAGACGACATGAACATCAAGGAATTCATGGCCAGCGCGATGGCGCTTGGCCTGGCAACAGCCGTGCAGGCTGACGAAGAAGCGAGCAGAGGCCCGTTTTCAGCGGATATTTCGGTGGAGTTGCAAAGCGACTTCACCTACGATTCAACCGATCCGGCGGCTGAGATCGACAACACCTTCGCCACGATCGAGGGCGGGCTGTCCTACGCCTTCAGTGACCGCACGTCGGTGAATGCGACACTGGTTTTTGAGCAGGTTATCGACCCGACAAGCGACAGTTTCCTGGAGGATCACGGGCTATATGCCGAGGAATTATTCCTTGCCCATGATTTTGGGAGGACCGAGGTGGTGCTGGGCAAGTTCAACCCGGCCTTCGGCGTGGCCTGGGATGCAGCACCCGGCATTTATGGTGTTGATTTCGCCGAGGATTACGAGATCGCCGAAAAGCTGGGCGCCGCCGTGATCATTCCCTTTGCTGCTGCTGGTGGGGAGCACGAACTGTCGCTGGCCGTTTTTCAGGCCGACCGGACATTCCTGAGTGATTCAGCCTTTACCGAGCGTGGTCAGAGCAGCCTGCCGGCGGGCGGTGTCTCCAACACCAGCGGTCTTGAGTCTTTCGCGCTTTCGCTTGCGGGCGAATTCGGCGCGACGGCGTACAATCTGGGGGTTCAGCATCAGGCGCGCGGTCGCGGCGATGCGGCGGATCAGACCGGTGTGGTGCTGGGCGCCACCCATGCGGTTGAGGCCGGATCCTTCCCGCTGGAACTCCTGGCCGAGGTCGCCTGGTTCGATGATTTCGATGGCTCCCGCAATTCGGCCACCTACGGCACGCTCGGTATCGCCGCGCCGGTCGGGCCGGTGACGGTGTCCGCCGTCTATTCGGTTCGCGACGTGCAGACCATGCTGACTGACCATCTGGCCACCGTGACGGCCGAGATGGAACTGTTCGAGAATTTCACCGCCGCCATCGGCTATCGCTATGGAGATGAAGGCGGCGAGGAGAGCCATACAGTCGGTACGCTCTTCGCCTATGCATTCTGAGGAGAACCATGATCGTCGGCTACTGTCAGAATACTGCAGATCTCAACCCTCGGGCCGTTATCAGTTGGATGCGGCCCGGTAGTCTGGCAATCTTACTGGCCGTGATCCCCGCAGCGGCTATGCCGGGCCCGCTGGACGAGCCGCATCTGAACATCATTCCCAGAACCGTGAGCGAGCAGGTCCGGATCGACAAAATTCTGTCTCCGCCAGCTGATTTCAGTGTAGCGCAGCCGTTCGAAGAGATGCCCGCCGGTGCCGCTACTGTGCGGGCGCGCGATACGGCCGATGCGTTTTCGCAACCCTCGGCCAACATGCCCTTCGCCGACGAGTTGGACTTCAAGGTGGGCAATGGGCTGTTTCGCAAACTGTGGGTGTCCTCGCCGTCGTCGACACTGGCTTCGGACGGGCTGGGGCCATTGTTCAACGCGCGCTCCTGCCAGCGATGTCATCTGAAAGACGGGCGCGGCCATCCGCCCGAAGGCCCGGATGACAATGCAATTTCGATGTTCCTGCGCGTGTCGATCCCTGGCGGTGACCCAGGTGCGATGGCCGAGATTGCAGATTATATCGCCACCGCGCCGGAGCCGACCTACGGCACCCAGCTTCAGGATTTCAGCCTGCCCGGTCACGCGGCAGAATACCGGCTGCAGATCGAGTATGAGGACGTCACCGTCGCGCTGTCGGATGGCGAGGTCGCGACCTTGCGCCGCCCGACCTATACCGCCGCTGATCTGGGATATGGGCCATTACATGATGAGGCCATGCTCAGCCCCCGCGTCGCGCCGCAGATGATCGGTTTGGGGCTGCTGGAGGCGATCCCGGCAGCGGATATCCTGGCCCATACCGACCCGAATGACGACGATGGCGACGGTATATCGGGCCGAGCCAATATCGTCTGGTCGGCGGAATTCGACATGCCGATGCTGGGCCGGTTCGGGCTCAAGGCCGGGGCGCCCACGGTGCGGCACCAATCCGCCGGGGCATTTGCCGGGGATATCGGCATTTCCAACCCGCTTTTTACCGATCCCTGGGGCGAATGCACGTCAAGGCAATCCGATTGCCGCGCCGCGCCCCACGGCGACCGGGATGATCGCGTTTACGAGATCGACGGCGAAGGGTTGGATCTGGTGACATTCTACAGCCGCAACCTGGCCGTGCCCGCCCGCAGGGACGTGGACGACCGCCAGGTGCTGCGCGGCAAAGAGCTGTTCCACGCCACCGGCTGCGCATCGTGCCATGTACCATCCTACGTGACCCATCGGCTGGAAGATCAGCCCGAGCAGAGCTTCCAGTTGATCTGGCCCTATACCGATCTGCTGCTGCATGACATGGGTGATGGTCTGGCCGATCACCGACCCGAGGCCCGCGCCACCGGGCGCGAATGGCGCACGCCGCCGCTGTGGGGGATCGGGTTGACCGAACAGGTATCGGGACATAGCTATTTTCTGCATGACGGTCGGGCCCGATCGCTTCTTGAGGCGATCCTGTGGCATGGTGGTGAGGCGCAGGCAACGCGCGACGCCGTAATTGACATGCCAGCCGGGGATCGCGCCGCGCTGATCCGGTTTCTGGAGAGCCTGTGATGAGATGGATGCTTGCCGGTCTTGTGGCGATGTGCCTGCCCGTCATGGGCTGGACCGGCGAACGCACGACACTTATCCGGCAGATCGTTGACCAGGAGGTCTTGCCCGGTTTTGCCGCCTTGTCCCGCTCGGGTGCCCGCATGGCGGGCTGGGCCGAACTGTCCTGCGAACATCCGGATTTTCGGTACAATTACGTTGCCGCGTTTTCCGCATGGGCGCGGGTCAGTCATCTGCGCTTTGGCCCGTCGGAAGAAGACAACCTTGCCTTCGCACTGGCCTTTTGGCCTGACCCACGCGGGCAGACGCCAAAATCGCTGCGAAAGCTGCTTGCAACATCGGATACCGACCTTCTGTCGCCAGACAAGTTCGGGGAAATGTCGGTGGCCGCCCGTGGATTTTATGCGCTGGACCTCCTGCTGTTCGATGACACGATACAATCGGCGGGCATGGCGGAATATCACTGCGCGCTTGTTCAGGCGGTGACGCGCGACATTGCCACGACCGCGCAACAGCTGGATGATCGCTGGTCGGCATTTGCACCCAACCTGACGGACCCCGCACCTGACGGCGTTTACCGAACCGAAGACGAGGTTTTGCGAGAGTTGTTCAAAGCCGCCTCCGCCGGGCTTCAGTTCAGCGCGGAGCTGCGCCTTGGTCGCCCCCTCGGGACATTCGAAAACCCGCGCCCGAAACGGGCCGAGGCATGGCGGTCGCGCCTGAGCCTGCATTTGCTGACCGAAGCCGTGCGTGGCAGCGGCACCCTTGCCCTGCGCCTGTCAGCGGGTGATGCGGCATTGTCGGCGCGGCTTGACCGGAAACTGCGGCGCTTCGAGGCCCGCGCCGCCGAGTTGGACGATCCCGTGTTTGCCGGGGTGAGCGCGCCGCAAAGCCGGATACGCATCGAGGCACTGCGCGAGGATCTTGAGGCGATCCGCCGGATCGTTGATCAGGAACTGGGGCCACATCTGGGCGTGTCAGCCGGTTTCAACGCGCTGGACGGTGATTGAGATGCCGTCGCGCCGCATGTTCCTGGCCGGATTGCTGGCGTCGGGGGTGGCGCCCCGGGCCAGTTGGGCGGATGCCGGAAGCCCGGCATATCTCTCGGCCGCGCGCCTGCCGTCGGGCGCCTATGCGCTCTTTGGGCTGAACGCTGGTGGGCAGGTGGTGTTCGAAATACCGCTGCCCGGGCGTGGGCACGCGGCGGCCGCGCATCCAAGCCAGCCGCTGGCGGTGGCGTTTGCCCGTCGCCCCGGCCGGTTTGCACTGGTGATCAATTGCGCTGATGGCACGGTTAAGACACGGCTGGACGCCCCACCGGGGTTTCATTTCTACGGCCACGGCACGTTCACGGCGGACGGGTCGGTTTTATGCACCAGCGAAAACGATTTTAATAACGCAAGGGGAATGATCGGGCTTTGGGATGTGCGCAACGGCTTTGCGCGGCTGGGCGCGATTCCGTCGGGCGGCATTGGCCCGCATGAGCTACGCCTGATGCCCGACGGAGAGACGCTGGTGGTCGCCAATGGCGGCATTGAAACCCATCCAGATGCAGGCCGCCAAAAACTCAACCTGCCGGAGATGCGCCCTAATCTCAGCTATGTCTCGCTGGATGGGGCGACGCTGGACCAACACCAACCGCCGCCTGAATGGCACCAGAACTCGATCCGCCATCTGGCATTGCGCAAGGACGGGCTTGTGGCGATCGCCTGCCAATGGCAGGGCAATCCGACCGATACGCCCCCGCTGCTGGCAACACATCGCCGTGGTCAGAATCTTGCCTTTCATGACCCGGGCACCGACATCTGGCGCGACATGCAAGGGTATCTTGGCAGTGTGTCGTTTTCCGGCTCAGGCGCTGAGATCGCGGTCACCGGGCCACGGGGTGGTGTGGCCCTGATCACCGATGCCAGCGGTCAACCCCAGAGACTGATCGAGCAGCCCGATATCTGCGGCGCCGCGCCGGGCGCATCGGGTTTCGTCTTTACAACGGGGCAGGGACTGGTTCTGGAGGACGCAGGCACATCGCGGCAAATGGCATCCGAGTGGGTGGCCTGGGATAATCACCTGGTGTCGGTGGCATAAGCCTTGCCTGACCCTACGAGGCCGAACCGCCCACGGTCAGCCCGCCGATCATCACCGTAGGCTGGCCGACGCCGACTGGCACCCATTGCCCCTGCTTGCCGCAATTGCCCATCCCGGGATCAAGCGCCATGTCATTGCCAAGCGCGCGGATCTGTTTGAGCGCGGTAGCGCCGTCGCCGATCAGCGTGGCACCTTTCACCGGCGCTCCGACCTTGCCGTTTTCGACGCGGTAGGCCTCGGTACAGGAAAAAACGAATTTGCCGTTGGTGATATCGACCTGACCGCCGCCGAAGCCGACGGCGTAGATGCCGTCCTTCAGATCGGCAACCATGTCCGCCGGTTCGGTATCGCCGCCCAGCATGTAGGTGTTGGTCATGCGTGGCATAGGCGCATGGGCATAGCTTTCGCGGCGCCCGTTGCCGGTGGGCTTCACCCCCATCAGGCGCGCATTCTGCCGGTCCTGCATATAGCCCACGAGGATACCGTCCTCGATCAACACGTTCTTGCCCGAGGGCGTGCCCTCGTCATCAACGGTGATACTGCCGCGCCGATCGTGGATCGTGCCATCATCCAGCACGGTCACACCCCGGGCGGCAATCCGCTGGCCCATGAGGCCGGCGAAAGCCGAGCTGCCCTTGCGGTTGAAATCACCCTCCAGCCCGTGGCCGATGGCCTCGTGCAGCAGGATGCCGGGCCACCCGGGACCAAGCACCACATCCATCACCCCCGCAGGTGCCGGGACGGCATCGAGGTTGACCACGGCAATGCGCAGTGCCTCGCGCGCTTTGGACTGCCAGTCCGACGGATCGAGCAGCCCATCGAGGCCGATGCGCCCGCCGCCGCTGGCGGAACCGGTTTCGCGCCTGCCGTTCTGATCGACAATCACCGAGACGTTTACGCGGGTCATCGGGCGGCTGTCATGGACCTCGGAGCCGTCGGGGCGCAGGATCGTCACTTCCTGATGCGAGGCGGCGATCGAGGCGGAAACCTGCACCACGCGGGGATCGAGATCGCGGGAGAAAGCGTCGATCTGGCGCAAGGTGTCAAGCTTGACAGGAAATTCGGCCCCGGTGATCGGATCGGCATCTGTATAGAGGCGCTTGTTGGTGCGGGCAGGTGCATCGGCGAGGGTGCCGCCGCCATCACCAACCGCAAGGCGGGCGGTCTCGACTGCGCGGGTCAGCGCCGCTTCCGAAATCTCGGAAGAATGAGCATAGCCCGTGACCTCGCCCAGCACGGCGCGTAAACCGAATCCCTCCGAGGCGTCGTAGCTTGCGGTTTTCACCCGGCCATCGTCAAATAGCAGCCCCTCGGCCCGGCGGCGTTCAAGGAAAAGTTCGCCATCCTCGGCGCCGCGTGTGGCCTCGCGCAGCTGTGCCAGCGCGGCCTCACGATCCAGCGTGGTTTCAAAGGGGCGGAAGCTGTCATCGCTCATAAGGGGCTTTCCTACATTGTTGCGGAGCATTTTTTTGATCTAAATCAAGAAAAGCGTCCGTTTGCCGCAATGGTCTTTCTTGTCTCATCTGCCAGAATATGGTTTCTAGCGGCGACGAAACAAAGGGATTCCGATATCTGTGTGGAATTATCCGTACAGATGTGCCGGAGCCGCTTCAACCGATCAGGGTGCAATATGCGACTTACCTCTCAGCTGCTGGCCGCACTGGCCGCCTTTTCCGCCCTCCCTGCCGCGGCGCAGGAAGGCCTTGAAATCATTGGAAAACCGGAAGAAGGTGGGCTTGGATTTCAGCCCGCAGTTACTGAATTGATGCGCGATATTGTGTGGCTGGACAACATGGTGTTGATCATCATCACCGCGATTTCGCTGTTTGTGACCGCGCTTATGGCCTTTGCCATCGTGCGCTTCAACCGCCGCGCCAACCCCGAGCCCGCGAAATTTACCCATAATTCACCGATCGAAGTGGCCTGGACGATCATCCCGATCGTGGTGCTGGTCTTTATTGGCGCTTTTTCCCTGCCGGTTCTGTTCAAGCAGCAGGAAATCCCCGAGGGCGAGATCAACATCAAGGTGACCGGCTACCAGTGGTACTGGGGCTATGAATATACCGACCACGAGTTCGGCTTTGAAAGCTTCCTCATTGGCGAAGGCAAGGTGCTGAATGACGAGGTCGTGGCCGAGCTGGAAGCCGCCGGTTACACCCGCGATGAATTTCTGCTGGCCACGGACACGGCCGTGGTTGTGCCGGTCAACAAGACCGTCGTGATGACCGTGACCGGTGCGGACGTGATCCATGCCTGGACTATTCCCGCCTTCGGTGTGAAGCAGGACGCTGTACCGGGCCGTCTGGCGCAGCTTTGGTTCAAGGCTGAAAAGGAAGGCGTGTATTTCGGTCAGTGTTCCGAGCTTTGCGGCAAGGACCACGCCTACATGCCGATCACCGTCAAGGTGGTCAGCGAAGAAGCCTATGACGCATGGCTGAAGGGCGCGATTGACGAGTATGCCGGCGATCCGTCGACGCTGCCGGATGCGGTCAAGCTGGCCTCGGCTGAATAAAGTGACAGGGGTGGGCTGAAGGCCCGCCCTGCCAATCTGCTGTAGGGTGGGGGTGTCTCCACCATCCGGGGAAATCAATGAGCGACGCGAGCCTCAACAATACGACAGCGCAAACCGGCGACGCCGGTTTTGGCGATTTCTTCGCCCTGTTGAAGCCACGGGTGATGTCTCTGGTCGTGTTCACGGCGCTGGTCGGCCTGCTGGCCGCGCCGGTGGGCGTGCATCCGATTGTCGGTCTGGCCGCGATCTTGTTCATTGCCGTGGGCGGTGGTGCCTCAGGCGCGCTCAACATGTGGTGGGACGCCGATATCGACCGGGTCATGAAACGCACCAAGGGCCGTCCGATCCCCGCGGGTAAAGTAAGCGAGGGTGAAGCCTTTGCCTTTGGCATGACCCTGTCGGTGATGTCCGTGGTGATGCTGGCGCTGGCAACCAACTTCGTGGCTGCTGGCCTGCTGGCCTTTACGATTTTCTTCTATGTCGTGATCTATTCGATGTGGCTGAAGCGCTGGACACCGCAGAATATCGTCATTGGCGGCGCGGCGGGGGCTTTCCCGCCGATGATTGGCTGGGCGGTGGCAACCGGCGGCATCAGCGTCGAAAGCGTGCTGATGTTCACGCTGATCTTCATGTGGACACCGCCGCATTTCTGGGCGCTGTGCCTCTTCATGAAATCCGATTACGAAGAGGCCGGCGTGCCGATGCTGACCGTCACCCATGGCCGCAGATCGACCCGCAAACATATACTGGTCTACACGATCCTTCTTGCACCGATCGCGATTGGTGCAGCGTTTACCAGCATCGGCGGACCGATTTATCTGGCGGTGGCGCTGGTTTTGAACGCCCTTTTCCTGAAAGGTGCCTGGGACATCTGGCGCCGTGATGAGGTGCAGGCCGAGTCCGACAAGTACCGGACCGAAAAGAAGGTCTTTGCGCTGTCGCTCTTCTATCTCTTCGGCCATTTCACCGCGATCCTGCTGCAATCTGTGCTCGCGCCCTACGGTATCGGGGGTTGGGGATGAGCCTGTCGAAGCAGCATGAGATGCACAAACGCCGGTTCAGCCGCAATCTGGGTCTGGGACTGGTGCTTGCCGGATTTGTAGCACTCGTCTTTGGGTTGACCATCGCCAAGGTGTCGAACGAGGATTTCGCGGTGCCCAGCAGTGAGGCGGACGGCTGATGGCGATGGACCCGAAAATCAAGACCGTGACGCGCCTTGTGGGTGTGGTGGTGACGATGGGCGCGCTGGCCTGGGCCTCGGTGCCCTTTTATGACTGGTTCTGCCGCGTCACCGGCTTTGGCGGCACGCCGGGCGTCGCCAGCGCAGGCACCGATACGGTGCTGGACCAGACGATCAAGATACGCTTTGACGCCAGCAAGGAACGCGGCATGCCGTGGGAGTTCAAACCCGTGGTACGCGAAGTCGAAATGCGCATCGGCGAGACCGGGCTGGCCTTCTACGAAGCCTACAACCCGACCGACAAGCCGATTGCGGGGCAGGCAAGCTACAACGTGACGCCTTACGAGGCCGGCGGGTTTTTCACCAAGATCGACTGTTTCTGCTTTACCGAGCAGGTGCTGCAGCCCGGCGAGCGGGTGGAAATGCCGGTCAGCTTCTATGTCGATCCGGAAATCGTCACCGACCGGGACGCGAAATACACCCACACGATCACACTGTCCTATACTTTCTACGAAATCGACCTGCCGCAAGAGCACGCCGCCCTTGCGCAGGACGTCAAAACCGATAAAAACAAGAACTAAGATCGCCTGCGAGGGAACCCAAGATGGCACATGAAAAAAACCACGATTATCACATTCTGAACCCCTCACTCTGGCCGTTCCTGGGTGCGCTCTTCGGGTTCGTGATGCTCTTTGGCGCGGTTCTGTGGATTTCTCCGCGGATCGACAACAACCAGCCTTGGGTGTTCCTGATGGGCTTCGTCGGGGTCTGCTACGTGATGTATGGCTGGTGGGCCGATGTGGTGACCGAAAGCAAGGTGGGCGATCACACACCGGTGGTGCGGATTGGCCTGCGCTACGGCTTCATCATGTTCATCATGTCCGAGATCATGTTCTTCTCGGCCTGGTTCTGGACTTTCTTCAAACACGCCATGTATCCGATGGGTCCGGAAAGCCCGATCAAGGATGCGGTCTGGCCCCCGGTTGGTATCGAGACATTCGACCCGTGGCACCTGCCGCTTATCAACACGTTGATCCTGCTGTGCTCGGGCTGTGCCGCCACTTGGGCGCATCACGCTTTGGTGCATGAAAACAACCGCGAAGACATGAAATGGGGCCTGATCATCGCGATCGCCCTTGGTGCGCTGTTCACGGTCTTTCAGGCCTATGAATACAGCCATGCGGCGTTTGGCTTCTCGGGCAACATTTATGGCGCGTCCTTCTTCATGGCCACCGGCTTCCACGGCGCGCATGTGATCATCGGAACTGTGTTTCTGTTTGTCTGCCTGATGCGGGTCTATCGCGGCCACTTCACCCCCGAGAAACACATCGGCTTCGAGGCCGCCGCCTGGTACTGGCACTTCGTCGACGTGGTCTGGCTGTTCCTCTTCGCCGCGGTCTATATCTGGGGCGGCTGAATGGAGGGGTGAAACCCCATCCTACGTTAAAATCTAAGCGCGCGGAGATCTCGCGCGCTTTTCCTTTTCTGACGGAGCAGGCCCGTGCGCCGCATTCTTATTCCGCTGATATTCGGCCTTGCAGGTGCTGCCATGCTGATCTCGCTGGGGGTCTGGCAGGTGCAGCGGCTGGCCTGGAAGGAAGGTGTGCTGACGGGTATCGAGACACGGATCGCGGCGGAGCCGGTTTTGATGCCGGAGAACCCCAATCCAGACGCCGATCAATACTTGCCGGTCAGGATCACCGGAATGCTGGGCCAGCCGCCGTTGCGTGTTCTGGTCAGCCGGAAACAGATTGGTGCGGGGTACCGTCTGATCACGACGCTCAGCACGGATAAGCGTACGATCCTCGTCGATCTGGGTTTTATCAAGGTGGATCAGCCCATCCCCGCCTTCACCGATGCGCCGGTGACGGTTACCGGCAATCTGAACTGGCCGGATGACCGCAATAGTTCTACACCCGAAAACGATGTTGCGGGGAACATATGGTTCGCGCGCGATGTCGATGAGATGGCAGGGATGCTTGGTGCCGAACCGGTGTTGCTGGTTGTGCGCAACACGTCGGAAACAGACCCTGTCGCGACGCCGTTGCCAGTGGACACGGCCGCCATTCCCAACGATCACTTGAGCTATGCAATCACATGGTTTTCACTGGCTGCGATCTGGCTGGTGATGACCGGATATTTCCTCTGGCGGACCACCCGCAAACCGAAGGACGATGAGACGTGAGATATATCTCGACACGGGGGCAGGCCCCGATCCTCAGTTTCGAAGAGGCGATGCTGACCGGGCTGGCGCGCGATGGCGGGCTTTACCTGCCCGAGATCATTCCCCAGATGAGCCGGGCAGATATCGCGGCACTGGTTGGCGTTTCCTACGAGGAAGCGGCCTATCGGATCATGCAGCCCTATGTCGGTGACACGTTCACCGAAGACGAATTCCGCGCCATCATCGCGCGGGCCTACGCCGGTTTCGGTCACGCCGCCCGCGCGCCGCTCAAGCAGCTCGATAGCGGTCATTTCCTGCTGGAGCTGTTTCACGGCCCAACGCTGGCGTTCAAAGACTTCGCGATGCAGCTCATCGGTCAGCTTTTCGAGGCGTCGCTGAAACGCTCGGGCAAACGTGTCTGCATCGTGGGCGCCACCAGCGGCGATACCGGTAGCGCGGCGATCGAGGCGTTTCGCGGGCTTGAAGCCGTGGACGTGTTCATCCTCTATCCGCATGGTCGCGTCAGCGAGGTCCAGCGCCGCCAGATGTCGACACCGTCGGAAGACAATGTACACGCCATCGCGCTTGACGGGCATTTTGACGACTGCCAGGCGCGAGTCAAAGACATGTTCAACGATTTCGAGTTTCGCGATGCCGTCGGGCTTGCCGGCGTCAACTCGATCAACTGGGCGCGGGTGCTGGCGCAGGTGGTCTATTACTTCACCTCCGCGGTCAGTCTGGGTGCGCCGCATCGCAAGGTCAGCTTCACCGTGCCCACCGGCAATTTCGGCGATATCTTCGCGGGCTACATCGCCAAACGTATGGGCCTGCCCATCGATCGGCTGGTGGTGGCCACGAACCAGAACGACATCCTGCATCGCTGCCTCAGCACATCGGAGTATAAACCCGATGGCGTGATCCCCTCGATCAGCCCGTCGATGGACATTCAGGTGAGTTCCAATTTCGAACGCGCGCTTTTCGAGGCTTACGACCGCGACGGGGCCGCCGTCAGCCAGTTGATGGAGGAGCTTGGGGCAGGGGCCTTCAATGTTTCGCAAGGCGCGTTGCAGGCGCTGCGCGAAAACTATGACAGCGGGCGGTGCGACGAGGATGAAACCCGTGCCACGATCCGCGACGCCTATACGCGCACCGGAGAGTTGCTGTGCCCCCACGGCGCCGTTGGCGTCAAGGTGGCGGAAGAGCAGCGCGATGCGGCCACGCCGATGATCACGCTTGCCACGGCGCATCCGGCCAAGTTCCCTGACGCAGTGGAAACGGCCAGCGGCCTCCATCCCCCCTTGCCGCCTGCCATGTCGGACCTGTATGAGCGAGAGGAACGGATTACCCGGGTTGCGAATGATTTGGGGGCCATTGAGACACTTATCAGGGAACGGACCGGGAATTGACCGTCAACCTTACGACACTTTCAAACGGGTTTCGCATCGTCACCGAACATATGCCCGGGCTGCAATCAGCCTCGATCGGCATCTGGGTGCTGGCCGGCGCGCGCCACGAAGAGGTGGCCCAGAACGGCATCGCGCATTTTCTGGAGCACATGGCCTTCAAGGGGACCAAGCGGCGCAGCGCGTTGCAGATTGCCGAAGAGATCGAGGATGTTGGCGGTTACATCAACGCTTATACAAGTCGCGAGGTAACCGCCTATTACGCCCGCGTGTTGCAGAACGATGTGCCGCTGGCGCTCGATGTGATTGCGGATATCCTGCGCAACCCGGTCTTTGATGCAAACGAGATCGAGATCGAACGCGGCGTGATCCTGCAGGAGATCGGCCAGGCGCTCGATACGCCCGACGATATCATTTTCGACTGGCTGCAGGAGAAAGCCTACCCAGATCACCCGCTGGGCCGCACCATTCTGGGCCCCGAGGAACGGGTGAGGGCGTTCTCGCGCGCCGATCTGGAGGGCTTTGTCGGGCAGTATTACCGACCCGGTCAGATGATTCTGTCGGCAGCCGGGGCGGTGGATCACGCGACACTGGTCAAGGCCGCCGAGGCGCTTTTCGGCGACATGGCCGCGACGCCCACGATCCAGGCGGCCGAGGCACGGTTTTCGGGTGGCGAAAGCCGCCATGTGAAACAGCTGGAACAGGCGCATTTCGCCCTGGCCTTTGAAAGCCCTAATTATTGCGACCCGGCAATCTATACGGCGCAGATCTATGCCAGCGCGCTTGGCGGCTCCATGTCGTCGCGCCTGTTTCAGGAAGTGCGCGAGAAACGCGGGCTCTGCTATACGATCTACGCCCAGGCGGGGGCCTATGCCGATACTGGGATGACCACGATTTATGCGGGCACGTCTGCTGAACAGATGACCGATCTGGCGCATATCACCGTGGACGAGATGAAGCGCGCTGCCGGAGATCTGAGCGCGGTTGAGGTTGAACGCGCCCGCGCCCAGATGAAGGCGGGGCTGCTGATGGGGCTGGAAAGCCCCTCGAACCGGGCGGAACGGTTGTCGCGGATGCTGCAGATCTGGGGCAGGGTGCCCGGTCTGGATGAGGTCGTGGCCAATATCGACGCGGTGACGCTTGCGGATGTCCGGACACTGGCGGAACAGCTTGCCAGCAAGGCCCCGGCGGCGATGGCGCTCTATGGTCCGGTTGAGGCCGCGCCGACACTGGAGGCATTGCAGGAAAGGCGCGCTGCCTGATGTTCATGCCCCGCCGGAAGCTCAAGATCGAAACCGAACGCATGACATTGCGCCAACCGATCCTGAGCGACTTCCGGGCGTGGAGCACTCTACGCGAACAATCCTCCACCTTCCTCACCCCGTGGGAGCCGGTCTGGGCCAGCGATCACCTGTCGCGCAAGGGGTTCACCAACCGGGTTTACTGGGCGCAACGCTCCATCGGCAACGGCTCGGCGGTGCCGCTGTTTCTTGTACGGCGCAGCGATCAGAACCTGCTGGGGGCGATCACCCTCGACAATATCCGGCGCGGCCCGTCGCAGGCGGGTACGCTGGGTTATTGGGTGGGCGAAGCCTATGCAAGGCAGGGCTATATGCAGGAAGCAATCCGGAGCGTCGTGCATTACGCCTATGAACGGCTTGATCTAAGCCGGGTCGAAGCGGCCTGCTTGCCCGAAAACAAGGCCTCGCGCGCGCTTTTGGAAAAATGCGGTTTCAAGTACGAGGGCGTGGCCCAGAGCTATCTTCAGATCAACGGCCGCTGGCGCACCCATGTCCTCTACGCCGCCCTTAGGCTCGACCGGCGCGGCAAGACCGACGCAGGCTAAGGCCGGTCATCGCGCCGTTTCGGGGTTTCTTCAAATCCGCGGAAACAGGATCAACTCGCCTTCCCGTCGGGAATTGTCCGTACCTTCAAGGATGATGTCGGGGACCGTCTCAACGCTTTGATCCACGATCCCGCAGGTTTTCAGCGCCCGCCGCAGATCGGGTTTCTTTCCCAGATACTGCCAGACACCTCGAATGCAACTGATATCGTGGCGGGCTTCGGTTTCCACGCACATGCACAAACCTGAAAGGTAATTGGGTGTCTCCTGTTCCGAACAATACAGCATCATCGCCCAGATGCTGCGCCCGCTGCCAACCTCGCGTTCAAAGATGGTGATGCGCTGAAACGCTTCCATTGCAACGCCGAGATACTTGACGCGAGAGGGCACAAAGAACGCCTCGTCCAGTTTTCGGTCAATGGTTTTGGTCAGCCAGGCATCGTTTTCACGATAAAGATGCACGAGGGTGCGCAGCAGAATGTTCCGCGCCGGTTCGGGCGCGAAATAGGCGTGGTAATATCCGGCGTGCCGCTCCATCAGTTCATGGTTGGTCTCAGAGCTCTGGGTGAGGTTGGCAAGCACCGCCTCGTAATGGGTCCGTTTTACGCCCAGCTTCGGCGGGCGCAGCCGGACGATGGCCTTGAACGCGTCATGTGGTAGCAGGATTTCATGATCGTCGACGCCGAAGAAGTCGCAGATTTTGCGCAATGTCGCCAGCGATGGTTGCGCGTGGCCATTGAGGTATTTATTGAACTGCTGGCGATTGAAACCGGCCCGCCGACAGATGTCTGACGTGGATTTCCCATAGCTGCACAATAGGCGCAGGTTTTCGTGGATATGCTCCGATGACATGGTTTTTTATGCCACTTTATGCTAATTGCAGTCAACAAGCGCAATTTCTGAGGCGTGTTTTCAATGTTCAATTGCGGCGCGACCCCCTAGCGTTCCCGGTAATCAAAATCGAAAACCATTCAGCCGGGAGAAAATCATGTTCCATTCGAAGATTGGTAAGTTATCCAAATCATACCAGCGGGCGGCGCGGACGGTCGCTGTCGCAAGCTGTGTCTGGGCGACGGGTCTTGTGGGGGCGTCCGCCGAAACACTGCGCATCGCGGTGCCATCCGACCCGGGGTATCTTGATCCGGCCTATTGGGGATCGACCGTTGATCAGTTCCTGATCGACAATCTTTATCCACGCCTTGCCAAATATGCGCCCGGTGACGAATGGACAATCGAACTCGACGCGGCGAAATCGGTTGACCTGAGCGACCCACAGCATATCAAATTCGAGCTGAAGCCCGGGATCATGTGGACCGGTGGCTATGGCGAACTGACCGCCGAGGATGTGGAGTTTTCGCTGGAGCGGCACCTGGATCCCGATCTGGAATCGGGTGTTGTGACCGAATTCGAGCTGCTGGAAGATGTCGAAGTGACCGGAACCTATACCGGCATCATCCATCTCAGCGAGCCGTCGACGACTTTCTGGACGTCCACTCTCGTCTATACCAGTGGCGCGATCATCTCGAAGAAAGCGGCCGAGGAAGCCGGTGGTTATTTCGAAGCCACACCGGTTGCCACCACGGGGCCATACAAGTTGGGCACATTCGAGCCGGGCAACAAGCTGGTGCTCGAGCTGAACCCCGACTGGACTGGCGAGCCGGTGGATTTCGACCAGATCGTGCTGTTGCCGATTGGCGACGAGAACGCGGCGGAACTGGCCTTTGCCGCAGGTGAGATCGACTATACCCGCTCCTCCGCCGGGAACTACGATACGCTGGTGGCAAACCCACCCGAGGGTGCCGTGGTCAAGCTGGCGCAGACCATTGATCCGCTCTTTCTGGGGATCAGCCAGACAAACGAAAAACTGTCTGACATCAAGGTACGCAGGGCGATCCAGCTGGCGCTGGATATCCCCACTGTCATTCAGGCCACAACCAGCGGCTACGGCAAACAGGCGACGGGCTTTGTGGCCGAAGGTCTGGTCGGCCATCGCGATGGCGAGGCGCTGACGCGCGATCTCGACAAGGCGCGTGACCTGCTGGCGGAGGCCGGTGCCGAAGGGCTGACCGTGCGGCTTGACTATGTCAACAATACCGAGCG
The DNA here is from genome assembly GCF_019966515.1 of Roseovarius aestuarii. Taxonomy (GTDB): domain Bacteria; phylum Pseudomonadota; class Alphaproteobacteria; order Rhodobacterales; family Rhodobacteraceae; genus Roseovarius; species Roseovarius aestuarii. The sequence goes on along the minus strand of NZ_JAIMIB010000013.1, from coordinate 21,662 downwards.
CGACACCGCCGCCCAGATCATGCAGGCCAACCTGGCCGAGGCCGGCATCACGCTGGAACTCAATGGTCAGGATGAAGGGACGTTCTGGAGCCTCGATGAAATCCGCGCCGCCGATCTTCAGCTGCACCTGAAAGCCTGGACCGGCAATCCCGACGGCTACTATACGATGCAGTATTTCGTCGAAGACCAGATCGGATACTGGAACTGGGAAGGCTATGCCAGCGACGATTATGTGGCGCTGCTGCACGAGGCCCGGATCACCGTCGATGATACGGCGCGCGGTGAGATCTACAAGAAGATGCAGGCCATGCTCGAGGATAGCGGCAGCTTTGTCTTTGTCTCGCAGGAGCCGACGGTGATCCTGCATCGCGATACGCTTGAGCCCGGTATCCTGCCCGATGGCCGTCCGGTATTCCACGCGTTTCGCAAGGTGAAGTAACCGCGAAACCCTTGACCGGGCGCGGCGCAATCTCCCCCTGCGCCCGGTCATCCTGATCCCCCTTCACCCCCGCGAAAGCTCTTTAGATGCTTGTCTACTCATTGAAGCGCATCGGTCTTGGCATCCTGGTCCTGATACTGGCGATTTCGAGCCTTTATATGCTGATCCAGGCTGCACCGGGCGATCCGGCCAGCGCCATGCTGGGGCCCCGCGCCACACCTGCGCTAAAGGCCGCGATCACCGAGAAGCTGGGGCTGGATCAGCCGATGCCGGTTCAGGTCTTCAACTACCTGATCAGCGTGCTGCAAGGAGACCTGGGCACCGATCTGAAGAGCAAACAGCCGGTTCTGAACACGCTCAAAATTCATCTGCCGCGCACGCTGGAGCTACTCGGTGCCTCGGTGCTGGTGGCGGCGCTGATCGGTATTCCGCTGGGCAGCATTGCCGCGGTGCGCCGTAACAGCCTCTTTGATCGCGCTATCGGGCTCTTGTCGGTCAGCGTGATCGCAGTGCCCGCCGTGATCATCGCCATCTTCGGCATGCTGATCTTTGCTGCCGGGCTGGGCTGGGTACCAGCCATCGGCGCGGGCGAGGATGAAGGACTGCTGAGCCTCCTGCACCACCTCATCCTGCCAGCCATCGCCGTGGGCATCGGCTGGGTCGGCTATATCGCGCGGTTGGTGCGTGCCTCGATGATCGAGGTGCTGTCGGCCAATTACGTCCGCAACGCTCGCGCCTTCGGTCTGCCGGAACGCCGCATCATCTACCGCTACGCCCTGCGCATCGCCGTCGCTCCCACGATCACCGTCATTGGCATCGGTGTCGGCGTGATGATGGGCAGCGCGGTGTTTGTCGAGATCGTCTTTGCGCGCCCCGGCATCGGCAAGCTGATGTACGAGGCGGTGCTGTTGCGCAACTACCCGGTTTCTCTGGGGGCGGTGCTGGCGGCGTCGGGCGTCCTGATCGTGGCGACCACGATTTCAGATATCCTCAATGCCCTCATCGACCCGCGGTTCATGGAGTCGGGCGAATGAGTGTCACCGAGACCAACCCTCCCGCCGAGCGCGGCGCGTTTCTGGACGGGTTTCTGCGCCTGATGTCCGATCCAATGGGCGCGATTGGCGTGGTGCTTGTCACGCTACTGGTACTCTCGGCCGTATTCGCCGGTGTCCTGTCCCCCTATGATCCGGCGGCCATAGACGTGCCATCCAAGCTGCAGGCGCCCTCTTGGGAACATTGGTTGGGCACCGATCAGCTGGGCCGCGACGTGCTGTCGCGCGCGCTCTACGGCGGCCAGATTGCACTAAGCGTGGCGCTGATCTCGACCGCGCTGGCGGTAGGGTTTGGCGTCATTCTGGGCATGATTGCCGGGTTCGGTCCGAAATGGCTGGATAATCCCATTGTTCTGGCTTTCGACACGGTGCGTGCCTATCCGGTGATCATCCTTGCCCTGGCGGTTGGCCCGATCTTTGGCGCGGGGTTGAATACCGTCATCGGCATTCTGGTGGTCACTTCGGTGCCTTATTATGGCCGGATCGTGCGCACCTCGGTTATCGCGGCGTCAAAAGCGGATTATGTCGAGGCATTGATGGCGATGGGCATGAGCCGCGCACGCATTCTGGCGCGCCACATCCTGCCCAATATCATCGGCCCGATCCTGATCCTGGCCTCGATGGACATCCCTGTTTTCATCGCCGCAGAGGCGGGGCTGAGCTTTCTCGGTGTGGGCGTCAAGCCGCCGCAATCAAGCTGGGGGCTGATCCTTGATGACGGCTACAAGTTCATTCGCCAGACCTATTGGCTGGTGATCGCGGGATCCGTGCCGTTGATTACCGCCACGCTGGGGTTCACCTTTCTGGGCGAGGCGCTGCGCGACACCTTCGACCCCAAATTGCGCCGGGGGGTCTGAGTCATGGCGGAGGAACCCCTTCTGGAAGTGCACGAGCTGGCGGTCAGATACGGGTCACTGCCGGCGGTCAACTGGGCCAGTTTTTCGCTGGAACGCAACCGCGTGCTGGGCATTGTCGGCGAAAGCGGTTCGGGCAAATCGACGCTGATCTGGGCGCTGACACGGCTGTTGCCGGATGTCGCGACGATCACTAGCGGCTCGGTGTATTTCGAAGGGCAGGATCTGTTGCGGCTTCCCCCCGATCAGTTGCGAAGATTACGCGGCACGCGGATCTCCTATATCTCTCAGGATCCGATGAGCGCCTTGACCCCGGCGCTGCCCATCGGTCAGCAGATGATGGATGTGCTTTATCGCGAGCCGTGGAGCCAGAAGGAGAAATGGTCGCGCTGTATCGACGCGCTCGACTGGGTCAGCCTGCCGGACCCGGCGGCGCGAATGAAGATGTACCCTTACGAACTGTCGGGCGGGCAGCGTCAGCGGGTCTCGATCGCGATGGCCCTGATGCTGGAACCCGATCTGGTGATCGCGGACGAGCCGACAACCGCGCTTGATGCCACGCTTGAGGTGGAAATCCTCGACCTGCTGCGCCGGTTGCAGCACGAGACCGAAAGCGCGGTGATCTTCGTCACCCATCACCTTGGCGTCGTCTCAAGCCTCTGTGACGACGTGCTGGTGATGAACCACGGTGACATTGTCGAGGCTGGCCCGGTGCCGGAGGTCTTCGCCAACCCGGCGCATGACTACACCAGGATGCTGCTGCGCTGCGACCCGGCGCGGATCGAGCAACCCACCCGCCGCCTGCCGTCAATGGCCGACGATCTGGCGAAACCGGTTAAAATCGTTTCGGGCCCAAAGGACCGGGTGAAAGCTGATCAGGCACCGGTGCTGGATGTGGCCAACCTCTGCGTCAATTTCACCAAGCCCGACATGCTGCCCAAATGGCTGGGCGGCAGGCCACAGCTTATCCGCGCGGTGCGCGATGTTTCCCTGTCGGTGCGCAAGGGCGAAACCCTGGCGCTGGTCGGCGAAAGCGGCTCGGGAAAGACGACGATAGCACGCTCGGTTCTGGGGCTGGTCGGTGCTGACAGCGGCTCGGTCACGGTCACCGGACGCACGGTGGATCGTGGCAACAGTCAGGTATTGAAATCCGTGCGCGCCTGCACCTCGATGATGTTTCAGGACCCGGTCGGCTCGCTCAGCCCGCGGGTGACCATCGGCGAACAGATCCTTGAGCCGCTGATTGTGCAGGGCCGCCGCGATCTGGATCGCCGGGAGACGCTCAACCGGCTCCTGACAAATGTCGGCCTGCCGGTGAGTTTCGCCAGTCGCTATCCGCATCAGCTTTCGGGCGGGCAGGCGCGGCGCGTCGGCGTGGCCCGGGCGCTGGCGCTTGACCCGGAACTGATCATCGCGGACGAGCCTACCGCCGGGCTTGATGTCTCCGTTCAGGGCGAGGTTCTGAACCTGCTCAATGAAATTCAGGAGCGCACAGGCGTGTCGATCCTGATCATTACCCACAACATGAGCGTCGTGCGTCATTGCGCCGATCGCGTTGTTGTCCTGCTGAAAGGCGAGGTCGTGGAAACCGGCCCCTGCGCCCGGATTTTCGACGCGCCCCAGCATGATTACACGCGCGCGCTGATTGCCGCTTCGCAACACGAATTACCTGAGTTTTCTGAAACGGAGTAAGGCTTTAGCATGTCTGATCTGGAACTTTGTTACCTGCCGGCCCTCCGGCAGATCGAGATGTTTCGTGCCCGCGACATTTCACCGGTCGAGGTGCTGGATGCGCAGATCGCCCGGGCTGAGACCGTTGAACCGGTCGTCAACGCCTTTACCGAGACGTTTTTTGATCAGGCCCGGGAACAGGCCCGCGCGGCGGAAGAAACCTATGCAAACCGCCCGGATGAGGCGCGCCCACTGGAGGGGCTGACCGTGGGCATCAAGGATGAAATGGACGTCGCCGGGCAGCGCAACACCAGCGGGTCACTGATCTACAAGGATCAGCTTGCGACAACGGATCATCCTGTCGCAGCACGTCTGCGCGCGGCAGGAGCGATTTTCCACGCCCGCACCACGACGCCTGAATTCTGCTGTGCCTGGGTGACCTCCAGCCGTCTGCACGGCACCACCACGAACCCTTGGCATCGGGATTACACTTGTTCGTCCTCCTCGGGTGGGTCGGCGGCGTCACTGGCGGCGGGCACATCAAGCCTTGCCACCGGCTCGGATATCGCGGGGTCGATCCGCGGCCCCGCCGCCGCCTGTGGTGTTGTCGGCTACAAGCCGCCTTATGGCCGGGTGCCGGATGATCCGCCGTTCAATCTTGACCCTTACAACACCGTTGGCCCGCTGGCGCGCCATGCCGCCGATTGCGCGCTGATGCAGAATGTCATCTCGGGTCACCACCCGGGTGACATCGCCAGCCTGCGCGACCGAATGGATATCCCGCTGCGACATGACGGCGTGGAGGGGTTGAAAATCGCCTATACGCTGGATGTCGGCAACGAGGTGCTGGCCGATGATGTCAAGGCGCATACGATGCAGGCGCTGGACCGGTTGGCGGGGCAGGGTGCCCTCATCGAACATGTCGATCTGGGCTGGACACGCGAGACGACCTATGCCGCTCGTGACTACCTGGACTTCGGCCTCGGCCACTACCTGAGGCAAGAGATCGAGGCGCATCCCGATCTGGTCTGTGACTACACTAAATTCCTGGCTGAACGGTCGAAGACTGCAACTGCCGAAAAAGTCTATCGCGCGCAGGAACTGGCTTGCGAGATGTATGCCAGCCTCGCGCCTGTACTGGACGACGCCCATGCCCTGATCTGCCCGGTCTTCATCACCCACGAGGTGCGCGCTGACCAGGCGCTATGGGATACGATGACCGTGGGTGGGCGCGAGATCGACACCGATTACGAATTTCATCTGCTGCCGCAGTTCAACATGCTGAACAGGCTGCCTGCACTGGCCGTGCCGACGGGCATAGCCGATAGCGGGTTGCCGATGGGCGTGCAGATCGTCGGACGCTCTTATGACGATCCGCGTGTCTTCCGCGTTGCCGCGGCGCTGGAAAAGGTGACGCCATTTTTTGACTGCGCCGCGCGTCGGCCCAACCTCTGAGGAAAGGGATATAACCATGGTAACGACACTGAACAAAGCTGATCTTGACCTGTGCTACATGTCCGCCACTGACGTATTGGCAAAGTTCCGTGCGCGCAGCCTTTCGCCGGTGGAGTATCTCGACAATCTGATCGCCCGGACGGAAGAGGTCGAACCCAGGATCAACGCCTTCACCGCCACGCATTTCGACAAAGCGATGGTGCAGGCTAAGTCGGCCGAAGCGCGGTATGCGAAGGGTACGGGTGACCTGCGTCCACTCGAAGGATTGCCCGTCGCCATCAAGGACGAGGTTGATCTGACAGGGGAAATCGTCACGCAAGGCTCGCTCTATTACAAGGACGAGGTGGCAACCGAAACACATTTTGCCGCCCAACGCCTGTTCGACGCGGGCGCGTTTTATCATGCCCAGACCACAACGCCCGAGTTCTGCTGTGCTGGGGTCACTGATTCCCGCATTCACGGCACCACCCGCACGCCCTGGGGGCTCGACTATACCTGCGGCGGCTCCTCCGGCGGCTCGGGCGCGTCACTGGCTGCCGGCAGTACACCGCTGGCGACCGGCTCGGATATCGGCGGGTCGATCCGCATCCCCGCCGCCTGTTGCGGGGTCGTGGGATATAAACCGCCCTATGGTCGCAACCCCGACAACACCGCCTTTGCCTATGACATGTATGCGGTTGTCGGACCGATGGGGCGTACGGTTGAAGATGTGGCGCTGATGCAGAACATCATGTGCGGGCCGCATCCTCTTGATAACGCGTCGATTCGACCGAAATATGAACTGCCGCTGACCCATAAGGGCCTGAAGGGATTGAAAATCGCCTGGTCGATGGATCTGAATTTTTTCGAGATTGATGACCATGTTCGCACCAACACCCTGCGCACGCTCGATATTCTCAAAGACCTCGGCGCAGAGCTGGTGGAGGTCGACCTAAGCTGGACGGCCCGTGCGGAACGAGCGGTCGAGGTTTATCTCGATCACCTCTTCGGCGGCTACATGGCATCGGTTGTCGAAACCGATCCGTCGCTGGCCTCGCCCTGGGCCGCCTATTGTGTCAAGGCCAATCAGAACACCTCCAGCACTGAATTCTACGATGCCTACGAGGCGCAGATGGAGATGGGCCGCGCCTTCGGGATTGTGCTGGAAGATTGCTATGCCTTCATCTGCCCGACCCTCGGCCACCATGAAATCCCGGCAGATCAGAACCCGGCAGACAGGCTTGCGATTAATGGCAAAGCCGTCAACCCGATGTATGGCTGGACGCTCTGCCATCCGTTCAACATGCTGGGCCGCTGCCCCGTTTTGTCGGTGCCCTCGGGTATCGGCGGAAACGGGCTGCCGACCAGCGTTCAGATCGTTGCACGGCATTTGGACGACGCACGGGTTTTCCGCGTCGGGCAGGCGTTGCAGCAGGCGAACCCGTTGTTAACGACTATCAACAACCGCCCCAAGCTCTAGAAAGCGATTGCGGTCTACCCGATACTCATCGCCAGGACCCGGCTGATCTCGGTCAGCGATCGCCCGGATTGAGATTGCCATGTGTTGAACGCCTCCTGGACGGCGTTCATCGCACTTTTCGAGGTCGGCGCCTTGTCGATCACCCCTTCCGCGATCAGGCGCGCCACCACGTCCCTCGACAGGATATAGCTGTCCCGCCCCAGCATTCGCATCGAATAGGCGCCAGTCATTCCGCCCAGCCGCGAGCCGCGCTTCTTCAGCATCTCCAGAAGTGCCACAAACTCCGCCGAAGGCCATTCGCCGATCACCTTGCCCACGCCACCCTCGTCGCGCAGCTCCAGCAGAAAGGCGGCATTATCGCGGACCGAGGCGATCTTGGCCCCGTGCCGCACGATCCGCGTATCGGTCAGCAGGCCGTCGAACATCACATCATCCATCATCGCGCAGCGGCCCACGTCAAACCCGTGAAACGCCTCCTCGAACCCCGGCCATTTCTTCTCGATCACCGTCCAGTTCAGCCCGGTGGCAAAGATGTATTTCGACATCTCCGCCAGCCAGCGGTCCTCGGGTATGGCCGCCAGCTCCGCCGCGCTTTTCGGTCTGCCCAACTTCGCCTCCAGCGCCTCGGCCCCGCCATGCCGCCCGGCACTGATCTCGAAAATCTCCCGAAAGCTGCGCATACACCCCTCCTTTTTGCCGAATCCTATACCGCAATACTGTCAACTTCTGTCCGAAGCCGCTTTTCGACTTCGCTTTGCTCTGCCATAATACCCGATAATCAATAAAACAAAGAGCAGCGGTATGAACGATCTCCTCTCCGGGCAGCCCGACCCCTCCGACTACGACGCCCATTCCATCGAAGTTCTTGAAGATATGGAACACGTCCGGCTCCGGCCCGGCATGTATATCGGCGGCACCGACGACCGGGCCTATCACCATATGGTCGCCGAAATCGTCGATAACTCGATGGACGAGGCGGTCGCCGGACACGCCACCCGCATCGAGGTCGAATTGCACGAAAACGGCCATGTGACTGTCCGCGACAATGGCCGCGGCATTCCCATCGGACCCCACCCCAAGGATCCGTCCAAAACCGCGCTCGAAATCATCTTCTGCACGCTGAATGCCGGTGGCAAGTTTTCCGGCGACAGTTACGAGACATCCGGCGGCCTGCATGGCGTCGGCTCGTCTGTCGTTAACGCGCTGTCCGAATACGTGCGGGTCGAGGTTGCCCGCAACAAGGAACTCCATGCCATGGAATTCCGTCGCGGCATCCCGCAGGCTCCGCTGGAAAAAATCGGAACCGCGCCAAACCGCCGGGGCACGACCGTTACCTTTCACCCCGACCCTGACATTTTCGGTTCGCTCAAATTCAAACCCGCCCGGCTGTTCAAGATGGCTCGCTCCAAGGCCTACTTGTTTTCCGGGGTGGAAATCCGCTGGAAATCGGCGATTGAGGATGGCGAAACACCGACCGAGGCCACCTTCCATTTCCCCGGCGGCCTGACCGACTATCTCAAGGAAACGATGGGATCGGCCAGCACCTATGCGGAGCAGCCATTTTCCGGGCTGGTGGATTTCAAGGAGCGCTTCCAGGTGCCCGGCAAGGTCGAATGGGCGATCAACTGGACGCCCTCGCGCGACGGCTTCCTGCAAAGCTACTGCAACACCGTGCCCACGCCCGAGGGCGGCACCCATGTGGCGGGCTTCTGGGCCGCGATCGTCAAGGGCATCAAGGCTTACGGCGAGCTGGTCAACAACCGCAAGGCCGCCCAGATCACCCGCGACGACCTGATGACCGGCGGCTGCGCGCTGGTCTCGTGTTTCATCCGCGAGCCGGAATTTGTCGGCCAAACCAAGGACCGCCTCGCCACGACCGAGGCGCAGCGGCTGGTCGAAAACTCCGTCCGCGACCATTTCGACAACTGGCTGGCAGCGGATACCAAATCCGCCGGTGCGATCCTCGATTTCCTCGTGCTCAGGGCCGAGGAACGCCTGCGCCGACGGCAGGAGAAAGAAACCCAACGCAAATCCGCCACCAAGAAGCTGCGCCTGCCGGGCAAGCTGACCGATTGTTCCTCGAAAACCCGCGAAGGCACCGAGCTTTTTATTGTCGAGGGCGACAGCGCGGGCGGTTCTGGCAAGGGCGCGCGCAACCGCGAAACCCAGGCGCTTTTGCCGCTCAAGGGCAAGATCCTCAACGTGCTCGGCGCGGCCTCGTCAAAACTGGGCTCGAATGCCGAGATTTCCGATCTCTGCGAGAGCTTGGGCTGCGGCATGGGCACACGCTTCAACATCGACGATCTGCGCTATGAAAAGATCATCATCATGACCGACGCCGATGTCGACGGCGCCCATATCGCCTCGCTGCTGATGACCTTCTTCTTCACCCAGATGCGCCCGCTCATTGACGCAGGCCACCTCTACCTCGCCTGCCCGCCGCTCTACCGCCTGACGCAGGGGGCCAAACGCGTCTATGTCGCTGATGATGCCGAGAAAAACGCCCTGATGGAAAAGGGCCTCGGCGGCAAGGGCAAGATCGACGTGCAGCGCTTCAAGGGTCTGGGAGAGATGGACGCCAAGGACCTCAAGGAAACCACGATGGACCCGAAAACCCGCAAACTGATCCGCGTCACCATAGACGAGGACGAACCCGGCGAAACCGGAGACCTCGTCGAGCGCCTCATGGGCAAAAAACCCGAACTGCGCTTCCAGTATATTCAGGAGAACGCCCGGTTCGTGGAGGAGTTGGATGTTTGAAGCACAATTTCGAAATTCCCCATGAATTTGAGCATGACAACCTCTCAAACTGGGGGTTCCATGTTGCCCAAGCTCTAGCAAATCACCCAAGGACTCTACTTGAGGAACACGCGCCATCATTGGTTGGGTTGAGCGACCTTAGGGCGCAAATTCACCACGTTTTCTATCTACACTCAGAACGTGAATTCTTGGTCAAAGTACGATACAGCCCGGAACTGCAAATTCACACAGGTGGCAATGCAAAGGGGGGCGAACTTGAATTCTTTTCCAAGAATTTTGAGAGGCTGCGTGCGAGCACAAAAAATGGCCTAGTTGTATCCCCACAAGATGGACTTACGGATGCGTCGACCATGACATTCATCGGGCAACGCGATTCAAACTTTGCAGATTGGGGGTCAATGCAAAAAGCAGCGGCTTTTTGGTTGAATGAATATTGCGTTCCCCACCTACTGAAACAGAATAGAGAGCGTGTTCAACTCGCGCTCCCTCAGCCGCCAATTTTTCAGATTCAAGATATTTCGCGTAGTCTTTGGGTGCTGGAATGCGAAGAAAGCTCGACGCAAGGTACCGCTTTTCACCTGTCGGGAGTAGGGTTGATTACCTGTGCACACTCGATAGGCCCAAAAACTAGGGCCTTTCGCCATGACAGCCCCAGCGAAAGATTTGTTGTCAAAAGATTGTCTGTAAACGAAATAATAGATTTGGCAGTTTGCGAGATTGATTTTCCGAATCCATCCTTCCTTGAAAAAGGCTCCGGCGATTCGATTTCCTATCATGATCATTTATTGGTTGCGGGCCATCCCAACTTTCGTCACGGCGACACACCGGTGGCTTCACCCGGTATCGCAGTGGGATTTCGAACTGTTTCTTCAATACGTAGAATATTGACCAATGCTCCTATAGTGGCGGGCATGAGCGGGGGACCAGCACTCGGCAAAGACGGCAAAGTTGTTGGCGTGTGCGTAACAGGATTGGAAAAACTCGGTGGAAAAGACGAAACGGAAGACTCTGCAGTCATACCTATCGACGCTATTGGTTTTGTCATTTGAAGCAAGCGTAGAGTGTGTGCTTGCGCGCACCGTACTACACCCAAAGGGCATCGCCTGACCGCGGGCGGAAGCGAAGCGCCCGCCGTCGCGCCAAAGGCGCCACGATCATAGGCACACCTGCGGTGTGGTGGGGGGCAGTCGGGCGCTGCCCGTGTCGCAAGCGTCCCGGGCGAAGTTTTGGCCTTACGCATTCCCCCCAATCTGAAACCGTCGATGTGGGTGGTCGAAACCCACGCATTCCCCATCATCCGGGAATGACGGATTTCACCTGCTCCCGCGTCACCTCACTCTCTGCTTGACGACGCTTTTTGCTTGTGATCACTCGGGCCTCAAACAACCTGAAGGAGGGTGCATGATGCGTCTTGGAAATATGTTGACCGTGGTTTGCATGGTGTTTGGATTCGCCGGTGCGGCCTATGCTCAGGAGCGTGACGGGGTCTGGGTAACCTATTACCTCAAGGATGATACCAGCACGGTCACCGGCCTGATGCAGGTGGCGCTGAAAGAGAACGGACAGACCATTCCGGCGCATTATTCGCTCAAGCGGGTCTCGAAATTCATCGCCGAGGATTGCGCTAGCGGCAAGATCGGCAAGATCGAACTGGGCAAGCAGAAATACAAGCGCCGCTGGGGGTTTGTCCGCCAGGAATTCACCACCACCTGCCAGGGCGGACCGAACGCAAAGATCGGGGCAACCTCGGGCCGGGTGCAGGTGCAGGTCAAGCGTCAGGCAGATGGGCGTGACGTCGCCGAATATTTCTTTGGCCGCAACGGCGATATGGTCACCGTGAACAAAGTGCGGTGACTTGCGGGCCCGGGGCCGGGCAGGTCATAAACCTGGCCGGTCAGCGGATTGCGAACCACCCGGGTTTTCGAAATACAAAGGGGCGCCGGAAGCGCCCCCATCGGGTTTTTGCTGACGAGGGCCGTTCAGGCCACAACTGACATCACGCCCCAAAGGCTCATCATCGTTATAAAGGCGAAAACGGTTGGCAAAATTACACGTATCATAGCGTGTCTCCTTTCCAGGCAGCCCATGCCGGGCTGCGGTGCTTTCCGCAGAACGGTATGCCCTGCGATGACACTGATGTGGGCATGACCGGCTGTAACAAACACCCCGAGGTGCCACACATCCGATCACGGCGTCGCGGGGAGTGTGTGACCGGGCCGAAAGCCCGTGGCGGGACATGGCCACGCGGGGCGAAACGTACGTAACCCGCGTACAGGACGTACATGTCGTACATAACTCTGCATCAGCGCGCGGCGGATAAAACGGATCAGTAAAACCTGCCCTCGAAGCATCCGTGATGCAGAAAATGCTGCTCGGGATCTGCTTGCGCGCGCGCCAGATCGGGATTGAGCGCCAGGTACTGCGCGCCGTTGAAATCATCCGGCAACTGGCGGGTCGGAAACGGGTCCGGTTCGCTCAGAATTCGGCTCATATGCTCACCGAAGCGTTTGATATCGCGCGGTAATTTCCTGAACTTCCTGCCCGCGCGGGCGACCAGAAATTCGGTCAGTTCCGGGATCAGGCCGTGGCATATGTCCAGCAGATCTTCATGCTTGTCGAGAACATGGGTGCCTTTGCTGTAGGCGCGGGTAAATTCCTGCCCGCATTGCTGGTCTATCCAGTCCAGCGCATCCTTGTTCGCATCGTGCAACCGGTCGGCAAACGCATCCGAAAGTGACAGTTTTCCCGTACCGAATTGAGACATTAACACATTGAAATAACGCTTGTTTCTCTCGAAATAAGTATTGTCCGCCGGCACATCCCCGAAATATGAAATTGTCGCCAGCACGGCCGTGGCTTCGGCCCCGAAGCTGACATTGGTTCTGATCCGGCGCACGCGGCTGGCGTCAAGGCTCATCCGGTCGCAGAAATCGTCGATAATATCACCGTTTTTCAGTGCTTTAGTGGAATATATGGCGAGGTGGAGATTTTCATCCGCCAGAGCCTCTTTCCACTGTTTGAGGTAAAAGGCATCCCGGTAAATTAACTCGTTCAGGTCCTGGCTCATCCCGTCCGAGTAGAACATCACCGGATCGGCGGCCGTCAGGCGTTGCTTGAATCTCGACAGGAAGGCCCCGGCGCAGGTGCGCAGATAGCAGACCGCGTCAATCCGGTCGAAATGCTCCCGGAACTGGCCGATCAGCCCGCCGGCGCAACGGGGGTTGCCGAAAAGCGCCTCGCCCGAGTAGATCAGCCTGCGATGGGGCATGCTTGTAATGCTCTTGGTCAGGGCGGTTTTGTATATCTGCACATCGGGCGGGCGTTTCGTGCGCAGCATGAACTTCATCGGGACCGAGTTTGGCCAGCGCAGCTTGTCGCCGCTGGCCATCCAGTTGGGATAATCGTCGATGCATTGTTGAATATCGGCCTCACCGAAACCAGCCAGAACAAGGGGTTCGCTCTGGTTTGGGTTGTCGGGGGCAATCGGTAGCCTGGCAAAAGTGGTCTCGCCATCATCATAATTCGCCAGACCGAATTGAAGCGCCGTCGTGCCGGTCTTGGCGGTGCCAAAGTGCAGGATGCATGATTGCTTTTTATTGGACATTTATGATCCCGGCATTGCTGTTCGCTGGCGAGTTGGAAGCTGGATAAAGTCTCTGGGGTGGCAATTCAATTCGAATTCCCGGGTCGGATTTCGCCGATGATCAGGGCGCCGGTCAGAGGTGATCCACCACCTGCAGATGCTGCGCCAGCTTGTCGATCTCTCCGAGGAAACGGCCGACCAGCTTGGGATCATGCGGGGCAGGGCTGACACCGGCGGGGATTTCGCGATTCATCACCGCCTCGATGGCCAGTGCGACGGGCACCGAGACCAGCCGCGCCATCGCGGTGCCACGGGTATCGCCCCAGGCATCCATGACGAAGGTCTTGTGCCAGACGGGCAAGCCTTCGCGCTCGGCCTTGAGCGCCACGCAGAGCACCACGCGGTCAGGTTCGCCCTCGTCATAGGCATTCTCGGCCCAGAACTGATCAGACATCTCTTTCAGGCGGGCGTCACCGGTGGCGCCGTCAAGCGTTTCGATTTCGGCAAAAACGTCTTTCCAGGCTTCGCTCCATCCGTTCAGGCGCAAGGTGCCACGAACGAATTCCTTGACCCGCCAGTGGGGTTCAAACTGGTAATCTTCCATGAAGGGCAGGCTGTCGCGATTGGGATAAACCTCGAATGTTTCGGGTGTAGGCAGGGGCGCCATGTAGCTGCTGATCGCGTCCCAAGGGCGGGCGACGTTCAACTCGGTATAGTTGCGGATCGACTTTGACGGTGAGCGCAGCGCCTTCAGGACACCCAATGGCGACCAGCTGAATTTGTAGCGGAACGGGTTGGGATGTTTCGGGATGCCGCCACAATAGGAAATAAAGCTGAGGTCATTTTCGGCTTCAAAGGCGTCCGAGGCGCGATAATCGGCAAGCAGATGATGCGCCATCAGATGGTCGATGCCCGGGTCCAGCCCGACCTCGTTAACGCACGACACGCCGCGCAAAAGCGCCTTGGCGTGCAACTCGCGCATTTCGGGCGCGATATAGGAAGACGAGACGAAATGCGCACCTTTGTTGATGCACATCTCGGCCAGTGGCACGTGCCAGTCACCGGGCAGCATCGAGACGACGATATCGCCTTCCTGAACCTCCGCTGCCAGCGCATCAGCGTCAAACACCATGATCCGTCTGGTCAGGTCGCCCACCGCGTTCTCGGCCTTGTCGAGAGTGCGGTTCCAGACCGTGACCTCATGGCCCGCCTCGATCAGCCTGCGTAACCCGGGGATGGCCGAAAGGCCGGTGCCGCACCAGTGGATTGTCATGTTCGTGTCCCTCAGTCGTCCGGTGATATTTGTTACCGGTTATCCCTATCGCAAAGGGTCGCCAGAGGGAAACCGTTCTCGGCTCAGATATCTTTGATGTGGTCCTGGAATATCTTGAACGCGCACCTCCAGACGCCTGTGTCGAGGTCCCCGAGGGTCATTAGCGAAGGCAGAAGCTGTGCCGCGTAGTCCTCGGAGGATTCGACCGGCAGGAGCGAGGGCAGGTTGTCGATTGCCATCACATCGAGTGGCGGCGTCTCATGGACGCGGATGGCAGGCGTGTCCCAGGTGGTAGCGGCATCATATACCGGAACCGGATTGTAATCGCTGTCGGGGTCGCAGGCGACATCACCGATGACGCTGAGGTTGCGGGGGGTGCTTAATGCGGATTTAGGCACGAAAACCGGCGTGCTCGGTCGGGCGAAGATGCAGTTGATGAAAAGATCATGCTGCAGGATTTCCGGGAACGGGCCGCCGTGGGCGGTCTCGTCCATGTCCCAGCGGGTCGGCGTGATGCCCATCGCGGTGCAAAGGTCCGACGCGCCGGTGCCCACGCGACCGAGGGCGCCGATAACGATGGCCGAGGGGCGAGGCTTACCAGTGCCGTCGAGGTCGTTGGAGAGCTCCTTTAGAAGCGCGTCTTTGCCGGGGTAGGTGGTAACCGGCGGGCAGGGGGCGCTGCGCTGTTGTGCAGCCCAGCATTTGAGGGACACCGCCGCCCCCGCATAACCCGCCCAATAGCCAAAGGCGGCCACGCGGCGACCGCCGTCATCTACCAGATATTCCAGATCATAAAGCGTCCCGCCACCGGCCTTGAACCGCTCCAGCAGGGCACGGCCTGAGTGCTGACCCTTGAAGGCATGACCGAACATGATGTGCCTGTGCGGCAGGGGCGTGCCGTCTTCGGGCAGTTCCTTGAGGCCAAAGATGATCGCGTCAGCGGGCGCGTCGGGCCAGCTGTTTTCCGGTGCGATGTTGCAGCCCGCGTCGCGGTAGCCGCCAATCGGAAGCGCGCGACCATGACTTTCTTCGACGGTAACCTTAAGCCCCGCTGCAATCAGAGCGGTAGCCCCTTCGGCCGTCAGCCCAACGCGTTCTTCGTTCGGTCGCTGTTCGGCGCGAACCCAGAGATGAGTCATGGTGTGATTCCTGTTTTTTCGGCATTGTGGAGGGAAATCCGGCGCGGGTCGAGTGGCTGCTTCGAGTCCATTCTGACCAATGCTACGAAAAGTCCGAATGTCTGAATATGATGAGCTGAGCAACCCCAATAGAATGGTCCGGATTGAAAGTTGCGTTAGCTTTTTTGAAGGGTGACAGAGCGATCATTGAACTTGCAATTTAGTTTGATCGGCATGCCAATCAGATCAAGCAGTGTAAGGACGCTGACATCTAGTTCAGCATGAACGGAAATGGTGCATGGCGCGGCAACATCATCGTAGAACGATTAGCCTATCTGGGTCTGATAACAAAATTCGCGACAGAACCGTTATTGTGAAGATAACAATTCGCAGTGATTGCGACTAGGTGACTCAATCATAGTTGGGTAAAACAGGGTACGCATTTTAGACAAGGAACGACTGGTCTTTGACAAATTTTCAGCATTCTGGAATTCCCGCTCGCATCCGGGCGCAACAGGTTTATGCGTTATCTCGATTGATGCCCGCGCTGATGATTGTGAACCTGGTGAATGCTGCCGCATTGATATTGGTGCTTTACATCACCGCGCATTTCACTCTCGGGATCGCAATCTGGACCTTGGTGATTGGGTTTGTCTCGGTACGAACGCTGCTTCAGAGCCTGCGCCAACGCCGAAAGGCGGCGCCTGAGACCGTCAGCCGACGCGCCATACTCAAGGTCGTTCGCAGCTCGGTCATGTTCGGCCTGATTTGGGTCTATCCGAGCATGTTCGTGCTGCCATCAGTGGACGGCGGAGCGCAGGTTTTCACAGCCGCGTTGATCACCGGAATGATATGTGGCGGTGCGATAACGCTCTATCCCATTCCGCTCGCGGCCGTCTCCTATTCCGGCCCGGTTACTGTCGGCGCCCTGGTTGGAATGGTGCTGGCATCGAATCCAGTGGCGATCGGCCTCTCTGTCATCGCGGCCAGTTTTTTCTTCATTTTCTTCCAGGTCATCCAACGGCACGCACAGCTATTCGTCTCGGAATTCGTGGCAAAGCTCGACCTTGAAGAGAGCAACAAGTCGATTGAAAAACTGATGGCCGAGACCAGAACCGAGGCGAGCGAAGAAAAGCGCCGCTCTGAAAAGCGGTTGGCCGAGGCCCAGAAGATGGAGGCAATTGGCCAGCTGACCGGCGGTATCGCTCATGATTTCAACAATCTTCTTGCGGTGATTCAGGGCAATGCCGAACTGTTGGAGGAACTGAAATCAGGCGAGGACGCCAAACCCATGACTTCGGCGATCGTCCATGCTTCGCAACGCGCCGCCGAACTGACGCAGCGCCTGCTGGCCTATTCCAGGAAACAGCCGCTGAGACCGGAGGTGATCGACACACGCAAACTTGTTTCAGACATGTCCGATGTTCTGCAGCGCATGCTTGGGGAAACTATCGTGGTTTCGGTGGGTTCACGAAACGGCGCCTGGAGCGCTCTTGCCGACCCTGGCCAGGTAGAGGCCGCGCTCTTGAATCTGGGCATCAACGCCCGGGATGCGATGCCACATGGTGGCAAACTGATAATTGAATGCGCAAATGTCACTTTGGATGAAGACAGCAACATTGATGGCTCTGAGATCACAGCCGGCGACTATGTGGTACTTTCGGTATCGGACCACGGGGTCGGTATGTCCGAGGAGGTACGCAAACGCGCTTTTGAACCTTTCTTCACAACGAAAGGGGTTGGCAAGGGCAGCGGCCTTGGCCTTTCCATGATTTATGGCTTTGCCCAGCAATCAGGTGGTCAGGCTACAATTTACAGCGAAGAGGGTAAGGGCACGACGGTCAAGCTGTACCTGCCGCGGGCGTATTCCGAAACGGAAAGCACAGTAAAGCCCAAAGACGAGGCCGTGCCGCGCGGGAATGGAGAAACCATTCTGGTGATCGAAGATGATCCGGCAGTTCGGAATCTGGCCGAGATGATGCTCAGGAACCTGGGGTACAATGTCATCTGCGCCGAAGACGCGAATGAAGCACGGCAAATTGTCATTGGGCGAAACGAGATCGGACTCGTGTTGTCGGATGTCATATTGCCGGGAGGTGCGAGCGGCCCGGAGTTCGCGGAAGAACTCAGGGCCGGTTATCCGAAGATAAAGGTCATCTTCATGTCCGGCTATCCGGCTGAAGCCGCAAAGAAAAACGGCTTTCTCGGCTCTGACAGCGTGCTGCTGAACAAACCCTTCCGAGTCGCTCAACTCGCAAGAGCTATGAAAGAGGCTCTCAGATAAGCACATATGCCCAGAAAACTACGCAGGTTCTTATCACAGATCTGAAATGGCAGTCTCGACCGCTCTAAGCAGCGTCTTGCGCGACACCGGCTTCATCAGCCGAACATCATCGGGTCTCAGGTCTTTGTCTTGAACCGTCGTTTCACTGGCGTACCCGGAAACGAATATGAACAGTATTCCAGGCCTCAAAGCACGAATCTCCCTGGCCAAAGACGGACCTTGAAGCCGCCCGGGCATGACGATGTCAGTCACAACCAGGTCAAACTGATCGTCGTCACACAGAATCTCAAAAGCCTTATCGCCACTGGTGGCAGTTACCACCTCAAATCCACCGGCAACCAGCGTCTTTTCCATCACGGCCAGCACATCTTCCTGATCTTCCACCAGAAGAAGTCGCTTTCCGGATCGCTCACTCGCGACATAGATGGGCTCGTCCTTGTCCTGCGCACTGCTTTTGAGAGGGTTATCCTCTGCTGCAGGAAAATAAATTCTGACGCTCGTTCCCACACCCGGCTTCGACTCGACCCTGATGACACCACCTGATTGCTTCACGAATCCTTGCACCATGGACAAACCCAAACCTGAGCCTTTGCCAACAGTCTTTGTCGTGAAAAATGGATCGAATATTTGATCGAGAATCTCGGGCTCTATACCGCTGCCATTATCCGTTACGGCCAGCATGACGTACCGGCCGGGTGGTATGTCCTTGTGTCGTTCTTTGGCACCAGCCACACCGATGTGAACGTTGCTGGTCTCTACGACCACCCGACCGGAGCCATCAATTCCATCGCGCGCATTTACGAGCAAATTGACCAGTGCGCTTTGTACAGAAGCCCTGTCGACCATCGTCGGCAAGAGATCGTCCTGTTGGATGGTATCGATTTCGACCCGGCTTTCGATTGTTCGACCAACCCAGTTCTCTGTTTCCTTCACGACCTGGTTGAGATCAATCTTTTCGGGGACCAACTGCGCCTTGCGAGCATATGCCAACATGTTCTGAGTCAGCTCTGCCCCTCTGTTCGTCGCTTCGACCGTGCGATCGATCAGGCCGACTGAAACTGGAACACTCAGGGAATCGCTTTGTACCTGATCCCGCAACATCTCCTGATTGCCCAAGATTACAGCCAGCAAATTGTTGAAATCATGCGCGACACCCCCAGTAAGTTGACCGATTGCTTCCATCTTTTGGGCTTGTCGCAGGCGCTCCTCAGCCTTCAGGTAGTCAGTTATGTCAATCGATGTGAGAATGATCCGCTCATAGGTTTCTTCGCACCCCGATACGACTGACCATCTGGCCATAACTGTCCGTTCCTCACCGCTCCTTCGAACCACTTTGCTTTCATATTCAACAAGCCCTTCACCGTTAAAAACGGCCAGAAAGATCTTTTTCAGCGCTGATTGCGCGCTGGTGCTCAAATTTCTTGTAACCGATGCGGTGAACGCCGATTTGTCCGGGTATCCGTGCAGTTCAAGGGCTTTCTGATTGGCGTTGCGTACGATAATTCTGGACGCGCACTCCAGAACAAATTCGGGGTGCTTCTTGAAATACATCGACAATTCTGAAGCGCTGGTCACTGGAAGAGCATGCAGTGTCTCCCTGACTTTCGAAAAATCCTCTTCACGGACTGATATCGGTTGGCTTTCGAACAGGCTTTTGAATCGTTTCTCGCTTTCGACCAAAGCGGATTCGGCCTTGAGTTTTTCGCTGATCTCGTTGCGGAGCCGTTCGTTGGCATTAGCCAGATCTTCGGACCTTTTTGCTTCCGCTGCCTTTGCGCCCGCAATTTCAGCAGCAGTGCGGGCCACACCTTGCTCCAGATTTTCAAACTCTCTGATGCTTGCTATCGATTTGCCGAGAAGTGCCGGTTGGATACTCTTGCCATCCGCAACAGCTTCCACCGCTCGCTCAATATGTCTAACGCGGCGGGAAAGTCCGGAAGATATAACCAACGCCACCAACCACGAAAACAACAGTCCTGCGATCAATACCAGGAGCGCGTTTTTGTTGATATGATCGGCAAACGCCTGCAACTCGTCAACAGGCTGCGGCACCATAACGCCCCAGCCCGTTCCTTCAGCAAACGCAAATCCGGCAATCATCTCGGTCTGCATGACCGGAGAGTAAAATCTGGCGACACCAGTCTCGCCAGCCATGATCCGCTGGACTATGGAAATGCTGGAAAGGTCAGCCGCCTTATCGGTCCATTCCGCGCTTGGATGGGCGAGAATATGCCCTGATCGGTCGACGATTGCCGCGTGGCCCCGCTCGCCGAAACTGATATCTGCCTGGAGGTTTCTAAAGTATGTCGTATGAATCGCCCCAACAACCAGCAACCCGTTTTCGCGCGTTACCAGGAATATTCGGGGTGGCTCGCCTTCTACCGCTACCACGCGCGAAATGCCTATCCCTTCTTGCGGCGCCAGGCGTAAAAAATTCTGCAGCCGGTCCTCTGGGATAAATTTCGGGCAGGCATACTGAGTGCCGAAATACTCGTGTATGACGTCACCCGTTTCCGGAGAAGCAACGCAAATGTGCCGAAAGTGAAGAGCTTCGAAAACGTCCTTTGCTTCGATCGCTTGCCCCCTGGAAATCTGGGGAGCGAAAGATCCAAATGCCGTTGTCAGATCACGATGGTAAACCTGCAACGTCGAGCTCAAGTTCTTTGCGATCAGCAGATGACGTTCGTGCACCGCGTCGATTTGGCTTTGCAGGGCTGCCGAATGCGGCCAAAGCCAGAATACCGCAAGCGGTAGTCCGGAGGTCAAAAGAAAAGCCATGACCAGATATGCGCGAATTCGAAATTTCAAAAACTTTTTCAAATTAAAATGTCCCCATCACTTCGGACAGATTAGCAGTATTTCTGAGGTGTATCGAGTAAAGGAATAATGCTGATTTCAGTTGCTCGAAGCGCATTCAATACGCGTCATCGGATCTCTGCCGGTAAATCGCTAAGTTGGGAACGTCGCCGAGAAAGCTAAACCCTACTGTCTGCCAATTGAAAACCAATATGACTACTTCCGCTAATCTTGGAAATCAGAAGTGAAGTTGAGGCGCAGCGGCCTCACTGTTTACGCCGCTGAAGGGGCTCCTTTTAGTCAAAAATTTCCGTGCTGTGCATCAAGGCTCGGTTAGTCATGCCGCACTGTGGCATCTGGCATGTCCGTCGCCAGAAGATTTGACTTAGGAGCAACCGCGACACTTGAGTCAGACAAACACCACGAATAACCGATGAAGGGTCAAAAATCCCAATTCACTTACTTCGGAACCATAAAGTAAGGATCGCTGATCGCCAAACGTTCGACGAACAAAATGCCCGGTAAGCCGAAAGCGGCCATCGGAAACAAATGCTGCGAATTGGTGCTTTGTCTGCGCCTCGATTGTCGATCTCTGTTGCAGCGAAGGAGTGGTTTGGAAGCGGCGTCTCCGTATGACTTTCAATGGCCGGTTTGGTGACTTGATTAGAAAGCTGCGATGGGTGTGCTGCGCGGGCGAACGAATGCTGCGTCAGCAATAGCTGTATGTGCACAAGTCGGCAAAGTCTGCGTCTTTACCGTTCAGTCACTGAAAAATGCTGCGGGATGTATGAAGGTCCGGTTTTGGGAAACCGATTAGAGGAAATTGGAAGTGGCCGAATGGCCTGTGTGGATAGCTCCTGCATAGCAAGACATTTTTTGAACTAATTTGGCACTGGTCAGAAGCAGACGTGTGTCCGG
>NZ_JAIMIB010000012.1 GCF_019966515.1 Roseovarius aestuarii | reverse complement strand
GGCTCACACCCATCCAAACAAATCCCAATCGCACATACCTTCGGCACAGAATAAACACGAGCATTCGCCTCAATAGGTGAAGATACGTTCATAGTAATTTCTCCTCGTTCTCCGCCATTGGCGGGTCGATTTAAGTTTGTCGTTTTGATCTTTAGTTATTTGGCTCGATTTACGGCACTGCGCAGCCAGCCGGAGATGAATTCGGCAATCAGAACCATCGCGATGATCGAGAGAATAATTGCGCCGACACGCAGATTTTCCAGCTGTTGGACATTGCGTTTTAGATACCAGCCCATGCCGCCGCCACCGAAGAACCCCACCACGGTCGCGGCGCGAAAGGCGACATCCCAAGTGTAGATGGCGATGCCCGTGAAGGCGACGCGCACTTGCGGGACAACCGCGAAGATAAAGACCTGAAACGAATTGGCACCTGCGGCACGCATCGCCTCGACCGGGCCCATATCGACCGCCTCGATCTCGTCCGAGAACAGCTTGCCGGCAAAACCGATGCAGAACATCGTCAGGGCGCTGACGCCCGCCAGCATTCCGAACCCCAGGATCGACACGAAGAGGATCGTCCAGATCGTTTCATGGATGGCGCGGCAAGAGATCACGCCAAGGCGGCCGATCGGAAAAAAGATCTTGCGGTGCGGCGAGACATTCCAGGCCGAGAACCAGGCCAGCGGGATTGCAAGGAATACGCCCAGGATACCCCCCAGAAATGACATCTGCAGCGTATCCAGGATCGAGGCGAGGTAGCCGGGATCGGTAACATAGGCCAGATCGGGCGGGTAGAAGCGTGCGGCGACCACGCCGCCAAGCTTACCCATTGCCCCCAGCATCATCAGTATGTCGATATTGAGAAAATGCAGAGAGTAGCCAAGGAACACGATCACGGCCAGCAGGGTGCCAAAGCTCCACAGCGATTCAGGGAAGCTGTAGCGCGACCAGGTCAGCTTTTGTTTTTGCGGCGCGGCGGTTGTTTGTCCGGTCATTGCCATCTCCTCAGATCACCGCTTTGCGCAGGTAGTGCGAAATCACTTCGCCCAGCACGATCAAGAGCAGGATCGCCAGAATGACCATCGTGACGCCGCCGTAATTGAAGCTGTTCATCTGGCGGAAGAACAACAGGCCCAGCCCCCCTGCCCCGACCAACCCCATCACCGCGGAACGCCGGATGTTGATGTCCCATTCAAAGATCACGGTGGCCAGAACCACCGGGTAAATCTGCGGCAGGATGCCGTAATACATCACCTGAAATTCATTGCCGCCAGTGGCGCGGATCGCCTCGACCGGTTTGGCATCGATGTTTTCAATCGCTTCAGCGGTGATCTTTGAGATGAAACCAACCGAACGCATGGCGATGGCCAGAATACCCGGCAGCGCACCGAGGCCCACGGCACTGACGAAGATCAGCGCCCAGACGATCTCATGCACAGAGCGGCTAAGGACCATCATGAAGCGCCCGACCGGATAGAGGATGGTTTTGCTAGGCGTGACATTGGCCGCCCCCAGCCA
This sequence comes from Roseovarius aestuarii, assembly GCF_019966515.1. GTDB lineage: Bacteria > Pseudomonadota > Alphaproteobacteria > Rhodobacterales > Rhodobacteraceae > Roseovarius > Roseovarius aestuarii. The sequence goes on along the minus strand of NZ_JAIMIB010000012.1, from coordinate 143,810 downwards.
CGCCACCGGAAGCGAGAAGAAACAGCCCAGCACGGTCCCGACAGAGGCCATCATGAACGTTTCAATCGTCGGGACGATCAATTCGGGCAACAGCCCCCAGTCAATCGTGATGTAGCGCCCGACAGAGGCAAAAAGCCCGTTACGCCCCCCAATGCGCGACCAGTCGGTATCTTCAATGATCGTGCCGTTGACGCACCAGGCAGCAAACAGCAGGAAGCCACCCCAGATCAGGGCCATCTTTATCTGGCGCTTGCGGCGCAGATCGGTCTGAAGGCTCAGCCCGTTCGCAGAGGTATCAGCGACAGCCATGATCTAAAGAACCTCCATCGCGTAGATTTCTTCAAGATCACTGTCGCGCAGGGTCGCCGTGTCGCCATCGAATTTCTTTACGCCATCCTGCAAGCCGATGATCCGGTTGCAGAATTCCTTGGCCAGTTGAACGTCGTGGATATTGCAGAGTGCCGGCACGCCCAGTTCCTTGGCGATCCCCATGATCAGCGCCATAACCTCGCGCGAAATCTTGGGGTCAAGCGCCGATGTCGGTTCGTCCAGCAACAAAAGCTTGGGTTGTTGCATCAGCGCGCGCGCAATTCCGACCCTCTGGCGTTGCCCGCCCGAAAGCTCATCAGCGCGTTTGTTGATATGATCGCTCAGCCCCACCCTGTCGAGATAATCCAGCGCCTGACTGATATCTTCCTTCGGAAAATGCCGAAACAGGCTGCGGATGTTGCTGGTATAGCCAAGCCGTCCCGACAGCACATTGTCCATCACCGACATCCGGTTGATCAAATTGAACTCCTGAAAGATCATGCCGACATTGCGCCGCAACCCGCGCAGGTCACGCGCATTCAGGGCGCGCACATCCTGCCCCAGCAGCGTGATCTGACCATCGGTCGGTTCAACCAGCCGATTGACACAGCGGATCAGCGTGGATTTACCTGCGCCACTTGGGCCGATCATCGCCAGGAAGTCATCGCTTTCGAGATCGAAATCAATGCCTTTCAGGATCTCTGGCCCTTTGGCGGTATAGCGTACCCTAAGGTTTCGGACGGACAGGACTGACATCACTTTTCTCTCCTATTCGCCCTGCCGCCAGGGATGCGGCGACAAGGCAAGATCTTTGCGGCGAAGTTCAGTTTTTCTTCGCGTCTTTGGCCGCTTTGAGATCGCGGATGATGTCGTAATCCGCGTCGGTCATCGCTACGAACTTGCTGGCGTTGACATTCTCCAGATATTGTCTGCCCTCATCGCTGTCGGCCAGTGCCAGGAATGCGCCCTGTATCTGATCAATGATCTCGGGGCAGAGCCGGCCGTTCACCACAAAGGGATCCTGCGGGATCACCGGCGACGACCACAGCACGACATAATCGTCCATTGTCGCGATACCGCGTTCCAGTACATTATCCAGACGGTGGGTCGCCACAAAGGCGGCATCGACCTGACCTTCGATCACCGCCACGCCCGATAGATCATGCCCGCCCGTATAGACCACGCGTGAGAAGTAATCTTCCAGCTCGGCACCGATCACTTTGGTGAACGAGACGCGCGGCAGCAGATTTCCGGATGTACTGGCTGGGTCGGTCAACCCGATCACGGTCCCCTTCAGATCATCGACCGAGGTGTAGCCAGAATCCGCCCGCGCAACCAGCACGGCCTTATAGCCCGGGCCTTCCTCCTGAAACTGGCCCTTGTGCTTGGCATAGGTCGCAACCACGCGCAGCTCGGGGTCTTTTTCCTGCGCGATGACATAGGAATAAGGCCCGTGCATGCCCAGATCGACAAATCCGCCCAGCATCGCCTCGACCACCGAGGCATAGGAAGTAGGCAGGAAAAACTCGACATTCTTGCCGGTGGCGTCCTTGATCTGGTTCACCAGCGGCTGGTAGAGCGCCAGCTCCTGGGTTGTCTCCTCGGTCGGGATCATCGAGAACCGGATGACGTCAGGGTTCTTGCAGTCCTGCGCCTGAGCGATGCCAGTAAATGCCACAGACGCCAGCAGCGCCGCGCCAACCATCTTGCTTGTCTTAGTCCAGATATTCATGTCTTCCTCCGTTGGTGAAATTGAATACATCCAGTGCATTCCCAGCCTTATTGATTATGCAGGTGACAGTTTCAGGACACCTGTTTGAGTGGCTGCTTCCAAGAAGCTCTCTTTTGAGCCGATGAAATTCTTGCCGCGCTCGCCCGCGAACGCCTCGTCTATGATTGTTCTGCACGCAGTGTCGGGCACGCCGTGGTCGCTGAACCTATTGCCGACACCAAGGCTCGCCAGAAACTCATCCAGATCGTCAGCGCCTTTTCTCAGGTCGTCTCCGAAAATCTGTTTCAACGCCGCTTCGCGAAACCCGCCGATGCCCACGACCGACCGCAGGACCGTCGGCAAGGTGAACGAACACGCGATGCCGTGCTGCACGCCCCATCCTAAAGTAATCGGGTAAGACAGGTTGTGCGCAATAGCTGTTTTGGTGTTGGAAAACGCCAGCCCCGCATTCAGCGACGCCTCGGCGATCCGGCTGCGTAGATCAAGATTGCCCAGATCACGCAGCAACGCTGGCAGATCGACAAGAATCGCACTTGCCGCTGCAACCGCGTGGCGTGCCGAGACAGGGTTGGCGTTGACGTTCCAGATGCTCTCGATCGAATGGGACAGGGCATCAAGGCCGGTCGCAAGGGTCAAACCGTAAGGCTTGCCCAGCATCAACGCCGGGTCAACCACCGCCGTTTCCGGATAAAGAGCCTCGCGTGCCAGCGAGTATTTTCTCCCCTTTTCTTCGTCCCAGACCGTTGCCCAACAGGTGACTTCGCTGCCCGTCCCCGCCGTGGTCGGCACCGCGATGACCGGAATGGACGATAGTTCTGATGCGCCATCGCCAGTTTCGAGATGGCGCCGCACCTTGCTGAAATCGCCCGCGGCCGAGGCGAAGACCTTGGCGGAATCGATGACCGACCCACCCCCAAGCGCTACAATCACCTCAGGCTGCGCGCAGAGCGATAAAAACCTTTCGCACTGTGTGGCCAGCAACCTGTAATCCGGGTTTGGCGCGATATCGCTGACCACAAGCAGTGGCTTTCCCGCCTCAGCTTCAAGCCGTGCCGTTAAGGTTTGAAATGGCGCATCCGGATAGGTGACAAGCGCATAGGCCCGGTTGCCAATCAGGGAGGCGATCGTAGCGAACCTGTCAGTTCCGAACAGAATCCGGACCGGATTCTTGTATGACCACATGGCCCCCTCCCATTTCAATCGCCCGACTCGGTAGATTTTAGGAAGCATGTGGGAGGGTTTAATATATATCAAATTGATTATTTAGATTTATTCCATAGACTGACTGAATGCTTACGACCGCCCTAAGATCTTTCCATGCCGTCGCGCAACACGGTGGTTTTTCCGCCGCAGCCCGCGCGTTGAACATTAGTCAGCCAACGCTTTCCACGCAGGTTAAAGGGTTGGAGACACGCTATGACGTCGAATTATTCAGCCGTATCGGTCGCGAAGTTCGTCTGACGCCCGCGGGTCTGGAACTCTACCAAACCACAATGCAGCTACATCAAAGCGAAGCCGAGGCAGAAGATTTACTGAATTCGTTCAAGGGATTGCACTCAGGCTCATTACGCATTGCCGCCGTTGGCCCGTTTCACGCCACAGACATGATCGTGGCCTTCAAATCACGCCACCCAAAGATCGACATCAGCGTTCAGTTCGGAAACTCCCTGCGCAGTTTCGAACGGCTGCTCTCTTACGAGGCCGATGTCGGCCTGATTGCAGAGGTAAATGCCGATCCGCGCGTGATCACCATGCCTTACAGCACCCATAACGTCGTGGTGTTTGTGAATGCTCAACATGCGTTTTTTGACCGTGACAGCATCTCGATCCACGAGTTGGAAAGTCAAAAGGTCATCCAGCGTGAAGTCGGATCGACAACCCGCACCGCGATGGAAAAAGCCCTACGTGACCATCAGGTGTCGATTGATGTCGTGCTTGATATCGGCAGCCGCGAAGGGATCTGGAAGGCGGTTGAACAGGGTCTGGGCATTGGTTTCGTGGCTGATTTCGAATTTGTGCCACATCCGAATTTGCGGGCGATCCCAATCACTGGCGCAGATATCAGTACCCAGTATTTTCTGGCCTTTCTCGCCGATCGCAAAAACTCTCACCTCATTCGCGCCTTTTGCGACGTGGCACGAACAGATGGGGTTTAGCACCGGGTGTTGTCTTTGGTGCGCAGGTTTTGACCACCCGCCAGCCACCTCTTGAAGCCGATCTGTCCGCATGGTTTTCTGGCGCAAAAACCACGGGGACATTAGACATGATCCAGGGCCTCAGCCACATCACCTTCATCTCCCGCGATCTCGACCGGATGGAGACGCTGCTGACCACCGTGCTGGATGCCATCAAAACCTATGACAGCGGCGAGACCACGCATTCCATCGCCCGCGAACGTTTCTTCGATGTCGCGGGCCTTTGGGTCGCGGTGATGGAGGGCGAGCCGCTTCCCAGCCGCAGCTACAATCATGTCGCCTTCAAGATCGACGCTGCGGACTACGACACGTATCTTGATCGGATTCGCAATCTGGGGCTGGATTTGCGCGAAGGCCGCTCAAGGACCCGCGGCGAAGGTCAGTCGATCTATTTTCACGATCACGATAACCACCTGTTCGAACTGCACACCGGCACCCTTGCCGACCGTCTCGCCACTTATGCCGCTGCGGGCTGACAAAGGCCAGCTGCGTACGACTCACGGGATTTACGGCATCCGCGTCAGAACCGCCTTGGCCGCCCGTAGCCCCGGCGCCTCTCCGCCTTTGCCCAAGCGTTTCATCGTTAGACGCATCGCCGCAATCTGATCGTCGGGGCTTTCCATCAGTTTCAAGAGCTTAGGTGCAATCACGTCTGCCTGGCAATCCTTCCCCAGACATTCCGGCACGGCGCGCGTCTCGCTTACTAGATTGACAAGGGTCAGCGTATCAACCTTCAACATCCGCGAAATCACGGCCCGGCTGATCCAGTTCATATCGTAGGCGATCACCATCGGCGTTTCGGCCGCCGCCAGCTCAAGCGAGACTGTTCCCGACGCCGCCAGTGCCCAATTGGACAACCTGAAAGATGCTGCCTTATCTGCCTTGTAGACGTCATTCCTCATGTTGTTGGGATCAAGGATAATGGGCCGTACAGGCCAATCTGCAACCACCTCTTTCACCAACCCGGCTACCGAAGCGGTTGTAGGGATCACCAACTTCAACGCCGGATGCCTCTGCAAGACACGCCCCAAAGCCTTACCAAATGTCGGCCCGAGTCGCGTAACCTCGCCGCGCCTCGACCCGGGAAGCACCAAGAGAACCGGATCGTCACCTGTCTCATATTTTGTTTTGAATTCCGCCACTTCCGTATCACTCGCGATGGGTTCCGCCACTACCGGATGCCCGACGAAATCGCACTCCATCCCCGCCGTTTCCATAAAGGGCGGCTCGAACGGTAAAAGCGCCAGAACATGATCGATGACTCTAGCCATTTTCACCGCCCGCCCCGCGCGCCATGCCCATACGCTGGGGGCGACATAATGCACCGTCCTTATTGAGCTTTTCGCCTTTACCAGCTTTGCCACCCGTAAACTGAAGTCCGGACTATCAATGGTGATCAGGACATCGGGTTGCGCTTCAAGCACCGCCTCGGCGGTTTGATGCAGTCGCCGTTTGAGATGCGGATATTTTGGCAGAATTTCCGCCAATCCCATCACGCTTAGTTCATCCATCGGAAACAGGCTTGTCATGCCTTCGGCCTGCATCAGCGGCCCACCGACACCAAGAAATTCGACATCTTCCAGGGTTTTCAGGCCCGCCATCAGGGCCGCGCCCAACCGGTCGCCCGAAGCCTCGCCAGCGACCAGAAACACCCGCATCAGAATGCCTGTGCGGTCAGGAAAATACCATTTTCTTCAACCGCTTGCAGGGTTTTCTCTCGTTCCAGAATCATCACGCGACGGGCCTCGATCATCATGCCGACCAACCCTGCCCGGGCTACAGACACGATAGTTTCGGGGCCTATGGCGGGCATGTCAATGCGCAGATCCTGCCCCTTCTTTGCCGCCTTGACATACACGCCCTTCCGTCCGCGCCGAAATTTTGCAGGAGTTTCCGCCACATAACGCAGTAACGCATCCGTGCCCTGCACAGTCTCAATCCCCAGACATTGCCCGCCCGCCACGGCACATCCCTGTCCGACATCAAGGGGCGACAGGGCGTCAAGTATCCCGCGGGCCCGCGCCACATCAGCACGGTCGTCGACGGATGGCGCCGGGCCGACCTGCAACCCATCCTCTGCCGTGAGCGTGGGCAACAATTCATGGGCCCCCACGACCGACACATCGTTTTCTTCAAATAGCTCGATAACCTGCGTCAGCAACGTATCATCACCGCCCTGCATTGCCGCAAGTAGCCGGGGCGCGGCCGCCGTCATCGCCGCATCGAACTTGCCCGGATCCATCGCGGGCCTGCTCAGCGAGCCGGCAAAGACAAGGCGGTCCACCTGTGCTTCTTGCAGCCGGGCAAAAATGCCGCCCAGATGCTCGATCGGGAATTCTTCGGTATCAGCGCCCAAGAGGTGCGGCACACCCGTCAGCGTGATTTTAAGCGCCTCGGGATAGGCCTGTGCGATCGCCACGGGCAACACCCCGTCGCAGGCCAGAATGGCCAATCTGCCCGCCACAGCGTTACCCCTGCCCCGGCGTCAGGAACGACCTGTCCGTGGCGCCGGTCACAAAATCGACGATTTTGCGGACATAGTCACTTTCGGTTTCTTCACCTAACCGGCGCGCACGATCCTGAAACGCGCCCTCGCCCTGTGCCAGCATCTGAAATGCTGCCCGCAGCGCGGTGATATCAGTACGTGCCACGCCGCGCCGCTTGAGCCCGACAAGGTTAAGCCCGTCCAGCGCCCCGCGCGGCGCCTGAACAAGCCCATAGGGGATCACGTCATTGGTCACCATCGTCACGGCGCCAATGATCGCACCTTCGCCGATCCGGACCCATTGGTGAACGCCGGACAGCCCGCCGATGATTACATCGTCGCCGATAATACAATGCCCAGCCAGGGCGGCATTGTTGACGATAACCACGCGGTTGCCGATGATGACGTCATGCGCCACATGGCATCCGGCCATGAAGAGCCCGTCATCGCCGATCCGCGTCTCACCGCCACCACCACCCGTGCCGGTATTTATCGTTACGTGTTCCCGAATCCGGTTACGTTCGCCGATGATCAGTCGGGTTTTTTCGCCTTTGAACTTCAGGTCCTGCGGCACTTCGCCAATGCAGGCGAAGGGAAACACCACGGATTGCACGCCGATTTCAGTCGCGCCGGTCACAACGACATGAGATTTCAGAACAACGCTGTCCGCGAGCCGCACCTCGGGGCCGATATGACAGAAAGGCCCGATCTGAACGCCACGCCCCAGCTCAGCGCCGGGTTCGATAACGGCAGAGGGATGTATCACGGTCTCACCAATCTCCGACATCTCCATCACCCCGCCGGAAGATCCATCATCGCCGTAAACTCGGCCTCGGCGGCCATCTCGCAGGTCACTTCAGCCACACCGCTGAACTTCCACACCTTGCCGCCGGGCTTGCCGCGCATGGTTTCCAGCTTCATCTCAAGCACATCGCCCGGCGTGACCATGCGGCGAAACTTGCATTTGTCGATCGACATGAAATAGACCAGCATGTTGCGGTCTTCCATGCCAAGAGCCGTCCCCACCATCACCGCCGCCGTCTGTGCCATCGCTTCGACGATCGTGACCCCCGGCATTATCGGCTTGCCTGGGAAATGGCCCTGAAAATGCGGTTCGTTCATGGTCACGTTCTTGATGCCGCGTGCCGTCTGGTAGCCATCAATATCCACCACCTTGTCCACCAGCAAAAACGGGTAGCGATGCGGTATAAGCCGCTGGATCAGGTGAATATCCGCTGATTTCAACGGTTCGGTCATATGGTATCCTTTCGCGCCGCGCTCTGCCTTTTTCCCTAGCAAGTCGGGTCAGGATGAGCAAGCAGAGCTAGTTTTCGGGTTCGATTTCCTGGGGTGCATCATCTTGCTGCACCGGTAGCCCGTTACCGATCTCGGCATCGACGCGGCGGATTGCGACGCTGGTTATATCGACAACATCAGCGCGCAACAAAACGCTTCTGACATCAAGGATAACAGCCCCGCCTGACTCGCGCATCAACTGAACCAAGACCGGCTCAACTATACGCATGAACGTCACTGGCGCCCGGTCCCTGCTGCGTTCCAGTTCGCGCACCGCGCGTTCGCTGTCGCGGCGGATTTCCTGCACCTTGACGTCGAACGCATCGGCCAGTTCACGGAACTCTTCCGGCGACAGTCCTGCCCGTTTTTCGGTCAAGGAAAGCTCTTCGGCTTCAAGTTCGGCGGCGATCTTGTCATTCTGGGCGATCAGTTTTTCACGTTTAGCCAGATAGTCGCGGTTAATCCGTTGTCCCAGTTGCGTCTCGGTAAACAGCCGATCGGGATCCAGCAAAAGAATATCACTCTGAACGACGCCAGTGTTTTGGGACAAAGCTGGCAGACAGGCCATCATCGTCAGGGCAATCACCAGTTGGATGACGCCCCTAAACCCGTGCATCGTCAAAAATCCGTTCTTACCGTAATATCAAACTGCTGTTCTTCGTCTTCGGCCTCGGATTTCAATGCTTGTGAGAAGTTCAGGCGCAGCGGGCCGAAGGGTGAAGCCCAGAACAAAGAGAAACCTATAACATGCCGGGCTTCGAACCCCGTAGAGGCCAGCGGCCCGGTCGCATTTGACGTATCGACATCCCAGATTGATCCGATGTCGTAGAAAACACCGGCGGACAGGCCAAACTCTTCGGGTGTACCGATCGGGAATTCGGCTTCGAATTTCAGTGCTGCAAAGAAGTTACCGCCGAGCTGCTCCCCCGATTCCGTCGGGCCGATACCATTGGGTTCGAAGCCACGGATGACCTGATGGGTATAGCGATCAACATAACGGCTTTCCTGACTGCCGATATAGTTCACTGCGCCCCCCTCCAGCGTCGCGCGCAAGGTAACCTCCTCGTTCAGCACCTTGGTCTGAGCAATGGCGCGCGCGGTGGTTTCGATATAGTCGCGATCGCCCCCGAGGCCGCCGAACTCCTGTCCGAATGACAACAGAACACCCGCATTAGGGTTAAGGCCGCTACGACGGGTGTCATAACTGAACGTATATCCAAGAGCGCTCGCAAAAGTATCTTCCTGTGCGACCTCCGCAGCAAGAATACTTGAGACGCCCGTGTAGTCGTTCATCTCTTTGTATTCGGCGTTATAGAAAACCTCGAAGCGACCGTTTTCGCTGATCGGGAAAGTCAGGCTGGGGCGGAATACGCCATTGATCGTGTCAAACAGGCTGAAATCGCTATCCGTTTCGATCAGCGAGAAATCGATACCAAAAGCGACATCGCGGCCCAAGAACGCCGGTTCTTCGAAGTTGATCGAATAATTCAGGTTGTCTTCGCGACCGGCAAACGAAAATCCAAGCGTTTGCCCACGGCCCAGAAAGTTGCGTTCGCGGAGGGACACTGACGCGCCCAGGCCACCGCTGCTGGAGAACGTTACACCGAACGATAGGGAGCCGGTTGTTGTTTCCTCAACATCCACGTCCACAACCACCTGATCCGGGCGCGATCCTTCGCGGGCGTTGACATCGGCCGTCGAGAAAAAGCGCAGTGCGCGGATGCGTTCAGCCGCTTCGCGGATCTGACGCGGATTGAACGGGTCACCTTCAACTGCGTCAAACTGGCGGCGGATCACACGGTCAAGTGTGGTGGTGTTTCCCTCTATGTCGATACGTTCGACAAACACCCGTGGGCCCTTTGTCAGGGCAAATTCTACATCCAGTGTCAGATCCCGGTCATTGCGGGTGATACGCGGGTCTACCCGTAGAAAATCAATCCCCTTCTTGATCGCAAGCCGTTCCATCCGGGCAATTGAATTCTCGACCAGCGTCGGCGAATAGACCTTCCCGGGGCGTACCTTCAGTACGTTCTGGAACTCTTCGGGTTCAACCCCGTCCATTTCACTGATCGTAGTGATCTTGCCAAATTTGAACTGCTGACCTTCCTGCACATTGAAGGTGACGAAATAGGCATCGCGGGCGCGGGCAAGCTCGGCGTTTGTGCCGGTCACACGGAAATCAACATAGCCGCGCGACTGGTAGAAATCACGCAGCACCTGCTTGTCAAACTCCAGCCGGTCTTCGACAAAAGAATCGCGCGCAATGATCGCACGTAAAAGACCTGCCTGTTTGCTGTCGATAACCCGGCGCAGACGCCGGTCCGAATAGGCGCGGTTCCCGACAAAGCCGATCCGCTGTACTTCGATCGCCTTGCCTTCGAAGATTTCGAACACCAGGTCCACGCGGTTATCGCTGCGCCGGATCACCCGCGGCGTGACCCTCGCGGCAGAGCGTCCGTTTTGAACATAGGCGTCGGCAATGACCGCCGCATCACGTTCGGCCTTGGTCGGACTAAACACCTGACGCGAGCGGCTTTCTATGAAGCCCGCAAGATCTTCGTCTTTAAGCTTCTTGTTGCCTTCAAAAGCGATATTGTTGATCGTCGGAAATTCCACGACTTTGATCAACAGGGTGCTCCCGCGCGGTTCGACTTCGACACTTTCGAAGAAACCACTGGCCAGGATGCTTTGATAGGCGTCATTCACCTGGGCGGCCGAAACGGACTGGCCCGGTGCAATATCCGCAAATGTCAGGATCGTTGCCGTTTCAATACGCTGATTGCCTTCAACATTGATCGAGTTGAAACGAAAGTTCTGTGCCGTAACGGCACCTGACGCAGCAAGCGTTATGAGCGTAGTAAGCACCAGCAGCAGAGCTCTGAAATGGTCTGTTACTGCTCCTGTCCCCGTCCGGTTGAAACCCAGCCGATTCTTAACAATTGTCATTGGTCAAACCCAGTCAGTCACCCCGATACAAAAAGTCAGTAACCGGATTACCGGGGCTTGTCAAAACGCCATTGTGACCCGTTCCGGCCAAAGCGCGGACGGGTCAAATTTCGGGAAATCTAACTGCTTATAAAGAGCCGACAAATGCACCAAGCATCAGCGCGACCAGAATTGTGACCAGATAAAGCAACCGGTCCCAGTTCAAATTAAAAAGCAAGCTTAGCCCGCGATATCCATGAGCAATCTGTTGCATGTTAATACTTTGCCATTCCTTTGGTGCACCCCAAGATGGCCCGTGAATGTGGCGGCATTCAGTTTAACAATGTGGCGATATTGTGGCGCCCGCTTATGGGCAGAACAGATCAGTACCGATTGCAAAAACCATAATACCGAGAATCAGCGTAAGGCCGACCGTCATCAGAACCCGCAATGCGCCATCGCTGGGCGGCTTCCCGGCAACGGCCTCATAAGCATAAAACACCAGATGGCCGCCATCCAGCACCGGGATGGGAAAAAGATTAAGCAACCCCACAGCCGTCGACAAAAACGCAATAAATAGGATGAAACTGTCGGCACCCTGACGCACCATCGCGCCCGAAACCTGTGCAATGCCAATCGGCCCGGTCATGTTGCAGCTACTGATCTTGCCGGCAATCAGATGGTAAAGCCCGGAAAGCGACGTCTCGATGACTGTCCCGGTCCGCTCGAAACCGCTGGCAACTGCGGCGCCGACGCCAAGGCGTTCGGTTGCGGGTTCAAACGCAAGCCCTCCCGAGATGCCAATACGCCAGCTGGCCTTGAAGCCACCGTCGGGTTGCGGTTCATCCACAAGGCGCGGTGCCAAGGCAAAATCAAGAACCTCACCATCGCGCCAGACTTTCAGTTGCAGGGCGCGCCCGTCTGACCCCTCGACAATATCCTTCAGCTGATGAAAGGCGTATATCGGCTTCCCATCGACCGAGATGATCACATCACCCTGCTTCATGTCGATGTCGTAAGCTGCTGATTGTGGAGATATATTCACCGCCCGTGCGGGCATCGGATGAGGGCCGAGAACTTCACGCATCTGCCCGTCCCGTTGCACGGTGTAATCAAGCTGTGGTGCCGTCGGCAGCGCCTTGATCAGATCATCAAAGCCACCGGGCACATCCGATTCAGGCAGCGGCATCCCACCAATCGCAATCAACTGATCACCTGTCTGCAGCTCGAGTGCCTTCCCGGGCAGCGGCGACATTTCTCCGACTGCTAACGGGTCCGCAGCCTTGCCCTGAAACATCGCCAGGCCGGTAAATACGACGATCGACAGGATAAAATTGAAAACAGGCCCGGCGGCAACGGTCGCGGTTCGTGCCCAAAGCGGCGCGCCAAGCATGGTCTGACGGCGCATTTCTGGCGGCATTTCCTGCACGGTGCTAGTGTCGGCATTGGCGCTGGCTGCGTTGGCGTCGCCCATGAACTTCACATAACCGCCAAAGGGCAACAACGCGAATTGCCAGCGTGTCCCGTGCTTGTCGACTCTGGAAAACAAAACCGGACCGAAGCCCAGCGAAAACACATCCGCTTTGATTCCCGACCAGCGCCCGACGATGTAGTGGCCATATTCGTGGATCGCCACGATAACAGACAGCGCCACGATGAAGGCGAGGATCGTCGTGAACAGACTGCCGAATTGCGGGATCAGTGAGGTGATATCCAAAATCTATGTCCTACTCGCCTTTTCGCGCATCACTTCATCGGCGCATATACGTGCCAGATGGTCCGCTTGCAGCACTCTATCAAGGGTGATCCCGACATCTTTATGGCCTTCATCGGGTGATTGCCGGTTTAACACTTCTTCGACGATCATATTCATGTCGCAGAAACCGATATGCCCCGCAATGAAGTGATCAAGGGCCCGTTCCTTGGCAGCATTAAACACGGCACCGCTGAGGCCACGATGTTGCATCACCTCGCGGGCAAGACGCAAGGCCGGATAGCGATCAATATCTGGCGTCCGAAACGTCAGTTGACCGATCGCGGCCAGATCCAGCTTGTCAACCGGCAGGGGCTGCCGGGCGGGCCAGTTCAGCGCATAGCCGATTGCGTGGCGCATATCGGGTGGTCCGACATGGGCCATCAGCGCGCCGTCATTGAACCCGACAAGCGCATGTACGATGGATTCGGGGTGGATCAGCACTTCGATCTGATCCGGCTCGAAGCCGAAAAATTCGCGTGCCTCGATCACCTCAAGGGCCTTGTTGAACATCGAGGCACTGTCGATCGTGATCCGCTGGCCCATGTTCCAATTCGGATGGTTCGACGCCTGATCAATCGTGGCGTGGGCCAACTGGTCCAGAGGCCAGTCGCGGAAGGCACCGCCGCTTGCGGTGATGATCACCCGCGACACTGCCGCCGGGTCTTCACCCGCCAGCGCCTGGAAGATCGCCGAATGCTCACTGTCGACCGGCAATATCCGGGCGTTGTTCTGTTGCGCGGTCGCATGCAAAATCGGCGCCGCAGCGACCAGCGATTCCTTGTTCGCTAGGGCCAGTGTGGCCCCTTGCTCCAGTGCTGCAAGCCCTGGCCGCAACCCGGCAACACCAACAATCGCCGACATGACCAGATCGGCCGGACGCGCGGCGGCTTCGATCAGCGCCGTTTCTCCAGCGGCAGCCTCGACGCCACTCCCCTCAAGCGCCGTGCGCAGATCATCCAGCAGATGCGCATGTGCGGTGACGGCGATATCGGCCTGCAAATCAACGGCATCAGCGGCAAGCCGGGCGATATTTTGCCCGCCGGTCAGCGCGACAACCTTGTAGTCGTCGGGTGTGCGTCGGATCAGATCAATCGTGTTCTGCCCGATTGATCCGGTAACCCCGAGGACCGAAATCTTTTTCATGTCAGCCCCGGCAGCGCTTTCGTAAACCAAAGGATCATCACCAGCATTGCCGCTCCCAAAAGCGCATCCAGCCGGTCCAGCACACCGCCATGTCCCGGGATCAGGTTCGAGCTGTCCTTGACGCTCATCCGGCGCTTGACAAAGCTTTCGAGGATGTCACCCATCTGCCCCGCGAACGCCACCGCGACCGAAATTGGGATAAGCAGCAAGCCCGCTTGTGTGGGCCCGGCGAAAAACGCACCAACCACTGCCGCACCGACCCAGCCCGCGATCGTACCGGACCAGGTTTTCTTGGGGCTCACTGCGGGCCAAAATTTAGGACCCCCGATTGTGCGCCCCGCAAAATACCCCGCTATGTCCGACGCGATAACGATCAGCACAACCCAAGATATCCAGATCAGGCCGGCTTCCTGCCGTAACATCCAGATCGAATATCCAGCAACCAGAATCCAGGCGGCAAACGGGGTGAATAGGCGACGCTCACGCGCGACCTGACTTGATCCGACAAGTGCCGCAGCCAACAGCAACGGCACGACAAGGATAAGCGGGCCGAGGCTGGCCAGGGTGAACGCTGCCGCCCCGAGCAGGCTGATGCGAACAGCGGCGGTACGGCCCGCCCCGAACATGTTTGCCGCTTCCCACAACATGATGCCACAGAGACCGATCACGGTAATCTCGAACACCAGACCGCCGATCCAGATATCCGCCGCGCCCACCACGGCCATCGCCACGCCCGAGATCACGCGAGGAGCCAGATCGGACCATCGGGCGCCATCGCTCATGCGGTCGCAGCCCCGAAACGCCTGTCGCGCGAGCCGTAGTTGCTCAGCAGATCGCTGAAAACCTGCCGCGTGAAGTCAGGCCAGAGCGTGTCAATGAACTCGTATTCGGAATAGGCCGACTGCCAGAGAAGAAAATTCGAAATCCGCGCTTCGCCGCTGGTGCGAATGACCAGATCAGGATCGGGCAATACACATGTATCAAGGTATTTGGGCAGCGTTTCCTCGTCGACATTCTCGGGGTCAAGCCGCCCTGCGGCGACATCCTGCGCCAGACGTTTGGTGGCCCGCGAAACCTCGTCACGACCACCGTAATTAAGCGCAATTGTCAAGTTGATGCCGGTACAATGTGCCGTCAGCGTCTCGGTCTCGTCCATCAGAATGCTCAGTTGCTTATCCAATCGCAAGCGATCGCCGATAAACCGAACCCGCACGTTTTCTTTAACGAATTCCTGCATTTCCTTCATGATGTAGCGCCGGAAAAGCGCCATCAAGCCGGCGACCTCGGTCTGGGTGCGTTTCCAATTTTCCGTCGAGAACGCGAATATGGTCAGATAGTCCACCCCGAGTTCCGGACAGGCGCTGACGATCTCGCGGACACGCCGCGCCCCGGCATGATGCCCGAAAAGACGCGGACGACCCCGCGCCTGCGCCCATCGCCCGTTGCCATCCATGATGATCGCCACGTGGCGCGGTCCCGATGTTGGCTGAGCCTGTAAAAGCTTGTCGTCTTTCACAGCCATCAAACCTGCATGATCTCGGATTGTTTGCTCTCCAACGCTTCGTCCACATTGGCGATAAATTTGTCCGTCAGTTCCTGAACTTCTGTTTCCCAGAATTTCTGATCGTCTTCGGACATGCCATCGGCCTTGGCTTTCTTGATCTGATCCATCCCATCGCGCCTGACATTCCGGATCGCAACGCGGGCATGCTCGGCATATTGCGAGGCGACCTTGGTCAGTTCCTTGCGGCGCTCCTCGTTCAGTTCGGGGATCGGCAGCATGATGATTGTGCCGTTAAGTTGCGGATTGATCCCCAGCCCGCTTTCGCGGATCGCCTTTTCGACCTTGCCGACCAGCCCCTTATCCCAGACATTCACCGTGACCATCCGGGGTTCTGGCACATTGACCGTGCCCACCTGATTGATCGGCGTGTTCTGACCATAGGCATCCACCATCACCGGCTCGAGCATGCTGGCCGAGGCGCGGCCCGTCCGCAAAGAGGCAAATTCCGTTCTCAGCGATGCGATGGCGCCATCCATACGCCGTTCCAGATCGCCTGTATCAATCTCAATATCATCCGCCATAAAGGTACTTCCCTCGTTTCGGCCCGGGCCTAATCTGTTCTTCTTTAACGTCAACCATGTACAGTTGTATAGGTGCCGTCCCCTGCCAATATTCCTTTGAAACCGCCCGGTTCATCCAGGCTGAACACAATGATCGGCAAGCTGTTGTCACGCGCCAGTGCGATCGCGCTCGCATCCATGACCTTCAGGTTCTTGGCCAGAACCTCGTCATAGGTGACCTTTTCATACCGCTTTGCATCCGCATTTGTCACCGGATCCTTATCATAGATCCCGTCCACCTTTGTGCCTTTGAAAATCGCCTGACAGGCCATTTCGTTCGCGCGCAGCGTCGCCGCCGTATCGGTGGTGAAATAAGGGTTACCGGTGCCGGCCGCAAAGATGCAAACGCGCTTTTTCTCAAGATGCCGCACGGCGCGGCGGCGAATATAGGGCTCGGCCACCTCGTCCATCCGGATCGCGCTTATCACACGGCAGAAGACACCTAGCTTTTCCAGCGCGCTCTGCATCGCAAGCGCATTCATCACCGTCGCGAGCATGCCCATGTAATCGGCCGTGGTCCGCTCCATGCCCTGCGCGCTGCCTTGCAGACCGCGAAAAATGTTGCCGCCGCCGATGACCATGCAAATCTCGACGCCCAATTCATGCACGACCTTCACCTCGCGCGCGATCCGTTCCACGGTCGGCGGGTGCAAGCCGAACCCCTGATCCCCCATCAGCGCCTCGCCAGAAATCTTCAACATGACGCGGCGGAACTTGGTATCAGGGGAATCGGTTTCAGACATTTACAGTCTCCGCTTGGGATCATCGGTTAATCGCGCGCAAAATGTCCGAAAAGTGCGCCGGGTTCAATCACAGAGTCCCCCTGCGCGAATGAATTCCGGCGAAACATCCTCGCAAAGGGTCGCGATCTGCCGTATCTGACACCATTGATGCAACTGCCTTTGGATATCCCCGCCGACCGGCCCGTCCTGATTGCCGGTCCCACCGCATCGGGAAAATCCGCGCTGGCGTTGCAGATTGCGACCACGCAGGGCGGCACGATCATCAATGCCGACGCGATCCAGGTGTTTGCAAACTGGCGAATTCTCTCGGCAAGACCTTCAGCAGCGGATGAAGCGGCGGCCCCCCATAAGCTCTATGGTCATATCGCAGGTGATGCCGACTATTCGGTCGGCCACTGGCTACGCGAGGTAACGTCGTTTTTGAGCGCGCCGGAACGCCCTATCATCGTTGGTGGCACCGGGCTTTATTTTACGGCACTGACCGAAGGACTGGCCGAAATCCCGCCAACCCCAGCTGAGATACGTGCCGCTGCCGACAAGATGCGCGTCGAAGGTGGGTTTGAGACAATGCTGAGCGAGCTTGACCAAGATACGCGCCAGCGCATCGACCCCCAGAATCCGATGCGCGTACAGCGCGCCTGGGAGGTCCTCAGGACAACCGGAAAAGGCCTTGCGCAGTGGCAAGACGATACACCCGCCCCGCATCTACCGCTCACTCACGCGACCGCAATTGTGATTGATGCCGACAAGCAATGGCTTACACAGCGTATCACCCAGCGGTTCGATCAGATGTTGCAACAGGGCGCGATTGAGGAAGCCAGAGCCAATCTGAGCGATTGGGATCCCACCCGTCTTTCGTCAAAAACCATCGGTGCTGCGGAACTGATCGCCCATCTGCGCGGAGAGATTTCGCTTGATGAGGCGAGTGACGCCGCGACCATCGCCACCCGACAATTTGCCAAGCGCCAGCGGACATGGTTCCGGGCCCGTATGCGCGGCTGGACGCCGATCGACCCGATGTCGTTTTGACATTGACAGGTTCGATATTTGATAAACCCTTACTAAGTTAAAGTAATTCCACCGCCAGCATCGGGCCCGAAACCGGCATGTCTCATCCGATCCGCATACTGACACTGGCCCAATGGGCAGACGGTTCGAACTGGCGTTGGGAGCTGCAGCATAGCCTTGAAACACATGCGTTGATCTGGATCACCCGTGGCCAGGGCCTGTGCACGATCGAAGGGCGGCGGCGCGGCGTTGGGGTTCACAATGCCTTTGCCATCCCTGCAAAGGCGCTTTTTTCCTTCGATCTGGGAAAACAGATATTCGGACTGATCACCCTGATCCCTGCCCGCAGCCCCATTCTAATGCCGGACGAACCGCAGCACCTTCGTATCCGCGACGCGCAAGCACAGGCCGAACTGACGTCGATCCTTGACGCGTTGCAACGCGAGCAGATCAATGCACGCACTTTTTCCGACGAGGCAATGACCGCGCATGCGCATCTTCTGACCATCTGGCTCAGACGGGCGATGATTGCCCAGGGCGCGCAAGAGGATAAGACAAGTGCCGCGGAAAATCTGCTCAAGGCGTTTACCGCGCTCATCGAACGCGATTTCCGCACCAACAAGCCCATGGCCGATTATGCCCGCACGCTCGGTGTGACACCCACACATCTTACCCGCTGCTGCCGGCAATGTTGCGGCCTGACCGCCGCCGCGATGCTGACCGAGCGCACGGTTCACGCCGCGCGTGATTTGCTGGAGGAAAGTAACATACCCATTCAGAACATTGCGTCACGGCTGGGATTTAACAGCGCCGCCTATTTTTCCCGCTTTATCCTGCAGAATACTGGCCAAACCCCCTCCGCCCTACGCAAACGCAAGAGCCGCAAGACGCTGACGGCGCTGTAACTGCAGCTTAGTCCCGACCAGTGTCAGCTGCCCCAGATGATCCGAACGTAATTCTTGGTTTCCTTATACGGCGGCACGCCACCGTATTTCTTCACCGCCGCTGGTCCAGCATTATATGCCGCAAGCGCCAGGCGCCATGACCCGAAAGTGCGATACTGCTCGGCCAGATAACGCGCACCCCCTTCGAGATTTTCATAAGGGTCATGTGGATTAACCCGCAGCTTCCGCGCCGTGCCGGGCATCAGTTGCGCCAGCCCAATCGCACCCTTGTGCGAGCGCGCCTTTGGTTTCCAGCCGGATTCCTGCTGCACCAACCTTAGAAACAGATCGCTTGGAACTCCATGCCGGCGCGCTGCATCCTTCGCCATTTGCAGATATTCACCGCGATAGCGGCCCGCATAGGCCTTGTTCGATTCGTCACCCCATTTTGTCGGTGTGACGACCTTGCGGGGCTGCAGGCGTATCGAGTTATTATATTGCTGACGCGCGCGGGTATCGAGAACGCTGGTCTGCGACTTAAACAGTTTCGCGCGCGATTTCGTCGACAGGGTTTCAGCATTTGCCGCCAAAGGGCCAACCAGCCCGGCCACCACGAACCCAACCAAAAACTTCCACATTCTAGTCCCTGCCCCCAACAGCAATTTGGCGCAATATACGCTGTTTCAGAAAAATATCCAGATTTGCCCGTGGTTTCGGCCTCATCCTGCCGGATAGCAAGGTTTTATTAACTCAAAACGCTTTCCTTTGGGCGTGCGAAATGATGTAACGATCTGCGAAAAAGAACGATTAGACACGACAAGGAGATCGCGATGGCCGGCTCGGTTAACAAGGTAATCATTCTGGGCAATCTGGGCCGAGACCCCGAAGTGCGGACATTTCAGAACGGCGGCAAGGTGTGCAACCTGCGTATTGCCACCTCTGAGACCTGGAAAGACCGCAGCACCGGTGAGCGACGCGAACGCACCGAATGGCATTCGGTCGCGATCTTTTCCGAAGGCCTGGTACGGGTCTGCGAGCAATATCTGCGCAAAGGCTCAAAGGTTTACATTGAGGGCAAGCTTCAGACCCGCAAATGGCAGGACCAGTCCGGCCAGGACAGATATTCGACCGAGGTCGTGTTGCAGGGCTTCGACGGCACACTGGTCATGCTGGACGGCCGCGGTGAAGGTGGTGGTGGCGGAGGCAGCTATGGCGGCGGTCAGGGTGGCTATGACAGTGGGCCCGGACCTTCTCAGGGGGACCCGATGGGTGGCGCCCCCTCTCGCGATATCGACGACGAAATCCCATTCTGAAAGGGTGGAACCGATTTCAGTGCAAGGCCGCCCGGTTTCGGGCGGCCGTGTCGGTTTTCAGAACAGCATGTCGGCGAGGGTCAGGCAGACCGAAACCGGCACGCAGAGGGCCACGGCCAGCAGCAATGCGGCGCTTAACGTCGGACGTGGTGCTGGTGCATAGATCCCGAGAACGTGGTGTTTTTTGTAGGACATAGAAACGATTAACCACGAATTAGGTTTTCATTCGGTTAATCGTGACATGGAATTCATCCGCTCAGACGCCCGAGATTTCCCGGCGACACCCTGCGCGCTGCAACAATCCGCAGGCTATGCCCATGCGCTGCGGGAACTCGGCGTTCAGAGCGAGACATATGTTGCTAAAGATGGCACATGCCACATCGCCAAACTGCATGTGCTCCGCCGCCGGATCGGGCCGATGAATATCGCCTGGCTGCCGCGAGGACCGGTTTGGGCAACCGACACCCCGCCCGAACAACGGGCACGGCTTATGCGCACCCTGCGCAAGGTCGGAACCACCAGCACCACATGGATCATTTCATCCGAAACACCACAGGAGACACGTCTGTTCCCCCATCTGGTTTTGATGTCGCCACAGTATGTCGCGGAAATCGATCTGACAGCGGATACAGAGACCCGCCTTGCCGCCATGCACGGGAAATGGCGCAATCGTCTGCGTCATGCTGAGCGGTCTGAGCTGCATATACGTCAGCGCCCGTTCCGGTCTGATCGAGATTTGAACGTCCTTGTGTTTGAGGCATCGCAACGCAAGCAGCGCGGCTACAAAGCGCTACCGCCGGATTTCGTGTTGGCCTGGGAGAAGGCCGGCCCCAAATCAAGCCGTCTCTTTACCGCGATGCGCGGCAACACGCCGCTTGCCCACCTGCTGGTCTTGTTGCACAAGCCCGTCGCGACCTATCATATCGGCTGGTCAGGTGCCGAAGGCCGACGTTTGTCGGCCCATAATCTGGCGCTCTGGGAGGCGGCGGCTTGGCTCACCGGTAAGGGATACCTGAGGTTCGATTTGGGCAATGTCGATACGCAGAACGCACCGGGCCTGGCACGGTTCAAAATCGGCAGCGGTGCGCGTATTCGCCCCCTGGGCCCGACCTGCCTGCACCTGCCGCACTTACCGTTCGGACGACGCCCCCGCCACGACGCGGCGTGAAACCCGCGCACGCGTCGCTTTGCCTCTGGCCTTTCGGTGCACTGGCGTATAGGGCGCGGGCAAACAACCCGAGGACCCCCTTCCCATGGATATGCGCAACATCGCTATTATCGCTCACGTCGACCACGGCAAAACCACATTGGTTGACGAACTGCTCAAGCAGTCCGGGGCCTTCCGCGAGAATCAGGCGGTGGATGAGCGCGCGATGGACAGTAACGATCTGGAGCGGGAACGTGGCATCACCATCTTCGCCAAGCCCACCAGCGTCGAATGGAAGGGGACGCGGATCAACATCGTAGACACCCCCGGCCACGCCGATTTCGGTGGTGAGGTCGAGCGTATCCTGAGCATGGTCGATGGCGTTGTCCTTCTGGTTGACGCCGCCGAAGGTCCGATGCCGCAAACAAAATTCGTGACCTCCAAGGCGCTTGCGCTTGGTCTGCGCCCCATCGTGGTTCTTAACAAAGTGGACAAGCCCGATGCGGAACCCGACCGTGCGCTCGACGAATGCTTTGACCTTTTTGCCAATCTCGATGCGTCCGAGGATCAGCTTGATTTCCCGCATATGTACGCTTCGGGCCGATCCGGCTGGGCGGATCATGATCTTGACGGGCCGCGCAAGGATCTGACGGCGCTTTTCGACCTGATCGTCAACCACGTTCCTGCCCCGCGCCAGATCGCGCGCCAAAATGAAGACTTCACGATGTTGGCGACGACACTTGGTAGCGATCCGTTTGTGGGCCGCATCCTTACCGGAAGGGTCGAATCAGGTAAGCTCAGGGTCGGTGCCACGGTTCAGGCACTGACCCGCGTCGGTCAGAAGATCGAACAGTTCCGCGTGACCCGCATTCAGGCGTTCCGGGGTTTGGCAACACAGGATATCGAAGAAGCCAGCGCAGGCGATATCGTTACGCTTGCGGGCATGTCCAAGGCGACCGTGGCTGACACGATCTGTGCGCTGGCAGTTGATAAACCGCTTGAGGCACAGCCCATCGACCCGCCGACAATCACCGTGACATTCGGCATCAATGACAGCCCTCTGGCTGGTCGGGACGGCAAAAAAGTGCAATCTCGTGTGATCCGCGACCGCCTTATGAAGGAAGCCGAATCCAACGTCGCAATCCGTATCACCGACACACCCGGCGGTGACGCTTTTGAGGTCGCCGGCCGAGGTGAATTGCAGATGGGCGTGCTGATTGAAAACATGCGCCGCGAAGGTTTTGAACTTTCGATCTCGCGCCCGCAGGTTCTGATGCGCGAAGGCGAGGCTGGCGAGAAGCTTGAACCCATCGAAGAAGTGACCATCGACGTCGATGACGAATATTCGGGCGCGGTCATTGAAAAGATCACCGGCCCGCGCAAGGGCGAACTGGCCGAGATGAAACCGGCAGGCGCGGGCAAGACCCGGATCATCGCGCATGTGCCCTCGCGCGGCTTGATCGGATACCATGGCGAGTTTCTGACCGACACCCGCGGCACCGGTGTGTTGAACCGCGTGTTCCACGGCTGGGCACCGCATAAAGGCGCCATTCCGGGCCGGCGCGCAGGGGTCCTGATCTCGATGGAAAACGGCGAATCCGTTGCCTATGCGCTGTGGAATCTCGAGGACCGCGGCAAGATGTTCATCGGCGCGCAGGCCAAGATCTACACCGGTATGATCATCGGCGAACACAGCCGTGAAAACGATCTTGAAGTGAACCCGCTGAAGGGCAAGAAGCTGACCAACGTCCGTGCCAGTGGCACCGACGAAGCCGTACGACTGACCACCCCGATCACCATGAGCCTGGAACAGGCCATCGCCTATATCGACGATGACGAGTTGGTCGAGGTCACGCCGAACGCCATCCGCCTGCGCAAGCGCTATCTTGATCCGCACGAGCGTAAACGACGGTCGAAAACGGTCTGATCTAGGAAGGTACGACCCCGTTTGTTATCGTGTCCCCCTAAGCATGAAACGCTTTGAGGGTGGAGGGCGATGCGGATCAGGTATTTCTGGAGCGCGATTTCGGTTCTGAGTTTAATTGGCAATCAGACATTTGCCGACGCGTTTCCCTGTGCAGAAATCGGTGTTTCTGTCGATGCCGCAGATCAAGCCCAGCAACTGGATTTCTGCAAGGCCGCAAAGCGGGCCATCAACAAGCTGGCAGCATGCAATGTCAGGATAAATCAGCATATTACAATCCGGGTGACCGAAGATCTGGCCGAAAACTGCCTCGGGCTTTTTCATTGCGGTGAGCAGCTGATCGAAGTCCTGCCCGTGGATCGTGTGATAGAACGGCGCCACCCCGAAAGCGTTTTCAGTCATCTGTCAGCAACAGAATTCAGGGACAGCATTCTGGTGCACGAACTCACTCACGCCGCCTATGATGACGTCGCTTGCCCTTATAGCAACTGTCGGGCCACAGCCGAATATCTGGCTTATGCAATGCAGATCATGTCACTGCCAGCAGATCAGCGGCGCAAGATCGAAGCAGGACTGGACTTCGAAAAGAAAGTGTCGCGCGAAGAATTCAGCGCCGTGATGCTCGCTTTCGCCCCCAGAGTTTTCATCAGGAAATCGTGGGCGCATCTAACACAACGCGGCGACAAATGCGCCTATATCGGTCAGATCATGGACGGAACCATCGTGTTTGACATCGAGGGCTTGTGATCAGTCCGTGGTCTCAACCACAACGATTTCACGATCCGCGGCCTCTTTGGCCCACACAACCGCTTCCTGATAGCGCGGGTCATTATAGGCCGCCTGCGCCGCGTCAACCGACGGGAACCGCGCCACGACATTGCGCGCGCGCCCCTGCCCTTCGAGCTGTTCGATCCGGCCGCCACGGGCGATGAACTCGCCCCCATGATCCGGGATCACCACCGAAGCCACTTCGATGTATTTACCGTATAATTCCGCGTCGCTGACATCAACGCGCGCTATCCAAAGTGCTGCCATTTTATCCTCCCATGACCGCCTTAGCGGCTGTGATCGCCGCCTCGGCATTTGCTGCATCTTTGCCACCGCCCTGGGCCATGTCGGGGCGGCCACCACCGCCCTTGCCGCCCAACTCCGGCACCGCTGCCCGCACCAGATCAACCGCCGAAACCGTACCGGTCAGATCCTCCGTCACCCCGGCGGCGACCGCCACTTTGCCGCCAGTATCCGCAATCAACAAAACCGCGCCCGAGCCAAGCCGCGTCTTATGCTCGTCGATCAGCGATGGCAGATCCTTGCCCGACACACCACTGAGCACCTGTGCCAGGAACTTAACGCCGTTGATCTCTTGCGCCTCGGGGCCATCGCCCTGCCCTGCACCCCCGGCCATTGCCAGCTCGCGGCGCAGCTGCGCCACCTCGTTGGACAGCGCCTTGCGTTCGTCCATCAGCGCCTTAATCCGCGACACGACATCCTGTGGCTGCGCTTTCAATTCACCGGCCAGCGCCGTCATCCGCCGGTCCTGTTCACTCAGATAGCGGAACGCCTCGGCACCGGTCAGCGCTTCGATCCGGCGCACCCCGGCGCTGGACGCGGAATCACCCAATGCCACGAAAAGCCCGATGTCGCCGGTCTGACGCACATGGGTACCACCACAGAGCTCGATCGAGTAGGTTTGCCCGTCCAGACCCTTGCCGGACCCGTCTTCGACACCCATCGACACCACGCGCACCTCATCACCGTATTTCTCGCCGAAAAGCGCCTGTGCGCCAAGCGCGCGCGCGTCGTCCGGTGTCATGATCCGGGTCTCCACCGGTGCGTTCTGCCGGATGAAATCGTTCACCTCGGTTTCGACCTGCATCAGCTCCTCAGCACTCAGCGCCTTGGCATGGCTGAAATCAAACCGCAGGCGATCCTCGGCATTCAGCGACCCGCGCTGCGCCACATGATCGCCCAGGGCCTTGCGCAACGCTTCATGCAACAGGTGCGTGGCCGAATGGTTGGCGCGAATAGAAGTCCGGCGTGCATGGTCAACCTCCAACTGGGCCGCCTGACCTTTCAAGATCTCGCCCTCGGTAACCTCCGCCAGATGAATGAACACCCCGGCCGCTTTTTTCGTGTCGGTGATCCGTGCCAGCCCGCTTTCGGTCCTGATCTCACCGCTATCGCCAACCTGACCACCGGATTCCGCATAGAAAGGCGATTGGTTCAACGCAATCTGCACGGTTTCACCGGTCTTCGCGCTGGCCAATGGGGCGCCGTCACGCACCAATGCGGTGATCTGCCCTTCGGCCACTTCGGTGTCATACCCAAGAAAATCGGTTGTGCCGCTTTCCTCGGCAATGTCGAACCAGATGGTCGAATCCGCTGCTTCACCCGTACCGGCCCAGGCCGCACGCGCCTTGGCCTTCTGCTCGGCCATGGCGGTGTCAAAGCCATCGGTATCCACCTCGCGGCCCTTTTCGCGCAGCGCGTCCTGCGTCAGGTCCAGCGGAAATCCATAGGTGTCATACAGCTTGAACGCCGTTTGACCCGGCAGCGCCGCATTCTCAGGCAAAACACCCAACTCGTCCTCAAGCAGTTTCAGCCCGCGATCCAAGGTCGTCTTGAAACGGGTTTCCTCCAGCTTCAGCGTCTCCTCGATCAGCGCCTGTGCCCGTCCCAACTCAGGGAAAGCCTGACCCATCTGTGTGACCAGCGCGGGCACCAGCTGATGCATAACCGGATCTTGCGCGCCCAGAAGATGCGCGTGCCGCATCGCCCGGCGCATGATCCGGCGCAGCACATAGCCCCGCCCCTCGTTCGACGGCATCACGCCATCAGCAATCAGGAACGAGGTCGAGCGCAGGTGATCCGCGATCACCCGGTGATGCACGTTACCCGGCCCGTCCGGGTCCTGGCTGGTGACATGCGCGCTGGCCTCGATCAGGCTGCGCATCAGGTCGGTATCGTAATTGTCATGCTTGCCCTGCAGCAGCGCCCCGATGCGTTCCAGCCCCATGCCGGTGTCGATCGATTGCATCTCCAGATCGATCTGAGAGCCGTCCTCGAACCGCTCATTCTGCATGAAAACGAGGTTCCAGATTTCGATAAACCGGTCGCCATCCTCTTCGGGACTGCCCGGCTGGCCACCCCAGATATCGGGGCCGTGGTCATAGAAAATCTCGGTACACGGCCCGCAGGGACCGGTCGCGCCCATCGACCAGAAATTATCATCGGTCGCGATGCGAATGATCCGGTTATCCGGCAGGCCGGCATATTTCTTCCAGATTTCCGCCGCCTCGTCATCGGTATGGTAGATCGTCACCAGCAGCTTGGACTTGTCCAGCTCGAAATCCTTGGTCAGCAGGTCCCAGGCGTACGGGATCGCCTGTTCCTTGAAATAGTCGCCAAAGCTGAAATTGCCGAGCATTTCGAAAAACGTGTGATGGCGCGCGGTATAACCCACATTGTCCAGATCGTTATGTTTGCCACCTGCGCGCACACACTTCTGGCTGGTCGACGCGCGGTTGTAGTCGCGACGCTCAACTCCGGTGAACAGGTTCTTGAACTGCACCATGCCCGAATTGGTGAACATCAACGTCGGGTCATTGCGCGGCACCAAAGGCGAGCTTTCGACGATTGCGTGATCGTTACGTTCAAAGAAATTCAGAAAGGTCGATCGGATTTCGTTCAGCGTCGGCATGGGTATCTCTTTTTCGGGCAAAATGGCCTGGCGTCCCGTTGATTTATCCCTGCCCGTGACCCATGTCCACCGCAAGAAAAAGCCCGGGTTGTGGCCCGGGCTTTGCGTTATCAGATTTTGGCGGCGTTATGCCTCCAGGATGTCGTCATCCGCGTCGCTTTTTGCAGTCTTTTCTTCAGCCTCGGGCATGTCGAAATCAAGCCCATGCGCCGCGCGAATCTTATCCTCGATTTCAAACGCAATGCGGTTGTTTTCCTTCAAGAATGTCTTGGCGTTCTCCCGGCCCTGGCCGATGCGTTCGTCGCCATAGCTGAACCAGCTGCCGGATTTCTCGACCACGCCCGCCTTGACACCAAGATCAAGCAATTCGCCCATCTTCGAGATGCCTTCACCATACATGATGTCAAACTCGACCTGCTTGAACGGCGGCGCCACCTTGTTCTTGACCACCTTGACGCGGGTCGCGTTGCCAACCACCTCGTCGCGATCCTTGAGCGCGCCGATGCGACGAATATCCAACCGGACCGAGCTGTAGAATTTCAGCGCATTACCACCGGTCGTGGTTTCGGGGCTGCCGAACATCACGCCGATCTTCATGCGGATCTGGTTGATGAAAACCACGGTGCATTTGGTGCGGTTGATCGACCCGGTCAGCTTGCGCATCGCCTGGCTCATCAGCCGGGCATGCACGCCAACGCTGCTGTCGCCCATCTCGCCTTCAAGCTCGGATTTCGGGGTCAGGGCCGCAACCGAGTCGACGACAATCATGCTGACCGCGCCGGAGCGCACCAGCGTATCCACGATCTCCAGTGCTTGCTCGCCGGTATCGGGCTGCGAGATCAGCAATTCATCCAGATCGACGCCCAGTTTTCGGGCATAGATCGGATCAAGCGCATGTTCCGCATCAACAAAGGCGCAGACCCCGCCTTTTTTCTGTTCTTCGGCGATGCAGTGCAATGTCAGGGTCGTCTTGCCCGAGCTTTCCGGGCCATAGATTTCCACAACACGGCCCTTCGGCAGACCGCCAATTCCTAGGGCGATATCCAGCCCCAACGACCCGGTCGAGGTGGCCTCGATATCCTGCGCGGGATTGTCCGCGCCCAGCTTCATGATCGAGCCCTTGCCGAACTGCCGTTCGATCTGCGCAAGCGCGCTGTCGAGCGCCTTTTGCCTGTCCGGGTTTTTCTTGCTGTCCATTGCCAAAAGATCTGCCGTTGCCATGTTTTATGCTTCCTTATTCCACACCCTGTTCAGGGCGGCAATCGCTGCCTTGTTCACCTCTTGTTCTCATGTAACAGACAAAAAGAGAACATTTCAAGAAAATTGTTCAGATCCTCAGTTTTTCTCACAACGGTTAAAGAGTCGTTTACGAAAACCTGAAAACCTCTTGGCAAAAAGATGGCGCATTAAATGCTCGTTTTTTCAAACGCCAGACTGGTTTTTCTTGCGGTGCCCAAGACCGGGTCGACCGCCTATGAGCAGGCGCTCGCGCCGCTTGCATCACTCACCGTCAGCGCGCCTCCGGATTTGAAACATGCGCCGATTTATCGCTACAACCGGTTCTTCAGGCCGATGCTTGAACGATTTGTCGGCGCCAAGATGGATGTTCTCGCAGTGGTCCGCGAGCCGGTGAGTTGGCTTGGCAGTTGGTATCGCTACCGACAACGCCCAGAAATGACAGGTCAGGGAAAGGCGACGCATGGCATCAGCTTTGACGAATTCGTGCTTGCCTACACGTCGCGTACTAGACCGGAATTTGCCAATGTCGGCGCCCAGTCACGGTTTCTGAGGCCCGCCAGGAACGGCACTGCCGCGACCCATCTTTTTCGGTACGAGGATCAGGCCGGGCTGATCCGATTTCTTGAGAGCCGGCTTGAGACCTCGATAACGACCCGGCGTGCGAATGTGTCTCCGGGCAAGACACCGCCCCTGATGTCACATGTCGAGAACAGTCTGCGCCGCACCGCCGCGGCCGATTTTTCGCTCTGGGAGAGTATTGGTCACAATGGCGCCTACGGGCAATTTCGATCGTCGGCTTAGGGCAAATCCCATCAACCTAGCTGCCGCTGCACCGTTTCGGTCAGTTCGGTCAGCGAGAACGGCTTTGGCAGGAAAACCGAGTTAGGTATTTTCGACTGGGTATCGCCGAAGGTTTCCTCGGCATAGCCCGACACGAACACCACGCTAACATCAGGGCGTTTCTGCAATGCCTCCTGAACCCAGCTGGGGCCATCCCTGCCGGGCATCACCACATCGGTGACGAATACATCAATATCCAGCCCCTCATCCTCCAGAAGCTCAAGCGCATCTTCGGCTGATTCCGCTTCGAGTACGGTGAAGCCGCGCAACTGCAGGGCACGGCTGGCAAACGCCCTGACAGGCGCCTCATCTTCAACCAGCAGTACGACGCCTTCCGCCGGGGAATCGCTGGCCGCGACTGCCTCGGTCTTCACCGGCCGCTCCTCTACCACGTCATGCGCCGGCAGAAGCAATTGGAAGTTTGTACCTTCGCCCGGCGTGCTGTCGGCAAAGATAAACCCGCCGGTTTGCTTGATGATGCCATAAGCCGTCGACAGGCCAAGCCCCGTGCCCTCGCCCGTGCGTTTGGTGGTAAAAAACGGCTCAAACACCTTTTGCAGCTTGTCCGCCGGTATGCCCATGCCCTGATCGACCACTTTTACCGAAACGTAGCGCCCCGGCGCCACGACCGCACGGTCGCGCCGCAAGGGCTCTTCCAGCACAAGATTTTCGGTCTCGATACGAATATCGCCGCCGTCCGGCATGGCATCGCGCGCATTTACGACAAGGTTCATCAACACCTGTTCCAATTGCCGCTTGTCCGCCCGGATGGCCCAGAGCATTGGATCGTGGCTGAGCGACAGCGTCACCTTTTCCCCGACCAGTCGATTGAGCAGATGGGTCAGATCGGACAGAGCGTCGCGCAGGTCCATGACCTCGGGGCGCAGGGTCTGTTTGCGCGAATAGGCCAGCAACTGGCCAACCAACGCGGCCGCCCGGTTGGCGTTCTGATTGATCTGCACCAGGTCACCGTAATCCGAATCCCCCTCGTCATGTCGCAGGAGCAACAGATCGCAATGACCCGAAATCGCCGTGAGCAAGTTGTTGAAATCATGCGCAACACCGCCTGCAAGCTGGCCAATCGCCTGCATTTTCTGGCTTTGCACAAACTGCGCCTCCAGCGATTTCAGTTCGGTCGCATCGTTCAGCACTGCGATCAAAACCGTTTCGCCCTCTTCTTTCGCGCGGTTGAGAGTCACCTGAACAAAGACTTCACGGTCCTCGCGTTTCACACGCAGAAACTCAGAATGTATCATGCCGCGACCCTCGGCGGCATCTTCAAGCCAGTCCGCGATCGAACGCCCCAGGCCCTCCATCAAATCGCCAAGAACCTTGTCGTCGCAGTTTTCGACGCCCAGCAACTCGCGCGCCAACCGGTTCGACAACTGAACCTCACCACCGCGTGTCAACTTCAACAGCGGTACCGGCATCTCATCAAAGAACGCCCATCCGTCCAGTGGACGCTCGGTATCAGTTACACTTGGCAGCAGGAATATCTCGCGCCGCCCGGCAGTACCCTCTAGCTCGACCATGAGGCAGGACATCTTCCCGGTCGATGTATTGATATCGTTGAGCTGTCCCGAGCGAACCGGCAGGTTGGGACAGACGCGTTCCATATTACGCGCGCGCTCCCCAACCAGTTCCCGTGCCGCGGTGTTCATGAACAAAATAGCGTCGTTGCGGCCAACCGTCAGCATCGGTAGCGGTACCGGATCACTGCCCGCCTGGGGGCGGTCGGCTGATTTTTCGATCCGCCACAAAAGCTTGTCATCGCCAACCCGATGGACGCCCAGCCTGAGGTGCCCCTGCCGTGTGACCAGGTCTTCCTGCGCCGATCCAGCCGATTCTGTGCGTGTTTCCATCCTGAACAGGATCGCGCCCGGACTGGCCAGCACGGATTGCAATGCACCGGTCAGTGTTGCGGCTTCATCTGCGCCATAGGCTTGCGCGGCCGCGGGATTATGGCAAATGATCCTGCCATCCCGCCCGGTCACAATCGTCGGCGCCGTGTCTTCCTCGATCAGCCGCAATAGCGCATTGGCCGTTCCGAGTGTTGTACCCGAGAGATTTGTCGCAAGCCAGCTCCAGACCACGACAAACCCCAATGTACCCGCGACGGCAGCCATGGTTGTGCGGTAGATGCCCGGCGGCAAAAACCAAGCCGCAGCCGCGAATAATAATGCAGCGACGAAAATAACAACGGCGCGAGACCGAAACTGAACTGCCGCGCGCCGGATAGGTCCTATCGAGGTTGTTGTGAAGGCCAAATGTTGTGTTCCGGTTGTAGCGTCAATATCATGTTAATGTCCGAAAAGGCTTAACTCAGACTTAACGGGAACCGGCAAAACACGTCAAGGTTGTATTCTACATGTTCACGCCATCTTTAGCTGCGCCAGAAAAAACCCATCGCCCGCCTCCGACACAGGCCAGCGCTTCTGGAACGTCACACGCCACATCGGGTTATGTGCCGTAAAGCCTTCAAGACGCTCTTCATTTTCCTGACGCAGAACAGAACATGTTGCATAGGCCAGGCAACCTCCGGGACGCACCAACGCGGAGGCGCGTTCCAGAATCTGATCCTGAACTGCTGTCAGTTTCTCAAGATCGGCCGATGTTAGCCGCCATTTGGCATCCGGATTACGGCGCCAAGTACCGCTGCCTGAACAGGGAACATCGCACAATACCAGATCAAAATCATGGTCGGGCAAATCGTCAGAGCCAACGATGGCAACATTGACACCCGCACGCCGCGCCCGCTCGGGCAGGTCCTTCAGGCGCTGCGGCAATGCGTCATGGGCATACCACTGCGCGTCAGCCCGAGCGGCAAGTGCCAGCACCTTCCCACCACCCCCCGCGCAATAATCCAAAACGCGCGCGTCTGGTGTGATTTCAAGCACCTCCATCGCTGCCTGGCTCGATCCGTCTTGCAATTCAACAAGGCCATCGAGATATGCTGCTGAAGACGCCACGCGCCGGGCATCGTCGGTGACGGTCAGGGCATGCATCGCGGTGGAGCTGGGAACAGCGGTGACACCATTTTCCGCCAACAGCTCTGCGGCCTGCGCGACCGACGCCTTTCGGGCATTCACCCGCAACATCACCGGCGCGCGTTGTTGCAGGAGGTGCGCCACCCGATTAGCTTCAGCTTCACCCCCCAATGCACTAATAAAATCAGGTATTATCCAATCTGGAAGATCCATCCGATCGCCCGCATCGCGCGGATCGAAACCCGCATCCTGTTCTGTTGCCGTCAGCGGCGATGGCGCATACCCGAGACCTGTGAACATCCCGGCAAGATCGACCTTCGCCGCCCCCAGGGCCCCGATCATTACGCCACGTCCGGTCGCAGCACCACCAAGACAGGCATAGGACCGCAGGCAGCGCAGAGCTTGAAATACATGATCACGCACCGCAGCGCGATCTTTGGATCCTGCAAATCTGGAGCGTCTTGCCCAACCCGTGATCGCTCGTTCAGCCGGGGTGCCGCCTTGGATATCATCAAGGATCTCAATCGCGGCCTGGACGCGCGCCCCGGGTGTCATCTCTATACCTTAACGATACGTCGTACGATGTTAATATTATTTGATTTATCCAACACGGTAGTTCGGGCTTTCACGGGTGATCTGAACATCATGCACATGGCTTTCACGCAGACCTGCGCCGGTGATCCTGACGAACTCACACTGCGTGCGCATCGCTTCGACCGTAGCACACCCGGTATAGCCCATGGCGGCCCGCAACCCGCCAACGAGTTGGTGAATGACACCACCCGCAGCGCCTTTATAGGGCACCTGCCCCTCGATGCCTTCCGGCACCAGTTTGTCGCTGGCCGCATCCTTCTGGAAGTAACGGTCGGCACTGCCCCGGGCCATCGCGCCCAAAGAGCCCATGCCGCGATAGGACTTGAAAGACCGGCCCTGATAAAGGATCACCTCGCCGGGAGACTCGTCGGTGCCCGCCAGCATCGAGCCGACCATTGCGCAGGACGCCCCCGCCGCGATCGCCTTGGCAAAATCGCCGGAAAACTTGATGCCGCCATCGGCGATCACCGGCACATCGCCAGCGCCGCTGGCACAATCGAGGATCGCGGTCAGCTGTGGCACACCCACACCCGCCACCATCCGCGTCGTGCAGATGCTGCCCGGCCCGATCCCAACCTTGACCGCATCGGCACCTGCACCGATCAGCGCTCGCGTCGCCTCGGCCGTGGCCACGTTACCGGCAACGATCTGAACCTCGTTTGATAATCTTTTGGCACGTTCAACCGCCAGCGCCACGCCTTCGGAATGGCCATGCGCCGTGTCGATCACGATCATATCGACCCCGGCATCCACCAGCGCCTCCGAGCGTTCGAACCCCGCATCACCGACAGTCGAGGCCGCTGCGACCCGCAGCCGCCCCAGCCCATCCTTGCAGGCCTGCGGGTTCAGTACCGCCTGTTCGCTGTCCTTCAGCGTCAGCAGGCCGGTCAGCTTGCCCTTGCCATCGGTCACCAGCAGCTTCTCGATCCGGCGCGCCTTCATCAGGCTTTTCGCCTCATCCAGATCAGCCGGTTCCTGCAACATCGCCAGATTGTCGCTGGTCATCATCACGCGCACCGGCGTGGCATCATCCTCGGCAAAGCGCATGTCGCGATTGGTCACGATGCCCACGACCCGGCCGTCACCGTCAACCACCGGAAAGCCACTGACGCGGTAGCGTGCCTGCAATTCCTTGGCATCGGCCAGCGTCTGATCGGCTGTCAGGGTGATAGGATTGTAGACGATGCCCGACTCGAACCGTTTGACCAACCGCACCTGCCGTGCCTGTTCCTCGACATCCAGATTTCGGTGCACGACACCCATGCCGCCCGCCTGCGCCATGCAGATCGCCATCTGCGACTCGGTGACCGTATCCATGGCCGAACTCAGAAGCGGAATATTGAGATCAATCAGGCGCGTGGCCCGTGTCCGTGTATCTGCCGTGTTTGGCAGCACACTGGATGCAGCAGGTACCAGCAAAACATCATCGAAGGTCAGTGCCTCACGAATCTCCATCACGTTTCTCCATGAACAGATCGTTTGACGCCTCCCTATTACATGGCCCGCCGGGAATGGAAAGAGCCCGCGTGACACCCGCACCGAAATGCCCGGATACCTGCCTGAAAACGCAAGCAGAACCCCGACCCGGCCACCCGCGGACAAAACATGACGCTGAGATGATATTTTGTGCCGGTTGCGGCCTTTCTTGCGTTGCCCCGCGAACTATGCTTTGCGCGTGGATGAAACACCCGCTGAAAGGCACCTGTCGATGAGCACTGATCCCCTTGTCGTTTTCACCCCCTCGGGCAAACGCGGTCACTTCCCCAAAGGCACGCCGGTTCTGACCGCCGCGCGCCAACTTGGGGTCGATCTGGATTCGGTTTGTGGCGGGCGGGGCATCTGCTCGAAATGTCAGATCACGCCCAGCTACGGCGAATTCTCGAAACACGGGGTGACCGTTGCCAATGATGCCCTGTCGGAATGGAATTCAGTCGAACAACGTTATGACGACAAGCGCGGGTTGAAAAAGGGCCGCCGTCTGGGCTGTCAGGCGCAGGTCATGGGTGATGTGGTGATCGACGTGCCGGCCGAAAGCCAGGTCCACAAACAGGTGGTGCGCAAACGCGCCGAGGCGCGCGATATTGTCATGAACCCCTCGACACGGCTTTACTATGTCGAGGTGGAAGAGCCTGACATGCACGAGCCGTCCGGCGATCTGGAACGTCTGGTCCGTGCGCTGAAAGAGCAGTGGCAGTTGGAAGGCGTGCGTGCCGATCTGCATATCCTGCACATGATGCAGCCAGCCCTGCGCAAGGGCGATTGGAAAGTCACCGTGGCGATCCATCATGGCGATGACACCCACGCCCCCAAGATCATGCATATCTGGCCGGGCTATTACGAGGGCACGATTTATGGCCTCGCGGTCGATCTCGGCTCCACCACCATTGCCGCGCATCTCTGCGATCTGGCCAGTGGCGAGGTCGTAGCCTCGTCGGGCATCATGAACCCGCAGATCCGCTTCGGTGAAGACCTGATGAGCCGGGTCAGCTATTCGATGATGAACAAGGACGGTGCAACCGAGATGACCCGTGCCGTGCGCGACGGCATGAACGCGCTTTTTGTCCAGATCGCCGCCGAGGCCGAGATCGACCGGACGCTGATCGTCGATGCGGTCTTCGTCTGCAACCCGGTGATGCATCACCTTTTTCTGGGCGTCGATCCGTTCGAACTGGGACAGGCACCCTTTGCGCTGGCTACCTCCTCGTCACTGCAACTGCGCGCGGTCGAGCTGGATCTGGAAATCCACCCCGGCGCCCGGATCTACATCCTGCCCTGCATCGCCGGTCATGTCGGTGCGGACGCTGCCGCCGTGGCGCTGTCCGAGGCCCCGGACAAATCCGAGGATCTGGTGCTGGTTGTCGATGTGGGCACCAATGCCGAGATCCTGCTTGGGAACAAGGACAAGGTGCTGGCCTGCTCTTCGCCCACTGGTCCTGCCTTCGAGGGCGCGCAGATCAGTTCCGGCCAGCGCGCTGCTCCCGGCGCCATCGAGCGGGTTGAAATCAACCCCGAAACCAAAGTCGCTCGGTTCAAGGTCATCGGCTGCGACCTTTGGTCTGATGACGAAGAGTTCGAGGCCCAGACCGGCGCTACCGGCATCACCGGCATTTGCGGCTCGGGCATTATCGAGATGGTGGCCGAGATGCGTATCCACGGCATCCTTGACGGCCCCGGCCTGATCGGCTCCCCGGAACAGACCGGCACGGATCGTTGTTTCCGCGATGGCCGCACCTATTCCTACATGGTCTGGGATGGCAGCGCCGATGGCGGGCCGGTGATCACGGTGACCAATCGCGACATCCGCGAGATCCAGATGGCCAAGGCGGCGCTCTATTCAGGTGCGCGGTTGCTGATGGACAAGTTTGGCGTGGATAAAGTGGACCGCATCGTGCTGGCCGGGGCGTTTGGTGCTCATATCAGCCCGAAACACGCGATGGTGCTGGGCATGATCCCAGACGCTCCGCTGGAAAAAGTCACCAGCGCCGGGAACGCGGCAGGCACCGGCGCACGAATTGCTCTGCTCAATACCGAAGCGCGCACCGAGATCGAACAGACCGTGCATAACATCCATAAGATCGAGACCGCCATTGAACCGCGCTTTCAGGAGCATTTCGTCAACGCCTCGAATATTCCAAACGCGGTCGAGCCGTTTCCCATCCTTGGGACCGTAGTCACTCTGCCGGACGTGAATTTCAACACCGGAGGGCGCGATGGTGGTGGCGAGGGAGAGGGCGGCGGTCGCAGGCGCAGGCGGCGCGGTTAAGAACGGCTTGCACTCCAAGCCTGGATCAACGCTCCTTTTAAAAGATACCACACAGCGCCCGTCCGCCCGCTCAGGGTGATCCCAGAATAGTGATCAGATCGTCCTGAGGTTGCTGACGCGCCTCCATATCAAGACCGCTTTGAATGTGATCCAGGTGCGCTACCAGCAGCTGCTCGGCCCGTTCCGGATTCTGCGACTGGATGGCCTCCAGGATATTGCTGTGTTCGTCGTCAGGGCAGCTGGCATTTTCTGATGATCCGAAAAGCCCAACAATCAACGACGTACGTGTGACCAGCTCGCGCATCATGCGAGAGATGAACTTGTTCCCGGTCGCCTGGGCGAGCTTGGTGTGATATTCGCCGGACAGACGAATGATCTCGGTACGTTCGCTCTTTTCGCGCGCGGCATCTTCCAGCGCAATGTGATCGGTAAGAATACTCAGATCAATATCGCCTGAGCTTTGAGCCAACTGTCGAACCAGCGGCGGTTCGATCAGCATGCGTGCCGCGAAAACGTCATTCGCTTCGGACTTGTCAGGACAGGCGACATAGGCCCCGCGATTCGACTGCAATTCGATGATTCCCTGGCTTGAAAGCAGCAACAGCGCCCGCCGGACACGCATTCGACCGACGCCGAATATCTCGCACAGGCGGGCTTCGCTCAGCTTCGTATTAGGCGCCAGGCGCTGCTCCATGACGGCCTTGTAGATGCGCTCGACGATGAAATTTTCATCGGGTTCCGGTTGAGTATCCGTTTCATCTTGGCTGTTTAGCCGAGGATTGAGGGGCGCCATGTGGATTCCGAGAGTTGTTGATTTCGCGGCCTGTGCCATCTGACATTGCCTAAACTCCTGTCAATGTAAAACCAAGCATCAGAGTTTGTCGACTAAATATGTTGACAAAGATTGTTAACAATCGTGAAATTGATCTGCGGCATGAATGGAATTCCCATCTAACTGCCGGCCAAGAATGGCGCTCAAGGCGTCGAAATTGATTTCAACGGGAGTTAAGAATGCAACGTAGAACACTTATGAAAGCAGCCCTGACCGCTGCGGCCCTAACGGCCTTCCAAGGCAGCGCAGCCTTTGCTGAAAACCCGGTTCTGAAAGTCGGCTTTGTTGGTGTGACCAGCGGCCCGGCGGCGGCCTGGGGCATTTCCAACCAACGCTCGATGGAGGCCCGCGCAGCGTGGATCAACGAAACCGGCGGCTACACGATCGGCGATACCACCTATGATATCGAGATTGTTTCCTTCGACGATCAAAAGGACCCCAAGCGTGCGATTGCGGGCATGGAAAAGATGGCCCAGGAAGGCATTCACTATGTCGTCGGACCGAATGTCGATGATGGCGCGGCGGCGGTCCGTCCGGTCGCCGAATCCAATGGCATCATGTATTTCCCCTACGCCTTTCCCAAATCGCTTTATCAGGCGCCAGCGTCCAACGCCGTACTCGGCATGGTTGCCAACTATCAGTCCGGCCCCGCGATCTACAAATATCTGATGAAGGAAAAAGGTGTCAAAACCGTCGCCTTCATCGCCGCCAACGAATCCGACCCTCTAAGCCAACGTGACGGTGGGGTGGCAGCCGCTGAAGCTTTAGGCTTAGAAGTCGTGTCTTCAAACGTAACCTACCAGGTTGATACCACGGACTTCACCCCGGTGCTGACACCGATCATGCGTACGCAGCCCGACTTGCTTGTTCTGTCCGGTGTCTCGCCCGCGAACGCACCGCAGTTGATCCGGTCCGCACGCGAATTGGGATTCGAAGGTGTGATTTCGACAGAGACAGCACAGGATGCCGGTGTTCTGGCTGAAGGTGCCGGAGATCTGGCAAACGGTTTCATCTCAGTCGGTGGCGCGTCCACGCCCGAACTGGCCTCGCCGATGATGAACGAATTCGTTGACCGCTATACCAAGATGTTCGGCGAGTATAACGACGAGTCGAATACCAAAGTCTACGCTCTGGAATATATCCTGGAAACGCTCAAGGCTGATCCTTCGGCTATCGATAACGTAGATGCGTTCAAGGCAAAGATGGACACGTTTGAAGCGCCAAACCCCTATATGAACGGTGATGCAAAACTGCGTTATGTGGGCATGTCATCCTTCGGCCAGCGGCGTCAGGTCGCGGTTCCTCTGGTGGTGAATGTCTATCAGGACGGCGCCTTCGAGACGCTGTTCGTCGCTGAGGTCGACTAAAGCCAACCACCGGTTTTCAGGCGTTGCCTGAACATCAGCAGCCCGAGCCTCGTGGCTCGGGTTCCCCCTCCCCGAAAGGCGGCATAGATGGAACAGATATTGGCCAATGGCGTCTATCTTGGGTCTCAATACGCAATGATTGCGCTTGGCCTGACCCTGATCTTCGCATTGATGAACGTTCTTAACTTTGCCCACGGGCAGATGTATGTGATCGGCGGTTTCGTCACCTACACTTTCTATGGCCAATGGGGCGTGCCGTTTGTCCTGGCGCTTTTCATGTCATGTGTCACCCTGGCAATCCTTGGCGCATTGATCGAGAAGTTCCTCTTCGCGCCGGTGATCAAGGGATCGGCCCGCGAAGAAAGCACCATGCTTCTGGCGGCAGGTATTGCGTTCCTGCTGGATGCTCTGATCCTGATCATATTCGGCGAAAAACAACGCGGTGTTCCAAAGATCGTGGACGGTGTCTTCAACTATGATTTCAGGTTGATCATGCCCTATGACCGCATACTCATCTGCGGGCTGGCGATCCTGTCTATCGTCGCGTTCATCGGCCTGATGCAATACACCAAAACAGGCCGTGCCCTGCGGGCGCTGGCACAGGACCGAACTGCTGCCCAGTTGATGGGTGTGAATGTTGATCGCTACTCCATGATAGGTTTTGCGCTAGGTGCGATGCTTGCGGGTCTCGTTGGCGGTTTGCTGGTCACGATTACCGGGGTGAACCTCGGGATGGGCGGGCCAACATCGATCAAGGCGTTTATGATGGTCATGATTGGTGGCGCCGGGGTGATCTCGGGTGCGATCTGGGGCGGAATAATCCTAGGCTTCATGGAGGCCATCGGCCTTGCGGTGCTTTCCCAATACGGTGACATCACTTATCTGCTGATCTTTATCTCGCTGATGATCTTCCTCGCCATCCGGCCGCAGGGCCTGATGGGCAAGCCGTGGGGTTGACCCTGTGATGAACATTTCCGCTAAACAAACACTTGGCGTCGGCATCTTCCTCTTTGCCATATTCATCGGCGTGCCGCTCATCATCGGGGCGACAGGACGCTGGGATTTCTACTTTACGCTGACATCAGTGGCGCTTTTGGCCATCGCAAGCGCGGGCGTCTGGCTGACCTTTTACATCGGCAGGATCAATATCGGCCAAGGGGCATTTGCGCTCATCGGAGCGTATGTTTCAGCCATTCTGGTAGTCAAAGCAGGCTGGTCCTTCTGGATATCGCTGCCCGCTGCGGGGCTCTTTGCAGCGCTGGTCGCGGTGCTGATCGGCCTGCCAATCCTGCGGTTGCGCGGCGTGTATTTCGCAATGATCACACTGGTGTTGACCCAGGTCGTGACATTGACGGCGCTTGCCCTTCCCATCACCAACGGCGCAAAAGGTATTTCAAACATCCCCTTGCCATCGGGCGCGTCTGTGTTCGGCATTCCGCTGCTCCCTGATTTCGCGGCGATGGCGAATACCAAGTTGGCCTTTTACTACACGGCCTGCATCCTGATGGTCGTGACCTATGCCGCGCTTTACCGGCTGGTTAATTCCCGTCTTGGGCATCTTTGTCGTTCGATGCAACAGAACGAAGAGCTTGCCAGTTCCATCGGCGTGAATATCGCTTACATCCGCATCGTCATATTCTCGATTTCCAGCTTTTTCGGCGGTATCGGGGGCGCCATGTTCGGATCCATCGCGCAATCGGTCTACCCCTCCAGCTTTCAGGTCGCGGATTCGGTGAACTTCATGCTGAACTGCTTTCTTGGCGGGTTGGGTTACGTCTTCGGGCCGATGCTTGGTACGCTCGTGCTCTACTTCGGGTGGGACCTTCTGTTCGAACTCGGCAAATACCAGATGCTGGTTTATGCGATCATCCTCATCGGTGTGATCCGCTTCCTTCCCAACGGACTACTCAGCGTTCGTCTTGGTAAAGGGGGCAGGAAATGAGCGCGCTTCTTCAGGTCAAGAATGTCACCAAAAAATATGGCGGCCTTATCGCGAATAATGATGTCAGCTTTGACGTGGCCGAAAATGAAATCCTGTCCGTAATTGGTCCCAACGGGGCGGGGAAATCGACGCTGTTCAAGATGATCTCCTCTTTCACGCCGACCACTTCGGGTGAAGTGCTTTATCGCGGCGAACGTATTTCCAATCTGAAGCCACATATCGTGGCGCGCAAAGGCATCGTCCGCACGTTTCAGGAGACCACGATCTTCAAAAGCATGACCGTGCGTGAAAGCGTTGTCGTGGCCCAACACCTGCGGGCGAAGGCCTCTCTTGCCGGATATTTCTGGGGGTCAAAAACCGCAATAAAAGACGTTGCAGCCTTTGGTCGATATGCTGATGAGTTGCTGGAATTTCTGGGCATGTCCGAGATTGCCGATGAATTGGCCAGCAATCTGCCGCAGGGCAATCTGCGCGCGCTTGGCATCGCGATCGGGTTGGCGACCGGCCCAAAGGTGCTGCTGCTGGACGAACCCTTCGCCGGCATGAACCACGATGAGACCATGAATATGGTCGATCTGGTGCGATCAGTGCGCGACGAACGCGGCGTGACCGTCATGCTGGTCGAACACGATATGCCCGCGGTCATGAACATTTCCGACAGGATTGTCGTGCTGAACTTTGGGGAAAAAATCGCCGAAGGCACGCCGTCTGAAATCCAGAACAACGAAAAAGTCATCGAGGCCTATCTGGGCAGCGCCGACGACGAGATCGGGATGTAGACCATGACAGCCATGTTGGATTTCAAAGACGTCGAACTTTACTACGACCATGTCTACGCACTGAAAGGTGTTTCGCTGTGCGTCAACCAAGGGGAAACCGTCGCCCTGATCGGCGCAAATGGTGCGG
The DNA here is from genome assembly GCF_019966515.1 of Roseovarius aestuarii. Classification (GTDB taxonomy): domain Bacteria; phylum Pseudomonadota; class Alphaproteobacteria; order Rhodobacterales; family Rhodobacteraceae; genus Roseovarius; species Roseovarius aestuarii. The sequence goes on along the minus strand of NZ_JAIMIB010000012.1, from coordinate 102,656 downwards.
GAAAATCGTCCATCCTGCGCGCCATTACCGGTCTGGCAAGACCGGTCAAGGGATCGGTGACATTCGAAGGGGAACGGGTCGATGGCACCGACCCGTCAAGCATTGTCAAACGCGGGATCGCGATGGTACCCGAGGGCCGCCGCGTCTTTCCGTTCATGTCCGTTAAAGACAACCTGATGATGGGAGCCTTCACCCGCACCCACAAGGCGGCCATTCAGACGACCCTCGACAGCATACTGTCCCGTTTCCCGCGTCTTAAAGAACGGTACGGTCAGGCGGCTGGAACACTGTCAGGCGGGGAGCAGCAAATGATGGTGATCGGCCGCGCCCTGATGGCCAAGCCCAAGCTGTTGCTGCTGGATGAACCCAGCCTGGGGATCGCGCCAAAACTGGTGCAAGACATTGCCCGTTCGATCGTCGCCATTAATCGCGACGAAGGCGTGTCGGTATTGCTGGTCGAACAGAACTCGCGGATGGCGCTGAGTATTTCTCACCGCGCCTATGCCATGGCGACCGGGAATGTGGTGATCGAGGGCAACTCCAAAGAGCTGCTGAACGATGATCGGATCAAGGCAGCGTATCTTGGTGGCGAGGTCTGATCAGACATGAAAATCCTTGTCATAAACCCCAATACGACCGCCTCGATGACCCGGAAAATCGGTGCAGCCGCCCGTTCAGTGGCACGCCCGGACACCCAGATCGTTGCAACCAATTCGCAGGATGGCCCGGCCAGCATTCAGGGGTTTCTGGACGTCGCCACATGTGTGCCGGGCTTACTGGAAGAAGTGGCGCACCACCCGGATGTCGATGCGATTGTCATCGCCTGTTTTGACGATACCGGGCTGGATGCGGTGCGCAGTTTGGTTTCGGTGCCCGTTCTGGGTATCGGCGAAGCGGCCTATCACGCGGCCAGCATGATTGCGAATAAGTTCGGCGTCATAACAACCTTGTCCCGCTCGGTTCCGGGGCTCGAACATAACCTGCTGCGCTATGGGTTGGCGCAAAAATGCAGTGGTGTCCGGGCGACAGAAATTCCTGTCCTCAAGCTCGAAGAGGGTGATCCGGCCACCTTGGACAAAATTCGCACCGAGATCCGGGCAGCGATAGATCAGGACAAGGCAGAAGCAATCGTTCTCGGATGCGCCGGAATGGCGGATCTCATGGCGCAACTAAGCGCAGAGTTTGGCCTGCCGGTTATCGACGGCGTGGCCGCCGGTGTCACTTTTGCCGAAGCGCTGGTGAGCATCAAGCTGGGCACGTCGAAAATAGGGGCTTATTCGACGCAATAGATCACCAAACCTTCAGGTTAAAGCTTGCCGGCGAACGCTATTTCGCCTGCGCAGATATATTCCGGCCAGAGCGTTGGCGCGCGACAAAGATTGCCCCCTGAATGTCCACGACTCCGGACGGGTCTTGAACATCAGTGAACGTTGGGGGGCTAGCCCCGATTCTCGGCCTGAACCGTCAGAAAGACAAATTCAGCCGTCAAAACCTTGACAAAGCCATGGCGAAGCTCTGCATCAATGCTGATGCTGTCCCCGGCTTCCATTTCAAACTCCTGATTGCCATAACTATATAGTGCTGTGCCACTGACCGCGTAGATAAACACGACACCATGACCACAATAGATCGGCGGTTGGGCATCCTGCTTTTTGAGGGTCACCCGACGCGCCCCGAAACACAGATCGCGGCGTGGATGCAGGGCAAGATTGACAAAATCATGTCGGTGGTCATTCACCAGACGCGTGGATTTCAATCCCTCGCCGGCCTTCACAAACGTATAGTCCGAATGATCGCTGGTTGTTTCACGAAACAGGCTGACCAGCGGGACTTTCAACGCATCCGCAAGCGCACTTAATGTGGAAATAGAAGGCGAAACCTGCCCGTTTTCGATCCGGCTGACCATTGCGGCCGATACCCCGGAAGCCTCGGCCAGTTGCCGCGCCGAAAGTTCTGACTTGCTGCGCAGATCGCGCAGCGCAAGACCGATCGCCTTGTCGGTGCTGGCATTCTTCACCTGTATCTCACCGCTACCCATGCCCTCTCCTATTTCCGGTATGAGAACGCTTTTGCGAACCGCCACTCCAGGTATTCCCCGCAAGTAATCGGCTCGTTTCTTACAACATGACCGTCCCCAAACACCTCTCGGGCATCAATAGCCGTTTCCGGGTTGGGATCATAAGCAACCACCAGAGAAAGACGCTCTTTCCCGGAACTGTTGACGACACGGTGAGGGGTAGATTTGTACTCGCCATCCGTCCATCGCGCCAGCAAATCGCCGACGTTCACGACCAACGTGCCCTCGATCGGTGGCGCATGAACCCATTCTCCATTGGCATCTTCCACCTGCAATCCGCCCACCGCGTCCTGGCACAAGACTGTCAGCACGCCGAAGTCCGTATGGGGACCGACGCCGAATTGTTCCTCCCCAAGTGAAGCTGGCTGCGCCGGGTAATAAACGAAGGAGGCCCGACTGATCGGTCTGTCAGATGTGCGCAAAAAGAAGTTTTCAGGCAAATTGAGCCCGATTGCAAAACCCCACATCAGGTGATGCGCGACCTGATGCGCAAGCTGGAAATACTCCTGCGCCACCTCGCGCAGATCCGGTATCGCCGCAGGCCACAGGTTTTGCCCGCGCAGGGGATGGTCATCAGCAGCCCCGTCCGCGCCATTCTCATACCCCCAGATAAAGCTCTCTTTCAGGTCCGCCTTGACGTCGTCCCGCATCTTGGCGCCGCCCCGCGCAAGCCAGCCACGATGTTGTCCTGTGATCCGGACGGTCGCCTTCAACTCCTCGGGTGCGCGAAAGAATTCAAACGCCACCTCGCGTGCGCGTTCAATCACCTCTTCCGGTATGCCGTGCCCTTTAACGTAGATAAACCCAAGGCCCTTGCTTGCAGAATGAAGCTTGCGGGCGACCGAAACCGGATCGGAACCATCTATCAGCGGCGAGATATCAATAACCGGAATCACATCCGCGTCGATTGTCTTTGCCGTGGCATAGCCCATAGCGGCCCCCATCATGATAGATCAATTGCATTATATGCATTTAATTTACTTCAGGGCAAAATTATTTTGCATAGTATCCTACAATATCCCCGTCGGTGGTCACGCCCAGGCCGTTCAGATGACGATTTACATAGTTGAAATACCCTATGATCTGATTGGCCTCCAATATCTGACCATCATCGTATCCTGAATCTTTCAGTCGCTGCACATCCTGCTGCTGCATCTGACCGGGCCGGAGGGTCAGCTTTTCGGTGTAGCGCATCAATTCCAATTCGCCGCCGCCAAAAACCCGCTCTGGCCGGTGCTCTCTGAGGGCCTGCTCAATTTCATCCGCGCGCAGTTCGTCGCCAATCAGGTACCATGCATTCGCCCAATGATTGGCAAAGGAGTATTCGCAGTCATTCAGCGTGGAGACGTAAGAGCTGATCGTCTCCTGCAGCCACATCGGCAGTGTATTCGCTTCATCATGCAATGCCGCACGATAGAGGATCACGTGACCTTTCATCGTGTTGGGGCGCAGGGAGTGCACACGCATGACATTATCGACCGTCCCGTGGGGCGTACGAGCAAGTTTCAGCACATCCAGCAATTCCTCACCGGCTTCCTCATCGCTGAGCATTTTTATCCAGGCTGACATAGTACTCCTCCTTCGTTTACCGTTCATCCGCTGCATTCGTCGTTACACCCAACACGCGCCGCGGATGCGATCAGGATCATAACCAGATATTCAGGCACCATACTGGAGCAGATCTCCAACAACCGTTTATTGCAGCTGGCTTGGCGCCCATGCGTACGTTGCCCCTGAGCTCGAAAGCAAGACGCCGCATGGCAGAAATTTAGAAATCAGTAATTTCCTGCAACGTATTTCGCGATGGCGCCGCCGCGCGAATTGACGTCCAGCTTCTGGTAGATCGCCTTGAGATAATACTTGACCGTATTCTCGCTCAGCCCCAGCCGGGCGGAGATCTGAAAATTTGTCAGGTCGTTGACCAGCAGGCTGAGGATTTCATGCTCGCGCCGGGTCAGAGTATCGGTATTCTCGTTGGTCAGGCGTTTCAGTATCTCGGTCGGCACGATCGAATGACCATCCACCAGCTTGCCCAGGATCTTCGGCAGGCTGACCAGGATCTGGCTCATCATGCAGACCGAATTCGCCCCGGATTTGATCGCCGTGCGGATAAAGGCGAACTCGGTGTCCTCGGCCACCACGACCACCATCGCGCGGGAAAAATCCTTTTGCAGCATGGCCAGCGCCTGCGTCAGGTCACAATCCGTCAGGCGCACGCCCAGGATCACGATCGCCTTGCCGTCCACCGCTGTCAGCGCTTTTCTCAGGCTCGCCTGATCGGTCGCAAAGCTGCCCAGCTTCACTTCGGGGATGCCCGACACAAGCGATCCGATGCCCTGACAGACAATAACCTGTCGGTCGGCAACAATCACTTCCGGTTCTGATCCAATCCGATCCTGCATGTCTACGTTACATCACCTTGCGGGTTAAGCTGACAACCAATTTGCGACAAATACACGGCTGAAACCGATGAAATCAAAGGAAAAATAGGTATGCATCGGCATGCCGTCTCTGACCGTCCCCCGGCCGGGTAGTCAATCCTACCCGTTCGTTGGCAGCAACGCACCGAGGATCACCACCCCCATCTGACCGGGCGTATAAAATCGGCTCAACCTGCCGATACTGGGCAAAAATCAGGAGTCCCTCATGTACGGCAATAATCACCTTTTCATCCCCGGCCCCACCAATGTACCCGAGCCTGTGCGTCAGGCAATGAACATTCCGATGGAGGACATGCGCGCCCCCGATTTCGGCGCTTTCACCAAGCCGCTGCTAGCCGATCTGAAAAAGGTGTACCGGACCGAAACCGGCACAGTTTTCCTCTATCCCTCTTCGGGCACCGGCATGTGGGAAACCGCCATCACCAACACGCTGAACGTCGGTGATCGCGTGCTGATGTCGCGTTTCGGCCAGTTCTCGCTTCTCTGGGTCGACATGGCGACACGTCTGGGCCTCGATGTGGACCTGTGCGAGGTTGAATGGGGCAAGGGCGTTCCGGTCGAAGAATATGCCGAAAAACTGGCCGCCGACAAAGAACACCAGATCAAGGCGGTCTTCGCCACCCAGAACGAAACTGCGACGGGCGTGAAATCCGATATCGCCGCCGTACGCAAAGCGCTTGACGATGCGAACCACCCCGCCCTGCTTTTCGTCGATGGTGTCAGCTCGATTGGCTCGGTCGAGTTTGAGATGGACAAATGGGGCGTCGATTGTGCCGTCTCCGGCTCGCAGAAAGGCTTTATGCTGCCCGCCGGTCTGGGCATCCTGGGCGTCAGCGAAAAGGCATTGGCGATGCGTGAAAACGCCAAGATGCCGCGCTGCTATTTTGACCTGCAGGACATGCTGAACCTCAACGGCGACGGTTATTTCCCCTACACCCCCGCCACCCAGCTTTTCCGAGGCCTGCGCGTCTCGGTTGATATGCTGCTGGAGGCAGGTATGGAGAATGTCTGGGCGCGTCAAAGCTGGCTCGCCGCCGGTGTGCATAAGGCCGTCGCGGCCTGGGACGGCTGCGAATTGGTTGCACGCGGCCCGGAATGGGCGTCCGATACGGTTTCGGCCATCTATGCGCCAGAGGGCGTCGATGCGCGTGACGTGATTTCGGGTGCCTATAACAAGTACCAGACCTCGCTCGGCACCGGCCTCAACAAACTGATGGGCAAAGCCTTCCGCATCGGGCATCTTGGCTCTTTGAACCCGGTGATGCTGTGTGGTGCGATCTCGGCCGCTGAAATGGCCCTGCGCGATGCTGGTGCGAAAATCGAGCCCGGCTCGGGCGTTGCTGCCGCGCAGGAACATTACCGCGAACATGCCGGTTAAGGAGGCCTCCATGAGCACACCAAAAATCCTCATCACCCGCCGCTGGCCCCAGGAAACCCTGGACCGCGTGGCCAAGGTTGGCGATGTCACCTTCCGCGATCCCGACACCACGATGAGCCATGACGAGTTCATGGCCGCCGCGCGCGAGTATGACGTGATCATGCCCACGGTGTCCGACAAGATCCCGGCGGAATTTTACCCTGCCGCGAAAGGCAAGGTGAAGATCCTGGCCAGCTACGGCGTCGGTTACAACCATATCGACGTCGACGCCGCCCGCGCCAATGACATCGCGGTGACCAACACGCCCGACGTGCTGACCGATTGCACCGCCGATCTGGCAATGGGGCTGCTTTTGGCCGCCGCGCGCCGCATTGGCGAAGGCGAGCGTGAGACCCGCGCCGGCAAGTGGGAGGGCTGGCGACCAACCCATATGATCGGCAAGAAGGTCTCGGGCGCGACGCTGGGCATCATCGGTTTTGGCCGCATCGGCCAGGCGATGGCAAAACGCGCGCATTTCGGCTTTGGCATGAAGATCGTGTTTCAGGATGCGTGGCAGGTGCCGGATGATATCAAGGCGGCGGCGGGCAACGCCACGCAACTGAGCAGCATCAACGAGGTCGCGGCGCATTCCGATTTCCTGTCGCTACACTGTCCCGGCGGTGCCGACACGTTCAAGCTGATCAATGCCGAGGTCTTCGGTGCGATGAAAAAAGGCTGCATTCTGGTCAACTCGGCCCGTGGCGACGTGGTTGACGAAGATGCGCTTTTTGATGCGCTCGACAGCGGCAAGCTGACCGCCGCAGGGCTTGATGTATTTATGGGTGAACCGGCGCTTGATCCGCGTTTTCTGAATTACGAAAACCTCGTTCTCGCGCCGCATCTGGGCAGCGCCACCGATGGCACCCGCGACGCCATGGGCCACCGCGCCATCGACAATCTGGAAGCGTTCCTTGCAGGCGAAAAGCCCCGTGATCTGGTGAGCTGACACAGGGCTTGCCAATAGTTTACCTCCGAAACTCAGGCCGTGATCCCCGATCGCGGCCTTTTTCTGCGTGCCTGACTGCCTTGCACTCATGGGCATATAATGCGCTAATCATTGGGTGTTCAGGAGGTTGGCTATGCGCATCACTGGAAAACTCGCCCTTTGTTTCACGTTGGCATTTGCAGGCTCCACCGTAGCACAGGATCCCGCGCCCGAAATCGGCTATGGCTGGGAAGACAAGCACTCGGTCATCGCCGAAAGTTTCATGGTCTCCGCCGCCAATCCAATCGCAGCGCAGGCTGGCTATGACATTCTGGCCGATGGGGGCACCGCCGTTGATGCCATGATCGCCGTGCAGGCCATGCTGGGCCTGGTCGAGCCGCAATCGTCGGGCCTCGGCGGCGGGGCTTTCCTGCTGTACTGGGATGCGTCGTCAAAAACGCTTTCCACTTTCGACGCCCGAGAAACCGCCCCGGCCAGGGCCACGCCCGAACGCTTTATGTTGCCAGATGGCAGCAAGATGCCCTTTGCCGCCGCCATTTCCGGCGGCCAGTCCGTGGGCGTACCCGGGGTGCCGAAACTGTTGGAAATCACCCACGCGCTTTACGGTGGCAAAGAATGGCCATCGTTGTTTCAACCCACCATAGACAAGGCGGAAAACGGATTTATCGTCTCTCCCCGCATGGCAAATTCGATCCTGAGCACGATGGATTGGGGCGCCCCACTGCATGTGTTTCCCAAGACTAAGGAATATTTCTACGATGAAGATAGCAACCCGATAAAAGCCGGAACGCTTCTGAAAAACCCCGTCTACGCGGAAACGCTACGTCTGATGGCCCGTGAAGGCGTGAAACCTTTCTACGAAGGTGAGATTGCCCGCGATATCGTGGCGGCCGTCGATGCCACGTCGAAGGTCGAAAACAACATTACCCTGCAGGACATGGCGAATTATCGCGTCAAGCTGCGCCCGGCGATATGTATCGATTATCGCGGGTATGATGTCTGTGGCATGGGTCCGCCGACCTCTGGCGGGCTGACCGTTGGCCAAATTCTGGGTATCCTCGGCAATTACGACTTGAAATCAATGGGCTGGAATGCGGAATTTATGCATCTTTATGCAGAGGCGGCCAAGCTCGCCTATGCAGATCGCGCGCTCTACATGGCCGATTCCGATTTTATCGATGTGCCTACCAAAGGATTGTTGGATCAGGGGTATTTGGCGGATCGTGCCAGGCTGATCGACCAGACCACCGCAAGCGACATCCGCAGCGCAGGTCAGCCGCCTGAGGATCACACGCAACTGCTGGCGCCGTCGCAAAACCCCGACCGTCCCGGCACCAGTCATATCGTAATCCGCGACAGCTATGGCAACGCGCTGTCGATGACCACGACGATTGAAACCGCCTTTGGTAGCCGTGTGTTTGTGCGGGGCTTTCTGCTGAACAACGAACTGACCGATTTCGACCGCGCGCCGATGGACGGCGACCGTTTGGTCGCTAACCGGGTCGAGGGGGGCAAGCGCCCGCGCAGTTCGATGTCTCCAACCATCGTGATGAAGGGCGAAGCGCCCTATCTTCTCATCGGCTCGCCGGGCGGCAGCCGGATCATCAACTACGTGGCCAAGACCATCATCGCCATCCTCGACTGGGAGATGGACCCGCAGGACGCCATCGAGACCGGCCATTTCCTGCACCGCAATGGCGACACGCTCGATCTGGAGGAAAACACCTCGGCTGCCAGCCATGCGGACGCCCTGAGCGCCAAGGGGCATGAGGTCAACATTCGCGACCTCAACAGCGGGTTACATGCGATTCTCATCCGCGACGGCACGCTCATCGGCGCCGCTGACCCGCGCCGCGAAGGTGTGGCCCTGGGACGATAAGACCGCCTCTGGCACGCATAAGTTTCCTATCGTAAACACCTGTTATCCTTCGGAGACTTTAGCGCACACCACAGTGCCCCACTGCATTCAGAAACCGCCAACCGGGTAGTCACCCCCTACCCGTTCGGTCCGCCGCCCCAACCCCAAGCATGTATTGTTACCCGGGGGAAAGTGTCTGCGATCGGGGTTCCACGCGACACTTATCCCAAACCAGTGCGCGCAATTCCGCGTGGCCGGGTCGCAATAAGGAATTACTGAATGAGCTACACGCTGCACCCTCTGAAAAAGCAACGTCTGCAACGGTCGGAACTGGCTGTACCGGGATCGAACCCGACAATGATCGACAAGGCCGCCGACTCGGATGTCGACTACATCTTTCTTGACCTCGAAGATGCCGTCGCCCCGCCGGAAAAAGTGCAGGCGCGCGCAAACATCATTCAGGCGCTGAACGATATCGACTGGAAGGCCAAGGGCAAAACCATGTCGATCCGGATCAATGGTCTGGACACCCACTATATGTATCGTGATGTGGTCGAGATCGTGGAACAGGCCGGTCAGCATCTCGATACGATCCTGGTCCCGAAAGTGGGCGTGCCCGGTGACCTCTACACAGTCGAAACCATGGTCAGTCAGATCGAAGAAGCCATGGGTTTTACCCACCAGATCGGCATGGAAGCGCTGATCGAAACCGCCCTTGGCATGGCCAATGTCGAAGCCATTGCCGCCGCACCCGGCCGTCTGGAAGCGATGCATTTCGGCGTTGCCGACTATGCCGCGTCGAACCGCGCGCGTACTGTTGTGATCGGCGGTCTGAACCCCGATTACCCCGGTGATCAGTGGCACTTTGCGCTCAGCCGCATGACCGTTGCCTGCCGCGCCTACGGGCTGCGGGCCATCGACGGCCCGTTTGGTGATTTCAGCGATCCCGACAGCTTCATCCTTGCCGCCAAACGTGGCGCTGCACTTGGGATCGAAGGCAAATGGGCGATCCACCCCAGCCAGATCGAACTCGCCAACCAGGTCTTCTCGCCGCCCGAGGCCGAGGTGACCCGCGCCCGCCGGATCATCGAGGAACTGCGCAAGGCTGAAGCCGCAGGTAAAGGCGCTGCCTCGCTCGACGGTAAGATGATCGATGCCGCCAGCGAGCGGATGGCCAACAATGTTCTCACCGTCGCCGACGCAATCGCGGCCAAAGGATAAGGAGCCGGAAGATGGATATCCATGAATATCAGGCCAAGGAACTTCTCAAGAAGTTTGGCGTGAACGTACCACGGGGCGGCATTGCCTATAGCCCCGAACAGGCGGTCTACCGCGCACAGGAACTGTCGGGCGACAAGTGTGTCGTCAAGGCGCAAATTCACTCCGGTGCGCGCGGCAAGGCGGGCGGTGTCCGGGTCTGTTCGTCCGATGATGAGATTGCGGACGCGGCTGGCTGGATGCTGGGCCGTAAACTGGTTACGCATCAGACTGGCCCGCAGGGCAAGCTGGTCAACCGGCTTTACGTCGAAGAGGCCACCGATATCGCACAAGAGCTTTATCTGGGCTTCGTGATGGACCGCACCGAAGAGCGTGTGGTGGTTGTGGCATCGGCCCAGGGCGGCATGGAGATCGAAGATATCTCGGCCAATGAACCCGATTCTATCATCCGCTCGGTGGTTGACCCGGCGGTCGGTATGCAGGCGTTTCAGGCCCGCGAGATCGCCTTCTCGCTCGGGCTTGACGCTGCGCTCATTCCGCAGGCGGTCAAGGCGATCACCGGCTGCTACCGCGCCATGGACGAACTTGACGCCACCATGGTCGAGGTCAACCCGATGGTCGTCACCGGCAGCGGCGAGATCGTGGCGCTCGACGCCAAACTCAGCTTTGATGAAAACGCGCTGTTCCGTCGCCCCGAAATTTCCGAGCTGCGCGACAAGAGCCAGGAAGACCCGCGCGAGACCTATGCCAATGATCGCGGCCTCAACTATATCGGGCTTGAGGGCAAGATCGGCTGCATCGTCAACGGTGCGGGCCTTGCGATGGCGACACTCGACATGATCAAGATGGCCGGGGGCGAGCCTGCGAACTTCCTTGATGTGGGCGGCGGCGCCAGCCCCGAGCGCGTGCTGATGTCCTTCAAGGCGGTTCTGAACGACCCCAATGTCGAGGCGATCCTGGTGAATATCTTCGCCGGTATCAACCGCTGCGACTGGATCGCCGAGGGCGTCGTGCGCGCCGTCGAAGAACTCAATCTGAAAATGCCGTTGGTGGTGCGCTTGTCGGGCACCAATGTCGAAGAGGGTCAGAAAATCCTCAACGAAAGCGGGCTCAATATCACCACCGCGGCGACTCTGGCCGAGGCCGCCGAAAAGGTGGTGGCCCAGTGGAAAACAGCCGAAGCCAAAGAAATGGAGATTGCGTGATGTCTATCCTGATCGACAAAGACACCAAAGTGCTGGTGATGGGCATCACCGGCCGTATCGGAAGCTTCCATGCCCAGGACATGATCAACCACGGCACCAATGTCGTGGGCGGCGTAACCCCCGGCAAGGGCGGCACCGTCCATCATGGGCTGCCGGTCTTCAACACCGTCAAAGGTGCTGTGGCCGAGACCGGCGCGACGTTGGCAATCTGCTTCGTGCCGCCACCCTTCGCGGCGGATGCGATTATGGAAGCGGCGGATGCAGGCATCAAGACCTGTGTCTGCATCGCCGACGGCATCCCCGCGCAGGACATGATCCGCGTCAAACGCTACATGCGCCGCTACAAATCTGAAAAGCGCATGCGTCTGATCGGCCCCAACTGTGCCGGCATCATTACTCCGGGTCAGGCTTTCGCCGGCCTGATGCCGCCGCATATCTACCAGCCCGGGCGCATCGGCATCATCGGCCGCTCGGGTACTCTGGGATACGAGGCCGCCAGCCAGATGAAGGACAAGGGCATCGGCGTGTCCTCCTCGATCGGCATCGGCGGCGATCCGATCAACGGATCGTCGTTCCGCGATATTCTGGAGCTGTTCGAGAATGACCCGGATACCGATGCCGTGGTGCTGGTCGGTGAAATCGGCGGCCCACAAGAGGCCGAAGCCGCCGAATATATCCGCGATCACATGAAAAAACCGGTCGCTGCCTATATCGCGGGCCTCTCAGCGCCCAAGGGCCGCCGCATGGGCCATGCCGGCGCCATCGTCTCGGCCTTCGGCGAATCCGCCCAGGAAAAGGTAGAGATCCTGAAAGAGGCAGGCGTTACCATCGTCCCGACCCCGTCGTCCTTTGGCGAGGTCGTGGAAAAGATGATCGCCTGACCTGCCCCCGACGCGGCCCTGTCCCTCCCCGGGGCCGCGTCATCCAACTGTGGCGTTACCAATTGACCTCAGGGCGTACCTGTCGCGAAACGCGCCAACTCCGCGCGCACCTCTTCACCCGCCTGCTTCTCGGCAATAGTCAAAACCGATGCGCCCTTGCCATCAGCCGCCGACAGGTCCGACCCCGCTTCCAGCAACAATCGTACCGCTTCGGGGTGATCGCCTGCCACAGCAAAGATCAGTGGCGTGGTCCAGCCGTTTTCGGGCGGGTTGTCACCTGTGAAAAGCTCTGCAAAGCGTAGATGCACGCGCGCGCTATCCTCACCCAACCGGGCCTTGAGCTGCTCTAGATTACCCCGCGCGGCGGCGGTGAAAATGTCCATCCTGCACTCATCAAGCAGCGCGATCATCGCCGCGTCTTCAGCATGAAGCGCCCAACCCATCGGCGTCGCGTAATGATTATTGTCCCGAATGGTCGGATCGGCCCCTGCCGCCAGCAACATCTGGGCCAGATCCACGTCCCCCGACAGCGCCGCCTCGTGCAGCGCCGTACAACCGCTCTGCCCGTTCACGTCGAAGCCAAGCTCAATCATCACCTCCAGTGCCTTGCGATTGCCGCGTTTGGCCGCGTCGCGCAGCATGTCTGTCCTGCGTACATCACCTAGCGCATCGCCTGATTGATCCATAATCTCTCGTGCACCCGACAGATCACCGGCCATGCAGGCGACCTGAAACGCATCCTCGGCTGTAAGCGTCCCGGTATCCGCCCCGGCTTCCACTAGCATCTCCGCGATGGTATCCTCGCCCATCAGCAACGCCGTCTGATAGGGTGTCTTGCCTTTGGTGCGGGTATCATAGGTATCGTCAGGTTTGTTCAGATCGACCCCGTGATCCACCAGCAGTCTGACCCGGTCAGCGTAGCCGCGCTTGATCGCACTGATAAGCTGGAAATACATCGTCTCACTGGGGTGCGGCATGCGCCTGTCATCCTCGACAAGCAACCAGTTGTTCTTGTCCGATGCGCTCAACCCGTATTCCAGAAGTAATTCGAGACAGGTGTTGTCGGGCTCAAAACAACGATTGTAGGCGGCCTGGGAATCGTTCGGATTGGCGCCGAGATCCAGGAGCGCCCGCGCAAAGGCGACGCAATCGGGATGTTCCGGCTGATTGATCGGCCCGCCCTCACCTTGCCCGAAGACGCCGGTCAACGCGGTGAACTTATACTGCCCGCCCCACATGTAGTAAGCGTTCGGATCGGCCCCGCGTTCCAGTAACCGCAACCCGGCTCCGAGGGTCGACGTTTCGGGCAACCGCGCATAAGCGGCATACATCAGCGGCTCCCACCCGAAATACCCGCCCCTCTTGTTTATCAGGGTCTCGTCGCGATCCAGCCAGCGGTCAATTTCGCCCACATCGCCAATGGCGGCGGCGGTATAGATACTGTCCTGCCTGATTTCCGGATGCTCGGCTAGCAACTCTGCTGCCTGCCGGAACCGTTCGGGTCCGAAATTGAGCACCGGCCCGTAGGCCATGATCACCAGATCAAGAAACCGGTTGGCAAGCTGGTTGCCACTTTCATCGCGGATACCTTCAATATGCCGCTTCAACCGCGTCCAGCTGGAAAACCCGTAACCGCGCGCGATCACCAATTGCGCCTGTTGCAGGCTGATACTGTCAGGTTTGCCAAAATACGGCCCGACCTGATCCAGCGCGACCGGGTCACCGGCCCGCACGGATTTCAACAGCGTCTTGGCGCGTTTCTTTAGGTTCTCAAGATTCGGAGATGGGGGGAGTGGGGTGATCGCCATGATCGACCTCCTTTCAAACCGTCCGGTATCCGCGCCCTCGGACCTGAAAAGAGGTGGATGAGGTCTTCGTTCATTTATTCAGACGGGCTTGGCCCTTCCCGCGGATCGGATACCTTCTGACAGGCGCCCGAAGTGTCGCATGCCGGAACGGCTTTGGACAAGAGAAAACTGCCTTAGCGCGGCCCGACAATCAGGCAAGTTATCGCTTCAGGTAAGTTGCCGTTCCGATGACATCGCGCTGCGCACGACCGCCTCAAGATGGGCGGCGAGCGCCTTGCGGTCCGGAAAATCATCAACCTTTACCGCGTCATGGTAGATAACCCTGACCGATCCCTGCCGCCCCGCCGCCAGCACTCGCAACAGGTGCGGCCCTAGGTCCATATCACCCCACCAGCCGTAAAAACGAGAGTCGCCAGAGGCAGGTGCCTGATAGATTACCGTAACCGGCTGGATATACATCTTGTGCCGGAGTTCCGGCGTTAAGAAGGCCTGAAAAAGTGTTGTTTTAAAAGGTAGAACGCGCATTCCATCCGTTGACGTACCCTCAGGAAAAAACAGCAGTTTATGGCCAGACAGCAGCCGCTCTTTGAATAGCTCGGTCTGCGCCTTCGCCTTCTTTGGGTCGCGCGCAATGAAGACAGTCCCGGTGATCCGCGCCAGCAGGCCGATACCCGGCCAGTTTGCGACCTCGGCTTTTGACACGAAATAGATCCGCTTGCGCGCATTCAGCGCAAAAATATCCAGCCAGGACGAGTGATTTGCCACCACTGCGCCGGGCTGGTTCATCCGCTCACCCTCAGCGATATGCCCAATGCCCAACACCGCAAAGGCCAAACGGCATACACATTGTGTGATGTAGGGCGTCAGGGGTCGGTTCTGACCGAAAAGCGGGGCCTCGACAACTCTGAGGATCGCGGTGGTCACCACCCCGACCAGCAGAACCAGGATGAGGATGCTCCCACGCATCAATGCCCGCAGAAACCCGATCAGACCAACCTTGGGAAGCGTCGGTTTTTCAGATGGGTTCCACGTTATGTTCATGCAACAACAACTTTAGAATAAATGTTTTTCTGCTTTTCACTAAGGCGCTTAGTATCCATGATCAGACAGACATCTGTGGTGTTGAACGCATGATCCACATAAGCGCCATCGCCCACATACCCGCCCAAGCGCAGATAGGCCTTGATCAGCGCTGGCACCTGCAGCATGGCCGAGCGTCGGTCAAGATTATCATAAGGGACCAGATCAAGCCGTTGATAGTGATCAGATCTGGCCCTCACACGCAGATCATTTGGCGCCAGATGACGATGATATAGCAGCGACAGAGGGTGTGCCAGCGGTGCCGGATCCGTGCCGTGGAAGCTGGCGACACCAAACAGGATTTCGATGCCGTGATCGGCGACATAGCACGCCAATGCATTCCAAAGGTAATACATTGCCGCCCCTCCGCGATATTCGGCATCAACGCAGGATCGACCAAGCTCCATCAACCGCCGACCGGAAGACCTGAGCGGGCCCAGGTCGTATTCTTCCTCGGAGTAATACTGACCGGCCTTCTTGGCCTGATCATCGCGCAACAGACGGTAAACGCCCACGACGGCGCCATTTCGATTGTCATCAAGTAACAGAAGATGATCGAAGAACCGGTCGAACCGGTCGGTCTCAAGCCGGTTGTCATGGTCGACCATCGGCCCACCACCGCCCAACTCTTCGACAAAGACGCGGTAGCGCAATGCCTGAGCGGCGCGCACTTCATCCGTTGAACGGGCAAGTTTCACACGAAAGGCAGGTTCCAGGTTTCGCATTTTCTTTCAGCTCTTCTGTCACAGCTGGCTTTTAGAAAAGCCCGAACGCAAAGGCAATCTTTCGACCACAACGATACTGGCACTCTCCCATAACGTGTGTTAATCTTCTGGTAACTCTGTTGAGGGATGAAGGACAGGCAACAGAACAACGCGGCGGCCATCGAACGCGATTTTTCCGGCATTCGGAAAGTTGACGGTGATCCGGCCCGCGATGTTTGACTGCACCTGCCCGGTTCCCCAATCGGGCTGGTCCGGGTGCTCCACCAGCATGCCGGGTTCTATTAAAGCGTTTAGATCTGCCATGTGCCGATTGCCTGTTGGAGAGAATAATTGACAGACCATACCGCGAATGTAGCTGCGCTGATAGGCTCTCGTATCTGCCATGATCTGATCAGCCCCGTGGGGGCCGTCACCAACGGCCTGGAATTGCTGGCCATGTCCGGCGTCGGTGACAGCCCGGAATTGTCGCTGGTCAACAGTTCTGCCGCCGATGCCAGCGCCCGGATCAAACTGTTCCGGCTGGCTTTCGGCACCGCGTCTGAAGGGCAGACAACCGGCGGTGACGAATTGCAGCGTGTGCTGTCCGATCACTATGACGACGGGCGTATCAACATCGAATGGCAACCGGATGGTGATCTTCCGCGCAAACTGGCAAAGGCCGTCGTTCTGGCGGTGATGTGCGTCGAGCAATCGCTACCTTTTGGCGGCAATCTTCAGATCAAAAAGAGCGGCGATACCTGGTCCGTACTCGGCACATCCGACCGGATCAGAGAGCGGACGGACTTGTGGTCCGGACTGCGCGGGGAAACGTCTCTTGACGATGTCGCCCCCGCAGATGTGCAATATCCGCTTTTGCATGTCCTGCTAAACGCGATGGATCGGCCCTGCAACGTCGCTACAAGCGAAAACGAGGTCTGCGTGAGCTTCTAGCGCCGCACCGTCCCGTCCCCTTCAACGAGATATTTGAAACTGGTCAGTTGCGCCGCGCCGACGGGGCCGCGCGCATGCATCTTGCCGGTTGCGATCCCGATTTCTGCCCCCATCCCGAACTCTCCGCCATCGGCAAACTGGGTAGAGGCGTTACGCATCAGAATGGCACTGTCAAGCTCGGCAAAGAAGCGGTTCGCGGCCACTTCATCCTCGGTCACGATACAATCAGTGTGATCCGAGCCGTAACGCCGGATATGGGCAAGCGCCTCATCAATCGACGACACAACCCGCGCGGCGATGATCATATCGAGGAATTCGCAACCCCAGTCGGATGCGGTCGCCGGGTGCACGCCGTTGATGGATTGCAGGGCCTCGTCCCCGCGCACTTCGACACCGGCATCCAGCAGCGCCCGCACGACACCCTGGCCGATCGTATCAGCGACATCGCGATGGATCAAAAGACATTCCGCCGCGCCGCAAATACCCGTGCGACGGGTCTTTGCGTTCATCACTACCTTCAGGGCCTTTTCCGGGTCGGCATCGGCATCCAGATAGATATGCACGATCCCTTCAAGATGCGCGAATACCGGCACCCGCGCCTCGCGTTGCACCAGGCCGACAAGCCCTTTGCCGCCACGGGGCACAATGACATCGACCGTATCGGTCATGGACAGAAGCTCCTGCACCGCCGCACGGTCACGGGTCGGCACAAGCTGAATCGCATCAGCAGGCAGACCGGCCTTTTCCAGCCCTTCCACCAGACAGGCGTGGATCGCACCGGAGGAGTGGAAACTTTCCGAACCGCCGCGCAGGATCACCGCATTGCCGGATTTCAGGCAAAGCGCCCCAGCATCGGCGGTCACATTGGGGCGGCTTTCATAGATTACACCGATCACGCCAAGCGGCGTACGTACGCGGCGGATATGCAAACCTGATTCCATATCCCACTCGGCCAGAACCTCGCCCACCGGATCGTCCTGCGCAGCCACCGCGCGTAACCCGTCAACGATGCCCTGAATACGCGCCTCGTCCAGCATCAGGCGATCCATCATCGCATCGGACAGCCCCTTGTCACGACCAAAGACAAGATCCTTCTCGTTGGCAGCGATGATGGCTTTGCGATTGCTCCAGACAGCCTCGGCCGCCGCGTCAAGCGCCGCCCGTTTGGTATCAGCGCTGGCGATCGCAAGCACAGCCGAGGCATCCTTGGCGCGCGCACCAATATCGGCCATCAGCGCGGGAATATTATCAAGATCTTTCATCGGCGGCGTCCTCAGTCTTGTCTCGGGGCAATCTAGCATCAAGCGGTGTCAGAACGCCATATCATCGCGATGCATCAGCGGCCCACGGCCGGGATAGCCCAATGCGGTCTCAATTTCCTGCGTGCGCAACCCTTTGATTTTCAGCGCATCCGCCGCATCGTAGCGGGCCAATCCCTGTCCCAGGCTTTGCCCGGTCTCATCCAGCACCTCTACCGCATCACCGCGGGCAAATACGCCGCCTACAGCGGTCACACCTGCGGGCAAAAGGCTGCTGCCCTTGCGCAATGCCCCAGCAGCGCCCGCATCGACGGTCACACTGCCACGCGGCTTCATCGCCGCGATCCAGGCTTTGCGCTTTTGCTGCGGGTCACCCTGAGCCCGAAACCAGGTGCAGGCAGCGCCGTTTTCCAGCGCCTTGATCGGATGCGGCACCGATCCTTCGGTGATTACCATGTCGCACCCGGCGGCGGTTGCTGTCTTGGCCGCCATCAGCTTGGTCTTCATGCCCCCTTTGCTGAGGCCCGAGCCCGCATCGCCGGCCATCGCTTCGATCTCCGGGGTGATGGCTTCGATTACATCGAAACGGCGCGCGGTGGAATCCTGCGCGGGGTTAGCCGAATAGAATCCGTCCACATCGCTGAGCAGGATCAACTGGTCCGCGCCCGCGGTAACCGCGACCTGCGCTGCCATCCTGTCATTATCGCCATAGCGGATTTCGTCGGTGGCGATCGTATCGTTTTCATTGACGATGGGGATCACCCCCAGTTTCAGCAGCTGCTCAAGCGTAGCGCGGGAATTCAGATAGCGGCGGCGATCGGTACTGTCTTCAAGCGTCACCAGAACCTGCGCCGCCTTCAGCCCGTGATCCGCGAGGGCGCGGTCATAGGCCCCGGCCAGTTTGATCTGGCCAACCGCCGCTGCCGCCTGTGACTGCTCAAGCGTCAACTCGCTTGGCGGAAGTCCAAGCGCGTTGCGCCCCATTGCGATCGACCCTGAAGAAACCAGCAAGACGTCAGTACCACGTGCCCGCAGCCGCGCTACATCAGCAGCCAGCGCCGTCAGCCAATCGGCGCGCAGCTGGCCACTTTCACGGTCGACCAACAGTGCCGAGCCGATCTTGATGACCAGCCGTTTTGCGTCACTCAGGGTTGCCACGGTTCTGCTTCCGTCGTGTCGGCCTTATAGCGCAGCTTGTCCTTGTCGATCTGCCCCCGAAGGGCGCGCAGAACCTCGGTTACGCCGTCCCGGGCGACCCCGGACATGGACATAACGGGCTCTCCCACGACCGCCTCAAGCGCGGCCAGTTTCTCGGCGCACTCCTCGTCGCTCAGCGCGTCGATCTTGTTCAGGACCGTTACCCGCGGCTTGCCGCCCAGAATGTCGCCATAGGCCTCGATCTCGTGGATGATGGTCACGTAATCTTCTGCCACCGTCTCGGACGTACCATCGACCAGATGCAAAAGCACCGAGCAGCGTTCGACATGGCCCAAAAACAGATCCCCCAGCCCCCTGCCCTCGGACGCGCCATCAATCAGGCCGGGAATGTCGGCCACGACAAACTCGACATTGTCCACCCCGACAACGCCCAGATTGGGGTGCAGCGTGGTAAAGGGATAATCCGCAATCTTCGGTCGTGCATTCGACGTCGCCGCGAGAAAGGTCGATTTCCCGGCATTGGGCAGCCCCAGCAGGCCCACATCGGCAATCAGCTTGAGCCGCAGCCATATGCTGCGCTCAACGCCTTCCTGCCCCGGATTGGCGCGGCGCGGGGCCTGGTTGGTCGAGGATTTGAAATGCAGGTTGCCGAAACCGCCATTGCCGCCGCGCGCCAGTTGCACGCGCTGGCCCACCTCGGTCAGATCGGCAATCACCGTCTCCTGATCCTCGTCCAGCACTTCGGTACCCACCGGCGCCCGCAGGATGATATCATCGCCATCCTTGCCGGTGCGCTGCTTGCCCATGCCGGGTTGGCCGTTCTTGGCAAAGAAATGCTGCTGATAGCGGAAGTCGATCAGTGTGTTCAGCCCATCGACAACCTCAATCCAGACCGATCCACCCTTGCCGCCATCACCGCCATCCGGCCCGCCGTATTCAATATACTTCTCGCGGCGAAAACTGACGCAGCCACCACCACCGGCACCGGACCGGATATAGACCTTCGCGAGATCAAGGAATTTCATAGCACGGTCCTTTTTGGCATCCGCATTTGCGATAGAGGGAAAAGCTGTTGCACTCAAGCCTGCAGGGCATCAAGCGTGAAGGTGCGGATCGGAAAGTCGCCATCGCGAGAGGTGCAAAAACCGGTGCAGGCGGCGCCTTCGGCAAAGCCCAGTTTCTGCAACACCCGCGCCGAGGCTGGATTGTCGTCAAACACGCAGGCTTTCAGGCCATTCCAGCGCCCCGTTGCAAAGGCATGGTTGATCACGACGCGGCCCATTTCGGTGGCAAATCCCCGTCCCCAGTGATCGCGTGGCAGCATATATCCAAAATCGCTGTCAGGACCGATGCCAACCGTACCGACAAGATCCGACCCGGCATGGGCGACCAGCCAGCCACCGTTATCCCCAAACCCCACCGAGCAGCGTTTTTTGGTGAAAGCAGGATCAGCGGGCCAGGGCCATGTGCCGGTATGGCGCACAACTTCAAAATCGCCAACCATGGTGGACATGTCGTCAGCATCTCCAGCCTCAACCGGGCGCAAAACCAACCGTTCGGTCCGCAGGATCTCTTCCCTGGCCATATCGCTATTCAAACCGCCGGCTATAGGTCCAGGTCGGTACCGTGGTCCCACGCGCGACCGCGTAGCTTTCGGCATCGCCCAGATACTGGAACCCGCAATTGGTCAACACACGGGCAGAGGCCGCATTGTCCTGAAAAACGCTGGCAAAGATATTGTCGCAGTTCTGCGGATTGGCAGCGACCAATGCGGAAACGGCTGCCGAGGCCACACCCGTATTCCAATAGGCTGGTGCAACCCAATAGCCGATCTCCGACTGATTGCGGTCAAGGCGCGTCAGGCTGATAAGCCCCATCACCTCGTCACGCCCGATTTTGCTGCCGTCCATGGCCCAGAAATCCTCAATCCGGTCCTCGGCCGTGGCACGCACGATCATCGCCTCGGTCAGGCCCGGCGGCAGCGGGTGCGGAATCGACGTGGTGTTCATCGCCACCCGCGCATCGCCCGCATTCATTGCTATCAGCCCAGCATCGGAATCCCTGAGAGGGCGCAGATCGAAATGGACCGTTTCGACAACCGGTTGGTTTACAATCGCATCATGCTTCATATGCTCTCTCCTCCGAACAGTACAAACAGAACCGAGGCAACGGTCAGTGTCGCCAGTGCCCACATCAAATATTTCTCAGCCGGTTTCCCGGCCACAGTCTGCGCGATCCGGTCCCCGCTATAGGACCAGATCGGGTGCAGCACCGCCTGCAGCGCCAGAAAAGACATGGCCACAGCAAAGGTCGCCTGCAAGGCCGGGGTGCCGGGGCTCACGAAATTGGTAAATCCCGCGACGATCATTGCCCAGGCCTTGGGATTGAGCGGATGCACAAGCAGCCCCGCACGAAAACCCGGTGCCTTCTCCACCGCGCGTCCCGCATCAAGCCGCATGTTCGCGACCTTCCAGGCGAGCCAGCAGATATAGGTGGCCGAGACCCATTTAAGAGCGGTAAATACACCGGGCGCCTGCTCGGCCAATTCCATCAGGCCGAACCCTACCGGCCAGATGACCAGTTGCTTGCTCAGGATCACGCCCGCGACGAACGGCAGTGCCGCCTTGAAGCCAAACCGCGCCCCGGTGGCCAGCAGTGCCATGTTCGCCGGTCCCGGTGTGCCGACCTGGCTGGCACCGAAGATCAGCAATGATCCCAAGGCAATGCTCATGGCTGCGCCTCCCAATCAGCGAAAGTCAGTTCCATGTCCTGCATCGCGACATTCGCGGCTTCGGCATGGCAAAATGCCTGACGTTGAACCGTGTCGCGAAACCCAAGCTTAGTCAGAACACGGCGGGATCGTTTGTTCTCCAGGCGATGGCCGGAGCGCATCGGTGATTGATCTTTCTCGAACCTGATTTTTAACAACGCTTGCGACGCTTCGGTGGCAAAACCCCTGCCCCAGGCGGATCGCATGAACCAATAGCCGAGCTGGCCGTTGATCCCGACGGCACCAACAAGCGCGCCATCAAGCTCTGCCGCATAAGTCGCACGCAAAGCGGGAGCGGTTTTGGTAACGAATTCACGCGCATCGCTTTCCTGATACGGCCACGGCATTGTCGGGATCATTCTTGCAATGCCCCGGTCCTGCAACGTTGCTGAGATCGCGACGATATCATCCTCACGAAATCGTCGCAGTAATAAGCGCTCGGTTTTTATCTGGTCAGTCATCAGACTGTCCTCGCAAAAATAAAAAAGGGACCGGCGGTATCGCCGATCCCTAAATGTTCATAACCTTTCAGGTCGGCTTATTCAGCGGCCTCCGCCACTGGCAGGACCGAAATAAAGGTGCGGCCCTTGAGGCCTTTATGGAATTTAATGGCGCCTTCTGCGGTGGCAAAGATCGTATGATCCTTGCCCTGCCCCACGCCTTCACCCGGCCAGAACTTGTTACCGCGCTGACGCACGATGATGTTTCCGGGGATGACGGCCTGGCCGCCGTAGAGTTTTACACCAAGGCGGCGACCGGCTGAGTCGCGGCCGTTACGGGATGAACCGCCTGCTTTCTTATGTGCCATCTCGTCTCTCCTTAGCCTTTAGCCAGTTCTTTAGCCTGTTCGATCCAGCCTTCGCGCTCGATCCGGCCTTTGAACGACAGTTTCTCGTCCATAGCAGCAACATCCGCTTCCGTCCATGCTGCGATCTGGGCAAATGTGGTTACGCCTGCTTCCAAAAGTTTTTTCTCAAGCGCCGGGCCTACACCGCTAAGTTGCTTGAGATCATCCGCACCCGCGTCGGCCTTTGCAGCTTTCTTGGGGGCAGCTTTTTTGGGTTCAGCCTTGGGCGCTTCTGCCTGGGCTTCGGCCTTTTTCGGCGCGGCTTTCTTGGGCTCGGCTTTTTGGGCGGGCGCTGTCGATACCGCAGCGGCCGAAACCGAACCGGCACCCATCGCGGCTTTCACGCCGGATTTATCGCCACCTTTTTCAAGGATATCAGTCACCCGCAGCAGCGTCAGTTGCTGGCGGTGGCCCTTGGTGCGCTGGCTGCCGTGCTTCCGGCGGCGCTTGACGAAATGGATGACCTTGTCACCCTTGATCTGATCGACGACCTCGGCCTGAACCGCGGCACCATCAACCAGAGGCGCGCCGACAACGGGCTTGTCGCCGCCCAGCATCAGAATCTCATTGAATTGAACTTTTTCACCGGCATCCGCTGCAAGTTTTTCAACACGAAGCATGTCACCTGAGGACACCTTGTATTGCTTGCCACCGGTCTTGAGGACCGCAAACATATGCTTTTCCTTCACATTTTCGCGTCCGGCGGTCCCCCGCATCGGGGTGTTCCGGCCCTAAGGCCACCTAGAACAGCGCGCACTCTCGAGCGATATTTCCATAACCCGCACAGGGACCACCCCTGCCGAGATGCGCGCTTATCCAGCCAAAGCGGTATTAAGTCAAGCCCCGAGTTCGCTATGCGTTGCGGGTGGAATTGCTGATTTCTCCGCTAGAGTGGTTCGCTTGTCAGATGCTCCGCCACCGCCAGGCCCATCAGATAGGACAGCTCTTCATACATGCCGTCGAAAGCAGCAAAAATCGCCCGGTTCAATTCACGCCCTTCCGGTGTCCGGAAAAACGCCGCATAGGCTTCGAGCTTAGCGGTGTCCAGCGGCTGATAGGCCAGCAAAAGAAACGCACCCAGCCACTCTTCCGAGTTGCGGCGCGTGGCCTCTTCCTGCGACCAGACATCGGACAATATCTCTGACTCACTCAGGTCATACGCACCACCTTCGCTCAGCCCACGGTAAAACATCAGGCTCGAATTGAGGGTGCCCATGACGTTGAATTCGACCAGATCGCTGTCGGTTATCACCTGGTCAACCAACCCGATCAGCGCCGTATCCTCACCCCGCTCAGCTTGATACTGCGCGATTGCTGCCTCTTCGGCTTCTGGGTCGAGAAAAACCTGCCGTGCCGACAATTCCATCGCCACGATCTCGCGCCCGTCCTCGCTGTCGAAATAGTCCAGCAACGGGGCCAGATTGGCATCGGCTAACTCATCACGGAAATCCGTGCTGATCAGCGCGAGCATCTTGTCTTCATCATAAATTCGCGAGACTGTGGCAGTCCAGCTTTGCCGATCCGCATCAGGCAGCATTTCATCCGCAAGTTCACCGCCGTAACGCAGCCCCTCGTCATGCATGATTCCAATCGTCTCTTCGAACCGTAGCAGGTCAACAAGGCGATCAAGGTCTTGCGCCTGATCGGCGATAGCGGCGTTGCCCGCCGGGATCAGCCAAAGCGTCAGACAACAGCGCCGGACAAGGCGTGCAATCACAGTTCCTGCCCCAGTGTTAGCCCGGCCATCCGTCCCGCCAATACCTCGAACCGATTGGCCATAATCTCGTATTGAACTGCGTTCATCAGCACATAAACTTCTTTCATGTCCGGATGTTCCAGCGCGTCGGCATAAGCCTCAAGTTCATCGTCGCTCAGATCGCGATAAGCATAGGCCGCCGACACCAGCCCCGACGTTTTCAGGGTTTTGCGCAATTCATCCTCGGTCTCTTTCAGCAAAGCCCGCAGCGCGCCCTCATCAATCTGCTGCTCCAGCACTCCCGCGTTCGAGGCCGCCATCAGAAAGCGTATCTGGATTTCGTGCACCCCTTTCACCGCCGTTCCGGCGCTGTCGATCGCCTCGTTCATCCGGCGCAGATAAGCAACTCGATCCCCACCGGCGTCGACAACCGAGCTGCCGATTTCCTGTCGGGCCTCTTCGTCCTGATCCAGATGAGCGATGTTCTCGACCTCGACCAGCCGTTGCCCCAACGGGGATGCGTAGAACCCGGCCGCATGCGTCAGAAGTTCGTCGCTGAGGGTCTGCGACAGGATATCCAGCGCGGTTTCCCGCATCTTGTCTGTGTCGAAAACATCTTCCGAGACGCGCGACCATTCGGTCCCGAAGGCGCTGGCATCCATGCCCAGCATGGCCGGCGCGTCCGAGGCCGACAGCGCAATACTGTCCAGCGCCACATCAAAGCCGGTGACCTCAAGAAAGGCTTGCAAGCGGTCACGATCAGCCGCAACCACAATCGATAGTGGCACAAATGCGAGCAAGACGGCGGCAAGCAGTGGCAGAAATCGCCGGACGGCAAGAGAATGAGAGACTGACATATGCCATAGAACCTTATGTTGGAGCGCTCTTCCCTAAACCTAGGCAAATTCTGCCGCCAAACAATGCAAAACCCCTTGTCTCGGCTTGCAAAGGCAATTACACGCCCCGGGACCCCCGCGGAGAGGTGCCGGAGTGGTCGAACGGGGCGGTCTCGAAAACCGTTGTGGGTGCAAGCCTACCCAGGGTTCGAATCCCTGTCTCTCCGCCAGCTAACTTATTTATCGAAACCCTTGCGCTGCGACCTGACCATCGGCCACTGCGAGCCACCGTTCTTCGCAATTCTCAAAACGCCATACCCGTGTCGCGAAGATTGCTGCCATCTTCCGGGCGTCTGGGCAAGCGATTTAAATTCGGTCAGGTAGCGCGCATGCACCGCCGTCGCAAATTGCCAGGTCCGGGACCTTAAACCAAATCTCGCTCGGCGCTTTGCCGGCACATCAGCTTGCCCGGATTCATGATGTTTTGTGGATCGATGGCGTTTTTGATTGCACCCATCAAGGCCAGTTTGGCCGGATCACCAAACTTCGCAAGCGCCTCGCGTTTCTCGACACCTATGCCGTGTTCTGCGGAAAATGACCCACCTATTTCAGAAAGCCCCTGGTAAAGCGCGGCCGAAATTTCGGTATAGCGATGATTGACGGGGGTATCTTTGGCGATTGAGTAGTGCAGGTTGCCGTCGCCAAGATGTCCCATGACGTAGATGCCAAGTTTGGGATCAAGGGCATGCAGGCGAGCGCTGCTTTCGCGAACAAACGCATCAAGCTTGTTCAGGGGTATCGAGATGTCAAACCAGCACCCGCCGGGAAACATCTTGTCGATCAGGAACGTTTCCTCGCGCACAGCCCAGATATCAATTCGTTCCTGTTCATTTTTGGCAAGCAAGGCATCAGAAATCTCTTCCGCCTCAAGGCTCTGGCTTAATATCTCCAGCAAAGCGTCTTCGTCTTCAATGTTGTCGAACTCGAAGATAACCAGCACTTCGCCTACGAGGTTTCCAAATCGTCGCTCGAAATTCAGCGCTTTGAGCGTGTTTTGGAAATAGTCGCGCCACATTATTTCCGCGGTTAATAACTTCGTGCCGTATGCGTGGTGCAGACGTTGAAAAAAGGATAACGCAGATGATGCATCGGGGGCTGCGGCAAGAATTGTCTTACGCGCGCCGGTCGCGGCCTCCAGCTTCAACACAACGCCAGTCACAATGCCCAGTGTGCCTTCCGACCCGATGAAGAGATGCTTGATGTCATAGCCTTCATTGGCTTTGATAACTCTTTTCAGGTCACTCATGACCGATCCATCGGGCATTACAACTTCAAGTCCAAGAATCCGCTGTCGCATCACACCATTACGAAACGCTTCGCTGCCCCCGGCATTCGTGGCAACCATGCCGCCAATGGTGCAAGAACCACGCGCGGCCAAATCTATACCGACCGTAAGCCCGTGCTTCCCTACTTCTTCTTCCAATTGAGAGAGGGTCACGCCCGCATCCACGACAGCGAGACAGGATGCGGCGTCAATCTCGCGGATGACGTTCATCTTATCCATCATCACAACAAGCTGACCTGGAGAGGATTCAGCCCCACCGGCCAAACCTGTACGTCCGCCATGCGGGACGATGCTGATCCCCTTCGCAGCACAGCACGCTACGATAGCTACAACATCTGCGGTGGATTTAGGACAAACAGCAATGCCTGCATCAAAATTCCCGGGATCGAAACCAGGATCACGACCCTTAAGATCTTCCGCCCGCATCAGTCTTAAATCGAGCTTAGCCAAGTCGGCTACGTCACTGGCTGACAGCGTCATTCAACTTTTTCCAAATCACTTCCCGCCGGCACAAAATACCACCCGGCCCCACGAGCACAATCCATGTATCAACTCAAAACACGTCAGATAATCTGGCCCGACTCCAGTGCTTAGACATTTGCCCCGATATACGATGCAAAAAGCCTGGCGGGCCGCCAAATGCCGATACTCACCACCCGCCAATCAAAGCGGTGCGTTTTGCCTGAGATGGGTGCCCTGTACTCGGTAGGGTTTGCCTGCACATCTCTACCGTAAAAAGCGCCGACACGGGGCCGGCGCTTCGGTTAGGCATCGTATCGGAAGATGTCCCGACAGACCAAAATCGTGTCGGAAGAGCCTACTTAAGCCACCAGCGCTCCATAAAACGCTCACCGTCGAGATCCCAGTTCGTCGCGACCTGATCGGGCATACCGACATCGTCGGTCACACCAAAGACGTAGGAGGCGAACATCGGGATGGCCGAGCCACCTTCCTCGTTCAGGATCTTCTGCATTTCGAAGTACATGTCGCGCCGCTTGGTCTCGTCCAGTTCGGCCCGTGCCTCGATCAGGAGCTTATCGAAACGCTCGTGCGACCAGCGGGACTCGTTCCAGGAAACACCAGTCTGATAGGTGGTCGAGAACATCTGGTCCTCAACCGGTCGACCGCTCCAGTAGCTGGTGATGAAGGGTGACTTGATCCAGTGATCGGACCAGAAACCGTCATTCGGCTCTCGGCTGACCTTCAGGTCGATCCCGGCACCTTTGGCAGAGTTCTGGATCAGGACCGCGGCGTCCAGCGCCCCGGCAAAAGCAGCATCGGACGCGTGCAGTGTAAGAGCGATCGAATCCAGACCAGATTCCTTGAGATAGAATTTTGCCTTGTCGGGATCATATTCACGCTGTTCCAACTCATTGTTGAAGAACCGTTGCCCCGATCCGATCGGATGGTCATTGCCGACTTCGCCATAGCCGAACAGGATCTTTTCAACCAGCTCCTGACGGTTGATCGCGTGTTTCACCGCAAGACGCACATTGTTGTCGGTATAAGGCTCCGTATCGCACAGCATCGGGAAGGAATAGTGCAGCGTGCCGGTGGCGTTCTTGAGATTGACGCCCGGTTTACGCTCCAGCAGCGCTGCGGTCTTCAGATCAACCCGGTCAATGACATGCACATCGCCCGAAACAAGCGCCGTGGTGCGGGCGTTCTGATCGATGATCGCCAGTACCTCGACAGTGTCGAAATGCGCCACCTCGTCAGTCCAGTGGTTTTCGTGGCGCGACAGGGTCGCAGTGATACCCGGCTGGAAACCGTCAATCTTGTAAGAGCCGCAGCCGATATGATCCTTCCAGTTCATGCTGCCGTCCTCGTTGGCGGGCATGATCGCCAGGTGATAGTCGCTCAGAATGAACGGGAAGTCGGCATTACCCGCTTCGAGGTCGAAGGTGATCGTGGATTTGCCGTCGGCGCGCATCTCTGAGATGGCTGAGACCAGCGGTTTCGCCGCCGAGGTCGAATCTTCGGCGCGGTGATGGTTGATCGAGGTGATGACATCATCAGCCGTGACCGAGCGCCCGTTATGGAACTCCGCCCCTTCGCGCAACTTAAAAGTCCAGGATTTTGCGTCAGGCGTTGCCTCCCAGGATTCGCCAAGCGACGCCTCAAGGCTGCCATCGGCGCCGATCTGCGTGAGGTAGCCCTGATAGCCCCCCAATGCGAGACCTATCGTGTAGCCGTTTTCGATAACGCCGGGATCAAGGATATCGGTCGAGGCACCATGCCCGCGGGCCACACGCAGATGGCCGCCTTTCTTGGGCGTAGCGGCATAGACCCTGTCGGCAGCAACCGTCAGCGCCGACACGCTCACCCCGGCCGCGAGACCTTGCTGCATGAAGCTGCGCCTGGATATGCGCTTGCTTCTCAATTGATTCTTCAGATGGCTAAGTGGTTCCATTTCAGTCTCCCTGGTTATTCTTGAAAAGTACCCGCCCGATTCCCCGTTATTTCGATAGCGTAGCATAATTTTTCATTTTTCATCTTCGGCTTCTAGCAGCCACTTGGCGCGTTGGTCATGCCGCCTCGCGACACAGTGCCTGGCTAAGGCAATGCACGCCGCCACCACCTAAGGTGAACATCGACATGTCGGGGTCATAGACCTCAAAGCCAAGCGCACGCATCTTGGCGTTCAGGTCCTCAGCGCCCGCCATCGACAACACCTTGCCATCCCCGAGCGCCACGAGGTTCACGCCTAGGTTCTTGGCCTCGCGATATTCAACTTCTACAATGTCGATACCCCAACCCCGCACAACCTCGACCAGCCAGGGCTCCATCGCATCGATGCAGGCCACCGCAAGCTTCTCAGCCAGAGGCACAATCAACCCATCCATATGCACAAATTCGCGGCTGATCGGTGCCACCACGGCCTCCCAGCCTTCGGCACGCACGAACTCGGCCACCTGTTCGCTACCTTCTTTCTCGGACCGCTCACCGCAATAACCGATCAACACCCGCCCCGGTTCGATAATGTTGAAATCGCCACCTTCGAAGTGCCCGGCAGTGGCAAATTTCCAGATCGGCACATCGTGGTCCTGATAGAACTGGATCACCGTCGCATAATCCGCCCGGCGGCACTTGAGTTGCATATGGCAAATGAGCGGCCCCCAGGGCGTCATGGCCGAGCTATCACGGGCAAAGAAATTCCGGTGCAACGCCTCGTCCGCTGGCAGATAATGGCATTTGACCCCGTTTTCTTCATAGATCGAGACCATTTCGGCATGCTGTTTCATCGCCAGTTGCAGATCGAAGCGATGGCCGGTCTTTTCGGCATTGGCCAGCGTCCTACCGATAAGCGGCCCGGCCTCGACCCATCTGTAATATTCGGGCTTTCCCAACAAGACGCCATGCAGTTTCGCGTAGTCGTTGTTGATGCCCCAATTGGAAAAGTGCGTCGCGCGATCTTTCACAATTTGCCTCCCTGGATTGCGTTGTCGCATCCAGCTTGACGCAGAACATTTTTGCAATAAATTACAAAAGATAAAACTTTAGTTGCACAAATATACATATAACAATGCTGCCCCCCTCTCTCACAAAGGCTGATCTGCATCTTCTTCATGTGTTCATGACCGTTGTCGAAACTCGCGGTTTTTCCACCGCACAAATCGAACTGAATGTTTCAGCCTCGACCATCTCGCGGCAAATCACAAATCTGGAAACAAGATTTGGCATGAAGCTATGTCAGCGCGGCAGGTCCGGTTTTCGCCTGACCGAGAACGGTGAGGTGGTTTATCGCGCGACCCAGCGACTATTTGCATCCGTCCAGGAATTTGGAGAAACGATTGATGGGTCTCGTGGAAGACTGGTGGGTAATCTTGCCCTGGCCATTGTTGACAACTGGGTTTTCAACGACGCGTCACCCTTTGCGAACGCCTTGCGCAGATTCACTGACATGGCACCGGACGTCACGGTCGAGCTGTTCTCGCTGGCGCCCGATGATATCGAGTTGGCAGTGCAGGACGCACGGGTATCGCTTGGCATCGGTGTCTTTCACAAGCACAAGCCGGGCCTGATTTACGAACCCGTCGGCTTTGAGAAGATGGACTTATATTGCGCCAGGGGCCATCCATTGTTCGATGAGGATGATCCGTCGAAAATACGCGAAATCTTGCAGCATTCCCAATATGCCAAACGCGCCTACCTGAGGGAACGCGAGGTGGCCCCCATTTCACGTGATCTGAAAACCGGCGCGTTCGCGCATCAGATCGAAGGCATTGCCCACCTGATCCTGACCGGCAAGTTCATCGGCTATCTCCCCGAACACTTCGCGAAAGTCTGGGTGCGGGAAGAGAAGATGAAGTCGGTCGGCGCAGGAGCATTCAACCAACCCTCTGAAATCAAACTTGTCAGAAAACGCGGCGTAGACCTTAATCTGGTATCGAATACCTTCAAAAACCTCGTTTACGCATCTGTTATGCCCGAGAGCTCGATCTCAGGTTCAGACAGAAAATCCGGGACCTGATAAGACTATTCAAAGCCCGAAGGCGCGCGAGATCACGATAGATTTGCGGCGAAGCTCGTTATCGCACCCGTTCACACGTAACTTCCTGTTCAGATCGTTTGCCCTGACGACAATAGTCGAATGTCATGCCTCAGTCGTCAGATTTTCCGCGACCGAAGATCTGCGCCAGCGCCATCATCAGTGTCGTCACCACGATCATGATGGTCGAGATCGACGCAATGGTGGGGTCGATCTGGTCGCGCAGGGCGTTGAACATGTTGCGGGTCAGCGTCGGGTTGTCGCCGCCCGAGATGAACATGGCCACAACAACCTCATCAAAAGACGTCAGAAATGACAAGAGCGCGCTGGTGACAACCGCGAACCTGATCTGAGGCAGGGTGATCGTCAGAAACGCCTTCCATCGCGGCGCCCCCAGCGAACGCGCGGCAAGTTCCTGGTTCATGTCATAGCTTTTCAGCGCCGATCCGGTCACGATCAGCACCAGCGGGATCGCCAGCATCGTATGGGCCAGCACCAGCCCGGTCATGGTATAAAGGATCTGCAACTTCACGTAGGCATAAAAAGCCCCGATCGCGACCAGCACCACCGGCACCATCATCGGTGTGATCAGCAATACGAATGCCGCGCGGATATAGGGGAGTTTCGATGCGTGCAGCCCGTACGCCGCCAACACGCCAATCGGCGTAGCAACCAGCATCGTCAGGATCGCGGCTGTGAACGATGTACGCGTCGCCCGCATCCATTCTTCTGAGCCAAAATAGTGACCGTACCAACGGGTTGACCATTTCTCGGGCGGGAATTCGAGGTATTGCGAGTCCGAGAAGGACATTGGAATGACGATCAGCGTCGGTGTCACCAAGAGCAGCATGGTGATCCCGGCAAAGATATAAAGCCACAGCCGCTGGCCGTGGGTGACCTGGGTTTCCGAGGCGGGGCTGCGTAGCCAATTCAGCATCAATGCCCGCCTCCCGTCATCTGTTCGAGTTTTAGAAACCGCGACGCCACCCACAGGACCGCAACTGTCAGCACCAGGAGCACCACGCCAAGCGCGCTGGCCGCACCCCAGTTTACGAAAAGCTCGATGTTCGACACGATCTTCATCGACACCATGATGACTTTGCCCCCGCCCAGCACTGCCGGCGTCACGAAGAAGCCCAGGCACAGGACGAAGACCATCAGTGCCCCGGCGAACAACCCCGGTGTGGAGAGCGGAAAGAACACCGTCCAGAACGCCCGCGCCGGGCTCGCCCCCATATTGGCTGCGGCCTTCAGATAATCCCGGTCAATCGCCTTCATCGCGCCATAGGTGGGCAGCACCAGGAAAGGCAGCATGATATGCACCATCCCGATCAGCGTCCCGTTGAGGTTATGCACGATCTTGATCGGCTCGTCCCAAAGGCCCAGCGAAATCGCCCAATTGTTCACCAGCCCGTTTTTCTGCAACAGCACTAGCCACGCATAGGTCCGGACCAGAAGCGACGTCCAGAAGGGTAACAGAACGGTGATCAGGCACAGGTTGGCCACGCGGGTGGGCAGCTGCGACATGAAATAGGCAAGCGGATAGCCAATCAGGATGCACAGGCCGGTGGTCAGCAGGCTGACTTGGAACGTGGTGCTGAATATGCGCGCGTAGGATTTGCGCTTGATCATCCGCTCGTAGTTTTCCATCGAAAACGTGCCATCCGCCCCGATGAACGAGACATAGAACAGCCAGCCGACCGGGATAACCAAAATGATCAGCACAATCAGGACAGCGGGCGAACTCAGGCCAAAGAGCTTCAGCCGCTCCAACCGTTCATCCCGCCGCAGACCGGCGGCGTTCATGTCTGTTGCGCTCACGGCCGCTGCTCCTCACCCACCAGGATCACCGTATCGGCGCTGTCGAGGCCAAGACGCACAGCGTCGCCCGGTTTTGGCAGGCGATCGAAGGAGCCGCTGCGAATGGCGCCGCGCACGGCCATTTCCGTGCCGTCCTGAAGGCGGGCATAAAGCAGGAAGCTTTCGCCCTGATAGACGACCTCGCTGACTGTGGCGGCAAATTCATTCACATCGTCGCCGGCCGCACCTTCCAGCAGCCGCACCCGTTCGGGCCGCATCATCAGCGACAGCGCGTTTGCGTCCGGTATCGGGCGTATGGTTTTCAGAACCGTGCCACCGGCGGCGATGTCCCGGCCAGTACGCTCAACATCCAGAAAACTCGAATCGCCGATGAAATCGGCCACAAACCTGTTTTCCGGCTGATCATAAAGTTGCTGTGGCGTCGCAAGCTGCATGATCCGACCGAAGTTAACAACCGCGATACGATCCGACATCGTCAGCGCCTCGCGCTGGTCATGGGTCACGTAAACCGTTGTCATGCCAAGTTTTTCATGCAAGTGGCGCAGTTCGATCTGCATCCGGTCGCGTAGCTTTTTATCAAGCGCAGAAAGCGGCTCGTCCATCAGCAGGATGCGCGGCTCAAAAACAATGGCGCGGGCCAGCGCGACACGCTGCTTTTGCCCACCCGACAGCTGATCGATGCACCGTTCACCATACCCGCCCAGTTGCACTGTCTCCAGCGCGCGCTCAACCCGCTCAGCCAGTTCGGGTTTGGATACGCGACGCAGACGCAGCGGGTAGCCCACATTCCCGGCCACGGTCATATGCGGAAAGAGGGCGTAATTCTGAAAGACCATGCCCACGTCGCGCAGGTGCGGCGGTTTGCGGACCACCTCGTCCGCACCGAACTTTAGGCTGCCACGATCTGGACGCGTAAAGCCAGCCAACACCATCAGAAGTGTTGTTTTGCCAGAACCCGACGGCCCCAGAAGGGTCAGGAATTCACCGCTTTTCACGTCGAGCGAAACATCGTCCAGCGCGTGAACGTCGCCATAGGTTTTGGTTACGTTGCGCACGCCGATCGGAAGCGCATCCTGCTTTGTCATTGTCACTTGCCTGTTCAATTTATGTGCCACGGGCATACCCCTGCCCGTGACTTTGTTTTTCGCGGGCCGCCTATTCCGTCAGCATTTCCTGGTACATCTCCGCCGCAATGGTTTCCCACTCGGCATACCAGTCCAGCGATACCGGTACCTGCTTCGCGGCATTGTCCGGCGATGACGGCAGGCCAGCGGCGACATCGGCGGTAATTTCGCCCGTGTCATAAGCAGCCTTGTTGGTCGGGCCGTAGGTGATATATTTCGGTAGGTCGTCCTGATACTCCGGTTTGGAAATTTCGTTCAGGAATTCCATCGCCACGTCCTTGTTGGGCGCGCCTTTCGGGATGGCGAAACAGTCATAATCCAGCAATGCCTGATTGAAGCTGTAGGCGACCTTTGCGCCGTCCTTCTTGGCATTGTCGAAACGGCCATTCCAGCCAGTGGTCATATCGACCTCACCATCTTTCATCAACTGCGCGTGCTGTGCGCCCGAGGTCCAGAACACGTCGATATGTGGCTTCAATTCCCGGATCTTATTGAGCGCACGCTCAATCCCCTCTTCAGAACCGAGCACCTCATAGACATCTTCCGGGGCGACTCCATCCGCGAGAATGGCAGGCTCAAGTGCACCGGCGACCTTGCCGCGATAGGCGCGTTTGCCGGGGAATTTTTCCACGTCAAAGAAATCGGCCCAGCTTTGCGGGCCATCCTCGCCGAATGTGTCGGTGTTCCAGGCATAAACGGTCGAGAACACGTCACCGCCCACGCAGTAATCCGAATAAAGCGTCGGGTAAAAATTCGACACATCAATCACGCCGTAATCCAGCTTCTCGAGCAGGCCTTCAGCCGCGGCGCGTGCCGCCGAGCCCGATCCGCTCGCGACAATATCCAGCGTGACCTGGCCAGAACTGACCTGCAAACGCACGTCCGACATGCCACCATAGGTTTCCTGTTTGACCTCGACACCGGTATTGGCGGCGGCGGGTTCGAACAGCGCCTTGCTTTGCGCCTCCTGATACGATCCGCCCCATGAGGCAATCGTCACCGATTTATCCGCGGCCATCGCCGCCGATGCCAGGATACTGGCCACCACGGCTGTTGATATCGTCGTTTTCATGTTCAATCTCCTCCTCTGTTTTAACGGGCTTGCTTGCTTTGCAACCCTTATTCGCCAGGTTGTTGCGCCGGACGGTTTGGCGAAGCCCCGTCCGGGTATTCCTAACTGATTGCCTTCGATTTTTCATATTGCATCCGGTCGCGCCAACGATACCAGGCGACGACCGGTGGCAGGAACCACGGCTTTCCGGTGTATAAAGGTCGCGTCGGAAAGGGCAGTTCGTCAAATGCAGTCTGACCTTCCCTGAGGCCCAGCACCTTCTGCCCTACCCGCATGCCCAGATAGCTCGCCATCGACACACCTGATCCGCAATATCCCATCGCGTAATGAATGCCCTCACGCTGACCAATATGGGCCAGCTCGTCAAAGGTATATGCGACCGTGCCCATCCAGGAATGGGTAATACGGGTGCCACGCAGTTCGGGAAAAATACGGCACATATCGTCATATAAGCGCGGGCCGCTGACGCTGGGATCGGTTTCGTGCGCAGACACGCGGCCCCCGAACAAAATGCGCCTGCGATCCGGCGAGGTGCGGTAGTAATAGACTACCTTGCAGGTGTCGCTGGCGATGCGGTCCTTGGGAAAAAGCCGGTCCACGAGATCAGGTTTCAACGGTTCGGTCGCGATCACGTAACTGCCAATGGGGATGACCCGGCGCTGCAACCAAGGTGTCAGCTTTTCGGTGTAGCCGTTTGTGGCCACGATCACGTCACGCGCCCTGACGCTACCTTTGGCTGTCACAACCTCATGCCCGTCAGCGCTTTGCCGCAACCCGGTTACCCTACACTGGCCGATGACGGTTGCGCCCGCATCAGTCGCGCACATCAATAATCCGCGATGGTATTTCGCAGGATCCAGCGCGGCATGTTTCGGGAAGACTAGGCCACCATGATAGACTGGCGATCCCAGCTCCGAACTCTGATCCTGTCGGGGCACGGGATAGGTTTCGACGCCTTCTTCACGGGCCAATTGCTGCGCGTCGCGGGCCAATTGCTCATAGCTTTCTGCGCTATGCGCGGCATGAAACCGGCCCGCCCGGCGAAAATCACACCTGATACCCTCACTGGCGATACGGTCTTCGATCCAATCAAGCGCGTTTTCCCCTTCGCGACGGATCGCGCGTGCGCGCGCCACGCCATACTTGGCTGAAAGTTTCTGCAACGAGGGTTTCACGCTGGTGCTGATCTGCCCGCCATTTCGCGTACTGCAGCCCCAACCGGGATTTTCAGCGTCAAGCACGAGGGTCGACCGACCGGCGCGTGCAGTCTCAATCGCCGCGTTCAACCCCGTGTAGCCCGAGCCGACAATCACCACATCCGCGGTTTCGGGCAACTGACCGGGCAGGTCAGACTCAGCCGGGCACCCGTCCAGCCAGAACGGGGTCTCCTTCCAGTTGTCGGCCCAGATCGGATCTTTGCTTGTTTGGTCAGCCCGAGCGGTCAAGTTTCCCCCCTGCCAGCGCAGCAGCCTGTTCAGATACCGCCGCCCTCTGAAAATCGCATTGCGTCACCATCCGGTGAGGTTAGTGAGGGGGGGTGAATTAATCAATTCAATATGGATAATATTAGTATACGATAAATTTATACAAAACGGGTGACGAAATATGCGGTTAAAGCTGCGACATCTGGAGGTATTCAGCGCCTTGTTTGACGCAGGCTCGGTGTCTCGGGCGGCGCAGCGGCTCAACTTGTCGCAACCGGCCGTAAGTGTTGCACTGGGAAACTTCGAGGCCGAACTGGGATTCCGCCTGTTCCACCGTGACCGCGGTTTTTTCGCCCCGACAAACGAGGCCATTCTACTGCATGAGGAAGTTCAACAGGGTATTACGGCACTGACCCGGGTCGAACAGCGTGCCGATGAAATCCGTTCAGGCGCGACGGCAGGCATCAGTGTCGCAACCAATGGCGCCATGTCCTATAATTTTCTGCCCAAAGTCATTGCCGAGTTTCAGCGTGACTATCCCGGCACCCATGTAGAGCTACGCGTGCACAGCTCGCGTAGGATCGCCTCTTGGGTCGGCAGCAGGCAAATTGATATCGGGCTTATCGATGCACCTGTACCGGTTGCCGGGCTGAATACAAAACTGGTGCATATGGAATGTGTTTGCATCATGCGCGAGGATGATCCGCTCGCACGGCTGGAAATCATTACCCCGAAGGACCTGAATAACCGTCCGGTCATAGCGATAACCGGGGACCACAGTATCGACCGTCAGCTTGCGGAAATAATGTCGCTTGCAGAAATGTCCCTGATCCACAATGCGTCCAGCTACTTTTACGCCATTGCTAGAAACCTTGTCGCGGCCGGAAACAACATTTCGATCATTGACCCCGTAAACGGAAAGGCGGCCCTTGCAGACGGGGTGGTCTGGCGGCCGTTCGCCCCCAAGATCATTCACGAGCTTGCAGTAATAACCAACAAGGGCCAACCCGTCGGTATCGCAGCGACCCAATTCGAGAAACGCATCGGCGAGACGCTTCAGCAATACGCGATCCCGAAGCGTTCTGGTAAAGCCGACGATTCAAGATGAACCGCAGGCCCCAACCGGGCTTCAGGATATTCTGACCGTATCCAGGCCCGGCATCGCGCACCCCGTCAGTCTCCGGCCCATCATGCCCAAGTAAAAACCCCTCAAATCTCAGCCTCTTGTGGGCCATTCTTTGCGCGCCGGTTCCCTAAAATGATGGTCGCTCCATTCAAGTGAGCAGGTCTGCCGATATTGTGCGATTTTCCTTCCGGTTGTCCTTGTCTCCGATCCCTGTACTGGATAGGAAGGGCGTACGCAGGGGAGTCTCAACCGAGAGACTGAGAGGCGAATAGCAGCAAGGCTGCAGTGTCGCGACCCTTTGAACCTGACCCAGTTGATACTGGCGTAGGAAGCTAAGGGCGCACATCGTGTCTTGTCGTGATGTGCAAACTGACAAGGGCAGTTTTATATCCGCCCGTTTCCCAAGCCGCGGCTCATCTGGTGTCTTTTTGAGTAACTGCTTGAGGAGCACCAAAATGTACGTCCCAAACCCTGAAATCACTACGGGCGAACTGCCTGCGTCACGCAAGATCTATGTGAACGGGTCACTGCATCCCGATCTACGCGTACCAATGCGGGAAATCGCCACCCATCCTACGGCTGGCGAACCGCCGCTTCCGGTTTATGACAGTTCAGGGCCCTATACCGACCCCGACATCCTGATCAATGTCCGGCAAGGCGTCGCACCGCTGCGGCGCGACTGGATCATGGCCCGTGCTGATGTCGAGGAATACGAGGGCCGTGATATCAAACCGGCGGATAACGGGGTTGTCGAGGGCGATCACCTGATCCCTGAATTTCCGATAAAGCCTCGCCCCTTGCGCGCGAAAACCGGCAAGGCGGTGACCCAACTGGCCTATGCACGTGCGGGCATCGTCACGCCCGAAATGGAATTCGTCGCTATTCGCGAAAACCAGTTGCGTGAAGCCGTACCAGAGTCCCGTGACGGCAATGACTGGGGCGCGAATATTCCCGATCACGTGACGCCGGAATTTGTCCGTGATGAAATTGCGGCGGGCCGGGCAATCATCCCAGCCAATATCAACCATCCGGAATCCGAGCCGATGATCATCGGGCGCAATTTTCTGGTCAAGATAAACGCCAATATGGGCACCTCCGCTGTCACCTCTTCGATGGAAGAAGAGGTTGATAAGATGGTCTGGGCCATTCGGTGGGGCGCCGACACGGTCATGGACCTCAGCACAGGGCGCAATATCCACAACACCCGCGAATGGATCATCCGCAACAGCCCGGTCCCCATTGGCACGGTGCCGATTTATCAGGCGCTGGAGAAGGTGAACGGCATCGCCGAGGACCTCACATGGGAGGTGTTCCGCGACACGCTCATCGAACAAGCCGAGCAGGGTGTGGATTATTTCACCATCCACGCGGGTGTGCGTCTGCACATGGTGCCGATGACGGTGGATCGGGTAACCGGGATCGTCAGCCGGGGCGGGTCGATCATGGCCAAATGGTGCCTGCATCATCACCGCGAAAGCTTTCTCTACGAGCATTTTGACGAGATCTGCGACATCTGCCGCGCCTATGACGTGTCGTTCAGCCTTGGTGACGGGCTGCGCCCCGGTTCCATCGCGGATGCCAATGACGAAGCGCAGTTTGCCGAGCTTGAAACGCTGGGTGAACTGACCCGGATCGCCTGGGCCAAGGATTGCCAGGTCATGATCGAGGGGCCGGGCCATGTGGCCATGCACAAGATAAAGGAGAACATGGAGAAGCAACTGGAGTGCTGCCAAGAAGCACCCTTCTACACGCTCGGACCACTTACAACCGACATCGCGCCGGGCTATGACCACATCACCAGCGGCATCGGGGCGGCAATGATTGGCTGGTTTGGCTGCGCGATGCTTTGCTATGTGACGCCCAAGGAACATCTGGGTTTGCCAGACCGCGATGATGTGAAAACCGGGGTAATTACCTACAAGATCGCGGCCCATGCCGCCGATCTGGCCAAGGGCCTGCCCGGCGCGCAGAGGCGTGATGATGCGCTCAGCCGTGCGCGGTTCGAATTCCGGTGGGAAGACCAGTTCAACCTGTCGCTGGACCCGGAAACGGCGCGGGATTTCCACGATCAAACCCTGCCAAAACAGGCCCATAAGGTAGCCCATTTCTGCTCCATGTGCGGGCCCAAATTTTGCTCGATGCGGATTTCACATGACATCCGTGCCGAGGCACAGAAAGCGGGGATGGAGGCCATGGCAGCCAAATTCCGCGAAGGTGGTGATCTCTATGTCCCGGTGGGTGAGCCTGTTACGGAACCGGGCGAATGATCACCATTGCCGGGGCGGGTGTGGCCGGCCTTGCCTGCGCGCTGGAACTGGCGCGCCGTGGCGCACCCGTCACGGTTTATGAGATTGGCAAAGCGCCATCGGACAATCGGTGTTCATGGTTTGCCGGCGGCATGCTGGCCCCCTGGTGCGAAGCCGAGACAGCCGATGCTGAAGTGTCGCGCCTGGCTGCGGGTGCGATCGACTGGTGGGAAAAGATCACCCCGGTGGCACGGCGGGGCACGATGGTTGTAGCCCCGCCGCGTGACCGGGCGGAACTGACGCGTTTTGCACGATGCACCGAGCAGCACAAGCTGCTTGATCGCACCGGCGTGGCCGCACTGGAACCTGCATTGACCGGGCGTTTCAGTCAGGCGCTGTTCTTCGAGGACGAGGCCCATCTCGACCCGCGCAGGGCACTGGCGGATCTAGCGATGGCAGTGCAGACCCTTGGTGTTGATATCCGCTATGGAACACCAGCGCCGGAATCCGTTGATGTTGATTGTCGGGGGATAGCCGCCGCCCTACCCGGCTTGCGCCCGGTCCGGGGTGAAATGGCCATGATCAAGACAACGGACGTTCACTTCACTCGCACCATCCGTTTTTTGCATCCGCGCATACCGCTTTACCTCGTGCCGCGGGAACAGGGCATTTACATGATCGGCGCGACGATGGTCGAAAGCAACGCATCACGGCCAATTACCCTGCGATCGATGCTGGAATTGCTGAGCGCCGCCTTCGCCCTGCATCCGGGGTTGGGCGAGGCAAGCGTGATCGAAACCGGCATCGGCCTGCGGCCCGCTTTTGCCGATAATGTACCGCGGTTGACCCGCGTCGGCGACACCGTCCATGTGAATGGTCTCTATCGGCACGGATTTCTGCTGGCCCCCGCTCTGGCGGGCCAGTTGGCAACCCAATTCTTTCAGGAAAACAAGCATGAAGATCGTAGTGAACGCTGTCACGCATGAGGTGACCAGCGAAATATTGTCCACCGCACTGACCGAACTGGGTTTCACCAGCCCCGCCGTGGCGACCGCCCTGAATGGCAGTTTTGTACCGCGCGAGGCACGCAACACCACCATGTTGCGCGATGGAGATCGGGTGGAAGTTCTCGCCCCAATGCAGGG
This sequence comes from Roseovarius aestuarii, assembly GCF_019966515.1. Lineage (GTDB taxonomy): Bacteria > Pseudomonadota > Alphaproteobacteria > Rhodobacterales > Rhodobacteraceae > Roseovarius > Roseovarius aestuarii. The sequence continues at coordinate 61,709 of NZ_JAIMIB010000012.1, read as the reverse complement.
AGGCTAAGCAATGCAACTTTACGGCACGGAAATTGGCTCTCCCTTGCTGCTGGGCACTGCCCAATACCCGTCACCTGCGGTCCTGACCAAGGCAATAGAGGCAAGCGGAGCTGAGATCATCACCGTCTCGCTGCGCCGGGAAAGCGCAGGTGGGTCGGGCATGGGGTTCTTTGAGATTCTGCAAGAAACCGGCTGCCGCACCCTGCCCAACACCGCCGGATGCCATACGGCGCAAGAAGCCATAACGACCGCGCATATGGCCCGCGATGTGTTCGAAACCGATTGGATCAAATTGGAGGTGATCGGACATTCCGACACGTTGCAGCCTGATGTCTTTGGCTTGGTCGAGGCCGCGCGGGTGCTGTCTGCCGATGGTTTCAAGGTATTTCCCTACACCACCGACGATCTGGTTGTCGGCGAAAAACTGATCGACGCAGGCTGCGAGGTTCTGATGCCCTGGGGCGCGCCTATCGGATCCGGCCAGGGGCTGCGTGCCCCGGAAGCGCTAAAAGCCATGCGCGGGCATTTCCCTGATATTCCGCTAATAATTGATGCCGGAATCGGCCGCCCGTCTGATGCGGCACAAGCCACGGAACTGGGCTTTGACGCGGTGCTGTTGAACACCGCCGTCGCCACCGCGGGTGATCCGGTACAAATGGCGCGGGCTATGGCGTTGGCGGTCCAGGCCGGGCGTGCCGGGTTTCTCGCCACCCCGATGGAGCGGTGCGATATGGCGGTACCTTCAACCCCGATCCTTGGCCTGGCGGAACTGGCATGATGGAAAAGTTCTATCTGATCGTTGGCCATGTCGGTCGCCTTGAACTTCTGGTGCCGCAGGGCGTCAGGCTGGTGCAACTGCGGATCAAGGGCCAGGACGACACGGAGTTACGCCGTCAGATCATCCGCGCCCGCGATTTCTGTGCAGTGCATCGTGCGCAGCTTGTGATCAACGATTACTGGCAGGCGGCGTTGGACCTGCGTTGTGGGTTTGTCCATCTGGGCCAAGAGGATATGGAGAGCGCAGATTTTCCCGCCCTGCGACGCGCGGGGGTCCGTTTTGGCCTTTCGACCCACGATGAGGACGAGCTGGAGCGCGCCTTGTCGCTTGATCCGGATTATGTAGCCCTTGGCCCAGTCTACCCGACGCTGCTGAAGGAAATGAAATGGCCGCCCCAAGGGCTAGACCGAGTCGCCCGTTGGAAACGGATGGCGGGTAATACGCCACTGGTCGCCATTGGCGGGCTCACGACTGATCGAGTGCCCGGCGTTATCGCCGCAGGGGCCGACAGCGTGGCGGTAGTGACCGACATTCAGCAAGCAGACGATCCCGAGGCGCGTACGCGCGAATGGATCAGGGTCTGCGCTTCATGAGCCGCTACCTGCGTCAGATGACACTGCCAGAGGTCGGCGTGGAAGGACAGCGCAGGTTAACAAAGGCCCACGTGCTGGTCGTGGGCGCGGGTGGGTTGGGATGCCCGGTGCTGCAATACCTCGCCGGGGCAGGTGTGGGGCGGATCACGTTGCTGGACCCCGATCATGTCGAGGAAAGCAACCTGCACCGGCAACCGCTCTATCGCATGTCCGATCTGGGGTGCGCCAAGGCCCTGGCGGCCCGTGCGCATCTGCGGGCGGCTAATCCTGAACTGACCATTGATGCCCGGGTTCAGACCCTGCATCCGGGCAATGCACCGCTGCTGGTAGCCGCAGCAGATGTGGTGGTCGATGCCGCTGACAGTTTTGCAGTGTCCTACATGCTGTCCGATACGTGCCACCGTCAGGGCGTGCCCCTGATCTCGGCCAGTGCGCTTGGGCAAAAGGGGTACGCGGGCGGCTTTTGTGGTCACGGCGCGCCCTCATTGCGCGCTGTGTTTCCCAGACTGCCGGATCGCGGTGCAACATGCGCCAGCGCAGGCGTATTAGGCCCGGTCGTCGGCATGATCGGAGCGCTACAGGCGCAGATGACACTGCAAGTCCTCCTGCACCACACCCCCTCGCCGCTGGGTCAGATTGTAACGCTCGACATGCAGCGGCCGCGATTTGACGGATTCGCGTTTCACGCCGCGCCAGAGCCGCAAATAGCCGTGCCCTTTGTGTCACGATCAGAAATTCGCCCAGCGGATCAGGTGATTGAACTACGCAGCGCAGAAGAAGCGCCGGAGATCATAGCGCCGCAAGCGCAGCGCCTAAGCACCCATAGCATCGATGATCTCCAACCAGACCCTGCGCAGCGCGTGGTCTTGTGCTGCGCCTCCGGATTACGCGCCTGGAGGGCAGCCGAGTGTCTGCAGGCTAAGGGTCACGACAACCTGGCCCTTCTGGCAGCGACCGCCTGCGAATGAAACGGGTACTGCTCATCGGCGGCACCGACAGCAGTGGTGGTGCGGGGCTCGCCCGCGATATCGCAGTGACAAACGACTATCGCCACCTCGCCAAACCCGTGGTGACCTGCGTCACTGCACAAACGAACACGGCGGTACGGTTGATCCACGAGGTGCCCGCTGCAGTGATTACCGCGCAGATCAACGCTGCTTTCGCCGATACGCCGCCGGATGCGATCAAGGTCGGGATGGTCGGAACAGGCGCTGCCGGCGATGCCATTGCCGACGCATTGACAAGCCGTAATGTACCCATCGTCTTGGACCCGGTACTGAAATCCAGCTCAGGACGCACACTAAGCGACGCGGGCTCTTTGCAGGGGCTTATCGCAATCGCGACCCTGCTGACACCCAATCTGGAAGAAGCCGCACGCCTGAGCAATCGGACGTTTGCGAATTGTGATGCTGAATTGTCGGTGCAGGCAGAGGCCTTGCGCAAGAAAGGGGCAAAGGCGGTTCTGATAAAGGGTGGGCACGGATGTGGCGACATCTGCTGTGATCACCTGTTTGACACTCTTGACCGCCATCGGTTTTGCCTGCCTCGCCTGACATTGCACAAACGCGGAACGGGCTGTTCACTTGCGACAGCAGTGGCCTGCGAACTGGCTTCTGACCGTCCTCTTCGGGACGCATGCAGACGGGCGAAAAATTACATGCAAAACTGGATCGCGGGTCACGACAGGAATGCGTGACGATGTTCACGCCCCGTGACCGGCTCAGCTTGCTGCTGCAAGCCTGGCCTTCAACGCAGCGTTTTCGGCCTTAAGCGTCGCCAGTTCCGCTTGAAACGGTTCCAGTATGGGCCGCATCTCTTCCATTGTCAGGCGAACCGGCAAATGCTGAGGGCAGTTCCAGTCAAAGCCTTCGACCGTGATGACAACCGCACGCTCGGGACGGCCACGATAGGTTTCATCCTGCAGACGTTCGACCAACAGAGGATCATCGGCAGCCTCAACCAGACGCGCACGACCCAAAACCTTGACCCGGGCGGAGTTCGGGTAATCAACCAGGATCATCGCAATTCTGTCGTCTTTGGTCAGATTGCCCGCGCTGATATACTGACGATTGCCTCGAAAATCGGCATAGGCGATGGTTTGATCATCAAGCACCTTCAGAAAGCCGCGCGGACCACCCCGGAACTGAACATAGGGCCAGCCGGTCTCGGACACGGTTGCCTGGTAAAATCCATCTCGTTGACTGATGAACTGAATCTCGCGCGGACCCAATCTATCGTCGGCTGGCGCCTCGGCGCTCAGAAACCTGTCATAGCTGCGGGCGGATCCCTGCCGTTCCTGAATTTGACGTACTTCTTGGGTGAAGGTCCGTTCTGCGAATGCTTTTGCCATTGTTGCCTCCTATAGACCCAGATCACCTAACCCGGGATGATCAATCGGCCGCCTGCCCTGCGGCCAACGAAATTTGCGGTCTTTTTCGGGAATAGGCAGATCGTTGATGCTGGCATGGCGTGTCGTCATCAACCCGTCGGCGTCAAACTCCCAGTTTTCATTGCCATAAGAGCGGAACCACAGCCCGGCATCGTTGTGCCATTCATAGGCAAAGCGCGCGGCGATGCGATTGCCGTTAAAAGCCCAGAGCTCCTTGATCAGCCGATATTCTTTTTCGTGATGCCACTTCTTGGTCAGGAAGTCCTTGATCTCGGCCACGCCAGTGATGAAGGTCGACCGGTTTCGCCAGCGGCTGTCGGTCGTATAAGCCGGCGCCACCACCTCCGGGTCGCGCGTGTTCCACGCATCTTCGGCGGCGCGTATCTTTTGGGCGGCGGTTTCGGCGGTGAAGGGCGGCAGAGGTGGGCGTGGCACGGGAGGTCTCCAATATAGTGTACCGATCGGTAAACTATATGTAAGTGTACCGATCTGTCAACCTTTTTGCTCGCACTTGTGGCGATAATCCTGTATCCCGTTTGATCAACAGCGGAATTATGCGTGAGAAACCCACCATGCGGCAAACCAAGCGGAACGAACTTGTCGAGAAAGCACTTGGTGTTTTTTACCAGAATGGCTTTAACGCCACCGGGATGGACCGGCTGGTGGCGGAAACCGGCATCTCCAAAACCTCGATGTACAAGCATTTCAAAACCAAGGATGACCTGATCCTTGCGGCCCTGAAATTGCGCGACGAGCAGTTTCGAAACTGGATGGTTCAGCGCATCGAAAAAATTGCCGCCACCCCGTCCGACCGTATCCTTGCACTTTTCGATGTTCTGGAAGAATGGTTCGGGATGCCCGGTTTCAGCGGTTGCATGTTTATCAACGCGTCAGCCGAATTTCAGGATAAACAGCATCCGGTCCGCGCGCAATCAGCCGAGCACAAGCTCTTAATTCAAAGCTATATTCGCGGCTTGGCCAAGCAGGCAGAACTGCCGAACCCCGACCGGATTGCCCGCCAGATGATGCTTTTGAAGGAAGGTGCGATCATCGCCGCCCATGTCACACGCAGCGCGACCGCCGCACGTGACGCCAAAGAGGCCGCACGGGTGCTGTTGGCGGCCTAATCCAGCTTGCGGAGCCGCTTGAACAGGCTGGAAGTATCCCAACGCCCGCCACCCATTTTCTGCACATCCTTGTAGAACTGATCGACAAGGGCCGTGACCGGCAGCGAGGCCCCGTTCCCATTGGCGGTAGACAGGCATATCCCCAGGTCCTTGCGCATCCAGTCTACGGCGAACCCGTGCTCGAACTCGTCGTCCAGCATGGTTTCGTACCGGTTGGCCATCTGCCAGCTACCCGCGGCGCCCTGGCTGATGACCTCGACCACGGCGCGACCGTCAAGCCCGGATTTCTCGGCGAAGTGCAGCGCCTCGCTCAACCCCTGAACCAGCCCGGCAATGGCAATCTGGTTGCACATCTTGGTTTTCTGTCCGGCCCCGCTGTCGCCGATGCGGCGGCAGATTTTGGCATAGATCGAGATGACTGGCTCCACCGCGTCATAAGCGGCCTGATCACCGCCACACATGATCGACAGAACGCCGTTTTCGGCGCCAGCCTGCCCGCCTGAGATCGGCGCATCGACAAAAGACAGTCCCGCCTCGGCCGCCGCAGCATAAAGCTCGGTCGTGACCGCGTCGGACACGGTGGTGTGATCCACGAAGATCGCCCCGTCGGACATCCCGGCAAATGCGCCTTCATCGCCCTGACAGACAGATCGCAGATCGTCGTCATTGCCGACGCAGGCCATAATGATTGACGCGCCCTCTGCCGCTCCGCGCGGCGTCTCGGACATCGCGCCGCCATGTTGCTCTACCCATTTCTGTGCCTTTGCCGAGGTTCGGTTATAAACACAGACCTCGTGACCAGCGGCTTGCAGATGCCCCGCCATCGGATATCCCATTACGCCTAGGCCCAGAAATGCCAGCTTTGCCATCTTCTTTCCTCTTGCCATTGTCTCGCTTCGGATTTCTGACTATCCCAGCCTAGGATGCAAGGCAAATCGGGGCGGGCATGGCTCAAGTCTTCAGGTGGTTGTTACGAATTGCGAGTGGCATGGTGCTGCTGTCGGTCATCGTGGTGATCGGTCTTTACTTTCTGCTGTCACGCTCATTGCCCGATTATGACAAGACGATTTCTGTCAGCGGCATCACCTCGCAGGTCGAGATTGTGCATGACAATGCCAATGTGCCGCATGTTTTCGCGGGCAATGATGCCGACGTGTTCTTTGGCTTGGGATATGCCCATGCGCAGGACCGGCTTTGGCAGATGACGATGTTGCGGCGCACAGTGCAGGGCCGCCTTTCCGAGGTGTTCGGCCCCCGCACTCTGAATATCGACAAGGCATTGCGCCGCTTTGACCTTTACGGCGCGGCGGTCAAATCGGTCGAGGTTCAGGACGCGCGCACCAGGGCGGCCCTGACGGCTTATGCCGCAGGGGTAAACGCCCGTCTTCAGGACATCAACAATGCCGCCTTGGGCCGAGGCGCCCCCGAGATGTTCGTATTTTCCAATCCCATCGCCCCGTGGCGACCGGCCGACTCGATCGCGATCATCAAGCTGATGGCGGTTCAGCTCTCGGCGCATCTGGAGCATGAAGTGCTCTATGCCCGGACCTCGCTCCAGCTTGATGACGCGGCACGGCTGGCGGATATCATGCCACTTGATCCGAGCAGCGGTATCGCTGCGTTACCGGAATATGCCAGTCTCTGGCCCGGCGCCGAATTTCCCGTACTCGCGGCAAAAACCGACACCAGGCAAGACCCGCTGTCGCCCTTCCAGAAACGCGCCTTCGCCGGTGCCTCGAACGCCTGGGCCGCGGCGCCCGCACGGTCGGCAGCCGGTGGCACATTGCTGGCCAATGATCCGCACCTGGGCTTCACCGCGCCGGGCATCTGGTATCTGGCCCGGCTTGAATTATCCTCGGGTGGGGTGATCGGCGGCACCATTCCCGGCGTGCCGACGATCATGACCGGGCGCAGCGCCAGTCTGGGCTGGGGCCTGACCGCGTCACATATGGACGATCAGGATGTCTTTATCGAAAAGGTGAACCCGGACAACGCGGGGGAATATCTGACCCCTGACGGATACAAGCCCTTCGTGACTCAGAAATCCATCATCCGGATCAAAGACGCTGACCCGGTCACGCTGACCCGCCGCTGGACGGATAACGGCCCGGTACTACCAGGGTCGCATTACAACCTTGGCCATGTCACGCCCTCGGGCCACGTGGCAAGCGTATCCTGGACGGCGCTCAGTCCCACCGACACGACGATGAGCGCGGCGATTGCGCTCTTGTACTCGAAAACCATTGACGAGGCGCTAGAAGCCGGTGAACGCTATGTCACGCCATCACAGAACCTGACCCTCGTCGATCAGAATAAAATCGCGCTGAAAACCATCGGAGCAATGCCGCGGCGGTCTGCTGATCACGAAAGCAAGGGGCGGCTGCCATCGCGCGGCTGGATCGCCGCCAATCGCTGGCAGGGGATCAGCCCCTACTCGGCCAATCCCGAGTTCATCTCGCCCGCTGGTGGGTTACTGGGCAACACGAATAATAAGACGGTCGACCGCCCATTTCCGCTGCATGTCAGCTTTGTCTGGGGCGACACGCAGCGGGTGCATCGTTGGCGCAAGCTGATGCAGAGCCGCGAAGTGCACACCCGCGACAGCTTTATCGAGGCGCAACTGGACACGGTCAGCTTTACCGCGCGATCGCTGCTGCCGTTGATCGGTGCCGACCTTTGGTTCACCGGCGAATCCGCCCCCGAAGGCACGCCCGAGCGTCAGCGTCAGCGGGCCCTGCAACTGCTATCGGACTGGAACGGCGAGATGAGCGAGCACCGTCCCGAGCCCCTGATCTATGCTGCCTGGCTACGTGCCGTTCAGGACCGGCTGATCCGTGATCAACTGGGACCGCTGGCCGATGAATTCCCTCACCCCGAGCCGATCTTCATCGAGCGTGTCTACCGCGATGTCGATGGCGCCTCAGCCTGGTGTGATATCAAACTGTCATCACCGGTCGAGACCTGCACAGACATTGCCCGCCTAGCGCTTGATGATGCGCTGATCTGGATTAACGAGCGTTATGGCAGCGCGCTGGAAAGCCTCAGATGGGGCGATGCGCATCAGGCCACTCATGATCACCCCGTGCTGGGCGAGGTGCCGGTGCTGCGCTACTTCGTTAACATCCAGCAATCCACCTCCGGCGGCGATAACACCTTGCTGCGCGGCCTCACCAGCGGCAGCGGAGAAGACCCGTTTCACAACGTGCATGGGGCGGGTTATCGCGGGGTCTATGACTTTGCCGATCCCGACAGCAGCGTGTTTATCACCGCAACCGGCCAGTCCGGACATTTCCTGTCACGGCATTACGACGATCTCGCGCAACTTTGGCGCCGAGGCGAATATATTCCTATGTCGCTTGATCCCGAGCTGGCGCGCGCAGCGGCAGTTGGCGTAACTGTGCTTAAACCGGTCGCCGAATAAGTCAGTAGGGATTGGCCAGCGTTCGCTGATCCAACCGTTCCAGATTGACGATGGTCGACAGCATCAGCCTGTCCTGGCTCCAGTCGCCGCTGCCTTGCGATGCGATCGCGCCAACGCTGATCACCGCCAGAAGCGGCACCACCAGAAGCCCGGTCACCCATCTGCCCGGCAGCGGGCGCCTCTGCGACGTCATCGACACGACCCGGCGTTTTAGGAACCTCGCCGCACGACGATTTCGCTCGGATGATACAAGCGGCACGCTGGGCATCAGGACCTGACGCCGCGTACCCTGCCCCAAGGCGTCGCGGCACACCCTGAGCAGGCAATCGCAATAGGCACCGACACCAAACCGGCGGCGCAGCAACACTTGCTGATCGCAGGCCAGCTCGCGCAGCTCGTCGACCTCGCGCTTGAAATACGCGAAGGCCGGGTTCCAGAAGAAAAGCGGGCGCAGGGCCTCCAGCGCTATTTCCCAACCCAGATCGCCTTGCCGCATATGTTGCAGCTCGTGCGAGACAGCGATCCGCAGATCATCCGCATCGGACAATAGCGCCGAGGGCAGCACGATATACCGGCGGCGCCACGCGCGAGTCGAAAACGGCACCGTCACCTTGTCGGACAAGCGAATGTCGATCCCGTTGATCCGACGCAACACATAGCTCTGCCCAATCAGGCGCGAGACCCGCACCACATTTGCCAGAAGCCGCAAAGCAAAGACGGCAATACCAGCGATCCCTAATCCGGCGACGGCCATGCCCAAGGGCGATCCAAGCGTAGTGACGTCTTGCGTGAATACCGTCCGCCACATCCACAGCGTCTCGAACGTGGTTGGTGCCATTTCGAAGCGACCACTAAGATACTGCGCCAGCGCAACATCTGACAGGCTGGGCACGAGGTCGCTGCGCCACAGGCCGATTTGTGAGAGAAGGCTATAGAAGCCCACCACCACCGGCGTGAAAACCACCGCCAGCATCACGCCGTAAACCACCTGCAATTGCAGCGAAAACGCATGGCGCAGGCTGGAGTGGCACAGCGCATAGCGGGTCAGCGCCCAAAGGCATGCCGCCAGTACCAGCATGATATTTGCATCAAGATACGCATTGAAAACTGAGTTAGCCGTCATAATCGGTCAGCCTCCTGTCCAAGAGCGCCCGTATTTCCTCCAGCGCATCCTCCGACAGCCCGTCATCGTCAACCAGCCGCGCCACTAGCGATGCTGGCGTGCCGTCAAAAAGCTTGTCAGAGAGATTGCGCAGGGTCTTTGATTGATAGGCCTCGCGCCGCAGGGCCGGTTTGTAGATCAGGGATTTGTTGCGCTTGTCGCTGGTGACAAATCCCTTCTGCTCCATTATCCGAAGGATGGTCGCGGCCGAGGTGTAAGCCAGGTTCCGCCCCGGTGCCAGATGTGCCAGCACGTCGCGAACACTGCCCTCGCCAAGGGCCCAGAGCTCGGTCATGAATTCCAGCTCGACCTCGGTCAGAAATTCGCTTTTTTTCTTTTGACGCATCCGGTGTCCCGTTCGGTTTCAACTGCTCAGCTTATCCTTACCTCAATTCCGCGCACCGGTCACCGCCCTCTGTCTAAACCTTCCAGAAGCAGAACACGCCCCATGCGATGCTCAGTCCCAGCGGCGCCCAGAGCGGCATGCCGATCAATCCCAGCCAGGCCAGAAAGATATAGACCGTACCCAGAAGCGAGATGAACAGCCGGTCACCGCGCGTGGTAACAAGCCCTAGCACGCCCTTGCGCTCAGCGCCGCCGGGACGCCGGATTTCCAGTATCGTGATGATGCCCATCGCCGAGAATATCCCGATGAAAAGCAACGCCGTGGGCCATGTCCATGCCATCCACCCCAGCATCTCAGACCCTCCCCAGGGCAAAGCCCTTGGCGATGTAGTTACGCACGAAATAGATCACGATAGCACCCGGAATGATGGTCAGCGTACCCGCCGCCGCCAAAAGCCCCAGCTCATACCCTGCACTAGAGGCGGTTTTGGTCATGGTGGCGGCAATCGGTTTCGCGGCGACAGCAGTAAGCGTCTTGGCCAGCAAAAGCTCGACCCAGGAGAACATGAAGCAGAAGAACGCCGCCACGCCCACACCGGCCTTGATCGTTGGCAGAAAGATCGACACGAAGAACCGTGGGAAGGAATAGCCATCAACATAAGCTGTTTCATCCAGTTCCTTCGGCACACCGCCCATGAAACCTTCGAGGATCCAGACCGCCAGCGGGATGTTGAAAAGGCAATGCGCCAGCGCCACCGCCAGATGAGTATCGAAAAGACCCACAGCGGAATAAAGCTGGAAAAACGGTAGTGCGAATACCGCTGCGGGCGCCATTCGGTTGGTCAATAGCCAGAAGAAAAGCTGTTTGTCGCCTAAAAACCGGTAACGGCTGAACGCATAGGCTGCCGGTAACGCCACGGTGACAGAAATCACCGTGTTTACCGACACATAGATGATCGAGTTGATGTAACCCCAATACCAGGACGGATCGGTGAATATCACCCGGTAATTTTCAAGCGTGAAGGTCTGCGGAAAGAGCGAAAACCCCGAAAGGATTTCATTCGTCGTCTTAAAGCTCATCGCAACCAGCCAATAGATCGGCAGCAGCAGGAAGAGGATATAGATGATCGGGATCAGGCTGCGCTTTCTCATTTCGCATCATCCTTCGTCATCAACGTGTAGAACAGCCAACTGACCAGCAGCGTGATCGCGAAATAGATCAGCGACATCGCCGCCGCCGGGCCCAGATCGAACTGCCCGAGGGCGATTTTCACCAGATCAATTGACAGAAGCGTGGTCGAGTTGCCCGGCCCCCCGCCTGTCAGCACGAAAGGCTCGGTATATATGTTGAAACTGTCCATGAAGCGCAGCAGGATCGCGATGGTCAGAACGGTTTTCATCTTCGGCAGTTGGATATAGCGGAACACCGACCAGTTGCTGGCGCCATCGATCTTGGCCGCCTGATAATAGGCATCGGGGATCGACACCAGGCCTGCATAGCTGAGCAGCACCACAAGCGAGGTCCAGTGCCAGACATCCATGATGACGATCGTGATCCAGGCCGCAAGCGGGTTTTGCGTCATGTCATAATCGACGCCCAACGTGTGGTTCATGAAGTACCCCAGAAGGCCGATATCCGGCAGGGTAAAGATGTTCCACATCGCGCCGACCACGTTCCACGGGATCAACATCGGCAGCGCCATTGTCACCAGACAGACAGGCACCCAAATCCCCTGCCGTGGCATGGAAAGCGCGATTATGATGCCCAGAGGCACCTCGATCGCCAGAATGATGCCGGTGAACAGGAATTGCCGTCCAAGGGCCGCGTGAAACCTGTCGGAATTCAGTAGCTCCTCGAACCAGCGCAGGCCCTCGAAGAAAAACACATTGTTACCAAAGGTTTCCTGGACCGAATAATTGACCACTGTCATCATCGGGATCAGCGCATTGAACGCGACCAGCAGCAGCACCGGCAGCACGAAAAACCATGCTTTCTGGTTTTCGGTCTTCATTGCGATGTCCTTTCCGTCGCCAGCCAGCCGTCGCGATAGACCCGCGTGTGTTCAGGGGCGAAAGCCAGATGCACGTCCTCACCTTGCCCCGGCACATCGCCGCTGCTGACCGCCTTGACCAGCGTGTCGCCAACCACGGCGTCGACGACCCGGTGACGCCCGACATCGGCCACTTTGCGAACACGAGCGGGCAGCCCCTCGTCCCCGAGGCCCACGAATTCTGGGCGTACTCCGATCTGGGTCAGACCATCGCCCAGCTTGATCCGGCCTTCGACGGCAAGCTTGTGACCCTCGAAATAAGCCGCACCATTGCGGATATCGGCGGGCAGGACATTCATGCCCGGTGAGCCGATGAAATGGCCCACGAAGGTGTGCGCCGGGCGCTCGAACAGCTCGACCGGCGTGCCGATCTGAACAATCTCGCCTTCCTGCATCACAACCACCTGATCGGCAAAGGTCAGGGCCTCTGTCTGATCGTGGGTCACGTAAATCATGGTTGCGCGAACTTTCTGATGCAATTCTTTGAGTTTACTTCTTAATTTCCACTTCAGATGCGGGTCGATCACGGTCAGCGGTTCGTCGAACATGACCACATTGACGTCATCGCGCACCAATCCGCGCCCCATCGAAATCTTCTGTTTGTTATCGGGCGAAAGATGCGCCGCGCGGGTGCCCAGCATATCGGTCACTTCGAGCATCTCCGCAATCTCGGTGACACGGGCCTTCACGCGCGCCTCGTCTACACCGCGATTGCGCAGGGGAAAGGCCAGATTGTCGAAGACGCTCATCGTGTCGTAGATCACCGGAAACTGGAAGACCTGTGCGATGTTGCGTTGGTTGGGCGGCAGGCCGGTCACGTCTTCACCATCGAAGAGGATGCGCCCTTCGGACGGGGTAAGCAGACCGGAAATGATGTTCAGTAGCGTCGATTTCCCGCAACCTGACGGCCCCAGAAGCGCATAAGCCCCACCGTCGGACCAATCCAGATCAATCTCTTTCAGCGCATAATCCTCGGGCGATGATGGATCGGGATAGTAGCTGTGTCTGAGCTTTGAGAGGGTTATCTTTGCCATCAGATCGTCCCCGAAACGGCCAACTCACCGGTTGGCGCGAAGTAAAAACACGCCGTCGGATCAAGGTGAAAAGCGTGGTTCTCGCCGATCTCGAACGGGTGCACCCCATGCGCCAGCGAGACCCAGTCGGCTGATCGCATCTGAAAATGGGCGCTGCTTTCCGATCCGCTCAGCTCGGTCACCAGAACCTTACCTGTCAGGTCCACGCTGTGCCGATCCGATTTGACCGGCGCTACGTGATGCGGCCGCACCGCCAGCGTATAGGCCCCGTCCGCCAGATCGGCGATTGCCCCCTGCGCCTGCCAACTGGCATCGGCTCCCATGCGGATGGTAGCGCCCTCTTTCGTGACTTCGGCCATGTTGATGGGCGGGTCGGAAAAGACCCGTGCGGCCATCAACGACTGAGGTTGGCGGTAAATCTCGGAGGTCGGTCCGAACTGAACCATGCGCCCGTCCTCCATCAGCCCAGTCTTGCCGCCCAGCAGCAGCGCCTCTTCGGGCTCGGAGGTGGCATAGACCACCACGGCACCCCTGCCCGCGAAAAGCTCGGGCAATTGTTCGCGCAACTCCTCGCGCAGTTTGTAATCCAGGTTGGCCAGCGGTTCGTCCAGAAACACCGCCCGGCTTTCCTTGGCAATGGCCCGGGCCAAAGCCGTGCGCTGCTGCTGCCCGCCCGACAACTCATGCGGACGGCGATGCAGCATGGGACGCAGTTGCAGGATATCCGCAGCCTCTTCGACACGCCCCGCTATCTCGGATTTTGGCATGCCCGCCACCTTGAGCGGCGAGGCGATGTTATCGAACACCGTCATATGCGGGTAATTAACGAAAAACTGATGCACGAGGCTGATGTTACGTTTTTGGGTATTCAGCCGTGTCACATCCTGACCGTCCATCAGGATCTGACCAGTTGCTATTGGGTCGAGCCCCGCCATCAGCTTGATCAGCGATGTTTTACCAGCCCCGGTCTCGCCCAGAAGCACGTTGAAGTGCCCCGGCTCCAGCAACAGCGTTGTCGGCTTGATATGGACCTGACCAGCGACTTCTTTGGTAATGTTTCTTAGTTCAACGCTCATTTTGGCCCTTGCCGGAATTTGCGATGGCAATTGGATGGCCGGGACACTCACGCGCCCCGGCCAGCAAGGTGCCGCACCCCTGCCGCACCTTACAGGAACTTGACGTTACTGAGCCGCCCAGCGGGCAACCAGATCGTCATAGTTGACGGTCTGACCCTGGGGCTTTTCGTTCTCAAGTTTCGCTTTCGGCGATCCAGGCTTGTCGAGCCACTCCTGCGGGTCGCTCTCTTCGTTCAGACGCGGACCACAGCCACCATAGATTTCGGCGCCCTCATCCGCCGCCTGCATTCGCGACATGGTGATGTCCATCTCTTCGGCCAGACGATCCATCGCTTCCTGGGGCGTAAACGCGCCCGAGTTCACGTCGCCGATCTGCTGCCACCAAATCTGCGCCAGCTTGGGATAGTCCGGCACGTTGACACCTGTGGGCGACCACGCCACCCGGTCGGGCGAGCGGTAGAACTCCACCAGACCACCCAGTTTTGACGCACGCTCGCTAAAGCTCTCGTGGTTGACCGAGCTATCGCGGATGAAGGTCAGCCCGACATGGGATTTCTTCACATCCACGGTCTTGGAGGTCACGAATTGCGCATAGAGCCATGCGGCCTGCGCCCGGTCATCCGGGGTGGATTTCAGGAAGGTCCAGGAGCCCACGTCCTGATAGCCCACCTTCTGACCTTCTTCCCAATAGGGGCCATGCGGACTGGGCGCCATCCGCCACAGCGGGTTGCCCTCGCCATCGACGGTATTGTTGCCTTCAGACTGGGGTTTCACCATGTCCGCCGTAAAGGCCGTGTACCAGAAGATCTGCTGCGCCACATTGCCTTGAGAAAGCGCCGGCAGTGACTGGTAGAAGTCATAGGACGCCGCACCGGGAGGGGCATAGTTCCGCAGCCATTCATCCCATTTACGGATCGCATAGACTGCCGCCGGGCCGTTTGCCGCGCCGCCGCGACTGACGCTCGCGCCAACCGGGTTACAGGTGCCCGCTTCCATTCGAATGCCCCATTCATCAACAGGGATGCCGTTCGGCTCGCCCTTGTCTCCGGCGCCGGCCATCGAGAGCCAGGCATCGGTCATCCGCCAGCCAAGGTCGGGCGCGCGCTTGCCGTAATCCATGTGGCCATAGATCGTAGTGCCATCGACCTCTTTCACGTCCTTGGTGAAGAACTCGGCGATATCCTCATAGGCCGACCAGTTAACCGGCACACCCAGATCATAACCGTATTTCTCCTTGAAGGCGGCCTGTAGATCCTCGCGGTCAAACCAGTCCTTGCGGAACCAGTATAGGTTAGCGAATTGCTGATCGGGAAGCTGATAGAGCTTACCATCGGGGCCGGTAGTGAACTGGATGCCCATGAAGTCATTTAGATCGAGCGTCGGCGATGTTGTCGCCGCCCAGTCTCCGCCCATCTGGTCCGTCAGGTTATAGGCCAGTTGCAGCCGCGAATGGGTGCCGATCAGGTCACTGTCGTTGACATAGCCGTCATAAAGGTTCCGACCTGTCTGCATCTGGGTTTGAACGGCCTGAACCACCTCGCCCTCACCCAGGATCTGGTGATTTACCTTGATGCCGGTGATTTCCTCAAAGGCTTTGGTCAGCACGTCGGATTCGTATGAATGTGTCGGGATACCCTCGGACAGAACGTTCACTTCCATCCCGGCATAAGGCTGCGCGGCGTTGATGAACCACTGCATTTCAGCCATCTGTTCGTCTTTCGACAAGACCGACGGCTGGAATTCCTGATCAATCCAACGTTGTGCTGCGGCCTCATCGGCCTGACCTAAATTCGACATTGCAATAACAGCCGAAGCGGCAACCGCTCCCAGCAGATACCTACGCATCACTTCTCCTCCCATTTTTGTCTTTTAGCCGGTTTTAACCGACCGGTTCAGTTTTGTCGGGAACGTGAGGATTTGCAAACTAATTTTTTAGTAGATAACGCAAGGACAGGGTTTACCCTTGTAAAAGCTCGAAAATCTTGTCGCGCTCCGACAGGACCAACAGCAAAGCAACATCGCCCGGCTGCAGCATGTCGATGATTACCCTGACCGCCTCCGAGGGAGATCCGGCCTTGAGCACACGATCCCTCGGCACACCATTCTGCGCGCAGGTTTCGACGATCAGCTCTGTCACCTCGCCCAGTTCGCGGCCCCGCAGGTAGTCCTCAAGCTCGGCGGCAACCACATAGTCAGGTTTCAGGTCCAGCGCGGTCGTAGTCACCTCACGGATGTCATCATCGGACCGGTCCCCGGCATGGCTGAGCAGCACGAAACGGCGTTTCGCCTTGATCCCGCCGATGGTTTCGGCCACCGCCGCGATCGAATGCGGGTTATGCGCGAAATCGACAAAGACCCGCGCGCCGTTGACGCTGAACTCGTTGAAACGACCGGGATTATCATTGGGATCGCTCTGGAAATTGGTAAGTCCGCCGGCGATGTGCTCTGGCGCGATGCCAATAGCATAAGAGACGCAAGTCGCGGCCAGCGCATTGCGGACATTATGGCGCGCAGCCCCAGATATGGTGACAGGAATATTAGCCACAGCAGCAATGGTCACCGCCTCGTGCCCATCGAAAAAGACGATGTTGCCCGCTTCTTCCCACGCGCAGCAATGACCGGCGGCGCACGCCGCCCTGATCTGAGGTGCCTCACCATCGAGTGAGAACCACCAGATATTGGCGTCGGTCTGCTCTGCTTCGGCCAGCACATAGACGTCATCGGCATTCAGTACCAATACGCCATCCTCTGCCAAGGCCCGGTGCACGGCGAATTTGGCCCGTGCCAGTTCTTCGACGGTGTTGACCCCGTATTGCCCCAGATGATCCGCCGCAACGTTGGTGACAACCGCCACCCGGGCCGAACGCGTCGCCAAGCCCCTGCGCAGGATGCCGCCGCGCGCCACTTCGAGATAGGCGATTTCCAACCGTTTGTCGCGCAGCAGCAGCCGCGCCCCACCCGGGCCGGAATAATCCCCCCTGTCCAGCACATCGCGCCCCACCCGCACAAAATCGGTCGAGGTCAGGCCCGAGACCTTGCCCGCCGCCGCCGCAATCGCCGCGCAAAGCCGGGTCGTTGTGGTCTTACCATTAGTGCCGGTGATCAGCGCGACAGGCACATTATGCAGCCGTGACCACTCCACATCCGCCGGATCAGGCAACTCGTTCACCGGCCAGACCTCCGATCCGCTGCCGTGACCGACCGAAACCTCGTCATCGTCGCACAGAACTTCCACGCCCCGCCCCTGCCCCGCCTCAATCAGCCGAATCAGTTCGGGATGCGCCTCGCGGGTCATGACTGATTTCAGATCGGCTATCATCCGGTCGAAATCACCCGCCGCCACCCCCAGCAATTCCGCCGCGCCGAAATGCCAGGCGGTTTCTGCGGCAAAAATCGCCGAGTAAAGCTGGTCCATCGGTGCCGAGATCGCGAGATTATGCCCGTTCTCAAAACCGCGTTCAGTAATCAGCTGATCCGGCCAGCCAATCGCATCCAGCACCCGCCGCGCGTGGGTCCGCCAGAGCGTTGCGACGCGCGCGGGGTCAATCCCGCTGTAATGCACTTCCAGCACCGCCCCGACATGATCCCATAGCAATCCGGGTCCGGTCAGGCGGCGACTATCCTCCAACCGTAGCGCATCGCTTGACGGGATGTTGATTGTCAGGGCGTTTTCAATGTCCTCCACATTGTCCACGATCACTACTCCCCTCTAATCGCCACCTTCATCGGTATCGCGGGCCAGTCGCACGCCACGCTCATCCCGGATCAGCGAGCCACCGCCCAGAAGCTCGTCAAAATCGGCGGGTGCCGGTTCCGGCGCGGCGGGGGTGGCCTCGACCTCGGGTGCGTCCTCGCTCTGGAAATAGATCACCTGTTTCCAGCAGCGGGCACTGTCATCGCCCAGAATAACCAGCAGATCGCCCTCTTCGGCCATGTTGAGCGCGTGATCCACTGCCTCGACCTCATCAGGAATAATCGTGATCGCCGCATCCTCGACGCCATTTTTCATCAGTCCGTCGCGCAGCATCTGCGGGATCTCGTCCTTACCCCGGCCACGCCGATTATCATCGGCCTTACAGATGTAATAATCGAAATGCCCGGCCAGTGTTGCCGCCGCGTCATAGACATCCTCATCGCGCCGGTCGCCCGGCATTGACATCACCACCAGCCGGCGCTCCGACACATCCAGCCGCGAGGCCAGATCGGAGATAGCGGCGATGGCCGCCGGGTTATGGGCATAATCCAGAATGACCTTGAACGGGTGTTCGTCAAACACATTGGTTCGCCCCGGTGCCTGGAAATAGCTAGTGTCAAAAGTGCGCAACCCGTGACGGATATTATCCAGATCGACATCGAAACAGAAAGCCATTGCTGTGGCGAACATGGCGTTCTGCACGTTGAACAGCGCCTTGCCCTCCATCGTCGCCGGAATTAGATGTGACCACAGTACCGGCATATGTGTGCCTTTGTGGTAGATGGTAATCATCTCGCCGTTCATCGCCTTTTCCAGCACCACGGCCATGCCGCCTGCCTGAATATGCTCTTTCACCAGCGCATGATCGGAATTCATCGTGATATAGCAGATCGCGTCGGAATTGGTGAAATCCGCCATCTTCAGGCAGTTGATATCATCGGCGTTCAGCACCACCACATCCGTCGCACTTTCGACCACGACGCGCTTGACCACCGCCAGTTCCTCGACCGTGTTGATGCCGCGCAGGCCAAGGTGATCAGCCGAGACGTTCAGACAGGCCGCCACGTTCGAGCGCTGATAGCCCAACCCGCTGCGCACCAGACCACCACGCGCGGTCTCCATTACCGCGAAATCCACCGATGGGTCGCGCAGCACGATCTGGGCAGATGTGGGCCCGGTCATGTCGCCCTTAACGCTCAGCTTGCCATCCACATAAACCCCATCGGTCGAGGTCATGCCGACAATCTTGCCGCTGGTCTTCATGATATGCCCGAGCATGCGCGAGGTCGTGGTCTTACCATTGGTCCCTGTGATTGCCGCAATCGGGATGCGCCGGGGGGAGCCGACAGGGAACAGCATGTCCATCACCGCGCCCGAGACATCGCGCGGCTCACCCTCGGACGGGGCGACGTGCATGCGGAAGCCCGGTGCGGCATTTACCTCGACAATCGCGCCGCCGATTTCCTTGTAGGAGCGGGTGATGTCGTCAATCAGGAAATCCACGCCACCCACATCCAGGCCCACCGCCATGATGGCGCGTTCGGCCATATCACGGTTATCGGGATGCACCACGTCTGTCATGTCGATCGAAGTGCCGCCCGTCGACAGATTTGCGGTCGAGCGCAGATAAAGCACCTGACCGTCCTCCAGAACGGTTTCTTCTGTGACACCGGCATCCTCCATCAAGCGTTTGGCCTGATTGTCCAGTTCAAGATTGGTCAGCACCTTCTCGTGGCCGATACCCCGGCGCGGATCGCTGTTCACCTCGTCGATGAGCTGCGCAATGGTCTGCTTACCATCGCCGACCACGTGGCCCGGTACTCGCTTGGCCACCGCCACCAGCTTGTTGTTGACGACCAGCATCCGGTGATCGAACCCGGTCACAAAGCTCTCCACCAGAATGGCCCGGCTTTTGGAGTGTTCCTTGGCCTCGGCAAAAGCGGTTTCAACCTGATTGTCCTCGGTCAGGTTGATTGACACGCCACGCCCATGATTGGCATCCAGTGGCTTGACCACCACCGGATAGCCGATCCGTTGCGCGCCACGCACCGCCTCGCGCGCATTATAAACCATGCGCTGCTGCGGCACCGGCAGGCCCAGATCGTTGAGTAGATTGTGGGTGTCTTCCTTGTCGCAGGATATTTCCACCGCGATATGGCGGGTCTGCGACGTAATGGTCGCCTGAATCCGCTGCTGGTATTTGCCATGACCGAATTGCACCAGCGAATAGTCATTCAGTCGTAGCCACGGGATACCACGCTCTTCGGCGGCCTTGACCAGCGATCCGGTCGAGGGGCCGAATTCCTTGCGCTGCGCCCGCAGCACGAAAGATCGCAGTTCTTCCTCCCAGTCGAACTCGGGATCAAAATCATACTCGACCTGTGCCTTAAGACTGTCAGGCAAAAGATGCATCAGAAGGCGTAGTGCCAGCTGTCCGGCAGCAAGCCCGACATCGCGCTGGCGGTACTGGTAGACCATGTTGTATTGCGCCGGGTCGCCGGTGCCACGGGTCCGGCCAAAGGTGACCTCAGTACCGGCGACACCCTGAATTTCCAGCGCGCAATGCTCCATGATATGGCCCATCCAGGTGCCCTCATCCTCGCGCAGACGCCGGATGAACCCGCCCGGCTCGCGGTAGGAACATCCATGTTCGTCAAGACCGGGCAAGGCGGCGATCAGACCGCTAACGAATTCCTCGCCGATCCGCGCCGATGGCCATTCTTCAAGCACACCAAGATCGACAACATGGCGAATGACCGGGAACCGCGCCCAGACATTGGGCCCTACAAAGACATTGGTTGAAACGATTTTCATGGTCGGCTCCCTGTTGTTTTTGACTCCCCCCAAACACAAAACTCGCTTACTTAATCCCCTGATACCGGCAGGCTACAGAAATGCGCGTGTTCGTCCGGCGGATAGGCTTGGCGCGCCGTAAGGTCATAACGGCACCCCTGGCCCAAAACGTCAATACGCAAGCCCAGAAGGCTAAGCGCCTCGCCGGCGGACGCATCCCACATTGACGAATGCGTCAACTGACTGGCATCGACAACCGTCACCGTGCCGCTGCCGACAACCTCGAAGACATTGTCGGGACCGATGAAAGCAGCGGTATCCTCGTCGACGCCCAGACCAATCAAAAACGGGTTATAGGATGACGCGGTCAGCAACCGGCCCAAACGGTTCCGCTGGGTGAAATGCTGGTCGATGATCACGGCATTGGTCAGCCCCATGCCGGGGGCAAGGCTGATATTGCCCTCCGCCGGGGAACTGTTGCTGGGGCCGCCTGCGACCATGTGCTCGGACATGATAGAGGCCCCGGCCGAAGTGCCCGCCACGGGTATCCCCGCCGCATTCCGCCGCCGGATTTTCTGTGCCACCAGCGTTCCGCCGATGATCGTTGACAGGCGCAGCTGGTTGCCGCCGGTCATGAAAATACCCGTCGCCCGGTCCAGCATCTCGGCGAATTGCGGGTTGTCGCAATCCGCCCGCCGCGCAATCGGCAGGTACTCGACCTTGCCCGCCCCGAGATCCGAGAAAATCCGGTGATAATCAGGCCCGGTTTCATCCAGCTGCGAGGCGGTCGGGATCACGATGATGTCTGCCTGCGCACCACCCGACATGTCAACGAAACGTCGGTGAATTTGCCTTTCCCGCTCGCGGTCTTCGCCCCCGCCTATCGGAATGATGAAGCCACGTTGGGTATTTTCAGGTACTGGGGCAGGACACATTCAGGGTCGGTCTCGATTTCTTGGCGCTGCGCGCGTAGCAGATGGCCGACATGCCAATGCCGGAGGTCCCAGTCAATTGAGACAGGCGAGCGGGGTCAATAGCAAATCGGCGAAAATCCACCATATCGGGCCAGATTGAGATGGAAACGCATGTATTAATTTTGGTCTGGGCCGGTCTTCCGTGCGGGTACAGCGCGCGAAATCAAGGTCAAGACTGCGGCGCGGTCGTCATCCCGCAACTTGTTACTTTGGATGAGAACGGCAACTCAAGGGCCATGGGTCGGATCGATCTTATCTAAAACTGAGCCGTCTCACAGAGCCTCAATAATCCTTTTCAAAGAATACGCCGACCCCTGTACCGCCGTCGGACCCCAAAGAGCCGCGCAGTTTCGTCCGGCGCGACAGGTCGATATTGAGGTTGATTTCGCTATTGGATTGGTCGCCGATCTGAACATCAGTGTAGATATTGTCGCTAATGTACTTACCCACGCCCACGGTCGCCGTACCTTCGGAATCGGTACTGACACTGAAATCATCCACGCCCGTGCCCTGACGAATACGTTCGGCAAAGCTTGGGCCGCCCTTTCCGGCCAGTGTCGCTACCGCCGAGGCAAGCTGTAGCGCCTGAAACGCCGACAATGAGCCGAGTTCGCGACCGAAGAGAAGCCGGGCCAGCACCTCATCTTCCGGCAATTCGGGTTGTGACTGGAAACGCACCTCGGGATCATCGGCACGCCCCTCGATGACGATACTCACAACGGTATCGTCATCGCTGACGGTACTCGCCACCAACCTGAGCCCGGGCACGAAATCGCCCTGAAGCCTGGCCGTTCCCTCATCCAGCGTCAGCCGTTTACCAAGGATGTCCAACCGACCCCGGATCAGGTCAAAGCCGCCGATAGGAATGATATCCGCCGCGGTTCCGGTTATCCTGAATCGTCCGCCCAGCTCTGCGTCAAGCCCGCGTCCGCGCACGAAAACCCGGCTGTCGGCCGCAATCAAGACATCCAATCCGATCGTGCCTCCGCCCGACGTGCCAGAGCTATCTTCATCCTTGTCCAACAGCCCGGCATATCTACGTGTCTGGCGGACATCGCGCGGCTCACCGACATGATTGATCTCTGGTATGTTGCCACCGCCAAGGCCCGTTGACGGCACCCGAATTTCGGTGCGATCCAGATTGATGCGCCCCGAGATATCCAGGTTGTTCTGCACCGCGCCGCGCATAATCAGGTTTCCCCGTGCGACCGTCTCAAAGAGTTTCGGGTCACGCAGGACCGCATCGAGTATCTGAATGCCCAGATTGGCCCGGAAAGGCGCCTGCAATCCCACCTGCCCGTCAACGACTAGACGCCCGCCGGTTGCCAGCGCGGCGCTGCTCTTGATCGCCGCTTCGCTACCCCCGAGGGTCACCGTGGCATCAACATCGGTCAACGCATTCTGCAGGTTAGGCAATGAAACGCGCGCGTCAGCAGTCGACAATTGCCCCGACAGCGACGAAAGGCCGAGCGGGCCATCAAGCCGCAAATCAAACCGCGCCACCCCCTGTGCAGCGCGCGGTTGCAGGCGGCGGTTTGCCAGCGCCAGCGGCAAGATTCCATCGATATCAAGAATGGCACGGCTGGCATCGGACTGGATCAGCCCGGCCACCGCGAATGTGCTGCCGCCCGGCCCCTGCCCGGTCGTATCGATTGCCCAGCTATCGCCCTGTTGTTGTGCCTTTGCGCTAAAACTGGCACTGCCCGGCAGGTCGGGAATGATCGCGCCGACATTACCGATAGTGCCCGACAGCTCCGCGCGCGGCTCGCCCCCGTCAGGCGCGCTCAGGCGACCCTCGACAACCGACTGAAACGGCCCGCTGCCCTGCACATCGGCAATCCAGCCCGTACCATCGTCGGCGGCCATGCCGCTCAGCTTTACCGGGCCTGCAAAACCGCTCACAAACCGGCTGAGATCATCGACTGCCGCCGCAAATGCGAAATCGGCCTTCTCCGGGGTCATGAACCCCTCCGCCGAGGCGGTGAGCGATGGTGATGCAAGCTCTGCCGCGCGCAATGTCAGGCCGTTTTCATCCCGCTTGCCAGAGGCCGCAAACCGGCTCTCGCCGGTCAGAGCCGCATCCAGCTTGTCGATGCCTACGCTCAGATCATTGCCCGTCACGATCACGTCGAGATCAAAGATACCTGTCTGCAGCGTCGCAGCCCCCTCAAACTCGGCAGCGACCGATCCCGAAAGCGGCCGCGCCGCCACCTGTGAAAATGGCGTCAGATCATCGACCCGCGCCCGGATTTTACCGTCAAAGCCCGGGGATGTATCGAGCCCGGTCAGGGTGCCTTCCACCGATACGTCACTGCCGCCGGGCCCCTGAGCGTTGGTGTCGATCAACCAGCCAGCGCTTGTCTGCTTTGCATTGCCGCTTACGCGCAAAGGGCCCACGGCCCCGGCGACAAAGCGGCCAAGATCATCAAGCGCTGCGGCAAACTTAAAATCCGACTCGTCTGTTCTGAGAAACCCGCTTGCGATAGCGGTTCCCGCCGCGGCCGTCACCTCTGCCGCGCGCAGCCTAAGGCCGTTTTCATCCCGTTTGCCCGAGGCAGAAAAAGTACTTTCCCCAGCCAGTGCCGCATCGACATTATCGATACCTATGCTCAGATCCCTGCCGCTGGCATTCAAGTCCAAGTCGAAAGCGCCGGTCAACAACGCCGCTTCGCCGTTAAGCTCGGCAGCAACCGCGCCCGATAGCGGACGCCCGGCAATATCAGAAAGCCGTGCCAGATCATCCACCCGGGCCATGAACGCACCATCGAACGTGACCGCTTCTTCCAGCCCGGTCACGTCGCCCGCACCACTCAGTTCAAGCCCCTCGCCGGTCAGAAGAAGATCAGTAAGGTTAAGCGGCTCTCCCTCGCTCCAGTCCACGTTCCCGCCGAGCGTCAGAGCATTGCCGATCGCCCGCGTCAGCGCCTGATCGACAAATTCGATGCCTCGCGCCATTCCATCAATGCGCGCCGTGACCGTACGGCTGTCACCGCCTTTGATCACGCCATTAGCTGCAACGTTCAGCTTCGCCAGCGTCATATCCGGTCGCTGAAACCCGCTCAGATCAGCGTCAACGATCCAGGCATCACCTTCGCTGGCATCAAATAGTGCCGTGATCTCGGCCCGCTGCACCCAGGTTTCCGGCCCCGCGATCGGCAACACAACCGGTTCCTGATCGGGACCTTCCAGCAGACCCATAAGTTCAAACTTCTCCGGCAATCCGTCGGCAGATACGGCAAACGCACCTTCCAGCGAAAGAGATGCCGCTTGCAGCTTTAGCTTTTCCAGGTCTACCCGTCCGTCTGGATAAAGTTGCACAAGGCTTTGCAAAGCAACGTCCTTGCCAAAGAAGGGCCGATATTGCGGTGCAAACAGCGGCGTCATATCACCGGCAATGTCGACCGAAATAATACGCGGGCGTTCCGGCGCGTCCTCGAGCGCGGGGCTGCCCTCGTCGCTGACAGCCTGCGTGCTGACGCGGCCCGTCAGCCGATCTTCGCCGTCGCTTTTCAGGGCGATGTCGGCGACAAATTCGTCAATCGGCGCATCGCCTTTGACACTCAGAGCCAGAGCGGGCCTGCCGGGCAGGTTCAAAAGCGTGGCGGCAATGCCGTCCTTGGCCTCGTCCAGGGCCAGGTCAATGGCCAGTTGGCGGGTAACATTACCATAGCTGCCCACCAGCGCGAACATCCCGCGCGGGCCGTTGAGACGCTCAATGCTTAGTGTCGCCTGCCCGTGCCCGCCTTCAAGCGTGACCGCCCCCTCGACGGTTAATGTGATCGGCTCGCCAAGGATCGGCGCGCCCAGCGCCACCTCCTGCGCGGCAAGAGTTTTGATATCAACACTGACCGGCAAGTCCGGCAGCGAAAATCCGGCAGAAGCTTCCGGGCTTGCGGGCTCATCGGACACCGGCAATCGTGCTATATCTATCTTCTCGGCGGAAATCCGTTCAATCTCGATTTCGCCCCGCAGAATCGCGGTACGATTCCAGTCCAGCACCGCTCCGGTCAGGGTCAGCCAGACGCCGTCAGCGTCAGCGATCGTCATCCGGTCCATACTGACCTGCGAACTCAGCGCACCCTGAAAGCCAGCGATCTGGACGTCGCGGCCAAGACTCGAAAGCGTTTCTTCAAGGTAGCGGACAATGCGACCCTTATCTTCGTCGTTGTCGTCGTCCTGCGCCCCGGCAACCAGCGGCCAGACCATCGCCAAACATATGATCAATAACCTGCGCATCAGTAGGCCTGCCCTATGCCGATATAAAACTCGAACCCGGATGTGTCGGGACCCGTCACCGGCACCGCCACATCAAAACGGATCGGACCGAACGCGGTTTTGTATCTTACACCCAACCCGGCCCCGCTGTGCCAGTCGCCGGTATCATCGGGAAAGCTGTTGCGCCCGATATAGCCAACATCATAAAAGGCAACGCCGCTGAAATTGCCCCTGACGGGGAACCGTGCTTCGCCTGAGATGCCGATGAATGAGCGCCCTCCGGTCCGCGCCGTCCCGGTAAGGACCGACAGCGATTGAAAGCTTTGCCCGCGCACGGTGCCGCTGCCACCAGACAGAAACAACAGATCCGGCGGTGTGCCGGCAATCGACGATCCTATGATCGTGCCGAATTGCAAGCGCGTCGCCAACACCACATCGCTCTTGCCCAGTGTCCAGTAGCCGCGCGCATCGGCATAGCCGCGCGCCCCGCTTTCACTGCCGTTCAGCCCGTAATACGGCAGGCCTTCGATCGCCAGATAGAAGCCTTCGGTGGCATCCAGCTCATCATCGCGCTTGTCCCAGGTGGCCGAGAGTGGCAGCGTCAGATGGCTGAACGTCCGGCTGCCCAGTTGGTCCCGTGCGTCGGAAAAGCGGTAACCGACACCGATCCTGCCCTCCAGCTCTTCCGAGTAGTAGTGGCTGATGCCCGCCTCGACGTTGATCTGCTCCGAGAAGAACAGATCCTCATCCAGTTGCTCAATTTCCAGCAATGCGTAGAGATCGGTATCGGAATCGAAGGTAGAGGGCCGGGTGAAGTTGATGCGCAGTGTGGAATCTACGCCATCGGTATCGCCGCCCAGCCCGCCCACCTCCGCCTCGATCCTCAGACGCTCGGCGCCGCCTAAGAGATTGCGATGCAACCAGAAACCGGAAATCGTCGCCCCTTCGATGGATTCGATCTCGGCGCCGAACCCGAACCGCCGCGGCTTTGCATCGACCACATCAAGTTCGATATCCATCGTATCACCCGGGCCAAGATCGTCGGCCTCGCGAATGGTAACGGAACTGAATGCCCCGGTGCGACGCAATCGCCTGGCGGCGCGTTCCAGTTCGACCGGATCAAAGGGCTTGCCTTGCGGCACACCAGCGATGCGACGGATACGGTCCTTGCGCACGGCGCTTTTCTTGGGCACCCGGGACTGTCCGAACGTGACAGCTGGACCGGTTTCGAGGCCCAGCCTGACATTCAGCAACGCCTTGTTGTGGTTGGCAGTGATTGTCTCGTTCGAGATCCGCGCCTTGGCGTAACTCAATGCGCGCCAGCCAGAGACAGCCTCGCCTGCCGCCGCCCCGATCACGTCGATCCGCGCGGGTTGACCGGGCGCGAAACCTTCGGGCAGTTCGGTATCGGGTGCAACCGGCCTGATCTCGGCCCGTCCCAGCGTGAAGGCGGGGCCGGTGTCGATCAGGATCGCCACCTGTCGGATGCGTTCAATCCGCGACAGAGGTGGAATGGTCGCCGCCTCGCGCCCATCGACAAGGATCTTGATGACCGGACCGAAATAACCGCGATCATAAAGCGCTGACAGCAGATTACCGTAATCCGCCTGCGCCGCGGCCAGGATATCCAGCGGCGCAGTCACCTCTTCTGCTTTGGCGGTCAGTACCAGCGAGGATTGTGACAGCCCTTCACGCAAGGGTTTATCCACCCGCGTCAACTGGAGAAACGCATCAAAGGCCAATGCGGGCATTCCAAACACGATCAGGAACGCGGCAAGCGCCCACCGACACCGGCCAACGCACCAAACTCTGTCAATCATAATCAGCCCGTTTCGGCAGTCGTTTCACCCCGCGCCATCTGATCAGATCGCCAGCCAGACAGCTTTACATGTGGAAGTTATGCCAAGTGCCGCGTTGCGTCCATGTGATAGTGAGAAATACTCTCATAAGAGCGACCATGCGCTGTTTTGCCAGCGAGACGACAGATGGCAAAAACCCGTCCCGTGCGAGAAGCATCAATCCCTTGTCCCAGGACGTGAAACCAAAGCGCGGCGGCTTACATCAGCCCCAGATCGCGACCCAGCATAGCCGCGTGGGTACGGTTGCGCGCGCCCAGCTTGCGCGACAATGTCTTGACGTGCAGCTTGACGGTCACTTCCTGAATTCCCAGATCGCGGGCAATTTCCTTGTTGGACTTGCCCTCGGTGATCCCCAACAGCACATCACGCTCGCGCGGTGTCAGATTGATGTCTGCATCGGCTTCATTCTCAGTCTCAAAGAAATCCAGCGGCATATAGATTTCACCCGACAGCATGTGTCGCACAGCGCTGACCAGCGATTGCGGGGCCAAGGTCTTGGGCAGAAATCCAGCTGCACCCGATGACAGCGCCCGACGCGCCACATCCGGCGTCGCCGTGCCCGACAGGATCGCCACCGGGCAGCCGGTCTGCGCCCGCATCTTGGCCAGCCCCGCAAGCGCGTCCATGCCCGGCATAGAATAATCAAGCATCACCAGCTCAAACGGCCCTTGCGCCTGCGCAACGCTGATCGCCTCGTCAAAGGACTGCGCAGTGGCAACATTGAACCCGCCTTGCAGGCGAAGAAAATCCGCGACTGTTTCGCGTACCAGTTCGTGATCATCTGCGAGCAACAGTTTTTGCATTCGGCTTCTCTTCAACACGCTACACAAAGCGAAATCCGCACGTCGGCCAGCTTTCGGCCGCCAATTCCGTCCTGCTCAATGCGTTTCTCGTGATGCAATTAACTTGTCAATGCAGGTTCAATGATACGCCCTGACTATCCGATTGCATAGGGGGCTGGTGAATCGACAAAGAAACTGTGTTGATTGCGGCGCGTAACAGGTAAGAAAGACCGGTAAAAATGCTCCAGTTGAAGTTCGCGGTTTTGGCTGCGCTTAGCCTGACGCTGGCTTTTCTGACCCCAGTTGGTGGCACGGCCGAAGCGGATGAACTCGTTCTTCTGACGATCGAAGATGGCACGACCAGTGATGCCGGACCTAAAGTTGTCGAACTCAACCGAACCGATCTTGAAGCCTTTCCATCCGTAAGCTTCACCACCACCACCAACTGGACAAGCGGGCCGCAGACATTCGTCGGCGTTCCCCTCCTTGCGCTGCTTGAAGAGGTTGGCGCGACCGCCGGCAGTATCGAGGTCAGCGCGATCAATGATTACAGCCAGTATTTTCCAATTGGCGACCCAACCAACGAAGGCGCCATTGTTGCGTATCTGGTGAACGGCCAGCCGATGACGCCAAGAGACAAAGGGCCTCTCTGGCTTGTCTATAACTACGATTCCGATAGCCGCTACCGGACCGAAACGGTTTATTCGCGCAGCATCTGGCAACTGGACCGGATCGTCATTTCGCGCTAGCACTCGATAGTTGCAACAATGAAGGGCAGATCAACGTGACAGCCCGCAAGGTGATTCGTCGCATCATGGCCCGGCGCACTCAGCTGACTTTGCTAAGTGCGGCAGCGATTGTTTGCTTTATTGCAACCGCCATTCTGACAACCCAGGTCTTCCTGAAACTTGGCGATTACCGGACTGCCTATAGCGACAATATTCAGTGGACGGTGGCCAAGCTCGAGGTTGAACATGCAAAATATGTCTTTGCAGTCGAACGGCTGGGTCATGAGACAGGTAACGAGCTTCAGGAGATGCGTCGCAGGTTCGATATTTTCTACAGCCGAGTCAACACGCTTGAGACCGCCCGGACGTATCGGCAGGTTCTGAGCGCCGAACGCGCCCGCTCTCTTGTCATGCTACTCGGCCAAAGCGTGCGGGAACAAGCCAAGATCATTGATGGCGATGATGCCTCGGTCCGCCGCAATCAGCCCCATTTGCTTCAGCTGGCAAAAGACCTGACCACGCCGATTCTAAGCCTGTCCAGCATGGGCATCTCCTACGATGTCGATCGACGCGAGACGCAGCGCACGCTGCTCGCCAAGAAACTGACACAGCTCATATTGCTTAGCCTGAGCCTGCTGACGACTCTCTTCGCCCTGTTGGCGCTTTTCTGGCAGCTCTACGTACGCTACCGCCGCCGCGCGATGCAGAATCGTACCACGCTGAACCGCCTTGCTACCATTATCAACACATCGCAGGACGCCATTTTGGTGATATGCCCATCTGGCGCCATACTCGAAGGCAACCGTGTCGCCGAAGCCATCTTCGACCTGCCCCACGATGACAAGTCTCGCGCGGCAATCACTGATATCCTGTTCAAGGCCAATGACGAGGGCACCCTGATGCCGGTCTCGGGCGAGACGCTGATCGGCTCGTGCGCCCAGGGGCCCAATCTCTGTACCAAGCTCAATGCTCGCGACAAGACGGGCCGCACCTTTCCGGTCGAACTGTCAGCCAGCATGGCGTCAAGATCCGGCGATAACGTCTGTATCTGCTTTCTGCGGGACATTTCGCAACGCGTCGCTACCGAGGCCGAAATGCACGCCGCCCGGGACAAAGCCCTGGCGGGAGAGCGCGCGAAGGCCCGCTTTCTCGGCATGATAAGCCACGAGATGCGCACGCCGCTCAACGGTATTCTCGGCGCGCTGGATCTGCTGGACGACACCCCGCTCACCCCCGAACAGACACGCTATTCGCAGATCATGCAATCGTCTGGCCAGCTGGTGCTGAACCAGATCAATGACGCGCTTGATATTGCCCAGGCCGATGGCAAATACCCAAGCTTGTCAAAGGAACGTTTTGATCTCGACACGCTGCTTGATGAGTTGAGGCAAGGCCAGCAAGCTCATGCGGACGCACAGCAAAGCACCATCGAGCTGATCCGGTCACCGATCCCGCTCGGTCCGGTCCTGGGGGATCAGAACCGCCTGCATCAAGTCCTGCTCAACCTGCTGTCCAACGCTGTCAAATTCACCCGCAATGGTCAGGTCACCATCGAAGCAACACGCCTTGGCGCACCCGGCGCACCGCTTGACGAGGTCGAATTTCAGATCAGCGATACCGGCATTGGCATAGCCGAACAGAATCTGCCGCGTATTTTTGATGATTTCGTACGGCTTGAGGATATCGATAGCGCCGAAGGTACCGGCCTGGGCCTGGGCATCGCCAAGCATCTGGTTACCCTGATGGGAGGGGAGATAGGTGCGGAAAGTGTCCACGAAGAAGGAAGTCTTTTCTGGGTGCGCGTCCCACTTCCCATTGCCCGCGAAATCGACGTCACCATACCCGGACCCGAAATACACCACCTACCGCCCCGCATCCTCAGCGTGCTGGTGGCCGAAGACAATGAGACCAGCCGCTTTGTCCTGCACGAAATGCTGCAGAAAGATGGCCACTACGTCACGTTGACCAACAATGGCGCCGAGGCCGTGGCTGCAGCGTATAACTGGCGTTTTGACCTGATCCTGATGGATATTAACATGCCGGGGATCGACGGAATCGAAGCCAGCCGCCGGATCCGCAACGGCAACGGGGCCTCCCGCGACAGCCGCATCGTTGCCCTGACGGCACACTATCGCCCAGAACATAACGAACGTTTCCGCGACGTCCCGATCGATTCGATCTGTACCAAGCCACTGCGCCGCGCCGCGCTCCGGGACATTCTTTCAGGTGGGCCAGTGCGTGAACGTCCCCCGGCAACGCGGACCGGCTTTGACACCCAGGTGCTGGATCAGCTTTGCGCCGTGCTGCCCGCGCCGAATTTCAGCCGCATCCTTGATAAATTCATCGCCGAAGGTCAGGGCTTCATCGACGCATTGCAGGATACCCACGACAGGCCCTCGCAGGATTTGGTAGGCCAACTCCACCAGTTCGCGGGCTCCGCCGCCACCTTTGGCGCCGTGGCGCTGCAATCCGCGCTATGCCGGGCCGAAAACGCTGCACTGGCGGATGACAAAACCTGTCTGGATCGTGAGTTGAGCACACTTCCCGACCTCTGGCGTCAAACCATCGACGAGATCAATAACCGCCGATACGCCGCCTGATGACGCCATCGCCTGAGCGGGCGATACCGGTGCGATCAGATAACCTCGCCGTACATACCATCAGTCGCGCCCCCGAACAGCATCAATGCATCCGGTTATGGATGCGACGGATCATCCACCAGACCACCGCGATCACCGGCAGGGTGATCAAAGCCGTGATCATGCCCTTGCTCAGCCCCAGCATGTCACCCGCCGGATAGAGCAGATACCCCGCCAGCGACACCGCATAATAGCTGATCGCCACCACGCTCAAGCCCTCGACCGTGCGCTGCAGGCGCAGTTGCAGATCGGCGCGGCGGTTCATGCTTTCCAGCAGACTTTGGTTCTGGGCGCTACGCTCGACATCCACCCGTGTCCTGAGCAGGTTACCGGCACGTAATGCCCGGTCGGACATGTTGCTCAGCCGGTCCTTGGCCGAGGCGACTGTACGCATCGCAGGCGTAAACCGGCGCATCATAAATTCCGCAAATGTCTGGCGCCCCTCAAACCGCTCTTCGCGCAGCACCTCAATTCGCTGATCCACTATCCGGGCATAGGCTTCGGTCGCGCCGAACCTGAACGAGGATTGCGCCACCATCAATTCAAGCTCGCCGGACACTGTCAGCAAATCCCTGAGTGTCTCTTCAGAATCGGCCGCGCCATCGGCCATATCACCCACAAGCCGTCCCAGCTTGCCATCTATCTCGCCCATCCGGTCGCCTAGATCACGCACCCGGGCAAAGCCCAGCATCGACATCGCCTTATAGGTTTCGATCTCGCACAGCCGCTGCACGATCCGGCCGACCCGCCGAGGTCCGGTACCGGGATCGACACTGACCAGAAACCGCAGGTGCCCCGCCGGGTCGATCCGGAAATCCCCAGCGATAATCGCCGCGTCATCCAGCACCCGTGCCACGGCCACACTTTCAGGCACGAACCATTCGTTGATATTCTGACGCAACGCCTCGGCGCTGCCCCAGGGGGCGACGCGGACAAGTGCAGATGTGATGCGCTGCCCCGGCGCCGCCGCAAGCCATTCCTCCGAGAACACCTCAAAATCCGCAGAGTCAAACGGGCGCGGGCCGACGCCGTCGGACAACAGGGTGTATGTAACGAATTCGGTATGGCTTTCCCATTTCAGCATATGCCGCCCAAGCTGCCCGAAGTAGTGCGTGGCGTCTGGTTGCGGATGCGGCGCGCCGTACCGATCCAGCAGAGACAGCAAATGGGCGCGGTCCACCGCGCGGTCGCGTTTGGCGGCATCCGAGGGCTGTTTGATCGCCAGAAAGGCCGCCATCGCCGGTACACCGACGAACGGAAACGGCCGCGCATGCAGCTCATTTGCCAGGGCATATCGCAGCGGGTGATCATCTATCGGGGGCATCTGCGCGTTCCTCAAACTTGCCCGCACCCTAACCGCACCGATTGGCCAATGAAATGGATTCTTTTGTCACAGCAATGACTTAGCGGCACACGACGGCATACAGCCACACCCCGGGCTCATCTTCCGCCAAAATACAGCAATCCAGTCATGCGAACAAAAAAGGGCGCCCGATCAGGACGCCCTTTTCCTAAATCCTCGACCCTGATCAGTCGATCTTGGGCAACAGGCTCGACACGCTGTCTTTGGCATCGCCATAGAACATGCGGGTGTTTTCCTTGTAGAACAGCGGGTTTTCGATGCCGGAATAGCCGGTGCCCTGCCCGCGTTTGCTGACAAACACCTGCTTGGCCTTCCAGCACTCCAGCACCGGCATGCCCGCAATAGGACTGTTCGGGTCGTCCTGCGCGGCCGGGTTCACGATGTCGTTCGACCCGATCACGATCGCCACATCTGTCGACGGGAAATCCTCGTTGATCTCGTCCATCTCCAGCACGATGTCGTAAGGCACCTTGGCCTCGGCCAGTAGCACGTTCATATGCCCCGGCAGACGCCCGGCGACCGGGTGAATGGCGAAACGCACATTTTTACCCTTGGCGCGCAGCTTGGTGGTCAGCTCGCTCACCGCCTGCTGGGCCTGCGCAACCGCCATGCCGTAACCGGGGATGATGATGACTGAATCGGCTTCGTTCAGCGCGGTCGCCACGCCATCGGCGTCAATTGCGATCTGTTCGCCTTCGACCGCCATCTGTTCCCCCGCAGGGCCGCCAAAACCGCCCAGGATCACGCTGACAAAGTGACGGTTCATCGCCTTGCACATGATGTAGCTGAGGATCGCACCAGACGAGCCGACAAGCGCGCCGACAACGATCAAAAGGTCATTGCCGAGGCTGAAGCCGATCGCCGCCGCGGCCCAGCCCGAGTAGCTATTGAGCATAGAGACAACGACGGGCATGTCGGCACCACCGATGCCCATGATCAGGTGATAGCCGATGAACAGCGCCGCCAGCGTCATCAGGAAGAGCGGGAAAAACCCACCCGTGTTGAAATACCAGATCAGGCAGATCAACGACACGCCCGCCGCCGACGCGTTCAGCATATGCCCGCCTGGCAGTTTTGTCGCGGCAGAGGTCACCTTGCCCGCCAGCTTGCCATAGGCAATGACCGACCCGGTAAAGGTGATCGCCCCGATGAAGATGCCCAGGAACAACTCGACCCGCAGAATGCTGATCTCGACACTGTCTTTCTTGGCCAGAAGGGCTGCAAACCCTTCGGTCGCCTTCTTCGCGGCCTCGTCCATCGCCAGCACATTGCCCAGCTCGAAATGTGCGTTGAAACCCACGAAGACCGCCGCCAGACCGACAAGCGAGTGCATCGCCGCCACAAGCTGCGGCATCTCGGTCATCTGCACCCTCTGGGCAACGATGTAGCCGATTGTCCCACCGCCCGCGATCAGCAGCAGTGACAGCAGCCACAGCCCCGATCCCGGCCCGATCAGCGTGGCCAGCACTGCCAGCCCCATGCCGACAATGCCGTACCAGATTGCGCGCTTGGCGCTTTCCTGTCCCGAAAGCCCGCCAAGGCTCAGAATAAAGAGGATGGCGGCGACCACATAGGCGGCCGTTGTAAATCCATAATCCATATCTCTGCCCCCTTACGACTTCTGGAACATGGCGAGCATGCGCCGTGTCACCATGAAACCGCCGAATATGTTGATCCCGGCCATAAAGACCGACAGCGCCGCCAGCAATATGACTAGGAAAGACCCTGATCCGATCTGCATCAGCGCGCCCAGAATGATGATCGACGAGATCGCGTTCGTCACCGCCATCAGCGGCGTGTGCAGCGAATGCGACACATTCCAGATCACCTGGAAGCCCACGAAGACCGCCAGCACGAAGACGATGAAATGCTGCATGAAGCTGGCCGGGGCCACCAGACCCACGCCCAGCAGCAGCGCACCGCCCACCGCCAGCAACGTGACCTGGCTTTTGGTCTGCGCCTTGAAGGCCGCCAGTTCCTGCGCCTTTTTCTCTTCGACCGTCAGTTCCCTGGCCGCCGGTTTCTTGGGCTGCGCCGCAATCGCGGCCACCTTGGGCGGCGGCGGCGGGAAGGTCACTTCCTTGGCATGCGCCACGGTGGCGCCACGGATGACGTCATCTTCCATGTCATGGTTGATAACGCCGTCTTTTTCCGGCGTGAGATCCGTCATCATGTGGCGGATATTGGTGGCGTAAAGCGTCGAGGCCTGTGTTGCCATCCGGCTAGGGAAGTCAGTATAGCCGATAATGGTCACACCGTTGTCGGTCACGATCTTCTCATCCATCACGGTAAGCTTGCAGTTGCCGCCCTTTTCCGCTGCCAGGTCGACGATGACCGAGCCGGGTTTCATGGCGTTCACCATATCCTCGGTCCAAAGTTCCGGCGCCTCGCGGTTCGGGATCAGCGCGGTGGTGATCACGATGTCCACTTCCGGCGCCAGCTCGCGGAACTTGGCCAGCTGTGCCTCGCGGAATTCCGGTGACGAGACCGAGGCATAGCCGCCAGTCGCTGCGCCGTCCGTCTGCTCCTCTTCGAAATCGAGGAACACGAACTCCGCGCCCATCGATTCAACCTGCTCGGCCACTTCGGGGCGCACGTCGAACGCGTAGGTGATCGCGCCCAGCGACGTGGATGTCCCGATCGCGGCCAGACCGGCGACGCCCGCACCCACCACCAGAACCTTGGCCGGGGGCACCTTGCCCGCCGCAGTGATCTGACCGGTGAAGAACCGGCCGAAATTGTTGCCCGCCTCTATGACCGCCCGGTAGCCCGCGATATTGGCCATCGAGCTCAGCGCGTCCATCTTCTGCGCCCGCGAAATACGCGGCACCATCTCCATCGCCACAACGGTCGCGCCCTTCTCAGCGGCAGCTTTCATCTGCTTTTCATTGGCACCAGGATTGAAGAACGAAATGAGCGTCTGACCCTCGCGCAGCCGCTTCATCTCGGCATCCTTCGGCTGGCGCACCTTGGCGACCACGTCTGCGGCCTTCCATAGCGCCGCGGCGGTCTTGACCACCTCCACGCCCGCGTCCTTGTAGTCTTTGTCCGAGAATCCCGCAGCCGCACCGGCCTTGGTCTCGATCACACATTCATGGCCCAGCTTCTGCAACTGCAGCGCTGAATCGGGCGTCATCGCAACACGATTTTCGCCCTCATTGACCTCTTTGGGTGTCCCTATCTTCAATGTCCTGTTCCTCTTACTGGCAAATTCGATTGCCCGACCGGCCCTGATCGGTCGTCGCCCTCTTAGCGTCAAGCGTCGTTATTTCACAAGGTATACCAAAATACGACAGCCAGATTGTCCCATCTGTTACATCCAGCTAAGTCCAACGCCGCGTTTTTTCACAATATCGCGCAAAATCCATCCGGAACTTGCGCCTCAGGCGATCTTCTTCCGCGATAATGAAGCGTTTTTCAATCACCCAGACGAAGATCGGCACCAATGGAAGCGCCAAAACCGCGTCCGAGCGCAGAATCAACCCCGCCAGAATCAGCGCGTCCCCCAGGTAGATAGGATTGCGCGAGCGTTTGAAAATGCCGCTGGTGATCAACCGGTCGGCTTCCTGATGCGGAATCACCGTGGTCTTGTGGCGGCGAAATTCGGCAAAGGCCAACGCCATCAGCACCAGACCGCCGCCCACCAGCAAACCACCTGCGAAATCCGCCCAGGTCCCGCCAAAGCTCAGCCCCATCGGGACATGCGCGACCTGAAGCCAGGCCAGTACAGCAAAGCCCAACAGCCACACGGGCGGAATGTCGATCCATTTCAGCATGGCCGCGTCCCTACCCCGTTCTGCCCGCAGGTGAAATGGCGCGACTTGCCGCAGCCCTTGCAGGCTAGACGCAGAGCCGAGAAGACGCAGCGCGATTGCTGGCTTGCCCCTTCCCGCCCATCCGCTAGGCTGACCCCATGACAGTCTCAAGAACACTCACCGGCAAACACGCGCTTGTCACCGGCGGCGGCACCGGCATCGGCCTTGCCGTCGCCCGGGCACTGGCTGCGCAGGGCGCGCAGGTCACCATCACCGGACGCCGCGCCGAGGTGCTGGAAAGCGTCGCAGGTGAAAATCTGCACGCAGCCGCGATGGACGTGACCGACGAGGCGCAGCTCAAAGACACCATCTCCGCCGCCGTGGAACAGCGCGGACCAGTTCAGATCTGCATCGCCAATGCGGGCATCGCCGAAGGCCGCGCCCTGCACAAGACCGACATGGAGTTCTGGCGCCGCACCATGGCCACCAACCTCGATGGCGCGTTCTTGACCATTCGCGAAAGCCTCACGTCGATGCACCAAGCCGATTGGGGCCGTGTCATCGCCATCTCCTCCATCGCCGGGTTGAAGGGGCTTAAGGGCGCTGCCGCCTATACCGCCTCCAAACACGGGATGATCGGCCTTATCCGCGCCCTCAGCGAAGACTACCTGGGCACCCCGTTCACGTTCAACGCTGTTTGTCCGGGCTATGTTGATACAGAAATTATCAGCCGCAACGTGACCTCGATCCAGGAACGGGCCGGGATCAGCGCCGATGACGCCCGCGCGCTGATGGTCGATGCCAATAAGCACAAACGCCTGATCCATCCCAACGAAGTGGCGCAGACCGTGCTCTGGCTCTGCGGTCCGGGGTCCGAAAGTATCAACGGACAGGCCATCGAAATCGCCGGAGGACAATTCTGAGCCATGACCCGTGACGAATTCAACCAGTTTTGCGGCTCACTCACCGCCACCAGCCATGTGGTGCAATGGGGCAATGCCGATGTCTGGAAAGTCGGCGGCAAGGTTTTTGGTATCTGCGGCTGGAACGACGGCAACGATGCCTTCACCTTCAAGGCGTCCAAGATCGCCTTCGAAGTGCTCCAGGATCAGCCCGGCATTCGCCCGGCCCCTTATCTGGCGTCGCGTGGTCTGAAGTGGCTGCAGGTTTACTGCGATCCGGGCCTCAGCGACGATGAATTACGCGAACACCTCATCGCCTCGTATCACATGGCGGCGGCAAACCTGTCTAAGAAGAAACGTGCCGAGTTAGGCATCGAGGATACAACCTAATTAGTTTCAACCTCTTGAAGCGCTGTATTTATCCAAGATCCGCTCTGAATCCTTTGCACACCGCTGATCCGATGATCAGGCTGTCCTCAATTGCGGGGCACGGCGCCCATCCGCCCAGGCTCGCGCGGCATTCCCAAGCGCTCCGAAGAGCGACACGCTGACCGGATCATTGGCGGCATTCCATTCCGGATGCCATTGGACGGACAGCGCAAATCCCTTTGCACCTTCGATATAAATCGCCTCAGGCGTCCCATCGGGCGCGCGACCGTCAATGATGACCCGCGCACCAGCCTCTTCGATCCCCTGGCCGTGCAGCGTGTTGGTCAATACCTCTGCATCACCGAGCAACTGGTGGAACGGGCCACCTGGGGTAAAATGCACCTTGTGGCGCAGGGCAAACTGCTCTTCCAGGGTGCCATCGGGCGGCATCCGATGATTGTCGCGGCCGGGCAGATCGCGGATTTCCGGATGCAAAGTCCCGCCCATCGCCACGTTGACCTCCTGAAACCCACGGCAGATGCCCAGCATCGGCTGCCCCCGGTCAACGCAGGCCCGCACCAGCGGTAAGGTCAGCGCATCCCGCGCGCGATCAAAATCCCCATGCGCTTCGGTCTCGGCATGACCATATTCCTCGGGGTGGACATTCGGGCGGCCGCCGGTCAGCAAGAACCCGTCACAGACTTCCAGCAGATCCTCGACCTGCACCAGTGCCGGGTCAGACGGGACGATCAGCGGCATGCATTCAGCCACATCCGCAATCGCCGCCGAGTTCATCTCGCCATTGGCATGCGCCATATAGCCGTTATGCAAATCGTACCGGTTGCCGATAATGCCAATAATCGGTCTGGCCATCTTGTACCCCTTCGTTACTCCCGTCCTGAATATATCGGTCGAATTGATAATAAAACATCAATCCGCGCACAGGTTTCCACGCAGATGTGCACGTGATGGTAATGCCCGCCCTCTAGCATCTGGCGCCGTGGGCGGCAGCACCTGCGATTGCACCTGCCAAAATGCATCCCGGCCGGTGCTAGGGTGTTGTCGTCCACACCGCTCATGCCCGGTTGCGGCCACGCGTCATTGCGCTAAACCTGTCCACAGCCGGTGACAGGAGACCATCAGATGCGCGACGCTGCCCCTCAGACCATCTATCTCAAGGATTACACGCCTTTCGGCTATCTGATTGACGGGGTCGAGCTGACGTTCCGACTGCATCCCACGGCGACCCGCGTGATCTCGCGCATCCGGTTTCGACCCAATCCCGATGCCACCGACCACCGGTTTTTCCTGCATGGTGAAGGTCTGACCCTGATCAGCGCTGCAATTGACGGTCAGACGGTTACGCCCGATCGGACCGATACCGGCCTTACCTGCCCTGTTCCCGATGCGCCCTTTGTCTGGGAAGCGGAAGTGGAGATTTCACCCTCGACCAACACCGCACTGGAAGGGCTGTACATGTCCAACGGCATGTATTGCACCCAATGCGAGGCTGAGGGGTTTCGCAACATCACCTATTACCCCGATCGCCCCGACGTGATGGCGCCGTTCAGTGTACGCATCGAAGGTGACGAAAAAATTCTACTGTCAAATGGCAATCCGGGCAACAGCGGTACCGGTTTCGCCGAATGGCACGATCCCTGGCCAAAGCCGGCGTATCTTTTTGCTCTGGTGGCCGGTGATCTGGTCAATCACCCGGACACCTTCACCACCCGATCCGGCAAAAAAGTGGAGCTTAACATCTGGGTCCGGCCCGGTGACGAGGGCAAATGTGCCTTTGGCATGCAGGCGTTAAGGGACAGTATGACATGGGACGAAGAGGTTTATGGTCGTGAATACGATCTCGACATCTTCAACATCGTCGCGGTGGATGACTTCAACATGGGCGCAATGGAGAACAAGGGGCTGAACATCTTCAACTCCTCCGCCGTACTGGCCAGCCCCGAAACCTCGACCGATACGAATTTCGAGCGGATCGAGGCAATCATCGCCCATGAGTATTTCCACAACTGGACCGGCAACCGCATCACCTGCCGCGACTGGTTTCAGCTTTGCCTCAAGGAAGGGTTGACCGTCTATCGTGATTCTCAATTCACCTCGGATATGCGCTCGGCCCCGGTCAAACGCATCTCGGACGTGATCGCGCTCCGCGCCCGGCAGTTCCGCGAGGATAACGGCCCGCTGGCCCACCCCGTGCGCCCAGACAGCTTTGTCGAGATCAACAATTTTTACACCGCCACGGTCTATGAAAAGGGCGCCGAACTGATCGGGATACTGAAGACGCTGGTGGGCGATAACGCTTATGCCAAGGCGCTTGATCTCTATTTCAATCGCCATGATGGCGAGGCATGCACGATCGAGGACTGGTTGCAGGCGTTCGAGGATGCGACAGGGCGCGATCTTTCGCAGTTCAAGCGCTGGTATGAACAAGCCGGCACCCCGCGCCTGAGCGTGGCAGATGACTTCAAGGACGGCACTTATACACTTAACTTTGAACAGAAAACGCCAGCAACGCCTGGGCAAGATATCAAAGATGCGCGCGTAATTCCGATTGCCGTCGGCCTGATCGGCCCCAATGGCGACGAGGTACACGAAACCACCGTGCTGGAGATGACCGGCGCACGACAAAGCTTCCGTTTCGACGGCCTTTCTGCAAAGCCGATCCCGTCGATTCTGCGCGGTTTCTCGGCCCCGGTTATTCTGGAGCGTGAGATCACCAATGCCGAGCGCGCCTTCCTTCTGG
The DNA here is from genome assembly GCF_019966515.1 of Roseovarius aestuarii. Classification (GTDB taxonomy): domain Bacteria; phylum Pseudomonadota; class Alphaproteobacteria; order Rhodobacterales; family Rhodobacteraceae; genus Roseovarius; species Roseovarius aestuarii. Next base: position 20,899 of record NZ_JAIMIB010000012.1, on the reverse strand, counting down.
CCCACGACACCGACCCGTTTAACAAATGGGAAGCCGGGCTGAGCCTCGCGCGGGATGGGTTGATAGCGATGATCCACGACGGGGCGGCCCCCGATAGCGCCTATCTTGATGCGGTTCAGACAATGGCGCGCGATGACAGTCTTGATCCGGCCTTCCGCGCCCTGGCGCTTGGCCTGCCCAGCCAAGACGATCTGGCGCAGGCGCTTTATGATCAGGGTCATACGCCCGATCCGCAAGCCATATGGGAGGCGCTTGAAACCCTCCGTCACGCCAAGGCGCAGGCGATGCAGGACCTCGCCCCGCGGCTTTATGCCCAGTATCAGGTGACCGGTCCGTATCAGCCAAACGCCGAACAATCGGGCGCACGATCACTGGCCAATGCAGCACTGGCGATGATCACACGGCTGGATGGCGGCGCGCAGGCGCAGCGGCAATATGACAATGCCAGCAACATGACGCAGCAGCTCGCCGCCTGGTCGTGCCTCTTGCAAGCCGGCAAGGGTGAGGCCGCCACCGCCGCGTTTTACGACCAGTGGCAACATGACCGGCTGGTGATCGACAAATGGTTCATGCTGCAAATCCTGAACGCCGATCCGGCCAAGACCGCCGATACCGCCGCGCGTCTGACCAAGCATCCCGACTTCACGATGAAAAACCCCAACCGGTTCCGATCTACCCTTGGCGGGTTGACGGCCTCTTCCGCCGGGTTCCACCATGCCAGCGGGAAAGGTTACGAACTACTGGCGAACTGGCTGATCCGGCTAGACCCTCTGAACCCGCAGACCACGGCACGGATGTGTTCGGCGTTTGAAACGTGGAAACGCTACGATTCCGACCGGCAGGTCCACATAAAGGCTCAGCTTGAACGTATCCTCGATACGCCCAGCCTCAGTCGAGACACGACGGAAATGGTCACACGTATTCTTGCAGGGTGATACGTGCGCTTAGTCCGCCTCACGTCACCGTCGAGGTTGAGGAGGTTTTATAAGTATAGCTAACAAGAACATAAAGAATTATTCGCATTCGTTAAGTCAATCTATCGGTTATAAGTATCTCACACACTGAAATACTGGACAATGCGAGACCATCATGAAGTCAGATATCCTGAAGGTAACGATAGAACGTGGCGCCGACAGGCGTGATGTTTTTGAGGTGCCTGCCTATGACAATCAAACGGTTCTGGATGTGGTGTCATGGGTGCAGCAGAACACTGATCCGACGTTGAGCTACAGATTTGCCTGTCGTGTCGGCATGTGCGGCAGCTGTGCGATGATGGTCAATGGCGTGCCCCGCTGGACATGCAGGACGCATATTTCGAAAGTGCTGGACGGAAACGCAGTAACAATTGGCCCGCTGCGCAACCTGCCGGTGATCAAGGATCTCGCGGTCGACATGGACCCGTTCTTTGACAAATGGGTTGCAGCCGAGGGCGTGCACCACGGCGGGTTGACCCGCGATGATCCGATCGCCCCTGTCGATCAGACAAGCCCCGCGCGGGTTGAGGCCAATGCAGGTATTGAGTGCATCAACTGTTCGGTCTGCTATGCGGCCTGTGACACGGTCGCAGGCAATCCAGACTACCTTGGTCCTGCCGCCTTGCAGCGAGCATGGAGCCTTCTGAACGACGCCAAGGACGAGGGCCGCAGCGCCATTCTTGAGGCCGTGTCGGGCAGCGACGGGTGCCATAACTGCCATTCGATGGGCTCCTGCACCACCTATTGCCCGAACGAGCTGGACCCTATGTCGGCCATTGCCGGTCTCAAACGCGAAACCGCGAAATCATTCTTCAAGCGGGGGCGCTGATGCTAACCTTGCGTCTTTACATGTTGCAAAGGATCACGGCGCTGCTGATGGCACCGCTGGTGTTGGGGCATCTGGCAATGATGATCTACGCGGTTCAGGGCGGACTGTCGGCGGCGGAAATCCTGGGACGCACCCAAGGCTCGATCCTGTGGTTCCTGTTCTACGGCATCTTTGTCATGTCAGCGGCAATCCACGGGGCAATCGGGCTGCGAACAATCGCCCATGAATGGGGTGGTGTGAAAGGCGTCGCCCTCGATTTGGTGATGTGGGTGATCGGACTGGGATTGTTTGCACTCGGAGCGCGCGCCGTCTGGGCCGTGAGCTTCGCATGAAAGCGGCGCAAGGCATCACTTCGCGGGCGCATCCCCTGTGGCTGGCTTATATGTTGCACCGCCTGTCCGGCCTTGGCCTCGCACTGTTCCTGCCTTTTCATTTCTGGGTGCTATCAATGGCGATGACAGATCCCGCGCGGCTGGATGGTTTTTTGCGGCTGACCGACACGGGCTTGGTCAAGCTGGTTGAATTTGGTCTGGTGTTTCTGCTTGCCGTGCACTTGTTCGGCGGTCTGCGTCTGATCGCAATGGAATGGCTGCCGTGGTCGGCGCCGCAGAAAACCCTTGCTGCCAGCGTGGCGGCCCTATCTTTTCTGATAGCTGCCCTCTTTTTCATGAAGGCGATCTGAGATGCGTATCGCAGACATCGACCGGCACGATACCGATATCCTGATCCTCGGGACCGGCGGCGCTGGCCTTTTTGCGGCGCTCCACGCCCAACAAAGCGCGCCCGAAGGGACCCGGATCACAATTGCGGTCAAGGGTCTGATCGGCAAATGCGGCTGCACACGTATGGTGCAAGGCGGTTACAACGTCGCCCTTGGCGGCGGTGACACCGTAGAACGCCACTTCATGGATACCATTCAGGGCGGCAAGTGGCTGCCCGATCAGGACATGGCCTGGCGTTTGTGCGAGCAGGCCGTGGTCCGCATCCGCGAATTGGAAAACGAGGTCGGGTGTTTTTTCGACCGCAACCCTGACGGCACGCTGCACCAGAAAGCCTTTGCCGGGCAAACTGCGGACCGCACCGTGCACAAGGGCGATCTGACAGGCATCGAGATCATCAACCGCCTAATGGAAAAGGTGCTGGCCAGCGGGGTTGAGAAACTGCAGGAGCACCGCGCTGTCGGGCTGATCCCGACAAAGGACGGCAGTGCCATTGCCGGTGTGTTGATGATCGACATGCGCAGCGGAAAATTCCGGCTGGTGCGCGCCAAGACCGTGCTGATGGGCACCGGCGGCGGACCGACGATGTACAAGTACCACACACCCTCGGGCGACAAGACGATGGACGGGCTGGCGATGGCCCTGCGCGCCGGGTTGCGATTGCGCGATATGGAGATGGTGCAGTTTCACCCCACCGGCCTGCTGGCGGGTGACCATACCCGCATGACCGGCACCGTGCTTGAAGAGGGCCTGCGCGGCGCGGGCGGCCAACTGATCAGCCATGCAGGCCAGCGGTTCATGTTTGACTACGACACCAAAGGCGAGCGCGCCACTCGCGATGTCGTCAGCCGCGGCATCTATGCCGAGATGCGCAAGAACAATAACCCCGAACAAGAGGGCGTCTTTATCTCAATGTCCCATCTGGGACCCGACAACGTGCGTCAGAAGTTTCCCGGTATGGTCAAGCGCTGCGCCGATAGCGGCTTCGATCTGGCCGCTGGCAAAGTCGAAGTGGTGCCGACCGCACATTATTTCATGGGCGGTATGGTCGTCGATGTGGACACGCGCACCGCGATGGAAGGGCTGTACGTGGCGGGCGAGGACGCGGGCGGCGCGCATGGGTCGAACCGGCTGGGCGGCAACGGCGTGGCCAACTCGACTGTCTATGGCGGGATCGCAGGCGATATGATGGGGGCTGACGTGGCGGGCATGTCGCTGCGCGACCCTGATGAAGATGTGCTGATGTCCGAGCTTGACCGCGCGATCCATCCCCTGACCCGCAAACCCGATCTGGTCCTGCCCCTGCGCAAGCAGCTTCAGAACCTGATGTGGGAAGATGTGGGCGTGATGCGGACCGAGGCCGGGATGAAACGCGGCCTGACCGGTATTGCCAAGGTCTCGGACGCGCTGATGGAGGTTGGCGTCGAGGCCAGCACCCTCGCATTCAACCTGACCTGGCACGATTGGCTGAACCTGCGCTCGCTTTGTGATATATCCGAGGTCATCACCAAGGCGGGCCTTGCGCGCGAGAATTCACGCGGCGCGCATTATCGCGAGGATTTCCCCGACGAAGGCGCGATGAAAGACAGCGAATTTACCGTCGCGCAGATGAAAGACGGAAACGTGCACGTATCGCGAGAGCCCGTTCAATTTACCATCGTGAGCCCCGGCGAAACCATTTTGCCGGAAGGTGAACCTGAAACGCTGGTGGCAGCCCTATGATAGCGATCGATCTTATCCAAAAGACCGCCGAAACCCTGATGGACAAGGCGGCCATCGAAATCCCACAGGATTATCTTGATGGTCTGCAAGAGGCTGCCAGGACCGAGGATGGCGACTTGTCCTCCTTTGTCCTCAAGGCCATGCTTGAGAACTACAAGGCAGCCAAGGAGGACCGCCGCGCCATGTGCGGTGACACCGGCGTGCCGCGATGGTTTGTGAAGCTGGGCAATGAAGCGACGGTTGAAGGCGGTATGGTGGCGCTTGAGGCCACACTGCGCCGGGCCACGGCCAATGCCACCAATGGCGTGCCGCTCCGGCCCAATCGGGTGCATCCTCTGTGGCGCACGGACCACGACAACAATGTCGGCATTGGCGCCCCCGAGATTGAATATGGTTTTGAACCCGAGGGCGAATGGATCGACCTCATCACGGTCCATAAGGGCGGTCTTTTCGGGACGGACTATCGCATGCTCTTTCCCTCAGATGGCCTTCAGGGGATCAAACGGTTTTATCTCGACAGTTTGATGGCCTTTGGCAAACGCGGCCTCGCCTGTCAGCCTGCGATCATCGGGATCGGGCTTGGCGGGTCCAAGGACATCTGCATGACACTGGGCAAACGCGCCTCGACCCTGCGGGTTGTCGGCAGCCGCAATTCCGATCCGCGCATTGCCGAGATGGAAGATGAGTTCAAGAAGCTCGGCAACTCCATCGGCATGGGCGCAATGGGCTTTGTCGGCAAGAACATGGTGATCGATTGCAATATCGAGGTGGGCTATTGCCACACCGGGGGCATGCCCATGTCGGTACACGCCTTCTGCCTGTCCTCACGCCGGGCCGTGGCGCGGTTATTTCCCGATGGCCGGGTGGAATATCGCACTGATCCCGACTGGTTCACTGATTATCAGCGCCGCGAGACCGTCGATTGGACACCGCTACAGGAGGCAGCAGAATGAGTGGCCCGCGCGAAGTACGGCTGTCGACGACCCCCACCTCCGAGGCGATTGCGGACCTGCGGCTGGGCGACGTCGTCTATCTTGACGGTCTGATGTATACCGCGCGTGAAGGCGTCTACATGCGCGCGCTGGAAGACAAGGCCAACATCCCGATGGAACTGCCCAGCCAGTCCGCCGCGAACTTCCATTGTTCTCCGGCGGCTCGGATCAACCCGGATGGGTCGTTTGATCTGGGGGCGGTAACGGCCACGGCCTCTTTCCGGTTTGCCAAGTGGCTGCCTGAATGGATGGCAAAGACCGGCGCCAGGCTGATCGTCGGCAAGGGCGGCATGACGTCAAAAGACTACAAGGAATATTTCGTACCCAACGGCGCGGTTTACCTCTCGACCGTCGGTTATGGCACCGGTGCTTTGTTGGGACGGGGCGTCGAAAGCGTCGAGGCCGTGCACTGGAATGAAGAACTGGGATTGGCGCAGGCGATGTGGGTCATCAAGTGCAACAGGATGGGGCCGTTCATTGTTGCCTCGGATCTGAACGGTGATTGCCTCTTTGAACGCGAAAACGCCAAGATCGCGGAAAATGTTGCGCGTGTCTACGAAGGCACAAAACCCGCCGTGATGAAGCGCTATGGCGAAAGCGATGACCGTACCGATGAGGTGATCTAGAACTACCGCGCAAGATCAATAAGCTAGAATCCCGCTTGCAATCTGTTGCGTTGCCTAAGCCGTCTGAATGACGTCGTTCAATGCCTCAAACAGTTCATCAAGGGCCCGGGTCTTGATCTGGTTCTCCTGATAAATCAGGCCAAGTGTCCTGTGCGGTGCATCCGGCCCCAGGCTCAACGCCTTCACAGGGATGGCATCAAGTGGTTTAACGGCGAGGTCCGGCACGATAGAGACGCCAAGATTGGCGTGCACCATGCTGGCAATGGCCTCGGGGCTGTCCAATTCCATCGTCTCTGTCACCCGGATGCGGTTTGACAAAATCCAGCTGTCAATCAATGCGCCCACAACCGTGCGCCGGTTGAAGCGGATAAAGGGTCTCGTTTTCAAAAGCTTGATTGGATCGTCTTCGGCCTCCTCAATCGCTGCAATCAATTGCATCGGCTCGTTCGTAAGTTCACGAAACTCCACACCCACAGGCATCAGGTTTGGCTTAGTGATAATGGCCGCATCCAGATTGCCGCGCTCGATCTCGGCGAGAAGCGTTCCGGTCAGCCCGGGTCGAATGTGCAGGCCAAGCTTGGGATACTTGGATTTCAGGGCGGCCATCGCCCGGGGCGTAAGACCGGTCAGGGTAGTGCGCAAGACACCCAGCGTGATGACACCGCCCAGACCGCCATCACCCAGCACCGAAGGCACCAGATTGTCGTAATCCGCGATCAGATCACGGGCCTTTGCGACGATCTGGTGCGCTACCGGGGTCAGTTCAGGCGTTCTGGTGCTGCGATTGAACAAGGCGATTCCAAGGTCGGCCTCCAACGCCTGCATCTGCTGACTGACAGCGGCATGGGTGACGTGCACGAGCTTCGCCGCCTCGCTAAAGGTTTTGGTATCGGCGATCGCTACCAGAGTGCGGAGGCGTCGAATGGTCATATCTCTCTCACCCAGACATTAAGCTATGCTGTCACAAGGTATAATTTTTACCCACCAGCATAAAGAGAAACTTACTTCCGCGTAGGCTAAGACCGCTCACCGTATTCACCCAAAAATACGATCCCTGCCGAAAGGCTTTTGGGAGGTTCCCGCCAAATCTTTCAGCTATAAAGGAAACACGCCCTTTCAGCGCCATGCTGTTTGGGTTGGCAACTGGCGCCCTTCAGCGGGTCTCGCCCTAATCCACCGCCCGGTGCACCACCACTTGCTGGAACGGGATTTCCCAGTCGTTTTCAGTTGCCAGCTCCACAAGGATACGGGCCAGTTCGCGCTCGATTTCCTCGAACCGGGGCGCCGCCGCACCGCCGACGTCAACCTCGACCTCGTAGTCGATTGACGAAGTTCCTGCGCGCAGCAACTCGACCTCGACTGCGCGCAGGCTTTCGTCGCGCAGGAATGCCTTTATCCGCGCTTCGACCCCGTCGCGCATGAGGCGCGGAATTTCCGTGGCCGCCTTGGCCTGATGGCGATAGCTGATGCCAAATTCCACCTCGACCCGGAAGCCATGCGACAGGTTCTCTGGTGTCTGGTCCAGATAGTCCGAGGTTTGATACGTCACCTGCGCACCACCCAAAAGCTTCAGCACCACCATTTCCGGTGTCTGCGCAACAACCTGCCCCGCATGGCCATCGGTCAACCGCACCCAGTCGCCCTTTTCGGATGGAAACCAGCTTTCGTTTTCCGCCGCCGGACGCGAATGCAGCCCGACAAGCTCCCGCACGGGCAAGGTGAATTCGCCTCCGTCCAGCGCCGGGTTCACCAGATCGGTGTAAAAGCTCAGCTTCGACACACGAAACGGCACGCCATTGAACAGCACGCGCTCATCCTCCTGCACCGCACCCAGATTGAGCAATACGGTGATCTGTTCAAGAAGATTGGGCAGCATGCGTATCGCCAGCCAAAGAAGCGCGAAAGTCAGAAGACCGGCAAGCCCCAGCAGCAACCAGTCATTGCGCAGGTTGAACACAATAATCATCGCAACAAAGCTGCCCAGAACCGTAAAGCCGGTGAAAATCAGATTGGACAGGCGCGCCGCGAAACTTGTGGGGCGTCCGGTGAAACCATAGATCCGCAATGCGAGCCAGCGGATGAGACGGCAGGCAACCAGAAAACCAGTAAAGGCTGAGAGCCCCAACAGGATGCTAAGCCCCCGGTCGCGAAAAAAACCGCTCAGCGCGGAATCGACATTGCGCCGGGCCGATGCACGTTCCGAGGAAAGATCCGTCAGTTGCTGGGTCAGGGCGTCATATTGCGACCGGTTGATCTCGACCCGTTCTTTCCAGAGTTCAAGCTGCTGGGTCAGCAGGGTCAGAACGGTGTCATTGCTGGCCTGCGGGATCGCGGCTTCGGTATTTTCCACAGCCAGTTCGGCATCGGCCAGACGCCGCCCGGTGGCGGCGAGCGCGCGGCGTGTACGCTCGATCTGGCGCGCGTTTTCGGTAGCCCCTTTCAGCCCAGAGACAAAAGGTTCAACAAGCGCCTCCAACTCGCGACGCAGGTCAAACTCGGTGGATTCGAGGTTTAGATATTCCTGTTCAGAGACACCGGTGACGACGATGGATATCTGATCGCGCACAAGGTCAATCTCGGCCCCGAGTGCCTCCAGTTCCTCTTGCAATGCGGCCTGTTCGGCCTCTGACGCCGCTTCTGTCTGCGCCGAAAGGTCCTGAGCCTGCGATTCAAGCGTTGCGAGGCTTTCCAGTAGCGGCTCAAGCGTGACAATGGTGGTCTTGGCCCGTTCGACCAGTTCCTGCGCGGCAATATCTTCGGCGCTGGCGTCTTCGGCACCCTCCTGCGCAGTACCTGGCGAGGCCGCCAACAAGATCGCGATCGTAACACTGATCAGAAATGCGCCAAAAGCGCGGGTGATCTTTCCAAAAACCGTTATCTGCACCGTTATCCCCTGCCCAACTATCCCAGGTGATAAAGCCAGCAGACGGCCCGGTGCGCAAGCCTCTGCACGACCGGGCCTTGTTAACGGGGAAGCTGCGATCAGGCGCGAAGTTTCTCGCCTTTGGGGTCAAACGGCGGTTCGTGCAGGATGCGGGCCTTGTGGGGCTGGCCCAGCACCATCACGTCAACCTCGTCTCCGGGTTCAGCCTCACCTGTCCGGACATAGCCAAGCGCGAGGCTCATACCCACCGTATAACCATAGGTGCCGGATGTGACACGCCCGATACCTTTGCCATTCTTGAAGATCGGCTCGCCACCGGTTGCATCGGCGTTCGAGGCCTTTGTGGCCTCTTCGTCGATATGGATCAGCACCAGATTTTCGCGGGTTGGCTTCGACAGCGCCTCCTGCGCGGCGGCCTTGTTGAGGAAGTCCTTGTCCATCTTGCAGAGCGCATCAAAGCCAACCTCGTGGGGGAAGTATTCGGGCGAATATTCGCGCGACCACGAGCCATAGCCCTTTTCGACCCGCATAGACATCAGAGCCCGGGCGCCCACGGGGCCAGCGCCGAATTCCTTACCTGCCTCAATCAGCGCCTCGTAAAGCCGTTTCTGATCCTCGGTGTTGCAATGCAGTTCCCACCCCAGGTCGCCGGTGAAGGAGACTCGCAGGGCAAGACATTTCACCCCTGCCAACTCGATCTGTTGCGAGCGCATGAAGGGGAAATCTTCGGTTGCCAGCGAGGCATTGGTGAGGCGTTGCAGCAATTCGCGCGATTTCGGCCCGGCGACGTTGAAGCCACACATAGCCTCGGTAAAGCTCTCGAATGTGGTGCCCTCGGGCAGCAGGACGCTGTCGAAAAAGCGTTTGTGATAACGCTCGGCCATCCCCGATGAGACGATCCAAAATTCATCTTCGGCCACGCGGGTCACCGTGGCGTCACCGGCAATGCCGCCACGCACACCAATCAGTGGCGTCAGGCAGGACCGGCCGATGCCCTTGGGCATGCGGTTGGCAAAAACCGAGTTTAGCCAGTCGGACGCCCCCGGCCCCTTGCAGCGGTACTTGGCAAAGTTCGAGATGTCGATAATGCCCGCCCGGTCGCGCAGCATCTTGCATTCATCGCCCACGGGGCCCCACCAGTTCTGGCGGGTGAAACCGTTGGTGTCTTTCGCACCGGCCTCCCCGGCGAACCATTGCGGGTGCTCCCAGCCGTAGTTGAGGCCAAAGACACCGCCCATTTCCTTTTGCATCTCATAGACCGGACGGGTTTTCAGCGGGCGGCCCGCGGCGCGTTCCTCGTTCGGGTAATGGATGGCGAAGCGGTGTCCATACTGGTCGGCAACCTTGGCTTTGACGAATTCCTTGTTGTTCGCCCAAAGGCCGAAGCGGGCGATGTCCCAGGGGAACATGTCATATTCCATCTCTCCGGTGGTCAGCCATTGCGCCACCATCAGACCCATGCCCGCCGATTGCGAGAAGCCAGGGATGATGCCGCCACAAACGAAGTAGTTCTTCAGTTCCGGCACCGGACCCAGGATCACGTTACTGTCGGGCGACCAAATCATCGGGCCGTTGATCACCCGCTTGACGCCCGCCTCGGCGGCAACCGGCACGCGGTCCATAGCGCGCATGACGTTGTCCATGATCCGGTCCAGATCATCGGCAAATAGGTCATGGGCAAAATCGAGCGGAGTGCCGTTTTCCGCCCAGAATTTCATGTCCTGTTCATAGGCCCCGATCAGCAACCCCTTGCCTTCCTGCCGCAGATAATATTCGCCATCTCGATCGGCGACCGAGGGCAGGCGCCGATCCATCTGATCGATCTCGTCAATGGTCTCGGTCACGAAATACTGGTGTTCGGTCGGTTGCAGCGGCAGTTCGATCCCCGCCAGTGCAGCCACTTCACGGCCCCAGAGGCCCGCCGCGTTGATCACCCACTGGGTTTCGATATTGCCCTTGGGGGTTTCGACCGTCCAGGTGCCGTCAGGTTTCTGGATCGTACCGGTGACCGGTGTGAAGCGGTGGATTTCCGCCCCGCGCTGCCGCGCACCGACCGCATAGGCGTTGGTCACGCCCGAGGGGTCGACATTGCCGCCATCGGGTTCCCACATGATGCAGCGGATACCGTCGAAATTGACCAGCGGGTGCAGTTCCTCGGCCTGTTCGCGGGTGATTTCGCTGAAATTCATGTTATAAAGCTTGGCCTTGGCCGCTTGCAATTTCAGCTGATGTTCGCGTGCCTCGGTCTGCGCCAGATAAAGCGAGCCGGGCTGGAAGACGCCGCAGGACTGGCCGGTTTCCTCTTCAAGCGAGTTATAGAGGTTCATCGTATAGTGCTGCAGACGTGAGATATTGGCGCTGTCATGCAGCCCGTGGATATTGGCCGCCGCGTGCCAGGTGGAGCCTGACGTCAGCTCATCGCGTTCCAGCAGGACAACATCGGTCCAGCCGAGTTTGGTGAGGTGGTAGAGGATCGAGCATCCAATGACGCCGCCGCCGATGACAACTGCCTGTGCATGAGTTTTCATGGTTCTTCCCTTGGTATCCTTTGGGCCAGAGTGCCGATTCTGCGACCCAGCCGGTTGCCCTTTCGCGACAAGCTTAGCCGTTACCTTACAAATTCGGTTAAGGAATGCGTCAGGTTCTGTCGGATTTCAGTCATCAGGTACAAAATTGGTGATTTTGGTACAAATCCGGACCTCTGACGCCAACAACAGCCGAGTTGCGACGTAACCTGTCGGTTTTTGACAGGCTGGTCAGCGGGCGGCGATTGAGGATACAAAAAAACCAAATCGGGAGGGGTCTCATGCAAACCACCACAAGAGTGGCTGTGATCGGCGGCGGTGTTGTCGGGTGTAGCGTCCTATATCACCTGACCAAGCTGGGCTGGTCGGATGTGATGCTGATTGAACGGTCCGAGTTGACCAGTGGCAGTACCTGGCACGCAGCTGGCGGATTCCACACGCTCAATGGAGATACCAACATGGCCGCGCTGCAAGGCTACACGATCAAGCTCTATAAAGAGCTGGAAAAGATCACCGGCATGTCCTGTGGCTTGCACCATGTCGGCGGCGTAACGCTGGCGGATAATCAGGACCGGTTCGACATGCTGCTCGCTGAGCGCGCCAAGCATCGTTACATGGGGTTGGAGACCGAAATTGTCGGCCCTGATGAGATCCGCAAGATTGCGCCGGTGACCAATACCGACGGAATATTAGGCGCGCTATACGATCCGCTCGATGGCCATCTGGACCCGTCGGGCACGACCCACGCCTACGCCAAGGCCGCGCGCATGGGCGGGGCCACGATCGAAACCCACTGCAAGGTGATCGAAACCAACCCGCGCGATGACGGGACATGGGATGTCGTCACCGAAAAGGGCACGATCCATGCCGAGCATGTGGTCAATGCCGGGGGCCTCTGGGCGCGCGAGGTGGGGGCGATGGCGGGGGTCTACCTGCCGCTGCACCCGATGGAGCATCAGTATATCGTCACCGACGAGGTGCCCGAGATCGTCGAACGTGACGAAGAGCACCCGCATGTGATGGACCCGGCGGGCGAAAGTTATCTGCGGCAGGAAGGGCGCGGGCTTTGTATCGGGTTTTACGAACAGCCCTGCAAACCCTGGGCCGTCGATGGCACGCCCTGGGATTTCGGGCATGAACTCTTGCCCGACGATCTGGACAAGATCGAGGACAGTATCGAGTTTGCCTATCGACGCTTCCCGGCGCTGGAGCGCGCCGGCGTCAAATCGGTGATCCACGGGCCGTTTACCTTTGCCCCCGATGGCAACCCTCTGGTGGGTCCCGTGCCGGGGATGAAAAACTACTGGTCGGCCTGCGGCGTGATGGCCGGGTTCAGCCAGGGCGGCGGCGTCGGGCTGATGCTGGCACAATGGATGGTCGAAGGGGAATGCGAACGCGACGTGACCGCGATGGATGTGGCCCGTTATGGCGACTGGATCACACCCGGTTACACCCGCCCCAAGGTGATCGAGAATTACCAGAAACGCTTCTCAGTGGCCTATCCGAACGAGGAACTGCCCGCCGCGCGCCCGTTCCGGCAGACGCCGATGTATGATGTCTTTGACAGCATGGGCGCGGTCTGGGGGCAGCAATATGGGCTTGAGGTGGTCAATTACTTCGCCGAAGGGGAGGAGCCGCGCTATGAGACGCCTTCCTTCCGCCGCTCCAATGCCTTTGAGGCCACGGCGCGCGAGGTCCGGGCGGTGCGCGAGGCGGTAGGTATCAACGAGGTGCATAATTTCGGCAAATACCTAGTCACCGGCAAGAATGCCCGCATCTGGCTTGACCGGATCATGGCCGGACGTCTGCCCAAGCCGGGACGGATCAGCCTCACGCCAATGCTCTCGCACAAGGGCCGACTGATCGGGGATTTCACCGTCTCGTGCCTCTCAAACGAGGCGTTCCAACTGACGGCCTCTTACGGGGCGCAGGGCAATCATATGCGCTGGTTCGAGACCAACGAGGTCAAGGGCGTGATCGTCGACAATATCAGCGACCGGCTGAACGGTTTCCAGATCGCCGGGCCAAAAGCACGCGAGGTTTTGCTAGCCTGCACCCGCGCTGATCTGGGCGACATGCGCTTCATGGACCTGCGCCATGCCACATTGGGCATGGTCGATTGCCTGATCCAGCGGGTCAGCTATACCGGCGATCTGGGCTACGAGATCTATTGCGATCCGATGGCGCAGCGGGCTCTTTGGGAGGTGTTGTGGGAGGCGGGACGACCGCTTGGCATGCGCCCCTTCGGCATGCGGGCGATGATGTCATTGCGCCTAGACAAGTTCTTCGGCTCGTGGCTGAACGAATTCTCGCCGGATTATACGCCCGCCGAAACCGGGATGGACCGGTTCACCAGCTTTGCGAAACCTTTCGAGTTCATCGGGCGTGAAGCGGCCAAGATTGAACGCGACAATGGCGCCGCACGCAAGCTCTGCGCCTTTGAGGTTGACGCGCTGGATGCCGATGTGGCGGCGTACGAACCGATCTGGATCGATGGCAAGGTCGAAGGCTTCTGCACCTCTGGCGGGTATTCGCATTATGCGGGCAAGTCGATTGCATTGGGCCTGATCCCTACAGAAAAGGTACGGAACGGGCGGGCGGTCGAGATCGAGATACTGGGCGAGATGCGCCCTGCGCGCCTGATCACCGAGCCGCTGTTCGACGCCGATGGCGCGCGGATGCGGGGCTGATGCTGATCGTCATTCCGGCGGCGGGCGCCTCCTCACGGATGCGCGGACGCGATAAGCTGCTGGAACTGGTGGACTATCAGCCGCTTCTGGCACAGCGGATAGCCGTGGCGCTGGAAACCGGTGCCGACGTGCTGGTGACTTTGCCGCCAGACAACCCCGAGCGTCGCGCGATCGCCGAAGGCATCGTGGATGATAGACTTGATCTTGTGATCGTCGATGACGCCGCTGAAGGCATGGCCGCCTCGATTCGTGCGGCGGCGGCATTTGCCCAGCAGCAAGATGCCGATGCGCTGATGCTGGTGCTGGCCGACATGCCCGAGATCGACGTGAACGACCTGCGCACGATGATGCGCGCCTTTGACAGTGAAACCGTCATGCGTGGGATGGATACCCGGGAACGGCCCGGGCACCCGGTGCTTTTTCCCGCACGGTTGTTCCCGGCGCTTGCGGAGGTTTCAGGTGATCAGGGCGCGCGGGACGTTCTGGCGGACGAAAAGGTGGTCATGATTCCATTGCCGGACTGTCACGCCACGACAGATCTGGACACGCCCGAAGACTGGGCGGCGTGGCGTGGGCCTAACTCTCCCTAGCGGCCGATTTCCGAGATCAGCAGCTCAGCCTCGTGCGGCTTTAACGACAGGCGGGCGGCTTGATATCCGTTCAGCCCCGATGGCGCGGCCAGCTCCGGAAAAAGCGTCAGGATTTCGTTGCGTTGCGCCCGCCCTACGCTGCGTAAAGAATAATCGCCGGGCTGGAAGCTTTCGGACCACGCACCATTCGCCAGAATGACCTCATGACGGCGGAACATCACATGCACATAGGTGACGCCCGAGGTCTCGGGACATTCTACTCCCTCGAGGTTTATCAGGTTTTTGGCGGCGATCAGCACCTCTCGTTCACCGAACATGACCTCTGCCAGCTCGTTCCTCAGAAGCATGCGGTGGTTTGGGCTGACCCGGATGTCACGATCCGGCGTCTCAGGTCCCAGCGCCCCGGCACGAATAAGAACCGGTCGCAGGTCGGGAGCCGACGCCAGCGCTTTGGCATCAAGCATGTGCCGGCCGGTCCAGCGGACTTCCTGCAGGCCGTTGTCGCGGGTCACCACCCGGTCGCCCGGACGCAGCTCTTCGACCGGGCGTTCCCCCTTGATTGTGGCGATCAGGGTGCCGGGCGTAAAGCAAGGTACGAAATTTGTGGCAAAGCGATCACCGGTCAGATTATAGCCCTGCCCCCGCTGACCACCGGCATAGAGCGGTGAGTTCAACGTGATCGAGGCAATCGGCCCGGAGCCAAGCACCGCCGCGTCGGCGTTGTTGGCAAATTCGGGCATAAGATAAACATCGCCATTGGTGTCCTGTGACAACACCGCGCTGACTGTTCCGGTTGTGCCATCCTTGAAAGTGATGGTGGCGTTGAACAACATCGTCGCGTCATGGGTCTTCTCAACGCCGTCGATGGTGAACGTGTCATTCGATGCATTGTTATCGGTATCGTAGACGCCGGCGCTACCGCCGCCAAACCCGGTGGAACCGGGGGCAAAATCCCGAATGGCCGTCTCGGACAACGGATTAGCCAGCGAGCCATAGGTGCCCAGCCAGGAATTCACTGCCCCCTGGCTTACGCGCGTATTTCCCTCAACGGGATCGATATCGCGCAGATTGCCGATAAAGATAACTTCGAAACTTGTTGACATGACCCGGTTCCTACAAAGGGCGCAATACATTGTCCTGCAACCCGCGCCGCCAGACTTAAGTTACGCAGAGGCAATTGCAACTCAAAGGGGAATTTCTCACGTAAAGTTGCAGGATTTAGCTTATTCCGTGAGGTTGAAGCCTTGCCCAGCTGTTCGAATGCCGGAAACGAAACAATCCCGGCCAATGGCCGGGATTGTTTACGCTGAAATCGAACAGCCCCCGCAGTCGATTTCCGGGGCCAACCTGTGCACAGGCCGGCCAGCTGCATTACATTACTTTGCCAAAAGCCTCGCTTCATGGCGTTTAAGTGTTTTTCGCGCCGCCTGGTAAGCGTGAACCCCCTCCTGGTTGCGCAGCTCTGGGAAGAGATCGAAAATCTCGTCGCGTTGATCGTCGCTCATCCCATCCAGCACCTGATCACCGGGCTGGAAACTTTCCGTCCAAGAGCCATTAGACAATACAACCTCATGTTGTGCAAACATGAAATGGATATATGTCACGTCGCCGGCGTCAGCTTGCGCGACGCCCTCCATGTCGGTCAGGTGTTTGGCCGCCGCCAACACTTCGCGTTCTTCAAAGTAAAGCGCGGTCTTGTCGTTGTTTACGAGGATGCGGTGCTGCGGACTGACCAGTAGGTCACGCTCGGGCAGATCATGGCCCAGCGATCCGGCGCGAATCAGGATCGGTTGCAGATGCGGCGCCTGTTGCAGCTCTTGCGCGGTCAGGCCACGCTTGCCAATCCACTGGATTGGCTGCAGGCCATTGTCACGGGTGATCACACGGTCGCCCGCCTGAAGGTCCTGCACCCTGACCTCGCCGCGTGGCGTGGCGATCACCGTGTCAGGCGTGAAACAGGGAATGACATTTTCGATATTGGCGAATTGCATTGTGCCGGTGACAGTGCCGCCCGCATTGACGAATTCCACAAACCCGTCTTCTTGATCGGGCGACCTATAGTTGACCCGCAAGCTGCCACCCGGATTTTCCGCCTCTGCCGCGCCGGTCAGATCGAGCGTGTCGAAATCATCCCCCGACTCGTTGCCATCAACCACATCGCCTGCGGTGATGCCGGTAAAGGTATCTCGGTCAGCCCCGCCCAGCAGATCGTCGCGCCCCCGGCCACCCGAGATGATGTCGTTACCCGAACCGCCGATCAGCGTGTCATCACCTCGACCACCGGACAGATCATCATCCCCGACGCCGCCAAACACCAGATCATCGCCCCGGCCACCTGAAACCTCGTCATCACCGTCGCCCGCCAGAACCGTGTCATCGCCGCCGCGCGCCCGAACGATATCGTCGTTGGGCCCTTCGCCGGGCAGAATTTCATCCAGATTGTCGATGCGGTCACCATCCGGGTCGCCGGTGTAGGCGATGTCGATCAGGTCGTCATCGCCAGTGCCATCGACGATCCCGTCGCGCATGTCGGCCCCCACGGAGACGGTCACCGTTGCTGTATCTGTTCCGCCAGCGCCGTCGCTGATCGTGTAGCTGAACGTATCTTCGCCGACGAATTCGCTATTGGGCGTATAGGTGATTGTTCCGTCGGGATTGATCGCGGTGATGCCATTGGCACCATCAGTGGCACTCGTGACCTCAAGCAGATCGCCATCGACATCGCTGTCATTGTCCAGCACGTCAATCACGATTTCATCGCCGAAACCCGTCGTTGCGATATCGTCAACCGCGTCGGGGTCATCATTGACCGCCCTGACGGTGACCGTCACCGTCGCCGTGTCAGTACCTCCGTCGCCATCGCTGACGGTATAGCTGAACGTGTCGGTGCCGTTGAAATTGGCATCGGGCGTGTAGGTGATCGTGCCGTCCGGATTGATCACTGTAGTGCCGTTCGCGCCATCACTTGCCGCACTCACCTCCAACGGATCACCATCAGGGTCGCTGTCATTATCCAACACTTCGATGATGATGTCGGTATCCTCATCCCCCTCGGCATCGTCATCGGCAGCCACGGGATCGCCCCCGGCGAGCGTATCTGCATTGTAAATAGCGACATAATCAATGGTGCCGTCGAAGTGATTGCCGTACCGGCCATCATCGACCTCTCGCGCGCCGAAGGTCCAGCTTTCGTCGTCGTTATCGGTGACGTCCATCGTCAGGCCGGGATTGTCGGCGGTAAGCGTGACCTCGGTATTCTTGGTCAGATTCTCGACCTGAAAGGTCAGCCCGCCGTCAGGTGACCAGGAATAGGTGGCCTTGATACTGTCACCCTCCTGGAGAAATTCAGGACCGGTTACGAGGTTTACATCGAATCCGTTGTCGCAGTGCCAGACCTGCACCGCGCCATCCTGCGTCACGCTGAGTTCAAACCAGCCTTCCTGATTTGCGTCCGCCTGCTCGCCACGATTCACGATCGTGTCGGGCGATGTGCCGATATGGCTGTTCTGGGTGAAGGCGACGGCAATGGTGCCTTCGGCCAGATCGAACGGTTCGTCATTGCCGCCCGCGACCTCGAACATGCCACAACCACCGGTATGCAGCGCGCCGTCCGAAATCCGGGCATCCCCCTCAAGCTCGCCATTTTGGGCGACGCCATCGGCAAGGCCGGTATCTTCTGTTGGTCCGGTATTCAGAAAGTCCCACAGCCCGATCAAATTGGCCGCAAATGGATCATCGAAATTATTCGACATCATCTTCTCCTACCCTGTGGCTGGCCGGTGCCGAAGGGCCGGGCCACAGAAACCATTTACCTGTACCCGCACGCGAGAATCACGCCTGGGCCTACTGCACACACCTCGATACTGGCCGGGAGATGATCCATCGACTGTCGATGGAAAGGACCGCGACGAACAAATGTCGCACTCCGATAAACGTTCGCAATGCCCTTTCAGGCTCAGCGCTCGCAGCTCTCCCGCATCTTCGGTGATGCGCGTCTTGTGCGGTCGCCCCCGTGACCTAAAAACATCGCCCCCCAGTTGGGCCCACCAGTTGTAACAAACCGATATGCGCAACAAAGCGAAAATTGTCAGAAATTTGTCATTATGGCGGCGAACGAGGCGCGATCCGGCCAGTTTTAAAGACACTGATTAACAACCCTGAGTTTAGTTTCACTTCTCCCGGATAATACGAATCCAGCTTTTTGCAAGAAAAACAGTGTTAATTTTCACAAGTTTACAACCCTGAAGATGTATCCCTGCACGATCTCAACCACCATCGCAGCGATATGAACAAGCCACACGCGCTCCGACCTGACCGCAGTGCCACGACTAGGCGAAAACTATCCAATAGCGGCATATTCGAAAGACAGTCGCAAAAACGGAAACAATGAAACCACGGCGCCGAATCGACTTCGGGTCTTGTTTACGACTGCGGAGAGCTGGTACCCAAGGCCGGACTCGAACCGGCACGCCCGTTAAGGCGGGGGATTTTGAATCCCCTGCGTCTACCATTCCGCCACTTGGGCACGGGCCTAGCTCTACCCAAGTGGCGCGGCCACGTCCAGTACCGTTTCGCCGTTTTTTGACCGGTTCAGACGCCGCGGGGTTGACCCGCCCTGCCCTGCATGCTCTGTCGCGGCCATGACGCAACGGAAAGACCTAAGCCTATGATCCGACGCCTTTATGACTGGACCATCCGCATGGCCGATCACCCGCGCGCGCTGTGGGTTCTGGCCTTCGTGGCCTTCATCGAAAGCTCGGTCTTTCCCATCCCGCCGGATGTGCTGATGATCCCAATGATCCTGGCGCGGCCGAACCGGGCCTGGCTGGTCGCAGCCGTGGCGATGATCGCCTCGGTGGTGGGCGGATTGCTGGGCTATGCCATCGGCGCGCTGGCCTATGAACAGATCGGCCAGCCCATCCTCGAGTCGCTGGGCAAAACAGACGCAATGGGCGAATTCAGCACAAGATTCAACGATTTCGGCTTCTGGGCAGTGCTGACCGCTGGTATCACCCCCTTCCCCTACAAGGTGATCACGATCATGTCGGGCTGGACCGGTATGCCACTTGCGACCTTCATCATCACTTCGATCCTGGCGCGCGGGTTGCGGTTTTTCCTGGTGGCGGGCCTGTTGTTGAAATTCGGCTCACCCATTCGGGAATTCATCGAAAAGCGCCTGGGCTTGATGACCATCCTGTTTGTGGTCTTGTTGTTCGGTGGGTTTTATGCGGTGAGGTATTTCTGACCATGACCACGCGGCAACGCTGGATCGTGATGGCGGCAGGCGGATCGGCCCTTCTGATGCTGGGCGCGCTGGCGTTTCAACATCTGGGGGGGATGGCGCCCTGCAAGCTTTGTATCTGGCAAAGATGGCCACATGTCGCCGCCATTGTTATCGGTGTGATTGCCTTTGTCATCCCCGGACGGTTGCTGCCGCTGATGGGTGCTGTCGCGGCGCTTACCACGTCGGCGCTCGGGGTTTACCATGTCGGCGTCGAACAGGGGTGGTGGGAAGGCCCAAGCTCTTGCAGCTCTTCCGGCGTGTCGGGAATTTCAACCGACGATCTCTTTAATCAAATCATGAACGCGCCGCTGGTGCGGTGTGACGAGATCCCCTGGCAGATGTTGGGTCTGTCGATGGCAGGCTGGAACGCTTTGATCTCTCTTGGGTTGGTCGTGTTTTGGTTGCAGGCGGGACAACGTCAAAGCCGCGCATAAGGCGCCATAACGAAAGCCTCAAAGTATCCTCCCCCCGCAGCGCGAGTATACGGTTGAATTCCCCAACCCGGCCAAGCAGGTCGGTAGCCAGCCGTTTCTTCACATCTAATATTTTTGTCAAATACGAGTAATTCGGTGTATACACCGACCTCAGCATACCCAAATCACATAAAACGGACTTTGTAATTTAATATTGACGCAGACCAATGCAGGCATAATCCTAGCTCATGAGGGGGGCACAAACCTGGGCAGTTTGGCAATGTAGTTAGAGGAGTAACAATAGCCATGATTAACAATGAATATTTGGAAGAAACAATTTCGCGTAGCAACTCACTGCTCAGAATTGGCCTAATCGGAATACTCGCAAGTACTGCGTTTGGCGTCGCTACTTTATCAACCACAACCGTTGCATATGCTCTAAGCGGCGAAGGTGGCAGTGAAGGCGGCGGTGAAGGCGGCGGTGAAGGCGGCGGCGAAGGCGGCGGTGAAGGCGGCGGTGAAGGCGGCGGTGAAGGCGGCGGCGAAGGCGGCGGTGAAGGCGGCGGTGAAGGCGGCGGCGAAGGTGGCAGTGAAGGCGGCGGTGAAGGCGGCGGTGAAGGCGGCGGCGAAGGCGGCGGTGAAGGCGGCGGT
>NZ_JAIMIB010000011.1 GCF_019966515.1 Roseovarius aestuarii | reverse complement strand
CCACAGGTGAGCAATTGCCCGAAAAAATCATCCACACCGAAGGCGAATCCAACACCTCCGACGCGCGTAAGGCTTGGTTGTTCTTGTCATGCTGGCCGCGATGGGAGCAAGCCTTGTCTGGCGGGTGACGTGAAAGGTGACGGTGCGCGGTCACTCCAGCCCACGTTGGGTCACGATCACCACGCTGCTTGCACCTGCGGCGCGGAGTTCCCGGGCCAGGTTGACCAATGTCACGGCGGGCAGGGCTTCATCCGGAACGACCCGCACGATTTCGCGCTCTTCTTCGGGGCGGGCGGCATAGAATGCCTTGACCGAGGCCACGTCCTTGCCCCGGTAAGCCATTCGTCCGTCGGCGTGCACCACAAGTGTATCGGGTGGCGCGCGGCCTTCAAGATCAGCCGTGCGCACAAGACGCAGATCACTGTCCAACGGGCGAGACAGCGTGCCTGCGACCATGAAGAACACGAGCATCAGGAAGACGATATTGATCAGTGCGATCGTGGGCTCTCGTCTGGTGCTATGGCGGTGCCGACGCATCATGACCCCAACACGCGGATGCTGAGCCGGTCGATGCCGCGCAGGACCACAAGAATGTCGGTCAGTCGTTGAGCGGTCACATCGTCCTGCAGGCTGATGATCAGCGGCAGGGTGTCAGCGTCCGGAGACAAATCTGCGAAGATTTCAGGCAGCACTTCTATGGCGATATCCCGACCATTTATGCGCAAAGTCTCGGGGCTGACCTGAAGGAAGCTTGGCTTGGTACCGCTGTTGTCAATGCGACCTGCACTCGCGGTGGACAGCTCGACCTCGGCAAAACGCGAGAAGGTTGAGGATAGCATGAAAAACAGCAGCAAAAGGAAGATGACATCAATCAGCGACGTCAGGGACAACCGCCGTTTGCGGGTCATTTTACGCACGATGCGGCACCACCGCTGTGTCGGAGGCAGCCGGATCACGATGGCCCAGAGGGCGCAGGATGGTCGCTATGGCCCGCTCGGCGGTTACCCGTTCCGCGTCCATGCGGCTTTCGAACCAGGTGAGCACCATGGTCGTGGGCATCGCAACCGCGAGGCCAACGGCAGTGGTCAGAAGTGCGACCCAGATACCGCCCGCAAGCAGCGAGGGATCAACTTGCGAGCCGGCATCCTGAAGTGACTGGAACGCTTCGATCATGCCCAATACCGTGCCGAAGAGGCCCAGAAGCGGGGCAAGCTGGGCCACGCTGTCAAGCAGGCGAAACCCGCCTTCGAGGCGGGCAAACCGGGTTTCGGCCTCGGCTTCCAGCCGTTTGGCGTCTTCCGGTCCGGCGCCAAAGGCCATTTCGACCACGGGAACAAGGTAGCTTTTCGACGCCGACAGCGCATGATTGGCCGCGCTTCGGTCGCCTTTGTCCCATGCCGCCACCGCCTCTTTCAGTGCGCGGTGCCGTCCCACGCCTGTCGCCGAAAACTGCCATAGCTTGTAGAGAATAGTCGCCAGCGTCACGACCGAGATTGCAAGCAAAATCACAACGACCGGGCCGCCAAGGTCAGCGGTCTGGCGCAGGGTTTCAATTATCGCGGTCATCCTATCACCTCGATCTTGGTGCGTGTGTCCAGGGTCAACCCGGCCTCGCAGGCGGTGTCGGCCAGGTCTGGTGCCTCGCAAGTATGGGCGCCGTTGATCAGAATCTGGCTCAGCCCGTCACAGGTGGCGCCGGGGACGGAAAACTGCCGCACCCTTGGGCGGCCCGGGGGCAGGGTGCCGAAGTCAAAAAGTGTCAGGCGGTCGACCTGACCCGCGCTGTTGAAGAGAACTGTTTCATATACAACCTTGTCAATCTGGCTTGGATGCCCGTTCAGGACTAGGAAGGAAAGCGTGCACCCCGCCTCGGTAGGTTTGGTGGTGTTCAGCTCGATCAGAACGACCTCTCCCAGATCCTTGTCCTGCGCCGCCGCCCCGGTAGCAAGGGCCAGGCTGACCATCATCGCCGAGGCGGTCTTTCGGATCATATTCATAGGCATCTTCCTTTTGTGCGAATAGCGCGCTGCTGAGTGTACAGCCGCCGCGTTCTGAGTTTCAATCGGGGCCTCGGACCAAATTATATGATCACCTGTTGCGATAGTTGAATACCAACCGCTGGCTGGTGCCGGATGGTGGGCGGGGGAAGGGGGCGGCGCTGCGTACCTGGGCACGCGCGGCGCGATCAATATCCGAGGTGCCGCTGCTTCTGAGGACTCTGACCCAGGCTAGCGAGCCGTCGGGGTTGATCAGAAAGGCCACGCGCGCGACCCCACGGGCTGAGGCATAGACAACCGGCGCGCGGTTGAGCCGGGTCAAAATCTGGCCCACGTAGTTCGTTGCGCCCGCGTTCCCGGCACTGCGAAAGCCGCTGGCGCCCGTGCCGCCGGAACCTGCACCGCTGAGAAGGTCGACGCCGCTGCGCCGGTATGCGGTAAGCGGCGATTCGATCACGCCGGAGGCGGCGCGTTGCTGCGTGCCTTCAGGTACGCCCAACGCTTCCGCCGAGGGTCGTTCTTTCGGGGGGCGCAACGACCGGGTGATGGCTGAAGCCGAGCTGTCGTCGGCCTCTTCGGTCTCTGTAATGTCAGGATTGTCGGGTAGGGCCGCGATCACGATATCCGGTTGCAGCGTCTCGGGGGGCAGCGGCAGTTCGAGGCTCGGGGAAGGCGCTGCCTTTGCCGTTTCCGTCGGATCGGCGCTGCCCTCCGGTGCGCCTTCTGGTGGTGCGGCTTCGGTTTCTGTGACGGCTGCTTCTGGTGCGAGCGCATCTGAAACGGTGTCATCTTCGCCGCCCGAAGGTGCTTCGGCTGCATCGGGTTCGAGCACCTCGGCCGTTCCGGTATCGGGCGTCGTCACGTATTGCGGCGTCTCTGATGCGACAAGCGCCTGCGATGTGGGTGAAGTTTCGACCACCGGTTCAGGTCGCGTGATCTCGGGTGTTTCGGGCTCGGGCAGTGCTTCGGCAAAATCCTCGAACGTGCTGCCGACATCGGTCACGTCAACGATGGTTTCCTGACCTGGCGATGTCTGCACGTTCCGCGATGTGAGGCTCAGGCCCAGACCATGCACGAGCAGGGACAGAATGACTGCCCCTATGGCGATCAGAAGCGACCTTTTGATCATTCGCGAGCCCGTGCAGGATCCGGAACGAACCGGGTGACCGCGCGGCAGACCTTGTTCCATTTAGTCTGTGTGGGGGCTGAAGGCGACATGGTCGAGTTTCTCGTCAGTGCTGCGCGGTTCGGCGGCGGTCATCATGCGAGTCGCACATGCCGGGCCAGTGATGACTGCTTCTACCCGCCAGAGCGGTTTCACAAAAGGTATGCCTGCATTATTGTGATGCAAGGGTGAGCCGCAAGCTGCGCAGGTCAGCGCCCATCGGGTCACGGCGGTCTCATGGAGACAAGTTTGGCATGGAATAATAGGGGGCGGCATGAGCACGCGATACGATACCATCGGCCTTAATTATGCCGATCTGCGCAAACCCGACCCGCGGATCGGGAAAATTATCGCAGAAGCGTTGGGGCCTGCGAAAACCGTTTTGAATGTCGGCGCCGGGGCTGGATCGTACGAGCCGGTCGACCGACAGGTCACGGCCATTGAGCCTTCGGATGAAATGATAAAGCAACGACCGGTATCGGCGGCGTCGGTTATTCAGGGATACGCGGAGGATTTGCCCTTCGCCGATAATATGTTCGACGCATCAATGGCGGTGTTGACGGTGCATCACTGGAACGACCAGAAAAAGGGCCTTAACGAGATGCGCCGGGTGACGCGTGGGCGGATCGTGATCCTGACATATGATCCGTCGTTTCGAGACTTCTGGTTGCTGGACTATATTCCCGAACTGGCGGCGCTGGATGACGGGAAAATGCCGCCGATGGGCGAATACGAACGCTGGCTTGGCCCTGTCGAGATTGCGCCGGTACCCATTCCGCATGACTGCACCGATGGGTTCCTCAGTGCCTATTGGCGGCGGCCCGCAGCCTATCTTGACCCAAAAGTCAGGGCGGCGATGTCGTCTTTCTGGGCGGTGGGCGATGTGTCCGACGGTTTGGGCCGGTTGGAGGCCGATCTTGCAAGCGGTATTTGGGCACAGCAACAGTCGCATCTGATCGGGCAGGACAGCCGCGATTGCGGTTACCGGTTGGTTACGACGCTCTAAGAGGCGTTATTCCTCGCGACCATGAGCCTTTAGACGGGCATGCAGGGTGGTGGCTTCGGGCGCACCGGCCTCAAGCGCGAAGACATAAGCGTGGGTCAGGTAAAAACACGCGGCGGTCAGATCATTGGCCTGATCTGCCGCCCGCGTATAAAGCCGGATGAGCGCAGCACTATCCTTCGCCTCATGGGCGGCGATCATCTGCGCATCGATATCCTTCATTCAGCCGCGTGCGCCATTGAACGATGGGCATCGACCTTTTCAGCCACCCATTGGTGGAACACATGGGTCGGGCTATCCATAACCGGTGAAAAGCGCCCACCGTCGAACATATCCGCGTGACGGCCTTTCTGCATGCCCTCGACAACAAACACGTCCTCTTCGAAAACCGATTTCCACAGTCGCGTGTTACGGTCGCGCAATCCACCGTCGCTGTCGGGGACCGAATAGTAGAGATGGACATGTTCCAGTGTCTTTTCGGTTCCCTTGGCCTCAAGGATGATCGCAAAGGCGTGGTCGCGGTGCACGCCCAGAAGGACGTTGGGATAAACGGCGATATATTCTGCCTGTTCATCCCATTTCTCTCCGACTTCTTCGAAATCCGGGAAGGTTTCACCGTTTTCGTTGGTCAGCTGGCGATAGACCATGGTGCCCTGACCCGAGAACTGTCCGGGCTGTTCGATGTGATAGTGATCTTCCAGCCGGGAGTAGCTGTTGAGCCCTGGATGCACCCAGGGCAAGTGGTAGCTTTCGCAGTAATTCTCGACTGCAAGCTTCCAGTTGGTCTGCACCTCAAGCTGAAACTTGCTGTCGGCACCGCCGTGATAGAGGGGTTTGTCGAAATCGGCCCAGCGTTTGATCAGATCGGCATGAACTTCTTCGAAGGCCGGCGCATCGCCTGAAACGTTGATCCAGACCACATCGCGCCAGACATGGCTGCGCACTTCATTCAGGCCCAGCTCATCGCGTTTGATCGCCGCGTGGGTGTTCTGGCCCGGGCCGCCCACATGGGGCGTGCTGACCAGCTTGCCCTTGGTCGAATAGCACCAGGAGTGATAGGGACACCGGATCGCGCCTTCGATTTTGCGGGGTTCTTCCACCAGGATCATACCGCGGTGGCGGCAGATGTTCTGGAACACGCGCACGTCGCCTTCCTTGTCGCGAATGAGCAACAGCGGCATGCCAAGGAATTCCAGGGGAATCGCATCGCCGGGCTCGGGGACGTCGGCCGCCACCGCAAGACCCGCCCACTGGCCATAAAGCAGCGCCTGGCGTTCTTCGGCGAAAACACCGGGGTTGATGTAATGCGCGTTTGGCAGCCCGTTGGCAGCCTCGATTCCGGTGCGGACGTTGGACAGATCGGTGGCGGGGTGGGTCATAGCGGCCTCCAGAAGTTTCTTGCTGTCTCGTAGCTGGAATCGTTCCAGCGCGAACCGACAGAACGCGACGCCGCTTATCTCATTACGACAGTATTTTCAGGCGCGTTAAACGAAGGGCTGATCCGGCTGCAGTAATCTTGCCTGGAAAGGCGCTACGTCGTCCAGCGTGATCAGGCCGGCGTTACGGGCCGTGCGCATGATGGCGGTACGATCATTGCCGAGATGTTCATAAACCATCCGCGTGGCGCGTCTACCCGTGACCTTTTCGCGCACAGTTCGGGTGGCATAACCTTCCCAGAGGTTCGACTGGAAGGATGTTTCGGGCGTGAGGAAGTTGAACGAGGCGGCCAGTGCATTCCGATGCGTGACGATCGCCATCACACCTTCTTCCTGACGCATGACGATGCCGCGAAATTCACGTTCTTTCGGGTTTGTTGATAGTCCCTGTTTCCGGATCGCCTGGCGCGGCTCGTACCCGCGCAGAAAAGTATAACCGTCATCTCGCGACACAAAGACCAGCCCGCACATGTAATCTTTGGTGCCGATAAAGGCCCGGCGGACAAACTTGTAGAATCCGCTTGGAAAGAGCCGTTCGTCGACGGTCACTGGTTCGCGCCCGAAGAAACCGGCCAAGACGGGATGGTTGAGCACGTCATGGGCGGCGGGGCCGATCGTATCGACCGGTTCAAGCAGGATACGAGCGTCTACCCCGAAGAAGTTGCAGATTTGATGCAACACGTCCGGGCGCGGGAAGCTTTCGCCAGCGAGATAGCGATTAAACTGGGTGCGATTTACACCAAGTTCACGGCATAGCCCGGCCACGGACGAATAGGCGCCGCAGAGTTTGCGAAGATTGTCACCGAAAATTCCCCGCAATTCCGCCGGATCAAGACTCGGATTGCCCACGCTTGACTGATTTACGTGTTTCAAATTTTTCCCCTCGGCTCGGAAAATACTGCTCTCGATTGAGATTCGATCAGATTTGTTGCCGGTTATGATAACCGTAGGTTGAGTCGGCAAGACCTCGCCTATTTATACATATTCTCAAATTTGATGCTAGTTAGCGTCAGTTTTTTGCTTAACTGACACAAGTTTATTGGAAGCAAGGTTAAATTAGAAGTGTCGTAACCCTTCTTAAGGCCCCAATATCGTGGGTGGGGGGATCGAAGGACAGCTATTGGGGAAGATATGTTTGGCGTAGTATTGTGGAGCGATCAAATTAAGAACCGGGCAGTGATCTGGTGTGAAGATCACGGTGATCTGGCTTTTTTCAAAGGTGATGGGCTATGCGCGCTGGATGGCGCGGACATGGACGCCGGCGATCTGGTTCAGTTCGAAGTGCATGAAGACCGTCATATGCGGTTGGCCTGTAACCCACGTTTGGTGGCGTCGGACGAATATCCGACCTTGGCGCATGATTTGAAAAAAGCAGGCACTTTACCTGCGCAGGGCACCCCGATTGTGGTTGACGACAGCCGGGCAAAGGTCATCGCGTTCGAGCCGAGACCCGCCAATTCAACACCTATAAACACGCGGGCCCGCAGAGTTATCTGAGCTTTAGAGCCATGCCTGAACCGGCCTGATGCCAAGGTGACGCGGATCAGCGCCGCCTTGGGGGTGGCCCGTGATGTCTGAGCCATGAATAACGTACAGCTAATTCATGTTGCGCGATGTTCTGGGCGAAAATCACGGCAAAGTTTCTTGCGTCGCTCTATCGACCGCGTGGCAGGGCGGCGACGCCAGTTCTGGCGATCTCGGACAGGCCCAGGGGGCGCATGAGATCGGCGAAGGCGTCGATCTTGTCTGGCGTGCCGGTTATTTCGAAAACGAAACAGTCAAGCGTACTGTCGACCACGCTGGCGCGGAAGATATCCGCCAGCCGCAGCGCCTCGACCCGCTTGTCACCTTCACCGGCGACCTTCAGCAGCGCCAGTTCGCGCTCGACCGAGGCGCCCTCGACCGTCAGGTCATGTACATCATGCACTGGCACGATCCGGCCCAGCTGTGCCTTGATCTGTTCGATCACCTGCGGCGTGCCGGTGGTGACGATGGTGATGCGCGACTGGTGGCCCTGATGGTCGATCTCGGCCACCGTCAGGCTGTCGATATTGTAGCCGCGCCCCGAGAAAAGACCGATCACCCGCGCCAGCACGCCGGGTTCGTTATCCACCACGATCGCCAGCGTGTGGCTTTCGATCTTGTCCGAGAAGGTCGGGCGTAGATTATACGCGGAATGCTTGGTGGAGCCTTTTTTGATTTTTAGGGCGGACATTTTTTCTTTCCTCTGTGTCGACGCGGCGTTGCACGCGTCCTTAGGGATCAGATGAATGGCGCGAGTGAGCACTCCCGCGCCAGAAGAGATCAGACCATTACGGCGCCTTTTGAGCCGATGGCGTCTTTGGTTGACGCTTCACCCAACAGCATCTTGTTGTGTGGTTCCCCCGAAGGGATCATCGGGAAGCAGTTTTCGTGCTTTTCCACCAGGCAGTCGAAGAGGACCGGGCCGTCGAAATTCAGCATCTCTATGATCGCGTCATCAAGATCCGCCGGGTCCTTGCAGAGGATGCCCTTGGCGCCGAAGGCTTCGGCCAGTTTGACGAAATCGGGCAGGGCCTCGGACCAACTATGCGAATAACGCTCGCCATGCAGAAGCTCTTGCCACTGGCGGACCATGCCGAGGCGTTCATTGTTGAGGATGAACTGTTTGACCGGCAGGCGGTATTGCGCGGCGGTACCCATCTCCTGCATGTTCATCAGCCACGAAGCTTCGCCCGCGACGTTGATCACGAGGGCCTCCGGATGGGCGATCTGCACGCCAATTGAGGCCGGGAAGCCATAGCCCATCGTGCCCAGGCCCCCGGAGGTCATCCAGCGGTTGGGATCGTTGAAGGTCAGGTATTGCGCCGCCCACATCTGATGCTGGCCCACTTCAGTGCAGATATAGCGGTCATGATCTTTGGTCAGGGCCTCAAGCCGGGACAGCGCATGCTGCGGTTTGATGGCCTTGCCGGTCTGCGAATAGGCCAGACAGTTGATCTTTTTCCAGTCCTCGATCTGCGCCCACCATTTCTGAGTGGCTTCGCGGTTGATCTTACGGCCGCGCGATTTCCAGACCTTGAGGATATCTTCCAGTACATGACCCACGTCGCCGACGATCGGGATATCGGTGCGGATGACTTTGTTGATCGAGCTGGGGTCGATGTCGATATGCGCTTTCTTCGAACCCGGTGAGAAGGCATCGACCCGACCGGTTATCCGGTCGTCGAACCGCGCGCCAATATTGATCATCAGGTCGCAGTCATGCATCGCCATATTGGCCTCGTAGAGCCCGTGCATGCCCAGCATGCCCAGCCAGTTCTTACCATTGGCCGGATAGGCGCCCAGACCCATCAAGGTCGATGTGATCGGTACGCCGGTGGCATCGACCAGCTCGCGCAGCAGCTGGCTCGCGGCCGGGCCGGAGTTGATCACGCCACCGCCGGTATAGAAGATCGGGCGCTTGGCCTTTTCCAGCGCTTGCACCAGTTCGGTGATTTCGTCCATGTCGCCCTTGACCTGCGGTTGATAGTGATCAATCCGCGCTTTTTGCGGCGGCGTGTAGTCGGCGCTGGCAAACTGGACGTCCTTCGGGATGTCGACCAGAACCGGCCCGGGGCGGCCCGAGGTGGCAACGTGGAACGCCTGGTGCAGCGTGCCCGAGAGCGTTTTGGTGTCGCTGACGAGCCAGTTATGTTTCGTGCAAGGCCGGGTGATGCCGACGGTATCGGCCTCCTGAAAGGCGTCGTTGCCAATCATGAAGGTGGGTACCTGACCGGTCAGAACAACCAGCGGGATGCTGTCCATCAGCGCATCGGTCAGGCCCGTGACCGCATTGGTGGCGCCGGGGCCGGAGGTGACGAGAACAACGCCGGGTTTCCCGGTGGACCGCGCGTACCCTTCGGCGGCATGCACCGCGCCCTGTTCATGACGCACCAAAATGTGGCGAATGTCGTTTTGCTGAAACACCTCGTCATAAATCGGTAGCACGGCACCGCCAGGATATCCGAATACGACATCCACGCCCTGATCCTTCAAGGCCTGGACTACCATTTTCGCTCCGGTCATTTGACGTGTCATTGCTTCACTCCGTTCATGACATCCATCTTTTGTTACGCGACATAAAAAAGCCCCCGAATTTTCGGGGGCGCATGGGTACCGTTATGGTGTCCGTTACCGGCCCATGCGCCATTTACCCAAGATGACGACTAGCGTGTTCACGCTTGCGACTCCTTCATGCTGCGTGCGCGAGAGATTATGGGCGGGGGGGAAGGGCGTCAAGCGGGTTTTGTGAAATAAATGTCGCTGATAAGGGGGTGATCTTTGCATTTGTTGCGTGAAATGCGGAAAATTCGTGCCTTGAGGCGGATTTCGGCTAGGTCACTCGTCGTAAGGTTGTTACGGGAATCAGTTAACCTCTACGATAAAGAGTGACATTTTATCGGAGCTGACGATCATGAGAGATTTCGACCTGAACCGTATTTCCGCCGATGATTGGGACGAACTGAACGACCCGCGCCCCGAAACCTGTGATTTTGACTGGGTGGTTGAGATCGCTTTGACGCGCCGTGGCTTCATGGGCGGGGTATTGGCCCTGGGGTCCGGAGCGTCCGCCATGGGCGTTCTGATGTCCTCGACCGCAGCGCAGGCCGAGGGCCGGTTTGCCTTTACGCCGATCGACATCCAGACCGATGCAACCGTGCATGTGCCCGATGGGTATCGCTGGGATCTGTTGATCCGTTGGGGCGATCCTCTGTTTTCCGACGCGCCCGCGTTTGATAATACCACCGGCGGGGCGTCCGAGGGCGCGGACCGTGTGTTTGGCGAAAATACCGACGGGATGGAGCTGTTTTCCGTTGGCGAAAAGCAGGTCATCGCGGTCAACCATGAATATGCCAATCGCGACATCAACCTGCCGCAGCGCGCCGAAGGACAGCCGGACAACGCCGATGATGTGAAGAAGCTGCAAAACCTCCAGGGCGTCACGGTGATGGAAGTCACGCGAGGCGCGGAGGGCTGGCGGGTTATACTCGACAGCCCGCTCAATCGGCGCATCACTCATCTGACAGAGATGGAGATCAAGGGCCCGGCGGCGGGGCATGAACTGCTGAAAACGGCGGATGATCCCTCGGGCATAAGGTCTTTGGGCACGTTCAACAATTGCGGCGCGGGGCGCACGCCCTGGGGCACCTATCTGACCTGCGAGGAAAACTTCAACGGCTATTTCGGCTCGACCGATCCGGATGTAGACCTGCCGGACGGCTACGGGCGCTATGGCATCGGGTTGGACGGCTGGGGCTATGACTACCACAGGTTCGACCCGCGCTTTGATATCTCGCAAACTCCGAACGAACCGCATCGCATGGGCTATGTGGTCGAGATCGATCCGGCAGACCCGCAATCGACCCCGATCAAGCACACCGGTCTGGGGCGGTTCAAACATGAAAACGCCGAGGTGGTTCTGGCCCCGGATGGTCGTGTCGTAGTCTATATGGGCGATGATGAACGCGGTGAGTTCCTCTATAAGTTCGTCTCGCGCAGCGTCTATGCGCCGGGGCGTTCGACCGAAGGGTTGCTGGATGACGGGCAGCTTTACGTAGCGAAGTTTCACGAGGACGGTAGCGGTACCTGGATCGCCTTGACGCCCGAGACAACGGAGATGTCTGCGGCAGAGATTGCGATCTTTACCCGCATGGCGGCCTCGAAAGTAGGCGCGACAACCATGGACCGGCCCGAATGGGTCGCGGTGAACCCGATATCTGTCGAGGGGTATTGCTGCTTGACCAACAACAAGAACCGCGGTGTGAAGCCCAATGCCGGGGGTGATGAGACGCCCGCAAACGGACCCAATCCGCGGACCGAGAACCATTACGGCCAGATCGTTCGCTGGTATCCGGCGAATGATGATCATGCCGCCAGCGACTTCACCTGGGATCTCTACGTGATGGCGGGCAATCCGCTGGTGCACGACGATGCCTATGCCGGATCCGAGAACATACACGCGGTAAATCTCTTCAATTCTCCCGACGCGATGCAGTTCGACAGCACTGGTCTGTTGTGGATTCAGACCGACGGCAAGGACAGTAACGAAGGTGACTTCGAGGGAATGGGCAACAACCAGATGCTGGTGGGCGATCCTGTCACCGGACGGATCGAACGGTTTCTGACCGGGCCCACCGGTAGCGAGGTAACCGGGCTATGCTGGTCGGCGGATCGGCGCGCGATGTTCGTGGGCATCCAGCACCCGGATGCACCGTTTCCCGATGGTGAGGGGCAGTTGCCAAGGTCCTCCGTCGTGGTAATCGAACGTGAAGATGGCGGTTTGCTCGGATAACCTTAAAGGTGGTTCGGGCGATGTCTGCATTTGCCAGCGTGTCCGACACGCCGGGTAGGACAGAGTTTACGAGGACGAACGAGGCTGGCGGCCAGGTGACGAAAGCCTGTTCGACCGTGACGTAAACGCCGCTTCAGGCGCGCGCACGGATATACCTCACGCGGCGATCAAAACCTGCCTTCTAGGTCCGCCCTTGGAAGGCCGTCGTGGCGATGGATGCTTGGTGGGTCGAATTCGCCGATGGAATGACACCAGATATGTTGGGTGAGAATGTCTCATTCGAATTCATTGGCGGCGACCGGGGCATGATGACCCGGCTTGAAATCATAATCCATGTGGTGAACTACACCAGCTACCATCGCGTCTTCGTCGACGAGATGTTGGGGCAGATCAAAGCCGACGGTCCTGTGTGCGATTTTCCGGTCTATCTGCGTGAGATGGCAAGACCTGCCTGACCGGTGATCGCAGGCCAGATCACTGCGCGGCAGATATTTAACCCGCCCCGGCCTCAAGTCATTGCTGGCAATGTGATCCTGATTTGCGTAGAAATGTTTCCAAGAGCAAAACAATGAGGTCAAATATGAGCACGCGATCCACGTCGAGCAAACCAAAAAAAACGGCGAAAACCACCTCGAAAACTGCTAGGAAAAGCACGGCAAAAACAGCCACGGCACCGAAATCCCGACTGGCCGGGCCGAAGCCTCCAAAAGCCCAGGGCGCGCCGAAGACTGTTTCCAGATCAGTAACGGCGTCAAGTGTCGCAGCAGCGCGAGATGCGAAGACCAGCACCAGCAAAGTTCCAGCTCCGGACATGTCGCTCAAAACCAATGCAATGGCGAGCGTGACCGCACCGACAGAGTTGAAGAAAAAAGAACTGGTCGATCTTGTTGTAGCGCGCAGTGACGTGAAAAAGAAATACGCCAAGCCGGTAGTCGAAGCGTTGCTTGAAGTGCTTGGTGAAACCCTCGGCAAAGGTCGCGAGATGAACCTTCAGCCCTTGGGCAAGGTGAAATACAACCGCACCAAAGAGACCGACTCGGCTCGCATCGTGGTGACGAAAATACGTCAGAGCAAACAATCGAACGCCCGGGCTGTGCCCCCGCAACGGGTGGTTGCGGACGCGGCTGAGTGACGCTAAAAGCCGCCTCGGCGGGTGATTAGCTCAGTGGTAGAGCGCTTCGTTCACATCGAAGATGTCAGCAGTTCGAATCTGTTATCACCCACCATATTGCTGATGATTTGATGGTGCGTGCGTGATGGCTGATATTCCAAAAATCTGGTTTCTGCGCCACGGACAGACCGAATGGAACGCCGTGGGGCGCATTCAGGGGCGGCTGAATTCCGACCTGACCGCGCAGGGCAGGGCGGATGCGCGCCAACAGGCCGAGTTGATTGCGCCGTTCCTTGCGGAGGTCACGGCCGGGCCGGGAGGTATCTTTGTGTCGCCCCAGGGCCGGGCGCAGGAGACGGCGCAAATTGCGCTGAACGGCACCAGCTACCAGGTGGATGACCGGATCGCCGAGATCAACACCGGCGATTGGGAAGGCAAGCTGCGCTCTGAGGTGACATATGCCGACTCCGATATCGAAACCTATGCTTCCGCCCCCGGAGGCGAAGGCATGGCAGCACTTGAGGAGCGGGTGTCGGGCTTTCTTGCGTCGCTGACCGGTCCCAGCATCATCGTGTCGCACGGCATTCTGGGCAAGGTGCTGCGCGGGCAGGTCTGCGGGTTGGATCAGGCGGGAATGACCGCATTGTGCAATCGTCAGGGCTGCATCTACGTGTTGGAAAACGGGGTCGAGAAAATTCTGTCCTGAGAGGGTATCACAAGGGGTTGCGCGGCTTCGATTTCTGGGGCAATAAGCGCCGGTCGGGTGATTAGCTCAGTTGGTAGAGCGCTTCGTTTACACCGAAGATGTCGGGAGTTCGAGTCTCTCATCACCCACCATTCCCTCTCTGGTATATTGTTTTTGCGTTGAAATATGCGCGTGTACATTACGTGTTGACCCAGTGTCTGATCCCCTATTCAGGACTCACTCTATCTTGGGTTGCATAACCTGTTACAGGTGGGCCACAGGGATGATAGGCCCTGTAAAAACTGGCCCATTTGCCTATTTCCGCCTTGCCCCGGGCGGGGTGAGCGTGATTCAGTTGCTGCAGGGCATGCGTTTTCGAACTGAGGCGCTGTCGCAAAGCAGACCCGAAGATCCCACAGAGGATTGCAACGGGCATGAGGCAGGCAAGAAGCAGGACGTGGGGCAATGAAAAATTCACTGGACCTGATCACCGTGGGTGGTGAGTGCCTCGGGGCACTTGGAGAGATCGGTGTGAGCGTCGAGATGATCAACGATTTCGCCTATGCGAAAGAGCTGACCGAAGAAATGGGTAAACCTGGTCTGACGCCGAAGCTGTCGAGCGACTTCAACGATTTCACCGAGGAAAGCGGATTCTGGCTTTTCATGCAGGAAGACGGTGAATATTCGGCCTCGGTGTCGGTGCGGTTCGACAATATCGGGCGCGAGAAGATGGGCGATTACATGATCCGCACCATGCGTCGGCATTACCCACAGCAACGTCGGGATACGATCCTGGATTTCACCGAGGCACTGCCGCCGAACTTCCACGGCAACATGGCCTATATCGGCGAACTGTTCATGCGGCCCGGATTTCGCGGATCACGACAGAAGCTGCGCTATTTCATGATACTGCTGCAAGTGACCATTGCCACCAAATGGCCGATCGACTGGACCTATGCCATGATGCGTGACCGGGATGTGAAACTGGGCTTTGCCACCAATTACGGATTTTCGATCCAGATCCCCGGCGTGGCGCGTTGGTCAGAACCGACGCCGCCGGGGCGGGCAAGCTCGGAGTGGCTGGTGGCGGTGTCGCAGGACAACCTCAGCCACATGATGGCGCATTACGCGCGGTCACTCGAGAGCCTGTGAATAGTTCAGGATGTACTGGTTGCCCTGCATGTCTCGCACGGGAAGCAGCAGGCGCTTGTAGTTGAAGCGCAGAGGGAAGCTGTGATTGGGCAGGTTCACCTCGATCTCCTGAATCGACAGCTGTGGCTCGCCCTTGGTCGCCTCGACATGGGCCAGCTTCACCTTTTCCGTCAGGCCGTGATCGAACGTGGTGAAGAGATAGCCCAGATGTTCGGCCGATTTCACTCCGAAGGACACCCGCGCAAGGCTTTGTTCCCCGACCATGTAGGGCTGGGGCAGGCGGGCATCGGCATCTGGTGCGTGATAGAGGTCCACATGTTCCGACAGCCGGTCAAAATTGCTGAGCACACCGTGTTGCTGGTGCCACCAGGTCAGAACGTCGTCGATCAGCGGGCCGGTGCCGCGCGCCGACAGCTTGCGATGCGCCTCGCGCGTGACCGACGTCAGGATGCGTTCGGCATGGGCGGAAACGATTCGGTTATCGATGTCGTCATTGACTAGTTTTAGCTGGTCATTCAGTCCGGCAATCTGGTTTGGCGTCACGCCAAGGGAGGCGCAAATTTTTATGACACTTGTGAAGCCCGGATCGCTTTTTGTTGATAAAAGGTTCGAAATATAGCGCTCACCCTGGCCAATCTCGAGAGATAAGCTTTTGTAATCGTAGTCTGAATTTTTGATCAACGTCTTCAGACGCTCATGCAAATCGGTCACTGGTTTACGGTCCTAAATTCCGGATAGTCGGTCCCTTATATTGACAAACACCCGAATAAGTCAAATAGATTGCCACGACGCGCAAGTTTAAGTGGATTAAATATGGCGAGTGAATTAGCGCGGAATGGCGGGAAGAGGCACGCGCTTCTCTCCGCCATTCGTCAAAAAATGGCGGAAGATCGCGACGCGCAACTGCGGCCTTCTGAGGCGGTAATGGTGCTGGAATGGGCCATCGAGTGCGAGGACAATTTCTGTAAGGCGGAACTGCTGAACATATTCTCGGCGATGGGCGGCCTGACGCTGATGAAAGACGTCTTCGCCGATTTGCATTGAGGCGTGATCGTCGCGCCATAAACCTGCATCTTTGCAGAAACCCCAAAATTCATCTTTCTCCTGCTTGACGGGGCCGATGCCCCGGCATATGAGACGAGCCACGCCCAAAGGATCGGGCGGGCAGTGAGCGGTTGTAGCTCAGTTGGTTAGAGTACCGGCCTGTCACGCCGGGGGTCGCGGGTTCGAGCCCCGTCAACCGCGCCACCGCTGCCCCAAATCGATCCTGGAATGCGTTTGCGCGGTTGTAGCTCAGTTGGTTAGAGTACCGGCCTGTCACGCCGGGGGTCGCGGGTTCGAGCCCCGTCAACCGCGCCACCTCCCTTATCAGCTAAGCGCGACAAGCGGGATTGCCCCTTGGCATCATTGGCAATGGTGCGGTGCCGCGTGTCCGTTCCGTTTTAGGGAGACACGATCTATCAGCACTGAACGTCTACGGTCAGGTTGCCTTAACCACCGACCCGCGCGTTTGTATTTGGCCTCATTCCACTCTCAGGTACGTCGGCTATAGATCAACCGCTACCGGCAGTAAGGTGTGCTGCGGTGGCGCGCCGTATCAAAATGAAAGTGGTCCCGGTGAAACTGATCTGAATCGGGGCCAAGTACCGTGCCAAACAGACCACAAGCGCCACTGTGCAGTTTGCGCAAGGCACCGCGTGCATATGCTGCGTTCCACCCATCCTGAACGCTAATGAGGGTCCCATCCACAAGCTGAAAGATGGCAATATCAATCGCACGACCCTTGCCATGCTCGGATATACGCGTGCTGGCCAAGTTATTCCGGGTCCGGCAAGAATAGTGGCCGACGACATGGAGCTTTTTCAAGCCGCCGCCCATATCAGCGAATGCTGGTTTGGCGGTGTTTTCAATCCATGTTTTCAGCACAACAGCGGTCCTGCAATCCATCAGTGATTTCTGGCTGAGTTCGATGTCAGAAATCATGCGAACCCGAACCGGGTCAGAAATTCCGCATCCCCTGTATTTTCCGGTAAACGATTTGACGGTCTGGCCAAGAATTGTCCAGTCGTCGCACACCGCACCGCGTTTGCGCATGCGTTCGCGCCCCAGAGTGATTTTGCGAAATCTCGCGGGTCGCAACTTTGGTCTTGGTGAAACCATCACCACCTGTTGCCTGCGTTCATCAGTGATTGTTGCCGGAGCGTCGCTGGAGCGTGTTGCACTGGTGGTTGACGACTCATCAACCGCAACAGGGTCGGAAGATTGCGTTTGCGATCCGTCAATGTGATCCGGCGTTGCCTCGGCCATACCTGCGCACAGCATCAATGTGGCGACCAACACTCGCATTAGATCGATCTGGCCCCCGCAAAGCCCGCACCATTTGTATTCTGATCAGCATTCAAAATTTCACGGCATACGTTTCGGGCACGGATGATGTATTCATCCATTTGGTTGCCGTCTTTCGCCCTGTTGGCCCGCAGTAGCGAGAAGAGCCATTCGCTTTTTCCCGATACCCATACACAAGACGGTTTCTTTTTAGAGCGCGACGCGCAATTCGGCAAAATCATCAGCGCAGGATACTCCATGACCGGCGATCATACTAACAGCAATGATAAGAATATCTGATCCCATATGCGCAACAATCTTTTCATGCGCTTGTTCGTATGACGTGATTGCGGAACTCGGGTCAAATTGCGGTAAGGCCCGGCCGTCGAAAATACTGTAGATATCGTCTCTATGAGCGCTCCGATATTGTAAGTAGAATCATGAACCACCAATAGCATGCCTGACACGCTAGTTGCCTTGCTGGTTCTGCCCTTTTTCATAACATTTTTCGTAATCTCTCCGTCGGGATGCCCGATTGTCGCCAGAATTCTGCTTTAGCAAAAGCGTGTTGTACGAGGGCACTATGGCACAGACGAGTTTTACAGAGCGTCTAGAACGGATCGAGATGTCGCGGGGGCAGCCGGCTTCGGCAAGGTTGCTGGCCGGTATTTCCGAAGAACAGAAAAAGCTGGAAACGAAGCCCAAGGCTGGCGGTGGTCGTGCCGGATTCAAGCCAATGCGGTTCGTCGTAGGCTTTGCCCTGATGTACGCAGGTATGATGGTCGTGTCCCGCATGACCGAGATAAACGGCTGGCTTGGTCACTCAGATATCTTCGCACCGTTTGCAACGCCGGTCATGGCAGGGATCGCGATAGCCATCGTTTTTCTGATGTTATTCTTTGCATTCAAATTGCAACGCGCTGCATTTCGCGTGTTGTCCGAACCAGCCCGGCTGGTTTTCGCGTCTGGCATGGTGCTGGGGTTCGCCCTGGGTTTTGGACCGGCTGAATTTTCCGAAAGCGTAATGGCGCAGCTTCAGTAAGCTGCCGGCCCTTATATCCGTAAGTGGCCATCAGGATACTCAGCGACAGCGCATGTACCTCATGTTTCGGCGACGGATCTACCCGGCCAAAGCATCCAGAACACGCGCCCAACTCCGAATGCCCTTGTGGAAGCTTTCGACATTGTATTTCTCATTCGGTGAATGGATCGCATCATCTTCGTTGGCAAAGCCAATCAGCATTGCATCGAGCCCAAGGATCTCCTTGAAGTAACCGGCGATCGGGATCGAGCCACCCATGCCGCAGAACACCGCCTCTCGGTTCCATTCATCGCTCAGCGCCTGCCGTGCTTTTTCAAACTCCGGGCGACCGACATTCATCACCGCGGCCGGGGCGCCTTCGAGGTCACTGTCCCAGGTAACGCGGGCATCGGTTGCAAGCTGCGCGTCGACATGGGCGCGGATCTTGCTGCGCAGGTCGTCAGGGTCCATGTCGCCCACAAGGCGGCAGGTGAGCTTGCAATGCGCCTCGGCTGGAATCACGGTCTTGCTGCCAGCCCCCTGATAGCCGCCCCAGATGCCGTTGATTTCAAGCGTCGGGCGCGCCCATTGCTGTACCAGTGTCGAGTATCCCTGTTCGCCATGTGGTTGGGTATAACCGACGGAATTCAGGTAGTCCGCCTCGTTAAAGCCGCAGCTTTCCCACTGGCGCAGCAACTCGTCTGGAACCTCATGCACACCTTCATAAAAGCCGTCTACCGCGACGCGCCCCTGATCATCGTGGAAAGAGGCGATGATCCGCGACATCTCCCGCAGGGGGTTGAGGCCGGGGCCGCCGTAATGACCGGAATGCAGGTCAATACGAGGGCCGTGGATGGTGAACTCGTCCTTGAGCATCCCGCGAAGCTGCGAGGCGATCGAGGGTACGCCGGGCGCCACCATTGACGTGTCGCAGATCAGCGCAATATCGGCACTGAGTTCCTCTGCGTTTTCCTTCATGAACGGGATCAGCGAGGGCGAGCCGCTTTCTTCCTCGCCTTCAAAGAAAAACGTGATGCGACAAGGTAACGCGCCGTTCGCTTCCTTATAGGCACGGCAGGCTTCGACAAAGGTCATCAACTGGCCCTTGTCATCCGACGATCCGCGTCCGCGAATAACCTGGCCTTTGCTGGTGTCTTCGAGTTTGGGATCGAAGGGATCGGTATGCCAAAGTTCCAAAGGATCGACCGGTTGAACGTCATAATGACCGTAAAACAGCAGATGGGGACCTGGGCCGTCGATATGGCCCACAACCATCGGGTGGCCAGGGGTTGTGCGTTTTTCTGCATCAATACCAATGTGTTGAAGGTCATTCACCAACCAGTCAGCAGCATCCTGGCAAGGCTCGGCATAGGCCGGATCAGTCGAAATTGACGGGATGCGCAACAGCCCCATCAGGCGATCAATGGCGTCGGGTAATTGGTCGTCAATGCGGGTCAAAACGGCGGAAAGAGACATGGCGGAAGCCCTGGAATTTGTGATCAGTCGCGTGCGACCGTATCAGGCGGGACGGCGCTGTCCAGCGGCTTGACCCAAGTCAAGGCAGGGGGAGCGACATTTTGTAACTATTGCCCGAGAGGTAAGGTTTCTGTAACTATCGAAATCTGCCAGAAACGTATAATAACCTGGCAGTTTCGGCCTTGTGGTCCTGGCCGGTGAATGGACAGAAAAAGGGAGAGCCCCGTGGATTATTCCGCCAAGCTGGATGAGGCGATTGGACGGCTGCACGAGGAAGGTCGGTATCGGACCTTCATCGATATCGAGCGCCGACAGGGCAATTTTCCCCACGCAACATGGCGCCGCCCGGATGGGGGCGAGCAGCCGATCACCGTCTGGTGTGGCAATGACTATCTTGGCATGGGCCAGCATCCGGTCGTGCTCAATGCGATGCACGAGGCGATTGAAGC
This sequence comes from Roseovarius aestuarii, assembly GCF_019966515.1. Taxonomy (GTDB): domain Bacteria; phylum Pseudomonadota; class Alphaproteobacteria; order Rhodobacterales; family Rhodobacteraceae; genus Roseovarius; species Roseovarius aestuarii. The sequence goes on along the minus strand of NZ_JAIMIB010000011.1, from coordinate 133,232 downwards.
CACCGGTGCGGGGTCGGGCGGAACCCGCAACATCAGCGGCACGACGGTGTACCATAAACGGCTCGAGGCCGAGCTGGCCGATCTGCATGGCAAGGAATCGGCACTGCTGTTCACCAGCGCCTACATCGCCAATGACGCAACGTTAAGCACGCTGCCCAAGCTTTTCCCGGGGCTGATTATTTATTCGGATGAGCTGAACCACGCCTCGATGATTGAAGGCGTGCGCCGCAATGGTGGGGCCAAGCGGATTTTCCGACACAACGATGTTGCGCATTTGCGCGAGCTGATGGCGGCGGATGATCCGGCAGCGCCCAAGCTGATTGCGTTTGAATCGATTTATTCGATGGATGGCGATTTCGGTCCGATCGAGGCGATTTGCGATCTGGCGGATGAATTCGGCGCGCTGACCTATATTGACGAAGTTCATGCGGTCGGCATGTACGGCCCGCGCGGTGCCGGTGTGGCTGAACGCGACCGGTTGATGCATCGTCTGGATATTATCAACGGTACATTGGCTAAGGCCTTTGGCGTCATGGGCGGCTATATCGCCGCATCGGCGAAAATGTGTGACGCCATACGCTCTTACGCGCCGGGCTTTATCTTTACCACGTCGATCCCGCCCGCGGTGGCGGCGGGTGCGGCGGCCAGCGTAGCGCATCTGAAACGTGATCAAAAGTTGCGGGATCAGCATCAGACTCAGGCGAAGATTCTCAAGACCCGTCTAAAGGGTCTCGGGCTGCCGCTGATTGACCACGGCAGTCACATCGTACCGGTGATGGTGGGCGATCCGGTACATACCAAGATCCTGAGCGACATGTTGCTGGAACGTTTCGGGATTTACGCCCAGCCGATCAATTTCCCGACCGTACCGCGCGGCACCGAACGGCTGCGCTTCACGCCCTCGCCGGTGCACGGCCCTGATGAGATGGATGGCCTGGTTCGCGCAATGGACGAACTTTGGTCGCATTGTGCGCTAAATCGTGCCGAATTAACGGGTTAGTTAGGGTTACGTGCAAAATTTGTTGCGATGTGTTAGCTTACCCTGAAGAAAAGGGGTGAAGGTCGAATCGGCAAATTCGGCCCGGGGCAGTCAGGTCTGGTAAGAGGCAGCGTTCATGATACGGCGTCGTTCTTCGCGCAATGACGAAACGGAAGAGGTCGAAGCCCGCGGTTTCGACGCTTTCGAGTTGCGACTAGGCGATGTGATGCGCGGTGAACGCGCCACGATGGGCAAATCACTGCTGGATGTGGAACGCGAATTGAGGATCAAGGCCAATTACGTGGCTGCGATCGAAAACGCCGATCCCGACGCCTTTGATACACCCGGATTCATTCCCGGTTACGTGCGCTCCTATGCGCGTTATCTGAACATGGATCCGGATGAGGCGTTCAAAAACTTCTGTACGGAAAGCGGATTTTCGACCGCCCACGGCATGTCGGCCGAGGCGTCATCAGTCCGCAAACCCAGCGAACCGATCCGACGCAGTGTCGGCAAGAATGATCCGCTGATTTCGCCAAATACGCCGTTTGCTCCGGCGTCGGAGGGTATGTTCTCGCAAATCGAACCGGGAGCGATCGGATCGGCGCTTGTGCTGGTCGCTTTGATCGGAGGTATAGGCTATGGCGGCTGGAGCGTATTGAACGAAGTGCAGAGGGTGCAGTTTGCACCGGTTGAGAATACGCCTGATGTTCTGTCTGATCTTGACCCGCTTGAGGGCGTCGTAAGCCGGGGTGACACAGAAGATGTGGCCGTGGCCGACGCCGGGGTTTTCCAGCCTCCGGTGGATGACCGGTTGGACCGTCTCTATCGGCCCGAAGCATTGGATGTACCGGTGCTGGTGGCACGCGACGCGCCGATTTCAACCTTGGATCCGTCTGAAGTGGGCACCATCCGCCCGTCATTGCCTGAGACTGACACGCGATATGCAGTCGCCGGGCGTTTTGGATCGCCATTTGATATCGAACCGGTGGTGACCGAAAACCTGACCGCGACCAACAGCCCCAAAGTGGTGGCCGATGCGGCCCCTGGCGTCAGGATCGTGGCGGTGCGTCCGGCATGGGTACGGGTACGGGCCGCAGATAACAGCGTGATCTTCGAAGGTATTCTGAATGCGGGCGACAGTTACGACGTGCCCAATACGGAAAAGCCCGCGACATTGCGCGCCGGGGAATCGGGGTCGATCTATTTTGCCGTGAACGGCCAGCACTACGGACCGGTAGGTCAGGGCGGCTCGGTCACGTCAGGGTTCGAACTGGACGCAGAACGGCTGACTGGTGCGTTGTCAGTGGCAGATCTGAGTCAGGACAAAGATCTTTCGCGCTACGTCGCCGAATTGCAGACCGCTGGCGGTAACGCATTGCCGCAGGAGTGATCTGTAGCAAAATATTGCGCTTTAAGTTTTCCGTATAAATTATTGTATTAGATACGAGCTCCGTTAATTCTGGGGCGAACGCGACCATGGTGTTTTTGACCGGTGGCAGTCTCCCCATCGAAAACGACTTCAATTCTCCCTGTATCCAACGAAGCAAGGTTGCAGATCGGTCGCAGATATACGTCGCACGACACTTGCAGACATTGCGGGCGAGGGGCAGGCACTCTATCTAAGAGATGAAAACGTGTTGAAATGACAGGGCTGCGCAATGTCGCTGAACCATATTCGCCCGTGGCGAAACATCTATCGTCGGGAAAGCCGCCAGATCATGGTGGGGTCGGTTCCCGTGGGGGGCGGCGCGCCGATCTCGGTCCAGACCATGACCAATACCGACACGCGTGACGTGGCGGCGACGGTGGCGCAGGTACAGGCAGCCGCAGACGCGGGTGCGGACATTGTCCGGATCTCAGTTCCTGATAAGGACAGCGCGAAGGCGTTGAAGGATATCGTGGCAGAGGTGTCGGTGCCCATCGTCGCGGATATCCATTTTCACTACAAACGCGGGATTGAAGCCGCCGAGGCCGGTGCGGCCTGTCTGCGCATCAACCCGGGCAATATCGGTTCCGAGGACCGGGTGCGCGAGGTGATCGCTGCCGCGCGCGATCATGGGTGTTCGATGCGGATCGGGGTGAATGCCGGGTCGCTGGAAAAGCACCTGCTGGACAAATATGGCGAGCCGTGCCCAGACGCGATGGTCGAAAGCGGGTTGGAGCATATGCGCATCCTGCAGGATAACGACTTTCATGAATTCAAGATCAGCGTGAAGGCCAGTGATGTCTTCATGGCTGCCGCGGCGTATCAAAAACTTGCCGAGGCCACCGATGCGCCAATTCATTTAGGGATCACCGAGGCGGGGGGGCTGATGTCGGGCACGATCAAGTCGGCCATAGGCATGGGCAACCTGCTGTGGATGGGCATTGGCGACACGCTGCGAGTAAGCCTGAGCGCCGATCCGGTTGAAGAGGTGAAAGTGGGTTATGAGATGCTCAAATCCCTGGGGCTGCGGCATCGGGGAGTGAACATCATTTCGTGCCCCAGCTGCGCGCGCCAAGGGTTTGACGTGATCAAGACCGTTGAAGCGCTGGAGAAACGGCTGGAACATATCGAGACACCGATGTCGTTGAGCATCATCGGCTGTGTCGTCAACGGCCCGGGTGAGGCGCTGATGACCGATGTGGGCTTTACCGGGGGCGGCGCCGGAATCGGCATGGTCTATCTGGCCGGCAAGCAAAGTCACAAGATGTCCAACGATCAGATGATCGAGCATATCGTCGAGCAGGTCGAAGCACGCGCGGCTGATATCGAGGCGGGTGCCGCCCAGGCGGCGGAATAACGGAGCTAATCCAGAAAGCCCGGCGACGCGCCATATCTGTGCCGCGGCACGATCGGTCGGTCGCGCGTCTGTGGCTGAACGGCGCTCCGACCACCGTCCCGGGTTTTTGTGTCTGCTTCTACTGAGTGCGGATCTCGTCGGCGATTTTCAGCATTTCGTCCGCGGGCAGATAGCCGCGCAGCATCTGGTTAGCCATCACAAAAGAGGGCGTTCCGCTGATAGAAAGCTGCTGCGCAAGCGCATGGTTTTGCGAAATAATATCGCTCACCTCTTCGCTCTCCATATGATCAAGAATACCGTCCGGTTCATATCCCAGCGTCTCGGCGACACGGCTGAGCGTGGCCTCATTGATGGCTCCGTTGAAAGCGATCAGTGCGTCATGAACGGCTTTATAGGCTTCGTCCCCGTGGAGAAGATGCGTTGCGATGGCGAAACGTGACGCGACCGTGCTTTCCTCGCCCAGGATGGGAAATTCTTTCACGATGAACCGGATATTGCCGTCTTTTTCGAGCAGATCATGCACCTCGACGAAGGCGCGCCGACAATAGCCACAGCGGTAATCCATGAACTCCACCAGGGTGATGTCGCCTTCGGGGTTGCCGCCGACCCAGGAATGGCCGTCTTCAAAAATGGCCCCGGCATTGCTTTTGACAAGATCGACGTCATCCTGTGCCTGAGCGGCAGCCTGCCGTTCTTCAAGGACCGCGACTGCTTCCATGATCACTTCGGGATTTTCCAGCAGATAGGCGCGAATTTCAGCATGAAACGCGGCGCGTTCCGTATCGTCCATCTGTTCCAGATCAAGCGCCTGAGCGGGCAGGGCGAGAGAGGTTGCCAATGCGGTGGCAATCCACAGAGATCGTATCATGACGTCATTTCCTTTTCCTGGCGGCTTGTGCAGCAAATAGCACATCCTGCGCCCGTTGCCACCCGCCGGAGCCGCGTGGCAAAAGATCGGAGGCGCGTTGCGCGTGAATGCCGGCGTCTTTCAGCCGACCCTGCATCGCATATCGTTCGGCGGTGACAAGCGATGCCATGCCGTTATTGCCCTGCTTGGCATGCGCGGCGGCCAGATCACGCAGCACCCGCGCATCACGGCCGTCTCGGGCGCGGGCCTGTTCAAGGAATTGCTGTGCCTTCCGGGTCTGTCCGGATACCAGAAGCGAGCGGCCGTAAGCACCAAGGATAAGGGCGTTTTTTGGCGCGAGGTTGGCGGCGCGGGCATAGGCGGCAACGGCGGCTTTGGTCTGACGGCTTTCTATCAGAATCTGGCCGCGCAGCTCGTGGAGGAAAGGGTCTTTGGGGCGCTGACCAATCGCCCCGTCGATAGCGGTCAGCGCCTTTTTCAGGTTGGTGTTCCGGTGATGGGCGACCGCCTGGCGCATCAGTTTGACATCCGCGTATCCGGTTTCGCCCGCCCGGGTGAGCGTCCATTTGGGCGAGCGCTGAAAGGCTGAAAGCTTGCCCTTGGCCCGGGTGAACCAATAATCGGCCTGCGGATTAGGGCGAGCCTTATCTTTGTAGCCGTCTGCCAGGCGTTTCACCAGCCGGTAGCGATCAGAGGATAGCGGATGGGTGCGGGCATAAGGATCCTGACGCGCCGCTGAAAGCGCCTCTTGTCCGCGGAAGATATCGATGACGTCGACCGCGCCTTGGGGATCAATGCCGGCACGCGCCAGATAGCGCATGCCGCTGTTATCGGCGGAATTCTCTTCGGCCCTTGTATGCACGAGAAAGAGCCGTCGCGCCGTGTTCTGCGCGCCCAGAGCGACAGCGCCCGCTGCTTCTGAGCCGCCTGCGGCGACGGCGGCGGCAGCGGCCAGAATTGCCCCAAGACCCGCAGCGGTGCGCGCATTGCGCGCGGCAACGGGGCGTCTGACCAGATGTCCGTTGGCGATATGCGCGGCCTCGTGCGCCAGTACCGATTGCAGCATCGCGGCGTTTTTCATTTTAAGCAGCAGACCAGAGTGAATGAAAATACTGTTGCTATCGACCACGAACGCATTGAGACGGCGATCATCAATCACAAGAATATCGATCCGTGTCGGGCTGAGCCCTGCCGCCTTGAGCACTGGTGCTGCAAGCTGCTTCAGCGCGTATTCGATATCCGGGTCCCGGAGCAGCGTCAGCGCTTTTACCGAGGGGGCGTTGATTACGGTCAGGAAGGCGCAAAGCACAAGAAGACGAAGAACAAGCATTGACGGTCAGCGGCTTTCTTAGTGAAAGGTGGCATGTCTCGCGCCCAGTTAGGAGCAAATACATGCGGAACTCAAGGCGAAGCCAGATTGATCCTTTCATCGTGATGGATGTGATGGAGGCGGCGCGCCGGGCAGAAGCGTCGGGGCGGCACATCATCCACATGGAAGTGGGCCAGCCGGGCACGCCAGCACCGGCGGGCGCCCGCGCGGCGTTGAGTAAGGCGATGGTGGATGATGCGATGGGCTATACCGTGGCTTTGGGCTTGCCCGCGCTCAGAACCCGGATCGCACAGCTTTATGGCGAATGGTATAACGTCGATCTGTCGCCTGACCGGGTTGTGGTGACATCCGGATCTTCGGGCGCATTCATTTTGGCCTTCACCGCGCTTTTCGATACAGGTGACCGTGTGGGCATCGGCGCGCCTGGTTATCCCAGCTACCGGCAGATACTGCGAGCGCTTGATCTGGTGCCGGTCGATATCGAGACGGCAGTGGAAAACCGCCTTCAGCCGGTGCCGGGTGATCTGGCGGGGCTCGATCTGGCCGGGGTGATGGTGGCAAGCCCGGCAAACCCAACCGGAACGATGTTGGACCGCGAAGCGCTGGCGGCGCTTATGCAGGCGGCGGCAGAGCAGGGAGCCGCCTTTATCAGTGACGAGATTTATCACGGCATTGAGTATGACAGGCATGCGGTCAGCGCATTGGAAATCAGCGACGATTGCTACGTGATCAATTCGTTTTCCAAGTATTTCAGCATGACGGGCTGGCGCATCGGATGGATGGTGGTGCCCGAGGATCATGTGCGGGTGATCGAACGTGTGGCGCAGAATCTGTTCATCTGCCCGCCCCATGCCAGCCAGGTGGCGGCGCTTGCGGCGATGGAGTGCAAAGATGAGTTGCAGGCCAATCTGGAGGTGTACCGTGCAAATCGGACCTTGATGCTCGACGGGTTGCCGCAAGCTGGCTTTGACCGCATCGCGCCCCCAGATGGGGCGTTTTATGTCTATGCCGACGTGAGCCATCTGACGGATGACAGCCGCGCCTTTGCGACTGAGATACTGGAACAGGCCGGTGTGGCGGTCACACCGGGGCTGGATTTTGACCCTGCGCGCGGGGCAGGGACGATCCGCTTTTCCTATGCCCGCTCCACGGCGGATATCGAGGAAGGGTTGCGGCGCCTGCGCCACTTCATGACCGAGCGTGGCAGCGATTGAGGAGGTCATTGTCCGAGTATTTAGCCAAGAAGAAGTGCAATGGCGCTACGGCTGGTGTACTCTGCGGCAACGAAGACCGGAAGAACGGCGGAAGAGCAGGATGATCAGAATATGTCTGGCCTTTATGGCCTGCGTTTGTTGCTGTGCTGTGGTGGCGCAGGAGTACAGTGGATTGGCGCGACTGGATGTCGCGGCGAGCAAGATCAGCGACCGGGGACGCACCGTGGTCTTGGATCTGAAATTGTCGCAAGGGGTGCCGTATCGCGCCTTTACGCTGGATGCGCCGCGCAGGCTGGTGCTGGATTTCCGCGAAGTGGACTGGGGCGATATGGCCCCGCGCGAGCTGGACCGGAGCGACCGAATCAGCAATGTGCGCGTGGGCGGGTTTCGCCCTGGCTGGTCGCGCATGGTTGTGGATCTTGATGGCCCTTACCTGATGCAGACCACGGCGATGCATATAGATGATACGAACGGTTCCGCCACGCTTGAAGTGGTGTTGCGGCAGGGCGAAGCCGAGGAATTCGCTGCCCACTCCGGCGCGCCCGCGATGCCGGGTTGGGAGTTGCCCGAGGGCGCCAGCGCCGCCAAGGTCAAAACCGGACGCAGCGGCGAGAGGCTGATAAGGGTGGTGCTTGATCCCGGCCACGGCGGGATCGACCCCGGCGCCGAAAAGGAAGGCGCGGTCGAAAAGGAGCTGATGCTGAGTTTTGCCCGGGAGCTGAAGGAAACGCTTATTCGTGCTGGTGGTTTCGAGGTGGTGCTGACACGCGAGGATGACAGCTTTGTCTCACTGGATCGTCGCGTTGCGATCGCCCATCAGGTTGAGGGTGATCTGCTGATCTCGTTACATGCGGATGCGGTGACCGAAGGACAGGCGACTGGCGTAACGGCCTATGTCCTGTCGGAAAGCGCGTCGGACAAGGCCAGTGCCGCGCTGGCGGAACGGCATGACCGGTCGGACATACTGGCGGGGATTGATTTGAGCGGCACCGATGACGTTGTGGCCGATGTTCTGATCGATCTTGCACGCCAGGAGACGATGCCGCGCGCCATGCTGCTGTCCGAAGCTTTGATCCTGGGGATTGGTGAATATGGCCTGCCTGTAAATTCGCGCCCCATTCGCGCCGCCGGGTTTTCGGTGCTGAAATCGCCTGATATTCCGTCGGTGCTGTTGGAGCTTGGGTTTCTCTCAAGCCCGCGCGACCTTGAGAACCTGACCGACGCCAAGTGGCGCGGGGATCTGGCGCAGGGTATCGCGGACGCCATCAAGGCGTGGTCGATTGCCGATGCAGCTGCGGCGGAGTTGGTGCGACAGTGAACCGTTGGGCGGAAACTGGCGCAGGATGCAATCTTATGTGTTTTGACGATCTGCGGACGGATGCCTATATGACATCTAAGCGATGAGTGGGGACTGGTGTGTTACGTGGGATACTGACATTTTTCGGTACGATTTTCAGCGTTTTGACGCTGGGTATCATGGTGATTGCACTAAGCATCGGGGCAGTTTTTCATGTTTATGGCCGGGACTTGCCCAGCCACGAATCCCTCGCCAACTACACACCGCCCACGATCAGCCGGATCTATTCCGGCGAGGGCAGGATCATCGACGAGTTCGCTCAGGAGCGCCGCCTGTTCACTCCTGCTGAGGATATTCCCGATCTACTCAAGCAGGCCTTTATCTCGGCCGAAGACAAGAATTTCTACTCGCACGGGGGCTATGATGCGCGCGGTATCGCGGCGGCGATTTTTGATGCGGTGCGGACGCGTGGCCGCGATGTGCGCGGTGCCTCGACCATCACACAGCAGGTGATGAAGAACTTCCTGCTGTCCGGAGACCGCAAGATCGCACGCAAGATCAAGGAAATCATCCTCGCCACGCGAATTGAAGACACGCTGAGCAAGGATGACATCCTAGAGCTTTACATGAATGAGATTTTTCTGGGCCAGAACAGTTATGGGGTTGCCGCCGCAGCGCAATCTTATTTCAACAAGACTCTGACCGAGTTGGCGCCACATGAAGCGGCTTTTCTGGCGTCGATGCCAAAAGCGCCCAGCGACTATCACCCGGTGCGTGAGAAAACGCGCCTGAAAGCGCGGCGTGATTTCGTGCTGCGGGAGATGTTCGAAAACGGTTATCTCGATCAGGAGGTCTATCTGGCCGAGGTCGAACAACCCTTGCGCAGCGTGCAGAACGGTGATTTCGAACCCTATGCCAAATCCTTGCCCCCGCGCGATTATTTCACCGATGAAATCCGCCGGCAATTGAGCGAGGATTTCGGTGAGGGTGAGTTTTTCAGCGGCGGTCTGTCCGTACGGGCAACGATTGATCCTGAAATGCAGGTCGAGGCCGCTGATGCATTGCAGCGTCAGCTTGAGAAATATGACCGGGGCCTGGGCAGATGGCGCAAGGCAGACAAGAAGATTCCGACCGAGGTGCTGGGGGATGAGCCAGCCTGGCGTGCTGCTCTGGCCAATCTGGACATCGCGCGTGACATTGACTTGGACGGGCATTGGTATCCGGCCGTAGTGCTGGATGTTGGCGATCAACGCATGCGTATCGGCATCGATGGCGTCGCCGAGACGGAGACAGAGCCGCAGGTTGTTCCGCGCAAGGATATCGCCTGGATGAGCGGTGACTTCAAAAGCAATTTTGAACCCGGCGACGTAGTGCATGTGCGCCGGATGATGGATGACGAAAGCGATACGTTCATTCGCTGGACATTGCGGCAGGTGCCGGAAGCCCAGGGCGGGTTTGTCGCGATGGATGTAAACACCGGACGCGTGCTGGCGATGCAGGGTGGTTTTTCCTATCAGGATTCAGTTTTTAACCGCGCAACACAGGCGCAGCGCCAGCCGGGATCAAGCTTTAAACCTTTCGTCTATGCTGCGGCGCTGGACAGTGGTTATTCGCCTGCCACAATCGTGATCGACGCACCCATCGAAATAGATACGCCGCAAGGGCTGTGGCGACCGCGCAATTCGTCGAACAAATTCTACGGCCCGACACCACTGCGGACGGGGATTGAACAGTCACGGAACCTGATGACGATCCGGCTGGCGCAGGAAGTCGGGATGGACACGGTCGCCGCCTATGCCGAGAGCTTTGGTGTTTACGACAATATGGGGCAGTACCTTGCCAATGCCCTCGGATCGGATGAGACGACGCTGTACAAGATGGTTGCCGCCTACGCCATGTTTGCAAATGGCGGCGAACGGGTGCGCCCCTCGCTGGTGGACCGGGTGCAGGATCGCTATGGCAAAACCGTCTATCGGCAGGATCAGCGCGACTGTGTCGATTGCAGCGACCCGGCGATTCCAGACGCACGCGGCCCCAGGATTGTGTCGGACCGGAAGCGCGCGATTGACGCGATCACCGCTTATCAGCTGACCTCGATGATGCGTGGTGTGGTCGATCGCGGCACTGCGGCGCGCCACGTCAACCTGCCGGTGCCCGTCGCCGGGAAAACCGGCACCACCAACGATGCGCTGGATGTCTGGTTCATTGGGTTCACAAGCAATATCGTGGCCGGATGCTACATTGGTTTCGACCAGCCGCGCTCTCTGGGCCGCAGCGCCTATGGCGGCACCATGTGCGGCCCGGTTTTCCAACAGTTCATGACCAAGGCGGTAGAAAAATACGGTGGCGGCGAATTCCGGGTGCCCCCGGGTGGTCATTTCATCAAGATTGACCGCTATTCAGGCGCGCCGCTGCCTCCAGACGCAAATGGCGACTTTGTTGTCGCCGAATATTTCCGCGACGGTGAAGATCCAATATTTGGTTACATCTTCGATGGCGGATTTGCGATGGGATCGGACCTTGATCTGTTCAGCGCGGGTGAGACGGAACAGATTCGCGAAGTCACCACGTCGACCGGGAGCACGGCTCAGGTTGGTGACAAGGCTTCGTTTGGCGAGTTGAGTTCGGGCGGTCTCTATTAACCTGTTGGGACGCATGTGGTTTCCACATTGCCCGGTATTTCACGGCTGATCTTGCCCGTGCCTGAGTGCTGCGCTATCACCCTGACCTGAGCAACCCTCCCCAAACGAGCAGGACGCCCGAATGCGCGCTGAGACCCAGACACTTGTTGCCGAGATCGAAAAATCGCTGGAGCTTTTGCGCCAACGCATGGGCTGGGAAAGCGCGCAGCATAGGCTTGAGGAATTCAATGCACGGGTCGAAGACCCGAACCTTTGGGATGACCCGGCCAAGGGACAGAAACTGATGCGCGACCGCCAAAGCCTGGTCGATGCGATGGACATTCATAATGGTATCCAGCAAGAGCTGAATGACAGCGTCGAGTTGATCGAAATGGGTGAAATGGAAGACGACGCCGAGATCGTATCGGACGCTGAAACCACGCTGAAAAAGCTCGCGAAACGGGCCGCCGCGAAAGAGCTTGAAGCACTGCTTAATGGCGAAGCCGATGGCAATGATACCTTTCTTGAGATCAACGCCGGCGCCGGGGGCACCGAAAGCTGCGATTGGGCCAGCATGCTCGCGCGGATGTATGTCCGCTGGGCCGAGAAGCGCGGCTATAACGTCGAGTTGCAGTCAGAGCAGTCCGGGGACGAGGTTGGAATCAAATCCGCCGCCTACAAGATCAGCGGACACAATGCCTATGGCTGGCTGAAATCGGAATCCGGCGTGCACCGGCTGGTGCGTATCTCGCCGTTTGATTCCGCCGCCAAACGGCACACGTCGTTTTGTTCGGTCTGGGTCTACCCGGTGGTGGATGACGACATCGAGATCGACGTCAATCCGGCGGATATCCGCATCGATACCTATCGCAGTTCCGGGGCGGGCGGGCAGCACGTTAACACGACGGATTCTGCTGTGCGGATCACCCACCATCCGACCGGGATCGTGGTGACAAGCTCCGAGAAATCACAACACCAAAACCGTGATATCGCGATGAAAGCACTGAAATCGAGGCTCTATCAGTTAGAGCTGGACCGGCGCAGCGCCGCGATCAACGAGGCGCATGAAAACAAGGGTGACGCCGGCTGGGGCAACCAGATCCGGTCTTATGTTCTGCAGCCTTATCAGATGGTCAAGGATCTGCGTACCAATCACGAAACCTCGGACACCAAAGGGGTGCTCGATGGCGATCTTGATCCGTTCATGGCGGCGACTCTGGCGATGGATGTCAGCGGCAAATCGCGAGCCGAGGCGCAGGGCGAGGACTAGGACTAGGACTAGGACTAGGATAGGGCGCGCTGTCCCTGCCATTCGTGCCTGGCGTTGCCCCGGAGTATTTGCGCAAGGAAGAAGCGGGGGCTTGTTTCCTGCCCGCGGGCAGCTAGCCTGCCTACATGACTGATATCCACGAGATGAGTGCCGACACGCAGGTCGCGTTAATGGCGCAAGGCAAGCTGAGCGCGGAAGAGCTGATGCGTGCAACGCTGACGCGGATCGGAGAGGTCAATGGCGCTCTGAATGCGATCGTGGCCCTGCGCGACGCGGATGAGCTGCTGGCGGAAGCCCGGGCAGCCGATCAGGTAAGCGGTCGGGGGGCGTTGCACGGGTTACCTGTGGCGGTCAAGGATCTGGCCGATGTCGCCGGGTTGGTTACCTCGGAAGGGTCACCTGTTTTTGCGGGCAAGGTGGCGAAAACCGATGCTCTGCATGTAGCGCGAATGCGCGCAGCGGGGGCGATTTTCATTGGTAAGACCAACACTCCGGAATTCGGACTTGGCAGCCACACTTTCAACCCGGTTCATGGCGTGACACGCAACCCATACGACGAAGGCCTGACATGCGGTGGCTCGTCAGGGGGGGCGGCCGTGGCATTGGCCAGCGGCATGGTCAGCATTGCCGACGGATCGGACATGATGGGTAGTCTGCGAAACCCGGCAGGATGGAACAATATCTACGGATTTCGGCCAAGCTGGGGGCGCGTACCGGCTGAGCCAGCCGGTGACATGTATTTGCATCGGCTATCAACCAACGGGCCGATGGCACGGTGCCCCGCTGATCTGGCGCTCTTGCTCAATGTCATTGCCGGGCCCGACCCGCGCCAGCCCGGTGTTTTTGCCGAGGAAACGTTCAGTGCCAAGGCAACTGATCTGCGTGGTAAACGGATCGGCTGGCTGGGAGATTGGGGCGGCGTATGGCCGATGGAGCCAGGCATACTCGATCTATGTCAGGCGGCCTTAAACGTGTTCGAAAAAGCCGGGTGCGAGGTGGAACTGGTGCCTATGCCTTTTTCGCGCGAGGCGCTGTGGGAGAGCTGGACAACCCTTCGGAGCTGGTCGATCTGGGCCGACTTGAAACCCCTGATGCAGGTGCCCGAGACCCACCGTCAGATAAAGGATACCGGCGTCTGGGAGGCCGAGCGCGGCGCGGCGCTGAGCGCTGAGCAGGTGCAGCAGGCGAGCGAGATGCGGTCGGCATGGTTCCGAACTGCAGCGGCACTTTTTGACAGATATGACGCGCTTGCGGCCCCGACGGCGCAGGTTTGGCCGTTTTCCGTGGACCAACCCTATCCGACCGAAATAGCGGGGCAGGGGATGGATACCTATCATCGCTGGATGGAACTGGTGATCCCGGCCAGTCTGATCGGTCTTCCCGCCCTGGCGGTGCCCGCGGGCTTTGGCACAAATGGCCTGCCGATGGGGCTGCAAGTGATCGGGCGATACGGAAATGATCAGGCGTTGCTGACGCTGGCCGAGACCTATCATCACGAAACGCTCTGGCCGCAGCGTCATCCACCCAAAAGGTGAACTGCACTTACATCTTTGTATGCGCCTAGCAACACGATAGCTTGCCAGAAAAAGGGGCGAACCTGCATGGATACAAAGCCTGAACCCGGCGTGCCCGACTTTGGCACCGTCAGCGTTGCGACATTACGCAAAGCGCTGCGGCGGGGCTGGGCAGATATGAAGCGGGCGCCCGGATACGGGGTATTTTTTGCAGGTACCTACGTGGTGTTGGGGCTGATCATGGCCTGGGTCACTTGGATAACCGGGCATAGTTACTGGCTGATCTTTGCCGCGGTCGGGTTTCCGCTGATTGGCCCCTTTGCCGCCGTGGGGCTCTATGAGGTCAGTCACCGTCTGGAACAGGGCGCACGGCTGGACATGACCGGGGTGCTGGGGGTGATTGCGCATCAGCGCCGCCGGCAGCTTCCGTCGCTCTGCGCGATTATCATCATCGTTTTCCTCTTCTGGTTCTTTCTTGCGCACATGATCTTCGCGCTTTTTCTCGGCCTGTCGACGATGACGAATATCTCAAGCTCCTATGAGGTGTTTCTGACCGGCAACGGCTTGGCGATGCTCGGTGTGGGAACTGTGGTGGGCGGCGCCTTTGCGCTTTTGACCTATATGATCACGGTGATTGCCCTACCGCTGCTTCTGGACCGGGAGGTGGATTTCGTGACCGCCATGATCACAAGCTTTCAGGTGGTGCAGCGCAACCCTGTGCCGATGCTTGTCTGGGCAATTCTGATCGCGGGCCTGAGTTTTCTGGCGCTGATCCCGGCCTTTATGGGATTGTTCATTGTGTTACCGCTTCTGGGCCATGCGTCGTGGCACCTGTACCGGTTGGCGGTTGAGGCCGCCTAGCGCACCAGTTCCTTCATGCCAACCTCGATCCCGGCAAGGGTCATTGGTACCATCCGGCCTTCGAATATCTCGTGGATCATCTGGATAGATTGCGTGTAGGGCCACGATCTTTCCGGCACTGGATTGATCCAGAGATGCGAGGGCCATTGCGCGCGGGCGCGTTCCAGCCAGATCTGGCCGGCCTCGGAGTTCCAGTGCTCGTTCGCCCCGCCCGGATAGGCGATTTCATACGGCGACATCGAGGCATCGCCCACGAAGATACACTTGTAGTCAGATCCGTAGGTGCGCAGGATTTCATCGGTGGGCGTTTGGGCGTCCCAGCGGCGGCGGTTGTCCTTCCACACGCCTTCATAGAGGCAGTTGTGAAAATAATAATGCTCGAAATGTTTGAACTCTGCAGCGGCGGCGGAAAAGAGTTCCTCGACCACCTTCACATGAGCATCCATCGAGCCGCCGACATCGAGAAACAAGAGCACCTTGACCGCATTGCGTCGCTCGGGGCGGGTCTGGACGTCCAGATAGCCATGTTCGGCCGTGGCGCGGATGGTGCCATCAAGGTCCAACTCATCCGCCGCGCCGTCGCGGGCCCAGCGGCGCAGGCGCTTCAACGCAACCTTGATGTTTCGCGTGCCCAGTTCTACCGAATCGTCGAAATTGCGAAACTCGCGTTTGTCCCAGACTTTGACGGCGCGCTGATGGCGGCTTTCGTTCTGACCAATGCGGATGCCTTCTGGATTGTAGCCGTAGGCGCCAAAAGGCGAGGTGCCTGCGGTGCCGATCCATTTGTTGCCGCCCTGATGGCGGCCCTGCTGTTCTTTCAACCGTTCTTTCAGGGTTTCCATCAGCTTGTCGAAGCCGCCGAGCGCCTCGATTTCGGCTTTCTCTTCGTCTGAGAGGTGTTTCTCGGCCATCTTGCGCAGCCAGTCCTCGGGCAGATCGACCGCGTTCATGACCTGCTCGGCGGTGATTGCCTCTAACCCTTTGAAACTGGCGGCGAAGGCGCGATCGAACCGGTCGATATTGCGCTCATCCTTCACCATCGCCGCGCG
This sequence comes from Roseovarius aestuarii, assembly GCF_019966515.1. Classification (GTDB taxonomy): domain Bacteria; phylum Pseudomonadota; class Alphaproteobacteria; order Rhodobacterales; family Rhodobacteraceae; genus Roseovarius; species Roseovarius aestuarii. The sequence goes on along the minus strand of NZ_JAIMIB010000011.1, from coordinate 117,443 downwards.
GGCAAGATAGTAGAACCCTTCGACATCATAGGTAACCAGCCCGGCACCCATACCTTCGAGAAAGGTCAGGTATTCGCGCAAGCTGACCGGAACGCCAGCGCTTCGCAGGTTATCGAAGAAGGGCAGGAACATGCCCTGTCACACTGCAGCGGCGCGGTGGATCAGCAGCGTGACAAACAGCCCCGCAAGCGAGAAGATCAGGAAGTAGACAAAGGCATATTGCAGAATATCCGCCAGACGTCCCTTGCGACGCCAAGCGATCGTGGCACCGGTAACGACACCCAGAATGGCCCCCAGAAGTACGATCATGGATTACCCGTTTGGTTAGTTGCCCGCGCCGACCACGGTGAGTTTGCGGCGCTTCGCCCGAACCACCCAATCGGCGCCAAAGCCGTAGCGCGCCCAGCCCAAACTGTCCAGACGCGTAGCACGCGCCTCGTTCCGGCGACCAAGCAGATCATAGGCGTCGGCCTGCAAAAGCAGGAGATTGGCAAGCAGTGCTGCGTTTTCATGGCGTTTTGCTGTGGCCAGATGAGGTTGAACAAAAGCAAGTGCCCGGCGGCCATCGCCCCGGCTGATCGAGGCTGCTGCGAGGTGCGCTGCCGAATGCGCCCGGTGCAGGGCGGTGCCCGGCATCCGGCGATAAAACTGTTCGGCGGTCATGAATTGCTGGCGGGCGGCTTCGGGGTTGGAATTACGCAGAATGCGACCAAGGGCAAAATGGCTGAAAGCGCGGCGGTGATCGTGCCAGCCTCTGGTCGTGGCGATGCGTACTGCTGTCTGCGCCGCTGAAAGGCGCCGACGTTCGCCCGCGCCGGGGCCAAGGGCGGTCTGGATCGCAGATACCCAGGCACGCGGCGTGGCCGGAGGATAGGTTGGTGCCCGGTGGTTTCCCGATGGATTGAGCCGGGAAAGGATCGCGGGCAGCCGGGCCGCGACCTGATCACGGGTCATGCCTGAGCGAAGCTCCGGTGCGTAGTGAATTCGCAGGATCAGCATGTCAAAGCCGGTCAGCACCGTGTGCACGTTGTCATCGTTGAAAACGCTGTCGGGCAGACGGTAGAGGTCATTTAGCGGACCGATGGCCTGAGCCAGTTCTTCGTGCAGGCAATCGCGTGCTTCCTGAGGGCTGGCATCATTGGGCAAGAAAATCGCGAGCTTTTCGCGGGTGCGCAGTTGCGACCAGCTTGAAGCGCCTCGGAAACGGGCGGAGCGATATTCGGAAAGACTTGAGATGTTTGGCACAACGAAACAGGCGGCCTTGGGCAGGTAGCGCTGGATCTGGGCGCGAGTAACGGCCTGAATGGTGATGTTCGCTGACGGCTTCGTACTGCGCCGGATGTTAATGCCCGCTTCGCTACGCAACCTGCCGATCAGCCGGTTCAGATCGGGGATCAGTGTGGGTGGTGGCGACCCGGTGACACGCACGGTAATTGGATGTTCGAATCGCGTGAAAACAGGCAGCGCACGACCCGATTCAAGGGTGAAGGCCAGGTCGAGGAAATCACGCTGAATGTCGCGGTTTGATCGGGACGGCGGCGTCGGGCGGGAGGTTGAAAATCCCTTCATTGCAGGCAAGGTAACCGGTGAGCCTGTAGCGGCGCGTGTGGGCGTATCACGCACCGGCGCCGCGGCGCAGGCGCCGAGCATCAAACATAGTGAAACAGCCAATAGACGCATCAAGAACCTCACACCAGCAACCTTGGCACTATATACCGAGTTGAAATCGGATCAACTCTGTGCCCTAAACAGTGGAATTATCTTTAATTTGCGTCGGTAATTTGGCCTAGCTGTGACAGTTTAGCGTTGTCGGCGGGCCATGAAGGCCAAACGCTCGAACAGATGTACATCCTGTTCGTTTTTCAGCAGCGCCCCATGCAGTTTCGGCAAGGCATCGGCCCCGTCGCGCCGCAAATCATCGGTGGTCAGGTCCTCGGCCAGAATCAGCTTGAGCCAGTCCAGCACCTCGGAGGTCGAGGGTTTTTTCTTCAGTCCGGCCTGATCGCGGATCTCGTAAAACTGCGTCAGGGCGGTTGTCAGCAGCGCATCCTTGATGCCCGGATGATGGACATCGACAATGCGCCGCATCGTTTCCATATCTGGGAAGCGGATATAGTGAAAGAAACAACGCCTCAGGAAGGCGTCGGGCAATTCTTTTTCGTTGTTGGAGGTGATGATCACAATAGGGCGGTGCCTGGCCCGGATCGTTTCGCCGGTCTCGTAGACGTGGAATTCCATCTTGTCGAGCTCCTGCAAAAGGTCGTTAGGAAACTCGATATCGGCCTTGTCGACCTCGTCGATCAGAAGCACGAGCTTGCTGTCGGCCTCAAAAGCCTGCCACAGCTTGCCTTTGCGGATATAGTTACGCACGTCATGCACACGCTCTTCGCCCAACTGGCTGTCGCGCAATCGGCTGACGGCGTCATATTCATAAAGACCCTGCTGCGCTTTGGTCGTGGATTTGATGTTCCATTCCAGCATTTTCAGACCCAGAGCCTGGGCCACCTGACGCGCCAGCTCCGTCTTGCCGGTACCCGGTTCACCTTTGACAAGCAGCGGGCGCTCCAAAGTGACCGCAGCGTTAACCGCAATTGTCAGATCTTCTGTGGCGACGTAGCTGTCCGTGCCTTGGAATTTCATTCTTTATCAACCCTTTTCATGGCATTTTGCCTGCGTAGCAGACCGCACCCTAGCGGCAACGACAATTCACATCAATGGCGCGTGATTGGCTAGTGACAATCCTATTTTGCGGGTGTAAACGCAGCACATTGGGGTGCCACCTGTCTGAGGAGAGTATCATGCCGGACACTGGCCTTGATAAGGGAGAAGACATGAAAGCGGAAACTTTTCTGCCTGATGATTATCGTCCTGCCGAAGACGAACCTTTTATGAATGAGCCGCGACACGATCGAAGCATTGCAGGATGGCACACGCGCGATCCCTGATGTGGCCGATCGTGCAAGCGAAGAAACTGATCGCGCGCTGGAACTGCGCACGAGGGATCGTCAGCGCAAACTGGTTGCAAAGATCGACAGCGCCCTGCGGCGGATCGACAATGGCGAATACGGCTATTGCGAGGTCACCGGGGAACCTATTAGCCTCAAACGGCTGGATGCCCGTCCGATCGCGACCATGAGCCTTGAAGCACAGGAGCGTCATGAGCGGCGCGAGAAAGTGCATCGCGACGATTGATCGCGGGTTGGCTGCAGTAAAGAACTACGCCGGGGCTTTCGCTTCGGCGTTTTTCGTTTCAGTAAAGTAGTATGACGCTTCAAGGCAAACAAATCAGCGTGATCGGCGCTGGCATTGGCGGATTGGCCGTGGCACGGGCGCTGGCATTGCGTGGTGCGGATGTGACGGTGCTTGAACAGGCTGCGAAGATTGCCGAGATCGGCGCCGGGCTGCAGATAAGCCCCAACGGGTTTGCAGTGTTGCGGGCCCTCGGACTGGCCGAAGCATTGGGCGCGGATGCGGTTCAGGGCAAGGCGGTCAGCCTGCGGGATTATCGCAAGGGTGAAGTGCTGCGGCTGGATTTGACCCGTCTGGACAATCATGACTATTACTTTGTACACCGCGCCGACCTGATCGACGTGTTGGCTGAGGGCGCGCGCGAGGCGGGTTGCAAAATCAGGCTGTTGCAAAAGATCGATACGGTTGAACCCGGCAGAAGGTCGGGTGACAGGCCTTGTGTCACGCTTGCCAGTGGTGCTTGTGTCGAGGCCGATCTGATTGTCGGGGCTGATGGCCTGCATTCGCGGGTCCGGCAGGTGCTGAACGGCACCCCAGCCCCTTTCTTTACCGGCCAGACCGCATGGCGCGCGGTTATTCCCAACAGATCGAACCGCGGCCCCGAGGTGCAGGTGCATATGGGTCCTCGGCGGCATGTGGTGAGCTATCCGCTCCGCAGTGGGGAGCTCCTGAACGTCGTCGCCGTACAGGAGCGCGCGGCCTGGGCTGCCGAAAGCTGGAGCCAGGAAGATGATCCGGCCAATATGCGTGCCACTTTTGCGGATTTCGGCCCCGATGTGCGGTCGATGCTGGCGGATGTCGAGAAAGTTCATTTCTGGGGCTTGTTCCGGCATCCGGTCGCGCAGACCTGGCATGGCGGCCGGACAGTCCTGTTGGGCGATGCCGCGCATCCGACCTTGCCGTTCTTGGCGCAGGGCGCTTCGATGGCGCTGGAAGATAGCTGGGTGCTGGCGGATGCCCTGTCGGAAACGGACGATACGGATCAGGCCTTGCAGGCATATCAGAAACGTCGCGAGGCCCGCGTGCGCCGCGTGGTGACCGCGGCTACTGGCAATGCGCGCAAATATCACCTTTCGTTTCCACCGTTCCGTTGGGCGGCACATCTGGCGCTAAAGACGGGCGGCACACTGGCGCCGGTTCGGATGATGCAACAATTTAATTGGCTTTATAACCACGACGTCACCCGCAAACTCTGAGAGTTCCAGAGCGAAAATAATCTTAACTTACTCAGGTCTTATACGTCGAGATCGACCCAGATAGGTACGTGATCCGAGGGTTTTTCGCGAGCGCGGATTTCCTTGTCGATCTGGCAATCCCTCATCAAATCCGCCGCTTGCGGCGTCAGCAGGAAATGATCAATGCGGATCCCGTCATCACGGTTCCAGGCCCCGGCCTGATAATCCCAGAATGTATAATGGCCCGGGCTTTGTATCCGGGCGCGGAATGCGTCGGTAAAGCCCAGATTCACAATTCGCCGAAAGGCGGCACGACTTTCCGGGCGGGCAAGTGCATCTTCGCGCCAGACCTCGGGACGTTTGGCGTCATAATCCTGCGGGATGATATTGTAATCCCCGGCCATCAGAGCGGGTTCTTCAGTCCTCAACAGCTCCGCCGCCCGCGTACGTAACCGTTCCATCCATGACAGTTTATAGTCGTATTTCGGTCCGGGTGCCGGATTGCCGTTGGGCAGATAAAGACCGCAGACGCGCAGGGCGGTCTTGTTGCCCATCACGCTTGCCTCGATCCAGCGCGCCTGTTCATCCTCATCATCGCCGGGCAAACCGCGCACCACATCTTCAAGCGGATATTTCGACAAGATCGCGACCCCGTTGAAGCTTTTCTGACCGTGGGTTTCGACCTGATAGCCCTTATCCTCGAACAGCTCGCGTGGAAAATTTTCATCGACGGATTTGATCTCCTGCAAGAGCACCACATCTGGTTCCGCCTCGTCCAGCCAGTCGGGCAGGGCCTGAATACGCGCCTTGATCCCGTTGATGTTGAAGCTGGCAATTTTCATCCCGTATCCCCTCGCGTTCGCTCCGGTCATCTATCGCGCAGGTGGCCCGGTCTGACAAGGGTGGTGTCGTCTGATTCTCGGCGTTGATTCCGGTACGGACGAAAGTGGTGATTCGCAGTTAAGTCTGTGGATAAGTCGTTGCTGTTGGCTCGAAATTACTGTTGACAAAATAATATTGTGAAATTTTTTTAGGAAAGATTCCTGCGGAGTTTTCAAAACCTTGGCTAGCTAAATCGGGCGTGTATTTACTGCTGGACACTCGGTAAACGAGTAAAGTGACTTGGCAAAACACGTTTTAAGTGCAAGCGTTTTTGGGCTGCATTCACACAAACTGGGAGACCAAAAATGTCTGCTTTACGCAAAGAAGTATCTGTTGTCGAAATTACCAAAACCTTAAGCCAACCCAGCCTGCATGGCGGTGAGGCGGTGGAGGCTTTCACCTCGTCTATGGGACCTGCCACCACCGCCCTGACCGGGCATGGGGAAGGGGTTGAAATGTTCACCTCATCCATGGGCCCGGCGATTACCTCAGACGCCGGTCTGGGCGACGCGGTCGAGATGTTCACTTCATCGATGAGCCCTGCCGCGGTGGCGGAGGCGGGCACAGGTGACGCTGTAGAGATGTTCACCTCGTCAATGGGTCCGGCGACTGCCGCGACGACGAAAACCGGGGACGCGGTCGGAAGCTTCACCTCTTCGATGGCGCCTACGCTGGTGGCAGATACCACAGATGGCGACGGCTGCGAAATCTTCACGTCGAGCATGTAACCCATCTTCCGGAACGGGGCTTCGGCTCACTTTCCTGATCAGGAGATCAGCGACATGACCAATGTTATCAGGCTGAATACCCCGTTCCGGCAACACAGCGCGGCCGCCCGTCAGGCGGCCCTGCTGAAACTTTTTGCTAAGCATCGTCGCGTCGGAGATGACGTATTTTGGCTGAAGGAAAACGCCGAGGCGCTGAATATCCTGGAATGTACCAATGCAAGGCTAGAGGCGGATGCCCTTGCTGCACACGAGCATTTCTACGAAGCAATTGAACAGCGGATGGAGTTCTTTCCACAATATTACCGATTTTTGCTATCGATATGTCTTGATCTCGAAGATCTGGGCGTGCCGGGTCGCAAAGGTGACCATCTGGTGCGTTGGGTCGCTAGCCAGAATCTGGTCGAGGCGGAGCTTTCTGATCTGCAACGGGCCGAAGCGCGCCGGCTGTGTCTGCGGCGTGGCGTTGACCCTCTGAGGGGCGACGAGGGGTTGGATGACCGGCTGCGCCGGTTTGCACGGCAGTCGCTGACCTTCGCGATGCCCAACAAAAAGGCAGCTTACGAACTGACCCATATTGTATTCTATCTGTCAGAATATGGCCGTGTCGATCCGCAGTTGGAGGACCGGTTCATCCAAAGTCTGAATTTCGCGGGCACGCTGGCCCTGCTTGATCTGAATGTCGATCTTCTGTCAGAAATCTGTATCGCGCTGCGTTTTGCCGGACAACGCCCGCCCGAGATATGGGAGAACTGGCTGCTGGCACAGGCGCGTAGTTTTGCGCTGCAAGACGATGCCGAGGCGACGGTTCAGGATGATTATCACCAATACCTGATGATCAACTGGTTCATGGCCGTGTCCGGGAATGGCGGTTTTGGTGATAATATCCCCTCGGGGCGTGTCACCTTTCGCCAGCCACGCCCCTCGGCCCTGCCGCTGCACGAATTGTCCGAATGTGTCTATGATATGGGTGATGCGCGAAGCGATGATTGGCAGGCGATGCGGGGCGCGGTTTCGGCCCAGCTTTCCGAGGAAGCGCATACAGTGCTGACAGCCGCCGAGGCTGCCAACGAAAATTTTGATGCCTTTTTTGCCGGGTTCGCCCGGGTTGCCTTGCGAGGGAGCGAGCTATGAACAGACGCCTCATCATGGGCCCGGTTACCGCAGGCGTGGCGCTGACAGCGCTTTATACGCTTCTGATCTCAAGCGCTGATGCCATTACCAAGATGTTCGCGGCCACCTATGCCGCGCCGCAATTGTTCGCGCTCTCCGGTGGTGTCGTGGCGTTACTGAGCGTGCTTGCAAACCGACGTGGCGGCGCGCCGCGTGGCATGCGCACCACCTGTCCGGGGGCGATGGCCGTGCGGGTGCTGGCGACACTGACCGCCACGATTGCATTCTTCTATGCGTTTCGATTGCTGCCCTTCGCTGAGGTCTTTCTGTTCATCGCGCTTATACCGTTGCTTGCGGCGCTGATGTCCGGCCCTGTTCTGGGCGAGTCCGTGCGCCCGCAGGCATGGGCTGCGCTGGCGCTTGGCGCTGTGGGTGTAATGTGCCTGTTCCCCAGCGGTCCGAGTGCGATCGGGACGGGGCATCTGGTGGCCATGACGGCTGTGGTATTGGGCACGGTTTCAATGATTGCGTCACGCTATATCGGACAACGGGATGACAATCTTCTGGCACAGGTTTTCTATCCCAATCTCGCTTTGATGCTGGTCATGGGGGCGGCGTTGCCCTTTGTGTTCCAGGCAATGAGCCTTGCCGATCTGGGCTGGGCGCTGGCGTATGCCGTCTTTCTCTTCGGCGCCCGCTGGGTGCTTGTGGCGGCGCTCCGGATGCTGCCCGCCTATGTGGTGACACCGTTGATGAACCTGCAATTCCTCTGGATGGTGGTGATGGGTGTCGTGATCTTTGGCGAAACGCCGGGGCCGATGGTGTTTGTTGGTGCCGCTATCATCATCACCGCCAGCGTGTGGTTGATCTTGCATCAGTCAATGCCTAAACCAGCAGAGCCGAAACCAGAAAAACCACAGATAATCCCTGCAGAATAAGGTTAAGATATATCCTTAACCAACTTATTTACATGGAAAAAGACGTACCACACCCACACGAGCTGCTAGCGTTTGGATTGTCGATCACGAAGCGCGCGCCAATCAGCTCTTCGGTGAAATCTATCGTTGCGCCTGCAAGAAACGGAAGCGAAATGGAATCAACCACCACCTTCTGGCCTTGACCCTCAAGCACCAGATCGTCCTTGCCGGGCGCATCCAGTTTGATCTCGTATTGAAACCCCGAACAGCCGCCACCCTCGACGGCAACGCGCAGTGCCCGTCCCTCATCGCCCGCGCCGATATCGGCAAGGCGGGAAAAGGCGCGGTCCGTGACTTTGGGCGGCAGGTTCATTTCAATTGTTCCAAGCGGTTTCTAATAGCGTCGCACTACAATATATGGGCACAAGGAACAGGCGACAAGGATATCCCGTATGAAAGCGCCCTATGCCTCGGACCCCGATCAGTCGCGGGGCCGATTGGTTGCGGAAGAAGAAAGCGCGTTTCGGTCCTGTTATCAGCGGGATCGTGACCGGATCATCCACTCCAGTGCTTTTCGCAGGCTGAAACACAAGACACAGGTTTTCGTGGAGCATGAGGGGGATTACTTCCGCACGCGCCTGACCCATTCTATCGAGGTCGCGCAGGTGGCGCGCACGATTTCCGGCGCCTTGAAACTAAACGGTGAACTGACCGAAGCCGTGGCGCTGGCGCATGACCTGGGTCATACTCCCTTCGGGCATACGGGTGAGGACGCACTGAATGCGCTGATGACGCCCTATGGCGGGTTTGATCATAATGCTCAGGCGGTTCGCATCGTGACCGCGCTGGAACGGCATTACGCCGAGTTCGACGGGCTTAATCTAACCTGGGATACGCTGGAGGGCATTGCCAAGCATAATGGGCCGGTGACGGGCAGTTTGCCCTATGCGCTGGCCGATTATGATGCGCTGCACGATCTGGAACTGCACACCCATGCCAGCGCCGAAGCGCAGGTGGCCGCCCTGGCGGATGATATTGCCTATAATAATCATGATCTGCATGACGGGTTGCGCGCAGATCTGTTTTCCGAGGCTGATTTACGCGCCCTGCCGATCATCGGCCCCTGTTACGCGGCGGTAGAGGCCAAATATCCCAGTCTTGATTCATATCGCCGACGGCACGAGGCGCTGCGCCGCGTCTTTGGGGTAATGGTCGAGGACGTGATCACCACATCCTCGGCGATTTTGTCCGACGCCGCCCCTGCGGATGCCGCCGCTGTGCGCCATCTGGGCCGTCCGGTGGTCCGCTTTTCGGACAGGCTGTGGCAGGAGTTGCGGGTGATCCGCGATTTTCTTTTCGCACGGATGTATCGTGCGCCCAGCGTGATGGAGATGCGAAAGCATGTCACTGTGGTGGTGGAAGAGCTGTTTGCTTTTTATCTGAAGAAACCGGAACATTTGCCCGAGCAATGGCGTAAGGACATTGAACGCGCAAAAGACGAAACCGCGCTGGCCCGTCTGGTCAGCGACTATATCGCCGGGATGACCGACCGGTTTGCATTGCAAAGCCACAAGCGTCTGCTGGGTGGCTCCGGCGGTGCCGGAGAACGAGGGGAAGAGTAGGGTATGGCGTTAGAAACAGCGGCAGGCATGCCACCAATCATGGGGTTTGCGCTGGTCGGCGCCCTGGGTGTCGGGGCCCAGTGGTTGGCCTGGCGGCTGCGGATGCCCGCCATCGTTCTGATGCTGCTGGCTGGGCTGGCAGTCGGCCCCGGCCTGGGTCTTTTTGATCCCGAGCGTGACATTGGTCCGCTGATGCAACCCATGATCGCCATTGCCGTCGCGATCATCCTGTTTGAGGGCGGTTTGACGCTTAACCTCGAAAGCCTGCGGGGAGCTGCCGAAGGGGTTCGGCGGTTGATTTTTCCGGGCGCGCTTTTGGGCTGGATCGGCTCAGCACTGGCGCTGCATTATGTTGCCGGGTTGGGCTGGGCTTCGTCAGCGGTGTTCGGTGGCATCATGATTGTGACCGGCCCGACAGTTATTGCGCCGCTCCTGCGTCAGGCTCGGCTGCGCAAACGCCCGGCGCAATTGCTGCAATGGGAAGCGATCGTAAACGACCCGATCGGCGCGCTTGCAGCGGTGCTGGCGTTCGAGTTGGTGCTGGTGATGCAGGCCGCTGAAAGCTTTGGTGACGCGGCCTTCGACATGATCAGCGGGATTGTGGTGGCGACGGCGATGGGGCTGGCGGCCGGCTGGGCCCTGTCCGAGGCGTTTCGCCGGGCCTATGCGCCGGAATACATGAAGGTGCCGGTACTTTTTGCCGTTCTGTTGGGCGTTTTCGCGTTATCGGATTACGTGCTGCATGAAAGCGGATTGCTGGCGGTGACAGTCATGGGCATCTGGATGGCGAACGCCCACCTACCCAGCTACACCGAATTGCGGCGCTTTAAGGAACACGCCACGGTTCTGCTGGTCTCGGGCGTGTTTATCCTGTTAGCGGCGTCGATGGATCTGGAAACCCTGTCTCGACTTGACTGGTGGTCGGCGGCGCTGGTGCTGATGGTGATATTCGTCGTGCGGCCGGTGACCGTGATGGGTGCGCTTGCCTTTTCCAACGTGCCGTTTCGTGAACGCCTGTTGGTGGCCTTTACCGGCCCGCGCGGGGTCGTGCTGGTGGCCGTTGCGGGATTGTTCGGTGAGCGGCTTGTTTCAGCAGGGATCGAAGATGCGGCTTTGCTTGCGCCGCTGGCATTTGCGCTGGTCGCCGCCACCGTTGTGCTGCACGGGTTCTCGCTGCGCCCGATGGCGCGCATGCTGGGGCTGGCAGGGGGCAATACGCCCGGTGTCATCATCGTCGGTGGGTCGCAATTCTCGACCTCGCTGGCGCAGGCGTTGTTAAAACACGAGGTCGAGGTGCTTATAGTCGATGGCAACAGGGGTCGTCTGAGCAGTGCCAGAGAGGCCGGCGTGCCGGTATTCTATGGCGACATCCTGTCTGAGGCGGCTGAACATGGCGTCGAGATCATGAGCTTTGGCCGGATCGTCGCCGTCAGTGACAATGAGGCCTACAATACGCTGGTGGCAACCGATCTGGCGCCGGAGTTCGGGCGGGAAAATGTGTTTCAGCTGAAACAGGCCAAGCAGGAGAAACGGCGTCATGCGCTACCGCCGACACTGGGCGGGCGGCCCTTTGCCGCTGGGATGAGTTTCCTTGAGATCGCGCGGCATATGCGTGACGGGTGGTCGGTCAAATCAACAGCTCTGACCGAGGAGTTTACCCTGGAGAACTGGCGCGAAACCAACCCCGACGCGGCGCCACTGGCCGAGCTTGACGATCAGGGTGCGCTGCGCCTGCTTGACGAAAATGCCAGGCTGAAGGCCGAGGCGGGAACGCGCCTCTTTTGGCTCGGGCCGGTAAAGGAGAAGTTCGCAGAACGGACCGCGTCTGAAACCACGGACTGACGGGCCTTTGTCTGGCAATGACGCGTTGACGCCCGGGCTGTCAGTGGTAAACCGGCGCGCGACGCTGGAAGGAATGTTGCGATGAATGTGTTCACCGAAATCCGGGAACTGGTGCTTGAGATGCTGGCGACGCTGCAGGCGGACGGCGTGTTGCCCGAAGGTGTGCCATTTGACAATGTGGCGGTCGAGCCTCCGCGCGATGCAGCCCACGGCGACATGGCCACCAACGCGGCGATGGTCCTTGCCAAGCCTGCCGGTAAAAAGCCGCGCGATATCGCCGAGGCACTGGCTGCCAAACTGACGGCGGATGATCGCGTCACCAGTGCCGAGGTTGCCGGTCCGGGGTTTCTGAACCTGCGGCTGGCTCCTGCGATCTGGCAAAAGGTTCTTCGCGCAGCGCTTGAGGCCGGAGATGACTTTGGTCGCTCGGCCATGGGGCAGGGGGCCCGTGTCAACGTCGAGTATGTCAGCGCCAACCCCACCGGGCCGCTGCATGTGGGCCACACCCGTGGCGCGGTTTTCGGCGATGCGCTGGCCAGTCTGCTGGACTTCACCGGTCACCAGGTGACGCGCGAATATTACATCAATGATGGCGGGGCACAGGTCGATGTACTCGCCCGGTCGGTATATCTGCGCTATCTCGAAGCGCACGGGCAAGCCGTGGCGTTCGAGGATGGCACCTATCCCGGCGATTATCTTATCGCCACGGGGCAGGCGTTGAAGGACAAGGTAGGCGATGCTTATGTCGATCAGCCTGAAGATGTTTGGCTGGCCGAGGTGCGCGAATTCTCCACCGATGCAATGATGGATTTGATCCGTGCCGACCTGAAGACGCTTGGCGTCGAGATGGACGTGTTCTATTCGGAAAAATCGCTTTACGGCACCGGCAGGATCGAACAGGCGCTGGAAACGCTGGATGCCAAGGGGTTGATCTATGAAGGCGTGCTCGAGCCGCCGAAGGGCAAGAAACCCGAGGATTGGGAGCCGCGCGAGCAGACGTTGTTCAAATCCACCGAGCACGGCGATGACGTGGATCGCCCGGTCAAGAAATCTGACGGTAACTGGACCTATTTCGCCCCGGATATCGCCTATCATTTTGACAAGGTATCGCGGGGATTTGACGCGTTGATCGACGTGTTTGGCGCTGATCACGGCGGTTATGTCAAACGGATGAAGGCAGCCGTCAGTGCGCTCAGCGATGGCAAGGTGCCGCTTGACATCAAGCTGACGCAACTGGTGAAGCTCTATAAGGATGGCGAGCCGTTCAAGATGTCGAAACGCGCGGGTACTTTCGTGACTTTGCGCGACGTGGTCGATCAGGTTGGCTCGGACGTGACCCGCTTTGTCATGCTGACCCGTAAGAACGACGCGCCGCTTGATTTCGATTTCGACAAGGTGCTGGAGCAATCCAAGGACAACCCTGTGTTCTACGTGCAATATGCGAATGCACGGGTGAATTCGGTTCTGCGCAAGGCACGTGAGGCCGGTATTGACGTCACCGAGGCAACTCTGGGTGCTGCGGATCTGGACCAACTGGCCCACGAGGCTCAGATTTCCGTCGCCAAGAAGGTGGCCGAGTGGCCGCGCCTGGTGGAAATTGCTGGTCGCACGAACGAGCCGCATCGGGTGGCGTTTTACCTCTATGACCTGGCCAGTGAATTGCACGCACTCTGGAATCGCGGGCATGACGAACCTTCCCTGCGCTTTCTGGATGACACCGATGTGGCGGGTACCCAGGCGAAAATCGCGCTGGCGCGTACCGTAACCGTTGTTATTTCCGCTGGTCTTGGTATTCTTGGGGTAACTCCGGCAGAAGAGATGCGCTAGATCGCACGAGAACAATCGCCGGGGATGAGGCAGATCATATCAACCCCGGCCGCCGTGGTGCGCCGGTGGACGCGAGGCGAGACATGGCACAGGTTCAAGGCATGCAGCAGATGGCTGCGCCATCACGGGCACAGGTACTCAAGAAGCTGACCAATCTTATGGGGGCGCTGATTTCAGTTGGCCTGCTCGCAGGCATTGGTGTTTGGGGATACAAGCTGCTGATCCGCGACGTCAGCGGCGTGCCGGTGGTGCGCGCCGCAGATGGTCCCATGCGGGTGCAACCCGAAGAGCCGGGCGGTGAACAGGCCCTGCACCAGGGGTTGGCCGTAAACGATGTCGCCGCCGATGGCAGCGCCGCGGCCCCGGCGGAACGACTGGTGCTGGCTCCGGAACCGCTGGAACTGTCGCTTGAAGATGCGCCTATTGCCGAGCTTGCACAAACCGGGCACGTGACGCCCGCCGCTGAAGCCGGAGAACCGGTTCCCGACCCTGTCGAGGAAGACGTGGTGCAGTTTGCGTCGGTCGATGCATTGGTGGCGCAGATTGTGAAGGACGTCGAACCGCTGGAAGATCTGCCTGCGCCCGCGGCGGCAGAAACCCCGAAAGTCGAAGGCGGGCTGGGCACGTCATTGAGACCACATATCCGACCGGTATCGTTGCAAACCAGTGCCCCGGTCAGAACGGTTGCTGAGGTTTCGGGAACATCGGATGTCGATCCCGCGACGATCCCGACAGGCACGAGGCTGGCACAGCTTGGCGCCTTTGAAAGCGCCGAGATCGCGCGCAGCGAATGGGACCGTCTATCAGGCAAGTTCGGCGAATATCTGGAAGGCAAGAACCGGGTGGTGCAGAAAGCCAAAAGTGGGGGGCGCACCTTTTACCGTCTGCGGGCCATGGGGTTCGCTGATCTGAGCGATGCGCGACGCTTCTGCTCGGCTCTGGTGGCGGAAAACGCCGAGTGTATCCCCGTGGTGACCCGTTGAGCCGATACGGCGCGACGATCCTGGATGCGGACGGCCTGCGGCTGTCAGCGGCGGAAAAGGCGCTGTTCCGGTGGGCGAACCCGTTTGGTTTCATCCTCTTTGGTCGCAATATTGAAAGCCCGGATCAGGTGCGCGCGCTGTGTGACGAGATGCGCGAATCCGTGGGGCGGGACGCGCCGATCACCATAGATCAGGAAGGCGGGCGGGTGCAGCGGTTGCGCGGCCCCACGTGGCGCGAGTGGCTGCCGCCGCTTGATCACATCACCGCCGCCGGCGATGCAGCGCCGGAGGCGATGTATCTGCGCTACCGCATCATCGCGGATGAACTGCGCCGTCTTGGTATCGACAGCAATTGCGCGCCGCTGGTGGATGTGGCGGGCCCCGCGACCCACGAGTTTCTGAAAAACCGCTGTTACGGGTTTGATCCAGACAGCGTCAGCCGGATCGGGCGCGCGGTAGCCGACGGTATGCTTGACGGTGGCGTGCTGCCGGTGCTGAAACACATTCCTGGACATGGGCGCGCGGTGGTTGATAGCCACCTGGACTTGCCGGTGGTTAGTGCCGATACGGCCTCGCTAGCCACTGTCGATTTCGCACCCTTTCGCGCGCTGAACGACCTGCCGATGGGGATGACCGCGCATCTGGTCTATGACGCGATCGACACGCGTCCTGCCACCACCTCGCCGGTGGTGATGCGGTTGGTTCGTGAAGAGATCGGGTTTGCCGGTCTGATCATGACCGATGACATCTCGATGAAGGCCCTGAATGGGTCGCTGAGCCAGATCGCACAGGATTCTTTAGCGGCGGGGTGCGATGTGATCCTGCATTGTAACGGCTCGCTCAACGAGCGGCGCGACGTGGCCGAGGCCGCCGGGCAGATGAGTGAACTCGCCCAAAAGCGCGCGGAAAGCGCATTAGCGCAGCGACGAGCCCCGGATGAGGTTGACATTCCCGCCCTCGAAGCAAAGCTGGGCGCTTTAATCGGCGGGCTTGGACATGTCTGACAACACATATGACAACGTAAGCAGTTTCGACAACGTAGCCGACCGCATGGCCGCCGAAGCGTTGATCGTGGATGTGGACGGGTTTGAAGGTCCGCTGGATCTGCTCTTGATGCTCAGCCGCACGCAAAAGGTCGATCTGCGCAAAATATCGGTGCTGGAACTGGCCAAACAGTATCTGGGCTTTGTTGAAAAGGCCAAGGCGCTGCGCATTGAACTTGCGGCGGATTATCTGGTGATGGCCGCCTGGCTCGCGTTTCTGAAATCCCGCTTGCTGTTACCTCCCGATCCGACCGAGGAGGGGCCGTCGGGCGAGGAGTTGGCCGCTCATCTGGCCTTTCAGCTCGAACGCTTGCAGGCGATGCGCGAGGCCGCCGCCAAACTGATGGCGCGCGATCGTCTGGGGCGCGACTTTTTTGCCCGTGGCATCCCAGAGGACGTGACACGCATCAAACGGGTCACTTATACAGCGACGCTGCTGGATCTGATGCAGGGTTATGCGCGCATCCGCACTAAGGACGAGTTCCGCCCCTTCGTGATGGATCGCGATGCTGTTTTCACGCTGGAACAGGCGCTTGAACGGATGCGCGGGCTTATTGGCTTTGCGGGCACCTGGACGGATATCTCAAGCTATCTGCCGGATGGGTTTACCACCGATCCTGCGCGCAGGCGATCGGCGACAGCTTCCACCTTTGCGGCGTCGCTTGAGCTGGTTAAGGAAGGTAAGGTCGAAATCCGTCAATCCGAGGAATTCGCGCCAATTCAAGTCAGGCGCAAGGATTAAGAATATGGTTGACGACGTTGATAGTGAAGAAGAAAGTCTGTTTGAAGCGCCGCCGATGGGCGAGCAGGAGCGCATGTGCGAGGCGATCCTTTTTGCCACGACCGAACCGGTGACAGTGCGCGAACTTGAATCCAGGATGCCGCATGGCAGTGATGCTGCCGAAGCTTTGGTGCATCTTCGCAAGCGCTATGAGGGGCGAGGTGTCAACCTTGTCAAAGTAGGTGATGCCTGGGCCATTCGCACTGCATCCGACCTGGGTTTTCTGATGCAGCGCGAGACGGTCGAGACTCGCAAACTCAGCCGTGCCGCGATCGAGACGCTTGCGATCATCGCCTATCATCAGCCGGTAACGCGTGCCGAGATTGAGGAAATTCGCGGGGTGTCGGTCAGTCGCGGCACTGTTGATCAACTGCTCGAAATGGAGTGGATCCGGTTCGGACGTCGCAAGATGACACCCGGACGTCCGGTAACTTTCGTCGTGACACAGATATTTCTTGATCATTTTGGCCTTGAAAATGCCCGTGATCTGCCTGGTCTCAAGGAGTTGCGCTCGGCCGGCCTGTTGGAGAACCGGCCACCGCCCGGCTCAATGCCTCAGCTTGGTGAAGGCGATACCGATGCGGAGGAACAGACGAGCGAAGGACAGAATGAGCTCTTTGAAGACTAGTTTCGTACCGCCCCGAAAATTTCATGATTTCATGTTATATATGGATCGAGGCAGTTGAGGAGAGCGTGATGAACGCCAATCAAATCATCAATATAGTCGTCCGCATGGTCATGCGGAGATTGGTCAGGTCCGGGGTGAATGCCGGGGTCGGTGCAGTAAGTAAACGCAGGAATGGTGACAAAGAAATGGGCGCAAAGCCCCCGAATTCGGCTGAGGCCAGCAAGCGTGCCAAGCAAACGATCCGGATGATGCGGCGGCTGCGCTAGCGCGGCCAACATCGGGTGGTCACACCGCCGAGTTGGCGTTTCCGCCATTCTTGGCAGCTGTACTGATGTGGGTAACCGACTTAAATTAAACAGTAATATCTGCTTGTATGCCGCATCGCGACAAAAGAGAACTGTCAAAATGATGGTCAAGGGCTAAGGGTTTTGTGCCCCTTAGTTATCGGGGATCAATTGATGTGATGGTGTGATGTGGACATCCGGTTTCTCAATGTTCAGGCCAACCAAATCCCTGACGGCCAGATAGGCCACAAAAAGAGAGAACCCAGCGAGAATTACAAGTGGCCTGGACGGCAAATGACGTAAAATATGCAAGATGCGTCTCCGCAAAACAAAACAATCTAAGGTAGTTTAACTAAATGTACAATTACTTAAAGATGTATTAAAGTCTATAACTTTTGGATATATAAATTGAGTTTTACGCAGATATGAGCGGATTTCAACACATGGCGCGGAAATGTTTGGAAAGTTTCAGGCCCTGACCCTGATAGTTCGACGCAATACCGGCGCCATATATCTGTTCGGGAACTTCCTGCATTTTTTCATAGACCAACCGGCCAACGATCTGACCATGCTCAAGGACGAACGGTGCTTCGTGACAGCGCACCTCAAGTACACCGCGAGAGCCTGCGCCACCGGCCGCACCGTGGCCGAAACCCGGATCGAAAAAACCTGCATAATGCACCCGGAACTCTCCGACCATGGCAAGAAAAGGGGCCATTTCGGCAGCAAAGGCGGGCGGGATGTGCACCGCCTCGCGGCTCACCAGAATGTAGAAGGCACCGGGATCAAGGATGATGTGACGGTCATTGGCATATACCTCTTCCCAGAAATCCGCAGGATTGTAGTGGCCGATCAGATCAAGATCGATCACCCCGGTATGAGGCTTGGCGCGATAGCCCACAAGGGTGCTGCCCGCGGGCTCCAGATCGACTGAAAACCCCAACCCATCATCGATTACGGCATCGGTATCGACCAGTGGGCTTTGCAGGTGCAGTGCACGCAGGTCATCGTCACTCAGCACGGCCTGACCTTCGCGAAACCTGATCTGGTTCAGGCGCATGCCTGGGCGTACAAGTACAGAGAAGGAGCGGGGGCAGATTTCGGCATAAAGCGGGCCGGAATAGCCTGCCGAGATGCGATCAAACTCTTCGCCGCCATCGGTGATCGTGCGGGTCAGCAGATCAAGTCGTCCGGTCGAGGATTTGGCGTTGGCCACGGCGGTGATCTGCGGCGGCAGGTTCAGTGATTCCATCAGGGGCACGACGTAGACACAGCCTTTTTCCAGCACGGCCCCATCGCTGAGGTCAACCTGGTGCATCCCGAACTCATCCAAACGATCTGTGACTGTCCGGTCCTGGCCAGCAAGGAACGAGGCGCGCACACGATAGGCCACATTGCCCAGACGCAGATCAAGGCTGGCAGGCTGGATTTGGCCCGGGGTGATGTCAGACTGTGCCGTGATCTGGCCGTCTGCTATCAGTGATTTCAACTGCTGGCTGGAAAGAACGCCGGTCATGGTTATGCCCTCTGCGGGTTCCACGCCTCAGACACAACCACTGAGGCGGATTCAACGGCGGGGTTTATGGTATATTTGGTCGGGCTAGCAGGACTCGAACCTGCGACCTTCCGTCCCCCAGACGGACGCGCTACCAGGCTGCGCCATAGCCCGACGATTGGGCTTTCATACTGGTTTTCCCACCGGGGACAAGCGCAAAATCCCAATTTTTTGTCCTATCGCACCTCGCCAGAGCCATTTCCTCCGGCGTTCTCGCGTAGGCGATCGAGGATGGGGCTGAGGCGCTCTGCCGTCTTGTCGGATATCGGTGGGCGTATGTCGGCGATTTGCGCCAGAACACCTGGTGCTGCATCGATATCGTCCGCCGGATCGTCAGGCAGATCGGGAGTTGCAATTGCCGGGGTTGCGGCAGTTGCATCGGCTTCCTGTTCCTCTTGCTTGGTGTCGGTCGGAGCCGGACGATGCGAAAAGCTGGGCATGACCGGCACGTCGCTTTCCAACGCATCGTCAGCAACCTCAGAGGCGGGCGTTGCATCAGTGTCGGTTACCGTTTCGCTGACGTTCTCGGGGTCGGGTGTTGTGTCCCGGGTCTGCTCCTGCTGACCGGGGTCCGATTGCGCGGCTTCCGTGATTGCTGCTTCCGCGTCCCCGTCACCCGTCGCTGGCGTTCCTGTTTCACTGCTTTGAAATGCCGCCACGGTTTCGGCGGGCGGACTGACCGTGCGCGCCTGTTCACCTATTGCGGCCTCCTGCACCTCGGCCTCGGTGACATCATCCAGCGGCTGCGAATGGCCTGCGACATGTTTGACACCGTTCTCGCGCAACAATTTCTGCACGCCCTTGATGGTCATGCCGTCCACATGCAAAAGCTTCTTTATACCACCCAGCAGCAGCATGTCCGTCGGCCGGTAATACCGGCGACCACCGGCCCGTTTCACCGGCTTGAGTTGCTTGAACTTGCTTTCCCAGAACCGCAACACATGCGCTGGTGTCTCGAGCCAGTCGGCCACTTCACTGATTGTTCGGAAAGCGTCGGCTGATTTGGCCATGACCGCCTATTTCCTAACGTTTGTTACCGGCGGCAACACGATCTTTCATAAGATGCGACGGACGGAAGGTCAGAACCCGACGCGGATTGATCGGAACCTCTTCGCCGGTTTTCGGATTGCGGCCAACGCGGGCGGATTTATTACGCACCGAGAAGGTACCAAAGGACGAAATCTTGACCTGTTCGCCACGCACCAAAGCGTCCGACATATAATCGAGCACGTTTTCGATTAGCTGCGCCGAGTCATTACGGGAAAGCCCGACCTCGCGGAAAACGGCTTCACTCAAGTCCATTCTGGTTAAAGTTTTTTCGCTCATCACATCCCCTCTGTCTTTGAAAGACTTTAGGGCGAAGCGATTTTCCGAGTCAATGTCAACGACTTGCACAATGCTCTTTAAGCGGGTGATTTCCCAAATCTTGGCGGGATCACCACCTCAGAACGACTGCACCCCAGGCCAATCCACCCCCGATTGCTTCGGAAACCAGCAAATCACCTACCTTTATGCGGCCTTCGGCAACGCCGACCGACATGGCGAGGGGAATCGATGCGGCAGAGGTGTTGCCATGATCCTGGACGGTGACGATGACATGATCCATCGAAACACCCATCTTTTTCGCGGTGCCCTGAATGATCCGGATATTGGCCTGATGCGGCACGATCCAGTCGACTTCCGTACTTGCAAGCCCGGCTTTTTCAAGCGCGGTTTCTGCCGTCGAGGTCAGTTTTTCAACCGCCTGACGGAAAAGTGGGTTGCCCTGCATGCGCAGTTTACCCGACGTGCCCGTCGACGAAACGCCACCATCGACGTAAAGCATGTCCCGGTAGCGCCCGTCGGAATTGATGTCGGCTGACAGAATGCCCCGGTCGTCGCTTTTGCCGTTACCGTCCTGTGCCTCGAGGATCAATGCGCCCGCACCGTCGCCAAAGAGGACGCAGGTAGAGCGGTCCGTCCAGTCCATGATCCGGCTGAAAGTTTCCGCGCCGATCACCATCACGCGCTTTGCTTGCCCCGAAACGATCAGCGCATTGGCGTTGGTCAGGGCAAAGATAAATCCGGCGCAGACCGCCTGTACGTCAAAGCCGAAACCGCGCGTCATGCCAAGTTTCTGCTGCACCATGGTGGCGACCGAAGGAAAGGTCAGGTCCGGCGTCGAAGTGGCAACAATCAGTGCATCAAGATCATCAGCCTTGAGCCCGACATTGTCGAGTGCGTTCTGTGCGGCCCTGACGGCCAGATCCGAGGTTGTCTGACCCTCCGCAGCGAAATGACGCCGCTCGATCCCCGAACGGGTGCGTATCCACTCGTCAGTGGTGTCGAGAGTCTTCTCAAACGCGGAATTCGGTACGATGCGGTCGGGAAGATAATGCCCGATCCCGTTTACGACGGCGCGCACTGTCATTGGGTTTCACCGTCGGATTTTGCTTCGGATGGGTCATCTTGGTCAAGCGGGGCAGCGGATGCAACCCGTGCCGCGAGTTTTTCCGTAAAGCCCGTTTCTGCCAGCTCATACGCCAGTTTTACGGCCGCTGAAACCCCGGTTGCGTCCGCCGCCCCGTGGGATTTGACCACAGTGCCATTCAAGCCAAGGAATACGCCGCCATTGGATCGCCGCGGGTCAACGCGTTTTTTCAGCCTTTGCAACGAAGTATAGGCCAAAACAGAGGCGAGCCTCGACAGCGGAGAATATTTGAATGCTTCTTTCAGCAGGTCCGATATCAAGCTTGCAATGCCTTCACCGGTCTTCAGGGCAACATTACCAGTAAAGCCATCTGTCACGATCACGTCACAAACATTGCCGGGAATATCACGGCCTTCCACGAATCCGACGAATTCAAACTCCGCCCGTCGTGCGTTGGCCGAGATCAGATCATACGCCTCTTTCAACTCCGAGCGGCCTTTATGTTCTTCCGTACCCACATTCAAAAGGCCGATTCGCGGGCGCTCTATGCCAAACCCGTTGCGGGCATAGGATGTGCCCATCAGCGCATATTGCATCAGATCCTTCGCATCAGCGCGAATATCGGCGCCACCGTCCAGCATGATGTTAAGCCCTTGCGGATTACGCGAGGGCCACATGACAGCAATCGCCGGGCGATAGATACCGCTGAGCTTTCGCAAGCGCAGAATTGACAAGGCCATCAACGCGCCGGTGTTGCCACAGGACACGCAGACCGTTGCCTCGCCACTGCGAACCGACTCGATCGCCGACCACATCGAGGTGTCGCGCCCTGACCGCATGACCTGCGCGGGCTTGTCTTCCATCGATACGATGTCCGTGGCATCGCGTATCTCGCATCGCCCTGCCAGATTCTTCCGGCGATCGACCAGCTTTTCCAGCTTGGCCTTGGGTCCGTGCAGGATAAAACCGATATTGGGGTTTATCTTGGCGGAATGCGAAATGCCGGCGACAACAGCCGCCGGCCCTTTGTCGCCACCCATGGCGTCAATGGATATGATGGTGCGCCCCGCACCGGCCTTGGACTGATCCTTGAGCACGGTCATTCGGGCGGTCGTCCTTTAGGCGGTTATGCCGCGTCGTCGTCCAGATCGACTTCATCGGCCAATGCGACAACTTCACGGTCGGCATAGTGGCCGCAGGCCGCGCAGACGTGATGCGGGCGCTTCAGCTCGCCGCAGTTGGGGCATTCGTTTGGGTTTGCCGCAACCAGTGCATCATGCGCACGACGGTTGTTGCGGCGCGATTTCGATACTTTGTTCTGTTGGACAGCCATGTCACAACCTCAATTCCTGTGGGCCCATCCGGCCCGGTTTCACGAGTGTTCGCGGCTCATAATCAGTGATGAGCCGACGGTTCAACCCCAAATTCCGATGAGAGCGCGAAAATACAGCGAATTGTTGCAGGGGCAAGCGTTTTCTCGCCCCTATCACTCTCCTTTTTCCAGTTTTTCTTTCAACTGTGCCAGACCCGCAAATGGCTTGATTTCCGCATCGGTCATCGGGGTGGTCCCCGGGGCTGAAAATTGGCTCTGATCCAGCGTTGCATCATCGCGGCGCGGGTAGTCGGGCAAGGCAAGCGCCAGCGCCTCGGTCATGATGCGCAACAGGTCGATTTCGGTGCCAAGCGATTCCTGGTTGTCATCTTCCGGCATTTCGATCTCTTCCTCCAGATTGACCGGAAGATCCGCGACCAGAAGGCGGGTGACAGGTTGATCGATTCGCGTGACCACGGGTTCAAGCGTCACGATGCAAGATTGTTCGACGGTGGCCCCGAGCTGTGCTTCAAGACGCCAATCGGTTTTGCCCTCGGTTTGGACCATTCCTTTGAAGTCCAGCTTGCGAACCCCTAGCATGCCAAGCACCTCGGCGATCTGCGCCCGCGCGGCCTTGTCCGGGGTCAGGTGAAAGGCGGTCGCGTGGTTCTGCGGCAGGTCGGCGACCCGCAGGACGGCGCTTTGAGACATGTCGTGGGGCATGGGCGAATCTCGCATCCTTTCTTGAACCATTGTACTACCTTGTTGTAAGCGGGATAAAAGGTGGAACACACCATGATCAAGGGGTCGTAGATGTTTGGGGTCAGATTTTGTTTCAGTAGGGCGGTTGTGGTCGTGTGCCTGATGTTTGCCGCATCGTGTTCGGCAACGTACCAGAATCATGGTTATGTCCCATCCGAAAAGGACCTCGCAGAACTGGTTGTCGGCGTCGACAATCGAGCTACCGTCGATGACGTGATCGGCCCGCCATCCGCCTCTGGCGTGCTGAGCGAAGGCGACTATTACTATATTCGTAGTCGCATCCGGACATTTGGCGCGTTCAAACCCGAAGTGGTCGAGCGCCAAGTGCTGGCGATCAGTTTTGATCAGGGGGATAGGATCGCCAATATCGAACGCTTTGGGCTGGAGGACGGAAATATCGTGCCACTGACGCGCCGCGTGACGGATTCTTCGGTAGTTGGCAACAATCTCTTGCGCCAGCTTCTGGCCAATATCGGCAATCTCAACCCTGGCGATCTATTCAACTGATTGGAGCCACGGTGAGCGGACCCGAAACGCCTGTCTGCTAATGCCGGGAGCCTGTTATGATTGGCGGTGAGGTTCGACATGCCCTACCAGATCAACTCTCGGTACAATGCCCGCGTTGGATACAGCAAACATGACCTGCAGCAGGCGCAGGCCCTTCGGCATACGGCCTTCCTGGGTGGCGATGGGTTTGACCGGGATGCGTTCGACAATATTTGCACACATGTCCTGATAGATGACATGGTAACGGGTCGTCTGGTCTGTTGTTTCCGGATGCTGCCGATTTCTCGTGGGGCCGATATCAGTCGCAGCTACTCCGCGCAATTTTACGGGCTGGCAGCGCTAAAACACTATCCCGGCAAGATGGTCGAACTTGGCCGGTTCTGCGTACATCCCGACGTCAACGATCCAGATATCCTGCGCGTCGCGTGGGGGGCGATCACGCGCTATGTCGATGAGAACGCCGTGGAGCTTTTGCTTGGATGCTCGTCGTTCCCCGGTACAGCCACAGGTATCTATCACGAGGTGTTCGCCCTGCTGAAAGACCGCTATCTTGCGCCGGCGTCATGGGCGCCAGCGGTCAAGGCGCCTTCGGTCTTCTGCTTTGCCCGTGACCTGCAGGATCACAAGCCTGATATGCGGTTGGCGATGCAAAGGATGCCACCGCTGTTGCAGATCTATCTGACGATGGGCGGTTGGGTCAGTGATCACGCAGTGGTGGATTGGCACCTGAACACCCTGCATGTCTTTACCGGGCTCGAGGTATGTACGATTCCTGCCGCCCGTAAAAGATGGTTGCGCGCGCTGGCGCAACAGCTTGACGCGCCGCCATTGGCGGGGTAGCCCGCCCAACATGGCGCGGGCTCCTCTTCTTCAACTCACTGATATTTCTCTTACCTTCGGTGGTGAGCCGGTTTTTGATGATTTATCTCTGATCGTGCATGAGCGGGACCGGATGGCGCTGGTGGGACGCAACGGGTCGGGCAAATCTACTTTGATGAAGGTAATGGCAGGGCTGGTCGAACCTGATCGTGGCGCCCGCGTGGTGACGCCGGGAGTCAGCGTGGGCTACATGGAGCAAGAACCTGAAATGGCCGGGTTTTCCACGCTGGGGGATTATGCTGCAAGCGGGCTTGATGCGGGTGAGATGTACCGGGTCGAGCGGGCGGGTGAAGGTTTGAAATTCGATCCCGCGCGCCCGGTCTCCACCGCGTCGGGCGGCGAGAGACGCCGCGCCGCATTGGCCAAGCTGATGGCCGAAGCGCCTGATCTGATGTTGCTGGATGAGCCGACGAACCATCTGGATATCGAAGCGATCGGTTGGTTGGAGAGCGAGCTGAAGCAGACCCGCGCGGGTTATATTTTAATTAGCCATGACCGAGAATTTTTGTGTGAGCTTTCCCAGGCAACCCTCTGGATTGACAGGGGAATGGCGCGTCGGCAGGAAAAGGGTTTTGACGCTTTTGAGGCCTGGCGTGACAAAGTTTGGGAAGAAGAAGATCAGCAGCGCCACAAACTCAACCGCAAGATTAAATCCGAGGCGCGATGGGCCGTGGAGGGTATAAGCGCCCGGCGCAAGCGTAATCAGGGCCGGGTGCGGGCGTTACAGGCTTTACGGGCAGAGCGCGCGGGCCAGATCAAACGGCAGGGAACGGCGGCGATGGCGCTCACATCCGGTCCCAAATCCGGTAAAAAGGTGATTGAGGCGCGCGGGATCGCGAAATCCTACGACGGGCGGCAAATCCTGACGGCGTTCGACCTTAAAGTGCAGCGCGGTGATCGGGTGGCTTTTGTTGGTCCGAACGGCGTGGGTAAAACAACGCTGCTGAAATTGCTGCTGAAAGAGATCGAACCCGATACAGGGGACGTTACCCACGGCACCAGTCTGCTGGTCGCGGTTTTTGACCAGACCCGCGCGCAGCTTGATCCTGAAATGACCCTTTGGGAAAGCCTGACCGGTGACAAGGAAATGCGCGTCTCGGGACAGGCGGATCAGGTGCTTGTCCGGGGGCAGCCCCGCCATGTGGTTGGATATCTGAAGGACTTCCTGTTCGACGAACGGCAAGCGCGGGCGCCTGTGCGCTCGCTTTCCGGTGGAGAAAAGGCACGGTTGTTGCTGGCCAAGTTGATGGCGAAGGAAAGCAATCTGCTGGTACTGGACGAGCCCACCAACGATTTGGACATCGAGACGCTGGATCTGTTGCAGGAGTTGCTGGACGACTACGATGGCACCGTGCTTCTGGTCAGCCACGATCGCGATTTTCTGGATCGGGTGACGACCACGACCATCGCCTTTGAAGGCGGCGGACGTACCACGGTCTATGCAGGTGGTTGGAGCGATTATCAGGCGCAAAAAGCCGAAAACACGCTGGCCGATAGAGAAACGCACGCAAAAAAACCAAAGACCAAAGACCAGAATGTAACGCGAGATAAGCAGGCATCCAAGGGGCTGTCTTTTACCGAAAAGCACCGGTTGGAGGAGTTACCGGGCCTGATGGATCGCTGGCAGGCGGAGATCACAAAGTTGGAACGCTTGTTGGCTGATCCCGAGCTTTTTTCGCGTGAACCGGTCAAGTTTCGGAAAGCGTCCGAGGCACTGGCGGAGCGGCAGGAAAAACTCATGGGCGCCGAAGAGGAATGGCTGATGTTGGCGGAAAAGGCCGAACAGGCCGACTGAGCGCAATTTCGGTGATTTATTGCATCCTGAGCGCGCCATCGAGGCGGATGGTTTCGCCGTTCAGATAGTCGCATTCGACGATGAAGCGCGCCAGCGCGGCGAATTCTGCCGGGTCGCCCAGCCGTTTCGGAAAGGTGACGTCTTGTGCTAGTGCTTCGGTCACTTCGGTGGGCAACCCTTGCAGCATCGGCGTCAGAAATGTGCCCGGCGCAATTGCCATCACGCGAATACCCTCGCGCGCGAGATCACGGGCCATGGGCAGGCTGAGGCCGACAATCCCGCCCTTAGATGCCGCATAGGCAGTCTGGCCTTTCTGGCCATCGAAGGCAGCGATAGAGGCGGTATTGATGATGACGCCACGGGTGCCGTCGGGCAGGGGATCGTTTTTTGCGATTTCGATGGCAGCAAGACGGGCGACGTTGAAGCTGCCCACCAGATTTATGTCGATGGTGCGCTGGAAAGCGGCCAGATCGTGCGGGCCGTTCTTGCCGAGTGTTTTCGCCCCGGTGGCGATACCCGCGCAGTTGATTGCAGCGGTTATCCGGCCCATGGCCGATGCAGCAGTGGAAATGGCAGCATTGACGGACGCTTCAGAGGTCACATCGGTTTCCGCGAACGTGGCACGGATTTCGTCTGCGACGGTCTGACCGCGTTCGGTATCCCGGTCCAGCAGCGTGACCTGCGCGCCCATGTCACGTAAATGGCGCGCGGTAGCTTCGCCCAGGCCCGAGGCCCCTCCGGTGACGATCGCGGCGGTGTCGGTGATGCGCATTAGTGTACCCTCTGCCAGTAAATGAACAAATGTTCAGATAACGTAATGCGAAGCGCCTGTCAAAGGGGGCGGCGCAGGCGTTTGGGGGTGAGGCCAAGGGCGATGACGGTGATCAGGATGCGGACGATATGGTGCAGGGTGACGAAGGCCGGGTTGGCCTGAAGGCTGAGCGCGACCAGTGCCATTTCGGTGACGCCGCCGGGGGCGAAGCTGATCAGCATTACGTCGAAGGTTTCACCTGCCTGCGGGGCCAGCAGGATCGCGAAGGCCGCCGCAAGCACCAGCATCCCGCCCACCGAGACTAGTGAAAGGCCAAGCCCGCGCAGGATGAGTGCCCGGCTGAGCCCCGTGAAGCGCATACCAAGCGCGGTGCCGATGACGATCTGAGCGTCATTGACCAGCCATTGCGGGATATCGAGTGGCATGACGCCGGAGAGTGACAGCAGGGCGGCCACCGCCATCGGCCCGGTCAGTTGCCCGGCGGGCAGGCGCAGTCCCTTGCCGGCGACCATGCCGATGAGGCCCGCGACCACGATCACCGGCAACACATTAAGCGGAACCGAGGCGCGCGCCAGCGTCATCCCGCCGGCGCTGCCCACGGGCGTCCCCAGCCAGAGCGACAGGCCGATGGGCAGGACCGTGACCACGACAATGACCCGCAGGAATTGCTGCAGGATCAGGCGGGGCATGTCGGCGCCTGCCGCCTCGCCCATCGCCAGCGATTCATAAAGCCCGCCGGGTGTGCTGGAATAGAAGGCGGTGGCGCGATCATAGCCGCCAACCAGCCGGAACACCTGATAATTGTAGATCAGGGCCAGGGCGACAAAGGCAATGAGTGCCAGCAGGCTTGCCACCAGACGCCCGGCATCGGCAAAAAGCTCGGGCCGGACCTGTGCGCCGATCATCAGGCCAATGACGGCGATGAAGATCATCCGCAGCCAGTTGGGGAAGGCATAGCCATCGGGCAGGGTGGCGGGCAGGGCGGTGGCGATAAGCGCGGTCACGCAGAGTGGGCCCAACAGGTAGGGCAGCGGCAGGCCAATCCATTCAGACGCAAGACCCGTCAGCGCGGAGATGCAGATCAGTATAACGGTGGTGACGGTCTGGCGCATGGCCCTTTTGAACCAGTGCGCCGGTTGGCCTGCAAGCCTAATCGCCCGGGCAGGGCTGTCCGGCCGCGCCCCATGCCAGCATGTCGTTCACGTGACCCTCTAGCGTGAAGGGGGCAGGCTCACGGGTGCCGCCCGGGTCAAACCCCCAGGCGACGAAGGCGTCGTGTTTAAGATGGTCGGCAAGCTCGACAAAGCTGCGGCCACCATTGCGGTTGGGTTCGCGGAGCTGAGTGCACACTTCCTGGCTGCTTTTGCCGAACCATTCGAATTCGACCGGGGCCAAGCGCCAGTCGCCATCAATATGGGGCGGCGTGTGGGGGGTGTCATTCGGCTGGGTGGTGGCGACATGGCATGCAGAGCACAACACGCTTTCGGCTCCGATGCGGCTTTCCCCAGCGGTAATATGCATGCCATGAGCGCGGGTGTCGCCGTAGCTGGGACCAGACCAGAGAGGGATGTTGTCAGGCCCGACATGACAGTTGGCGCAGCGCGGGTGCGAGGTGACCTGATAGATACGCTCCCAGGCCGCAAGACCGCCGCCATCTTGCGCCGTGGCGCTGAGGGGCAACAGCGTGAACAGGAACACAAGAAGCCTCATGACCACCCTTCAGACGAAATCGATATGCTTGTTGAACGGCATTTCGCGGATCCGTTGACCGGTGGCGGCAAAGATCGCATTGGCGAGCGCAGGGGCGGCGGGGGGAACGCCGGGCTCGCCGACGCCGCAGATGCGTTCGCCGTTCTCCAGCCCGCGTATCTCGACCTGCGGGCATTGGTAGAGGCGCATGGCCTCATATTGATGATAATTCGCCTGCTCCGCCATGCCATCGGCATAGGTGATCTCGCAATTGATCGCGTGGCCGAGGCCGAAAATGACCCCGCCCGAGACCTGTGCCTCGAAATTCACCGGGTCGATGATACGGCCCACATCGGCGGCGGCGAATGCCTTATCAAGACGGATACCCCGGGGCGTGTTCGTGACCTCGATCACCACCGCGCAGGGCACGCCGAAGGACAGACAGAACCCCACGCCACGGCCTTGGCCTTCATCCATTGCCGCGCTCCAATCGGACATCTCTCCGACCACCTCAAGCACTTTGCGTGAGGGATCGTGATTGCAAAGCCGGATACGTTCGGCCAGCGGGTCGGCGCCCGCCGCGTGGATCAATTCATCCAAGGCGCAATCATGAAAGAACCCGTTGGTCGAGGCCCCGACCGAGCGCCAGGAGCTGATCGGCGCCAGATCGGGGGCGCGATAGCCGGTGACGCGATAGTTCGGAATATCAAACGGCTGATCCCAGGCCCCGGCGACGATCTGGGCGTCAGGGCCAGCGATGGGCACCCCCTGACGGCTCATCTGCGAGGCGATGATCGACGGCATGGCAATGCCCAGATCGCAGGTTTCGACCTTGCCGTCGCGCACGCCGCCCCGCAGTCGCGCCATCGCGATCTGGCGGGTGAAGTCCTGCGCGCAGTCTTCCTCGCGGCTATAGGTCAGCTTGATGGGCGTGCCTCGCATCTGCATTGCGATCTCGGTCGCGTGACGCACCACCTGATCTTCGAGCCGGTGACCGAAGCTGCCGCCGATCATCTGACCGTGCACATGGATGTCATCCGGATCG
This sequence comes from Roseovarius aestuarii, assembly GCF_019966515.1. Classification (GTDB taxonomy): domain Bacteria; phylum Pseudomonadota; class Alphaproteobacteria; order Rhodobacterales; family Rhodobacteraceae; genus Roseovarius; species Roseovarius aestuarii. The sequence continues at coordinate 87,646 of NZ_JAIMIB010000011.1, read as the reverse complement.
AACCCGCTGAGGGCCGAGATATTGGCCTGGATGAAACGCGGGATTTGCGTGCCGGTCCAGATGTCGATGCGTGTGTCGGTGACCAGTACCGTGGCGTTGATCGGCTCTAGCGGGGCGTGGGCTAGATAGGGCGCGCGATATTCGGCAATAATGGGGGTATCTGTGGCTGTAACATCGCCTTGGTCAAGAAACTGGCTGTCGAGGTGATCCTCGGCGAAGCTGTCCGCGAGAGCCTGCCAATGCTCGACCATTTCCGCCGGATAGGGGGCAGGGCCCCAGTCAGCTTTGATCGCTTGCGCCGCTTGCATTGCCCGCCAGCTATTGTCGGCGATAACACTGATGCCGTCAGTCACGGGGATGATCGCCTTGACGCCGCGCATTGTCTCGGCCTGTGTCGCCTTATAGTCGTTTACCGGCCCGCGTCGCGGATTGAGCCGCACCGCGGCATGCAGCATGCCGGGCAGCCTGACGTCGATGCCATAGTCCTGCCGGCCGGTCGACTTGGCGGTGATATCGATCCGCTGCATCGGTTTGCCGATCAGTCGCCATTCTGACGGATCGCGTAGCGCGTCAACCTTGACCGGATCGATATCAGCGGCGCGGGAGGCCAGGCTGACATAGCTGACGGCAGTGCCGTCGGGCAGAATGACCTCCGCGTCCCTGGTGGTCAGTTGCGCAACCGGCAGGCCGGTCTGTTGCGCGGCGGCGGCCTTGAGGGTTTCGCGCGCCGTGGCCCCGGCCCAGCGAAGCTTTTCATACCCATCGGGAACGGTGGTCGAACCGCCGGTGATCTGAATGCCCAGGAGCTTGACCGGAGCGTCAGCGATGGATCGCGCCAACTCGGTCAGGTAGTTGGTGTTTGTCGACCGGAAGGGCAGCAGATCGCTGGCCAAGGCGGTGTTGTAATAGGCGGGTGCGGGCGCGCCGGGATCGATGTTGATCTGATCCAGCCGCACGTCAAGCTCTTCGGCGATCAGGGCGGCTTGCACAGAATAGGCACCCTGTCCCTTATCAGCGCGCGGGGTGATCAGTGTGATCCCGTCAGGTGTGATCAGCACATATGGCGTGATCGCGGCCTGACCTTCCTGCTTATCACCTTGCAGTGGATTACGATGCGGGATCTTGTACATCACCGCGCCAAACACCACGCCGCCCAGCACGGCGGCGGATCCGATCAGAAGGCTTCGGCGGGTGATGGTACGGACACGTCCCACAGGCTCAGGCTTCGGCCAGTTTGGCGGCGGCGGTTTTGACCGCAGCGCGGATGCGCGGGTAGGTACCACAGCGGCAAAGGTTGGCGCTGAGCGCGCGGTCAATCTCGGCATCGGTAGGGGCGTCGTTCACGTCGAGGAAGGCCGCTGCGGCCATGATCTGGCCCGACTGGCAATAGCCGCATTGCGCGACCTGATGTTCGATCCACGCCGCCTGAATGGCATGCAGCGCCTCGGGGCTACCCAGACCTTCGATCGTGGTCACCTCACCGGCCAGCGCCCCAACTGGAAGTTGGCATGATCGCACGGCCTGACCGTCCACATGTACGGTGCAGGCACCACATTGGGCGATGCCGCAGCCGTATTTCGGCCCGGTGATGCCAAGTTCGTCGCGAAGCACCCAGAGAAGCGGCATCTCGGGTTCCACATCGATTTGATGTTCGGTGCCGTTGACCTTGAGTTTCATCGACGCAGCCTGTTTCCGGAAGGATAACAAAATACTAGTGCACTGGTCGTCCGGGTCCAGCGCGACGTCGCGTCGTCCGGGGGGCCAGCGGGTTGTGGCCGGACAGGCGCGATGGGGTGAGATCTGGACTTAAACGCGCTTGCCTCTGCGGCGCGGTGGTCCTAATCATATCGGCGTCGCGGGTATGATGTAATGGTAGCCTGTCAGCTTCCCAAGCTGAACGCGCGGGTTCGATTCCCGCTACCCGCTCCACTCCCACCACCAGAGTATCTTGATCGCACTGATCCCTTTTCGGATATGACAATGCCCGGACAAAGAAAAACGGCGCCGCTTGCGCGACGCCGTTTCGTGTTCTGAGGCGTGCCCGGTTTACTCGGCGGGTTGATCAGCGATACCGTGTTTTTCACGCAGACTGTCGCGATAGATCGCCTTGAGCAGCGAGACGCACATCAGGCCCATGACCATCGTGAAGGGCAGCGCGCCGATGATCATCGCATTTTTCAGCGCATCCATCGGGTTGTTGTCGCCCGCTGCGAGGATCAGCGTACCGATCACCGCGGTCAGGATCAGGCCCCAGATGATCCGGTGCTTGATGCCGGTTTCCTGGCTACCACCCGACATGATCGTGTTCATCACGAGGATGCCCGAGTCAGCCGAAGTGACCAGGAAGGTCATGATCAGCACCACGCACATGATGGTCAGACCCGACAGCAAACCGCCGTCGATCATCTGCCCCAGCGTCGCGAAAAGCTGGTTGGTCTGGGATGCGCCCTTGATGGCACCCTCGGCCACGCCGCTGATTTCCAGATCAATTGCCGTGCCGCCCAGAATGGTCATCCAGGCAAAGCAGACCAGCGCCGGTGCGATGACGCAGCCGACGATGAACTCGCGTACCGTGCGGCCTTTGGAAATGCGGGCGAGAAACAGGCCCACGAAGGGCGAGAACGCGATCCACCAGGCCCAGTAGAACGTGGTCCAACCGGCTTGCCAGCCAAAGAGGCGACCCTCGGTACCGGCGGCATAGGCCGCGGTCAGGGTGGCATCGTCAAGCTCGGCCGCGGCACCTTCGAGACCGGATTTGAAACCGTCGAAGCTGCCCCAGGCGTTGGTAGCACCGGCCATCAGATCACCTGCGAGCGGTTTCGCGGCTTCAGGCAATGCGGCGGCAAAGTCGGTTGCCGATTGCGGCCCGTAAGCGTTGAAGCTGAGCGAAGCGAAGTTGAGGATGTAGTCCACCATCGCCGAACCGTAGGTTGTCATCGCAAAGGCGAAGGAGCCGAAGAAGATGAAGGTGCAGAGCAGGATCAGTGACAGCACCAGGTTGAGGTTCGACAGATACTTAACGCCCCGTCCAACACCCGACACCGCCGAGATGATAGACATAGCCATGATCGCCAGGAGGCCGGCAATCAAGCCCGCCTTGGACGGGGTCGGTACTTCGCCACCCATATCCATGATCCACTCCACGCCGGTAATCGCGAAAACGCCATCGATAAACTGGCTGACACCAAATCCGATGGTTACGGAGACACCCAGAATGGTGGCGACAACGCCCAGAACGTCAACAACATGGCCAAGGAAACCGTTTACGTATTTGCCCAGAAGCGGGGTCAGCGCCGAGCGAATGGTCAGCGGCATGTCACGTGTATAAGCGTAGTAGGCCAGGCTGAGGCCGGTTACCACATAGATCGACCAGGCATGGAAACCGTAATGCGCAAAGGTATAGCGATAGGCGGATTTCACGGCCTCAGGTGTGCCGCCTTCGACTTCACCGGCAACTGTCAGCGGGTTCGATCCCCAGAGGCCGAGCGGTTCAGCCGTGGCAAAGACCATCAGGCCCACACCCAGACCGGCGCCGAACATCATGGAAAACCACGAGAAGGTCGAGAATTCGGGTTTCTCGCCTTCCGGTCCCATTACCTTTCCGCCGGATTGCGGCATGATCGCTACGACCAGCAGGAAGAAGGCGAAGAAACCGACGATGATGATGTAGAATTGATTGAAGCCTTCCAGCAAGCGCCAGTTGAGGCTGCCCAGCGTGCTGTTTGCATTGGCTGGAAATACCAGTGCCCAAAGCACTAGCGCGACCATGATGCCTTTTGAAATTAACGCGATCGGCAGGCTGTTGTTTTTGTAGAACCCTGCATCCTGCGTATTGATTTCGACATCCGTAAACGGAGGTTTGATTGACATGATTTGTCCCTGTTTTCGTTTCACGAAATGGAGAAATTTTGCACGATCTACAGCATTTCGTGTGCTTTGATTATCCCACAGCCACGCGCGGCTCCCCATTCGGGCGAGTGTCTCATAGGAACGTCATTACTCAAACGGAAATTTACGTCATCGGGGGGATATTTGCGACTTTCTTGATGAAGTTTCACTTATTTACTTAAGTAAAATTTAAGATAAATTGAAATTTCATAAGGTAAACTGAAGTCCGGTTGCGGGGGTCGGGCAGCACCTTGAGCTGAAGCGATGCCAATCGGTCGGTGCCATCGGCAGTTGTGGAGGAGATCATCTGCGCAATTCCGATCATTTTTCGCATCGTACATGTTGGCTGAATTGGCAGTTAATATGGCCGGTTGCACCGCATTCAAATTTCCTGTTGGGTGGCAAGCGCGATCATGGAACATCAGGGGGGTGCATAGCATGGCGGCTGAACTCGATATCGATTTCGTGCGGGGGCAGTTTCCGGCCTTTTCAGAGCCGTCTCTGCAAGGTCAGGCTTTCTTCGAAAATGCAGGCGGCTCTTATACCTGCCTGCCGGTTATCGAGCGGCTTGAGCGCTATTACCGGCAACGCAAGGTGCAACCTTACGGGCCCTATGAGGCCAGTCGTCTGGCGGGCGAGGAAATGGACGAGGCGCGGACTCGGCTGGCGGCGATGCTGGGCGTGGGGACAGATGAGCTGAGTTTCGGGCCCTCGACGACCCAGAACACCTATGTCCTGTCGCAGGCCTTCCGACAATGGATGAAACCTGGGCAGGCGATCATCGTGACCGATCAGGATCACGAGGCGAATTCCGGCCCCTGGCGGCGTCTGGTCGAGTCTGGCATCGAAATTCGCGAATGGCGGATCGATCCCGAGACGGGAATGCTGAACGTTCGTGATCTTGAAAACCTGCTGGACGAGAATGTCAGGCTGGTCTGTTTTCCGCATTGCTCGAATATAGTGGGCGCGATCAATCCGATTGTCGAGATCACGGCGGCGGCCCACGCGGCGGGGGCCTTCGTTTGCGTTGACGGCGTATCCTACGCACCGCATGGTTTTGTGAACGTGGGCGATCTGGGTCCGGATATCTATCTGGCTTCCGCCTATAAGACCTACGGCCCCCATCAGGGCATCATGGTCATTCGGCGCGAACTGGCATCGCTTCTGCCAAATCAGGCACATTGGTTCAACGCAGACGCACCGACCAAGCGCTTCACGCCTGCCGGGCCGGATCATGCGCAGGTGGCGGCCTGTGCGGGTATGGCGGACTATTACGCGGCGCTGGCCGCGCATCACGGGATCAGCGGTGACGCAGCGGTGCAGACAATGGGCGTTCACGACCTGATGCGAGGATATGAGACGCAACTTCTGCAACCGCTTCTCGACTATTTGAGCGAGAAGAACTCTGTCCGGCTGATTGGGCCGCGTGATGCCCAAGGTAAGGCACCGACTGTTGCTGTCGAACTACCAGGCCCCGGCGCGGAAGCCGCGGAAAAGCTTGCAGCTCACGGGATCATGACCGGTGGCGGTGATTTCTACGGTGCGCGCCCGCTGACGGCGATGGGTATCGATCTGGAAAAAGGCGCGTTGCGGCTGAGTTTTGTTCATTATACGTCAAAAGCCGAGGTTGGTAAGCTGCTGAACGCGCTTGATGATGTTCTGTGATCTTGTCAGGCAGCGCGGCCGTTCTATCCTGACGTGAAGACAGAATGTGAGGGTAGGGCATGACCGGCGGCAAACCGACGCTTCTTTGGCTGCGCCGCGATTTGCGGCTGGGCGATCATCCGGCATTGCTGGCGGCGTGTCATCGTGGCGGGCCGGTCATTCCGGTGTTCATCCGGGATGAAACGGTCGACGATCTTGGCGCTGCACCGAAATGGCGGTTGAGACTGTCGCTGAAGGTCATGGCCGAAAGCCTGGCACAGAAAGGCAGCCAGTTGATCCTGCGAGCCGGGAACGCGCAGGATGTCCTTGAGCAACTGATCGTCGAGACCGGGGCAGGGGCTGTGTACTGGACCCGCCTTTACGATCCGCAGGCAACGGCACGAGACAGTGCGATCAAGGCCGGTTTGAAAGATCGCGGCATCGAGGCGCAAAGTTTCAACGGCCATCTTTTGTTCGAACCCTGGACGGTCGAGACCAAGCAGGGCGGCTATTACAAGGTCTACACGCCGATGTGGAACGCGGTGAAGAACCGCGACGTGGCCCCACCCGATGCAGCGCCCGCCGAAATACCGGCGCCGGATCACTGGCCCGAAAGCGACGTGCTGGAAGATTGGAACCTTGGGGCCGCGATGCGACGCGGTGCGGCGGTGGCGGCAAGCTGGCAACGGCCCGGCGAGACCTGCGCCAGGGATCGGCTGGGGTGGTTCAGCTATGAGGGTATTGATAGCTACGGTACGGCGCGCAACATGGTGGGCGTCGATGGCACCTCGGGCATGTCGGACTATCTCGCCCTGGGTGAAATATCTGCGCGCGAGTGCTGGCATGCGGGGTTGAGCGCCCTGCACCGGGGGGCAAGCGGCGCCGAGACATGGTTGAAAGAGCTGGTCTGGCGCGAGTTCGCTTATCACCTGATGTATCACACACCGCATATCCTGACTGACAGTTGGCGTCCGGAATGGTCCGCGTTTCCCTGGCACGAAGATGAGCAATCGGTAGAGGTTCGTGCTTGGACGCGTGGGCGTACCGGAGTGCCCTTCGTCGACGCAGCGATGCGCGAGATGTACGTGACCGGCAGGATGCATAACCGTGCCCGGATGATCGTGGCGAGTTACCTTACCAAGCATCTGGGGTGCCATTGGCGGATTGGCCAGCGCTGGTTCGAGGAATGCCTGACTGATTGGGATCCCGCCTCGAACGCGATGGGGTGGCAATGGGTCGCTGGCTCGGGCCCTGATGCCGCGCCCTATTTCCGGATATTCAATCCCGAAACCCAGCTTGAGAAGTTCGACCCCGACGGGGAATTTATCGCGCGCTGGATCGCGGAAGAAAAAGACAGCCCATCGCCCACGGCGCTTGCCTATTTCGATGCGGTGCCGAAATCATGGAATCTGTCACCAAAAGACGCGTATCCGCAACCAGTGGTAGAGCTTTCCGTGGGAAGAAAACGCGCATTGGCTGCATATGAGGCCAGAAACTTCTGATCGCTCATAAATTTCTTGCCGAAATGGCCGCGGCGGTCCTAGCCTGACGGTGAGTAACGGGGGGATTTATGATCCTGACTGACACGACAGGCCAGCGTGACCTGCCGCGTTATTTTGCGCAGGTGTTTGATCTGGCGCGACAGATAAATCACGGTCGGCTCGACTTCGTGCTGCCCGATGGTCGGGTGTTTCGCGCTGAAGCCTCAAACCCGGGCCCGGTGGCCGAAATGCAGGTTCACAACCCCGATTGTTTTGCGCGCCTGATCCGCGAGGGCGATCTTGGCTTTTGCGAAGCCTACCTCGATGGCTGGTGGAGCAGCCCCGATTTGCAGGCGTTTATGGATTTTATGCATCACGACAATGATGCGCTATATGACGGGTTTCCGGGGATGGGGCTTGTGCGCGCTTATGAGCGGCTGCGCCACTGGATGAACGGTAACAGCCGGCAACAGGCACGCAAGAACATCAGCTATCACTACGATCTTGGGAATGATTTCTACCGCTTGTGGCTGGACGAGACGATGACCTACTCCAGTGCGCTGTTCGAGACTGGACAAGAGAGTCTGGAGAAGGCGCAGATCGCCAAATACGCCAGCCTGATAGACCAGATGGGTGTCGATCCAGGCGACCATATTCTTGAAATCGGCTGCGGCTGGGGTGGTTTTGCCGAATATGCCGCGAAAGAGCGTGGATTGCGGGTCACGGGCCTGACAATCAGTCAGGAGCAGTTGAAGTTCGCGCGGGAACGAATTGAAAAGGAAAATTTATCTGACTTGGTGGAGTTCAAGTTTCAGGATTACCGCGATGAGCAGGGCTGCTATGACGGGATCGCAAGCATCGAGATGTTCGAGGCGGTGGGCGAGAAATACTGGCCCGCTTATTTTGATACGCTGCGCAATCGACTGAGGCCGGGCAGGCAAGCCACCTTACAGGTCATTACCGTCGAAGATCGACGCTGGGAGACCTATCGCAAGGGAGTGGATTTCATCCAGAAATACATCTTTCCGGGTGGCATGCTGCCCAGCCCGGCGGCGCTTGAATCGCAAGTTGACAGGGCCGGGCTTCGGGTGGCCCGAACGGTCGAATTCGGTCAGAGCTACAGCCAGACGCTGCGCCGCTGGCATGATACATTCAACACGAAATGGGATCAGATATCGGCCTTGGGATTTGACAACAGGTTCCGGCGGATGTGGAATTTTTATCTGACCTCTTGTGCGGGGGCCTTCCAAAGCGGTAATTGCGATGTAGTACAGTTCACCGTAGCAAGGCCGCAATAGATGCCCATCACTGATCGAATGCCCACCGCAGCCAAGATTGTCGCTGCCATCTGTCTTGCCATCATTGCATGGTATGCGTCTGAACTTTTCCGCCCACTTATGCCCGACGGTACTGATTTTGGCTGGTTCAACGAGGTCAACGTGGTGCTGGGGCTGCTCAGCGGCTGGCTTGTCGTTGGCACCCGAACCGGGCGCAGCTATTTCGAGTCGTTCAGCGCTGGTCTGACGGGCGTTGCAGCACTGGTCGTCTGGTCACTTACCGTGCAAAGCCTCAATGAAATGCTTAAGCTTGCGTTGCAACGACGCTACGAAGGGCCGGTCGAGGCGATTGTTGCAATGTTCGAGATTGCCGTCGATTTCGGCCTCAGGCTGCTTAATTTCGAACTCATCGTCGTTTTGCTGGTTGGCGGCATTATCACCGGCGTTTTGTCGGAATGGGCGTCTCGGCGCTGGTCCTGACCCTTTGGTACAGATTTTCTTATATGGCCCGATGGCATGGCCACCCTTGTTGCGGCGGATTGCCGGGGACACGGGCGAAACCGCTCCGGCCATCCTGACGGGATTTGCGTTGCGCGCATCGGAGCGAGCCTGTTTTCCGCAACTGCAAGCTGCGCGACAACAGGTGACCGGGCTGGCACTGATGAACCCACCTGCAGAGGCCGCCGACCGGATCGCCTACTTCGCCGCGGGCTTGGGCTATGAGGCAGCTATCGTCAACGTCGAGATCAATCGGCGCCCACAATCGGTGATGATTTTTCGCCCGACCTTAGAAAACTCTGAATTCAACCTCCCTTGGGCTGCTGACGCCTGGCGGGAACGATGGGGGCAGCTCGCGCTTTTTGCCGCCGACGAGATAGGACAGCATTACTGGGTTTTGCCACCCGACATGCTGGCGCAGATCATGACTATGGTGCTGGTGCGGGCAGCGGCGCGTGTCGCAGCGCATCCGGGTCCACCCAAGGAAGTACGCAGTGATCTGTCCGCCGAGCGGGTTGAAATACAGGGTCAGACCAATCGCCATGCCGGTTTTTTTCTGACGCGGGAATACATGTTGCGGCATCCACACTTCGCCGGAGGTATGAGCCCGACAGTGCGGCGCGAAGTGTTTGTTGCCACCGATGCCGCTATCGTGTTGCCCTATGATCCGTTGCGCGATCGGGTGCTTCTGGTCGAGCAGTTTCGCATGGGGCCATTTGGGCGCGGCGATCCACATCCCTGGATGCTGGAACCTGTCGCGGGACGGATAGATCCGGGCGAGAACCCCGAGGAAACCGCGCATCGCGAATGTGTCGAGGAAGCAGGGCTGGCGCTTGACCGGCTCGAACATATCACCAGCCACTATTGCTCGCCGGGATGCTCGACCGAATATTTTCACTGTTATCTGGGCCTATGCGATCTGCCCGATGACAGCGCGGGCAACGGCGGGCTGGATAGCGAGGATGAGGATATTCGCACCCATGTTCTGCCGTTCGAGCGCGCTATGTCTCTGATCCCTTCTGGCGAAGCCAGTAACGGACCGTTGATCCTATGCCTGATGTGGCTGCAGCGCGAGCGCGAAAGGTTGCGCGCATCGGCTTGATGTCGGCCTCGTCAGGACATACACCAAAGGGACGCTATGACAGGAGCATCAGGCAATGCGATACGCTGAGGATCTGGCCGCGGCCATTGGGAATACCCCGCTGATCAAGCTGAAGAAGGCGAGCGAGGAAACCGGGTGCACTATTCTGGGAAAATGCGAGTTTTTGAACCCCGGCCAGTCGGTCAAGGACCGTGCCGCGCTTTATATTATCCGCCATGCGATGGCGAAGGGCGATCTTTGCCCTGGCGGCACGATCGTGGAAGGCACTGCGGGCAATACCGGCATCGGCCTCGCGCTGGTGGGGGCATCGCTGGGCTTCAAAACGGTGATCGTCATTCCCGAGACCCAGAGTCAGGAAAAGAAGGACATGATCCAGCTGGCGGGCGCAGAACTCGTGCAGGTGCCAGCGGCCCCGTACAAGAATCCGAACAATTACGTGCGTTACTCCGGACGTCTGGCGGAAAAGCTGGCGCAAACCGACCCTAACGGCGCGATCTGGGCCAACCAGTTCGACAACGTCGCCAATCGGCAGGCACATGTCGAAACAACCGGCCCCGAGATTTGGGAACAGACCGGCGGCAAGGTGGACGGTTTCGTCAGCGCCATTGGCTCGGGCGGGACGCTAGCCGGTGTCGGGGTGGCGCTTCAGCCAAAAGGCGTCAAGGTCGCGCTGGCCGATCCGATGGGGTCGGGCATGTTCACGCTTTACCGCGATGGTGCAGCGGCAGCCGAGGGCAGCTCGATCACCGAAGGGATCGGGCAGGGCCGGATCACCGCTAATCTCGAAGATTTCACCCCCGACATGTCGTGGCAGATCCCCGATGACGAGGCATTACCGATCGTTTTCGACCTGCTGCGCGATGAAGGGCTGTGCATGGGCGGCTCGACCGGGATCAATATTGCTGGCGCCATCCGCATGGCCCGCGAGATGGGGCCGGGGCACACGATTGTGACCATGCTGTGCGACTACGGCACACGCTATCAGTCCAAGTTGTTCAACCCCGAGTTTCTGCGTGAAAAAGGTCTCCCGTCGCCTGACTGGTTGACCGATGCGCCCCGTGCCATCCCCGGCGTATTTGAAGACGCATGAGGTATCTCCGATATCTGATGATCCTGCTTACGCTGGCGGTGGCTGCGACAGCATCGGTACACGTTCCGCACGCCAGCGCCCAACCCGCAGATACCGCAATCGACTATAGCAGGTGGGACGAAGTTGCGACATTCAGCGAGTCTGCTGTCGAATTGCGGCGGGCCTCGAACACTGCGTTTGAGGAATTGCGCAGTGAAATTGCCAATTGGCGAAAACAATTTCAAGCGGCCAGGGATGCCAACAGCAGTGCGATCGATAGCGTAAGGGCGCAACTCGAAGCATTAGGCCCGGCGCCGGAAAACGGCAGCGAGGGCGAAGAGGTTGCCGCAGAGCGCGCACAGTTAAACGCGCGGCTTGCGGAGCTGGAAGCACCGGTCAAGAAAGCTGAACTTGCCCATAGCCGGGCCGAAAGCCTGATAGCGGGGATCGATACGATCATCCGTGAACGCCAGGCCGAAGAGCTTCTGGAGCTCGGTCCTTCGCCCCTCAATCCTACCTATTTTGACGATGGCATCAGGGCGCTTACCGACAGTTTCGGTAAAATAGGACGTGAGGTTTCCACCGCATGGTCGAACCCATTACAGAGAGCTGAAGCAAAAGAAGATCTGCCTGCGATCCTGTTTTTGATGGTTCTTGGTATCTTGCTGATTGCCCGTGGCCGCCGCTGGACCAAACGGGTGATCAAGCGGTTGACGCGTGACCGCAAAGACGCGGGTGCGGGGCTCTGGGTCGCGACATTTGCCATCTCGCTCGGATCGTTGATCCTGCCTTGGCTGGGCACCTATTCGTTGATCGAAGCAGCCTATGCGACCGGGCTTCTGGGGGTTCGGGGCGACATGTTCCTGTCGGTTCTGCTGAGGGCCGTATTTATCTACCTGCTCGTGCTCTGGCTTTCGCAGCGGATTTTCCCGGCGTCGGAACTGCGTCTTCCGTTTCTGAATCTTGACGTGCAGCAGCGCCGCTACGGCCGTCTCTACACAGCATCTCTCGGGCTTGTGATTGCTTCTTTTTATGTCCTTACCTCAATGTCTCAGGCGGCCGGTTGGCCAGAGCAGGCGACCAATGTCGTGCTTTTCCCGCTCATTGTGGTCGCGTCGCTGCTGCTGGTGTGGCTGGTGCGGATTCTGATATTGGGCGCTCGTCAACCTGCTGATAACGAAGACGAAGAGACATATCGCGGACGCTTCACAAGGCTGATGCTGCGTGCGGTCATGGTGTTGGCGGTCGTGGCGCCGGTGTTGGCGGCAATCGGTTATTTCAAGGCGGCGCAATCGCTGATGCTGCCTTCGCTCTTCTCTCTCATGCTGGTGGCCGCCCTGATCGTGCTGCAGCGATTGGTGAACGAGGTCTATGCGTTGCTCCGGGGCCGCAGTAGCGACGGGGCGGCGGATTCTTTGACACCGGTCCTGGTCGGCTTTGTGCTTGTGCTCTTATCGCTTCCGATCTTTGCTCTGATCTGGGGCGCGCGGCTGGTTGATCTGACCGAGCTTTGGACACAGTTCACCGAGGGCGTAAGCGTTGGCGGTGTTCAGATCTCGCCCGCGATTTTCCTGACCGTAGCGATTGTGTTTGCGATTGGTTACGCATTGACACGCGCGCTTCAGGGTACGCTGAAAAACACCATTCTGCCGAAGACCAAGCTGGATATGGGCGGACGCAATGCAGTCGTCTCGGGTGTCGGGTATATCGGGATCTTCCTGGCAGCGCTGATTGCGATTACCAGCGCCGGGATAGATCTGAGTTCGCTTGCTATTGTCGCCGGCGCGCTTTCCGTCGGCATCGGTTTTGGCCTACAGAATATCGTTTCCAATTTCGTCTCGGGCATCATCCTGCTGATCGAACGACCGATATCGCAGGGCGACTGGATTGAGGTGGGCGGTATCCATGGCACAGTCAAGGATATTTCGGTGCGCTCAACCGTGATCGAAACCTTCGATCGGTCGGACGTGATCGTGCCCAATGCCGATTTTGTAAGCGGCCGGGTTACGAATTATACTCGTGGCAACACCGTCGGGCGCCTGATCGTACCAGTGGGCGTGGCCTATGGTAGCGACACAAAACAGGTCGAGAAGATCCTCAGGGAGGTGGCCGAGGCGCATCCGATGGTTCTCGCCAACCCAGCCCCCAATGTGCTGTTCCGAGGCTTTGGCGCAGACTCGCTGGATTTCGAAATACGAGCGATCCTGCGCGATGTGAATTGGGTGATGAACGTGCATTCCGACATGAATCACGAAATTGCTCAGAAGTTCTCGGAGCAGGCAATCGAGATTCCATTCGCACAGCGCGACGTCTGGCTACGCAATCCCGAGACTCTGAACCGGGATTTCGCTGAATCAAAACAGACGGGCACACGAACTGCGGCCATTAATGAACAGACAGAGCCGCAGGGTACGGATGACGGGGATGGCGATGGCGAATAGGATGCGCTGACTGTAATACTGCCTGATCGGTTGTTGCGTGCGCAATAGGAGCATCCAATCTGCACCACCGGTCATACCGAAATGCCTCCATTGCCGATCGGGCAGTCATTCAGCCCTTGCACAGGTCGAGAAAGTCGGGCTACACACCCGCGCAACGGAGCGGTGGCCGAGTGGTCGAAGGCGCACGCCTGGAAAGTGTGTAGGCGGGAGACCGTCTCCAGGGTTCGAATCCCTGTCGCTCCGCCATCACACCCGAAGAGTAAAGATGCTACCGTCAGGAACGGGCCATACTCTGCCGTCCGGGTTATTAGCGTTGAGTTGCTCCGGCAGATCACTTTCAACAAAGCAGATTGATCTTCGCGTTATTTAAACGTGGCCATCGGCAAGGACAGACTTGATTTGGCAATCAAAAAAGGCTCGGCGAAAACGCCAAGCCTTTGAATTCTTTGGCTCCGGCGGTAGGGATCGAACCTACGACCAATTGATTAACAGTCAACTGCTCTACCGCTGAGCTACGCCGGAACATCTACGCCCGTATAGCAATCCCGATTGTTCCCGTCCAGAGGGGTTCTGACACTTTTTTCAATACGCTGCAGATGGTCTGCTATATCAGCAGAAACTGCGACTCTGCGGTTAGTTCTGCTGCTGGCATAACCCGACTTTTTCCATGAAGATCAATCAGATGGGCCAACACGTTGCGGGTGGCCGCTGGGATGAGCGCATCCGGGGTATCGTGATAGATTTGCATGGTCAGATCCTTCGCTGTCGCTGGGCCTTTGCGAAGATGTTCCAGGATTGACGACTCTCGTGACAGTCGGTGCGTAATCAGCCAGTCGAGGCGGGCGGCAGGATGGGAAATCGGTGCGCCGTGACCGGCGTGAAACACCTTCGCGCCCAAGCTCTTCAGCTTCTGGCACGATGACATGAAATCGGTCAAATCGCCGTCTGGTGGAGAGACCAGTGAGCTGGCCCAGCCCATCACAAGATCACCGGTAAAAACAGCCTGGCCCAGCTGAAAGCACAGATGATTGCCTAAATGACCAGGGGTCCAGTGGGCGCGCAGCTGCCAACCATCTGCGTCGAGCAGGGCGCCGTCTTCCAGACCGATATCGGGATTGAAATCGCGATCGAGTCCTTCGCCGCCGCCAACCAGTCCGCGCTCGGCGAGGCGTTGCATCACGGCGCTGCGGCCGGCATCCGCGGCTCCGTAGCCGTAAATTTTCGCGCCGGTTTCACGTGACAACGCTGCCGCGAGGGGGGAATGATCCAGATGTGCGTGGGTGACCAGAATATGAGTGATCTGCTGGCCTGGCCGCAATGTCCCCAGAATCGCCCGCAGGTGTCCCGAATCCAGCGGGCCCGGGTCAATCACCGCCAGTTGCCTGTCGCCGACCAGATAGGTGTTCGTGCCACGAAATGTCATGGGGGACGGGTTTGGTGCTAGGATACGCTGAACACTCGGACCGATCTTTTGCGCGATCCCGACGGGCGGGTCGAAGTCACCGGCTGCGTTCATGGCTCTTCCTCTTGTCGCATCACCCAGCTAGGTTTAGCGCATGAACTTCCGCTGGCTCAAACCCTATATGCCCCGCAGCCTTTATGGCCGGGCGATTTTAATTCTGCTTTTGCCGGTCATTTCTTTGCTTCTGGTGATTTCGATCGTCTTTATTCAGCGCCATTTCGACGGCGTTACCAAACAGATGACGCAAGCGGTCAGCCGAGAGGTGCTGCTGGTGCTGGAAAATGGAACCGCGCCGGACGAGGGGCAGGGGCTTGAGATGGCTAGAGCTTTGCAAATAGCCGTCAGCCAGCTTGAAGCCGGGGAAACTCCGGTAGGTAACGCGAGGCGCTGGTACGATTTTACAGGGGTGGTCGTGATCGGTGAGTTCACCCGATTGCTGCCCCAGGTACAAGCAATCGATTTGCCTAACGACAAGGTGGTACGGCTTTTTTTCAAGACGCAGAGCGGTCCCGTGGTGCTTAGTTTCGACCGACGGCGCGTTTCGGCCTCAAACCCGCACCAACTGCTGGTCTACATGATCGTTTTCGGCGTGCTGATGACGGTCATCGCCTATCTCTATCTGCGCAATCAGTTGCGCCCAATAACTCGATTAGCGCGCGCTGCAGAGGCGTTTGGCCGCGGTCGGCACGTGACCTATCGGCCAGCAGGCGCCACCGAGGTGCGGGCGGCCGGTAGCGCATTCCTGGACATGCGCGCACGGATCGAACGGCAGATCGAGCAGCGTACGTTGATGTTATCGGGTGTCAGCCATGATCTGCGCACACCGTTGACCCGGCTGAAACTTGGCCTGTCAATGATGGACGATGAAGAGGCGATGTTCTTGCGGCGCGATGTTACGGAAATGGAGCGGCTGCTGGATGAGTTTCTGGCATTTGCCCGCGGCGCGCAAGAGGGCGAGCCGGAACTGGTGGATCCGGTGGAATTGGTGGAGCAGATCGTGGCAGACTGCAAGCGTGCACGGATTGATGCCCGATTGATCGATGCCGAGGGAGAGGGAAAAGTTGCCTTACGCCCCGGAGGGATGCGCCGGGCGATCGAAAATCTGATCAACAACGCGGTACGTTATGGCACCCGCGCCGAGATGTCGGTGCTGCTGACTGAAAAAACCCTGCGCATCCGCGTTGAGGATGACGGGCCCGGCATTCCCGAACATCAGCGGGAGGAAGCGCTAAAGCCCTTCGCCAGGCTTGATCCGGCCCGTAACCAGGACAAGGGAAGTGGCGTAGGTCTTGGGCTTGCCATCGCTGCCGACATTGCCCGCGTCCACGGCGGCATGTTGCGGTTGGCAGAAAGTGAACGGTTGGGCGGTTTACGCGCGGATATCGTGATTGCGCGCTGAATTCGCCAGCAAAGCGATCTTTGTTGCATTGTCTGATTTCGCTGCTGGGATGGTTTATCGACCGTACGTGCCGGTAATCAGCCGGTATTCGGGTTACCGATAAAAGAGCGGGTGAAGGATGGGATGAATGCAACAAAAAACGTTCAAACGCGAGTTTGCCGCATGCCTCGCTGTTTTCCTTTGCTTTGTCGCATGGAAGGCGTCGAATGCTGAGCCTGTAGAAACTTTGAAGGTCATTATCTGGCCGATCATGCTATTTGTTGGGGCCGCGTTCGGGATGCAATGGGCCAGCAAACAGACCGATCTGACAACGGGGAGAAAATGACATCAGTGGCAATGATGCTCTGTGGCAGAGACCGATGTCGCACAGTATTTTAGCCTGTGAACCGTGTGTCAGCGTTCAATGCGTTGGATTTGCATTTGGCGTTCAACTGCTCGACAGTTGATTCAAGGCGTTCGAGCGGAACCGGACGTGACAGGAGGTATCCTTGCACCTGTTCGCAGTCATGATCAGCCAACCAGTCGAGATGCTCTGCTGTTTCCACACCTTCTGCAACGACCGTTGCACCGATTTGTCGCGCCAGCGTAAGGATCAAATCGATGATCGGCCCGGATTTCGGCAGCTGATTAATGAATGACTGATCGATCTTCAGGCAGTTCAACGGAAAGCGCGAGATATATGACAGGTTTGAATAGCCGGTTCCGAAATCGTCAATCGCGATACGATAACCCAGCTGCGCAATTGCTTCGAGTTTGTTTTCGATATGGTCATGATCGCCGATCAGTACATTCTCGGTTATCTCCAGTTCAATTTTTCCGCTGGGGAATTCAGGATGCACTGAGTATTTGCGCAGCGACTGCATCAGCCGTTCATCATCGAACTGCCGTGGTGAAATGTTTAGCGAAATTTCGATATCAAAGCCGGATTTGTGCCAAGCGATTGCCTGTTCGCATCCCATTTCCAACACCAGCTGCCCCAGTTCCTCGATCATTCCGGTCTCTTCACAGATCGGGATAAATTCATTCGGCATGATCAATCCGCGCTCTGGGTGCTGCCATCTGACCAACGCCTCTGCTGATACGACGCGGCTTTCGGCAAGATCGACCCTTGGCTGAAAATGCAGCACGAAGTTCCTGTTTTCCATTGAGGTTTTCAATTCCTGCTCAATGGTGTTGCGGGCATTGGCGGCAGACCCCATTTGTTCGGTAAAGAACGTCACCCGGTTGCGGCCCGCCTGTTTGGAGGCATATTGTGCAATATCTGCTTCGCGCATCACATTGGTCAGGTCGGCCGTATCTGGCGAGAACATCGTAACGCCCATGCTTACAGTTACGGTGGTGCGCACGGACTGGTGAGTGATGGGCTGTGCGATGAGCTTCAGGAGGTTTTCAATCCTCGAACTAAATTCGGTCCCGATAGCGATATCTTCGAAAATGATCACGAATTCGTCACCACCAAGGCGCACCAGGATATCACATTCGCGAATTGATTTGTTTGCCCGCGCAGCCACTTCTTTCAGGACGACATCGCCCATCTGATGCCCCAGGCGGTCATTGATCTGTTTGAAATTGTCCAGATCGAAGCACAGCAAGGCGCAGCGCCCGGTCTTGGACCGCTGGATCGCCGCCACGTGTTGAAGTAGATACGTTCGATTAAAGCAACCGGTGAGCTGATCGCGGTCTGCAAGATAGCGGGCTTTGTCACGCGCATTCTTCAATTCGCTGACATCGACGGCGGTTACAAGGATTGCCGGTTTTCCGGTCACCGAATCCGAACAAAGTTTGGCCGAAATATCGTACCAGCGCGGCCCGGAGTTGGTTCTTACCCTGGCCACCATGCGGTGCTGGCCCGATGTTTCGGCATTGTCGATCAACGTGTCGTAATCAGGCAGGTAAACGAAATGGTCTTCGAACTTCAGCGTGGGGTCGAAGGCCGCGTTACGCGCCGCCGGATTCATGTAAAATGGCGCGCCATCCTTCTCGAATAGCGTGATCATCACATCGGTATGCAACAATGCTTCGGCAGTGCGCAGCTTTTCAGGTTCGTCTTTAACCTGACTAACCGCTTCGCATAGCATTGCCATGCGCCCGTCGGGAAGGCAAAATCCGCTGAAATACACCCGAACACTTTCAGGTTTTCCCTTTGGATAAAGTGTCCATAACTCATCAAAAACCGCGTTATGTGCAACAAAATCGACCTGGTATTGCTTAAGCCGTTTGGCGACTGTCGAGGACATGTCGTCGGCGAGGTTTCGATTGCACAAATCCACTTCGTTTTCTGCCTGCCAAAGGTGGCAGGCTGCATCATTCGCAAAGATAATCCGAGAATTATCTATGTCGAAAACCCAGATCGCAGCATGCAACCGCCGCGCGACGGTGAACGAGTCTGGATAGATCCGACCGCGACCAGCCATCGCCGAAAGCAACGGCATGGCGGTTCCAAGCTTTATTTTCTCGTTGCCCATGAGGTTCCGTCCCGACTGGCAGGGAGGTTAGGCTGCTTTATCGATTGGCTGACCCATTTCCGCGATCGGTTGGAAGCTATCAGTGCATGTCACATCAGCGATCCAACGCTCGATTGCCGGGAAATCCTTCATCGCAAGACCGGCCTCTTCCAGTACATGAACGTAACCGAAGACCGCGATATCAGCGACGGAATATCCCGAGGCCAGCATGAACTGCCGAGCATGCAGATGCCCATCAAGTCGGAATAAACCCGCCTCGGCAGAGGCCTGCCAATCGGCAATATCGATGGCGCGCGCGTCGCGTTGTTCCGGCACGATGGTCGTGAAGAACCTTGCCGGCGAGATATATGGTTCAAGCTTTGATTGCTCGAAGAACATCCATTGAAGCGCCTCGGCGCGTTCTGACCGGTCGGTCGGCATCAGATGGCTGGATTCTGCCAGATACCAGAGCATGGCGTTGCTCTCGCCAATGCCGTGCCCAGTATCGGTTTCAAGATACGGGACGACCCCCAGCGGATTGATATCAAGATATTCAGGAGATTTCTGTTCACCTTTCAGGACATCGATGAGGGTCAGTTCAAAGGGTTGGTCAAGCTGGTTCATGGCCAACCAGGGCTTGAAGCAGTTACCCGACCCCAAACAAGCATAAAGTTTCATCACGAGAAGGCCCTTCTGTCGTTGGTTATAGTCTTCTCGCTAAAGCGCGCCTGTTAAGCTCAGCTAAATTTCTGTGAGCCAAGAAACCCGATTTGTCATCAATTTTTTCGACAGTTTTATTCAAACCTGGAAGACCCGAATCGGATGCATACAGTTATTGGACTTCTCAAGAAATTTACCTGTCACTCCAAAATAGCGTCGTCCGCAGATAAAGCGCAGGTGGCCTAATTGGACGTGGAAAACAAGGGTAATTCAACAGTTTTTGGCCGCGTGTTCGCATTTCGCGGCGTTAACGAATTGTTAATCAAATTTTAAGTATCAGCTCGTATTTTTCAATTGTTAACAAAAGGTTAACGCAAAAGAACGAATTGGAAACAAGCTTAAATAAAATAAGTGGAAGGATGTGAGTGGACTATGTTGGATGGAACTGGAACCCGCCCGTCGGGAATGGCCTTTGATCAACTCATCGGTGAACAGATCTGGCGCTCGAAATATCAATACAAAACCGCGGGCCGCGAGGTTGATGAAACACTGAGCGATACCTGGATCAGGGTTGCGCGATCACTTGCGCAACCGGAAAAAGTCGAAAACCGGCAGGAAGTTTCGCACTCCTTCTATCAGGCTATGCAGGGATTCAAATTGCTTCCCGCGGGGCGTATCCTTGCTGGATCAGGCACGCACCGGAACGTGACGCTGTGCAATACGTTCGTGATGCGCACGATCCCGGACTCGGTCAAAGGGATCATGGACACGGTCAAGGATGCGGCCCTGACAATGCAGATGGGCGGCGGGATCGGGTTTGATTTTTCGACGCTTCGTCCAAAAGGCAATCTTGTGCGCGGTCTGGATTGCCCGGCCGCCGGACCGCTTGCGGCGATGGATATCTGCGATGCGGTCTGCAAGATGCTGGTCACCGGCATGGGCCGAGGTGCGATGATGGCGACGATGCGCTGCGATCATCCGGATATCGAGGCATTTATCGATGCCAAGTCCGATCCGTCGCGGCTGCGCAATTTCAACCTGTCGGTCCTGATCACCGATCGCTTCATGGCTGCCGTCGCAGCGAATGCCACATGGGACCTGGTGTGGAACGGTCAGACTGTAAGACGCGTCGGCGCGCGCGACATATGGGAGGCGATCATGCAGCGCGCCTATTGGACAGCCGAGCCCGGTGTGCTTTTCATCGATCGCATCAATGCCGGCAACCCGTTGTCTTATCTCGAAGAATTGTCCGCCACCAATTCCTGTGCCGAGCAACCATTGCCGCCCAACGGCACCTGTCCGCTTGCGTCGATCAATCTGGCGCGGCTGGTGGCATCCCCGTTTCGGGGTGATGCACATCTTGACCTGAGAGAGTTGCGACACCTGGCCGGTACCGCGGTGCGACTGCTGGACAATGTGATTGACCTGTCCCGTTTCGCGCTAAGCGCGCAGCGCCGCGAGGCGCAAGAGAAACGGCGTATCGGGGTGGGGGTGACCGGTGTTGCCGATGCGCTGATCATGCTTGGCGTGCGCTATGGGACGCCCGAGGCCGCTGCGCTCGTGGAATCTTGGGTTCGCACAATCCAGAACGCAGCCTATCTTGCCTCGGCCAAGCTTTCAGCAGCACGGGGGCCATTTCATCTCTACGATGCATCGCTGCACCGGCAACATGCATCGATCCGGGCGCTTGACCCGCAGGTGCGCAAGGCCATTGCAGATCACGGGTTGCGTAACGGCGTTCTGACGACAATTGCCCCGACCGGCACCACTTCGATGCTGGGCGGCAATGTCTCGTCGGGGATCGAGCCGGTCTTCGCAACATCTTTCAAACGCAAAATCAGTCGCCCGGACGGAACCAAGTCCGAGGAATTGGTCGAAGATTATGCGGCCTGGCTTTATCATCGCCTCAATGGCAGCTCGGCGGAATTGCCCAGCTCATTTGTCACCGCTTCCGATCTGCGCCCGGATGAACATGTGCGGATGCAGGCCGCGGCGCAGCGTTGGATCGACAGCGGGATCTCGAAAACCGTCAACTGTCCGGAAAACATTCCGTTTGCGGCGTTTGAGGACGTCTATCAACAAGCCTACGATTCCGGCTGTAAAGGATGTACCACCTATCGGCCCAACGCCATCACAGGATCGGTTCTTTCGGTCTAGAAAGGGAAACATGACATTTCTGCTTCGCCGGTTTGGCGCGTTCCGCAAACACATGCGTCCGAATGAACAGGTTGCCCGGGATGTGGCCGGGCTGGATTTCAGCCGCGATGCGCCAGCGGGTGGGGCAGGGTGGCAGGCAACCCATCAACACCGCAAGGGTGGTCTCTACCGAGTCCTCGGGCGGGGCACGTTGGAAGCGGACAGAAGCGACGTGGTGATCTATCAGGACGTGCAAGGGAAGATCTGGGTAAGGGCTGTCACCGAATTTGAAGACGGGCGGTTCAAGCCGGTATAGCAGTGGCCGGGCACGAAGCGTTCAATAGAGGCGGGTGAGTTTAGAAATCCACCTCGACACCGGGCAGTTCGAGCGCCTTGATCAACTCGCGCAGTTCCTGCCGGGCCGCGACGTTCGAAATGTTGAGGCCTTTGACACCGATATCTTTCAGGTCAAGAAGCGTCAGGCCTCTCGGGAACAATTCGCGGAAGATCACCCGCTCATTGAACCCCGGCGCGGTGCGAAACCCGATACGTCGGGCAAGATTGTCGATCGCAGCGCCCATCTTCTGCTTGTTGATCATCTGCTGCGCACCCATGCGGTTGCGCACCACAATCCAGTCTATCGGTTTCAGCCCCGCCTGCGCGCGCAACTGACGGGCGTTCCAGACCATCTCGGAATAAACCGACGGCCCCAGGATTTTGCGGCCATCCACATCGACATGCGCCAGCAGGTCGAAATCGATGAAACTGTCATTAAGCGGCGTGATCAGCGTATCGGCCAGTGAATGCGCCACCTGGCTTAGCCTCGTATGAGAGCCGGGGCAGTCGATCACAATGAAATCGCTATCGGTTTCCAGATCGGCCACTGCGGCCGACAGGCGCCTGTCATAGACGTTTTCGCCTGGTCGCAACACAGCGGGGTCGATTTCCGGCAGATCGTGATAATGCGCGCCGGGAAGGTTCAAGCCGGCCTTTTCCATAAAGCGCGCACGATTGGCGGCATAGCGGCCAAAGGTCTTCTGCCGCAAATCCAGATCCAGCGCGCTGACCTTGTGGCCCATCCTTGCCAGGGCGGTGGCGACATGCATCGCAACGGTCGATTTGCCTGCACCGCCCTTTTCGTTGCCGACGACAATGATATGCGCCATGTCCCGTTCCCTTGTCCCACAGGATTTGCCCGTTATTTTTGCCGCACATTATCTTTGGTTGAAGAGATTGGGAAGCGAAGTTGCCGTTCTTTGACCGTTTCGGCGCACGAATTTTTCAACCTGTTGCGCAAGGTTCCAGCCCGAGCCTCGCTGGCGGGATCGTGCCAGTAAGGCCAGAGATAGTCGTTGAGCTTTCCCACCAAACCCCGCAATATTGATCTCTGCGTGTAATGGGGAAGAGGATCAGCACATGAAGGTTGTGGTGATGGGAGCTGGTGTGATCGGCGTCACGACGGCGTATTACCTTGCCAATCAGGGCGTCGAGGTGGTGGTGCTGGACCGGCAGACCGGGCCGGGGCTTGAGACCTCCTATGCCAATGCCGGAGAGTTGTCCTACGGCATGACCTCGCCCTGGGCCGCGCCGGGTATTCCGGTGAAGGCGATCAAGTGGCTTTTCATGAAGCGCCGCCCGCTTTTCATCTGGCCGCTGATCAGCCCGACCATGTGGATGTGGTCGATCCAGATGATCCGAAACTGTAATGCCGAAAGCTACCGGATCAACAAGTCGCGCATGGTGAGGATCTCGAATTACAGCCGCGACGTGATGCCCGATCTGATCGACGAGACTGGCATTGACTATGAAGGCCGTGAGCAGGGCACACTGCAGCTTTTCCGGACAGAAAAGCAGCTTAAGGGGTCGCGCGCGGATCAGGAGATTCTGACCGAATTCAACAGTCCGTTCGAAGAACTTGATCGCGATGGCTGTATCGTCGCCGAACCCGCCCTCACCAATGTGCGCGACAAGTTCGTGGGTGGGCTACGCCTGACCGCGGATCGGACCGGCGATTGCCGGATGTTCACCATCGCGCTGGCCGAGAAAGCGGCAGAGATGGGCGTGCAGTTCCAGTACGGGCAATCCATTCGTGGCATTGCGGTTGAAAATGGCCGGGTGGCGGGCGTAGACACGGAATTGGCGGGCCGGATTACCGGTGACAAATATGTGTGTGCACTTGGCAGCTATGCACCGCGTTTCCTGAAACCGCTTGGGCTGAAACTGCCGGTCTACCCGGTCAAGGGTTATTCGGTGACGCTGCCGGTGATTGATGATGCCAAAGCGCCGCAATCGACGCTGATGGATGAAACCCACAAGGTCGCGATCACCCGGCTGGGTGACCGGATCCGCGTGGCGGGCACGGCCGAGATTGCCGGCTATTCCAATCGGCTTGGGCCGCATGCCACCGATACGGTGAAACACGTGATCGGGGATCTCTTCCCCGGCGGTGGCGATCTGGGTCAGGCCGAAGGCTGGACCGGGCTCAGGCCCATGACCCCGGATGGCACGCCCGTTCTGGGCGCGACACAATACGACAACCTCTACCTGAACACTGGCCACGGCACGCTGGGCTGGACCATGGCCTGCGGCTCGGGTCGGGTTGTTGCTGATGTGGTTCTGGGCAAAGATCCGGATATATCCATGGATGGCTTGACTGCCGAACGTTACGGATAGGAACGCTGATCTATCCGGCCAATGTAACGGTTTCAACCCGGGGTCTGGGGGCGTCCCCAGGGCCTGCGTGGCCTGAACGCAAAACTGAACGGCGTGAGCCAAAGCGAACGCCTGTCAGGAACCGCCCGCTGAAGGGCGCGCCTCGATCACCACGAAGGCCTGCGCCCAGGGGTGATCATCGGTCAGGGTCACATGGATAATCGGTTCGTGCCCCGCGGGCGTCATCTCGGCCAGGCGTTCTGCCGCCCAGCCGGTTACCGCCATCACCGGCTGACCGGTTTCCAGGTTTGATACCGCCATGTCCTTCCACGAAATGCCCATGCGCAACCCAGTGCCCAGCGCTTTCGAACACGCCTCTTTCGCGGCCCAGCGTTTCGCATACGTGCCCGCCACATCCTTGCGCCGCTCGGCCTTGCGCTGTTCGGTCTTGGTGAAGACGCGATTGCGGAAACGGTCGCCGAACCGGTCAAGCGTGCCACTTATGCGCTCGATATTCGCCAGGTCCGTGCCCACGCCCAGGATCATCTGGACACTGCCGAACGGATCAGGGCGAATGCGCCTGTTGCAAAGAGCGCCGCCGTTGTGCCTTCGATCCAGCGGCGACCACGATAATAGATTGCCATCATACCGCCCATTGAAAAGACAAGCGAATAGCTGAGGTTGTTGAAAAACGCGACCAGCACGCAGACCAGAGTGGTCAGCACAACCGACAACAACGTGTCGTTCGGATTCAAACCCATAGACAGGGCCGCGATCCAGGCTATCACCGATTTCGGATTGGACAGGTTGAGGATCACCCCGCGCCAGAACCAGCGGCCCGCGCCAATTTCGGTTGGTGCTGATGCCCCCGGCCTCATGGCGGAGCGTCCGGCGTTCCAGGCAAGCCACAGGAGATAGAGGCCCCCCAGCAGTTTCAGCACCGACAACAACCAGATCGAGGCCAGCAACACTGCACCCATCCCGGTGGCCGCCAATACACCCCAAAACACAAGTGCTACGCTTAACCCTAAACCGTAGACAAGACTGGCCCGGCGGCCATAGCGCATGGCAATCGCGGCATTTGAAATATTGGCCGGGCCCGGTGAGGCGGCGACCACCCAGAACGCAACGCCAACCGTAAGCAATGTGGTCAGATCGATCATATCGGCCATGTTGTCACTCCCGGCGCTGGCTTTTTAATTCACTGCGCGCGCCCAGCCAGAAAAACAGTCGTGTGCCGAGCAGGATTGCGACAATCATAAGGACTGTGACCGCGCTCAACGACGCAAATCCCTTTGGCGTCAAGAAAAGGCCCATGCCCCCGGGAAAGGCCACCATGAAGAAGGCCGCAAATGCCATGGTGACACCGCATCCCACCAAGGCAAAGAGAACTGATTGCCGCCAGGCCCATCCTCCTTTTGGCATGGCACCTTCTGCGCGGGCATATTCTGCTCCTTCAAGCATAGCGACCAGCATGATCGGCACCAATGTCGCCGCTGACGACCGCAGGCTATAGTGAAAGAACCACGCGACAACGAAAAGCAGCAGCGAAATACACATCAGCACAAGCGCATAGCGCAGCACGAAACGCGACCAGTTGACCGAATAGCGCATCAGCTTGCCGCCTGAAGCTCACCGCGCGCTTCATCCATCAGTCGGCGCATCTCGGCCATAGCAGGTTTGAGACCAATAAAGATCGCCTCGCCAATGATGAAATGCCCGATATTCAGCTCACGCACTTCGGCAAAGGCCGCGACCGGCTTCACCGTGTCATAGGTCAGCCCGTGCCCCACATGTACCTCAAGCCCCAGAGAATGGGCATAGCGGGACATTTCGCGCATCGCTTCCAGCTCGCGGTCGCGGTCGTCGAACCGGCCTTCGTGATGAGCATCGCAATAGGCGCCAGAATGCAATTCGATCACCTGCGCGCCGATCCGGTGTGCAGCGTCGATCTGACGTTTGTCGGCAGCGATAAAGATACTCACCCGACAGCCCGCCTCGCGCAGAGGGGCGATGAAATGGGCCAGGCGATTCTCCTCGCGCGCGACTTCCAGTCCGCCCTCAGTGGTGCGCTCCTCGCGCTTTTCCGGCACGATGCAGACCGCGTGCGGCTTGTGGCGCATCGCAATAGCCTGCATCTCGTCGGTGGCGGCCATCTCGAAATTCAACGGCACGTTCAGCGCGTCCATCAACCGGTCGATATCGGCATCACTGATATGGCGGCGATCCTCCCGCAGATGTGCGGTTATGCCATCGGCGCCGGCCTCCTCGGCCAGTTTGGCGGCGCGCAACGGGTCGGGCGTGTCACCGCCCCGGGCATTTCGCACGGTGGCGACGTGATCGATGTTCACGCCAAGGCGCAGTTTTTCCGATAGCGACATTTTAGACCTCTGATCATTTGCGACTCAGCGGTCAGCCTATTCTGCTTTTTTCTTGGCGTCAGCCTTGCTGGCAGCTTTTTCTTTCAGCGCCAGCCATTTAGCTTTCAGGCGCCCTCTGCGACGGTTCTGGTAGGCTTGGATAAAGGGCAGACTGATGTAATAGCAGATCAATCCACAGATCAGACCGGGGATGATGCCACCGACCATATAGGGAAAGAACACCTCGTCGTAGAAGATTTTCAACTCGGACCAATGGGCGGTATCATCGGTGAAGATCGCGTACATGTTGTCTTTCAGGTCGCGGCCCGCATTGATGAATTTTTCCCCAAGAGAGCTGTGTATCTCCTCGGTGTCGGGGGCGTTGCGGTTGCCCAGCAGGAAATGTCCGGTTTGCAGGGATGAGACCCCAATGAAGATAAAGGTCAGCGGATTGCCAAAGAAGGTCGCCAGCAGCGACGCGATGATATTGCCACGCAGGACGAAGGCCACGAAAGCCGCAAGAAAGAAATGCAGCCCGAAAAACGGGGTGAAGGTCACGAACACTCCGGCAAAGATGCCGCGCGCAATCCGGTGCGGCGGGTCGGGCAGGCGCCACAGCCGGTGCTTCACGTATTGAAACGCGCGTGTCCAGCCGGTGCGCGGCCAGAGAAACTCGACCACGGCCCGCCAGATCGGACGTTTGTTTCGACGTTTGAAGACCACGAAGGGCTCCTAGTTTTGCTGTGTCTGCGTTCCGCCGGATCGGTCCGGATCGCGGTGACGTTCGATTGCGGCAACATCGCTTTCAGCATCAAGTGCCGACATCAAACGGTGTAGATGCTCCGCGTCTCTTAGCTCGACATCTATCAGCAACCGGTAAAAATCCGGCTTCCGATCCACAAAATTCAGATCTGAAATATTGGCCTTCTGTTCACCTATCAAGGTGCAAATGCGCCCAAGTACGCCCGCATCATTACCAATCGTCATATCCAGCGTCACCCCATAAACCGCAGGGTGAGTGCCGCCATGCCAATGCAAGTCTAACCAGCGCTGCGGCTGGTCGTCAAATGCCGAGAGTGATTCGCAGTCGATTGCATGCACCACCACGCCCTGTCCACGATAGGTGATTCCGACGATGCGTTCACCAGGCAGTGGCTGACAGCAGGGCGCTCGGTCGAAACTCTGATCTGCGGCAAGACCGATCACCGCCAGATCCAGTGCAACTTCATCGCCGTTTTGCGGCGCCAGGTCGGGATAAATTGCATTGAGGACATTCTGGGCCGTCAACTCGGCGCTGCCGAGCCGCGCCAGCAATTCATCAGGTTCCTTCAACCGCAGGGTTCGGGCCGCGGCTTCCAGCGCTTTGTCGGTGGCTTTCTTGCCGACATGCTCAAATGCCGCCCGCGCAAGTTCCCGTCCTAGTTTGATAAAACGGTCCCGGTCCTGTTCACGCAACGCCCGGCGGATGGCGGCGCGCGCCTTGCCGGTGGTGGCGATATCGAGCCATGTGGGCTGTGGGATCTGCCCCTCGGCGGTAATGACATCCACCGACTGGCCGTTCTTGATCCGGGTCCAGAGCGGCACGCGCATGCCGTCTATCTTGGCGCCGACGCAGGCATGGCCGATACGGGTGTGAATGGCATAAGCGAAATCGATCGGAGTCGCCCCGCGGGGCAGCTTTACCACGTCGCCCTTGGGCGTAAAGCAGAACACCTTGTCGGCATACATCTCGAGCTTCACCGCTTCGAGGAACTCGTGATGGTCCTCCTCGGCGTCAAATTGTTCGGTCAGCGACGAAATCCATTTGACCGGATCGACGGCAAAGGGGTTTTCGCTGCGTACCCCGTCGCGATAGGACCAGTGCGCCGCCACGCCGGTTTCGGCCACGTCATGCATTTGCCGGGTTCTGATCTGCACCTCGACGCGTTTGCCGTCACGCCCGCTGACCGTGGTATGGATGCTGCGATATCCGTTCGACTTCGGCTGGCTGATATAATCCTTGAAGCGCCCGGGCACCGCACGCCAGCGTTGATGAATCGCACCCAGAACAGAATAGCAGTCATATTCGCTATCTGTAATGATGCGAAACCCGTAAATGTCACTCAGGCGGCTGAACCCAAGCTCCTTTTCCTGCATCTTGCGCCAGACCGAATAGGGCTTCTTGGCGCGGCCCAGCACATCGGCCTCGATCCCGGCTTTCTCGATCTCGTGGCGCATGTCGCCGGTGATCTTTTCGACCACGTCGCCGGTTTCTTTCTGCAAGGTGATGAAGCGCCGGATGATCGAGGCGCGCGCATCCGGGTTCAGGACCCGAAACGCCAGATCCTCCAACTCTTCACGCATCCATTGCATACCCATGCGGCCCGCCAGCGGCGCGAAGATATCCATGGTCTCGCGGGCTTTCTTCAGCTGCTTTTCCGGCCGCATCGCCTTGATTGTGCGCATGTTGTGCAGCCGGTCGGCCAGCTTGACCAGGATGACCCGCATGTCCTTGGACATCGCCATGAAGAGCTTGCGAAAGTTCTCCGCCTGCTGGGTTTCGGTGCTGGAAAGTTGCAGATTGGTCAGCTTGGTGACGCCATCGACCAGGTCGGCAATCTCGGTCCCGAATTTCTCGGCGACGGTGCTATAAGACGCGCGTGTGTCTTCGATCGTGTCATGCAGAAGCGCGGTGACGATGGTCGCGTCATCAAGGCGCTGTTCGGCCAGTACGGCCGCCACGGCAACCGGGTGGCTGAAATACGCCTCACCCGAGTGGCGATACTGACCCTCATGCATGTCGCGGCCATACTCGTAGGCCGCGCTGATCAGTTTCTCATCTGTTTTGGGGTTGTAGGTGCGAACCAGCGCGATCAGGTCTTCTTGGGCGATCATACGCTGCGCATCCCCGGGAATTCGGGGTCAGGTTCAGCCCTGACCCTGCGCTTCCATCAACGCCCGAAGCAGCTTTTCTTCGGACATGTCATCATCGGCGGGCTTGTCGGCCTCGCCGCCCATCAGCAGGGCCATCGAATCTTCTTCTGGCTCGTCCACTTCGATCTGGGTCTGGTTCGATTCGATCAGACGCTCGCGAAGTTCGTCTGCCGATTGGGTCTCTTCTGCAATCTCACGCAGGCTGACGACAGGGTTCTTGTCGTTGTCACGATCCACGGTAATCGGCGCCCCGGCCGAGATTTCGCGGGCGCGATGCGCTGCAAGCATCACGAGGTCAAACCTGTTAGGGACCTTGTCAACGCAGTCTTCTGTGGTCACGCGGGCCATGGGAACTCCGATAAAAGCATCAATAGAAGTCCGGTATTTAAGGCCTGCACATCAGATTTACAAGCACAGAATCAAATGCGAATGACCTGTTCTTTATCTGCGTCGCGCAGGGCCTCGAGCATCTGTGAGACGGTTAGATTGAGCACCGGATGCCGCCAATCTGGAGCAATATCGTGCAGCGGCACCAGAACAAAACCGCGATCATGCAATCGCGGGTGCGGCATGATCAACCGATCAGGCGTTTTTGCCATCTGCTGATCAGGCGGTAGATCACGCCATCGGATATAGGTTTCCAGGTCGGGCAACACCAACGATCCGGCAGCGATCAGATCAAGGTCGAGCGTGCGCTGCCCCCATCTTTCCTGCCGTTCCCTGCCGAATTGCTGTTCAACGCGGTGTAGCATGGCAAGAAATTCTTCGGGATCGCCCGAGTATGCGACCCGCGCGGCTGCGTTAACATAATCGGGACCAGCGCCCGCCGGAAAACAAGGGGTGTGGTAAAAATCGCTGACCATCTCGATAGACGCACCGGAATCCGCCAAAGCCACAAGTGCGGCACGTAATGTTTCTACCGGGTCGCCCGCATGAGAGGGCAGGTTGCTGCCAAGTGCGATCATGAAATCGTGACGATTTTTCATCGGAAACCTATCCTTCTGCGTGGGGGCGGACACTTGCTTTCTCGGCTGAACCAATTAGTTTACGGAATACCTCAGTTGTTCCCAACCACTCACTAAAGAACACCATGACTGGGGCAAGATAATTCGGAAGGACATTTGAGATGTTTTACAAGGACGAACGGCTGGCGCTGTTCATCGATGGCTCGAATTTATACGCAGCTGCCAAGTCGCTAGGTTTCGACATCGATTACAAATTGCTCAGGGCGGAATTCATGCGTCGCGGGAAATTGCTGCGCGCATTCTATTACACAGCGCTCCTGGAGAATGACGAATATTCACCGATCCGCCCCTTGGTGGACTGGCTGAACTATAACGGATTCTCAATGGTGACCAAGCCAGCCAAGGAATATACCGACAGCCAGGGTCGACGTAAGGTCAAGGGCAACATGGATATCGAACTGGCCGTGGACGCGATGGAACTTGCGCCGCGCATCGATCATATCGTGCTCTTCTCGGGCGACGGAGATTTCCGCCCATTGGTGGAAAGCCTGCAGCGCCAGGGTGTTCGGGTCTCGGTGGTTTCGACTATCCGCAGCCAGCCGCCAATGATCTCGGATGACCTGCGACGTCAGGCGGACAATTTCATCGAGCTCGAGGATTTGCGCGATGTCATCGGCCGCCCACCACGCGAACCCTCTCCAGACCGGGAAGAGGCTTTCGCAGCCGGAAAATGATACGACTGAAACGGGGCTTCGGCCTCGTTTTTTGTGAGCGTACATCTCTCGCAAAGGGACGCTTTGTGGGCAAAGTAATTATTTTTAGTAAGAGATTTAATGGCGGGTCGCACCGTCAAGTCGACATTCATCGCCCGCGCACTGCTATGGAAACTGCTATTATGACGACCCGCATTGCAAGCTAGGAGGCCTTCGAGATGTGCAGCGGTTCGACAGCCTTCGCGCTTGAGAAAATGTTCGTTAGGAGTGGATGCACCGGAAAGATCGCCGTTCATTTGGATGAGGGTCCTACCGGTTTTCCCGAGCCACCCGGTCGTCAGGAAAAAGACTACAAAACCCGCCGCAAGGCTGAATTTGACGCGGGTAGAAAGATGGCAGGCCGCTGCCTTGAGACGCTGGGTTGTCCCGATCACACCATCGGGCGAGGCCCCCATCGGGAGCCGATATGGCCTGATGGGATCGCCGGGTCGATCACCCATACGGACGGGCTTGTCATTGCCCTTGCCTGCGAGGTGCCCGCGATGGCGTCGCTTGGCGTCGGCATTGATGCGGAAAGACTGGGAAGCGTAGAGGACGATGTATACGAAACCGTGTTCACCAAGAAAGAGCGTTTGTTTCTGGCTCGCGTCAACGCCGCTGACCGAACCCTGTGGGCGACTTGCGCCTTCAGCGCGAAAGAGGCCTTCTTCAAGGCGCAGTTTCCGCTGACGCGCGGGTTTGTCGACTTTCCGGATGTTGAAATCGCGTTTGACACCGAGATCGTTGAGACCGGTACCCTCCAGCTTAAACACCACATCGCCGCCTTGGAACTCTATCGCATCGTCGTTTCCTATCGCTGGCTCCGCGACTTCGTTGTGACCGCAGCCGTGGTACTCAAAACCACGGACTAAAGACCCGGGAGGTGGGCCGCGGGGCGACTGGGACGCCTACATGATTCACACTTGGCTAAAGTGATAATCAGCGATCTGGCGGGCGCTCAGCGCCTGCTCGCCAGTGGAACGGTGGAAATACTGCAGAATTTCGAATTCCGAGTCGCCCTCGCATCCGCTGGTGAGATAGTCGGTGAATTCCGCGGCGCCACGGGCATGAACGAAGTTCCAGGTGACGGAAACCGAATCCTCGACCGCAAGAACGTCATGCAGCCATCCATGCGGAATATAGATCATCTCTCCGGGCCTGACGAAGCCGTGAAAATCCGGCTCGATTGACAGTTTTTCGAGCGATGCATCGCGCACATCAACAAAACCGCCGAAAGACGAACCGTCGCGCTCTTTGCTGAGTTCTCCTGCGCGGTCTGGGTGGTAGAGAGCCGCTTCCTTCGTGCCATGAAACTGGCAGACCACCGCATCCGAGCAGAACGGGTCGCGGTGCATCCGGGTGCGTGCGCCACGCGCGGCCACCAGCAATCCGCGATAGGGGAAAGCGTCGGAGACCGGGTTGGCGCCCGCGCCCGTCCTGCTGACCGGTACGATCAGGTCGGATGTCGGCAGGCATCCCGGCATTCTCCAGGTCGCGGCGATGCGGGCAAACGCCTCGTCCCCCCAGGCGAATTCGACATCGCGCAGCTTGTTGTACCAGCGGACGTAAGGGACATCGGGTTCCATCTCTCCCTCAAGGCCGAACCATGTCTCGATATAGTCTTCGAGCGTCTGGATATCGTCGAGTTCGAAAAGAGATCCGTAGACCAGAGATGTCAGGTCGCCGATCCGTTCGACCAGCGCCGCAGGTTCCCATTGCGCGGCGTCATAGTCCAGCCCACGCACGACGACCGGGCGATTCCTGGCGATATAGTCCGCGACGAATTCCTCTGATGAGGGCATCGCGATGCTTTCGATCGGGTTCACCATCGTTTCTCTCCTGTTGTTGTTTTCGCGTCCTCTTTCGTCGCCGTTTCGCGCGCCGGATTGCCAGACCAGCGGGTGCCGGCCTCCACCAATGATCCTTTCATCAAGAACGCATCGGCATCCAGGGTGGCATCGTCCTGCAACGTGCAGCCGTAATGGATGAAGCCACCGACCCCAACGGTACAGCGCGCACCAAGGATGATACGGTCGGATTTGAACGTGCCGTCTTCGAGCGAGTGGCATTGCAGGCTGGAACCGAAGTTCAGCATGCAGTTATCCCCGATCTCGGTCATGCTGGGTTCGGTCAGCCCGGCGCCGTCGTCAAAGACATGCTTGCCGACACGCGCGCCCTGCAATCGCAGAAAGAACGGTTTCATCGGGGTGCCGTTGAACACTGTCAGGAAGGCGTTGTAGCTTAGTTTCCAGTATCTTTCGTGGTCCCAGAAATCAGGGTCATAGAGCGAGCAGTAGCGCGACTCGAGGGGCCGGAACCCGCTGGCGGCCCGCTCGCAGAAGATCGAAATGAGCGCCGCGACCAGCACGAATGCGAGGCTTGAGAAGGTCAATGCGAGGCTGGTCTGCACTGCGCCGGCTGACGCGCTACCGAGCATGCTCAGTGAACCCACCGCCAGCAACAGAGCCACGAAGGTCAGCGCCCATGATCGCAACATGTAAAGACCCAGCGTGATCAGGTTGGAACGCAATTTCAGCCGCAGACGCTGTTCCAGAATGCCCGGTCTCTTATAGTGGTCAAACCGCTGGTCACGCGCGACAGAGCGGGGAATTTCGAAAGATGGTGACCCGAGGAGGCCCACATTCCTGCGTTCCACACCGTCAATAGGCAGCGCCGCTTTCGTGGCGATAAGGCAGTTTTCTCCCAGCCTGGCATCTGCCGGATAATGAACGTCATTGCCGACATAGGTGTCGGGCGGCATCGACACCTGCCGCAACCTGAACGCGGTGGCCGAGGTCTCCTTGTTCAGCATCCGCAACCCGTCGGAGATAAGAGTGTTGCGGTCGAAACGGCACAGGAAAGGTGAATGGTGGCGCTGATCGACGCCGAAATTCGAGCCGGTCTGTGTGGTGCGCGACAGATCGTAACCGACCGCCGAAAGCCAGTAGACGATCATCGAACTGTCGCCGAAGATCGTGTTGAGCAAGCGGTTGTTGCTGAGCCGCTCGATGGTGCGAACCAGCTCGTATTGCATGCCGTAGATCGGGTGCGACACCTCGGGTATGACAAACAGGTTCAGGATGCGCGGCACCGCCAGAACGACAAGCATCGCCAGCAGCACCCCGCCGAAATAGAGGGCCGCAGCGCTGATCGCGAGGTTTATCAGCCGACCGCCCGGGATTGCGTAGAAAGGAAAATCGAACGAAATGCCGATGTCGACGGCGATGACCGCACATATGGCCGCGACCGGCAGGGTAATCAGGCTCAGGCTCATCAGGTGCACGACAGAAAAAACCGCTTTGCGTCGTGCGGAAGGCGGGTGCGGTTCCACCCGGTCGAAGCTGCTGGTCGCCTGTTCTGCCGGTGATCCCTGATAGGTTTTTACCGCGGGCACTTTCTGGCCTTCGAGCAGGCAAGAGGTGGTGCCGATCTGGCTGCCATCCCCGATCC
This sequence comes from Roseovarius aestuarii, assembly GCF_019966515.1. GTDB lineage: Bacteria > Pseudomonadota > Alphaproteobacteria > Rhodobacterales > Rhodobacteraceae > Roseovarius > Roseovarius aestuarii. The sequence goes on along the minus strand of NZ_JAIMIB010000011.1, from coordinate 53,053 downwards.
CGCTGTCGATATCAAGCACCACCGCATCGCAGATCAGCACATCTTGCCCGATGTCGATCATCCCCGGATACACATAGCCGTCGCGGACCGTATAGCCGGGAAAAACCACATCCTGCCGCAGGGTGCTACGTGCGCCGATGCTGACAAGATCAGTGCAGACCGGCGGCGGCGACAGGATCACCGTATCGCGCCCCACCTTCACGCCGAGCAGGCGTAGGTATGACGCGTAAAGCGGCGTTCCCGCGAACAGGTTGAGCGGGTTGGCCTGGATTGCCTGCCGCGCGATCCAGAAGCGCAGATAGCCCAGGCTCCAAAGCGGTATCGGCCGGGTGGTGAAACGACCAATGACAGCCCACTTGGTCGCGATCAGCCCGGCGGCGGTGCCGAAAAACACCAGACACGTTGTGATGGCTGCGCGCAGATAAAGCGCTGTCAGTCCATCCGCGCCCTGCGCCCAACCGTATCCAAGCACCCCCCCAAACACCACTGCGAACACGGCGGCGGCATAGACCAGCACCTGCGCCACGCCGGTCGCCACGCATGCAAAACCGGTCGCGACATAGGGCGCGTCCTTGTGCTGGTCGGACCGGCGCATCGCGCCCTGTTCAGGCGCGGCGGTGTCCCCGGCGACCCGGGTAGCGGCCCCCGTGTCGATTCCGGCCTTCTGCGCTTCGTCCTCCAGCAACGCCGCGAGGGCCGCAATCGACGTATGCTCATAGAGCTTGCGCATCGAAACGCGGCGAATGCCGAGCTTTTTTCGGATCGCGGTGACATAGGCCGCCAGTTTCAGTGAATCGGCGCCGAAATCATCGAAAAAATCCGCCTCGACCGAGACCTGCGGGATCATCAGCACATCGGCGAGCAATTGCGCCAGTTCCGCCTCGAACACGGTCCGCGGCTCGACCATGTTCGCGGTGGTTGCCCCGCGCCGCACCGTTGTCGGCGCCGGCAGCGCCTTTCGGTCCACCTTGCCGCTGGCAAGCATTGGCAGCGTGTCGATCTGCTCGTAGAAATCCGGCGTCATGTAGCTTGGCAGCGAGGCCCGCATCACCATATCAAGCTGCGCGACATCCACGCTGTCGCCGAAACGCTCAGGTGTCACGTAGGCGACAAGCGCCGCCCCGCTGCCTTCGAGGTCTCTGAGGTCGGCAACCGCCTGACCAACGCCGTCAACGCCGCGCGCAACCGCTTCGATCTCGCCCAGCTCGATCCGGTAGCCGCGCAGTTTCACCTGGGTGTCGATCCGTCCAAGGTACTCGACCTCGTTCGTGTCGGTAAGGCGTCCCAGATCACCGGTACGATAGATCCGCGCGCCGGAATTATGCGGCAGCCCGAGAAAATCCGGAATGAAGGCCTGCTGCGTCCGTTCGGGCCGGTTCAGGTAGCCGTCGCTTACACCAATGCCACCGATACAGATTTCACCCGCGCTGCCGCGCCCCACCGGATGCCCGGTGTCAGGATCAAGGATCACGACCGAGTAACTCGGCAGTGGCCCGCCAATGGTAATCCCCCGCCCCGGTTCAAGCACGCACCAGGTTGCCGTGACGGTGGTTTCGGTCGGCCCGTAGAGGTTGAGAATACGCCGCCCCGGCCTGAACCACGGGTCGATCACATCGGCAGGGCAGGTTTCGCCGGAAACCAGCAATAGCCGCAACAGCGGCAGATCGGGTTCCAGTGTCGCAAGCAATGTCGGCACGCAGCATAGCGCGGTGATCCGGTTCGCCATGAGAAACTCATGCAGATCATCGCCCGCCAGCTTCGTGCGCGCAGGTGCGGGCACCAGCGTCGCCCCGGCGATGAGTGGCAGCCAGATTTCCTCGACCGAGAAATCGAAGGCGACGGTCAGCTGCTGATACACCCGGTCCGCCGGGCGAAACCCATAAAGCTTCCCGGCGATCGTCAGGAAATTGCACAGGCTGGACTGGCGGATCGGAACGCCCTTGGGCACCCCTGTGGACCCGGACGTGTAGACGATATAGGCAAGCGGGTCGGGGTCGAAACCGGCGGTGGCCGGGATGACCGGGCCAGAGGGCAATCCCCCGATCTCCTCGGCGTGGTCGTCAAGGGCAACGACCGGCACCGGCATGGCGCCGACCTGCCCCGCGAGACCGCGCAGGGTAATGATGGCATCGGCACCGCTGTCCCTGACGACAAAGCCGGTCCGGTCCGGCGGAAAGGACGCATCCAGCGGCACATAAGCGGCATCCAGTTTCGACAGCGCAAGGATCAGGGCATAAAGATCGACCGACCGGTCAAGCAGAAGCGCGACCTTGCTTCCGGCCCTGACACCCCGCGCACCCAAAAAGCGCGCCAGCCGGTTGGCGCGCGCCAGCAGGTCGGCATATGTGCAGGTCTGCCCGCCGTGGTCGATTGCAATCTGCTGGCTGGCCGTCCCGGCAAACCGGCGGCACCGCCGCTCGAACAACTCGTGAAACCGCGAGGGCAGGTTGCCTGTTGCCGGCCCGCCCTCTGCGCTTGTCAGAACCCAGGCGTGCGCAGGCCCATCGCAGGTTTTACTGACCGGAAACTGACGCAGATGCCAGGACGGGTTGAAATCCGCCGGTGGGTGCGCGCGCGACGGCAGTCCGGGCAGTTGAACAAGCGTGTCGCTCATGACGCGCGCGGCGTGCGGGCTGCCTGCTGTTCCACGGCGGCGCGCAGGATGCCAAGACCGTCGCCCAGCACCTCATCCGGCGTGGTCAGCGGTGCGAGAACCTTCACCACTTCGCCCCGCGCACCCGAGGTTTCGATGATCAGACCGGTTGCAAAACACCGTCGCGATATCGCGCCTGCGACGCGGCCATTACCGACATCAAGGCCCAGCATCATGCCGCGCCCCTTGACCCGTGCGGCAGGGATCAGTCTGGCCATGTCCTCCAGCGCGGCACGGATCATCTTGCCGCGCCGCCGTGCGTCCCGCATCAGGCCGTCATCCGACCAGAACTTGCCCAAAGCGATCGCCGCGGTGATGAAGGCCAGGCTGTTGCCCCTGAAGGTGCCGTTATGCTCGCCCGGTGCCCATTGGTCGATATCGGGATGGATCAGCACCAGCGACATCGGCAGGCCAAAACCGGACAATGACTTTGAAAGCACGACGATATCGGGCGCAATCTCATGTGGCTCGAAGCTGAAGAAACTGCCCGTGCGGCCACAACCGGCCTGAATGTCATCGACGATCAGCAAGGCACCGTGTTTTCTGGCGATCGCTGCGATCTTCTGCATCCACCCGCCGGATGCCACATTCAGCCCGCCCTCGCCCTGTACCGTCTCGACAAGGATCGCGGCGGGCAGGTCAAAACCGCTCGACGGGTCGGAAAGCGCCTTGTCAAGCTGGTCCGCGGTATCGACGTCGGGGCCCAGATACCCGTCGAAATAGGCGCGGGTCACACCATGTAGCTGAACCGCCGCGCCCATCCGGTGATGGCGATTTGCGGTGGCTGCCAGCGCGCCGGTGCTGCACCCGTGAAACCCGTTGGTAAAGGCAATTATCTGCAAGCGGCCAGTCACCTTGCGCGCCAGCTTCATCGCCGCCTCGACCGCGTTGGTGCCGGTGGGGCCGGGAAACTGCAGCCGGTAGGCCAGAGATCGCGGTTCGAGGATCAGGCGTACGAACGTGTCGATAAACTGCGCCTTTGCTTGGGTATGCAGATCAAGACCCATCGCGACCCCGCCGGTTTCGAGATACTCCAGAAGTGCTGCAACCATGTCGGGGTCGTTATGCCCGTAGTTCAGCGCCGAGCATCCGGCGAGAAAGTCGATATAGCTTCGCCCGTTCGCGCAGGTCAGCCTGCTGCCCTTTGCCGTCGAAAAGGTCGCATCGAAAGAACGGCAATAACTCCGGACTTCGGACTCGTGCAGAAAGGGGTCGGTCTCACTTTCCGCTTTGATACGATGCAGAGGCTGGATGTTTGACATCGGATTTCTCCCCGTTTGACGCAATAAGATCTGCCTTCGACGAGAATTAGAGCCTGTGGCAAAGCGTCTGGCGACGGACCAAGGCCGCACGACCTTTCAGACCTACGTCCGAGATCATGCCGCGCGGCTTGACTTCGGTGGCCGGGCGATGCTTCGGTTGAAATCTCTCAGACCTTCGTCCGCTTCGGCGTATGCGGCCTGAGGCTATGCTACCGCCGGGATTGCGATGTCACAGGCTTGGATGTTTCATGAGCGCTCGTAAGAAGCTGACGCGATACGCAACAGGGGCCGGCACCATGACAGCGATGGTGATGTCATTGCTTGTCGTGCCGGGCCTGCTTGGTCTGAGCGAGGAGCAAGTTTGGATCGTTGCCTCTGCAGCATATGCCAAAGACGGCAACAGCGGCGGCGGTAACAGCGGCAGCGGAAGCGGCAATAGTGGCAGCGACAACAGTGGCAGCGACAACAGTGGAAAAGGCAGCAGCAACAGCGGCAAAGGCAGCAGCAATAGCGGAAGAGGGAAAGGCCGCGGCAGTTATTCGGGCAACAATTATTCGGGCAAGGGCGGCGGGGACGCGGCGGGGCGACAGGCTGCGCCCGACATAATAGTTCGCCACCTCAACGGGTGGGTCGAGGAAATTCTCGCCGGCATATATGTGGTGCGTGACGCCAAAAACAGGACCGTCATACGCCGATCCGCCACGCCAACGGATATTATGCGAATGAACGGCGCCAATAACCGTTAAAGCATTTTGCATTGAAGTGACTGAGGTTCGTCGGTTTTCGAGCGAGCGGATGGTCCTGAAACCATGCGGCGGGTATCAGTTCCGCCCCCATTTATCGGTGGCAATCAGCGCGGCTTCGACCCGGTTTCGGGCATGCAGCTTTTCCATAATTGACGTCATGTAGTGTTTTACGGTTTTTTCCTGCAGCTTTAGAACGTTTGCCACTTCCTTGTTGCTGAGTCCCTTCGCAACCTGCCGCAGGATATCCTCTTCGCGTTTGGTAAGATCGTCGATGGGATCGCGGCCTTGCCCGGTTTTCTTCTGCGTCAGCAGGGTCAGAACGCGGCCTGCCAATCCGGGGGAAATGTGTGCGTTTCCCATCGCGACGCCGGTCAACGCCACGCGCAGTTCTTCGGCAGAGACGCCCTTGAGGACATAGCCCAGCGCACCGGCCTGCAGTGCGGCGGTGACATCATTGTCATCCTCCGACACCGTGAGCATCGAGATTTTCGGAGGCGCATCCATACCGGCAATCTGCTTCACCGCACTGACGCCACCGCCGGGCATTGATACGTCCAGCACAACCAGATCGGGCCGGTGCTTTTCAACCAGCGCCACGGCTTCAGTTGCGGATGCGCCCGCGCCGACCACTTCGAACTGGCCTGTCTCTTCCAGGCTGCGGACCAGACCCTCGCGAAAAATCGGGTGGTCGTCAGCAAGCACTACTTTGATTACCATGGTCATTACCCCTCTTGTATTGGCAATGTAAGGATAAGCGTTGCGCCGGTGTCGGCCGAACTTCGTATATCAATGGCCCCCCCGATACTTTCGGCCCGGTCCATCAGTCCCATCAATCCCTGGCCGCCATCCTCGCGCAAGGTCAGCGCGGATGCGGGGTCAAATCCCGGACCGTTGTCAGAGACAGCAACAACCAGGTGATCCGTGTCAGACTGGCAGGTAATTTCCACGTTCGCGTTTGGGGCGTGTTTCAAACAATTGGTCAGGCACTCCTGCACAAACCGGAAAACACAGAGTTTGGACGTGTATCCCAAACCCGCGATCGGTGGCGTCTCGATCCGCACGGAAACCTCTTGCTCAGTGTGCCGGTCGTGATCTTCAATGGCGCGTGCAATGATCGAACTGATATCCAGGTTATCCAGATCAGGCACCGCCAGCCCGCGCGACAACGCCCGTATCTCGGTAAGGGCGGTGTTCAGCGCCCGTTTGATATCTTTGGCATCTTTCGTACCCTTCCTGGATTTCGGCAGTACCGAATCCAGACGCATCGCAGCCAATGAGATGTACTGCGCCGGGCCGTCATGCAGTTCAGATCCCAACTGCCTCAGGGCACGCTCGGCCTGGGCGTTCGCACGGCCCGAGGCGGCGACGACACGCTGTTTCAGCAAGACGTTCTGCCGCGCCATATTTTGGCTTTTTTCCAGCTGCGCCTTCAGTTGTTCCTGCTGCCGCCGGATCGTGCTGCCACCGGCCTTCACGATCCCGTAAAGCAACAGGCCGCTGACCAGAAATGAAAGCCCGACCACCATCCAGCTTGAGGAACGGGCCCGTATCAGAGCCTTCTCCAGATCATCGGCGCGCTCGTAAAACTCCGCCACCGCGATGACGTCACCGGTCCAGGGTTCGGTGATCGGGCTGTAGACCTCAAGCAGCGGAAATCCAAGCAGGGCTTCCCGCTGGCTCTCTTCGTCGTCCAGCTCTTCATACGCCGCCGAAATACGCCCGTCCCAGGCGTTCAGCAGATCCTCGGACGGTGTAAAGCTTCGTCCAATCAGAGCCTCGTCCGATGCATAGGCAATCAACCCGCCCTTTTTCCATATTTTCACGGAAACTACCCGATCGCCAACAGCCGTGCCGCTGAATATTTCCGAAAGTGAACGCCGTGCGATCTCGGACAACTCGCCGCTGTCTACCAGCTCTTGGCTGAGCGGCGAAATGAAACTGTCCATGTAAAGCGCGACCGTCGACGCGGATTTTTGCACCACCGCTTCTTCGATGCGTTTAGAAACCCAACTGCCGACGAACAGCATTGCCGCCAACATAACAATGCCGCCCGCAAACAAGAACTTTCTGGGTAGTGTCTGCCTAGCCCAAAGCGCATCAAATAATGGCATCGGTTCTCTCTGTTCCTGATCGCACAATACTACCGATCACAGGGTGGGGAATAGACGAAAGTCTGACTGAACCGACGGGCACGTTATACGAGGATAGCTGTGCCGCGCTCACAAACATCACTTATTGGTCCCGCGTCCAAAATCCGGATTTTTCAGGAATGCGAAGCCGAGATTGGCATGCGTCGTCCAGAACCGGCACGACGTTGACCAAAAACCGTCGCGCAATGGCGTCAAAAGAAAATCTTCGCCAGACCTTGGTCCGATGAAAGAGGCGGTCAAATCGCTAGATATATCTGCACTGGCCCGGGCACAGAACTTTGCTCAGTCCCCCCAATGCGACGACGATATCAGGTCGAGGACGCATCGGCGATATGAAACAAATATGCAAATCGATTGCCATCAATTCAGTTTGCGTGGCAGCAATATCTGCGGCACTCATTTCAGGTGTTCCTGACCCTGCCGCTGCCGAAGACAGCGACAGCTGGGTCGAATTGCCCCTCGACGATGCCCCTCATGTCAGCTGGCAGCTTTCCGACAGTATCTCCATTGGTGCGGCCGCCGAAGTTTCAGCCCAACGTTCAGAAAACCTGAACCCGCAACTTGCAGCGGATGAGGACGAGATCGAGATCGATCTGGGGATGCTCCACGACAACGGCGGCGCAGTAACCTCCTACCTGGAGTTCAGTTTGTCGTCCGATATTCTGCACAACAACAGGCTCAATGCCCGCGATCTGATCTTCGATGTGAACGAGGCCTATATCAGCTTCCGCAGTAACGATGGAAACCAAACGCTGACACTCGGTCGCTGGTCCGTCACCGATGATCGCGAATGGCTCTTTGATCAGGAGCTTGATGGCATCCACTTTTTTCGGCGCGGTGAGAAATTTGCCGTCGAATTGTTCTATGCGCGCGAAAGGTTGTTCAATCAGGAATTTCTGAGCAGTGAAGGTGACGATGAACCTGATTATTTCTACGCCCGCGCCTATGCCAGGTTGACCGAAAACAACGTTGGCAGCCTCTACAGCCTGTTCCAGATGGGTCGCGACCCGGGTGACCCCGATTTGCTTTGGCTGGGCGCCTCCTTGGCGGGAACGGCCACCAATGACATCACCTATTGGGCCGAATTTGCCCATGTCCGGGGCACCGAGGCAAACCGCAAGGTGCGCGGCTATGGGTTTGACGTCGGCCTCACCAAGACCTTCGACCAGTTCCGATTTAATCCGAGAGTGACGGCAGGGATTGCTTTCGGGTCGGGCGATACCCGGCGCGGCACTGACACGGCGTTTCGGCAAACAGGCCTTCAGGGTAATTCAGGGCAGTTTGGCGGTCAGACAAGTTTTGCATATTACGGTGAAGTCTTCGATCCCGAACTCAGCAACCTGACGATCCTGACGATTGGAGCAGGATTTGACTGGCTTGAAGATTCATCCCTGGACGTCATGTACCACACCTATTTCCAACACAAAGGATCAGCCAGAATTCGTGACAGTGCGCTTGGTCAAAGACCGTCCGGGCGTAGCCGCCGTCTCGGTCAGGAAATTGATGTCATTGTTGCGATCAGAGAGTTCGAGAGTTTTGATATCGATGTTTTCGGCGGTGTGTATTTTCCCGGCTCTGCTTTTTCCATGAGTGACCAAGTGGCGGGAGCAATTGGCGTGGAAATCAATGCCGATTTCTAGAGTCCGAGCCACTCCTGCCGTTCATGCTAATTTGCCGCTCCGGGCATTTGGGTTCGGAGCAATGGTTTCAGAATTAACGCGAAGCATGCTTACGCTCTCACCTCTGGACCTCCCGGCCGGTAAGCCTTACCTGTAACCCGAACAGGAGGCGTCATGACCAAACCACCGCTGACACTTTATCTGGCTGCGCCGCGCGGCTTTTGCGCCGGGGTGGATCGGGCGATCAAGATCGTCGAGAAGGCGCTGACCAAATGGGGCGCGCCGGTCTATGTGCGCCACGAGATCGTGCATAATAAATTCGTCGTTGATGACCTGCGTGCAAAGGGTGCTATCTTTGTCGAGGAACTTTCGGAATGCCCGACCGATCGTCCAGTGATTTTCTCGGCGCATGGTGTTCCCAAATCCGTGCCCGCCGAAGCCGCCGAGCGTGAGATGATCTATGTCGATGCCACCTGTCCGTTGGTGTCAAAAGTGCATATCGAAGCGGAGCGCCATTCCGCCGCCGGGCTTCAGATCATCATGATTGGTCATGCCGGTCATCCGGAAACCATCGGAACGATGGGGCAACTGCCGCAGGGCGAGGTGCTTTTGGTCGAAACGCCGGATGATGTATCCCACATCGACGTCCGTGACCCGGACAAACTGGCCTTTGTCACTCAGACCACGCTAAGCGTCGATGACACTGCCGATATCGTTACCGCACTGCAGGCACGATTTCCCAACATCCAGGGGCCCCACAAGGAAGATATCTGTTACGCCACCACCAACCGTCAGGAGGCGGTCAAGGCGATGGCAAGGCAGGTGGAGGCGATGCTGGTCGTCGGTGCCCCGAATTCATCCAATTCCCGCCGTCTGGTTGAGGTTGGTGCAAAGGCCGGATGCACCTATTCGCAACTGGTGCAGCGCGCCACGGATGTTGACTGGCGTGCGCTCGATGGGATTGCGTCGCTCGGTATCACCGCAGGCGCTTCAGCCCCCGAGGTGCTGGTGGATGAAGTAATCGCCGCGTTGAATGAGCGCTATGATCTCACGATCGCCGAGGTGGAAACGGCGAAGGAAAGCGTGCACTTCAAGGTGCCCCGCATCCTACGCGAGATCGCCTGAAGACCAAGCGACAATCGGAAACTTGTTTCGACCGGACCGTCGCGCCTGATAGAGAAAACCCCCGCCAAAATCGGCAGGGGTTTCCTTTGTTAATGGCAATGCCGGGTCAGGCGCGACGGCGGCGGCTTCCGGCGCGACCGCCACGGCCACGAACCTCTTCACCCGCTTTGGGGGGCGCTTTGTTGAACTTGATCCAGTTGCCGCCATGCGGGTCGTTGTTGGTCAGGAAGTTGGCGGCCATGATCGCCTCCATCTCTTTGCCGGCCTTCGGCTTGGTCGAACCCAGGCCGAAAAGCTGGCAGAAGGTTTCCATGTCCATATCGTCAGGAATGATCAGACCGGCCGCCGTGATCTCAGCTTTCTTGGCCTCGATTTCTGCCTGTTTCACCGGCAGGGCGATCGGGTTCATGATCGCCGAGGTCATGCCAGCACCCATCGCCATCGGCAGGAAGGCGTTGTTGATGCCGTGACGGTTGGGCAGACCGAACGAGATGTTCGAGGCGCCGCAGGTGGTGTTAACACCCAGCTCTTCGCGCAGCTTGCGCACCAGGGTGAAGACCTGCTGACCAGCAGTTGCCATTGCACCGATGGGCATGACCAGCGGGTCGACCACGATGTCATGGGCGGGGATGCCGAAATCGGCAGCGCGTTCGACGATCTTTTTGGCAACGGCGAACCGCACATCTGGGTCTTCCGAAATGCCGGTATCATCGTTCGAGATCGCCACGACGGGGACATTGTATTTCTTGACCAGCGGCAGAACCAGTTCCAGACGGTCTTCCTCTCCTGTGACAGAGTTCAGCAGCGGACGGCCCTCAGCGGTCTCCAGACCTGCTTCCAGCGCACCGGGAACCGAGCTGTCGATGCAGAGCGGCAGATCGACCAGCGCCTGAACCATCTCAACAACCTTGCGCATCAGCGGTGGCTCGGTCTCGTTTGGGTTGGGGTTCGAGTTATAGACCACACCCGCATTGATATCGAGCACCGTCGCTCCGGCGGCGGCCTGCGCGATAGCGTCGGATTCAACGGTCGAGAAGTCGCCCGCTTCCAACTCGGCCGCCAGTTTTTTGCGCCCGGTAGGGTTGATCCGCTCGCCGATCACGCAGAACGGTTCGTCAAACCCGATGACGGCAGTTTTGGTCTTACTTTCGACGATGGTGCGGGTCATGTCTTATCCTTGTTGGTTGGCGGGCGTGGTCGACGCACCGCCGTTTGCAATCGCCCAGGTGGCGTTGGTTTTTATTCCGCCCAGCGGGAAGAAATGCACATGTGAGATGTTGAAATCCGGGTTAGCGGCTTTATGCGCGGCCAGTTCGGCGACAACATCGGTCGGCTCGTACGGCAAAAGCAGTTTGGTCACGTCCATGGCGCGCTTTTGCAGTACTTTCAGTGAGGGGCCAACACCGCAGGCAATGGCGAACTTAATCAGGGTTTGCAGCTTGGCCGGACCGGCGATGCCGATATGGATGGGCAGGGTGATACCTGCCGCGGCGAGATTATCAGCCCATTCAATGATCGGCTTGGCGTCAAAGGCAAACTGGGTGGCCAGCGCCATTTCGGCATCGGTTGTCTCGTTGAATTTCTGTTTCCAGCGCAACGCGTCGTCGACATTTTTCATCGAGCCGTCGGGGTCAATGTCACGGTTGCCCTCGGGGTGACCGGCGACATGTAGGCGTTTGAATCCCGCCTTGTCGAATTCGCCGGTTTCAAGCAGTTGCATCGAGCTGTGGAAATCACCGTGGGGGGTGGTCACACCACCGGCCAGCAGCAGCGCCTGCTCGACGTTGGCCTCGCCCTGATAGCGGGCAATCCAGTCGGCCAGCGTCTTTTGATCCTTGATGATCCGCGCCGGGAAATGCGGCATCACCGGATAGCCTTCGGCATTGATGCGCTTGGCGGTGGCGACCATGTCTTCGATTGGCGTGCCTTCGATATGGGCGATGTAGACGCGGGTTCCGGCGGGCAGCAGGTCGCGGAAATCCTCGACCTTTTCGGCGGTGCGCGGCATCACTTCGATCGAATAGTCCTTGAGGAAAGCCTCGACCTGACCATTGGCGGGGGTAAACCCGGTTTTCTCACGCTTGCGAAAATTCAAAAGAGCCATTGCGGCCTCCCATAAAGATCGTGGGCTCATGCCCAGCCATCATTGGCGATCAGGGCTTTGATCCGGTCCTGATCGTATTCTGCATCCAGTCTGGCGGCCTCGGATTCGGCCACCTGATCTGCGTCACCTTCGACCGGGTAGGGCGCAGCTTTGCGCCACTCTGCCAGGTAATCATCGGTGCTCTTCGCATTCACCTTCATGGCGGCGCGGTCAATCGCCTGCTCGAAGCGCTCGGGCAGCTGCCTTTTAGCACCCCGACGGCCTTTGCCGACAATAACCTGCGCGGGGATATCCCGCCAAAATACGATGGTCACGTCTACCATGGCTGATTCCTCATTGCCCAGATGCCTTTCTCTAATGCAGCATGGCCCGACTTCGGTGTCGATTTTCGACAGAACAAAGGTCTCAAACGACGCCGCGACCATAACGCGATCCCTCGTGATGACGCTACCGCCCGGAATGCGAATTCCATTCAACATTATGATCAATTTTGTGAAAGCTTGCGCGACGTCGCTTATCGACATAGTTTGGGGTTAACTCGAAATGGAGGGCGTGACGTCATGGCGCCCAAGCGTCCCGAAGGTGCGGGCGCGTTCCCGAAAATGGTAGAGAGCCCCGCACTGAGCTCGCCCGGTCCAGCCGACCTCTATGCAGCGCTGGATTTGGGAACAAATAGTTGTCGTATGCTGATTGCCCAACCGCAGGGCAGTCAATTTACTGTTGTGGACAGCTTTTCCAAATCGGTGCAGCTGGGGGCAGGGCTTGAACGTTCGGGCCGGTTGTCGCGTTCTTCCATCTACCGGACGATCCAGGCGTTGCGGGTCTGTCAACAGAAACTCAAGCGACATCAGGTGGAAAGAATGCGGCTGGTGGCAACCGAGGCTTGCCGCCGTGCCAGCAACGGGCCGGAATTCATGGCGCGGGTGCGGCGCGAAACCGGGCTGAAGCTGGATATCATCGAGCCGCAGGAAGAGGCGCAGCTGGCGGTGGTGTCCTGTGCACCATTGGTCAGCCGCAAGACCGACCAGCTGCTGGTGGTGGATATCGGTGGCGGCTCGACCGAACTTGTCTGGATTGACCTGACGGGCGTGCCGCCCCAGGCGAGACCCAAGTCAATTATGCGGATGCATAACGGGTTTCAGAACGCGGACAGCCGGTTCCCCGCGGCCAAGGTTGTGGACTGGATCAGCGTGCCATTGGGGGTCGCAACACTGCGGGACCAGTTTAATGATGTCGAGGATGACAGCGCCCGCTTCGCGCTGATGAGCTGGTTTTTCGAGGAAAACCTGGCCGAGTTCGCGCCCTACAAGGACGAACCGCCCCGTGAGGGGTTTCAGATCGTCGGCACCAGCGGCACCGTCACCACCGTGGCCGCCAGTCATCTGGGTTTGAAACGCTATGACCGCAACAAGGTCGACGGGCTGCGCATGACCAGCGACGAGATCGACAAGGTGATCCGCAATTACCTGGCGCTTGGTCCGGCAGGGCGACGCCGCGATCCGCGCATCGGCATGGACCGGCAGGCCTTGATCATGTCAGGTGCCGCAATCCTGCAGGCGTTGCTGCGCTGCTGGCCGACGGACAGGTTGTCGGTGGCGGATCGGGGGCTGCGCGAGGGGATGCTTTATGCACAGATGTCAGAAGATGGCGTATTGAAAGACGAGGCAGAATGATGGCCAAGGGACCCGATGGCAAAAACACCTCAGGGCGGGGACAGCGCGACCTGACCGTGAAGGTGAAAACTGCGCGCGGGCGGCGGGCCTCGTCGACCCGCTGGCTGCAGCGGCAATTGAATGATCCTTATGTCAAACGAGCCCAGAATGAGGGTTACCGGGGCAGGGCGGCGTTCAAGATCATGGAACTGGATGACAAGTACCGGTTTCTGGTGCCGGGTGCGCGGGTGGTCGATCTGGGTTGTGCGCCGGGCGGGTGGTGCCAGGTGGCGGTGCCGCGCGTCAATGCATTAGGCGAGAAATCGGGCAAGGCAGTGGGCCGGATCATCGGCGTCGACATTCAGGAGGTCGAACCATTGGCGGGCTGCGAATTCCACCAGCTCGATTTCATGGATGAAGGTGCGGACGACAAGGTCAAGGAATGGCTGGGCGGCCCCGCCGATGTTGTAATGTCGGATATGGCGGCGTCATCATCGGGGCACAAGCAAACCGACCATCTGCGGATCATGTCGCTTTGCGAGGCAGCGGCCTATCTGGCTTTTGATGTTCTCGAACAAGGCGGCACATTCGTGTCCAAAGTGCTGGCCGGCGGTGCCGAGGGCGAGTTGCAGAAAATCCTGAAACAGCGTTTTGCCAAGGTGGCGAACGTCAAACCCCCGGCATCACGCTCGGACAGCTCGGAAAAATTTGTTGTTGCTAGCGGGTTTAGGGGGAATAGCTAACGCTGCTCAACGTTCCGCTTCGGGGCGAAGCGATCGGTCGGCTTGTTTCAGAAAATACTGCATGTCAGCGGTATCAGATACACGTTTGCGTGGCGCGATGCTGTCTCTTTCATTGATGATATTGTCCTGACGGATCAACTCGAACAGGCGGGTGTGCCGGGTTGGCTCGGATCTGTCTAGAGAATAGGTCATGAAACCCTCTACGTGCGCTAAGGTCGCGTTTGCAGGGATTAGACTGACATCGTAATAAGGCAATTTTTGCGCGATGGTGGCGCGAATTCAGGGCTTTTCCGTTAATTAGTTCAGAGGTTCTGGCCAATCCTGTTAAGCGCGGATTGCAGGGCATCGCGCTCCATCGTCTCGAAATCCACCGCGAGCAAGGCGCGCGCGCACCGCTCCAACTGCTGGTAGGCCGTGGCAAAGGCACTGTCCCAATTCGCTGAGTCAGCCGCAGCGGGGTCATCCACACCCCAATGTGCGCGCATCGGCGTGCCGGGCCAGACGGGGCAGGTCTCTCCGGCGGCGGACCCGCAGACGGTGATGACCAGATCCATCACCGGTGCGCTATCGGTCGCGAACTCATCCCAGCTTTTGGACCGGGCGGAACTTATGTCATGCCGCAGGTCCCCGAGCAATTTCAGGGATTGTGGGTGTACCTTGCCCGTAGGTTTTGACCCGGCGGACCATGCATGCACACGGCCCGCGCCAAAGATGTTGAGAATGCTTTCCAACAGAATCGAGCGGGCGGAGTTGCCGGTGCAGAGAACTAGAATATTCATCATGTACCTCTACGCCGGGAATGTATCTGCGGTGTGACGGTACATATTCAATCAGCCTCGTACCACCAGACCTCGGGCAGGAAATGCACCCCGTCGCCATAGATCGGCAAATTATCCTTGGGGTATTTCAGCTCTTTAGTATGCGCTATGCGACCGACCGCGTATTGGTGGATCGGTATGACATAGCGACCGCTTGTCAGCACCCGGTCAAGCGCGCGGGTGGCAGCGATGAATTCGTCGCGGGATGCCGCGCTCAGCATCGCGGCGATCATCGCCTCAGCGGCGGGGGATTTCATCCCCATCAGGTTACGGCCTCCGGGCTGATCGGCGGCCTCGCTGCCCCAATAGAACAGCTGTTCATTGCCGGGGCTGAGCGACAGGGCGCGGCGCAGGAACGCAAGATCGAAATCATATTGCGCCTCACGTTCGGCATATTGCGCCTTGTCGATGCTCTCGACTGCCAGCGTGATGCCAAGCCGTTCCAGCGCGCGGGCATAGATATCCATGATCGCGGTCGCTTGTTGAATAAGCCCGTCTTGCTGCAGCAAAACGGTTAGCTCAAAGGGCTCACCCGCAGCGTTTTTCAGCACACCGTCGTCCTCAACCGTCCAACCCGCCTCGGTCAGCAGGGTTATGGCTTTGCGGATATTGGCGCGGTTGCGTTTGCTGCCATCGCTTTGTGGCATGGCGTAACCGGTGATCGCATCATCTGGCAGATCGGCGGCAAAGGGGGCTAGCAGTTCGCGCACGCGCCCTTCGGCGGGACCCGGTAGCATTCCAAGTTCCGAGTTCGAGAAATACGAGGTAATGCGCGGTTGGCGCCCGCCGGTCAGCGTGTCGTTGATAAACTCGAAATTGAATGCGTGGATCAGTGCGTCGCGCACCCGGATGTCATCCAGTGGCGGGCGGCGGGTATTCATGACGAAACCAGTCATGCCTGATGGTTTTTGATGCGGTATTTCCGATTTCACGATGTCACCACGCTGGACCGCGGGGAAATCGTAGAGGGTTTCCCATTTCTCGGCGTTGAACTCGCGAACATAGGAAACCGCGCCGCCCTTGAACGCCTCTTTCAGGACAGTGTTGTCGCCATAGAACTCGATACGGATTTCATCGAAATTTGCGGTGCCGCGGCGCAACGGCAGATCCTTGCCCCAGTAATCGGGATTGCGGCGCAGTACGACATTGCGGCCCGTCTCGAAACTGTCAACCACATAGGGCGCAGTGCCGATGGGAATGTCGTCAATACGGCTCTCGGCGAAATCCTTACCGTCCCACTGCGCCTTTTTGAGGATTGGGCGCAGCCCGGCGACCAGGGCCAGCTCGCGGTCGGACTGGTTGAACGTGATCCTGACGCTGCGCGGGCCGGTGGCTTCGATCCGGTCGATCTTGGCCCAGATACCACGATAGCGGGCATGTCCCTTGCCGCCCAACGTCTCGTAGGACCAGATCACATCTTCGATGGTGACCGGGCTGCCATCCGAGAATCGCGCCTCGGGCCGTAGCGCGAATTCCACCCATTCGCGATTCGGTCCCGTCTCGATCGATTCGGCCAGAAGACCGTAAAGAGAGAAGGGTTCGTCGTAGGAACGGCCCATAAGTGTCTCATGTGTAAGGAAACGCAACTGCCAGGGTGACGTGCCTTTGACGGTAAACGGATTGAGCGAATCGAAGCTGCCCACATTGCCAGTGACCACACGACCGCCCTTCGGTGCGTTGCGGTTGGCGTAAGGCAAAGACACAAAATCGGGTGGTAGGGCCGGATCGCCATACATAGCTATGCCATGCGCAGGTTCGGAAAGGGCGATATGGGGGGTAAGAAATACCAGGAATGCTGCCATCAATGCCCGCGATGAGCGGAAAAATTCTGATCTCATTTCGGCAACAATCTCCCTGAGTCCTTATTCATCTGGCCCTGAACGTAGATAGGGTTTTGCGTCTTTTCAAACTTTTAGCTTGGATGCGAGCGCCAGATTGCTTATAAAGGGATCACTGCTCGATAGGTTTCTTGCCTGTATGAAACCTGCCTCAATAACTTAACGCCCGCTTCGTGCGGGCGTTTTTTTTGTGTTGTTTGGGCTGGCAGCCCCCTGCACTTTGCAACTGCAGCATGTTAAGTATCCCTCATATACAAAAGGAGAGGTGTCCCATGTCGCTATCAGGCAAGACCGCAATCATCACCGGATCGAACTCGGGCATCGGCCTGGGCGTCGCAAGCGAGCTGGCCCGTGCCGGGGCCAATGTGATTCTCAATTCCTTTACTGATTCGGAAGAGGATCACGCGCTGGCCGAGGAACTGGGTCGGGAACATGGCGTCACAGCGCGCTACATCCAGGCGGACATGTCCAAGGGTGATCAGTGCCGCGCGCTGATCGAAAAAGCCGGGGCCTGCGATATTCTGGTCAACAATGCGGGCATTCAGCATGTGGCGGGAATTGATGCATTTCCGACCGAGAAATGGGATGCGATCATCGCGATCAACATGAGTTCGTCATTTCATACCACGGCCGCGGCGCTGCCGATGATGCGCAAGGCGGGGTGGGGTAGGGTGGTCAATATCGCCTCGGCCCACGGGCTGACGGCGAGCCCCTATAAATCGGCCTATGTGGCGGCCAAGCATGGGGTTGTCGGCCTGACCAAGGTGACCGCGCTGGAAACCGCGGAAGAGCCGATCACCGCTAATGCGATCTGTCCCGGCTATGTGCTGACGCCGCTGGTTGAGGCGCAGATCCCTGACACGATGAAGGAATACGGGATGGACCGCGAGACCGTGCTGCGTGAGGTGATGCTGACGCGCCAACCCAGCCGTGAGATGGCGACGGTGGATCAGATCGGTGGCACGACGGTGTTCTTATGCTCGGACGCAGCAACGCAGATTACAGGCACGACGATCAGTGTCGATGGCGGCTGGACGGCGCTTTGATGGTGTCGAACTGCTGAGGCAATCCGACTGATGCGAGGGTTGTTGTCCCTCGCGCGCTTCAAAGTGTTTTTGGACGATGAAAGGGCAGTGTCGTGGCGGGTGTAAAACGGATCAATCTGGCTTTGCAGGGCGGGGGCGCGCATGGCGCTTTTACCTGGGGTGTGCTCGACCGGTTGCTGGAGGACGAGAGGATCGAGATTGCAGGGCTGTCCGGCACCTCGGCGGGGGCGCTGAATGGTGCGGCGCTCAAGGCAGGCTGGCTGATGGATGGACGCGACGGCGCGAGGGAGAACCTGAACTGGCTTTGGGAGCAGATCGGCGCGGTGCAGGACATGCGCATGCCCGCGTGGATGTCGGGGTTTCTGCCGTCGCCGGGTCTGGTCAGCGATGCAATGCAGCTCTCCTGGCCCTTTGCCGTCACGGATACGATGAGCCGGTTGATATCGCCTTATGCATATGGGCCGTTTTATCGCAATCCGCTGCGCCGGATCGTGGACCAGTTCCAGTATGACATGGTCTGTGCCGATCAGGGTCCTGCGTTCTGCGTCTGTGCGACCAACGTGCATAGCGGCAAGATCCGGGTCTTCACCGGCGACGAGATCAGCACCGACAGCCTGTTGGCCTCGGCCTGTCTGCCGACTTTGTTCCAGGCGGTAGAAATCGACAGTGAGCACTACTGGGATGGCGGCTATACCGGCAATCCGGCTCTTTTCCCGCTGTTCGCGCCGGCGCTGCCGCAGGATATCGTGATCGTCAATATCAACCCGCTTGATCGCGCCGAGGTGCCGAAAGCGGCGCATGAAATACAGAACCGGATCAACGAGATCAGTTTCAATTCGTCATTGCTGCGGGAACTACGCGCCATCAATTTCGTGCAGCGGCTTATCGCGGGCGGTGCCGTGGAAGAGGGCGCCATGAAACAGGTCTTGGTACATATGATCGCCGATGACGAGCTGATGCGCGAGCTGTCAGTCGCGACCAAGCTGTTGCCGAACCCCTATCTTCTTAAACGGTTGAAAGAGGCAGGGCGCAACGCTGCAGAGGGTTTTCTGGATGATCATTTTGATGATCTGAACCAATCCAGCACGACCGATCTGGAAGAGATGTTCGGCTAGCTTTCGGTTCCGCCATTCCCATTGCCGTTCTGCCCCGGATAGACGAGGCCCGCGGAAATCACCAGTTTGGCGGCATCTTCGATACTCATGTCCAGTTCGATCACGTCTTCCTTGGGAAAAAACAGCAAAAAGCCCGAGGTCGGGTTGGGGGTGGTTGGCACAAAGATGCTAAGCATTCCGCCTGTGTTTTCGGCTTTTTCCGCCACCTCGCCCTTGGCGGTGGTCGAAATGAAGCCGATGGCCCAGATGCCCTTGCGTGGGTACTGGATCAGGCAGGCTTTTTCGAAACTGCGCTCGGACTGGGCAAAAACGGTTTCGGCGATCTGTTTAACACCGGAATAGATCGTGCGGACAACCGGCATCCGTTCGACCAGCGACTCGGCATAGCTGATCAGGGATTTGCCGATCAGCCCCTTGGCGATCCAGCCGATGAAAATGGTGAAGGCCAGGAAGAAGATGACACCGACGCCGCGCAGGTTGATGCCGATGTATTTTTCCGGGTTGAAATTATAGGGCACCAGCGGCAGCACGAAGCCGTCGACCCAGCCGATCACGGACCACATCAGCCAGATCGTAAGGCCGACAGGGGCGATCACCACCAACCCTGTCAGAAAGCTGGCGCGCAGCCCTGCGAACCTGCCCGGCTTTTTCGGCTGGGGCGGTTCTTCGTCGAAAGGCGTGTTCATTTATTTGTTCAGGCAGTTGAGCATGCAGGCTATGTAAGCAGAATTCCGCCATACGACAATGGGGCAGAGCGCGGGAAATGACGTTGCTACCAGCAGTTAGAGCGTATTTGCCGATTGGCCACCGTCAGCCGGCGGCAATTTCCATAGCGACCTTGGCCCCGAGACGCGCATTGTTGAGGATCAGCGCGATATTGGCCTTCAGCGATTGCCCGTCAGATAGTTCGTGAATGCGTTTGAGCAGATAAGGTGTCAGTGCCTTTCCGCTGATGCCTTGATCCGTGGCCTCTTGCGTGGCCCGGGTGATCATCGGGGCAAGGCGACCGGCGGGAATTTCATTGGCAACCGGAATCGGATTGGCCACCAATTGGCCCCCGGACAGACCGAGTGCCGCGCGCATCCTGTGGGCGGCAGCAATCTGGGTGGCACTGTCCATGCGCAGCGGCGCGGGCAGGGGCGACGTGGCGGACCAGAAGGCTGGAAAACTGTCCTGGCCGTAGACAATAACCGGCACCCCGAGGGTTTCCAGCACTTCCAGCGTTTTCGGCAGATCGAGAATGGCCTTGGCCCCGGCGCTGACAACTGTGACAGGGCTTTGGGCCAGCTCCTGCAGATCTGCGGAGATATCAAAGCTGGCATCCGCGCCGCGATGGACACCGCCGATGCCGCCGGTGGCGAAAACCTCGATCCCTGCGCGGGCAGCGGCGATCATTGTCGCCGCCACGGTGGTCGAGCCGGTGCCGCCGCGTGCCATGCAAATGGCAAGATCGGCGCGGCTGAGCTTGGCAACGTCAAGTGCCTGAGCGAGACCTTCCAACTGTTCATCGGTCAGGCCCACATGCAGCTGCCCCTTGATCACCGCGATGGTGGCGGGCACAGCACCAGATTGCATCACGGCCTCTTCCACCCGGCGCGCAGTTGTCAGATTGTGGGGATAGGGCATGCCGTGGGTGATGATCGTGCTTTCAAGCGTAACTGCCATATCGCAGTTGATTTCGTCGTTATTGTTTCCCTGTTTTGTATCAAATCTGTTTCGATCCGAAGGTTGGGTGTTTCAATTGTTTCGCCGCGCAGTCAGTGAGAAAGACTTACCCGCCGATCAAGCCATTGAACGAATACGATAACTTCTGGGCAGCTCGAGAATGCCACCGCTGCAACATTTGAAACGTAAAACCGGCAGATATGAAAACAAACTGCAACCTTCGCGGCGCACACCCGCCGCATCGCCGTGCTGGCGGAATTGATACGACCGGCGCGGCGGCACAATATCGACTGAATTGTAGCAACAGCTAAACATACAGGAACCATATATTATGGCGCATTCCATGAATTCGAATCTGAAACAACTTCTGACAACTGACCGACCTTTCCTGACCGATGGCGGGCTTGAAACCACACTCGTCTTTCACGAGGGACTCGATCTGCCTGCTTTTGCGGCCTTTCCGCTTCTGAACGATACCAAGGGTCGCGAGACGCTGAGGAACTATTTCGACAACTTCCTGCAGCTTGCGCAACAAAATGATACCGGATTTGTCCTTGATACCCCGACATGGCGCGCAAGCCAGGGCTGGGCGGATGAGACCGGTTTCAGTAGTGAAGCGATCGACCGGATCAATGCCAGAGCGGTCAGCTTTGCCCGCGACATTGCCGCTGCATGGGGCGAGAAGGGCGTTCCAGTGGTTGTCAATGGTGTGGTTGGTCCGCAGGGGGACGGTTATGTACCCGGACAGACGATGACCGCCGAAGAAGCACAGGAATATCACGCCCGTCAGGTTGTCAGTTTCGCAACCGCAGGGGCTGATATGGTTTCAGCCGTGACCATGAACTATGTTGAAGAGGCAATCGGCATTGCACGCGCGGCGAAAGTGGCCGGGGTTCCGGTGGTGATCTCGTTCACCGTGGAAACCGACGGCAAGCTGCCGACCGGACAGGGTGTTGGTGACGCCATTGCACTCGTGGACGCGGCGACGGATGCATCACCCATCTACTACATGATCAACTGCGCGCATCCCGATCACTATTCTGCCATCCTCGGTGGGGCCGACTGGACAGCGCGCCTTGGCGGGATGCGGGCCAACGCCAGCCGGATGAGCCACGAGGAACTCGACAATGCCGAAGAGCTTGACGATGGCGATCCGGTGGAATTTGGTGAGCTGCACGCGGCAATGATGCGCGGCCTTACCGGCATCAAGGTGCTGGGCGGGTGTTGCGGCACCGATCACCGCCATGTGGGTGAAGTGGGCAAATGCTGTGTGAAAGGCCACGCCCATGCCGCTTGAAGGAGCTGACATGCAGACTGTTCTGCTACGTTCTGCGAAATCTACTGACGCGCCTCACTTCAGGCGCGTCTTTGAACTGGCCAGCGAAGGGTTGGCACCCTGGGACTGGGCGCAGTCTGCTGGTACCGGCGGGGATGCCTCGCAGATCGGTCTGGAGCGTATGCGCGACAAGTTGGCGAAGGCGGCGCCGGGAACGGCGATCGTCGCCGAAATGGGCGGCGAGGTCGCTGGCGGTATCATCACATATGATATCGGCGATGAACCGGAAGCGATCGAAGACGACACACCACCGGTATTCATCCCCTTGATCGAGCTCGAAAATCTGGCACCCGGCACGCATTACGTCAACGCGCTGGCCGTGTTCCCCGAGTTTCAGGGATGCGGCATCGGGCGCAAATTATTGCGGGCGGTTGCGGGTAATGCTGGCAAGAATGGCATGAGCCTGATTGCCGAAGATGGCAACGCGGCAGCACTTGGGCTTTACCGCAGTGAGTGGTACAGCGAGATAGCACGCCGGCCCATCGTCGAGGCCGACGGGTGGCACTGTCCCGGCACCGAGTGGATTCTGATGATCCGGCCACCGGAATAAGACCTTGCCAAGGGGCGCGTTCTGCTTTATCCGCGCCCCATCGAAATCCGCAGGTACGGGCGGGCCCTTGGGGGAGACATCCCCATATGTCCACCGGTTGAGGCATCCGCCTCTTCCCCGTGCCGAGGCGAAAACCGGAAAAGGAAAACGACATGGCTCTTCCAGAGTTCACCATGCGTCAGCTGCTTGAAGCTGGCGTTCACTTCGGCCACCAGACGCAGCGTTGGAATCCCCGTATGGGCGAATTCATCTATGGCGCGCGCAACGGCATTCACATCATGGACCTGACACAGACCGTTCCAATGCTGGACGCGGCGCTGAACGTCATCCGCGAAACCGTTGCCAAGAATGGCCGGGTTCTTTTTGTCGGCACCAAGCGTCAGGCCAGTGCGCCGGTTGCGGAAGCGGCCGAGAAATGCGCGCAATATTACATGAACCACCGCTGGCTGGGCGGCACGCTGACCAACTGGCAGACCGTGTCTAAATCGATCCAGCGCCTGAAACAGATCGACGAAGCGCTTGAAGGCGGCGCCGAGGGCCTGACCAAGAAAGAGCGTCTGGGCATCGAGCGCGATCAGGAAAAACTGCAGGCCTCGCTGGGCGGTATCCGTGAAATGGGCGGTGTGCCTGATCTTCTTTTCGTCATCGACGTAAAGAAAGAAGCGCTGGCCGTTGCTGAAGCCAACAAGCTGGGCATCCCGGTTGTGGCCGTGGTTGACACCAACTGCTCACCCGATGGCATTGATTACATCATCCCGGGTAATGATGACGCGGCGCGTGCGATCTCGCTTTATTGCGATCTGGCCTCGCGCGCGGCACTTGATGGTATGTCGGCACAAATGGGTGCGGCAGGCGTTGACCTGGGCGCGATGGAAGAAGCACCGGTTGAAGAAATCGTCGCCGAAGCACCTGCGGAAGAAGCCACTGCCGAAGCGCCGGCCGAAGCACCAGCAGAAGCCGCCGCTGAAAGCTGAGCCGCTTCTGACAGGACCGATATGGGGGCCGGGGACACCCGCCCCCAGACATGAGCATCGAATTTGAGGAGAGCCGATATGGCGATCACTGCTGCAATGGTAAAAGAACTGCGCGATTCCACGGGCGCAGGCATGATGGACGCGAAAAAAGCGCTGACCGAAAACGAAGGCGACATGGAAGCCGCGGTTGATTGGCTGCGTACCAAGGGTCTGGCGAAAGCCGCCAAGAAATCGGGCCGCACCGCTGCCGAAGGTCTGGTTGCGGTCAAGGTCGAGGGTGGTCGTGGTGTTGCGATTGAAATCAACTCTGAAACCGACTTTGTCGCCAAAAATGCCGAATTCCAAGGCATGGTTGGCGCTGTGGCCGAAGCTGCTATTGGTGCCGCCGACGTTGACGCGCTAAAAGCCACCGACATGGGCGGCAAAACCGTCGAAGAGACCATTACCGCCAAAGTTGCCACCATCGGCGAGAACATGTCGCTGCGTCGCATGGCATCAATCGAAGGTGAAAAGGTTGTTTCTTACATCCACAACGCCGCGACAAAAGGCATGGGTAAAATCGGCGTTCTGGTCGCCTATACTGGTGACGATGCCGAGTTTGCCCGCGGTGTCGGCATGCACATTGCTGCCATCAACCCGGCGTCACTGTCCGAAAATGACGTTGACCCGGCGATTGTTGAAAAGGAAAAAGCAATTCAGATGGATATCGCACGTGAGAGCGGTAAACCTGAAGAAGTCATCGAAAAGATGATTGGTGGCCGGATGAAAAAATGGTTGAGTGAAATCACTTTGCTGAACCAAGCCTATGTGAAGAGCGTTGACGGCAAAACGACTGTTGGCGATTCCGCTAAAGCAGTTGGTGTTGAAATCAAAGGTTTCGTGCGTCTGGAAGTGGGCGAAGGCATTGAAGTCGAAAAAGAAGACTTCGCCGCCGAGGTCGCCAAAGCTGTTCAGGGCTAATTGCTTAGGCGTTGAAGATATTCGGGGCATCCAATCGGGTGCCCCTTTTTATGTTGGGGGAGAGGCAAGATGAGCCAGAAAACCGTCGTCAATAGCTGGAACGAGTGGGATCCGCTTAAACATGTAATCGTTGGTCGCGCGGATGATTGTCACATCCCGCCGGAAGAACCGGCGCTGGATGCCAAGGTGCCTGAAGACAGCGACATGCGTGGCCAGTGGGGCCGCCGTCCGCAGGAAACCATTGATCGCGCCAACGAGCTTCTGGATAATTTCGCAGCGATGCTAGAAAAGCGTGGCATCCGTGTGGACCGCCCGACCTGCATCGATCACAGCTTGCCCGCGACCACGCCGGACTTTCATACCGAAAGTCAGTTTGGCTGCATGCCGCCGCGCGATGTGCTGCTGACGGTGGGCTCGGAAATGCTGGAAGCGACGATGTCCTATCGCTGCCGCTGGTTTGAATATCTGAATTACCGCCCGCTGATGCAGCAGTATTTCAACGAAGACCCGAATTTTCGCCATGAATGCGCGCCCAAGCCGCGTCTGACCGATGCCGATTACCACCCGGATTACCTGTCGGAAAAGATCGGCGTCGAAAAGCGGCTGAAATGGACTGCCGAGAAATTCTTTGTCACCACCGAGGAAGAGCCGCTGTTTGATGCCGCCGATGTGCTGCGCTTTGGTCGCGATCTGGTGGTGCAGCACGGGTTCACGACGAACCTAAAAGGCATCGAGTGGATCAGACGACATTTCCCCGATCATCGCGTGCATGCGGTAAACTTCCCCGGCGACCCGTATCCGATTCATATCGACGCGACCTTCACGCCGTTGCGTCCTGGTCTGATCCTGAACAACCCGCAGCGCCGTCTGCCTGACGATCAGCGCAAGATGTTCAATGACAATGACTGGGAAATCGTTGATGCGGCGCAACCGGCGCACAACACACCGCCACCGCTTTGCTATTCCTCGACCTGGCTTAGCATGAACGTGTTGGTGCTGGATCCGAAAACCGTCTGTGTCGAGGCTTCGGAAGTCTACCAGATGGAGCAGATGGACAAACTTGGCATGGAGGTCGTGCCGGTTGAGCTGCGTGATGCCTATGCCTTTGGCGGGGGCCTGCATTGCTGCACGGCGGATGTCTATCGCGAGGGCGTTTGCGAGGATTATTTCCCCAATATGTGAACCGGGGCAGGGCGGTGCCATCGATCACATCGGCCGGGAGTGAATTCTTCCGGCCAGTTGATCGCATCTGTCAATGCAAACGCTTTCTCGACTTTCTGTATGCATATCCGACCAGACCTAAGTACGACACATCTTAAACGGGTGCGGTGCCGCCTTGAGGAGCGACACCGCAGGTAGTAGGACTGTCCTCTATTTGGGGATGAAACGACAGTCTGGTAAGCGCCGACCACTGACCCGATCAATAAGACCAGTGGCCGACATCCGGAAGAACCGGCAGACTCGAGCGCCCTGATATCGCAGAGGTTCCAAGTCTGGTGTTCCCGGGCTCAAAGCCACCACTCACGGAACTTCACTATATTGCTACTTTACCTTGAGTAACGAAAGTCCGGATTTCCTTACCAAAGACTAAATATGGAGAATATTTGGAAACAATGTTCTCGTTTTGCGTGCATTAGGTATCAATTACGAACATTTGATTCTGAAATGCGGCCTTTAGAACCGCCTGAGCGGTGGTTTCAACACTCAGCGCCTCGCGCGCCAGCCGCAAATGTTTCTCAACCGTTGCCGGTGTCAGCTCCAGCAGCATGGCGATGTCCTGAATGGTCTTACCGTCACCGACCCATTCAAGCACCTCGCGCTGTCGCTTGGTCAGTGACCGGCCGGGCGCCGTATAGGGCAGGGACAGGATGCGCAGATGCGCCATGTTGTTCAGCGCGACGATATCCTCGCCATGCTCTTCCCATATGGCATCAACCTCCTCTTGATCCAGACCCTGGCGTGCCGTCAGGGCGATGGCGCCCTTGGTACGGGGCGAGATGGACTTGAAGCTGACGGAGTAGCCAGCGGTGACGTTCTTTGACTGGTTGAATTCCAAAACCTTGTTTTCCTGGTCGGACATGGTGCCGGAGGCGATCATCATCTTCAGCACCGACCACGAGCATGCACCGTCATGCTCCAGCGCCCAACGCACCATCGGCGCGTGAAAGAAAAGCCCTTCGCCGATGAATACGTCGGTATAGTCCGGGGCGTGGTTGGTCAGCAGCACAAAATCCTCGGGATCACCCAGTGATGTCGCTGTGCGATAGCGCGTATAACCATAGATCAGACGGTCGAACCCGTATCCGGCCATGCATCTGGTGTGCATATCCCAGAGTTCTTCGATGCTGGGCGTATTAAGCAAACGGTTAATCTGTGTTGTCGGGATCATTCGGCTTCTCCCAGATGGCGATGCATGGCTTCGACCGCCATCGGATAACCCGCCGCGCCAAAGCCACAGATCAGCCCAAGCGCGACACCGCTTATATAGGAGTGATGGCGGAATTCCTCGCGCGCATGAATGTTCGACAGATGCAGCTCGATCACCGGCAGCTCAACTGAACTGATGGCGTCGCGCAGTGCCACTGAGGTATGCGTATATGCCCCGGCGTTCAGAATGATCCCATCATGCATGCCGCGGGCTGCATGGATCATGTCCAATATCGCGCCTTCGTCATTGCTCTGATGAAACTCGATTTCAACACCAAGCGCCTGAGCCTTGTCGCGGCACATCTTCTCGATATCTGCAAGTGTCGTATGACCATAGACGTCAGGCTGCCGTTGACCCAGCAGATTAAGATTAGGCCCGTTGAGTACAAGTATTGAAGTCATGGCGATTTTCCCTCGTCGCTCTTATTAGACCGTATTGCTTGACGCTGTCGAGCATCGTGGCGTCAGGTTGTCATAATTCACCACAGTTTGGCGATTTCCGGCGTTTCGCATTTGTCTGAGCTGAGCAGGCGCGCGGTCGTGAACGCATTGACGTCGCGAGATAACTGTTTGTAAACATTACTGTTCACATCTAACGGCGTCATCTACGTTACCCGATTGCCTGTAGGTGTGATACAATAATAACATAATACTGATTATGCGCTATATAGATATAGCGGTTACCAATACTTAACGATTACAACGGTTGCACAATGTATGAATCCGATCCTCCTGATATTTTGCCCCTAATGGGATCAGGTCCTCCTCCGGGTCGGCGATCACCCGCAAGCCGAGTAGCACCGCGAGACCCGCAAAGACGGCACCGCCAGCGGCTTGCCCTACAAGAACGCCCGGCGCGCCCCAGATCGAACCGGCCCAGATCACCAACGGCCATGTGCCCAACGTGTTGCGCCCCCAGTTGATCACGGTCGAATATCCCGGATGTCCCAAATTGTTGAACGAGGCGTTGGCGACGAAGATTGCACCGTTGAAGAAGGAAGCCAGCGCCAGCGGGCCGCAGAACAAAAGGATCAGCGTCCGGGTCATCCCGGTCGCGTCGAAAAGCTCAGCGATCGATTCACGCAGGACAAAAAGCAAGGCGGCGGCCAGAAGCACATAAATACCCGTGAATGTCAGTGCGTCGACGAATGCTTCCTTGACCCTGCTCATCTGCCCTGCCCCGTAATTCTGACCGATGATCGGCCCGATTGCACCGGAAAGCGCCAATACAACGGAAAACACCACCGGTATGATCCGGCTGATCACCGCCATGCCGGCCACCGCATCGGTTCCGTATTTCGCCATTTCGCGGGTGACAATCGCACTGCCAACAGGTGTTGCCACGGTGCCCAGTACAGCGGGAACAGCGATGCGCATGGCCACTTTCGCGTCCCGCCTGACGCATTGCGGTCGGGGCTTGGAAAAGGCCTGGTAGCGCTTGATCGCCGGATAAAGTGCCATACCCAGCGTAACGATGCGCGCGACCACGGTGGCGATTGCCGCCCCGGGAAGGCCCAATCCAAGACCAAAGATCAGGATCGGATCGAGGATGCCATTCGCGGCCCCACCAGCCAGCGCCGGATACATCGCGCGCGATCCGTCGCCATAGGCACGCAATACGGCCACCGTGGTCATCGACAGGCCCGAAATCAGTGTCGTGGGCAGGATGATCCACAGATATTGTGCCGCTTTGTCCGCGACCTCGCCCGTGGCGCCCAGCAAGCCTAGAATTCCGTGGATATTGGGTAAGGCCAGCACCGGCAAAAGGATACCGACTGCGACAGACAGCAGCGCGACGCTGGTCGCGAATTCGCGAGCGTCCACCTCGTTATCGGCGCCCACAGCGCGCGACACCAGGGCGCCTGCGGCGACCGACAGGCCGATATTCACCGCGCTGGCGAAGAACATGACGGTGCTGGCATAGCCTGCTGCCGCGGCCAGCGCATCCTGCCCCAGCATCGAGATGAAGATAATATCGACCAGGTCGACGACAAACACCGCCATCAGGCCGAGGCTGGCAGTGAAGGACATGATCGACACGTGCCGCATCAGGTTGCCCTGGGTAAAGCTGGATTCGGCAAGTGCCATCAGTAACCTCTGGAAAGCCCACTGTGGGCATCATCGGTATGTAACCCTTGCGGTCGCTGTCGCAATGGCAGATTTGCCATGACCAATGTTCAAAAACGCACAAACGGGAATGTCGCTGCGCCCTGCCCTGCGGAATGAGCCGGAAGTTCCCGGCTCATCAGATCATTTGATCAGTAATATCAGAAGAACGCCTGCAACCCGGTTTGCGCGCGGCCCAGGATCAGCGCATGCACGTCATGCGTCCCCTCATAGGTGTTCACCGTTTCAAGGTTCATCATGTGCCGGATCACCTGAAATTCCTCAGAAATCCCGTTGCCGCCATGCATGTCTCGGGCGTGGCGAGCGATCTCAAGCGCCTTGCCGCAATTGTTGCGCTTGATCAGCGAGATCATCTCGGGCGCGGCATTGGCCTGATCCATGAGCCGTCCGACACGCAGCGCCGCCTGAAGCCCAAGTGCGATCTCGGTCTGCATGTTGGCCAGTTTCAACTGGAATAGCTGCGTCTGCGCCAGCGGCCGTTTGAATTGTTGCCGGTCCAGCCCGTATTGCCGCGCGCCATGCCAGCAGAATTCGGCGGCGCCCATCACACCCCAGGCGATACCGTAACGCGCCCGGTTGAGACATCCGAACGGGCCCTTCAGGCCCTGAATATTGGGTAGCAGCGCGTCTTCGCCAACGTCCACGCCGTTCAGCACAATCTCGCCGGTGATTGAGGCACGTAGCGACAGCTTGCCGCCGATCTTGGGGGCGCTCAGCCCTTTCAAGCCCTTTTCCAGTACAAATCCGCGGATCTTGCCGTCATGGGCATCCGATTTTGCCCAGATCACAAAAACATCGGCAATCGGACTGTTCGATATCCACATTTTCGAGCCTGTCAGCCGATAACCGCCCTCTGTCTTTTCGGAGCGTGTCTTCATGCCCGCAGGATCACTGCCCGCATCAGGTTCGGTCAGCCCGAAACAGCCGATCATCTCCCCGCTGGCAAGTTTGGGCAGGTATTTCTGACGCTGTTCTTCCGATCCATAGGCATAGATCGGGTACATCACGAGGCTGGATTGTACCGACATCATCGACCGATAGCCGCTGTCCACCCGCTCAACCTCGCGCGCGACAAGGCCGTAGCTGACGTAAGAACTGCCCAGCCCGCCATATTCCTCGGGGATGGTGGTGCCCAGCAGGCCCATCGAACCCATTTCACGGAAAATCTCGGGATCGGTTTCTTCGTCGCTGAACGCCTTGATTACGCGCGGCTGGAGTTTTTCCTGCGCGTAGGCACGGGCACTCACGGCGATCATACGCTCATCTTCTTCCAGTTGGTCCGTAAGGCGGAATGGATCCTCCCAGTCGAACGCCGCGAGATCAGGGGCGTCTTTGGCTTTGAGTTGGGGGGCGTCAAGTGTCATACTTCACTCCTTCGCATGAGTTTTCCGCAATTAATAATGATTTAAGTGGACAATATAGCTGTAAGAGTCGAAGTAATAGCGATTGTTTTGCATACACACATGAGTAAATTGCAATTATGAACGCACCACGTCGCCTTCTTCCATCGATCGCCTCGTTGCGGGCCATTGAAGCCCTGGACCGGTTGGGCAGCGCTACCGCAGCGGCGGATGAGCTGGCGCTGAGCCAGAGCGCGGTCAGTCGCCAGCTGCAGACACTTGAGGACCAACTGGGCGTCACACTTATTCATCGAAAGGGTCGCGGCATGGTGCTGA
The DNA here is from genome assembly GCF_019966515.1 of Roseovarius aestuarii. Classification (GTDB taxonomy): domain Bacteria; phylum Pseudomonadota; class Alphaproteobacteria; order Rhodobacterales; family Rhodobacteraceae; genus Roseovarius; species Roseovarius aestuarii. Next base: position 22,467 of record NZ_JAIMIB010000011.1, on the reverse strand, counting down.
CCCCGGAAGCGCGCGATTATGCGGTTACGATCCGACAGGCGCTGCAACAAATCACTCAGGCATCACTCAAACTTACAGTAAACCCGTCGGGTGGCAGCCTCGATCTGGCGATCCTGCCGACCTTCGGTATGCGGTGGCTGGTGCCGCGACTGGCAGATTTTACCCGACTTCACCCCGAGGTTACGATCAATCTGGCAACACGGCTGAAATCATTTAACTTTGCCTTCGAACCATTTGATGCAGCGATACATTTTGGCAATCCAGACTGGCCGAACACGAAGCACCTGAGGCTCAAGACCGAGCGTGTGATCGCTGTCTGCGCACCCGGTTTGATCAGCGCGCCGCTCAGCCGGCCCGAGGATGTGCTGCGCCTGCCGATCCTGCACATAGAAACCAGGCCGGACGCATGGCGCCATTGGTTTGAAGCGCACGGGGTCAGCGTTGACACCGTCACCGGCACCGTCCATGATCAGTTTTCTACCATCACACAAGCGGCGTTGCATGGGTTAGGCGTCGCTCTCTTGCCCGATTATCTGGTCGAGCAGGACCTTGCTACGGGCCGTCTTACAAAGGTCTGGGGAGGATCGACCGAGTCGCCAGGCGCCTATTACCTGGTATGGCCGCGGGAAAAATCCGGCGATGCCGCGCTCAGCAAATTCCGTGACTGGCTGGCTGGCCAAAGCGAGGATGAAGATCCCCTGCCCCGATGAACGACCCTTGGACGCTCACGGCTTTCACGTAAGTCATGTGTACTCGTGAGATTCTGCCGAGAATTTTAACGATCCGACAAATTCACACCAAATCTAAAACCTCTCTGCCTAAAGCTGCTCCGTAGCAATCTATTCGGAGTGGTTTCATGCGTATAATTACCGTTGCGACCTTAGCCTTTCTGGCGCTCACAGCTGGCGTCGGGGCCAAGCCAACCACGATCAGGATCGCAACAGGCGAATACAGACCCTTCACGGGCCAGGACCTTCCCGGGCACGGGTTGGTCAATACACATGTGCGCAGCGTTGCAAAGGCCGCAGGTTTTGATGTGGAATTTCACTATATGCCGTGGAAACGCGCGCTTGAGGCAACCCGTCGAGGCATTTTTGATGTATCGTCCTACTGGTATTACAGCGCGGAACGTGAGGATGATTTTATATATGTTGGTCCGATTCAGATGGATACGATCGTCTTTATGGTTCGGGATGATTTTCCGACCGAAGACTGGAACGCGCTGACAGATCTGTCCGGCTTACGCATCGGCGTCGTCCCGGGCTATACTTATACGCAAGAATTCTGGGATCTGGGTGATAGCGGTGTATTGGACCTGTTCGAAGCCCCGTCAGACGAGGCAAATCTGAAGAAGCTGCTCGCAGGTAGGATTGACGTGTTTCCAGTCAATAGCGGGGTCGGCCAGCACACGCTCGAAAATGCGTTATCGCCAGACGAACAGGCCCAGCTTAGGACACTGGAGACGCCACTTAGCACGACGCCAGGATATGTTCTTGTGTCTCGAAGCGCACCTGGCGGCGTAAGCCTTGCCGCCGCTCTGCAGCGCGTTGTCGACAGCGACGAATTCCAGCTGACAAACTGAACGGATGCGGCACCGCAACAATACCACTACCGCCAAAAGCGGGCGTGCCCTCAGCAAAGTCTTGATGAGGGTGACCCTGTTATTGGCTTTGGTATTGGGCGTGCTGGCGGCGTTTGGCCAGTTATATTTGGATTTAAGACAGCAAAAAATAGCAGTGCAGGATACGGCCGAGGCATTTCTGGAAAGCATCGTACCATCGGCAGCCTCTGCTATCTACAACTACCACCAGGAAGCTGCGGAGCAAGCAATTGAGGGCCTCTTTACCCAACAGGCGATCCGCCGCGTCAGCATCCGGAATGATACCGAGGAGGTAGCGAGCAGCGAACGCGACTTAGAACCCACCCTGCCCGCCTTTGGCCCCCTCTCCGGCAGTGATGAGGTGCTTCTGGCGCGTGATCTGATCAATCCCGAAGCTACCGACGGGGAAAAAATCGGTGAAATATTGGTGATCGTTGACCGCTCGATCGTCCCACCTGCGATTGTCCGGCGGATGGTGTCTTATTTCCTGTTCGCAACCGTAAAAAATCTGATTTTCGGCCTTGCGCTTGTGGCGCTGGTTTATGCCGCGCTTGCACGTTACATCGTGCAGATCGCTGAAGCTGCCGGGCGTTGGCGGCCCGGTTCTGGCGCAATCGATGTGCCTGAGCCGCCGAATTTCCTTAAGGATACTGAGATCGAAGTACTGGGAAAGCGGATTGAAGAAATGTCTGGAAGCGCGGCCTTTGCCATCCAGACACTTGAGCATTCAAGCCTTGAGGTTCGCAAAAGCAACACCGAGCTGAACGAGAAGTCCACCCAGCTGTCCGAGGCCGTCAAGGCACGCACCAGCGAGTTGAACGCGGCCAACAGGGCGCTCAAGCGACAGGCGGACCGCGATGCGTTGACCGGGCTTCTGAATCGTCGCGCCTTTGATCGCCAGGCCACGCGGTTCATGGAAAACGCCTGCAAAAAGAGCTTACCGGTGGCGCTGATCATGATCGATATCGATTGTTTCAAAGCCTACAATGATCACTACGGCCATCAGGCAGGTGACGATTGCCTGAAACGCATCGCTACATCGCTAAACACTTTGGCAGGCGATGATGCCGCGATCGTCGCGCGCTATGGCGGCGAGGAGTTCATCTGCCTGATCCCCGGTGGCGGGCGCAACGATGGCAACGAGCTTGCGACACGAATACATGAAGCGATCCGCGAGCTGGCGATTTCCCATGATCGTTCTGGCGTGAGCGATATGGTTACCGCCAGCATTGGATTGTCCTGGGAAACCTGCAAGCCGACTATCGACCTAGAAGCGTTGGTCAGTGCTGCGGATGAGGCGCTCTATGAAGCAAAACACAACGGCAGAAATCGCACAGTCACGTCCAGCAAGAATATCCGCGAACGGGTTCGCAAGCGCCGTGAAATCGTGGGCGACCTTCTGGCTGCGGTCGAACGGCGCGAGTTTGAGCCCTATTTTCAGTCGCAGGTCGACGCCCGGTCCGGTCGGATCGTGGGCATGGAGACGCTGGCCCGTTGGCGGCGGCCCGATGGCACGGTCGTTGGCCCCCCGGATTTCATGCCAACAGCTGAAGAAAATGACCTCGTACGGTTGATCGATGGGATCATGTTCGAAAAATGCGCTATGTTCCTGCGGAACGCGGCCGATCGCGGCATTCATCTCCCCGGCCTGTCGCTCAATCTATCGGAAGATCACCTGAAGGACGATGCGCTGATTGAGCGGTTGAAAGAGCTGCGCAGTTGCGGCAAGACGCCCATTTCGGTCGAACTGCTTGAAACCACAACGCTCGACGATCCATCGGCCGAATTGAATTGGACATTGGACAAGATACGCGATCTCGGTATTGGCATCGAGATCGACGATTTTGGCACCGGCAGAACATCGATCTTCAGCCTCATGACGTTAAGACCTGATCGGCTTAAAATCGCACGCGAGCTGGTGTTGCCCGCTCATGAAGGCGATCTGAACCGGCAACTACTGTCCTGTGTCCTTGAGATCGCCAAATCGCTGGAGATCGATGTCATCGCGGAGGGCGTTGAAACGCCAGAACAGCGTGACATCCTTTTGGGTCTCGGGTGCGACATTCATCAGGGGTTTCTCTATTCCCGCCCGATCAGCGCCAATAATCAGATGGCGCTGCTTAAGCAAGAGCAGGAGCGCAAACGTGCTTCGTGATGCACACACTGCTCAGCGGTGATATCCAGTGGCTATGAGTTTGTGCTTGTCATTTACGGTTACACTTAAAAATACTGTGAGGCTAAAGCCGCGCTTGGCACGATCAAAACACGCTAAGCCTTTGTAATCGAGTATCTAATGGCGCACCTGAGAGGATTCGAACCTCTGGCCTCTGCCTTCGGAGGGCAGCGCTCTATCCAGCTGAGCTACAGGTGCATTGCGCAGCGGTATAGGGGAAAGCCCGGACTGTCTCAATTGCAAAATGCATGTCAATGTCCGGTTTTGGGAGTGTGCCGTCAATTGCCGGATTCGAACGCGTCACGCAATAAAGCCTGGGCCAGCTAGAAGCTCGCCCAGGCTTAAGTGATTCTTTAGGAACTAGGTCGTCAGTTAGACCGGGTTGCCGTATTTGTCATAAACCGGCTCTGGTTCGACCATTACGGGCTCGGGTTCGTCTTGCTGCGCGCAGGCAGTCAGGAATGCGCCGAGCATAATCACTGTCAGGATGTTGAAGAGTTTCATATTGTTCTCCGTTGTTGGCAACATGTGCACTCTAACAACACCTTTGACCTCTTGTCGAATCCTTGTTTCAGATAACGGCGAAGCTGTGCCGGGATTGCAACTTTGCAACAAATACGCGCGTAAAACCGCCGCCCGAAACACCGTAACTATCTGATTTTTCAGACTACAGCGCATATCGGCGAAACACGCCACGCCATATGGCGAATCATGCAAAAAGCTCGTGCGCCAGCTCTAATGCGTCGATCAGTGCATCGACCTCAGATTCGGTATTGTACATCCCGAAAGAGGCTCTGCAGGTCGCAGTTACACCCAGGTGATCCATCAACGGTCCGGCGCAGTGGTGGCCCGCACGCACGGCGACACCCTTCTTGTCGAGAATTGTGCTGATGTCATGCGCGTGCGCCGCACCGTCGAGCGTGAACGAGAAAATGGCCGCTTTACCGGGTGTTGTGCCCTGCAGATTCAACCAGTTAAGGCCGGTCAGCCGATTGACGGCATAAGCGCTCAGCGCGTCTTCATGGGCAGCGATCGCCGCCATGCCGATGCCCATCATATAGTTCAGCGCGGCCCCCAAACCTATGGTCTGCACGATGCCTGGCGTGCCAGCTTCGAACTTCATCGGCGCGCTGTTATAGGTAACGACGTCTTTGTGCACCTCACGGATCATGTCGCCGCCGCCCATGAAGGGGCGCATCTCGGCTAGCCTGTCGCGGTGGACAAAGATCGCGCCCGATCCGGAGGGTCCATAAAGCTTGTGTCCGGTGATAGCGTAGAAATCGCAGCCGATATCCTCGATATTCACCGGCATATGCACTGCGCCCTGGCTGCCATCTACCAGTACCGGCACGCCCGCCGCGCGGGCGCCATCACAGATGGCTTTCACATCCACTTTTGTGCCCAGAACGTTGGAAAGCTGTGTGACCGCAATCAGCTTGGTCCGGGGCGTGATCGCATCAAGTATTTTTTGCGGATCCAGCGCGCCGGTTGCATCGACATCGACCCATTTCAGCACCACGCCTTGCCGCTCGCGCAGAAAGTGCCAGGGCACGATATTGGCGTGATGCTCCATCACGCTCAGGATGATCTCATCGCCTGCTTCCAACCGGGGCATCGCCCAGCCATAAGCGACCATATTGATCCCCTCGGTGGTCCCCGAATTCAACACGATCTGATCCTCGTCCGACACGCCCAAAAAGCGCGCCACGATACCGCGCACCGCCTCGTATTTCTCGGTGGCAATATTGCTGAGCGTGTGCAGACCGCGATGCACATTCGCGTATTCGTGGCTATAGGCAGTCGTCACCGCATCGATCACCGCCTGCGGTTTTTGAGCCGAGGCGCCGTTATCCAGATAGACCAGCGGTTTGCCGTTCACCTCCCGGCTGAGGATTGGGAAATCGGCGCGGATTTTTTCAACGTCCAGCATCGTTCAGGACACTCCGATAAAGGGGGCGGTGACCACCCCGATGATGACCGACAGCCCAAACGGAACCACGAAGGTGGCCATCAGGAAAACGGCGATGGATTTACCGATGCTTTCAAAGCGATGCGCGACGTCGATCACCGAAATCATCGCCCAGATGACCCAGATCGCGAAGACAACAAACAGGACGGCGGACAAGATGGGCAGCAGCATGCTGACAACCCCGATGCCAATCAGTAATACGATGACAGTCCCCTGAAACAGCACTATGGCCGAAAGGATATCGCGTATCTCGCCAGTGCCGCCAAACAGACGGCCTGACCATAGTAGAACAAAAATCGACAACACCACATTACCAAGGTTCAGGATCGCAAATCCCAACGGCGAGCTGTAAAACAGCATCGACGACACAAGTTGCGCCGTGGCCGGATCAGGGATCGGCATCAGATGAAACAGGCCCGAAACGATCGCTGACATAGTGACCGAGATCAGCGTCAGCGCCATCCAAAGGACCTGCGACGACAGGTTCAGCGCAATCATTGTTTGCGCGCCCTCTCGCGGGCGTGTCAGCGTCGTTTGTAGCAAATGCTTAAGAGAAATGTCTGTCATCCCTTGCCCCATTCCGCTTCGCGCAGGTTCATGGTCCAGAACCATCCGAAAACCAAAAGCCAGATCGCACCGACGATCTGCAATTCGATGCCTGAACCGATAAACCCTGCGACGAGACCATGCAGCAATATCAGCGGGCTGGCGGCAAGAAACGCCCAGAACAGTGCCATTCGGGCACCATAACCTGTGCCCTGCCCTCCCATCAGCTTGGCAATCAGATGGCTGACCAACGCCAGCGCATAAAGCAGCAAGGGTGCAATGAAAATCCACGCCATCAGCGCACCGCCCAGAAGCGGGTTCAGCTCCTGCCCGGTCAGATGTGCCTCGCGCGCAAGCCGCGGCCACTGGCCAATAAAGACCACGACACAGCCTGCCATCAGCACCGCCAATGCACGGTCTTCACGCGTTCCCAAGGACAGCAGGCGGCGCATCACCCGGCGCGGCCCGCGATAGGTGGCAACGATATCGGCTGCGACCGGCATCAGCCGCGTCTGCGCTCCAGCCAGCCTGCGAGCCGGCCGTTGATCTCCTCGCGCAACGCCTCGTCCTCGATTTCCTCGACCGCTTCGGCCAGAAAAGCGAGTGTCAGCAGGTCGGTGGCGATGGCTTTCGGAACCCCGCGCGCGCGCAGGTAGAACAGCCCCTCCTCATCGATCGCACCGCTGGTCGAGCCATGCGAACAGGCCACGTCATCGGCGTAGATTTCAAGCTCGGGCTTAGCCAGAAACTGGCTGTCCTCATCCAAGAGCAGCGACTGGCTGATCTGGTAGCCATCGGTTTTCTGGGCCCCTGCCTTGACCAGGATCTTCCCTTGAAACACACCCGTGGCGCCGTTGCGCAGAACCTTTTTAAAGACCTGACGGCTTTCGCAATTGACCGCGTCATGAGTGACGAACACCGTGTCATCATGGTGGAAATCACCGTCCCCGACACAAGCTCCGGCAACATGGGCCACGGCGTCATCGCCGGTCAGTTCGATTACACACTCATTGCGCGTCAGCACGCCGTTGGCAGTCAGCGTGAAGCTTTTGAACACGCTTTCGCGGCCAAGCTGGGCAAAAAGATGCGTGACCGCACGCCGCTTATGATCCCGCCCTTGCGCGCGGATATGATGCAGCGTGCCGCCATCCGCGATGTCAATTTCGATGCATTTGTTAAAACGCGCTGCCGCCGGGCCATTTTCAAGTATTGTCGCTTCGGCGCCGCTTTCCACCCGCACCACATGATGCAGGAAGACGTCCGATGTCTCGTCCTCGTGGGTGTAGATCAGGTTGATCGGTTTCGTCGGCTTGCCGGTCACCCGGATCGTCACACCATCGCCTGCAAAGGCTGTATTCAACGCCGCAAGCGGGCGTTCAACCGGGGTTTGCCCCTTTGTTTCAAGTGTGCCGTACAGGTCTTCGGCCCAGTGATCATCGGTGCAGCAGACATCTTCCAGCCGATCAATCTCGACGCCTGAAAGTGACAGATCGTCTGACAGTGCTGGATCAAAGACGCCATCCACAAAGACGATCTTCAGACGGTCGACATCAGTGAAAACCGGTTTTTCGTCATCGGCAAAGATCGACGCCTCGGGGGCTTGTGATTGTACCAGCGTATCGGGTCGCGTAAATTTCCAGTATTCATCGCGGCGCGACGGCAAGCCCATCGCCCGCAACCGCCCAAGCGCCGACTGGCGCGCTTGAGCAGTGCACCCGACATCGGGCACCGTCATCGTCGCCAACCGCTCTTCGGTTGTCGAGTGTTTGCGGTCGTCGAGCGCCATCACGCGACCTCCGTCAGAATGTCGGCGTAGCCGTTATTTTCAACTTCAAGCGCCAGTTCCGGCCCGCCGGTTTTCACAATGCGGCCATCGGCCATGATGTGCACAACGTCGGGTTTGATATGATCCAGCAGGCGCTGGTAATGGGTAATCACCAGAAAACCGCGGTCCGCGTCGCGCAACGCATTCACGCCCTGCGCAACCAGTTTCATCGCGTCCACATCAAGGCCCGAATCCGTCTCGTCCAGAATGCACATCTTCGGCTCAAGGACCGCCATCTGCAGGATTTCGTTTCGCTTTTTCTCACCACCCGAGAAACCGACATTGACCGGCCGCTTGAGCATGTCGGCGTCGATCTTCAAGTTCTTGGCTTTTTCGCGCACCATTTTCAGAAAGTCAGCCGCGCTCATCTCGTCCTCGCCGCGCGCCTTGCGCTGCGCATTCAGCGCCGTCCGCAGGAACGTCATGTTGCCGACGCCCGGAATCTCGACCGGATACTGAAACGCCAGGAACAGGCCTGCCGCCGCACGCTCTTCGGGTTCCATCTCCAGCAGGTCTTCGCCTTCCAGCGTCGCAGAGCCCTTGGTCACTTCGTAACCATCACGACCTGACAGAACATAGCTGAGCGTCGACTTGCCCGAACCATTGGGCCCCATGATCGCGTGGACCTTGCCCGCCTCGACACTCAGGTTGACGCCTTTCAGAATGGTCTTGGTTTCCTCTTCAAGATCAACGTGCAGGTCTTTGATTTCCAACATCTTCTTCTATTCCTTCTGTCTTACTTCGGCGCGGTCACAGCCTGCGCATCATCTCGTTTTCAGGGACGTTACGCCCCAATACCCCGCCTGCTTAGGGCCGCTTGGCTACGGTTTTGATCTTTGCCCAGCTGGAACATCGATCACCCAACGGAACCTTCAAGAGAAATCGCCACCAGTTGCTGTGCTTCCATGGCAAATTCCATCGGCAGCGCCTGCAGCACGTCCTTGCAAAAGCCGTTCACAACCAGAGCCACGGCCTCCTCCTCGTCCATGCCACGCTGGCGGCAATAGAACATTTGGTCGTCATCGACCTTCGACGTGGTAGCCTCATGCTCGACCCGGGAGGAGTTATTCTTGACCTCGATATAGGGCACCGTGTGCGCCCCGCACTGATCACCGATCAGCAGGCTGTCGCATTGGGTGTAGTTCCGGCTGTCCTTCGCCTTGGGGTGCATCGAGACCAGCCCGCGATAGGTGTTCTGCGCGTGGCCCGCGCTGATGCCTTTCGACACGATCCGCGAGCGGGTGTTTTTGCCCAGGTGGATCATCTTGGTGCCGGTGTCGGCCTGCTGGTAATTGTTGGCGATCGCGATGGAGTAGAACTCACCCTGCGATTCATTGCCACGCAGAATGCAGCTGGGATATTTCCAGGTCACTGCAGAGCCGGTTTCGACCTGAGTCCACATCACCTTGGCGCGGTCGCCCCGGCAATCAGCGCGTTTGGTCACGAAGTTATAGATCCCGCCCTTGCCGTTCTCATCACCGGGATACCAGTTCTGCACGGTCGAGTACTTCACCTCGGCGTCTTCCTCGACGATGATCTCGACCACCGCAGCATGCAACTGGCTAATATCCCGCTGCGGTGCGGTGCAGCCCTCGAGGTAACTGACGTAGCTTCCCTTGTCAGCGATGATCAGCGTGCGTTCGAACTGGCCGGTATTTTCCGCATTGATCCGGAAATAGGTGCTTAGTTCCATCGGGCAGCGCACACCGGGCGGCACATAAACAAACGAGCCGTCCGAGAAAACAGCCGAATTCAGCGTGGCATAAAAGTTGTCACTGACCGGCACGACCGACCCGAGATATTTCTTAACCAGCTCGGGATGCTCCCGGATCGCCTCGGAAATCGAGCAGAAGATCACTCCGGCTTGCATCAGCTCTTTCTGAAAGGTCGTGCCAACCGACACCGAATCAAATACCGCGTCCACAGCGACCTTACGGCCTTCAGCGGGTGCGTTTTCTGCCCCTTCTACGCCCGCGAGGATCATCTGTTCTTTCAACGGTATGCCCAGCTTTGCGTAGGTCGCCAGCAGTTTCGGATCAACCTCATCCAGCGACTTGGGTTTCACCTCCATCGACTTGGGACGGGCATAGTAATACTGGTCCTGAAAGTCGATTTCCGGGTAGTCCACCATCGCCCAGTCAGGTTCTTCCTTGGTCAGCCAGCGCTCATAGGCCTCGAGCCGCCAGTTGGTCATCCATTCCGGCTCTTCATTCTTCTCGGAAATCAGGCGCACGATATCGGGGGTCAGCCCCTTGGGGGCGTATTCCATCTCGATATCGGTTTCCCAGCCGTATTTGTAGGCGCCACCAACCTCGCGGACCGCATCGACCGTTTCCTGATCGACGCCCTCTTTCACCTGATCTCTGACTTGGGCTTCGTCCAAAACCGCCATGCTCATCTCCTCTCGATCACGCCGCGCGGGCACGATGCTTGTTCCAGTGCTTCAGCCATGTCTCGGCAAAGCGGTAAATCTCATCCTCGGTCGTCTCGGGCCCCAGGCTTACCCTGATCGCGGATTTCGCGACCTCGGCATCATATCCCATTGCCCGCAGGACCCGACTTTCACGAACCTTTCCGCTAGAGCAGGCACTGCCCGCGGAAATGGCAAATCCGGCCAGATCCATCTGCATCACCTGTGTCTCACCCTTCCAGCCGGAGGAGGCAAAGCACGAGGTGTTCGGCAGACGTTTCTCCGATTTCCCGACAAAAATAGTCTCTTTTGCCGATTCCTCAATAGATGATTCTAGAATGTTTCTAAGTTTTTCGATCTGCTGCCACTTTCCGTCAGCAAGATCCTGCATCGCGGCCTCGGCCGCCGCGCCAAAACCGACGATGCCGATCACATTTTCCGTGCCGGAGCGGCGGCCCATCTCCTGCCCGCCACCTGTTGCTAGGGCCGGGATATCCAAACCCTGCCGAACGATCAGAGCGCCAACACCCTTGGGACCGCCAAGCTTGTGGGCGGAGCAAATCGCGAGGTCAGCCCCTGACCATGAAAAAGAAAACGGGATACGCCCAACAACCTGCGTTACATCCAAGAGCAGGTAATCGGCACGCCGCACACCATAGGCAAATTGGCCATCAAGGCGATCTGGTATCTCGCTGACAACGCCGGTCTCCGAATTGGCCAGTCCCATCGCCAGCGTATGGCCCGGCCCAAACGGGCGTTCGGCCACGTTGGACAGATCGAGATGCGACCATAGCGCGTCATGGGCGGTGTCCTGAACAAACACATCGCAGCCCTCGGGGCGCATCGACAGCACCCGCGCCGCTTCGGTCGCACCAGAGGTAAACACCACCTCCTGAGGCTTGCAGCCAACCGCTTCGGCCACCTGCGCGCGCGCGCGCTCGACAATCGTCTTGGCCGCGCGTCCCTCGCCATGCACGCTTGAAGGGTTACCTACCACATCCATGGCCGCGATCATCGCGTCACGCGCCTCAGCCCTTAATGGTGCTGTCGCATTGTAATCCAGATAGGTCCGGGCCATTTAGCGCCCATCCCCGGTTTCATCTTTTCGGAAGTACTCCCGCCGAAGGTCTGAGCACGCCAAAGCATCTCCCGGCAATACCCGATAGCCTGGCTCGACACCTCTGGCGGTTGACGGCTTCATTCCTCATCCACCACATCAAAAAGATGCGGGACCGCCGGGCACGGGGCCAGTTCGTTACCTGTCACATCGCTCAGCCGGGTCTGGTGCAAGAACACGTAGACATGGGCACTGAGCCCTTCCCACAGCCGGTTGGTCATCGATTGCGCCTTTGATCCCGACGCTGCGCCCGAGGCCCCTGCCCCCTTGTGCAGCGCATCGACGGTTTCATCCACCGCAGCCAGAATGTCCGACACCCGGATATCCGACGCAGACCGCGCAAGCCGATACCCGCCGCCCGGTCCGCGTACCGAGGCCACCAGATCAGCGCGGCGCAGTTTGACGAAGAGCTGTTCCAGATAGGGGAGTGAAATGTCCTGTCGCTTGGAAATCTCGCCCAGCGTCACCAGCGCATCACCCGGTTGCAAGGCTATATCGGCCAGCGCAACCATGGCATAACGGCCCTTGGTGCTCAGTTTCATGGCCTTTACCCCCGCGAATTGATTGACCTGCCGCTGCCGAAGCCTTATCTCGCTTGCAGCGCTTCCGGCACAACCCGGAACTTAGAATTGTTCTAAGGTGCTTGAGCGATTTCGTCAAGAATATCCCGGCACCCTTAATGGGAGACACAGGCACAACATGCCCGAGGTAATTTTTCCCGGCCCCGAAGGCCGTCTTGAAGGCCGCTACCACCCGCAAAAAGAAAAAGATGCCCCGATCGCGATCGTGCTGCATCCGCACCCGCAATTCGGTGGCACGATGAACAACAAGGTTGTCTACAACCTGCATTATGCCTTTTACAACATGGGCTTCACGGTGCTGCGGTTCAACTTCCGCGGCGTTGGCCGCAGCCAGGGCGAATACGATCAGGGTGTGGGAGAGTTGAGCGACGCAGCCTCGGCGCTCGACTACCTGCAATCGATGAACAACAACTCCAAGCATTGCTGGGTCGCAGGCTTCAGCTTTGGTGCCTGGATCGGCATGCAGCTTCTGATGCGCCGCCCCGAGATCACCGGCTTCATCAGCGTGTCACCGCCTGCCAACATGTATGATTTCTCATTCCTGGCCCCCTGCCCCTCGTCCGGACTGATCATCAACGGCTCGAATGACCGGGTTGCACCGCCGCCCGACACTGTGGCGCTGGTGAACAAACTGCACGAACAGCAGGGCATTACCATCACCCATACCGAAATCGACGGCTCGGGGCATTTCTTTGAAGAGCCCTACATGGACACAATGATCGATAACGTGACCACCTACGTCAAACGTCGTTTGACCGAAAACACACGGTGATCTCATGGGTGTAACCGAGGATTTGGCCGACGATCTGGCCACCCACACGATCAAGTATATCGAAGCCTCCGGAGATGAAGATATCATCGCTGATCTGGTCAAGGTTCTGGGCGCAACATCACAGACCGCCGAAGAAGCTTTCCTGACCTCTATCCGTGTGCGCCGTGCCAACAAGAAAGCCAATGAGTTGCTGGTAGAGCGGGTCAAGGCATTCAAGGCCAAGCACGGAGGCACCGATAAAACGCCAGAAAGCTAAGCGCCGGGTGTGAGCCCAAACCAGCCAATGCTGCAAAGAGCTCGGATGATGGTTCCAATTTTACCTTGGAAGCCAGTCGATGGCGTTTAATGTAATGTAGAGCGAGGCGTCTGCCATAATGTGTAAACCGGCTGTAAGCCGATACTCCCGCATGATGCGGCTTGCTCTGCTCACATCATAACCGGAAGGCTGTGACATGTTCCGGGATCGGCACGCCCTCGATGTTTCGGCTGTCTGCGATCGGGGCGCCAACTTGGGTGTGAACCGGAATGACACCCGCCCAGATGGGCAAGGCATAATCCGGTTCTTCGTCTATCGGGCCACCTTCACGGATTTTCGCGCTGCCTTCGCTGATCTCCATGCCCAGCACCATAGTTGCCTTCAGATCCTGCGCGTGATCGGGCCTCAGGCGCTCATAGCGGCCCGGAAACAACCCTTCTACAAACCGGCGAAGCTTTGCCAACTTTTCATCCGGGTTTTCCACTTTGACTGCCGTTCCAAACAGCGTCACAGAGCGCGAATTGACCGAGTGATGCATCCCCGACCGCGCCAGCACAAAACCATCGAGGATCGCAACCGACAGACTCACCTCGGCATCGCGGGAGTTGCGCAGCGCCCGGCTAGCGGAAGAACCATGCCAATAGACATGATTACCTTCGCGCCATTGCAGTGTCGGGGTCACAAAGGGCCGCCCGTCAATGATGTAGCCCACACTGCACATGGGTTGAGCATCTAGAATGGTGTTGATGGTGTCGCGGTCGAAATGTCCACGCTCGCGCGAGCGACGCAGGCGGGTTCGGTCGGTTACGTCGAGTGTCTCGGTCATGGTTGCGGTCCAAATTCGTTCTTGTCCCTGTCTTGATGCCGCCATATTGGTTATTTTAAAATGTCCAATATAGAAAATAAACATAATGCCAATTTGAATCGCGACCTCTTTGCGATCTCGCTTGATCCGGCGGGTAATACCTCGTTGCAGGCGCAATTGTTGGAAGCGCTTCGCGCGATCATCGTAACCTCGCAAAACCTGACCGGTGCCCGCCTGCCTGCCAGCCGGATACTGGCGGCAGAGTTGTCGATCTCACGCACCACGGTTCAGGTCGTGTATGACCAGATGATCAGTGAGGGCTATCTTGTGACACGCCGTGGCAGCGGTACCTATGTGGCGCATGACATAACCCATCTCAGATCGCCAACACCGCAGGCCCGGCCAGCCCGACCCGTGTTGAAGCCCTGGCAGCCATTCCAAACCGGGCTGCCGGATCAATCCCTGCTTCCTTATCAAACATGGGCACGTCAGCTTGAGCGGGCCTGGCGCACCCCCGAACCCGACCTTCTTATGCGTCCGGACCCGTTGGGATGGTATCCGCTGCGCGAGGCGATTGCCGATCACCTTGCCGCCTGGCGAAATCTCCATTGCGATCCGGAACAGGTCTTCATCACCTCGGGCGCATGGGAGGCGCTTGAAGGGATCTTTTGCGGATTGGTCGGGTCAGGCAAGACGGTGGCGGTTGAAGACCCGTGCTGGCCCAAGACGCATGACATCCTGCGGGTAACCGGGTGCAAAATTCACGCCGTGCGCATCGACGCTGAGGGGTTGGATGCCGGAAAAATCCCCGACGACGTATCGGCCGTCATTGTCACGCCCTCCCGGCACTACCCGACGGGGCTGAACCTTCCGTTGTCGCGCCGAACTGCACTTCTTGACTGGGCAAAGCGTACCGGGGCCTTGGTGATCGAAGACGATTACGACAGTGAGTTTCGCTATCGTGGTCAGCCATTGCCGTCCTTATCCGGTCTCGATGGGCGCGCCAATACGATCTATCTGGGCAGCTTTTCAAAACTAGTCAGTCCCGCGTTGCGGATCGGGTATCTGGTGGTTCCGATACATCTGCTAGACCAAATCCGCCGCCACCTCGGTCGGGTCGGCCCTCGCGCCTCACTGATCCCACAACCCGCTCTCGCCACATTCATGCAAAGCGGTGAATTTGCGATCCATCTCCGCCGGATGCGGCGCACCTATGCCCGTCGTCAAAGTCATTTACTTGACGCTCTGCAACCGGTCTCGGACCTCCTGGACCTTCAGCCGGATCCGTCAGGTATGCATCTTTGTCTTTCGCTTAAGCCGCAATTGGCGAGGCGTGTTTCCGACCAGGAAATTTGCCGCCGCGCGAAGAAGATCGGACTTCATGTCGGTGCGTTATCGGATCACTGCGTTCTTCCCGATAAGATGCAGGGGCTGTTGCTGGGCTATGCCGCCTTTGACGAACAGGCATTGTCCGAGGCAGCCGATCGTTTTGCGAACCTGCTGCGGTCGGTATGATCAGGATACCCGGAACAGTGGCAGCTATCCCTTCTTGCGTTTCTTTTCCGCAACCACCTTTTCGGCCAGATCGCGTGCGATGGCGAAGGCCCCCTTGATCTTGTCGCCCTCTTTTTTCCAGTCGCGCCGTACGACGATCTTGTTGTCACGCACCTTGGCCAGCCCGCGCTGGTCCTTGATAAACTCGACCAACCCGGCGGGCGAGGCGAACTTGTCATTGTGAAACTGGATCGTGGCGCCCTTGGGGCCGCCATCCAGCTTGGCGATACCGGCTTTCTTGCACATCGCCTTGATCCGCACGATCAGCATCAGCATGTTGACCTCGCGCGGCAGCTTGCCGAACCGGTCGATCAGCTCCGCAGCGAAACCCTCAAGTTCAACTTTGCGCTGCAACCCGCTGAGGCGGCGGTATAATCCAAGGCGCACATCGAGATCGGGCACGTAGTCCTCGGGGATCAGTACCGGAACGCCCAGATTGATCTGCGGTGCCCATTGATCATCAGCATCGGAAAGACCTTCCAACTCGCCGGCCTTGATCTTGGCAATCGCCTCTTCCAGCATCGACTGATAAAGTTCATAGCCGACATCGCGCATCTGGCCGGATTGCTCCTCGCCCAGCAGGTTCCCGGCACCGCGAATGTCCAGATCCTGAGAAGCCAGCGTAAACCCCGCCCCAAGCGTATCCAGACTGCCCAGCACCCGCAGGCGCTTTTCAGCGGTGGGCGTCAGGCGCACACGCGGCTTGGTGGTCAGATAGGCATAGGCGCGGGTTTTCGAGCGCCCTACCCGACCCCGGATCTGATAAAGCTGGCTGAGACCGAACATATCCGCCCGATGAATGACCATCGTGTTGGCGGTCGGAATATCCAGCCCCGATTCCACGATCGTGGTGGCCAGTAGCACATCATATTTGCCATCGTAAAAGGCGTTCATCCGCTGATCCAGCTCTCCGGCGGCCATCTGGCCGTGGGCGATGACATAGCTGAGTTCGGGCAATTGAGTATTCAGGAAATCCTCGATCTCGGGCAGATCCGAGATACGCGGCACCACGTAAAAGCTCTGCCCGCCGCGATAATGCTCGCGCATCAGCGCCTCGCGGATGGTGATCGTGTCAAAGTCGCTCACATAGGTGCGGATCGACAGGCGATCGACGGGCGGTGTGCCTATGATGCTCAGATCGCGCACGCCTGACAGGGAAAGTTGCAGCGTCCGCGGAATGGGCGTGGCGGTCAGGGTCAGCACATGCACGTCGCTGCGCAACTGCTTCAGACGCTCTTTGTGGGCGACGCCAAAGCGTTGTTCTTCGTCAATCACCAGCAGCCCGAGGTTTTTGAACCGAATACCCTTGGCCAGAAGCGCATGGGTGCCGATGACGATATCCACCTGTCCGCGTGCCAGTTCGTCCCGGGTTTTCGCCGCGCCGCCTGACGATACAAAGCGCGATAGCGGTTTGACGCTGATCGGGAAACCCCGGAACCGTTCCGCGAAGCTTTGGTAATGCTGCCGTGCCAATAGGGTAGTGGGTGCGATCACCGCCACCTGCATGCCCTGCATCGCCGCCACGAAGGCGGCACGCATTGCTACCTCGGTCTTGCCGAAACCGACATCGCCGCAGATCAGCCGATCCATCGGCGTGCCCGCTTCCAGATCGCTCAGGACATCCTCGATCGCGCGCAGCTGATCGTCGGTCTCCTGATAGGGGAATCGGGCCGAAAACTCCTCCCAGGCGTGATGCTCGGCAGCAAGCTTTGGCGCGCTGCGCAGGGCGCGCTCGGCCGCGATCCGGATCAGCCTGTCGGCCATCTCGCGAATGCGCTCTTTAAGCTTGGATTTCTTGGCCTGCCACGCGCCCCCGCCCAGCCTGTCCAGCAAACCTTCGTCGTGGCCGTAGCGGCTGAGCAGTTCGATATTTTCTACCGGCAGGTAAAGCCGCGCGCTTTCGGCATATTCCAGCACCAGGCATTCATGGGCGGCACCGGCAGCGGCGATCACCTCCATCCCGTGATAGCGCCCGATCCCGTGATCCACATGTACGACCAGATCACCGGCCGAAAGCGTCTGCGCTTCGGTCAGGAAATGCTCGGCCCGGCGGCGTCTTTTCGGCGCGCGGATCAGGCGATCCCCCAGAATATCCTGCTCGGTGATCACGGCCAGATCAGGGCTTTCAAACCCGTGTTCCAGCGCCCAGACCGCCAGATGCAGCCCGCGTTTATCGATCCGGCCTGCGCTTTTCACCGTGACCGCACCGATCATGCCCTCGTCTTCGAGCAACCCCTCAAGCCGCTCACGAGCGCCCTCGGAATAGGCCGCAACCAGGACCGGGCCCGAACTTAACTTCGCCTCGACATGGGTCTTGAGCGCACTGAAAAGCCCTATGGATTCCATCTGCCGCTCAGGCGCGAAATTGCGCCCGATACGGCCGCCCGCGTCGATCACGCCGGGGCCAAGCGCCTGCGGCAGCGGTGCCAGTTGAAGCAGGCGATGGCCTGCCACGGCACTGTCCCAGGCCACCTCATCCAGATATAAGAGCCCCGGCGGCACGGGCTTGTAGACCGTATCGCCGCGCGTCTTTTGCGACAGGGCATGGGTGCGCGCCTCGTACTGGTCCTCAACACTCTCCCACCGGGCTAAACGGGCGGGTGTTACCTGATCATCCAACGCAAAGGTGGCACCGGGAAGGTAGTCAAAAAGCGTCTCAAGTCGGTCATGAAAGAACGGCAGCCAATGTTCGATACCCTGATGTTTGCGCCCGGCGCTCACTGCTTCGTACAACGGATCATCGGTGCCCGCCGCGCCAAATTCGATCCGGTAATTCTGCCGGAACCGGGTGATGGCGGCTTCGTCCAGAATGACCTCCGAGACCGGGGCCAGCTCGATCACCTCAAGCTTTTCGGTGGTGCGCTGAGTGACAGGATCAAACCGGCGGATGCCATCCAGTACATCGCCGAACATGTCCAACCGCACCGGGCCGCTGCCGCCCGGCGGATAGATATCGATGATGCCGCCGCGCACCGCATAATCCCCGGGTTCCATCACCGTGGGCGCCTGCGCATACCCCATCCGCGCGAGATAGGCCCGCAGCGCCTTTTCATCCATCTGGTAGTCAACCCGGGCGCTGAAGGTCGCTTTTTGCAGGACATCGCGCGCAGGCAACCGCTGGCTGATGGAATTGAGCGTGGTCAACAGTACAAACCGATCCGGCATCCCGTGCACCAGCCCGGCAAGTGTGGCCATGCGCGCCGCCGAATTATCTGCATTAGGCGACACCCGGTCATAAGGCAGACAGTCCCAGCCGGGAAATTGCATCACCGGCATGTCGGGTGCAAAGAATCTGAGGGCTGCCGCCATCGCCGCCATGCGCTTGTCATCACGCGCGATATGCACGACCGGCTGGCCCTGACGTGCGACTTCATCAAGGATCAGGCGCGCGTCAAACCCTTCGGGCGCACCGCCCACCGTAATGTGTTCAGTTTTGCCCATGTCATGTGTCCCGTCAGCCGCCTAATACGCCGACCGTCATATTCTGCAGCATTCCCCACATCGCTGTGACGAAAATCGACACCACGCCGATCAATTGGGTGATGATCCGGTGGCGTTGCAACTGCCTGAAAAGTGCCTCGCCGCGCAAAGCATTCTGCTGTATGCGCCGTGCCGTGATAATCGACAAAAGCCCGACAATGCTCATCGGGAATCCCAGCAGAAAAAGCGCCTGAGCGAATTCTTGACCGTAGACAAATCCCATCAGCACCAGAACGGTCAGCATGAAAAAGGCGAACCCTGCCATGAGCAAGCCGGACGTGTCGGCTATATGGAGAATACGATTGGTGTAGATGCGCACCAGGTCTTCGAAATCGATGACGCCCTGCCCCTCTTCTTCCTTGTGTGCACGCTGCGCCACGTCCCAGGGTACGCCAAGCACCCAGTGACTGGTTGATGACCACATCACCGCCAGCGCAATCCAGAACCACAGGTTGCTGAAACTGCGCATGTCGATTAACTCGAAAACACTATTATACCAGTCCACTGCCGCGCCCCTGAAGTGACTTTGATGTCCCTCTTAGCGCCCGGGCGCGTCAATTCCTACCCTTGAGATGCGCGAATTTCCGTGTCACTCAGAAAACCGCAACATCAGGAAAGTCCGCTCATGCGTCCGAGCCAAGCCCCCTTCCCCGCCACGCGCCTGCGCCGCACTCGCCGCTCGCCCGCGATCCGCGCCCTGGTGTCGGAAACTACGCTCACCCCCGCCGATCTGATCTGGCCGGTCTTTGTTCGTGATGGCGACGGGGTGGAGGAGCCCGTGCCGTCCATGCCCGGTGTCATACGCCGCAGTGTCGACAAGGTGGTCGAAGCGGCACGCGAAGCCGCTGATCTGGGCATCCCTGCCATCTGCCTTTTTCCCTACACCTCTCAGGAAAACCGCAGCGCCGACTGCGCCGAAGCCTGGAATCCTGATAACCTCTCCAATCGCGCCACGAGGGCGATCAAACAGGCGGTGCCCGATATCGCGATCATGACCGACGTGGCGCTCGATCCCTATTCCGACACCGGCCATGATGGTTTTGTTGTGGGCGATGAGATTGTGAATGATGAAACCGTCGAGGCGTTGGTGAAACAGGCACTCAGCCAGGCCGAGGCTGGCGTGGATATCATCGGCCCGTCGGATATGATGGATGGCCGGATCGGTGCTATTCGCAATGCACTGGAAAGCGCGGGTCACAAGAATGTCCTGCTGCTCAGTTATGCCGCCAAATACGCCTCGGCCTTTTATGGCCCCTTCCGCGATGCGGTCGGCGCGTCGGGGGCGCTGAAGGGGGATAAGAAAACCTACCAGATGGACCCGGCCAATTCGGACGAGGCATTGCGGCTGGTAGACCGCGATCTGCGCGAGGGCGCCGATATGGTCATGGTCAAGCCCGGCCTGCCCTATCTGGACATCTGCCGCCGGGTCAAGGACACGTTTGGCGCACCGACCTATGCCTATCAGGTCTCGGGCGAATACGCGATGATCATGGGCGCTGCGCAAAACGGTTGGATCGACGGGGACCGCGCGATGATGGAAAGCCTCATGGCCTTCAAGCGCGCGGGCTGTGACGGGGTATTGACCTATTTCGCCCCGGCCGTCGCCCGAGCGCTCGGCTGACACTATCCCGATATGTAGCTCAGACCACCGCCTGTTGTTGATGGGTTTTTCAAGGCGGCTACAATCTGCGCAGGTGACAATCCATAGTGACAGCGCCGGTTTGAGCCCCTATACTCGGTGCCAGACCGGCGACAGAAACGCTGGCAATTAAGTCAGGCAACCAGACAGGTAAATCCATGAGCAATTTCAGCAGACGCAGCTTTGTGCTGGCCGCCCTTGCGGGCGCTACGACAGCCGCCGCGTGCAATAACGGTGTCGGCAGTCAGGGTGGTGCGCGTATCGACGCCCGCGCCGATTCTACCCTCAACTATCTCTTTACCAACTACCCCAACACGCAGGACCTTGCCGCCAGATCCGCGGGCATGCTGGTCATGCCCCTGATCACCGAGGCCGGATTTGGCGTCGGCGGCGGTTTTGGCCGCGGCGCGCTGCGGGTCAATGGTACGACCGTCGACTATTATTCCGCGACCAAGGGTAGTTTCGGGCTACAGATCGGCGGCCAGCAGTTTTCCCATGTACTGTTCTTCATGACCGAAGGCGCGCTGTCGAATTTCCGCCGTTCATCGGGCTGGGCCGCGGGCGCGGATATCGAATATGTCTTCAAGAACGAAGGTGAGAACCTGAGGGCCGAGACCACGGCGATAAACTCGCCCGTGGTTGCGGTTATTTTCGGCCAGGCCGGCGCAATGGCCGGGGCATCACTTGAAGGCGTGAAATACACCCGCATCATTCCCTGATCGCCCCTCCTCGGGCAGCCGGGTATTCGAAGAAACCTGAGGGCGCAACGCCTGGCCTTCAGGTTTATTAAGCTGATCCATAAGCGCCTGTGAGCCAGGAAAAAGCCGGCATTCGAGTGACCAAAGCCAAGGTCTGCGTTTGTTCGCAGAAAGACGAACCCGTTGGCTATAGCAGCGAACTGCACCGAAAAAGTCTGATTTTATCTGACTTCGTCGATGCTGAAATGGATGTAACCGTGTGTGAGACCCAAAACGACGCTGATCTTTTTTGGGCCTTTAGCGTAATACTCGTGTGCAACGGTCAGATACCGGTTGATTTTCGGATTCACGCCGACCTTTCGGAAGCCTAGTTTCTTAGCCTCTTGGCCAAAAAACTCCATCATGCCCTGCTCTGCACCCAGAGCCAGGTATTGAAATCCGAAAATGCACAACCTTTCCGGTTTCGTTCGAAAGAAATCCACCCGCACTTTAGGGCGGGAAAGAACCGCCTGACGTACCTTTAGTGTCTTATTGTAGACGATGAAGCGTTTCTTGACCCTTTCAGAATATCCGTGTTTCAGCAATTGTTGAAAGCTATCCTGTGACTTTGCCATTTCGGAGAGGCAGGTTTGTATAAGTAACTTTATCTCTCCCATGACTTCCTTGGCAGCAGGGTTCGTTTGCGCCGTCAAAGAGGTAGCGAGACATAAGAAAACCGTGAATGCAACTACGTGAAATTTAAACTCGTTGATCATCTCGAAGCCTCAATGTGTTTTTTGGTCAACTAATTCCGCTTCAGCATCGTTCCGTCAACAGCAATCTTTCACCTGCGTTTAAGGCTGAAACACACTAAACATTTTTGCTGGTCACGGCCCGTCGCATATGCAGCACCCTCCGGCTGTACTGCCACCGCTTCGATCCAAGGCGTTTTTTTGCATATTTAGCCAAACCGTAAATGCTCACGATGCGGACAAAGTGACTAAACCCAACTTTCTGGAATGCGGTGTGGTGAAACTAGTTTTTAGTTTGCAGGGCGCTTACG
>NZ_JAIMIB010000010.1 GCF_019966515.1 Roseovarius aestuarii | reverse complement strand
ACTGCCGGCGTCGGCTTGGTGCTGTCAGTGATGTGGCTGACTTTCTCCGGCTTAAGTACTCTGTTGCGAAACATGGTGGATAGACCCCAACTACGAATGATTATGCTTGCCACGCCGCTCCTTATAGTCGCCGGATTTTTGCTTTCATACAGCAATGAGAACTTCCCGCTCCTGATCCTGTCATCGGTTCTCGTCGGCTCGGCTCTGGCCTGTAGCAACGCACCGTCCACGCAATTAGTACTGAAGTTCGCACCGAAAGGTATGAGTGCTGTCTCGACAAGTTTGGATATCACTTTCGCAAGACTTGGCAGCATTGCGACAGTCGCCATTCTCGCAGATGCGGAATTCGCATATGCCGCCTCCACGATATGTCTTTCAAGCTTCGTGGCAGCCTTCTGCGCTATGGCTATCAGCAAGGAGCTTGCAAGCAACTCGTGATATTCGGGCCTACAAAGTTACCCGTGGTGTGTAATAACATCGCATCTTGGACGGCCCTTAACCGACATTCGACCGCGCGGAGTATTGATTGGCCGTCTTCGCGAAACCCGCCATTCGTGCAAAGCGCAGCAAATTGGCGTTTCTAATGAACTCGCCCAAACGGACGCAGCAAACTTCCACTGCAGATGCTCGAAACGCCGTTTGTCTCACGCAACGGCGCACCGACTAACGTCAGTGCGCCGCCTTCTGTTATGAGCTGTGTCAAGCATTCAGGCCGCAAGCGTTTGGCGCTGGCGTAGCGCCCGATAAAGACCATCTTCGCGTGCCATCAACTCGGATGGTGTGCCGTCCTCCACGATCCTACCACGGTCGAAAACGAGGATACGGTCCATCTTTTCAACCGTTGCCAGCCGGTGCGCAATGACCAGGGTCGTGCGCCCTACCATCAGCCGCTCAGCGGCGTCGGCAACCCGCGCCTCCGCTTCGGAGTCGAGTGAAGACGTTGCTTCATCCATCACCAGAACCGGCGCGTCCGAAAGGAAAGCGCGTGCGATCGCCACCCGTTGACGCTCACCACCGGATAGCTTTACGCCGCGTTCGCCCACTTCGGTCCCGTAACCCTTGGGCAGCTGTGCGATGAAATCGGCAGCACCCGCTCGCTCTGCGGCTTCGCGTACCTGCGCCAGCGTAGCACCAGGGCGTGCGTAGGCGATGTTCTCGGCAAGTGACCTGTGAAACAGGATTGGCTCTTGCGGAACCAGCGCGATGTGACGGCGCAGATCCACCAACGGCACCTGTGCAATATCAACGCCACCCAGCGTGATTGCACCTGCGGTCACTTCATGAATCCTCTGGATCAGTTTGACAAATGTCGTTTTGCCAGAGCCCGAGCGACCGACCAGCCCCACTTTTTGACCAGCAGGTATTGCGACATGCAGATCATTGAATAGTGGTGATGGTGCCCCTGCGTAGCCATAGTCGACATGATCGAACGCCAGTGTTGCCGCGCGTGGCGCCAAGGCCGCAGCCGGAAGGCGGGCCACGTCCCTTTCGGCCGAGGCAGACATCAGATCAACCAGTTCTTCAGCATCGTTCACGGATTTCTGGAGTTGGCGCACATGATTGCCGATCTGCCGCAGGTAGCCGTCTAGCATTCCAAGGGCCGAGACCACATAGGCAATCTCTCCGGCACCTGCGAGACCCCGGACAAATGCCAGCAAAGCACCGCCCAGCACGGTGGCTCGCAAACCCCAAAGCGACAGATCCTGAGCCAGTCCGGACCAGGTGCCGCGCCGCCATGTCCGCCGAGTCCGATGCTCCCATTTGGACAGAACCCGCCCCAACCGGTCGTCCTCGCGTGTTTCGCCCGCATGAGCCCGCACCACGGCGTTCGACGTAATTGCATCTGCAAGCGCACCCGAGACCCGGCTGTCCTGGGCGTTCGACAGCCGCGCGGCGGGAGCAACCCAGAAAAGCGTGAGCGTTAGGGAAAGCCCCAAAAACACAAGTGCACCCAAAGCGGCGACAAGACCGACCTCCCATCGGAAGGCGGTAAGTGTGCCAACGGTGCCCAGCAACACCAGCGTCGACGGCAGCAGCGCCAGCAATAACACGTCCGCCATGTCATCAAGCGCCCAGGTGCCGCGGGTGATCTGCCGCACCGTCGACCCGGCAAAGGCGCTTGCATGCCAATCGGCCGGCAGGCGCTGCACATGTGCGAAAGCTTCAGCCTCGGCCACGCGCATCGTCGGAACTGTCAGGGCTATGATCGCAAAATAGCTGAGGATTTTCGCAGCGATAGACACTGCGCCCAGAACGAGGAGCAGTCCAAACGCGCTCCAGGGCGAGGTTGCTTCGGAAACGGCGGCGATCAGGCGCCCCGTGACAAGCGGGATAGCGATATCGGCGACTGTCGAGGCCAGGACGAGCAACAACAGCGCAACAACGAGGCCGCACCTGCGCATCCACAAACGCATGGCAAAAGTCAGAACGCGCGCAAATGCGCCATTGGAAAAAATGCGGGACATGAAACGTTCGCGGACAATGACGCCGCGCCCTAAATTCAATTGAAAAGATGTCTGATGGTTGGACGATTGCTACTGACCTCTGGGGCGGCATTCGCCCAATACTGTCAGGATACGGGGGCTCCGAAACGAGAGCGGCCCGGGAGGAAACGTATGCTGACTATCATCTTCGCCCTCCTTGCAATACGGCGTCATTCCGCATGTGGTACTGCCGGCAAAGCGTCCAAGTCAAGCGTAACGGACGAAAAACATGGGTGCTTGGCATATTTGCGGCCCTTAGTTGCCATTCAGCTCTGCTAAAAATCGACTTGTCTGCTTCCCAAAACCAGACATTGATTCAAAGCGCAGCATTTTGGTCTGACGTACGGAAGAACTGCGTACCAAAGCGAAAATTCGCTGCAATCCCAC
Organism: Roseovarius aestuarii; assembly: GCF_019966515.1. Lineage (GTDB taxonomy): Bacteria > Pseudomonadota > Alphaproteobacteria > Rhodobacterales > Rhodobacteraceae > Roseovarius > Roseovarius aestuarii. Next base: position 160,004 of record NZ_JAIMIB010000010.1, on the reverse strand, counting down.
TAATGACAGCAACCCGATGTAGTCTGACAATTGCTGCAAAGAACAGAGAGGGGAGCAAAGGTAGCAATACTGCAATCTGCTGTCGAAACCACATCTTGACGTACAACATCTGAAAAGCTTTACAAATTTGGAATGGATGGAGACCACATGACGTTACGCCTTGCAGCTTTGTTCGCGCTTTTGATCCCATTTCAAGCTGTCGCAGGTCACGAATTTGACGGTCGAGATTTGCTTCAGGGCGAGACCCTCTACCAAGAGAACTGCGCTTCGTGCCATGGCGTGAAACTTGAGGGTCAACCAAACTGGAGGTCGCAGAACGACGATGGCATATTGCCAGCACCTCCTCATGACGCGTCGGGGCACACCTGGCATCACGATAATCAGCTGCTCTTTTCTTATACTGCATCGGGAGGAGAAGAAGCCCTGGCGGAAAGAGGGATCACCAATTTCAAAAGTGGGATGCCGGGCTTCAAAAGCACGCTTTCTGCCGAAGAAATCTGGGATATCCTGGCCTATATCCGCTCCACGTGGCCCGCGAGCATTCAGGAAATCCAGTCAGCCAGAAACCCGCCGCACAATTGAAATGTCGGTTTGTCTAACAACATGATGTTCTCAAATAAACAAAACTGACGAAAGGACTATCTTACCTGAAGTTGGCGCTTGAGAACCTCAACCATCTTTTGAGCCTCAAATGCGTCAAGCCTTCCGTGCTGCAACAGAAACTCTGCGACATCTCTGTCGGTGTAACGCCCTGTGAGTATGTCGTCGCGCAAAATTAGCTTGAGGCGCGCGAATTTGGCAGCATTGTCGTGGCAAATAATGCACTTTTCTTTAAACAGGCGTCCGGTGCCTTGTATGAACTCGAACTGCTCTATCAGCACGTCGATTTCCTGGTCCGATAACTTACCGTGTCCTGCCTTCAGATAATCAATGACGGGGCGACCAGAGGCTTTTCCTGCAAGGCCATCATCAGTCGCAACCAGTTTGTCGGAAACAAAGTCTCCGGCATGCGGCACGTGACATTCGGCGCAGTTCTCTTCGTAGATCAGATGCGGATCAGACTGCTGGGCGTTCAGGAACACTGCCCAGAATGCAACGCTGATTGCTATGCCAATGTGGAAAAACTGTTTCATGTTCCAAACATCCGTGCAGTGTGAAAATCAACCAGTGATCAGAATAGATGATTTCGAAGTAATCATCTTTGATAAGTGTCAACCTTCAAGAAGGCAGGCATTTGTTTGGGCAGTCTGTTGAGGGAATAGATGGCTTTTCGGAGACCGTAAGGGTCTATTCGCAGTTCTTCATGCAATTTTTAGTGTCAGCCGCTAAGGCGCAGATCGACCTGAAGCGTCCGCAACATTTGCCCTGGCCTCTTGCCCAGAGCCGACGTTGAGTTCGGTCCTATCGTTGCAGCTCTTTGGCAAGCCTTGGAGTGCAACCCGCAAACCAGTTTCACGGAAACGTGAAGCTATTCTTGTGTCAGATCAAATATCGAATTGACGGCTCGAACTAAATTCCCGCTCGAAACAGCGAAGGCGTTTCCCATGACGTATAGAACAATCATTGCGGTTTCGCTCGCAGCAGGCGCTTTCCTTGGAACCGCAGCCTTTGCAGGATCGCATAAAGGGCACAGCAAGAATGACCATCATGCCCATATGATGGACATGATGCGCCACATGCACAGTCAGATGCATGAAGCAGACCATCACGACATGCGCGGACGGATGCCAAACAAGGACCGGCATTCGATGAAAGGCATGATGGGCGGTGCGATGCAAAAAATGCTGGACGCGGATGGTGACGGAACTGTCACCCCGGAAGAGGCAAGCGCACAACTTCAGGCGAAGTTGAAGCAATACGATGCCGATGCAAGCGGAACGTTATCAATCTCGGAATACGAGGCCCTGCACAGCGCCATGATACGCGAAATGATGGTGGACCGTTTCCAGCATCTCGATGCGGATGGCAATGGTCAGGTTACGCCTGAAGAGATGAACGTGTCTTAGCCCCGTAAAACTGTGCCACTATTTGTCTGGCATAGGAGAAATGAGGGATGGCTCGAAAGCGGTATTCGGATGAGGACGCGCTGAGGCTGTTGCGCGAGATAGACGTGCATCTGCATGATGGATCGGATGTCGTGAGTGCGTGCCGCAAGGCGGGGATATCGGACAAAACCTATTACTACTGGCGCAAGAAGTTTGGCGGCATGGGGCGACCTCAGCTTGTAGAGATGAGAGCGCTGCAAAAGGAGAATGATCGGCTGAAGAAGATTGTCGCTGACTTGCAACTCGACAAGGTGATCCTGAAGGAGAGCCTGGATCATTTAAAGCCGAAGGCCTGACGCGGGAACAGCTTCGTCAGGCGGTCATTCACACCCGGCAAAAGCTGGATACCTCGGAGCGCCGGACCTGCGCGGTGCTTGGCGTGGCGCGGTCCAGTCTGAGATATCAGCCCAAGCCAGCGAATGATGATGCACTGCGCCTGGCGATGATCCGTCTGGCCAAGCAATATGGTTGGTATGGCTATAGGAAGGTCACAGCCCTGTTGCGGATGGAAGGCTGGCAAGTCAATCACAAGAAGGTCGAACGTTTGTGGGGCGAAGAAGGCCTGCAGCTTGGGGTTGGTTTCAGCCGTTTCCGGTTTACTGGAGTCGTTTGCAAGAGAGTGTGGAATCCTGCTTTTACGCGCTAGGTGTTTTTTTCTGACAGATCGAGTATTTGCTAGGATGCTACAGATGCTATCTATCCGCGTTTAGCGAAGGCGGCGATCATCGCCTCAAGCGGACAAAACCAACACGGAAACGAGCCGTCATCGGCGCGTCACTATTTGATTTGCCTTTCCGCTGTCTTGCATTGAGAAAACCACATCACCAATTTCGCGAAGCAACTTGATCTCCATTGCCTCAGCGAATTCATCGAAATCATCTGCTGTTACGACAAACGCATTCGCGCCCCCGATCACATGAAGGACGAAGTAGTTGGTCAGTTTTTTGTCATCCTCTTCAATAGCCAACCCATTTACCACAATCCCTTGTGATAGAAGCTTGCGCCGATATTCGAACAATAGCTTTGGATCATCGGTTTTGCCATTCCCCGAAATATCAATCACTTGACGTCGCGCCTGTCCCGGCGCGCGCTCCAATACGTTGGCAGAAAAATCCAACCCCGTATGGATCATGGTACCGCCGCCACCCAATATACGCGGCATGTCATCTACCATATCTGCATAGGCGTTCACGTCCTCAATGGTATGCAGTTCAACCCAGTCCAAAGCCAACACTTGTTGCGCTACGCTGGACCATTGCACAATCGCGATTCCTACCCCGCCAGGTGTCTGCTCAATTGCTGCTGAAACGACGCTGGAACGCAGGGCATTTGCGGTGCCGGTGCGCTGCAAATCGAATTCAACATCATTGACGCTAGCGGACGTATCAATGGCCAACACCAAGTGTAACTCCATCCGGTCTTTTGCCGCAGCAGAGCTCGTCATTGAGGCAAGGAAAATCGTCACCACAAAGACGTCGAAAAAACGACGGCTTGCTCGACCGGCCACTAAAACTAATCCAGTTTTCGAGAACGCCCGGAGTGGGAGTCTATACTTAGGTTGATAAGTCTGCCCCTCGTCAAACAACCTACACCCCTTCTACCAAAACGGCATCACCCTCTGAAATTCTTTGACGTAGTGCTTTTGTTGCCGCCCCAGAAAACCTCTTTCTGCCAAGGTAAGAGAGCTAGGCTTGGTCGAATGACGCGGCCCGATTAAATACCGGGCCGGTCTCGTATCTTGATAGACTATGCTTTGAACCACCAGCGGCTGGGAGCGCGGGCGCCGTCGAGTTCCCAACTGGCAGCTAGGCCCTCGCCACGCATGACATTTGCCCGGCGCGCATAGACAAAATTGTTAAACATCGGGATAATTGTACCACCGTCGTCACGTGCCAGCATGGCCATTTCACGGTACATTTCGCCACGCAGGGAATCATTAAGTTCCGACTTCGCTTGTAGCAGAAGTTTGTTGAACCGCTCGTTTTGCCACTTGCTCTCGTTCCAGGCAGCATCGTCTTTGTAGGCCAGCGTGTACATAACGTCAGGTGTCGGTCGCGCACCCCAGGAAACGGCAAGAAATGGCTTTTTCAACCAGACGTCGGAATAGTAGCCGTCGTTGGGTTCGCGAACGACGTTGACGGAAATTCCGGCCTTCTTAGCCTGTTCGGCGTAGAGTACGCACATATCCACAGCGCCCGAAAACAGGCTTTCCGCAGTCGAGATGTTTACAGTGAGGCCTTCTGCACCTGCTTTCTGGAGCAGCGACTTTGCCTGTTCAGGATCATACTCACGCTGAGGAATATCATCTGGCCAGTACGGTTGTGCAGGAGAATGATGGAAATCGTTACCAATCGTCGCTGCGCCGAACCCAATTTTCTCGATGATTTCATTGCGGTCAATTGAAAGCTTGAGCGCCTTGCGTACATCGGCATTGTCAAAGGGTGCGGTGTCGCAATGCATCGGCATCGTGATTGCTGCGGCAGAGGGTACATTCTCAACGACGAGATCCGGGTTACGTTGCATCAGTGCGGATGTCTTCAGGTCGATCAACGAGATCGCATCGACATCCCCCGTGATCAAGGCGGTCTGACGGGCGTTGGGGTCATTCAGAACCAGCATTTCAACCGCGTCGAAGTATGCACCTTCAAGATGCCAGCCCTCGTGACGACTAAGCGTCCAGCCGACGCCCCATTCGCCTTCGTCAATTTTGTAGGGCCCGGAGCCATCACCTGATTGCCAGTTCAATGATCCATCATCGTTGGCGGGGCAAATCGCCAGATGGTAGTCCGTCATCAGCCAGGGAAGATCTGCGTTGCCACTGTTCATGGTAATCTTGACTGTGTGGTCTCCCTCGGCGTCGACATCAGTGACAGATGTCAGCAGAGATCTTGCCGCTGATGTTGAGTCTTCGCCGCGGTGATGGTTCAGTGTGGCAATGACATCGTTTGCCGTTACGGCTTTGCCACTATGGAACGAGGCGTTGGGATTAAGCTCAAATGTCCATATAGTAGCATCGCTGTTGGCCGACCAGCTAGAGGCAAGATCAGGGCCAAGGGTTCCATCGGGTTCAATCAATGTGAGATATGAACGGTATTGATGCGCCAGATAAATCTGTTGTCTGGACACGTATGTTCCAGGATCATGAGTATCAGACGAGTTGCCGTCATGCATACCGACTCTGAATGTGCCACCGCGCAACGGCGCTGCGTTAGCTGACGTTGTCCAAAGGCCTGTGGCTGCAGATGCGGTCATACCTGCAGCCAACGAATAATGCATGAATGAACGACGGGATACGCTTCCGCTGCGCGCAGCGGTTGCCAGTCGGTGGAACAAAAGGGGATTTGTAATTTTGGACATAGCTTCCTTACCGTTCTATTAAATGTGTCGGAAATTACTCCCGAGCCAGGGGGAATTGGCGACTAGGGTTGCGCTAAGAGGCTCACTGACAACCTTAGCAGTAGTGGTCTCGAAGTGTGATCTCTGTTGCGACATTGACGGCAACTGAATCCGACATCAAAGCCGACCGACCAAAACTGTCAGATGATTGCTCTGAGCCCCATAGTTTATGAACCGAGGAGAACTACTAAGCCTTTTCAAGGTTCAAACCGTCTTCGCTCGTGGTGCAATAGCCGCAGCTCTCAAAGTTTTTTGCTGTTCTCGCGCTTTCCAAAATGCACCCCTGGATACGTGCGCTGCGCGAGCACCTTGGGCCTCGGGATGAGCATGGCAGTCCAGCGGTCGCTTTCAATCGGATTCTCAACCCGTTTTATCCGCTTGGATGGTGACTTTGCTGCCGTTTGCAGCAACCGTACCAACGACTAGTAACTGGAAAAAGAGGCCTTCTGTTTTGCCCTGCTGCTCGGGTGGCTTGCGGACAAAATTGCCGTTGCCAGATTGAAATTTGTACGCGAAGTGTACATCTTCCAACATAGTGCCGATCAATCCCCTAAATTCGCGAAAATGTCTGAATGTTGCCGCGCGTAGTTGCGCCTTTCTTGAAGCCAACGCCCGCAGTTTTAACCCATTGAGTCACTAGAAAAGAGGAGGATTGATGCAACCCCGTCTCGACTACATCAAAGCATCAAGACATCAGGAGATAACAAAATGCTGAACAGTGTATGCCCGATTCTACCCAGCCGAGATTTCGACGCGACATCTGCATTTTATGATCTGTTGAGTTTCAGAGAGGTCGCCAGATTCGACGCCGAGGGTTACTTGATCCTCGTTCGTGACAACGTTGAGATTCACTTTTTTAATCACCCTCAGCATGATTCCGAGGCCTCCGAACATGGTGCTTTTGTCCGTGTCGAAGATGCAATGGACCTTTCAGAAAGTTTTGGCCCACTGAATCTACGCACCGAGGGCATTCCGCGTTTCGCAAAAGCCGAAAACAAGCCTTGGGGCGTTTGCGAGCTGGAAATCGTTGATCCTGATGGCAACTTGCTTCGCATGGGTCATATCGTAGACGAAGAGTAATCGTCATTCGGCTTATAGCTTGGAACGCGCTCGGCAAGAAGTTCAAGCCCAACCGTTGCTCATTGGCCGTGCAGAAACCATCGCTTGAGTTCGACCTGGTATACGGCCGCGTCTCGTTCATTCTCTGTGGGTTTCTTGCCTATTTACCCGCCTTTAACGACAACTTTCTAAAGGGCGCGTGAAATGGAATATAACGGCGAAACCCGTCACGGAAAATTTAGCTGACTTGGATTATCCATACATTGAAATCACAACTATCCCAAAAGCCAGAAGGGTTGCTGCTGCGAAGCGTCGTCCCATCGCACCTTCGCGCAAATACAATCCCCCTAGCGCGACCGAAATAGGAATCGATGCCTGACGTAGCGCGGTCACCACAGCAACGTCCCCACCGAGTTGGTAAGCGACCAGGATCAGATAGTAGGAGACGTAGCAGATCAAGCCTGGCAGCATTATGCTGATCAGCGAAAGCCATTGCAGCCTTTCGATCCGCAGAGTTACATTTGCGCGCTTACGCCGCCACAGGATCAGGTAAAAAGGCAAGACCAGAATATCGACCGTGAACATCAATACCTGGGGTGCAATCCGCTGGCTGAGATGCGCATCTGCGAGCGAATAAATGCCGGTGCCACACATGGCCAACACAGCAAGAAATAGAGTGAATGGGTCGTCAAAAAACCGGCTGCCGCGCCGGTATTGAAGAAGAAAGCCCCCTAACATCACCATGCCGATACCAAGCAGAGCGAGAGGTGAATAATACGTCCCGAACAGCAGAACGCTGGCGATGACGACAAAAATCGGCGAGGCGCGGATGATTGGATAGTAGGTTGAAAGATCTCCCCGCTGCAAGGTTGCGGTCAGGCAGGTTCCATAGATCATCTGGCCAATTACGGACAATGCAATGACCGGCAGCACCGTGAACACTGAGGAAAAATCCACGCCAACGATCACACCGTGAGCCAGAGCGCAGAGCGCGGTTGTGGCCATTAGAAGGATAAACCCTAGCTGTGGGTCCGAATTCTTTTTGACAAGCAGGTTCCAGATCGGGTGGAGCGTTGCGGACGCAAGTACCAGAAAGACAATGCTCAAATCCATGGCTCAGCCAGTTCCTCAAAAATAGTTAATGAGCCAATTTAATGTAATAGACGCCAATTTATTTGAATTACGAGGGATTACAAAAGAAACTTTGTCATGCATAGTATGAATAAATGCTCATGTCTCTCCTGGGTTTTCCATGGTCAATCACCTTCCGCCACTAGCAGCTCTGCGTGCCTTAGAAGCCGCATCTCGTCACCGTAGCTTTACCCGCGCCGCCGCTGAACTAAACGTTACTCAGAGCGCGATCAGTCACCAGATACGCAATTTGGAGCGGCAGTGGGGGGTCGAGCTTTTTGAACGCGGTACACGACCCCTGAGATTAACCAGAGGGGGGGCCGCGCTGGCACCGGTCGCAGGGGACTTTTTCACTCGGCTTTCGGCAACATTGGATGATCTACGCGCTGAAAACCTACGAGGTCCTCTCAAGGTAAGCACGCTTGAATCCTTCGCGCTGACATGGCTGGTCCCGCGTCTCAGCGATTTCAATGAACGTCACCCCGAGATCGATGTGTGGATTTCGACAAAGGATGGTCATGTCAATTTCAAGGCCGAGGATATTGATTTGGGTGTCAGATTTGGCCATGGCGATTACCCTGGGCTGCATAGCCGCCTCTTGTTGCGTGAAAATGTCTTTCCCGTTTGCAGCGCCGAGCTATTGAACCGACTGGGCCCACCGTCGAATCCGGCCGAACTGATACGTTACCCTTTGCTGCAAGTGCATGACGGTGTCATGAGTTCGCAATGGAAAACCTGGCTTGCCGCTGCGGGAGTTCCGGATCTGCCACTTGACGAAGGACCCCGATTTCCGAACACCAATATGGCTTTGCAGGCAGCGACCACCGGTCAGGGCATCGCGCTGGCCCGCAGTGCACATTTGGATGGCAGTTTGAGTGTGGCAAGTCTTACGCGCCTGTTTGATGTGCATTGCCCATCAGAATCCGCCTATTATCTGGTTTGCCCGACAGGGGCGCAATCGCGCCCCCGGATTGCTGCATTCTTCGACTGGATCAGCGCCGAAGCCTACCAATCACAACAACGCTACGATCTGGATTGGAAGCCCGCGACTTAACATATCGATCAAGATCATTGACCACGGATGAGACACGTTGGTAATAGTCCGATACAACTGAATTTCCGCGACATGGTACCAAGGGTAAGATCATGAGGTTTATTGTTTTTGCAGCTGTTGCAAGTATTGGATTTTCCACTCAGTCCAGCGCGCAGGGATGCACAAATGAACAGATTCAGCAAAAGACTGATGCGCTCTTTATCTATGTTCAGGATCATCCTGAAAAGGCCGGCAAAATGGCCCGTCATAAGGCGGAGGTAGAGGCGGAATACGGCGGCAAACCTAGTGAAGCTGAGCTTTGTGAAGCACTCGACAAAATTCAGGCACGGCTTGAGGCCGACAAGTAACGAAGCTCATCTGTGATTGACATCAGGTCAATCTCTCGTTGCTAGCTTCAGTGTGATATTGAAATTGGAATCTCGAACACTAGCCATTTTGCCAAATCCAGCTTGGAAAGACTAAATTTTTGGCAGAAAATTGGGATAGCCACCACATTCGGAAAATTTGTCACCAGCGACTCTGCAGTTGAAGACAATATGTAAAATCTTCGGCTGCGAGCCCATTCAAAGACTTGCCCATTTCGCTGCGGTTTTGTTCGAAGAGTTTAAGATAAGTCTCCGAAAGCTCAAAAATGGATTGGCTGATTTGTTCTTCGCTGTCTTTTGACTTGGCCTTTACAGAAATCTTGCCCGTTTGCTCGCGCCACAAGGAAATGTCTTTCTGATAGCGCTTTCGTATTTTCGCCTCGTCTGCCTCGCTTAATCCAAGATTCCTCGTATCTTTCTGCATTGCTATATGCAAAGCTGAACAGCGCTTAAAGACTTCATACCACGTCGCGATTTCAACCTCACCTTTGAGCATCTCGGATAGGGGCTGGAGGTCTGGGTTACTAGCGCGTGCATGACCTGACAAACAGATTGCGCAAAAGATACAAATTACAAAATTAGGTATACGAAGCTGTCTCATGTAAGAGGAGTCCATTTCTAACAACAATGAAAAACCTCTGCTTGAATCTGCGAGGGATTTTACTCCAAGTTAAGCGGCTTGGCGAAGTCATGCAATCGCTGCTAAACATTCATGGGCAGCCCTTTTTGACGGGTCCAGCCTGATTGTTAGTGCATGATTGGCCTGGTTTCCATCGGGATGATGGTCTCGGGCGCTGGTGGGCGCTAAGCGTTCAGCAATCAGACCACTGAAATGTGGAACTAAATGGGCTTTGACAAGAGACGCCCCTCATCCTGAGTTTACAAAACTCGGCTAAATTGAGGGTTACTGCTCTATTTGACGGATGACAAAATACATAACTGCGCCGTTGTTTTTGCTGTAGTGGGCCGAAAGCAATTTACCTTCAAATTCCCATCGGTCGTGGCTTGGATTCGGGAAACCTACATCAACCTCACCCAGCCCAATTTTCCACGTTCTCTGAGGGGCGCATCGCTCCAATAACTCCAAACGCGGGTAACTAAACTTAAAGCCAAGTGGCAAGTCCCCAGCAAATTGCTCGTGGTCATCGTGGCCCTGCGCATAAAGGAAAATGCTTTGGCACTTTCTCAAATGTTTAGTGTTCCCACCCTGAGCCCCATCGTCTGGTCGGAAAAGCAAATCAACGCCTTCATCTCTTGAAATTACGTATTGCGTGCCAGATTCCGGCCTCTCAATTTGAAAGGTGGGATGTGTTCGCAGAAGCTCATTCACTTCATCGGAATCTATTAGCTTTCCCAAAATGCCAAACAGTCTAGACGTTTCAATGAGGCTCAAAATCTTAACCGTGTGCTAGCTTCCATATTTAGGGATGTGTATTTTTTGTCTCTGTACATGTCCACGCGCAAAGTGGGCTCGGTGCGGTCATTCGCAGAACTTGGACCTGTGGTTATGTACCCTACCCCACCACTTCTCCTCAGATCAGATTTTTTTGCGCATCCATTCCGATGGCGTTGCGCATAAGGCAAAAGCTCGATCATTTCCCAAGATGATTGCACTAGAAATCCAGCCACGATTTATCTGCTACAATTTTCATGCAGTGGGACTCGTCAGCCATATCCGTTAATGAATCCAAAAAGTGCCTTAGTGAAGTGAAGCGCGCTAGCTCATTTCTATCGTCACTCACGACTACGACTTCAGGTTCTTTAGACAGAGAGTAATCCAAGCACACCAGATCGTGCATATCTCCCATAATTGGCACATAATTCCTATTCAACTGCCAATCTTGCGCTGTTTCCTTTGTCCGCGCGATTTCATCAAATGAAAGCGGCGGCCACGGTAGGTGAATAGGACCAGCTTCAGTTACGACACCCTGGCTGGGTTCGATACTGCCTATTGCCTCTATCTCTTCAGGCAGTTTGACATTCCAGCGCGACTCTGCCCGACTTTTCACTTTTGGATCCTCCCTGTTATCGTTCCACGGTGCATAGCTACGTAGCGTCGAGGGGTATTTCGCTCAAGCGCGTATGAACCAGGCGGATTTAATTTCACGAACTTTCCTATGTTGACCCATTTCCGATGACGACGACACGATCGGCTGCGCAAGCCCCTTTGCGGGCAGCCCCAGCGATGACAGGGAACAATCCGAAACCGACATGTCCCGTCGCAGGCCTTCATGTCAGGGATTTGGTATTGTGCTACCGCGAGAGGGTAATGTTCCTGCAAACGACCCGATACCGGCGGCGTGTCCGCCGATGACTGCCCTGTCAGAAACCTTGCCGCACGCTTCGCGACGCGCCTGGGCGATGGGGCTTATGATCGTTAGCTCTGTCGGCATCAGCTTTGGCGGTCTGGTGATCCGCGCGATCGAGGCAGCCGATGTCTGGCAGATCAATTTCTACCGCTCGATTGCGCTGGTGGTCATGGTCGTAACCATCATGGCATTGCGCCACGGCCGCTCTACAATGGCCCGCACGCGCGGCATCGGGCGACCCGGTCTTCTGGCCGGATTAATGCTGGCTGGCGCGGGCATTTGCTTTCTGCAATCGATCACAAGCACCACTGTCGCAAACACGCTTTTCATGCTGAGCGCGATCCCGTTCTTCACTGCCGCGCTTGCCCGGGTTTTCCTGGGCGAGAGACTGATGCGCGCAACCGTGATGGCAATGTGCGCCGCCGCCGTCGGGATTGGGGTGATGGTTTCGGGCGGGATCGGCGCGGGCTCGCTTTATGGCAACCTGATGGGGCTGCTGACGGCGCTCTGTTTCTCGTGCTATGCGATCATCGTGCGTCGCCACCGCGGGATCGAGATGCTGCCTGCGTTGATTGTGTCGGGCAGCACCATCATCGTGATCGCGCTGGTACTGCGTTGGGGCGATCTGGCGATCCCGCTGCGCGACATAATGCTTTGCTTTCTACTAGGTGGCATCCTGTCGGGGCTGGCGAACGCGCTGTTCATCGCCGCCTCGAAACATCTTGGCGGCGCCGAGCTGACGCTATTCATGCTGCTGGAATTTGCCCTTGGTCCGGTCTGGGTCTGGCTTTTCATTGCCGAAACTCCAACAAAGGCGACGATTGCTGGCGGCGCCATCGTGATAAGCTCAGTGACGGTGCGCGCCGGACTGGAACTCGTCAACAACCGAAAACGCCGGAAACGCGGCATCCAGCCACCGCTTTGATGCTAACTGACTTTCTTCCCATCAAAGGGCGACCTATAACTGACATTCGGCCACAGCATTGATCGATTGGCCATTCCTACGAAACCGGTCCTTCATGCGGAGTGCAGCATTAATTGATGCTAGAGCAATCCGAAGCGGAGCGATGTGGAAGTCGATTTCCTATTCTACAGCGCCTGCGTCGACAAGTATATTTATCAAACTTTCATCCCCTGTCTCTTGGGCGTGGGAGAGTGCAGAACGAGCCCAATTGTCCTTCACATTCGGGTTTGAACCTGCGGCCAAAAGAGCAAGTACCATGTCCCTGGAATCTGGTCTGGAAATTTGTGCAAGTAATGGTGTGAATCCCGATCCGTCTTTCAGTTCAAGATCTGCTCCTGCCTCGAGAACAAGCGGCAAAAATTCAGCATCGATCAAGATATGAAGCAGAGTGCTGCCGTCACCGCTTTGGGCATTAATGTCAGCCCCATAATGCAAAAGAAGCGCCAGTACTTCGTCAAAACCATTGTAGTCCAAAACATGTATTGCTTGAAATTCGAACCTGTCTGCTTCGATTGCCAAACTAGGATTAGCTTCGAGCATTTGCTGGACATTTGTGGTGTCACCCAATTGGACAAACTTAAAAAACTGTTCCAATTGATCGGGCGTAGTTGGCATCTGCGCTGCCGATCCGCCGCACAATCCGATAATTGAAAGAATTGTTAGTAATTGACGCATTTCGTTCCTCTACCACTTAATAGCTGATTTCCAACTAGGCATCCAAACAGTAGTCGATACGTCAATCACCGCAATGGCTGCGGTGCGGACTTCATAGACCCTCGCCCGGGTACACCCGCTCAATTGGGGTCATCTGACATTGTGAGCGAAGATCTGCATCAACTAGGAACCTTGTCAATGTCAGCTCCGAGCTAAGCATGAGTATTAGCCTCAATCGCATTGACGTTCAGAGCTAAATCCAGCACGCGGCTGGCCACCGCACTTTCATTTCCCTTGTGATGCGCGAATTTCGTCACAAACGCCCTCAAACAGTTCAAAATACTGCCGTTCAAGTTCAGCGCTAGAAAGGCTAAAAGCGGAATGAGTCAGCGGTAGATTTAGGCCTTTCGCCAGCTGTTCCGCCTCGTCTTGAAAAGGCGGGTATACGTCTTCTGCAGCCGACAAATCTCCAGCATTCCTCATCCCATAATCCGCCACCCACAAGCAGTAGATAAGCTTATCGAGCGGCTGGAGAGAATCCCGTCCATCCTTAACGCGTTTTTGGATTACCACGTCTCCCGCATCGATTATCCAATCTTCGTTTGAAGCGTCCATGCTAACTGAATTCCTCGCGTCAGTTGATAACTTGAGTTCGCCAATGTGTGCTAGATTCGCTTCACCCAAGCATCCAAAAAGATCAAGATATTTGACCTCAACAGTCCATCAGCAAATGGTTACAGTCTTCGGAGCTGTCGGAGCCAAATAATGTAGTCGCATTGACATTGATTTTTAGGGCCAATCACCAGATCCGGGCACTGGGTTCTTGGAATAATACACGTCGAAGTGCTTTGCATATTTGGGATCTCTCATTGTAAATATGCGCCCCGAGTAATTCCCAAAGTTCTGTCCGTTCTTAACGACGGCCCAATCCGTGATTTGATTGTAGTGAAACTCGATCATATTTGAGAACACCCGATGTTCTCGGAGTTTGGGTTGTTCATTGATGTTAGCGACATAGACTTCTTCGATGCCAAATTTGCGCTTCGGAGCGAATACCCACAGATATTCTACAGTGTCATCTTTTGAGGAGTGCAAGGTGATCCGAACATTGTAAGCGTGCGGCAATTTAGATTTTCTGGCGTACTTCAGGAAAGTATCCAAGTCACGCCGAGCCTCTTGAATGGCAACATTTAGTTCAGGATCATCATCAACAAATAGAACAGTCGGGTCATCCGCTTGGGTGAGTTGGGCACTGAGCGGAAGCATGAGCAGTGCCATAAAGAGCATTTTCCAAAAAGCTTCCAATTGAGGCCCTTTCCTTAGGGTGATGGAGATTTGCGAACATCCTAGGCCCTTAAAATTCACATATCAGCACATATCAATGACAATGATACTTGAACTCATATCCCTAAAATTGGTCTTCATCGTCATTTGGATTGCACCGTTGAGCGACAAATTGGACGATGTTGGTCCATTCAGAAATCCATTTGCTAGGGTGATATGAGAGTGCCAGATCCGTAAATTCGAAGTTGACAAAGCGGCTTTACAGAATTCCAGTCTGCTTATGAAAAAAACAACTTTGGTATTGTCTGCCGTTCTCGTTTCATTGGTCTCATCCCTTTCAGCTCAGGATCTTCAAAAAGGGTTGGAGGCCTATCGATCAGGTGACTACGCTGTTGCTTTGGGCGAACTGGTACCTTTAGCTGAACAAGGAAACGAAATAGCGCAATACAATTTGGGGCTGATGTACTTCAACGGAAATGGCGTTCCTTCAAGTTTCGAGGAAATGTTGAAATGGCACAGCAGTGCCGCTGCTCTGGGTAGCGTTGATGCCCAACTTTCTCTCGGGAATATATATCGGGGTGGCTTCGGAGTTGCACAAGATTTTGCGGAAGCTGCGACATTTTATAAGCAGGCAGCTGAACAGGGTAATGCTAAGGCCCAAAACAATCTGGCTGCCCTTTTTGCCAAAGGGCTTGGTGTTCCAAAGGATGCTGAAGCGGCTGTTCGTTGGTATCGGACGGCGGCTGAACAGGGGGATAGCTCGGGTCAGGTAAATCTGGGTATTGCGTATGACAAAGGTAAAGGTGTCTCCGAGGATGATGTACTGGCCTACATGTGGCTTCACATCGCGCACAACAATGGTGGAGGAATTGCCGCGTCGATGTCTAAGGGGCTCGTTGCTAACAACTTGACGGAAAAAGAAATATCCATGGCTCTAGAATTGGCCGATGAGTGTTTGGCCCGTGACTATGCCAATTGTGGGTATTGAGGGCGCTAATTGGATGAAACGATTGTGACCATCCTGCTGACGGCCCGAGGTGAACCTTGCGGGCCGCCGTCAAATCTTCCCAATGAAGAAACGAGATCCCCCTTACATTCAGACTTCTAGAATTTGTAATTTAGTTGTTGGCGAAGGTAGAGAAAAGGCGCCAGAGACGAGAAGTACAATGAGCCCAAAGTGTAGCAATTGGCCTTGGTGGATATCTTTCCAAGTTGCCCCGGCCCGAATGGTTTCAAGACGTCCCATGGTCTTAATCCTATATAATCTGTTTCGATCCTAAAGGGAGCAGTCAGGTTACGGAACAAATGTTCTTCGTGGAAATGGCAACGGCCCTTTGCCGACGTTCGATAGATCGCAGTTCCCGCTGGCCAACTTCCCGAAAGCTGACATTCCTACGGAGCGCAGCAATATCGGAAATCTTGATGACTGTTGCGGACAAAGCTACCGCCCGATGTATCAAGGTTTTCCGAAAACTAATTCGAGAGTTAATCCACTTTTTTCGAAGCAGACATTGGGCACTCGGCGCAGCATTTCAAACCCGTGTTGAGTTCAAGTCAATCGTGTACCTTGCTCCCGATCGACTAGCGATCCGAAAAATCTGACCCGACCGACTCATGGATGCTCATTTTCAACAGCTTGGAAAGCTGAAAAACGAGACTAATCCAATGGCTGTAACATTTCGGCAGATAGATATCCCGATACCAAACAAAAGAACTTTCGCTGAGAGCTTTTAGTCGTGTCCGGTCATCGCATAATTCAATTGTGGCCCACGCGAGACTTGAAATGCTGGAGGTGACAAGAAGATCCTGGTCGATAAGGTCTTGCAGGCCGTAGCTGCGTTCACTTGCAACCGGTGTTGCCGCGGCCATTGCCCCGACGATCCGGGGGGTCTCGAGATGATTGCATTTGTGCGAATGGATGTTCAGGCAGCATCGCGATTGCGCCACGACATCTTCGAAAACCACGCCTTGATGCGGGGAAAGACGCAGGCCGCCGGCGCTCAGCGCGGTTACGATTTCGCGCCGCCGCTCGGTCAACCCGCCGACGAAACAGACGTCGTACCGCCGCAGGTCGAGTTGGGTTTTCGCCGGAATGTCGGCGGGATCCACGGCAACCGGAAAATGAAGGACGGGCAGGCGCAACCTTTTTTGAAGGACACAGGTTTGTGGCAGATAGTAGTCGAGAAGAACATCATAAAGATCGAGCTTTTCCATCAGCATGCTGTTCTTGCGGCGGATCGCGCTCCAGCCGGGCCGGCTTATGTTCAGGGGGTTACCCAAAGCTAGGACAACCGAAAAGTTCAGATAGACATACCGGCATCCCGGCCGCCGGATGTGGCGTGCGAAGTTTTCGCCGATGACAAAGACCAGAGCACCCTCTTCGTGACCCGCGGCGTCGATCTCGTCGACTATCAGGAGCTCTGCATCGGCATCCACTATGTTGCGCAGAACCCGATGAATAAATCGGACGACGTTTCGCACGTAGCCGAAACTGACATTGTGGACAACAAGATAGGTTTTTCCCATTCAGGCCTCTAACAATCGAACAAACAATGCCCCGACGACTCAGACCGTCGTTGCGAATGACCGTGAATATGTGGGCTGGAATCTGCCATTCCGCACCAAAATCCGGCAACACAAACAGGGCTGAGCAAAAGCCTGCCGAGCTTCACATGCCGATTTTCCGGGCAGAAATACAATGTTCGATTGAAAGTGGCGCGCGGCTGGCAATTTATAGCCGACCGCCGTGCCCTGCATGTGCGCGACCGGCATCCGTGCGATAGATTTCAACGCAGGCATTGCGTTGATTTTCGACTGGTTTCACCAAATTTGCCCCGCCTTGCACTGCGATATTCTCTACACGAAAGCGGTCCGACATGGAGATGAAAACCACTGTTCCGGTCGCGCCGGATGAAGCAAGGGCTTCTGAGCCCCTCATCGTTGTACCGTGCCTGAACGAAGCGGCGCATATCGGAACATTGCTGGCGCAATTGCGCCGGACAATCGCGAGGGTCGGAGGCCGGATCGTCGTGGTTGACGGCGGCAGCACCGATGGCACGTTCGACATCGCGGCAAAACACGCAAATCTTTGCCCGCGCGTCCATCTGATGCGCAATCCGCAACGGATCCAGAGTATCGGGATCAACATGGCAGTCGAACGGTTCGGAGACATGGCCACCCACCTGATCCGCATCGATTCGCATTGCGGCTATCCCGAGGATTTCTGCGACCTGCTGCTGCAGGACGCGCGAAGCGTCTATGCCGATTGTATCGTCGTCGGCATGGTGGCGCAGGGCAACAACCGCATTCAACGCATCAATGCCACGGTCCAGAATTCATTCATTGGCAATGGCGGATCAAGGCACCGGGTGCACCCGCTAGCCGGCTATGTCGATCACGGGCATCATGCGCTGATCAAGCTTGCCGCTTTCAGGGCGGTCGGTGGGTATGACCCCTCGTTCACGCATAACGAAGATGCCGAACTGGATTACCGGCTGCGCAGGGCGGGTTATAGGATCTGGCTCACGTCAAAGACGGTCGTAACCTACTACCCGCGCGACACGCTGCATGCCTTGGCCCGGCAATATTTCAACCATGGCAAGGGCCGGGCCAGCAATCTGATAAAGCACCGGATCATACCGGGATTGCGGCAGGCCAAGGTCGTGCTGGTGCTACCCGCAGTTCTTGTGGCCGGGTTGTCTGGTTTCAGCGTTGCCTTTGCCGTGCCGGCGCTGATCTGGGTTAGCGCCTGCCTGGGTGCGGGTGTTGCGATGGTGATCCGCACGCGCCAGCCGGACCTGGTGATTTCGGGTATCTCGGCCATGCTCATGCATTTCTCATGGTCGCTCGGGTTCTGGCAGCGCGTAATTTCCCGTCTGCCGACATTGCTGGTGGAACGCGCGTCATGAGACCAACCGATCCGCTTCCCCGCATCGACATCTGCGTCTGCACATATCGCAGACCGCACCTGCTGGAGACCCTGCGTTCGCTGCAGAAACTTCGATTGCCCGCAGACGCCGAGGTGGCGATTCTGGTGGTCGATAATGACCGGGACCCAAATGCGAAGGACATGGTTTTGGAATGTGCACGATCGTGCCATCTGAAACTACGCTATGTCCACTGTCCGGAGGGCAATATCTCGATTGCTCGGAATGGCGGACTGGACAATAGCACTGCGCGCTATCTCGCCTTTGTCGACGATGACGAGGTTGTCACGCCCGGCTGGATCTCGGAACTGCTGCGCAAGATCAAGGCAACGGGTGCGGCGGCCGTCCTGGGACCCGTCACGGCGCTTTACAGTTTGGATGCACCGGCCTGGATGCAGTGTCTTTCGGTACACTCGACCCGGCCGGTTTGGGTCAATGGCGTGATTCGGACGGGGTATACCTGCAACGTGCTGATCGACCGTCACCATCCCGCGGTATCGGCCCGGCGCTTTGACCCGGCGCTTGGCCAGTCCGGTGGCGAGGACACCAAGTTTTTTTCCGAAGTGTTCGCCGGTGGCGGGCAGATCGTGTTTGCCGAAGGCGCACTGGTTCACGAGAACGTGCCGCCAAAACGGGCCAGCGCGGGGTGGCTTTTGCGGCGGCGTTACCGCATGGGCCAGACGCATGGTCAGCTGCTTGGCGACAGGAAGAGCAACATCGCAAAGGCTGTCCCCGTAGGGCTGGCACTGGCAAAGATCATCTATTGCGCCGGCGCGGCGGTTCTGGGTGGTTTCAGCCAGACGCGCCGCTATCAAGCGATCCTGCGCGCGGCGCTGCATGCCGGCGTGGTTGCCGGTCTGATCGGGCAGCGAACATTGCGGCAATACGGCACTGCCCGTCTGGACAGGGTGAACTGAGCGCCCGCGCAGCGGGGGTCGAAGGAATTTCAGGCAGATGAACACGATTGGTATCAGAGTGCGAAACGACCCCCGCGAGGCGAACCTGTCAGATATGGACGCAGAGGATCTGGCGACATTGGGCGACCTGAGATCCGCATTGCGGCGGCAGTACAAGCCGGTCTTGCTTGGTGCCTTCGCCGGCCTCGTGCTGGGGGCGCTGCATTACCTGACCTCGCCGCCTCAATATTACACTTTTGCCACGGTACTCGTGGACGACCGGATGGGCGAATTGGCCGAAGAGATCACCGCCAGCATTCCCTTCGTGCGCAACGACACCTCGCTTCTGAACGAGATCGAGGTTTTACAGTCGCTTCAACTGGCCATAGAAGTGACCAGGAAACTTGGGCTGCATCATAATGAGGAATTCCTTTCCCCGCCCAGTTCGGTCGCGCGATCGGCGATCACGGAGCTAACGGATCGCGTCACGGCGCTGATACCCGGGCGCGAGGAAGCAACGCCTATCATTGACGCGGCATCACCGGAAGACATCGAGGCCAAGCAGATCGAGATGGTGGCCTTTCGGCTGCAGCGCGACGTGCGTATCGCAAGGGTCGGGCGTAGCTTTTCCGTAGATATCAGTTTTGTGGGTTTCGATCCGGAGCTGTCCACACAGATCGTGAACACCTATGCCGAAGCCTATCTGGAGGATCATCTGAACGCCAATCTCAAATCCAGCGAGCGCACTGCAACATGGATGCGAAACCGAATGGTCGAGTTGCAGGCCAGTTCGAAGGCCGTCGCTGAAGAGGCAGAGGCCCTGCGCCGCGCGGATCCCGGCAACGTGCAGGGATTGCGGGAATTGGCGCGACGGGCGACAACGCTGGCCACGCTTCAGAAGACGATTTCCGAGCGCCATGAACAAATCGCAATTCAAGGGTCATTTCCGGTCAGCAACGGTCGCATACTGACCCACTCGATCGTGCCTGAGACCCCGGCGCTACCAAAGGCTTGGCGGCTGATTTCGATCGCCGGTCTGCTGGGGTTGATGTTCGGTTTCGCGATCGCGGTCCTGCGCGAAATGCGTGAACGGTTCTTCCGGGTGGGCGAAGACGTGAGTGAATACACGGGCCAGACCTTTCTGGGATATTTGCCTCATGTGGATTTCAGAGATCTGGTCGATGAACCATGGCCGGAGTGCGGCACGCTGATTCTCGATGAGAATGCAATGCTGGAGACCGAGCCGGACAGGACGAATGGCGGTCAGACAGAACATGGTCAATCGCCGCTTGTGGCGCCGCATCTTTTCATGTCGATTCTGGCCCCCGGATCGCTTTACAGCGAAACACTGAGAAATATTCACACAACGCTTGAACATAACCTGCGCCAGAAAACCTGCCGCGTCGTCGCAGCAGCCTCGATGCTGCCCGGGGAAGGCAAGACGACATTTGCCGCGAACTATGCCAACATGGCCGGGCGACTGGGTGAACGGGTCCTGCTCATCGATGCCGATCTGCGCCACGCGACGCTGAGCATCGAACTTGGTCGAGCCGACGGGCCGGGACTTGTCGAGGTTCTGAGGGGCAGCAACGCGCTCTCGGAAGCCTTGTGTGCGCTACCCCGCAACGGACCGGACCTGTTGCCATGCGCCGCCGGTCGGCGCCGGGCATCGTCGGTTGACGTTCTCTATCAGCAAAACATGACGTTGCTGATCGAAGAGTTGCGGAAACAATACGATGTGATCGTCATCGACCTGCCGTCGCTTGGCACTGTATCGGATGCCAAGGCAATGCTGAGCCGCCTGGACAAGATCATCTTTGTCTGCGCATGGGGCAAAACGCCACGCAGCTTGGTCAGCCGGTTCTTTGCCCAGGAACCCGCCTTCGCCAAGAAGGTTCTGGGAGTCGTGCTGAACCGGGTGATCATCGGCAAGCTGAGCAAATATGCACGGTCTGGCGATGCAGAGAGGTTTCTGATGAGCCACCTGGCTGCGCCCGCAGATGAACCGGTCGAAGATGCACCCAGATTTGCTTCGTCGCGCTGAGATCACCGTAATTCCGGATTTATCGCGCAAGTCAGCAACTGTTGTTATACACTGACGGCGAAAGCCTTGGAGTGTATGATTTGCGTTTGGCTGTCTTTGTCGTCTTGTTGCTGGTAGCGGTGGTCGCTGTAGGAACCTGGTCGTGGGTGAACGGTGCGGGCATTGGGGTGATCCTTTTGCGTATGGTTATTACGATGGTCACATTGCAGATTGGGTATTTCCTGCTGGTCTTCCTGTCAGCTTATGTTCCCGGCAAAACCAAGGAATCCGACAAGACACAGGCAAACCATCCCGAGTCCCCGCCTGGCGCCAAAGCGGTCTCGGACCCTGATGACTAGACCTGTTGGCGGCTGCGGGTCGAGATGAACTCGTGCAGGTTCGGATCCGACCGGCCCATCAGCCGTGTCAGCCCGCCGCGCAACGCAAGTCGCAATTTGTCGGAAAACCGAAGGGCAGTGCCGACATTGAACGTGATGTGGGATTTGACCAACCCACGGGCGCGCATGTTCACCGGGTAGGCAAAAGCCGGATGATCCAGGAAACGGGAACGATCCTCGGCTGCGGCGCGAGCCCATGCCCCGCGCCGCAACACACCGATCGAACGCTTGAGACTGAGTTCACTCCGCAGATACCCGGCCTTGGAGCCGAGATCGCGCAATGTATCGTCCCCGTTTTCGGCCCAGACGGCGAGTGGCTCGAGGGCGATATAGATGGGCTCGTCGATCGCGAAAGTTCGCATGTATTCCTGAAGCGTCGCGCTGCAGGGCACCTTTATTTCCAGATCTGAAACCGCGAGGCGAGACCAGAACAGACCACCGTTCGAGACGCCGATATCCGCTATCAAGGACATTCGAAAGAGGCTGGCGTTGATCCGACCCTCGGTCAGCTTGTTATCCAGGATGCCCCCGGCGCTCAGATGCGCATCCTTGCTGCCGCTTTCAAACTCGACCAATTGGTTGCGAAAGACGATTTCAACCCCCTGCTGTCGGCATATCCGGATGTTGTCCTCGATAAAGCGCGGCAGGATAAAATTGTCATCTTCCACGACGCAGAAATAGTCTGCGTCGCACGGGTTGGCGCGGCCGAAGCACTGGTCGATATTCTTTGATGCAAACCGTTGCGGTTTATTCTGGTGACAGGTGATGCGCGGGTCGCACAGGGCGTTTACGACTGTCGCCGCAGAGCCCTCCGGGTCGTCGTCATAGACATCGCAGACCCAGTTTTCCCAGGTCTGGGCGATCATGCTTTCAAGGCATCTTTTCAGCGCCGCGGGCCGCCGGTAGGTCGGTGTACGGATGTGAACGCGTGATTTGCTCTGCCGCGCCTGCATGGCCGCTACCCGGTCTCTTTGCCGGGCACCGGATCACCTCGGGTCGGCGCCGTGTACAAGGGCGCCACACCGGGTTGATTGCGGGATTGCAAATCAGCCGGACCAAATTCGAAACTATCGGTCCAGAGGCTGTCCTCTGCCTCCAGAATGGCGGCGTTGCATTGCGGGACATAGCCAAGGGCAAAACGCCCGGGCGCCCCCTTCGCGAAAACCCGGTCGACCCTTGCAGGAAGCGCCGCCATGAATTTCGCCCAGTCAGCGGCCTCCCATTGACCGGGGTGTTTCGGGATCGTCAACGGCATCGCACCCTGGGGCGGCCTGTCCCGTATCTGCTCATCGGTCTGAAGAACAACATCGCTGGGCGCTGTGTCCTGCGGGGCCTGTTTTTGACCGATACGGTTCTGCCAATGCTCACGCATCGCTCGTAACAGCGGGGCAAGGAGTGCCGGTATTTTGCAGATCATGTGCAGAACTGCCCTCCATTTCTGTTGCTTGATGTCCCGGACCAGCCTTTCGAACTGCAGGGACCGGTCCAGTTCGTTGCGGCGTGCGCTGAACCTGGATGCCAGATCGAGCGGGATATCGGGAAACTGTGCGACCAGATCGTCCTGTGCGTTCAGCATCGCGGTCACATCCTCGGGGTGCTGACGGTGTGAGATCGAGTTGCCGTGTCGGCGATAGAGATAGTAGGACTGGCCAATCAGGCGCAGACGCCCCCCGCGAAGCAGATAGCGCATGTAGAAATCATGATCCTCGCCGATGCGCATATCTTTGCGATAGCGAAGCTCACCCACCACCGAACGGCGCAGGACCGGTTTGAGATAGCCCAGTGTGGGCATATCGAGCAGCGCACCGGGCGTCAGGTCGACCGGCGTGTCGAGAAGCAGGGTCTGTGACAATACCTGTCCATGCTGCTGCGGGCTTTTGCCGAAAAAGATCAGATCGTCGGCGATCCCGTCGGTACGCTCGGTCTCGGCGGCGACGATCAGTCGTTCAAGGCGCTCCGGATGGATGATGTCATCTGAATCGACAACCGCAATCCATTCGCCGCAGGCATGGGTCAGTGCCCGGTTACGGGCCGCAGCAGGCCCTGAATTGCGGGGCCCGCGTAGGATACGAAGACGATCATCCTGACGCATGATCCGTTCGGCAATCGGCAGGCTGGCATCGGTCGAGGCGTCATCGGCCAGCAACAGTTCGACATCAGTGACCGTCTGCGCCAGAACTGAATGAACTGCACGCGCCAAATGCTCCTGGCCGTTGAAATTCGCCATGATGACCGACACAAGCGGCGGGGAGCGATCAAGCATCGATACCCCGGCTGTCGAAGATTGGATATCTGGAATCGGTCTGTAACACTTGGTTTTCAAACTCCTTCCCTGGCGCCGCAGCTTGCAGTTTGGATGGGTCGGCAACAAACGAATGGGGGTACGAAAGAGGCACGCCGCCGCATGTACAAGACGGAACAAACCTACCCTGATTATTCACATTCAGGGTATCGGATTAGAGGCCGGTGGAAACCCTTTGCCACCGCCGACAACCCATTCCGGCGGCGTTATGCCGACCTTGGTCGAAAACCGTGCGGCGATTGCATTTCGAGGGGTTTCAGATGCACATGATGGCAAGGATGCCGACGATGAAACAGACCGGAAAGGCTAGCAAATGCGTCTTCTGAATGCGCCAGTCCAACGCTTTGCCATGTATTGTGTTTGCGCCGCTTTTACCGCTGCGATCGGTGCCATCTTCGCACACCCCGCCCCGGCGGAGGAGGTGCCACGAGGTGAGACGTTCTTTGACGGGTTCGACACGCTCGACGAAACGCTCTGGGGTGTTTCGGATGGCTGGGTGAATGGCGACTGGCAAAACTGCGAATGGTCGCATGAGGCGCTGACCGTAAAGGGCGGAACGCTGACGCTGGTCTACAGCAAACGGAAAACCGCTAAGCGGGAATATATCTGCGGCGAAATCCAGTCGCGCCACGCCTATTCCTATGGCACTTTCGAAGCCCGTTTTCGCACTGAGGGCGGTTCAGGCCTGAATGCGGCTTTTTTTACCTATATAGGGAACCACCACGGCAAACCGCACGATGAAATCGACTTTGAGGTTTTGACCCGCGATACCGGCAAGGTCAGCCTGAACACCTATGTTTCGGGCGCCGGGACTAATGGCAAACCGGTGGATTTGCCGCATCCGTCGGATCAGGCGTTCATCACCTATTCATTCATCTGGTCCGAAGCCGGTATCGAATGGTATGTCAACGGTGCCAAAGTGCATGAAAGTCAGCCGGGCAGCCCGTTGCCTGTGCACGCACAGAAAATCTATGCAAGCCTGTGGGGCAGCAATTCGTTCCCGGACTGGATGGGAAACTTCGACCCGCCCGCGGGCGACATCAAGATGACCATCGACTGGATCGCCTACACGAAACTGGGCCAGGGCTGTCAGTTCAAAGAGTCGATCCTCTGCACCTTGGATCAATAGCCTCCTCTTGCCACGCATGAGCGAATTCAGAATATCCCTTGCGCCACGGGCGACCCATATCATCACTATTTCGCCGGGCCTCGTATTGTCGGTGCTGGCGCTGGCGGCGCTTGTTTTCGTGCCGGTTCTCGAAACCGGCGGAGCGCTCGGGTTTCTTGTCTTTGGCTGTCTCCTGATACTCCGGCAACCGGTCGTATCCGCCATGTTATGCGTCAGGTACTGGTATGTTCTGGCGCTTCCGATATTTTGTCTTGTCAGCTTCTTCTGGTCCCAGTTCCCAGAAGTAAGCCTGCGATTTGGCCTGCAGTTGCTGGTTACAACGATGATTGCCGTCGTCATTGCAAGCCAGATCACCCCTCGAGCCTTTTGCCGTACTTTGTTTGCGCTCTTCTCCGTAGCCATTGCGATCAGCTTCCTTTCGGGCAATGTGCGTGCCGACACCGGAGCATTGCTGGGCATCTACGGCAGCAAAAACGCCATGGCGAACGCCGCGGCTGTGTTCATCGTCATTGCCGCGGCACAGGTGCTGGACCATCGTGCCGATCTGCGATTTCGTCAGCTTGCTGTTCTGGGGGTCGTGGCAGGTACAATGATTCTGATGTTGGCGCAATCGATCAGCGCGCTGCTCGTGGTGCCACCGGCGTTGCTGATCCTCGTTTCGCTCATGCTCTTGCATCGGTTGACTCCGGGCCAGCGCCTGGTGGCGATCTGCGTCACCGCGATGCTGGGCACCCTGGGCGCGATCCTGGCCGGGATGTATTTCGACCTGCTGCTCGCGAAACTGCTTGATGTCACGGATAAAGACGCCACGCTGACGGGGCGCACCGACCTGTGGCGGGTTGCTTTAGACCTGATCCGCGAACGCCCGCTTTTTGGCGTTGGTTATCAGGCTTTCTGGGTGCGGGAAAATGCCCCGGCCGAATCCTTGTGGTTCATGTTCGGTATCGACAGCCGCAGCGGCTTCAACTTCCACAACACCTACCTGTCAAACGCGGTAGAGATCGGCATTGTCGGGGTCATGATCCAGATGTTCCTGCTGTACGGCGCAGCACTTCTGACCGGCGTTTCGGCGTTTCGGCGGCAGGATGCAGACGCGTCACTGCTGTTCGCGCTGGTGATGATGGTCGTGATCATCAGCTTTGTGGAAGTGCCGGTATTCTTCCAGTTCAGCCTGCGCACGGTGATCGTGATCTGCGCCTTCGTCTTTGCGCTGCGGGCATTGCGGCATCCAGGGGTTCGACCGGCGGCTCAGATCAGACCAACCGCGCCGCGCGCATAGGCCCGCAGCATATGATTTATGGTGGACATCGCCTGGTCGGTGGCAAGATCAATCTCGCGGTCTGAACTGAGCTGGGCGTCGGAGGTGGCAAGTTTTTGCAGGCTTCGTGCCGCCAGGTGTTGAAACGCACGGTTGAACGGGGCTGCGGCGGTGCTGCCCGCGACCGAGATTGCACGCGCACCCGATCCCGAGCGGCCCGTGGTATACGCCCAGGCTTCGCGGCAGTTGGACGGTATGACCGAACGCGGTGCGTAGTCGATATTCAGGGCCCTGGCCCAATCGTACCATTTGAAACGATGGACGTGATGCATCGCGCGTATGCCGATCCACGGGGTGCGCAGCGCATCGGCAACGATTGCGCCATGCATCGCCTCGGTGATTACAAGCTTTGCTCCGCGGATTTGCGATATGACCTTTTCGGTCGGTTCGGTCGGATCAATGAAGGTAATCCCGGCTAATGCGCAAGCCTCCTGCCAGTTGCCGCGCTCGATGCTTTCGTAATGCGGCATAAAGCCAACGCCGATATCCGGCGCCGGATGTGGCAGAGGCGTTTCCCGCAACAGGATCGCCGCATCCGCAATTGCAAGAGCCGGGTCGAGGCCAAGCTCGTGCGCCGTTTGCGGCCCACGCACGAACCAGAATTCCCAACTGCCGTCGTGGACATCGGGTTTGCGCGTGTAGCCGCCATACCCCGCGCCCACAACGAGCTTCTTTGATGTCTTTGGATAACTGTGTTGAATGATCGAGCCGATGCCGAGGAAGAGGACAGAGCTGTCCCGATCGAAAAAATCGGCGGGCAACAAATGCTGCCACATGCTTGTATTCAGCTCATCACCGAAATTCGGCGGATTGCCCTGAAAGTAGGTAAGTTTCATGGGCCAGTTCCTAGTTTTGGTGCAAAAGATGCCGAATGCGCCGGATCCTGGCATAGGACAACAGCGCAAGCGTCGGTACGTAGATTGTGAATGCAAGCGCAATCGACGTGCCCAATCCCGCCACCGGAGAGAGCATTTCGAGGAGGGGGGCCGTCAGGACAACAGCCAGCCCCATCGCCAGCGTGGCTGCAGCCGGGCCGGCAAAAACCGCAAGATAGGCGCGGATGCTTATGCCCAGAAGACGCGCGGTCATGTGCAGCGAAGCCGGCCAGATCAGAAACGACTTCGCTACCAACACGACCATAAGCGTGGGCAGGCCATAGCGATATGTCAACGCTATCACTGCAATTGTCGAGCCCTGTTGGACAAGTTGATAATAAAACCACCAATGCGCCTTTCCGCGGCTCTTGATGAGTGCGGCCTGAACGACACCGACACTGGCCAGAATCCCTGCGACGCAGAACGCCTGAATGGCAAAAGCCGCGTCTTCCCAGCCGGGCTCGGGCAACAGCGCCAGCAGGTCTTTGATCAGCAGGCCCGCCAGGCAAAACATGGGCATGCTGACTGCCGCCGAGACAAAAGACGCGATCGAAAATGCTTGCGCCGCTTTTTCGCGATCATCCTGAAGGGTCGACAAGAGCGCATGTGTCACCGACGACAGCGCGCCGGACACAAGCTGTGTCAACATCTGAAAGAACCGCTGCGCAAAGAAGTAAAGCCCCAGAAGCACATTGCCGCCAAGTGAGCCCAGCACGATAAGATCAAGCCGCATCGTCGCTAGCATCCGGTCACCGGAGGCGAACAGCCCGTAGTGCGCAAGCTCCCACAGGGCCGACGGCCGGGTCGCCAGCCCGGGTCGCCAGCCCGAGACCCAGAAACTCATCGCGCAGCTCACGAAGCTGCCCGAGACTTGGCTGATCACCAGCGCCCAGTACCCGTATCCGGCTAACAGCATCGAAACGGAAATGAGCGCGCTCACCAAAGTTGCGATCGAAGTGCGCAGCGCTATGAGCTTGAATTTCATCGAGCGCACGATCATGGCATTCGGCACTGTCGCCAAAAGCTCGAGCGGAATGCGCAGCGCAAGAACCGGAAGCAGGGCGGCGATCGCCGGTTCACCAAGACGCTCGGCGATTGGCGAAGCCGCGATCATGAAGGGCAGGCAGAAGAGCACGCCAACTGATGCCGTCAGCCAGAACACGCTATCCGCGTGCGCCCTGGCTACCGATTGGCGCTGAACCAGTGCCTCGCCAAATGCCACAGGCGAAAAAGCGATCATGAACAGGACCACGCTGCTGGCCAGCCCGACCAGGCCGAAATCGGCGGGTGAAAGAAAATATGCGCCGACAAAGAACACGGCGCCCGAAGTTATCGATGGGATCAGCGTGTGCAGCGAGGACCACAGCACTCCGAACACCGCCGCACGCGAGCGCCCTCTGACGAGGTGCGGGTGGTAGGCGTTGGCCCCTGTCATCGCGGAATTCTGTATTTCAGCGGGCTGACCCATTGGCCCGGCTTAATTCGACGGTTCGGCCGAAGCGGCCTTGGTGTACTGGATTTCAACGACATCGCCGGGGAGCAGAACCGTGGTCTTGTCGGCAACGAATGGGCCCGGCTTATCCCCCCTCTCGCGTGTAATCTGGTAGACGACCGTCGCCGAAGTCGGGTCAAGCGGGGTCTCGATGCCCGCCCTCAGGCCTGACGCCTCGGACATTAGCGAGAATTGTTTTTGCAGCCGAGATTCCGCTTCGGCAATGTCAGCGTTGACCTCTTGCAATTCGATGGCGTTTTCCTCGTCACGCGCGGCAACCAGCAAACTCTGGCTGCGTTCGTGGTCCTGTAATTCCTTCCGCGCCAGAAGGATCGAGCGTTCGATATCCAACACTCGGCTTTCGAGATCGCTGACAAAACGGACCCGTTCAAAGATCTTTGCCGCGGGGACAAGGCCTTGCTCGAACAATTCTTCCTCGCGCCTGAGTTCAAGACGTGACGCTTTAAGTTGCTTCACGTTGGTTTTCAGCTTGTCTTCAAGCACGGCCAGCGCCTGCCGAAACGATTCCTGCGCCTTGGTCAGGGATGAGATTTCATGCCGATATCGTTTGTCGCGCGCCTTCAGGATCGCCAGTTCGGAAGTTCTGACGCGCTTCATCTCGGGGGTCTGGTCGGTGGGTTCCGACTCGCCGGCAAACTCAGCCGACCCGTTCAGTTCGGCTGTCAGACGATCATGGCGCGCGTGCAGATACATGAGTTCCCGCTGCAGCATGTCAAAAGTGCCGCGGGCATTCAGGAAGTTGCGCTCTTCCCCTTCTATCGGATCGATACCGGCCATGCCTCCTGCGAGGGCAACAGCTTTCATGACGGTCAGTCCGCTGGCAAAGTCGAAGGCACCCGGCTTTTCCACCTGGCCGGTCACATAGATCTGCGCATAGTTCTCGATACCAACGGAAACCCTGACCGTTTCTCCAATCCTGGAATATTGCGAAAGCTCTGATTCAATCTGTTGCGCGATCTCGTCGACGGTCAGACCGGCCACCGCGGTATTGCCGACCAGAGCAACCGCGATCCCACCTTCAGCGCCCACCCGATAGGTTCCGCTTATCGTCAGTTCCTGGCGAATGCCGCCGGTCGCGGCATTCCAGGCCGCTACACGCAGGTCAAGCAGGTCATCGGGACCGACCCGATAGTCAGCGGCGAAAACTGTTCCGCCCAGTATAGAGAGAAATAGGGCCAGAAAGCTGGCTGAACTTCGTGCCTGTACCATGATTTTGACCTTCTGTTCAGTAAAAGAACTTGCCGGGTGTGACATCGGAAATCAGCAGAATTTCCCGGCTACAGATATGAGGGTCAGTAGGACCCCTTGGCCGAAATAACGCAGGGTATGGTCCAGAAAATGATCAGGCAGTCCAGAAGCAGCGACCACCTGGTGACATAGTGTGTGTCCAGTTGAACGCGCTGGTCAAAGCTGACATCGCTGCGTCCGCTGACCTGCCATAAACCGGTTATTCCGGGGCGCGTCCGCAAATAATGCCTGATCGAAGTGCCATATCCTGCCAGTTCATGCCACACCACCGGGCGGGGCCCGACAATGCTCATGTCGCCCAGAATGACGTTCAGTAGCTGTGGCAGCTCGTCAATGCTGTATTCTCTCATCACTCCGCCCAGTCTGGTGATGCGCGGGTCGTTTTTTAATTTCCGGTTTCTTTCCCATTCAAGTCGTTCGTCAGGGCGGGTGGCAAGATAAGCGTCCAACGTCGCATCGCCATCGGTAATCATCGAGCGAAACTTCCAGCACCTGAATGTGCGACCGCCAAAACCGACGCGTTTGTGGCCATAAAACACCGGCCCGGTTGACGTCAGCTTGATTGCACCGGTGACCAGCAAGAACAGCGGTGAAAGCAGAATAAGCGCGCCAAGGGCGACGATAAGATCGAGGCAGCGCTTCAGTGTACCGCCCAAGGCGACCGAAGGCACAGGGCGTACTGGCTCCATCTCCAACCCGGCTTTCCGAGATGAACTTTCGCATCCACGATCGGACGATGTGACGTCAGCAACACTGTCAGAAATGAACATTATTCGCTCCTGTGGCTAGAAGCCCAGAGTTTGCTGAAGTTGGTCTTTGCGGTCAAACCTGCGCACGCGGTCTCTCGATGCGGAACCAGGCAAATGCAGCGAAATTTCGCTTGCGGGTCAGCGCCTTGCGGGGGGTGCCACACGAATGTCAGAGCGAAAGCAGCATCCCTAATCGCTTTCAAGAAAGAAATGGACAACAAAATAAATCACTTGCGATCCTCGGCAAAAATTCGCGCGTTGGTTGTGGGGGATTCTTGCCTAAGGCGAAGGGAACAGGTCTGGAATTGGCGGAATCGAGCCGTCTTTTATCGCGATGCGAGGAAAAAGAGCTCGCAGGTGGACCGGAGCAAAAACTGTGATCTACGCGAAAACGAACTTGCCCACCCAATCCTGGCTTCAGAAACTACTCTTCTTCGACAATACGCCGGTGCGGCGGGGACCCGATAACGGGACTCAATGCCCGAGCGATATCGCTTTCGCGCAATCGGAAGCGCTCATCCTCGAGATTCAGAATGTGACGTTGCATCCGCGTGATGTCTTTCGGCTCCAGCTTCTCGAGAGCTGCAACCAGCGCCGCGGGGGTCGGCGCATCAATCGTTAACCCCAATCCGTCGGAGGCGATGCGCCTGCCGGTTTCGGTATCGGCAACCGCAATCTGCGGGCAGCCAAACCAACTTGCCTCGTAGATGCGATTTGGCAGCAGCCAGTCTGAGTTTCCTCCGCGCTGCCACAGATCCTGGGCCCAAACCAGATCGCTCTCGCCGTAAATCGATGCCAGATCATTCGGGTATTGATAGGCTCCATGATAGCTGACATTGTCCCGCACCGCGACTTCAGCATCAAAGCCGGGCAACGCATGACGGTGCACGTTGCCGTGGATCTTCAATCGAACGGCCGGACCCATCTGGTCAGCAGCGGCAAGCAACAGCCGGAGACTTGGTGCACACCGGATTGATCCGACCCATCCCAGTGTCAGGGGCACATTTGCGGGGCGGTCCGATTTGACTTTTGGCCTTGCCAATGCGTCCGCATCGAACCAAAGCTTGTTTTCGATAATCGCAAAAGACCCGTCATACCGCTGGATATCTTTGAAATACGCTGAGACAAAGCGTGGCGATGAGACAATCAGCAACTGCACCTGCCGCAACAACTGCCTTTCGCACCAGCGGATGATCCGCCCTACAGGCCCGCTATCCGTGAGCAGACGGTGGATATCAAGACATTCGTATACAAGTGGTATTTTGCGCCGCCTCAACAGCAAACGCGCGCTCCAGCCGATTGCCAGAAGATCGAAGTTACGAGCGATAATGACATCGGCGTCACGCCAAGACTCCGAGTGCCGCATCACTCGCACAAGCCCGCGCAACATGCCAAATGAACGTCGAAAAAAGCGTTCGTTTTCAATGCTGCCCAGCTCAATATTTGGCCAGTCCGGTTCAAAATCTGTGTTCATATTGGATCTACGAAATGCGGCGCTCCGGACATCATGTCCCAGGGCGCGCAGGCTTTGAATTCTTCGGATCTGGGAAGCCTCTGTCAGATCGAAAGCGAAAAACAGGAACTGTGCGATTGCTCTGCTCCATGGTTAGAACGCGCAGCCAATCTTTTGCGAAGGTGGCTGAGAGTCCAGCAGTTTTGAAACTCTTTGAAAATAATTCGCGATTTAAGTGGATTTATGCCGCCGCAACAGCAATTCGCTAAATGTACTAGTCTGGGATCAGACGGATTGGTTGTGAAATAAATCTCGGATTGTCGTAGTCTTTTGTTTGCTACTTTCTCTTCATTTATGTGAATTGGCGACTTTTAGCACTGGAAACGCTAAGCGATATCACGCGCAGAGCAGTATAACTAACAGAGCTCCAATTCTCATTTTTAAGTGCCTGGATGCTGTCAGACAAATTCGAACCAGTCTCAGTTTACCACGGAAAGCGTGAACCTATGCGGAACAAAGCTGCCGCCACTCGGCGAGTGCGGCAGTTCGGTTGAGTTTGAAGTTGGCTCGTGAATAGAGGTGGCGCTCTTGATTGAAGTGGTTGTGGAAGGCGGAATGAATTGCGACGAATTTCTGCAGGGACCGCAGACGTCGAAATCGGAGCATTGCCCGTTCCTTTCGTCGAAGCGGAAGATGTGAATTCTCTGCCCGATTGTTTAGCCAGCGGCCTGTCATCTGTCGTCGAGAATTACCGATTACCTTCATCGCTGCGCCGTAGGATTTCAGCCGATCCGTTACGACAACATCATGTTGGCCGTAGCGTTTCATTGATTTTCTGAGAAATTTCAATGCTGCTTTGCGATCACGGCGCTTTGTGACAAAGCTTTCCAGTACCTCACCCTCGTGATCAGCGGCGCGCCAAAGGTAATGCCTTTCGCCGTTGATTTTCACGAATACCTCGTCCAGGTGCCATTGCCAATTCGAATGTGATCGCAACCGATTGATCCGGTCTTTGCGTATCTCCACCGCGAATATGGGACCAAATCTGTTCCACCAAAACCGGATCGTTTCATGGCTCACGTCGATCCCGCGTTCGTGGAGGAGATCCTCAACATTGCGAAGCGAAAGTGGAAATCGAACGTACATCATGACCGCAAGGCGGATGATCTCAGGGCTGGTTTTGAAATAGCGGAAAGGGGAGCGTTTTGTCATCCGGCGAAATTACGAAACCGCATGACCAGCCTCAAGCCGGTTTCCTCTGACAGTACCGTCTCAGGCAGTAGAGCACGACGCAACATGGTGTTTTCACAAGTACGCGCCTGCATCCCCGGCCGAAAGCAGCGCAAGAAACCCGTGAAGTACGACAAGCGTCGATACAAACGGCGAAACCGGATCGAGATCATGTTCGGCAGGCTGAAGGATTGGTGACGCGTGGCAACCCGCTACGACCGTTGCCCAAAGGTGTTCCTCTCAGCCGTCGCACTCGCGGCCACCTTCCGCTATTGGCTATGAGCCCTGACCCTAATCAACAAAGCCCGCAAGTTCCGATATGGGAACATATAGTAAATCGCCGCGCAATCTACCTTGTTGAAGATCTCCATCATTCCAAACAAACTGGCTGAAGAAGATCTCACACGGTCTAAAATCCCAATTCGAAAGGCATCTCTGAACTACGTTGCGAGACTCCAGATGAAACCGTTTCGTGATTGGCGTTCGGAACTCGTCGAGGTACCAATCTGAGAAACTGCCCAGATTTAGGTACTTACGCAGCCACGCCTCATAGGAGCAACAGCCGTAATGCAAAATCTCTGCACCTGGACACAGAACCGAGGTGCCTTCACTGACATCAAAGCGATGCGGCCCGTCCGCACCAACACCTCCCCTGCACCGAACCGCGGATTTACCGCCCTCATAGAGCAGAAACGGCAGACGGCCGCTTCGTTTGAAATGCCGTATCGTCTCGAACGGGTTCCCGGCGACCCATCTGGGACAAGCCTCATGATTGACGAAATGAAGCTGTGCGACATCCGCATTCTGGTGCCATAAAAGTGGATCCAGAGGGCGGAACACTTCGTCATCGTCGATATGGGCAAGCCAGTCGACACCCCGCTTCCGGCATTCGACCAGCGCGGCATTCGCGTTGGTGTCCTGGCGCAGCAACGTCCGGGTCAGTCTCGAGTCATGCTGAATCTGCGCACCCTGGCGCACCATAATCCTCTTCCCGGCAAGCGGGCGCATTGCCGCCAGATCTTCGGGTGTATCGGCCCACAAAAGCAGTACATCAAAATGGCTTAGATGGTAACGGCACCACTCCGGAAAATGCGCTTGCGGGCCATGGATGGTTGCTGTCAGGGCGCGCCGAAGTTCCATTCCCTCAGTCCCACGCCAGAATCGAGCGAAGCGCATCCGGATTGCCGAGACGCAAAAGCTGATAACCGATCCCGGCACGCCCGCAAAAGAAGCCCGGCGCAAACGCACCGGCACCATTGGGATATGCAAAACCCCCACGCCGCCTGGCTGCGTGCAGCGCATCCCGGCTCATCGCAACCGCCCGGTCTGCAAGCTCTGCACGACCAAGTCGCAAACCGCAGGTCAGCAAGACGTCGATCCGGCCAAAGGTGCCGCAACAGAGATGATCACGGGCAGCAGCGCCCGACCGCTCCGTTGTTTCAAGCGCTGCGTCGAGCAGGGCGGACTCCTGTGGCCGGCCAAGTTGTGTGTAAAGTTCGGACCGCACCAGCGCGATCCCGGGCGCACCGTGGCACCATTGGTACGCAAAACCTCCCGCATCTGCCCCCTCTGTCCGCCGGTCAGGCCAGTTTCCAGCCTGTTCCGAAAACAGCGCATCTTCAAAATCCAGCCCCTCACAGGCGGCGGCCCTGAATGACGCTTCACCACAAACAGCGCCAAGCCGGGACAAGGCCAACGCGATGCCCGACGCCCCGTGAGAAACCCCGGTCAACGCCCGGTCATTCACCCCCACCCATGCGCGATGCCCCGTGTCCGTGATGCCGGTGCTCGCCACCAGATGGGCCCCGCAGGCATATGCCCTCTCAAGCAACCAGGCCTCACCCGTCTCCCGATGCAGCGCTAGCAACGCAAGTCCTGCGCCCGCCACCCCGCCAACAACATCATACACCCGATCCAGTTCTATCCGCTCTAGTCTGATCTCCCGGGCAATTGTCCCGGCCTCGTCCAAAAGGCCAGCATCTCCAACAAGATCGGCGATACACGTGAACGCATAGATCAGCGATCCGGCACCGCTCAACCCACCAATGCCCATCGTGTCGACAAGCCGCTTTCGCCGCTCCGGGTCGCGCAGCACCGCCCGCAGCGGCGCGAGGGCGGAAAGTGCTGCTTGCCGTGCCTGTTCGATCCCCTGCGTCTTGAAACAGGCGGCAAAAAACAGCGCGATCCCCGTGGTGCCGGAATAAAGATCGAACCCGACAGGTTCGATCTGTGACCGCGCGCCTCGCCCCAGTGGCACCGCTCCGATCCAGATCGTCCCGTCATGGCCGCGGATGACAGCGGCCTCCAGCTTCTCGAACAAATCGCGCGCCACATCCGCCGCCATATCCCCGCCAGCGGCGCGCGATGCGGAGTCACCGGCAATCGGCCAGCTCACGTGCAGACTGTCCTGTGGGGTCAGTGCGGCCGCAATCGTTCCCAGCATGTCCGACAGATGCTCCTCCGACATCCTCGCCGCCAATCCGACCGCATCGTCAAACGCGGAGGCGCGGAAGAAATTCCCGATCCTTTGCCCATCGGAAAGAACGAGAGCGGTCGAGTCGGTCCGTGTCGTGAAATAGGGAATATCGAGATATTCCATCCCACCGATCTCATCCGCCACGACACGATCTCGCGCCGTAAAACTTCCCTGCCGGGCCAGCAGGCCAAAGCCTGCGCGAAACATCTGCCAGTCGCGCAGGTTTCCGGGGCCGGTTGCGCGGCGCAACAGGGAGGCATAGAGCACCGTCGGCCTCAGCACGACCCGGACAGGCCTGCCGCGAAAGCCCGCCAGTGGCCCGTCATCCGCCAGAAACGCCGCGCGCCGGTCGAGAAGAAAACGATACATCCGCGCATAGCCGTTTAGGATCTCCCGGGTGAAGGCACCAGCGGCCAGCGGCGTCCCGTCAAGCGTGGCGGCATTGCCGGCCTCCGGCGGGCGAACCTGCACCGGTTCATGATCCATGGCATCGGTATTCACATGCGTAAATCTCCGGTGCGGGGACAGCGTGTGAGCCTCGGAAAAAAGGCCACCCACCGCCAGAAGATGTCCCCCCGGAACCGCCAGCCACCGTGGCAGGAACCCGGTGGAAAGAACAGAATCCCGCACCCATTGTGCGGCCAAGTCTATGGCAGATCCCGCCGGGCAGGTTGCCGGGTCGCCCCGGGGCACCGGCTGGAACAGGGTCTCAAGATCGACCGGAACCGGCCAGTCGCCCGACGCGATCACATTCTCAAAATGCAGATCGGCCCCGCGCAGCAGGTGCAACAGGCACAAGACTGCCCCTCCGCGCTCAAAGAAACAGTTGGCCTCATCCCGGTTCGCGCAGGGCCGCGCTTCGATCCATTCGACCCAGCCATAACCATCTCGTGCCAGAACCTCCGGCGCGCGTATGGCAGAGGGCGCGCCCTGCGAGTCAAGCCAGCTCCGAAAATCCCGCCACGCCACATCCAGCGACAGGTCACGGGGCTTGTAACCGATGGACTGGCCGCCATTATAGGTTACCTTCAGCACTATTCGCCCGCCGCAATGGGGATCGCTCAGCCCACCTTCGACCGATGTGACCCTGCCGTGTCCCCGACCATCTAAGAAGGTTGCGCTGATGGTCTCGCGATCCGCGGCCAGCCGCATCAGAAACTCGCCGGTCGCCTCGATCCACTGGTTGGTTATCCGGGCCCAAAGCTCTGCCAGGACCGGACGTTCCGCCAGTTCGTCCGCAATGCGGCCATCCCGAAGCGCGGACACATAGGCGTCGTAAACACGGGTCGACGCGGGATCACAGGGCACCGGTATGCCATGCGACAACGCATTTGGCTCCCGGACCAGACGATACAGGCTGAACCCCAAAAGAAGCGTCGGCGCGACGAGGTCGGAAAGACGGAAAAACAGGATCTTGTCGAGACCTTGCAGCGCCGCTTCTTCGACGAACGCTGCAGGTTCACCAAAACGGGCCGACCGACGCCGCCGTGCTGCCCGCGCCACCGGCAATAGTAGGTCTTCGAAGGGAATTCCCCCGGGCTGAGCTGGCGGACTGTCTTTTCCATCAGGCTCCCGGCCCGCGCGCACCGCCTCCAGCATCCAGGCATGCGTTACAGAAGCGGTCGCATCTCTATCGCCGGGCGCCGTCTCACCTGCCCCGGTGTCTCCACGCGGCTCAATCGTTTGCGTGGCCGCCGCACGTTCAGACCGGGGGCTGCCCGCCACTATTGACTCAGCACGCCGCCACCGGGACCGATCAGACAGTCATGCGTACAGCAAAAGCCCGTCGGCGTGTCTGCCGCGGCAAGGTTCTGTAAATCACTGTCAGAAAGATCGCCCTCAAAGGGCACTTTGGGCAGCACCAGGTTCACCGTCGATGCGGTATTTTCGACAACCACCACCGACACTGACTCCGGTATCCGTATGTCGAATTCCGCCAGTGCGGCCGCAGGCTCTGCAAGCAGCTTCTTCTTAAAGCTCTCATCGGTCCAGGCGCGGGCGATGACCCGCGCATAGCGTTCATTCCAGCTTTCTGTCGTCTTATACAAGATCGTGCTCCTTTCCTGAGGTTACGCTGTCGTGTCTTGCGGATCGCGGTTACGGCGAAACGGCGGGAATCCCGAGATCGGGAAAATGATCCGCCGTTGAGGCGTCAATCACGGGTTTGGCCTCCACATAGGC
This sequence comes from Roseovarius aestuarii, assembly GCF_019966515.1. Taxonomy (GTDB): domain Bacteria; phylum Pseudomonadota; class Alphaproteobacteria; order Rhodobacterales; family Rhodobacteraceae; genus Roseovarius; species Roseovarius aestuarii. Next base: position 122,026 of record NZ_JAIMIB010000010.1, on the reverse strand, counting down.
TGCAATCATGACCTGGTTCAGCCTGTTCAGATCGCCATTGTCGCTGGTATTGGCAAAGACCGTCCAGATGACGTCATCCGCCGTCTTCATCACATACCAGCCAAGACCACCACCCACCGCGCCATTGTGAAAGACGTCGCCATTACCCGCATTGACGGACACAAAGGCCCCGTATCCGGGATTCTGGGCACTCGTCGCCGTCAGCACATTATCGAACGTCCCTTGCGAGATAAGCGGCGCGCCATCCGATCCCTCAACCCCGGCCAGAAACCGCGCATAGGCCGCCGGAGTGGCCGCAATGCCCCCGGGGGCGGTGCCATTGACCAGTGGAATGCCGCCATAGGGAAACCGCACCGTGATATCCGCATAATCGGGCACGCCACCGGGCCAGGACGGCACGAGTTCAAGATAACGGGGCCGGACAAACTCTGCCCCAGAAAGCCGGTCGCCGATCGTCGAATAATGCTCGGCCTCGCCTGCCGCGCGGTCCGCAAACAGATCGGCACTGCGCTGGATCAGGTTTTCAAGATCGTAAGGCGCAAAAAGGTTGTTGCGGATATAGGTTTCAAAGCTTTGCCCGGACAGCACTTCGACCGCCGCGGCGATGATGCAGGGGCCGGTGTTGTAATAGGTATAGGTGGAGCCCGGCGCCGCCGACAGCGATCGGTCCAGCATCCAGCGCACCGTTTCGGCACAGGTCGGCGTGCGCTCTATGCCAAGAGCGATAGCGATCTGTTCGGTATTGGTGATGGGATTGATCCCACCAAAGCCTGCTATGTGCTGCAGCACCTGGCGGACCGTCACCTGATCAAGCTGGCTGTTGTATGTCCCAAGCGCATTGCCGACACCGGGCAGCCCGTTCAGGATATCGCGGAAGATCGGCGTGTTCAGCGTCACCGGCTGCCCCGCAGGCGTCATGGCATTGTCCTCGATCAGCTGCAGCATAGCGACCGATGCCGTGATCTTCGAGGTGCTGCCGATCCGGAACAAGGTGCGCGCGCTCGCCAATTCCACCGGCGCGGTGCGGGCCAGGCCATAGGATTGCGCATATAGAAGGCGCCCGTCCTTGACCAACGCCATCCCCAGCCCCGGTATCCCCCGTTGCTTCACAAAGTTGCGCAGCCGGCGGTCATAGGCATCCCGTGCCGCAAATCCGTTGCCCACTCCCTGCTGCGGCAAACCATTATTGGTCATCGCGATGTCATAACGCAGCCCGGCACTTGTCTGGCGCGCCTCGATATCAGAAATCCGCGCGAAATGCCGCCCGGTCAGGTGCAGAATATCCTCGGCGCGAATGTTAAGATACCACCACCAGTGGCTCAGACCGGGATCGCGCGCCGCAATGGCAACCCAGCCCCCGGTTGGGCGCCGCTCCAGATCGACGATTTTGTATCCGGGATTGTCCGCCAGCCAGGCCCCGATACCGCTTGCCTGCGTATGCGACAGCACCGCATTCGGCCCGCCCGTGACCGCATTGTCCAGCAAGGCTGAATAGAAAAGCACCCCCTGCACCAGATACGGCTCGATATCGATGATCCGCGCGTTACGGTTGTAAACTCGGTCGCGGATCTGCTGAAGCGTCGTCGCATCAAACCATGTCCAGGTGGTGTTGTCCTGCCCGGTTTCGCGCACCATGATGGTGGCAAAACGCAGGCCCGATCCGCTCTCATAGGGCTGCACCCGGATCAGCCGGGCCGCGTTCTGGTTCGCCAGGGCACGCACCTCGGATTCCGTCTTGTCGAAATACCACCACCAGGTTTTTGCATATGGCCCGGTATTGCGGACCAGAACCGCCGCGAAACGGATGGGGTTGACCTGCACAACCTCGATATCGACCAGCCGGTACCCCTGATCCAGACGTTCGATGATCTGTGCCTCGCTCGCATTGTCGAACCACCACCACTCCGTATTGGGCCCGAATTCGAACTCCTCCGGTGACGGCGGCCCAAGCGTCAGGCCAGCAATCCCAACCGACACCCCCGTGGCCTGACCGCCGACCGGGTCGGCAATCTGATAACCGCCATCGGACGTGTCCACCTTAAACCCGCCGGAAATCACTGCACTGTCCGGACCCGCGCCGAGAATTTCATCGGCGATGAGTTTTTGCACCTGCGGGTCTGTCTTGTCGATCTCCGCGATGTCCTGCACGTGTTTGTTCTGTTGAATGGACGGGTTCAGAAAGAACGTTCCCTGCGGAAAATCCTGCGCCTTCGCCACCGTGGCCCAAAGCGGCACAGACAGCGCTGCCGCAAGCACCACGGCACACAGGTCCGGCAGCAGGCGCAAACCTCGACACGTCAGGCATCCACCACCGCACAGTGCGCCAAAAAATGCAGTTAAATGGTCAGAGAAGACTTTCATCAGAATATCCTCAATACTGAAGTATTGGCAAAGCCCGAAAAATAATGGCGTCCCAAGAAGCGGCAGATCGGCTGATTTCAAGACATCATGAGGGCGTAAAACCCTCGAATTCTTGGAAAGTTACCGTGTCAAAAATAGCAAACAACTTATGGATGATATCATAGGCCGACGATTCGCTCAAAACGCAGGGCTGCGCCTGAGCGCCTGCTTGCTTCACACGGAATCGACAGGCTAGCAGTCACCCGCCTTCCGGAGGCTTCGGCATGCTGACCAACACGGATTTCGACACGCAACCGGTCATCATACATGCACAGGGCCGGCAAAACGCCAGCCCGCATTGGGCCCCGATCCGGGACCGCTTCTTTGCCAACCATCTGCTGCCAGCGCTTCGGGATACGCGGCTCACCATCATCACCTGGAACAACAATCCCACCGGTCCCGGCCTCTTCGAACAAAGCCTCGCGCATATGGGGCTGGCACCGATGGTCCTGGGCCGCGGCATCGCAAACTGGGTGAACAGCATCCATAAACCCAGCCTTACCCTCGCTGCACTGGAAACGATCACCACGGATTATGTGCTCGCAGTTGACAGCTTCGATGCCATCGCCGTGCGCGCGCCCTCACATGCGGTCGATCTGTTCGATGCCAATTTTTCGTGTGACCTGCTGTTCAATGCAGGTAAGGTCTGCTGGCCGGATCTGCAACAATTCCGCAGTTTCGAACGGTCGCTTCCCGGAGCGGCCAACAGCGCCTTTCGGTATCTGAATGGCGGCGCCTGGATCGGCAGAACGCAATTCTGCCGGGACTTCTTCGCAGCCCTCGCTGACACACCCCCGCTAGACGCTTGGCCCGAGTCAGAACAGGGCCGTCTGAAACAGCTCTTTCCAGATTGGTATCCGTTTGTCAGCCTCGACTATAACTGTCGAATTTTCCAAACTCTTCAATATGTCTTCGATCCGATACTTGTTTTCGATACGCCCTCTCCAGAGAAAGGGAACAAATGTCTAGGTTTTCCATAGAGACTTAACTTTTTTTGACGGATGAGGTGGTGCTCGTCGAATCAACTGGTTTCAAATCTGAAAAACTCCAATTCCCAAGAAGCGACGACCTTCATTTCAATTCCGTCGCCCAGACTGGAGGGTTGGCAGCGTAGATGACGTCGTTCCGCGATCTGTGGTGTCAGGTCGCTATCTTTGCTGCACCCTGCACGAACGACCGATCTTGGCGCTGTATTTCAGCAGTGAGCATTGGGCTGCTGTAGAAAAATCCGGGCCGCGAGCGCGCGCAGCGAAAACCTGATACTTCCGCTGTGGGCTCTTCGCGGCCATCGGAGCCGGTGCAGCATCAGCCAAATTTCGATCTGAGGTGTTTTTGTGGACGGCCCAGAGCGGTCACGCAACCCGTGGTCACGATGCTGCGTTAGCAGCCCGCATTGCGGACATTTACAACCAACGACGTATTGGTGGTTCACGACTAGCTGGCCCACAACACAACCACGGATGTCCGCTGTTCTTGGCAGAAAATATGTCTTGCGCATATGCAGCGAATGACCGGATTCCGCCCCGATCATTGATAGCGGCATCAGGGAAACAACTTCATTCTATAGGTGGACAAGTGGGTGGATCGGGTAAAGGCGTAAGATCCTTATCCGTTGAATTTTAATGGTTATTTCGTATAATTTGGTGCCCAGGAGAGGACTCGAACCTCCACGTCCATACGGACACTAGCACCTGAAGCTAGCGCGTCTACCATTCCGCCACCTGGGCAGGTGTCGTGAAGCTGCGATGTATCGCCAAGAACTGGGCGAGTCAACGGGTAAAAAAGTTCGGCGCGCGGTGGCGTGCACTTGATCTGCGAAAGCGTCAAAAGCTTCAGATTTTCCAGATTTCGCGGATGCCAAAGGGGCGTCAGCATGCCGATCCATCTTTACTAGCTATGCTCTACCGGTCGCGTCGACACGCCATAGATTTTTTGTCGGCGGTCTGGTGTCACGGGCCAGCGCCAAAGCGAGTCGTGCTGCCTATATCAGACACCGATATACCGCTCGACGATTGAGTGATCTTGCCGCAAGGTCTCGGCTTCGATCACTTCGCCGCCCTGACCGTTTTCGATAAACGCTACGCGATCTGCGACCGATAGAACGGCATCAACGCGCTGCTCTACCAGCAGGATCGCCACGCCCGCCGCCCGCATCTGCACGATGACCTGCCGGATGGCCTCGATCATCGAGGGCTGTAACCCTTCGGTCGGCTCGTCCAGCAGCAACGCCTTGGGTCGCAGGCATAGGGCGCGGGCGGTGGCCAACATCTGCTGTTCGCCCCCTGACAGCGTTTCGGCCCGCTGACGGTAGCGTTCCCGCAATCGGGGGAAAAGCGTCAGCACCTCCTCGAGCGTGTCGGGCCCACTGTGCCGTGCAAGCAACCCAATCTCGAGGTTCTGCGCCACGCTCAACCCCGTGAACAACCTGCGCCCCTGCGGCACATAGCCGATACCGGCTTGCGGCACGCGATGCGCGGATAGCGACCCGATATCCTTACCGTCCAGCGCGATGCGCCCCGACATCAGCGGCAACAGCCCCATGATCGTTTGCATGGTCGTGGTCTTGCCCGCGCCATTGCGCCCCAGCAGGCAGAGGATTTCGCCTGACCGGACCGTCAGGCTGAGATCGCGCAATATCTGGGCGCGGCCATAGCCCGAGCTGATCTTGTCCAGCACCAGCATCAGCCCGTCCCCAGATAGGCGGCCTGCACCGCGCGGTCGGCGCGAATGTCATCCGGCGTGCCTTCGGCGAGCACTTCGCCGAAATTCAGTACCGTGACCTGATCGGCCACTTCCATCACCACATTCATATTGTGCTCGATCAGCAGGATCGTCGTTTTGCCCGCAAGCTCACGCACCAGCTTCTTGAACCCGGCGATCTCGCTGTCGGTCAACCCCTGCGTCGGCTCATCAAGGATCAGAAGGCGGGGCCGCTGCACCAACCCCATGGCGATCTCAAGCAGCCGTTGATGCCCATAGGCCAGATCACCGGCCTCCTGATCCCGCAACTCCAGCAGGCCCACCCGCTCCAGCGCCTCGAGGGTGGCGCTGTCAACCTCGGGGGCTTTCAGGTGGCGCCGCGCGGCAAGTGTGACGTTTTCCTGCGCAGGCAGGCGTTCGAAGACCGAGGTGATCTGGAACGTGTAGGCCATGCCGCGCCGGATGCGCACATGGGCGGGCAGCGCGGTGATATCCGCGCCATCGAAATGGACCCGCCCCGACGAGGGCGGAATGCGCCCGCTGATCATTCCCACCAGCGTGGTCTTGCCCGCGCCATTGGGGCCGATCAGGGCGCGCACCTGCCCGGCGGGAATACCCAGCGAGACATTTCGCACAGCCTGCAACCCGTCGAAATGCCTGGACAGTTCCTGCGTGGACAGGATGGTCATGGCAACCACCTCCAGATCCGGTTGCGCAGCTCTCCGGCCAGACCTTGCGGTGCAAAGAGGGTCAGAAGTACCAGAACCACACCGGCGATCAGCATATAGGCGGTGGTAATCCCCGAGCTGAGGTCGATCAGGTAGAACATGAAAAGCGTGCCGATGAAGGGGCCCAGCACCGTGCCCGCACCCCCCAGAAGCACCCAGAGCAGCGGGAAGATCGAATATTGAACGCTGGCGAAACTGGCCCCCGCATATCCGAACAAAAGCCCGTAGGCCGCGCCCGCCGTGGCCGAGATTGTCCCCGAGACCACCATCGCGATCAGTTTGTGGGTATAGATGTTGTATCCCAGCATCCGCACACGCTCTTCATTTTCGCGGATCGCGATCAGCGTCTTGCCGAACGGATGGCGCACCAGCCAGAGCGACACGATCAGACACAGCGCGAAAAGCATCAGCGCCGCGAAATACCGGTTGGTCGGATCGGACAGGTCGATCCCCCACAGCATTCTTTGGGCCTGCTGGATCACGAACCCCTCGTCGCCGCGGGTATATTCGCCGAAATAGAGCACCGTCAGATACCCGGCCTGCGCGAACATCAGGGTCACGATCATGAACGCGACCCCCGCCGTGCGCAACGCCAGCAGCGCCAGCGCCCCTGACACCACGGCCCCGGCGATCACCCCCGCCAGCATCGCGGGTGCCACCGTGAGGCCAAGATGCTGGATGCCCAGCCCCATCCCGTACATGCCCGCGGCAAAGAACAGCGCATGGCCAAGGCTCAGAAGGCCGGTATAGCCAAAGAGGATGTTGTAGCCGACGGCGTAGCTCGCCAGCACCATGATCCGCGCCAGATTGCCGTGGTGATAGGCGGGCAGGATGAATTGCAGCACGAAGAGCAGCACTAAGAGCCCGCCATGCAGGGCAATGATCTTGGCCCTCGCGCTCATACGCCTCGTTTTCCCAAAAGGCCCTGCGGCCGGAAGACCAGCACAAGCCCGACCAGCAGCGTCGCCAGTATCTTCGCCAGCGTGGGCGAGAAGAAGACCGAGATGATGCCGTCACTCAGGCCGATCAGCACCGCCGCCAGCACCGTGCCGGGCAGGCTGCCCAGCCCGCCGATGATCACCACGATAAAGCTCAGGAGCAGCGGGTCACCACCCATCAGGTAATGCGCTTGCTGAATGGGCACGATGAGGACAGCGGCCAGCGCCGCCAGTGCCGCGCCGAGGCCGAAGACCATGGCATAGACCCGCTCGACCGGGATGCCGAAGGCCAGCGCCATTTCGCGGTCCGCTTGCGTGGCGCGCATCACCAGACCGATCCGGGTGCGTTTCATCAACGCCCACACGCCCAGCAGCACCGTCACCGCCGCGCCGATCACCGCCAGTTTGTAGGATGTCGTGCCCAGCCCCCAGGGCCAGATCATCTGCCAGCCGTCCTCGCCATTTTTGAACCAGGGGATTGCCAGGCGGGTGTTGAACGGGGCCTCAACGGGGCGGGCCTCGGGGCCGTATGTCATCAGAGTGAGTTGCTGGATGATGTAAAGCAGCCCGATAGTGGCGACGATGGTGCGTTCGGGATCATAGTCCAGCCGCTTGAGGATCGTCATGTCGGCGGCCACGGCGATCACCCCCACCAGAACCGGCGCCACGATCAGCGCCAGCGCAAAGCCGATGGCGGGATGCCCGCCAGTGATATGCGCCACCCACCAGGCAATCACCGCGCCCAGCATGAAAAACTCGCCATGCGCAATATTCACGACCCGCATCACGCCAAAGACCAGCGATAACCCCACAGCGGTCAGCGCCAGCACCGCCGCCGTGACAGCCCCTTCCAGCGAGGCGAGAATAAGATAAGGACCCAGTTCCATTTGCGCCTAAACCTGCCCCGCCCCCGCGCGCGGGGCAAGGAAGAAGCGAGCGCACGTGCAGATTATCTTTGCGCGTGATGGCTACGCCGATACGGTCGGGGGTGGCTCGATCCTGATCCGCCGCGCCCAGACCACCAGAGCTGCCAGCGCGACCACCCCGATCGTCACGTACCAACCCAGAACCTGTTGCAGCTCGGCATAGACCATCTGGCCGGAAGTCGTGGTTGACAGCGATGCCAGATAGAGCGAGCCGGCAAACAGCAACCGCGCGCAGAAGCTGCGCAGCGACAGATAGGTGGCCCGGCTGTCATCGGCCAGCAGCGGTTGCGTGCGCGCCAGGATGAAGGGTTGCGACAGCGAATTGGGCACCATCCGAAAGAACAACAGCACGATGGCGAAAAGGCTGTTGGTCAGCGCCAGCACCGCCACCAGCACGATTTGCATGGCAAAGGCCAGCATCAGGATCGCGGGCAGACCGATGGCGTGGCGCAGGCGTAGCGCGATTAGCGATGTGGCGACGGATAGCAGCATCATCACCGCCGAGGTTGCACCACTGACCACCGGCGCCTCGGCTGCCAACCCCACATCAGCCAGCGCTTCAAGGATGAAGGGCTGGCCAAAGACGAAAGGCAGATGGCTGAACCCGTACATCAGCACGCTCAGCAGAAAAAGCCAGGCCAGAACCGGTTGCGTCAGCGCTGGGCGCAACGAGGCCAGCCGCAGCAGTTCCGACCCTTGCGGGATGGTGCCCGCCCGGTGTGGCGGTTCGCTGAATTTCAGGCAGATCACCAGCACCGCACCCGAGGCCAGCGCGCTGGTGAGAAAGGGCAGCACCTCGCTATAATAGGACATCGCGCCACCCAGCACCGCCGACAGCGCCAATGCCGCAAAGCCGAACCGCCAGGCTTTAAGTTCCTGCGCCTCGACCTCGTCCTGCCGGTCCTGCGCGTTGAGCGATTCGAACAAGACCGCACTGTCTGTGCCCGAGTTGAACGCTGTGCTGGCCCCCAGAAACACCTGCGCCAGTGCAAAGGCGGCGAATCCGCCACCGAAGCTGAGCAAAAGCACGCCTAACACCCCCGCAATCGCCGAGGCGATCAGCGTGAAACGCCGCCCGATCCGGTCGGACAGGTAGCCCGATGGCACCTCAAGCGCGGTGGTGCCGATATCGTATATCGCATAAAGCAGGATCGCCTCGGCCGCCGACAGCCGGTTCTGGAAGAAGAGAAACCAGATCGCCTGCCAGAAGACCAGATTGCGGCAGAACTGATACCAGGGGTAAAGCGCGATGTTTTTGGCGGGATCGTCTGAACTCATTGCCCATCAGTGTTGGATGGCACGTCGGGCGTCAATCCTTGCTGCGCAGGGGCGAGCGGTTGATGACAAATATTGTCAGCAATGGCAGCGCCAGCGTCAGGGCCGTCACGCTCAGCAACAGCCAGCCCAGCTCGCTGTAGTTGGCGGCGGTCTGGATGGTGTCGGTGGCGGCATCGCGCACCTCGCGCGTGACCTCGAATATCTCGTTGAGATACTTGGTCAAAAGCGCGCTGGCCGACAGGGCAAGATTGGTAAACGATGCCATGACCGCAAAGAACGTGGCCTTCAGATGCCCCGGCGCATAGCGCGCGATCCAGGCCAGCATCGGAATGACAGCGACCTGCCCGAGCGGGGATTCGACTGCCGTATCAAGCATCGCGATGAAGCGGGCATCGACGATGCCGCCGGTCATGGCCGCGGTCCAGTGATGCAGCCCGTAGTAAAGCGCAAGATTGGGCAGCGTTAGCAGCGCGCCCACCAGTGTCAGCATCACCACCAGCCAGGTGATCGACCGGTTCGCCATCATCGGGCGCAACACCACCATACCGACCAGCGTCAGCACCGAAACAATCAGTGACAGCACCGACAAAAAGCGCTGGTCAAAGGCCAGCACGTCGATCTCGAACCATTTCTGGGCGGGGCCGGGCAGGGGGACGGCACGGAAGAAAAACAGGATCAGTGCGGTGCCTACCAGGGCCCGCGCCTGCGCCGGGCTGAGCACGGTGATCAACTGGCGCATCAGCAGCACGACGATGGTCATCGAGCCGACAAAGATAATCTCCTGACCATAGTCGATCTCAGACAGGCCCACGCCCAGGCTCAGCGCCACGAAAGCCGCGCCGCCGATGAAATACCACGGGTTGGGTGTGGTTTGCTCGTCGGGGCGATCCAGCGCGGCGATCTGATCGTCGGGAACGCCCTGCGCCCGCAAGGCACGGCGATGCCGGTGTTTCTGCATCCCCGCCAGCACCACGCCCGACACCGACAGGACCGGCACCATCAGACCCATCAGGTAGATGCGCGCATAGGTGGCTTCCTTGTCGGCGCTGGTCATTGTCTCGACATCCGAGAACATCCAGATGTTTAGAAGCGCCACTACCACCGTGCCGCCAATCAGCGCGAAGCGCCCCAGCGTCTGCATCGTGGTGTGCAGCGCCTTTGAGGTATCGTCGGGGATCGGTTTGCCGGTCTCGTCAACCTTCGGGACTGCTTCGACCGACATGGCATCTGCCACCGCGTCCTGAATGACAAGGCCACAGGGCGCCAGAATATATGCGGTGATGTACCAGGCGCTGATCGGCATCAAAGCCTGCATCATATCGGTCTGGGTGATGACCAGATACATGATCAGCATGCTGGCCGCCGTCAGCGCCGCGCCAAGCCAGACCAGCACCCATTTCCACTTCCAGATGATATCGACCAGATGCCCGAGCGGCATTTTCAGCGCCCAGGGCAGCCCGGCCCAGAAGGCCAGCCCGGCGATATAGGCGGCGGAAAGGTCAAGATAGTCTTTGACGAAAAACGTGCCGACAATCACCGTCAGTGTCGAGACACCGTAGGCGAAGTAGATCATCACCGGTGGCAGGAAGGACCAGCGCAATTGCCGGGCCAGATCGAAGATGATCGCATCGATCCCGCGCGAGAGAGCGTTGAGCAGTGTCATCCGGGCGGGATCAAAGAATATCCAACACGTTTTCCGGCGGACGGCCAAGCGCGGCGCGATCGCCCTTGAAAACGATGGGACGCTCGATCAGCTTCGGATGCGCGGCCAGCGCGGCGATCAGCGTGTCATTGTCGTCGGATTTGGACAGGCCAAGTTCCTTGAACAATGCCTCGCCGGTGCGGGTGATATCAATGGCGCTGAGGCCCAGCGTTTCAAGCGCCGCTCTGATATCACCGGCGCTGGGTGCATCATCCAGATAGGTGCGGATCGTAATTTCTTCGCCACGCTCTTCCAGCAGGGCCAGTGTCTGGCGGGATTTCGAGCAGAGCGGGTTGTGCCAGATGGTTGTCATAGCCAGTCCTGTCGTTTGGTGCCTGTCGCCTGTGAGATATTGGTAAATCCGTCGGCGTCAAGCAGCCGGTCAAGGCCCCGGGCGATGTCGCCGGCCAGCGACAGCCCCTGATAGACCAGTGCGGAATAAAACTGCACCGCGCTGGCCCCGGCGCAAATCTTGGCATAGGCATCCTCGGCTGATCCGATGCCGCCAACGCCGATCAGGGGGATAGCGCCTGCGGTCAGTTGTGAGAACTGCGCCAGAACGCGGGTGGATTTTTCGAAAAGCGGTGCGCCCGAAAGACCTCCTGCCTCGTCTTTCTGGGGGCTGGTCAGCCCTTCGCGTGATAGTGTGGTGTTGGTGGCGATGATCGCATCAAGGCCGGTTGAGCGGGCGACCTCGGCAATGTCTTCAAGCTCGGTCACGGTCAGATCAGGTGCGATCTTGAGGAAGACCGGTATCGGTTTCGGCAGCCAGTCGCGGGCCTCGATCACACCTTTCAGCAATACGGTCAGCGCCGCGGCTCCCTGCAACTCGCGCAGCTTTTCGGTGTTTGGGCTCGAGACATTGACCGTGGCGAAATCCAGATGCCGCCCGCAATGGGCCAGGACACGGGCGAAATCCTCGGCCCGGTCGGCGCTGTCCTTGTTGGCCCCGAGGTTGAGGCCGATGACGGCGTTTTTCGGTCGCTCGGCAAGGCGTTTTGCGGCGGCTTCCATCCCCTCATTGTTGAAGCCGAACCGGTTGATCACGGCATCGTCGTCGCTCAGGCGGAAAAGCCGTGGTCGCGGGTTGCCGGGCTGCGGGCGCGGGGTGATGGCCCCCACTTCGACAAAGCCGAACCCGGCGCGGCTGAGTGGGGCAAGTGCTGTGGCGTTCTTGTCGAACCCGGCGGCCAGGCCCACCGGGTTGGGAAGGTTAAGCCCGGCCAGTTCGGTCCTGAGCCGCGACGAGGTGACCGGGCCGGGCCTGGGCGTAAGCCCCGCCCGCAGCGCCCGGATCGCCAGCCCGTGGGCGGTTTCCGGATCGAAACGGTGCAGGGCAGCAAGGCCGAGACGTTCGATCAGCGTCATGTGAGACCGGGTGGGAAGACATGCCGCCCATCCACCAGTGGCAGCGGCTGCGCCCAGTGCACATCCGAGAGCAGCAGATTGCGATAGAGATGCGGGAAAAGAGCGCCACCCCGGGACGGCTCCCATTTGAGCGCGTCACCGAGTGGCTCGGTTTCAATTGCCAGAAGCATCAGGCCGTCTTCGCCGGCAAAGTGCTTTGCTGCGGTTTCCGGCGCCTGTTCAAGGGTCGAGAAATGAATATAGCCATCGGCCAGATCGACCGGGGCCCCGGCGGTTTCTTTTTGCGCTCTGAGCGCGGCCCATTCATCGGTGCGGAAAATCTTGTAAATCAGCATGGGCCGGTGATGCCCCGCGCCTGACCGGGGGTCAAGTGCCAAGACCGGGCTGTTGCTTAACGGAGTGCGCTGGCGCGCACGCCGGATATCTCGTCGTCGGCGCGGTGCGCCTTCTCCTCGGGCCGCAACCCTTTCCGGGTGTGCATGACCTTAGCCGTTGAAGGGCAGGCGGGCGATTTTGAATCCCTGATCTTCGAGCAGTTGCAATACACCGTGTTCGCCGGGCAGATGCGCGGCACCCACGGCCAGAAAAACCCGCTGGCCAAGGGCGTCTTGCATCAGCACATCAATCCAGCCGTGATTGCGCCGGATCAGGAGCTGATCTTCGAACAGCGCGAAATCTGCGGTGGCATCGGGGCCGCCGAATTCCAGCGAAATCTGCCGTGAAAACTCCCAGATCAGGGCGATTTCCTGCGCCAGATAGCGTTGTCGCAGCGTGTAGGACATGTCGTCCGCATTGCCCGGCCAGGCAAACATCAGCCGGATCATGTCCAGCTGCTCCTCCTGCGGGAAGCTGTCGAACAACGTCAGAAGCTTGCGGTAATCTTCCAGCGAGCGGCTGGGCTTGCCGACGCTGGCGGCATACTCACCGATTTGCTTGTCGATGCCATTGTCGCTTTTCATCGCGCTTTTCGATTCGCAGGGGCCGACCCCCAGCATCATTGCCGCCCAGAAAGGCTTGAACTTGGCTGCCATGAAACCCGGGATCGCGCGGGCGTGCAGCTCTTCGGCGAGGCGCTGCCAGTCTTCTTCACCCAGAAGGTCGGGCAGGGTGTCGCCCTTGGTGATGAACATCAGTGACGGATCATTCGCCAGATCGCGTTGCAACTGCTTCTGATCGTCGTTGGACACTTCAAGATAGACCATGTCGGCGTGATCGATCAGTGGTTTGAGGTTCGTCAGATGTTGCGCGGTGTGATCATGTTCGAAATGATAGGTGCCGAAAATCGTGATTGCCGTGTCATCGCGCGTGGCTTGCCAGAGCAGCCCCTGCGGATAGGCGGTAGCTTCGGCGCGGTCCATCAGGGCGGCGCGATCGGCGTCAGGCAGTGCCTCGATCAGGTCGGTTCCGTCACAGCGGGCAAACCCGGCAACCGGCAGTGAGACGAACAAGAAAAATGCAAAAATTCGTATCATTGCGCGATTCTATCCGCCTGTGATCCAACCGCAAGCCGGAAACACCGCGCCACGCGGTATGAAAACGCTTAAAAAAATTGAATGAACTTGTTGACTCCGGTTTTCCTGATCCTTAGCTATGCGCCGTTAGCACTCGATTTGAGTGAGTGCTAACGGCCCCACCATGACTTTTTGGGGAGGGGCCATAGGGAGTAACTTTGAGCTAAGGAGCCTCAGAGATGGCATTTAAACCGCTACATGATCGCGTCGTTGTACGCCGCGTTGAAAGCGAAGAGAAAACAGCCGGCGGGCTGATCATCCCCGACAGCGCCAAGGAAAAGCCGAGCGAAGGCGAAGTCGTCGCTTGCGGCGAGGGCGCGCGCAAGGACAGCGGTGAACTGATCGCGATGTCGATCTCGGCCGGTGATCGGGTTCTGTTCGGCAAATGGTCCGGCACCGAGATCACGCTGGACGGCGAAGAACTGCTGATCATGAAGGAAAGCGACATTCTGGGCATCATCGCCTGATCTGTCGAACCGGTGCGCGTTAGCGCACCCTGCGAAACATTAAATCAAAGGAAATCGAGACATGGCTGCTAAAGACGTCAAATTCGATACCGATGCCCGCAACAAGATGCTGCGCGGCGTGAACATCCTGGCCGACGCGGTCAAGGTAACGCTGGGCCCCAAAGGCCGTAACGTTGTTCTGGACAAATCCTTCGGCGCACCGCGCATCACCAAGGACGGTGTATCGGTTGCCAAGGAAATCGAACTGGAAGACAAGTTCGAAAACATGGGCGCGCAAATGGTGAAAGAAGTCGCCAGCCGCACCAATGACGAAGCCGGCGACGGCACCACCACAGCGACCGTTCTGGCCCAGGCCATCGTGCGCGAAGGCATGAAAGCGGTTGCCGCTGGCATGAACCCGATGGATCTGAAGCGCGGCATCGACCTGGCAACCTCGAAAGTGGTTGAATCGATCAAAGCGGCCTCGCGTGAAGTCAAAGACAGCGCCGAAGTTGCACAGGTCGGCACCATCTCGGCCAACGGCGAGGCCGAAATCGGCCAGCAGATCGCGGACGCGATGCAGAAGGTCGGCAACGAGGGTGTGATCACCGTCGAGGAAAACAAAGGTCTGGAAACCGAGACCGATGTGGTCGAAGGCATGCAGTTCGACCGTGGCTACCTGAGCCCCTATTTCGTGACCAACAGCGACAAGATGATTGCAGAGCTCGAAGACTGCATGATCCTGCTGCACGAAAAGAAACTGTCGAGCCTCCAGCCGATGGTTCCGCTGCTTGAGCAGGTGATCCAGTCGCAGAAGCCGCTGATGATCATTGCCGAGGATGTTGAAGGCGAAGCACTGGCAACCCTGGTTGTGAACAAACTGCGCGGCGGCCTGAAAATCGCAGCCGTCAAGGCACCGGGCTTCGGCGATCGCCGCAAGGCCATGCTGCAGGACATCGCGATCCTGACCGGTGGTCAGGTCATCTCCGAAGATCTGGGCATGAAGCTGGAATCGGTGACCATGGATATGCTGGGCTCGGCCAAGCGCGTCGACATCACCAAGGATGAAACCACCATCATCGACGGTGGCGGCGAAAAAGCCGAGATCGAAGCGCGCGTCACTCAGATCCGCACCCAGGTCGAAGAAACCACCAGCGACTATGACCGCGAGAAGCTGCAGGAACGCGTTGCCAAACTGGCAGGCGGTGTTGCGGTTATCCGCGTCGGTGGCATGACCGAGGTCGAAGTGAAAGAGCGTAAAGACCGCGTTGATGACGCGCTGAACGCGACCCGCGCGGCCGTTCAGGAAGGCATCGTTGTCGGCGGTGGCGTGTCGCTGGTTCAGGCTGCGAACGCGCTCGAAGGTCTGGAAGGCGCCAACAGCGACCAGAACAACGGTATCGCCATCGTGCGCCGCGCCCTGGAATCGCCCCTGCGTCAGATCGCCGAGAACTCGGGTGTTGACGGGTCGGTTGTTGCGGGCAAGATCCGCGAAAGCAAGGATGCCAAGTTCGGCTTCAACGCACAGACCGAAGAATATGGCGACATGTTCAAGTTCGGTGTCATCGACCCGGCCAAGGTTGTGCGTACCGCGCTGGAAGATGCGGCCTCGATCGCTGGTCTGCTGATCACAACCGAAGCAATGGTTGCCGACAAGCCTGCCAAAGATGCCCCCGCCATGGGTGGCGGCATGCCCGACATGGGCGGCATGGGCGGCATGATGTAAGCTGCCGTATCACGGTTTCGGATCGGGGCTGCCTTCGGGCGGCCCCTTTTCTTTGGCGTTCAGCCGTTTGCGGCACCCCGCAGTGCCTTGCCACCCCCGCCCGCCTTTGCTTTAACGGTCCGGCCCGCCTTTTCGGGTGTCCGCGATGTCCGGGCCGAAACCCCTGACGGGTTTGCTCATCATCGCTTCAGTGCCGGAGCCGCCCCATGGTCGATATCGCCACCCGCGTCCATAACCACAAATGGAAGATCGACCCGATCGTCCGATCCCTGATCGACACCGATTTCTACAAACTGCTGATGTGCCAGTCGATCTTCCGCAACAAACCCGACACGCAGGTCACCTTCTCGCTCATCAACCGCAGCAAATCCATCAAGCTGGCCGACCTGGTGGACGAGGGCGAATTGCGCGAACAGCTCGACCATATCCGCTCCCTCTCGCTCACCCGCGGCGAGAGCACCTGGATGCGCGGCAACACCTTCTATGGCAAGCGCCAGATGTTCACGCCCGAATTCATGGACTGGTTCGAAAACCTGCGCCTGCCGCCCTACCATTTGGAAAAACACGACGGCCAGTACGAGCTGACTTTTGAGGGGTCATGGCCCGAGGTCATGCTGTGGGAAATCCCCGCCCTTGCCGTGCTGATGGAACTGCGCTCCCGTGCCGTCTTGAACAGCATGGGCAAGTTCGAATTGCAGGTGCTCTATGCCCGCGCCATGACCAAGCTCTGGGAAAAGGTCGAACGCCTGCGCTCCGTCGACGGGCTGCGCATCGCCGATTTCGGCACAAGACGCCGTCACTCCTTCCTCTGGCAGGACTGGTGCGTGCAGGCGATGGGCGAAGGGCTGGGCGAGAAATTCGTCGGCACCTCCAACTGCCTCATCGCCAAGAACCGCGATGTCGAGGCGATCGGCACCAATGCCCACGAATTGCCGATGGTCTACGCCGCCTTGGCCGAAAGTGACGCCGACCTGGCCCGCGCGCCTTATGACGTGCTCTCCGACTGGCACGAGGAGCATGACGGCAACCTGCGCATCATCCTGCCCGACACCTATGGTACTGCGGGGTTCCTGAAAAACGCCCCCGACTGGCTGGCGGGCTGGACGGGTATCCGCATCGATTCAGGTGATCCCGCGGAGGGCGCCGAAATTGCCATCAACTGGTGGAAGAGCCGCGGCGAGGACCCGATGGAAAAACTGGTGATTTTTTCAGACGGTCTGGGCGAAAAGAAAATCGCCGAGCTTCACGCCCAGTTTTCCGGCCGCACGCGGGTCAGCTTCGGCTGGGGCACGCTCTTGACCAACGATTTCCGAGGCCTCGTCCCCGACAACGCCCTCGACCCGTTCTCCCTCGTCTGCAAAGCCGTCAGCGCCAACGGCCGCCCCACCGTCAAACTCAGCGACAATCCCCGCAAAGCCATGGGTCCGGCGAACGAAATCCAACGCTACAAACGGGTGTTCGGAGTTGGAGAACAGGCGGAATTGGAGGTGGTGGTTTAGGGGTCTCTTTGTCGTGCGAGGTAGTCACCAAGCAAATAAACTGCGACTGCTGTTAGTACCAAAACCTGCGCGAATAGAAACAAAACCCCAGCCGCTAATAGGTACCCGAAAAAAGAAGGCAAGTACTTGGAAAGCGGCTCGAAAATAACAAAAACAAATATCGCTATTATGCAGGCTATAGTGATGTAGCTAAATAGTAGGGTCATAAAATGTCGAGGTGTTATCGGTTTTTTTTTTCGGTTGCACCTGAACTTGAAACAAGCAGTGTTACCTCTGAGGACATCTTGAATTTTTTATCAATACTCTCGGGTCCCTGGAATGTTGAAACAACTGCGAGCGAAGTGATTGAAAATGGTAGAAATAGCTTCAAAAACTCAATCTCGGAATCCAGAACCGATAACACTGCTTTTGTCTGATCAGCGGCATCAATCGCTGAACTAAATAAAATCGGCACGAACAATAGAAGCGGTATTACGAAGTTGTGAACAAAAGCATATTTATGCCGCACTCTAAGAAAATTGAATGGGCGAAGAAAAATCGAACGCTCTGTCACTGGGACAGTCAAATCAGCTTGCCTTTCATTTCTGAGATTAGATCGATTCGGATAGAAGGTTCGCACAGTCTTATATCTGGTGTGAAGGTGCCGAGCGATTTTTGCCGGATGAAAATATTTTCCAATATGTTCCCTTTGGAAACATCTACTTGAATAGTTTTCAACCTATCTTCCACAGAATCCTCGATTGTTACGCTGACCTTCTTTGGATCTTTTTGTTGTATCTTCTGCCAAACGCCGGAGAGCAACTGTTTAGCAACATTTCCTGTCGGACCATTTAGAACCTTTACCGACAAATCGTTTTCCTCCACGACAGGGTAAGCGCTATCGCCAAAATCCGTTTCTGTTAACTCGCTTGATACGGACTTTATGCCTTTTAAGATTCCGCCTCCTTGGAGTAGGCCATCAATTGTTTGAGAGTGTTCGGCGCGGAACTTTAGTTTCTGCGAGAGCTTTTTTGATCTTCCTTTCCGGTTTTGGACACCCAAAGCTCTTGAGAACTCGTCAGTTTGTCCAAACTGTCATTTAGGTATCTACTGACAAGTGTGCGTGAAAGGTACTCCGCATTCTCAAGCCCTACGGGATAGGCTCGATCCGCCTCATGTTTAGGAGACACATCCATAATCATGTGGGCTGACCGTGCAGGCTCTTCACCTTTGCGCCGTTGTGCAGTCCGTATTTGCCCGTTGTTTTTATCTACGTAATCCGGATCGGGGATAAGTGGGTCATAGAGATGGAATAGAATGGAGAGCTCATCGTTGCTTACTGTAACTTCCGCGGCAGAAACTTCTTGGGTTCCGTATGGAATAGATTTCAAATTTCCTTTGGCGTGTTCGCTAACCAATAATTTAGCAAACTCCCGACCAGTCTGAACTTTCTGCGGAAAATAATTCCTAAAGCTATACAAGTAGGCTTCTAGTTTGAATCCATAACGTACGCTCATTTTATGGCCTTCCGAATTAGTAACTTTATGTTTATCAAACTTTTTTTGTCCATAATACAACCCCTAGCCTATTGGGTTAAAACTCCCTTCACCCAGAAAGCGCAAGTTGGGTTCCACCTTACCAATCCTTCATACCCACCGCCCTGCATCCATCTGCTGATGCAGCACCCGGATCACGTCGATGGTTTCAATGCTGTCCCGAAAGAACACCACGTGCCTGCCGCGAAACACTTTACGCGCCCCAGGCAGTGTGTCTTCTGCGCCTTGCGATACCGTTTTGCCCTCGGGCAATTCTTCGATCACGCTGCGCAAATCTTCCAAATACCGGTTCGCCTGATCCGGTCCCCATGTTTCGGCAGTGTAATCCCAGATTTCATCGAGGTCGTTCAGCGCTTCGCGTGAGAGCCTGAGCCGTTTCACGCGCGGTGCTTGGCGTTTTTGTTTGCGAGGAAGGCGTCGAAATCAAAATCTTCGACATACCCGCTTTCGTCACCCTTGATCAGTTCCGCTCGCAGCCGTTCCAGCTTTTCCTCTTCCTCTTCCAACAGCCGCAGCCCCGCCCGCAGCACATCACTGGCAGAATTGTAGCGCCCGCTTTCCACGGCGTTGTCGATGAAATCGGTAAAATGATCGCTCAGCACGAATGAGGTGTTGCGGGGCATGGAAATCTCCTTTGATCCATATATACCAAATCCTGGTATATTTTCAATCCTCGCCTTCAACCTTCCCCCTCAAAGCCTTCACCTCGCCGCGCACCTTCTTGGCCTTCAGCCGCCGTTTCTTTGATCCCAGCGTCGGGCGGGTCGGGATGCGGCGTTTGGGTTTTTCCAGCGCCTTGCGGATTAGCTCGGCCAGCCTTTCCCGCGCGATCTCGCGGTTGCGGGCTTGGTGGCGGGTTTCGTCCACCTGAATGATCAGCGCGCCCTCCTTGGTCCAGCGCCGCCCGGCCAGCTTCTTCAGCCGCCGTTTCACCGCGTCGGGCAGGTTGGGGGAGCGTTCGGCCTCGAACCGCAGCTCGACCGCAGAACTCACCTTGTTCACATTCTGCCCGCCGGGGCCCGACGCGCGAACAAACTGCTCGGTCAGTTCCCAGTCTTCGATGGTGATCTGGTCGTTGATTTGCATCACGGGGTCAGTTTTTCGGAAAACGTACATTATGTACATAAAGGGCGTACGGGACGTACAGGGTGTACGGAAATTCAAAAGGGCCGCCCTTGTCGGTACGGCCCTCTAGAAGTCAGCGGAGGTGGGCCGGTTAGGCGCACCAATTCAAGTGGTATTCAGTCCCCAGGGGCTGCCCTAGGTCCGACCCTCCTGAACTGTTCCGACACCTCTCCCCATTACCTCTAAAGACATGGGCACCTCCTTTCTGCTGTTGAACTCAAAGCCAGACTGCCACAGATTTTTCGTTTGTCAAAACAAAATCATGTGGTGCGAAAGGTTAAGACCCCCATGATGCTGCGGAACCACCAAGAGGGGAGGGGGCAGAGGCCCCCATCCCCGTGCAGCTACTGCGATTGCAGCACGGCCACGCATTGGCCTGGCAGGTCAGCGACTCGCAACTCGCGCCGGGGTTTGGCCTTGGGCGCGTTCGGATCGGGCGGCGGCGGGTTCAGGATGTTTTTGACCCATTGCTGCGCCTCGGCGCATCCATCCCCGGCGGGTGGCGCCGACTGATTGACGCAACCTCTTGATCCGTCAGGACATTTCAGCCGGACATGGAAGTGGTAATGATGCCCCCACCACGGCCTGACCTTGCGCAGCCAGGCGCGGTCGCCGGTTTCATCCTTGCACATCTGCACCTTGGCACCGGGGAAAATGAAAATACGCGCCGTGCGCGGGTCCTGCGCTGCGGCCTTGACGACTTCGTGATGCTGCCGCGTCCAGTTGGAATTGGTGTAGGCCCCGTTGGACCGGCGCATCGAGATTGAAGAGATCTCCTCTCGTGCGGCTCGCGACAGTTTCAGATTATCCGCCTGACGCAGCCAGATATCAATGTCTAGCCCCAGTTGATGAGAGCGGTGGCCGCTCAGCATCGGGCCGCCACGCGGTTGGCTGATATCCCCGATATAGAGGCCGTTCCAGCCCGGCTGCGCTGCGGCCTTTTTCGATACTTTTTCAATGAAGTCAATTGCGTGCGGGTGCCCCCAGTTGCGGTTCCGGCTTAGCCGCATGGCTTGCCATGTGGGCCCGGTTTCAGGCAGCTCTACGCCGCCAGCCATGCAGCCCTTGGCATAGCTGCCGAAAGGTGCGGCGGATTGCGCCGAGCCGCGTGCATGTTTGCCAAAGAGTTGTCGTGCCTCGACGCCTTTCATCGCGGCGGGAATGCTCTGGGTTGAAAGTGCCTGTACTTTTGCCGACGGTTCCGGGGCCGATCCGCCGCATCCGGCCAACCCAAGCGTCAGAAAAGCTAGTTTGAAGAAACGGTCCATGTCTCGCTGTCTCCTTCTGCCTCAACCCAGCGTAGCAGGAAGAGGCCGATCAGGAAAAGCGCAATGAGCGGGGCAACCCCAATGCGCGCACTGCCGCTCAGGGCCGTGACCGCGCCGATCAGGGCGGGCGCCATGAATGCGGTCGCGCGGCCGGAAAGGCCATAGAGACCAAAGCTTTCGGTCGGGGCTGCGGGATCGGTGTGGCGCACCATCAGCGACCGGCTGGCGGCCTGCAGCACGCCGCCCATACCACCGATCAACGCGCCGCAGACAAAGAAGATGGCATCCGGCAGTTGTGATCCTTCTGCTAGAGGAATGCCGAAAATCTGGCTGCGGTCCATCGAGACGATGATCACGCAAACCACAATCAGAACCCAGACCGAGATGACAATCACAGGGCGCGGGCCGAACCGTTTGTCGGCCTTACCGCCGATCCAGCTGAACACGGCGGCGGAAATGGCGGCGATGATGCCGAAGATACCGATCGAGACCAGCTCCCAGTTCAGCACCAGATGCGCGTAGGTCCCACCAAAGCTGTAAAGACCGTTTAGCGCATCACGGTAGAACATGGATGAGCCAAGATAGGCTGAAAGGCTGAGACGTCGGCGCAGGCTTTTTACCGTTTTGACGAGAAGTTTCAGCGCGTCGCCCATCCCCTTGCCCTGGGGTGGCGTTCGGGTGTCACGGGTCCAGAGCAGGTAGGGCAGGATGAAGACGATGAACCACAGCGCAGTGAAGGGGCCAACCGCGCGCGTTCCCTCATTCTGGCTGGCATTGAGGCCAAAAGCCGGGTTGAGCCCGATCAGGGTTTTACCGCTGGGCTGTTCCATGAAGAAAAGCAGCATGACAATAAGTGACAGGATGCCGCCCAGATACCCGAACGCAAAGCCCGAACCCGAGATTTCCCCCACTTCGGACTGGCTTCCAAGCGATGGAAGCTGGGAGTTGACGAAAACCAGCGCATATTCGGCGCCGATGAAACCTATGCCAAAGGCGATGAGCATCGGCCACATGGTCGAGCCGTCGGGAAATGTCCACCAAAGCGCAAAGGCACCGGCAACATACAGCATCGAAAACCCTATGACCCAAGGCAGTCGTCGTCCGGTCGTATCGGCCAGCGCGCCCATGATTGGTGCGCCAAAACCAATGATTAGCCCCGTGACCGTCAGGCAGAGTGACCAGATGCTTTGGGCGCGGGCATCGGCGGCTTCTTCGCTCAGACCCGATGTCAGGAAGTATTCCGCCGCGACGCCTGCGAAATAGGGGCCGAAGACAAACGTCAGCAACAGGGTATGAAATGGCTGGCTGGCCCAGTCGAAGAAATACCAGCCCCAGATGCGTTTTCTTTGCGAAACTTCGGCCATCCTGCCCCTCTGCTTGCTGGCGCGATATGACAGGCTGGAAGACCTGGTGGCAAGCTATTCCTGCATCGGCGGCCAGGGGCGTTTGGCATCCGCTTCAATCCAGGCTGAGATCCACGCGGGCGCCTCGGGTTTGACCGTCGAAGGGTCAATTGCATCAACGACGGAGTGTGGCGCGACGATCCCCGCTTTGCTGGTCACGGCCGAGCGATAGATGATGTGGTTGGCGCATTCGCCGTTCTTTTTCCACATCGACTGTTCGACATAGAAAAATCTGTCATCCCACCAGGCCAGACGCGAGCGCATTTCGATGCGTTCGAACGTGCGGATGCGTCGGCGATAGCGCACGCTGGCCCCGGCCATGGTCAGACCCCACCGGTTCTTGCGCAGCACGCGGACCAGCCCGGCGCGTTGGGCCGCCGATGTTCGCCCCAGATCGTAAAGCGTAAGGGTGCGTCCATTGTTCAGCTCCATCCAGATGTCGATATCCCACGGCAGGCACATATGGTGCGAGACATGGGTGCCGGTGACCGGCATGGGCGGGTCTTTGCGGTGTTTGACAAGCTGGGCAATCAGACGAATGACGGGATACATCGGGCGTCTCCTTTGCCCGCTATCTGTTTTGCCTGTCCCGGGTGGTCAACCACAACCTCGCGTCACGCTTGCGCTTTTGCAGGACTCCGCTTACCTGTTGTGGCGACGACGACCAAGGGAATGCGCCGATGCTTTCAATTTTCCAGATCATAATGCTTATTCTGGATATCATCTGGTTTTTCATTATTGCCCATGTGATCATGAGCTGGCTGATCAATTTTCAGGTGCTGAATCTGCATCAACAATTGGTCGCGCAGATCTGGCATATGCTCAATCGATTGCTGGAGCCCGTCTACAGCCAGATCCGCCGTTTTATCCCGCCGATTTCCGGCATCGATCTGGCACCATTGATCGCGCTGATTGCGGTTTATGCGCTGAGGATCATTCTAATGAACAATATCGCGGCTTTTTATTGATCCCGCTCTTGTTCACCAATTCTTAGTATGAAATGATTTCCTGTAAGAGCAGATAAATAAAATCTTACAGGGTTTCCATGCCAGGCGCTGCCACGCTTTTGCGCGACGTATTCGGGTTCGATGCTTTTCGTCCTGGGCAAGAGGATATTGTCAACGCTGTCTCGAACGGTGATAACGTGTTGGCGATCATGCCGACAGGTGGCGGTAAATCACTTTGTTTTCAGCTGCCTGCGCTACTGCGCGATGGTGTGACAGTGGTGATCTCGCCGCTTATCGCGCTGATGCGCGATCAGGTGCGGGCGCTGCGCGCGGTCGGCGTTGAAGCCGGTGCGCTAACCTCTGGCAATACCGAGGAAGAAACCAGTGAAGTCTGGCAAGCACTTGACGCGGGCCGGTTGAAACTCCTCTACATCGCGCCCGAACGCCTTGCGGCCGGGTCGGCAATGGGCATGTTGCGCAGCATCGGGGTCAGCCTGATCGCCGTGGACGAGGCGCACTGCGTCTCGCAATGGGGTCATGATTTCCGACCTGACTATCTGCGCATCGGAGAGCTGCGCCGCGCCCTTGGCGTACCGCTTGCGGCATTCACGGCGACAGCGGATGCAGAAACCCGCGACGAGATTGTCGAAAAGCTCTTTGACGGGCAAGCTCCGGCCAGCTTTCTCCACGGCTTCGATCGGCCCAATATCAACCTGACCTTTGCCGCCAAGGATGGTCCGCGCCACCAGATCACCGAGTTTGCCGCCGCCCGCAAGGGCCAGTCGGGTATCGTTTATTGCGGCACGCGCGCCAAGACCGAAACCCTGGCGCAGGCGTTGCGCGCAGACGGTCACAATGCCTGCCACTATCACGGCGGTATGGAGGCCGAAGACCGCCGCATTGTCGAGACCCGGTTCAACACCGAAGACGGGTTGATCGTGGTGGCGACCGTGGCCTTCGGCATGGGGGTGGATAAGCCGGATATCCGTTGGGTGGCCCACGCGGATCTGCCCAAGTCGATCGAGGCCTATTATCAGGAAATCGGCCGTGCGGGTCGTGATGGTGCCCCGGCCGAGACGCTGACGCTCTACGGTCCAGACGATATACGCTTGCGCCGCACCCAGATTGACGAAGGGCTGGCGCCGCCCGAGCGCCGCATGGCGGATCACGCCCGACTGAATGCTCTTTTAGGGCTGGCCGAGGCGCAAGAGTGCCGACGCGCCGTCCTGCTACGTTATTTCGGCGAGGACAAACCCGGCTGCGGCAATTGCGATACCTGCGAAACACCCCCTGATGTGTTCGACGGAACCGAAGCTGTGCGCAAGGCGCTTTCGGCGATCCTGCGCACTGACGAGTTTTTCGGGGCCGGGCATCTGATTGATATCCTGACCGGGAATGAGACCGACAAGGTGCGCGCCCGCGGGCATGATCAACTGCCCACCTTTGGCGTGGGTCAGAATCTGGATCGGCGCACGTGGCAGGGGGTGTTCCGTCAGATGATGGGGCTGGACCTGATCCGCCCGGACCGAGAACGCCACGGCGCCCTGCGCATGACCGAGACCGCCCGACCGATCCTGCGCGGCGAACAGAGCATCACATTGCGCCGCGATACGCTGGTGACGAAATCGCGTCGCCCGGCGGCAAAGGCGCTAGTGTCAGAAGAAGATGCGCCGCTATTGTCCGCGCTCAAGGCTAAGCGCCGGGCACTGGCCGAGGCCGCGCGTGTACCCGCCTACGTGGTATTTACCGATCGCACGTTGATTGAAATGGCCGAGACGCGCCCTGCTAACCTGGACCAGATGGCCCGGATCAGCGGTGTGGGGGCAAAGAAGCTTGAGCGCTATGGTGATGCGTTCCTGCAGGTAGTTAACGGTGATGACACGGCGCAACTACATCCAACACGCCGCAAACTGGCGGGCCGTCAGGTCGGGGAGGTCTATGACCAGCTTCTTGAAGCGCAGGCCGATCTGGCGCGCGGTGAGGCCGGGATTGACCGCCCGCTCAGCTGTTCCGCCTCGCTGCTTGCACGGGTCGCCGCGACCCGTCCGCGCGACCCGAATGAGATGGCGAGGTTGCTTGGGGAAAAGCGTGCGGAGAGATTTGGTGCGGTGTTTCTGGACGTTTTGCGGGCGGCGGGCTAGATCACCTGAAAATAAACCATCTGGGGGACGTTGAATGCTGGTTGTTGTTTCACCTGCCAAAAAACTGGACATGCGCGAAGTTGATAATGTTGTTCCGACCCAGCCGGCCTTTCAGGCTGAAGCCCATCAATTGGCCACTATCGCGCGAACCCTTTCGCCCAAAGATCTGCAAAAACTTATGGGCATCAGCGATAACCTGGCACAGCTCAACGCCACGCGTTTCGGCGATTTTGGACATATGTCAACGAAACCCGCAGCCTTGGCGTTTGCCGGGGATACTTATCAGGGACTTGAAGCCGGCAGCCTTGATGAGGACGAGCTGGCCTGGGCGCAGGATCATCTGCGTATCTTGTCGGGCCTTTATGGTGTTTTGCGTCCATTGGATGCCATCGAACCTTATCGTCTTGAAATGGGTAGTCGCCTGAAAAATGCTCGCGGCAAATCGCTTTATGAGTTTTGGGATGATCAGATATCCAAGGCGCTGAACGCTCAGGCTCGCGCGGTTCAGACCAACACATTGATCAACTGCGCAAGTCAGGAATATTTCCGCGCCGTTGATCTTGACGCGCTCGATCTGCGGGTGATCACGCCGGTTTTCATGGAAGAAAAAGCGGGTGCGGCCAAGGTCGTTAGCTTTTTTGCAAAGAAGGCGAGGGGCGCCATGGCCCGTTTTATTGTCCAGCACCGGTTGACCGAACCAAACGCCATCACCCAGTTTGACAGCGGCGGATACCGATATCGCCCGGATTTATCCGATGATTTCAACTGGGTTTTTCTGCGCGACTATCCTCAGGACTGATCATCGCGCAGTGGGTTGCGCGCATCATCAGGACAAGCCTTGGTAATATGATCGATAATAGCCTGCTTTTTCAGCGGTTTCGTCAGGTAATGATCCAGGCCGGCCGAAAGTATGCCGTCCTGATCCCCGTCCATGGCGTGAGCGGTCATGGCTACGATGGGCACATGGTTACCCGCACTCTCTTCAAGTTCGCGGATTTTCTGTGTCGCTTCCTTCCCGTCCATTTCGGGCATCGAGATGTCCATGAAGACAATGTCGGGATCGAAAGATTGATAGAATTCAACGGCCTCGACCCCGTTTTCGGCAAATTTCAAATCTATATCCAACGTCTTGACCATCTTGGTATAGACAAGGCGATTGGTCTTATTGTCTTCGGCGGCGAGCACGCGCATTGCCCGCGACTCTGGCGTCGGCCCGTCCTGTTTGTCCGGCTCGGGAGAGGGCGGCGGGGGTTCCGTTATTTCGACCGCCGCCGGTTTGACTTCGATCGATTTCAGGGCAGTGAACAGATCTTGCCGGGCAACGGGTTTTTGCAGCAAGGCGTGCAGATGTGGTCGAGCAGGGTCCTGTTCGGCCGTGCCAGTATTGCAGCTTAGCAGCACGATAGGCACCGTATGCCCGGCCTCGCGGATCGCCTCTGCCAATTCCATACCGTCCATGACCGGCATCGTATGGGTGGTCAGAACCAGATCGATGCCCTGGTCAAGCTTTGCCAGTGCATCGGTGCCACTTCCGCAGGACACGGCTTCGATACCCAGAACACCAAGCTGGCGTTCCACAATTTCCCG
Source organism: Roseovarius aestuarii (assembly GCF_019966515.1). Taxonomy (GTDB): domain Bacteria; phylum Pseudomonadota; class Alphaproteobacteria; order Rhodobacterales; family Rhodobacteraceae; genus Roseovarius; species Roseovarius aestuarii. The sequence continues at coordinate 94,798 of NZ_JAIMIB010000010.1, read as the reverse complement.
GTTTGCGGTATGATCGTCCACCACGAGGGCGCGTTTCAGCCCCTCGGGCATCCGGGCGCCATCGGCATCGACGGCCTCGGCCACCGGGAGCGAGAGGGAGAAACCGAAATTTGATCCCTCACCAGCGACCGAGTCGACCCAGATATCGCCATCCATCAGTTTGATCAGCTTCTGCGAAATAGCCAGGCCCAGCCCGGTGCCGTCGAATTTACGATTTTGCTCGTCATCGACCTGGTTGAACTCGCCAAAGATGTGGCCAATCTTGTCCTCGGGTATACCGATACCGGTGTCCTCGATGATGATATGTAGTCTTGCGGTTTCTTCATCCCAGGGCGGCATGCCGACAACGCAGACCGATACATGCCCGCTTTCGGTGAACTTCACCGCGTTGCCCATGAGGTTGGTCAGTACCTGCCGGATGCGGCCCCGGTCGCCGGAGAATTGCGTTGGCAGAAAGAGGTCGTAATCGACCAGAATTTCTATCCCCTTGTCCCGGGCGGTGGGCTGCAGAAGGATCACGATCTCGTGGATGCAACGTTCGAGGTCGAAAGTGTCTTTGTGCAATACCAGCTTTTCGGCTTCGATCTTGGAGAAATCCAATACGTCGTTGATGATCACCAGCAATGCTTCGCCGGAATTCCTGATGGTCTCGACGTATAGTCGTTGCTCGTCACTTAACTCGGTATCCTGCAAAAGGTCCGCCATGCCGACGACACCGTTCATCGGCGTCCGGATTTCGTGGCTCATATTCGCAAGGAATGCGGATTTGGCGCGGCTTGCCGCTTCGGCCTTGCGATGAGCATCTTTCAGTTGTTTTTCATGTCGCACGGTTTCGGTAATATTATGCGCCAGGCTGACCGTTCCACCGCCTTGACCGCGCTGATCGACGAGTTTGATATATTCGCCGTTCCACAGTTGTATGATCTCGGGTTCGGGGGTTTGACTTTGCCAGCGGTCCAGCATCTTTTCGCGCCAGTCAGCAGGGTGCATATCACCGATATCGACGATACCCTCTTCGGTCACGAATTGCAGGATTTCGACATAGCTGATCCCGGGTCTGATTTCCGTGAGCCCATCAAAAACACGCATCCACGCCTTGTTGGCCGAGATCATCCGACTGTCAGAATCGAAAAAGGCGAACCCGTCCTGAATGATTTCAATTGACTGCCAGAGGCGCCGTTCGGCAACTTCCGCCTTTTCGTTGGCAACGGTCAGATCGGACTTGACGCGCTGATTTTCGACAAGGATGTGTTCAACCTCCGCCCGGGTCTCGACGATCTCGTCCGAGAGCGCGCGCGCATGCTTGCCCAGCTTGCGGTTGGCGGCATGTAATTCTGCCTGCTTTTGTTCCAGCAGGCGTTCGGCGGCCAGGCGCGCACGCCGTTCCTGTGACAGTTTATTGGCAAGGCTCATACCCGTACTCCGCAATGCCCAACCGGGGATTCAATGCACAATCGGATATTGTGGTGAACAACTGTTTAAAACGGCTCCGGTGGCACCGTTGTCAGCCGTGCTGCGCCGTGGCACCATACCTTTGGTTAGTCAGGAGGCTCTTATGCTGCGTCAGGTTGTTTCAATACTGCTTATCACAAGTTATTCCACCGTCGCCGCCGCTGAGGATCCATTGCCCGACAGGCGCCCGGTGGTCACCCGCGATGTGGATTTTTACGGTGCTGACCTTGATCCATTGTTCGACACCACATTCGAGGCGTGCCAAAAGGCTTGTCTTGCAAATGCCACCTGCAACGCCTTCACCTACAACAGCCGCTCAAATGCCTGTTTTCCAAAGAGCAGCGTCTCCGAGAGACAATCTTACGAGGGCGCGATTTCGGCCGAAATACTCTCGACCGATCCGCGCGCTCTTGCGGGTGCGCAAGCGCGTGCCGATGATCTGGAATTTCTCTCGGCCGGTGATCTGCGAAATGCACGTGATCTGGCGGAAAACATCGGCTGGCGGCATCCGGCCGATGCGTGGGATGTCGAGACGATGCTTGCCGCCGCCCGTGACCGCGAAGCAAAAGGGGATCATCTGAATGCCATGCGCTGGACCGGCGCCGCGATCTCACGCGCGGATAGCAGCGATCTCTGGGTCGAATACGCGCGGCTTTCACTGCTTGCGAAATCGCAGAGCAGTTCTGATATGCGGCGCTTTAAGGCGCAGTCCGTTAAGGCATCCGTCAACGGGTATTTGCGGGCGCTGAGCGATCCCGCGCGGGTCTCGGCATTGGCACAAATGGCGGCGGCTTTGGAAAATAACCAGCGCGGGCGTGATATGATCAGTGCCTTGCGATTGGCCCAAAATATCCAACCACGTCAGGACACCGCGAAGGCATTGGAGAAGGCAATCGCGAAATACGGCTTTCGTATCACCGAACATCGCAGCGATAACGAAAGCGAAGCACCTCGCCTCTGCGCTGAATTTTCGGAGTCGCTGATCAAGACGGGCACCGATTACACGCCCTATGTGCGCCTGCCCGACCCGCGGTTGGTAGTGCAGGCCGAGGGGCGCCAGATTTGCATTGATGGCGCGCAGCACGGTCAGCGGTACAGTATTACGTTCCGCAAAGGATTGCCGGCCGCCAGTGGTGAGGCGCTGCACAAGGATGTCGAGTTGTCGCTTTACGTGCGCGATCGCTCGCAGGCGGTCAATTTTGCGGGACGCGCCTATGTTCTGCCCAAGGCTGCCGATGCGTCTCTGCCGATTGAGACGGTTAATCTGGATAGTGTCGAACTGCTTTTGCGCCGGGTCAGTGACCGCAACTTGTTGCGCGCCATTCAGGACGATTATTTTGGCAGGCCGCTCAGCGAATATCAGGATCAGGCGTTTTCCAACGATGTGGCCGAGCAGGTATGGACCGGCGTCGGTGAGGTGCAGAATGAACTGAACCGGACGATGACGACTCGTTTGCCGCTGGGCGACGTGCTGCGCGATCAGCCACCGGGTATTTACGCGCTGACCGCGCGGGTAAAGGGGCGCGAGATTTATGACGACCCGGGCGCGACGCAATGGTTCGTCCTCACCGATCTGGGATTGACCACGCTGAAGGGCACCGATGGGTTGCATGTATTCGTGCGTGGCCTGTCTGATGCCGCGGCGCGGCAAGGGGTTGAATTGACACTGCTGTCTCGCGCCAATCGGGAACTGGCGAGTTTGCAAACCGATGCGCAGGGCCACGCACTTTTTGCACCCGGCCTAACGCGCGGCACGGGCGGCGCGGCGCCGGCACTGGTGTTGGCACGTGCGGGCGAAGACGATCTGGCCTTTCTGTCGTTGACCGACCCGGCGTTTGACTTGTCGGATCGCGGGGTCGATGGTCTGCCTCCCTCCTCTCCGATCGACGTGTTTATGGCGACTGACCGCGGGGCCTATCGCGCGGGTGAGATGATCCATGCGACCGTGCTTGCCCGAGACGGCCAGGTGGCGGCGATCACTGGCCTTCCGCTCACTGCAATCCTGAGCCGTCCGGATGGTGTGGAATATGCCCGCCATCTCTCAGCCAGTGACAAAGCAGGCGGTCATGTGTTCGGGATACCTATCGGCGATACCGCGCCGCGTGGCACCTGGACGATCGAGATCAAGGCCGATCTAGACGCGCCCGCGTTGGTCAGCCGTCAGGTTCTGGTCGAAGATTTCCTACCGGAACGGATCGACTTTGATCTGTCGCTGCACGTCTCTAAGATCCGCGCGGGAGATACGCCACCTCTGACGGTCGATGCACGGTATCTTTTTGGGGCACCGGGGGCCGGGTTGCGGGTGGAAGGGACGGCCAGCTTGAAGGCCAAGAACCAGTTGCCGGAATTTCCCGGTTACGCATTTGGCCGCTATGATGACATTGTCAGTGCACAAACCAGCTATCTTGATGGAGGTGAAACCGGCTCGGACGGCAAGGCCATGCTGCCCCTACCGATCCCACCGGCCCAACTTGCCGACCGACCGTATGAGGTAGAGGCAGTCATTCGTGTTCAAGAAGGTTCGGGCCGTCCGGTCGAACGCAGATTGACCCGGTTGCTGGCACCTGTGGGTCCAATGATCGGCATCAAGCCGGGCTTCGACGGTGTGGTCCCGGAAGGCACAGATGCGACGTTTCAGTTGATCGGAATTGGCCCCGACCTCAACCCGACACCGATGCAGCTTCGCTGGACGCTGAACCGGGTCGAGACCCGGTACCAGTGGTATCAGCAGTACGGCAACTGGAATTGGGAGCCGATCACCGCTCGCAGCCGCGTGGCGACAGGAGAGATGGCGTTGCAGGGAAACCCTGTGACGATCTCAGCGCCAGTGGATTGGGGGCGCTATGAGTTGGTAGTCGAGCGTCTGGGCGGCAGCTATGTCGCCAGTTCGACGGATTTCTATGCCGGGTGGTATGCGCCCGCCGACGTTTCGCAAACGCCTGACACGCTGGAGTTGTCTCTGGACAAGCCTGGATATCGCAGCGGCGACACGGCACAGCTGCGGATCACGCCGCGCTACGCCGGTACCGCGATGGTCACAGTGATGTCAAACCGGGTGATAGACATGCAGGCCGTTGAGGTGGCCGAAGGCGAAAACCTGATCCCGCTGACGGTTACCGACGAATGGGGGGCCGGGGCCTATGTCACGGCGCAGGTCATTCGCCCGATGGACGTTGCCGCGGGTCAAAACCCCGCCCGCGCGCTTGGTCTGAGCTATGCCAGGATTGATCCGGCTGATCGACGGTTGGATGTCAGTATCGAAGCGCCGGACAGCATCAATCCGCGCGGCGCCCTGGACGTGTCGCTGAAGGTCGAGGGGCTGGATGCGGGACAGACCGGCTACGTCACCCTCGCGGCAGTTGATCTGGGCATTCTGAACCTCACCGGTTTCGAAAGTCCTGACCCGAGCGCGCATTACTTTGGTCAGCGCCGATTGGGGGTCGAGATTCGTGATCTCTATGGCCGTCTGATCGACGGGATGAACGGCGCTGCGGGACGGGTGCGCTCGGGCGGGGATGCGGGCAGTGGGATGCAACTTAAATCGCCGCCGCCGACCGAAAAACTGGTGGCGTTCTTCTCAGGACCGGTCACCGTGGGCCCCGATGGCCTAGCGCGGGCGCAATTCGACATTCCGGATTTCAACGGCACTGTGCGGCTGATGGCCATCGCCTGGTCTGATACCGCGGTGGGGCAGGCAGAACGTGATGTGCTGGTGCGAGACCCGGTGGTGGTGACCGCAACGCTGCCGCGCTTTCTGGCGCCGGGGGATGTCAGCCAGATGCTGCTTGAAATCGTTCATGCTGACGGACCCGCTGGCCGGATGGGCCTGGATGTGACCGCGTCCGGCGAAGCATTGACCCAGGATATCCCGTCGGGTGTTGATCTAGCAGATGGGGATAAGCTGGTGCTTAGACTTCCCATAACGGCCGATGAGACGGGCGATCATCAGATACGCGTCGCCCTGACCACACCGGATGGCAAGCAATTGACCAAGACGCTAACCTTGCCAGTCCGGACAAATGACCCGGCAGTATCGACAACCCGGCGTTTTAAGCTTGCGGCGGGGGATACGTTCACGTTGGACAAGGATGTGTTCAGCGGTCTACGCGTTGGCTCGGGCAGTGCGGTGATTTCTGCGGGCCCACTGGCTAGGCTGAATGCCCCGGCGCTTCTGACGGCGCTAGACAGGTATCCGTACGGCTGTACCGAGCAGGTGACCTCGCAAACCATGCCGCTGCTCTATTTCAATCAGGTGGCGCAGGCGATGGGGCTGGGCAATGCCGATCAGGTTGACAAACGCATTGACCAGGCGATCGCCCGTATTCTGACACGCCAGTCCAGTAACGGTGCCTTTGGCCTCTGGCGTGCCGGTTCAGGTGATTTCTGGCTTGACGCCTATGTTGCCGATTTCCTGTCGCGCGCCCGGGCCGAGGGGCATGAGGTGCCCGCACAGGCCTTTGCGATGACGATGGATAACCTGCGCAACCGGGTGAACTATGCCCCGGACTTCGACAAGGGCGGAGAAGATATCGCCTATGCGCTGATGGTGCTGGCGCGTGAGGGGGCCGCACGAATGGGAGATCTGCGCTACTACGCCGATGTGAAGGCCGGGGCGCTGGCCACACCGCTTGCCGTGGCGCAGCTTGGGGCGGCGCTTGCCGCTTATGCTGACCAGACCCGCGCAGATCGGCTGTTTGCTCAAGCTGGTAAGATGATCGGCAGTCAGCCGACCTCGGAAACCCAGGTTTGGCGCGCCGATTACGGGACCCATCTGCGTGACCGGGCGGCGGTGCTGACCTTGGCGGTCGAGGCGGGTAGCAATGCGATTGACCGGGGCCTTCTGAGCGGCACGCTGGTTGCCGAGGGACCGCATATGTCTCCGCAGGAGCAGGTCTGGACATTGATGGCAGCACAGGCGTTGATCGATGACCCCAGTACTGCCGGGCTGACCCTGAATGGCGCTGAGGTCTCCGGCCCGCTGGTGAGAATGGTCGAGGCCGATACCCTGACCCCACAGGCGATCCGCAACGCTTCGACCACGGATACCGACATCACCCTGACAACGATCGGTGTGCCCGAGGTGCCGGTTGACGCGGGTGGCTATGGCTACGCAATCGAGCGGCAGTATTATGACATGGACGGCAATCCCGTTAGCCTTGATGGGGTGCAGACCGGTTCGCGGTTGGTGGCGGTGCTGAAAGTATCGCCTTTCGAAAAGGGCGAGGCGCGTCTGATGGTCAATGATCCACTTCCGGCGGGGTTGGAGATCGACAATCCAAACCTGCTGCGCTCGGGTGATATACGAGCGCTGGACTGGCTCAACCCGATCGAGGCGCGGCATACCGAGTTTCGCGCCGACAGGTTTCTCGCGGCTGTAGACTGGCGCAGCAACAAAGCGTTTCAACTGGCCTATATCGTGCGGGCCGTGTCGCCGGGGCAATATCACCACCCGGCGGCCACGGTCGAAGACATGTATCGCCCCCGCTATCGTGCACGCACGAATACCGGCGAGATGGCGGTGTCTGAATGAAAACGGAGCCGGGCAAATGAAAGGATATACTTTTGCTTCGTGTCGATGGCGCGCGCTGGATCGTGAGGGGGACGATTCATGCAGGCTGGCTCGCACCGACGTTGGTTGGATTTTGGTGGGACACGCGCGGTTTCGCGATGAAAGTGGTTTTGCTGCATTGGATTACGTTGTGCGATGTGATCAGGAATGGAGCACTCTTGGGGCGGATGTGGCAGGTGTTCACCAGGGACGTGAAGTGAAGCTTCAGATTGTCCGTGAAAACGATGTCTGGACGCTAAATGATGTGCAGCAGCCCAAAGTAGCTAACTCGGAATTCATAGATTTTTCTTTCACGCCAGCAACAAACGTGATGCCGCTTTGGAAACTTGCCGGAACGTCGTCTGACCGGGTGAGAATTTCTGCCGCATGGCTAAAATATCCAGACACAGAATTGCGCCCGCTTCATCAGGAGTACCGGAAAACAAAATTTCCCGGCCGTGTCACATATCTTGCTGAACAAACTGGTTACAAAACAACGCTGCAGGTCGATAACTCCCGCTTCGTGACGCTGTATCCGGGAGTGTGGGAAGGAGAGGTGACCCATGAAGCGACTTGACCGTCTGTTCGCTGCGCTGGCTATCTGTCTGCTCTTGCTCGCCTTCAGTCGGGACGTGCTTGACAATTGGATTGACGCTACCGAATTACCGCAACTGATCAGCGAGACGTCGGTTGAAGTGCGCGACCGCAACGGGGAAATGCTGCGCGTCTACACCGTGGCCGACGGGCGTTGGCGGTTGGCGGTGCACCCGGATCAGCTGGATCATACCTATCTGGACATGCTGATTGCCTACGAGGACAGGCGGTTTTATCAACACCCCGGGATAGATGCGCGGGCGATGTTGCGGGCGGTGGCGCAAGCGATATGGCATGGCCAGATCGTTTCCGGCGGGTCAACACTGACGATGCAGGTGGCCAGGCTGCTTGAGGAAAGCGGTACCGGCAAATGGCGCGGCAAGCTGCGTCAGATGCGGGTCGCTTTGGCGTTGGAGCGGCGATTGAGCAAGGCTGATATCCTGACGCTCTACCTGACCCACGCGCCTTTTGGCGGCAATCTGGAAGGGGTGCGCGCTGCCAGCCTGGCGTGGTTCGGCAAGGAACCTGGTCGCCTGACACCGGCCCAATCAGCGCTGCTTGTGGCCCTGCCGCAATCGCCCGAGGCACGTCGTCCGGATCGCGACAGAAACGCGGCCCGTGAGGCGCGGAATCGGGTGCTGACACGAATGTCATCGCAAACTGTCATTGCAGAAGACGCCGCGCTCGCCGGTTTGGCTGAGCCCGTCCCCGGCATTCGCCGCCCGTTCCCGTTGCTGGCGCCGCATCTCAGCGATCAGGCACGTGCAAATGACGCGCTGGCGGTTACACATCAGCTGACCCTCGAACGAAAATTGCAGCAAAGCCTTGAAAGGTTGGCGAAATCCACGTTGCAGGGCCTGCCTGAAGATCTGTCTGTTGCAATTGTGCTGGCCGATCATCGCACTGGTGCGGTGTTGGCGTCGGTCGGATCAGGCGACTATGCTGCGACGGGCGGTGGTCAGGGTTATGTCGACATGACCCATGCCCTGCGATCGCCCGGATCGACCCTGAAACCGCTTGTCTACGCGATGGCATTCGACCGGGGCCTAGCCCATCCGAATACGCTGATTAATGATCGCCCGGTCGCCTTTGGCAGTTATGCACCGCAGAATTTTGACGGACGGTTCCGGGGTGAATTGCCGGTGGCGGATGCTCTGCGGCAATCGCTGAACATTCCGGTAGTGCTGCTGATGGATGAGATTGGTCCGGCGCATCTGATGAACGCTCTGAAGCGTGCCGGTGTTGAAGCGAAGGTGCCGGGTGGGCAGGCCGGTCTGGCTGTTGCGCTTGGCGGCGTTGGCGTAACGCTCTACGATCTTGTCCAGCTTTATTCGGTTTTCGCGAATGGCGGGGAAACAGTTCCGCTGTATTGGCGGGCAGAAAACCCACCGGATGCACCAAAAACCACGGTCATCAGCCGATCCGCAGCATGGCAGGTCTCGAGCATTTTGGGATCACTGCCACCGCCATCGGGTGCGCCGTCTGGGCGTTTGGCCTATAAGACTGGCACATCCTATGGCCATCGCGATGCCTGGGCAGTCGGGTTTGACGGGGCGCATGTGGCGGGCGTCTGGATCGGCCGGCCCGATGGTACACCGGTACCGGGGGCCTTTGGGGGTGAACTGGCGGCTCCGGTGCTTTTCAAGGCGTTCCAGCGGTTGAAATCCGAGCCTGACCCGTTACCGCCGCCACCGCCGGAAACTTTGATTGTTTCAACGGCCGAATTGCCCCGCCCGTTGCGGCGCTTTGCGGGCCGTGATGCGGTGTTCGAGGCAGCGCCCGATGCACCCAAACTGGTGTTTCCCCCCGATGGCGCAAGGCTGTCTGCTAACGGCGCGCTGCCGGTCAAGATGCGTGACGGCAAGCCGCCGTTCACCTGGCTGGCCAATGGCACGCCGGTTCTGATCGGCGCACGCGGACGAGAGGCGCTACTGCCTGGCATTTCCGCAGGTTTTTCAACGCTTTCAGTTATTGACGCGTCCGGCCGATCCGCCCGGGTGAGGGTGCGGGTCGACTAGGCGCGGAGATGGGATTACATCCGTTCGATGGCCAGCGCGATCCCCTGTCCGCCACCGATGCACATTGTGATCAGCGCCTTTGATCCGCCGATACGCTCCAGCTCGTAAAGCGCCTTGACTGTAAGGATGGCGCCGGTCGCGCCGACCGGATGGCCAAGGGCGATCGCGCCGCCATTCGGGTTCACCCTGGCGGCGTCGAGACCAAGCCCCTTGTTGACGGCAAGGGCCTGCGCGGCGAAAGCCTCGTTCGATTCGATGATGTCGAAATCATCTACCGACAGCCCGGTACGCGCCATCAGGTTTTCGACCGCTGGCACCGGACCGATGCCCATCACCTGCGGGCGCACACCAGCATGCGCATAGCCCAGAACGCGCGCCTTGGGTTTCAGCCCTGCGGCCTCTGCGGCCTCAGCGCGGGCCATTACCACGGCTGCGGCGCCGTCGTTAATTCCGCTGGCATTCCCCGCCGTTACAGTGCCATCCTTCTGGAAAACCGCGCGCAGACCGGCGAGCGTTTCCATGGTCGTGGCTTTGGGGTGTTCGTCGGTGTCAAAGGCAACCATATCGCGCTTGACCTTGACCTCAATCGGCACGATCTGGGATTTGAAATGCCCCGCCGCGATTGCGGCAGCGGCGCGTTTCTGACTTTCTGCTGCAAAGGCATCCTGATCCTCGCGGCTGATATCATGTTCGGCAGCGACGTTTTCGGCGGTCACACCCATATGGCCGGTGCCAAAGGGGCAGTTGAGCGCACCCAGCATCATGTCGAGCGTGCGAATATCGCCCATCTTTGCCCCCCACCGCTGGTCCTGTACGATATAGGGTGATCGGCTCATGCTTTCCGCGCCCCCTGCAAGGGCGAAATCCGTATCCCCAAGCATCAGGTTCTGTATCGCAGAAACAATGGCTTGCGCGCCCGATCCGCACAGGCGGTTGACGTTCATGGCGGGCGTCGTGTCGGGTATACCGGCATCCATCGCGGCGATCCGGGAAAGGTACATGTCGCGTGGTTCGGTATTGATCACGTGACCGAATACCACATGGCCAATCTGCCCAGCTTCGACGCCAGAGCGCACCAGCGCTTCGCGGGCGACAATGGCGCCCAATTGGCTGGGGGGAACCCCAGCCAAAGAGCCGCCGAAAGTACCGATTGCGGTACGCGCACCATCTAGAAGAACGATATCGGTCATTGGAAACCTCCCCGGAATCTGAACGAGTCGCCCAAGGCTAACGCAAAGCTACGGGCCTGCAAATGTGATGTTACGTCACCCGTCCGTCTGAAACATCTGTCAGGGCGCAGGTAGTGCGGCGCGCCCTTCGTCGGTCAGCACCCAGCAGTCGCGCCCTTCAAAGGCCGCGGGCCATAGCGGTCGGCCCCACCCGGCGCCACCATCAAGGTCAATCCGGTTGCCGAAATGCGCCGGGTAGTCCAGCGGCGTATGCCCGTGGATGATGAGCCAGGGAAAGGGCTCGGTATGGGCGTGAAATTCGTCACGTATCCACATAAGGTCGTCGGGCGACTGTTTTTCAAGCGGGATGCCGGGGCGGATACCTGCGTGCACCAAAAGCAGATCGTCAGTGAGATGATAGAGCGGCAACCCAGCCAGCCAGTTGCGGTGAGCAGCCGGTACAGCTTGCAACGCCTCGTCATGGTCGGGTCGGGACAGGTCGTAAGAGGCCAGCGTTTCGACGCCCCCCAGACGATGGTGCTGCCAGCTATAGCCGGGTTTGCTGAGCCGCGGGTTGTCGATCCTGCCCTGCTCGAGGAAATCCAGAAACATCTGGTCGTGATTGCCCCGAAGCGTGATCCACTTACGCCCGTTTTCCTGCCCGGCGATCAGCGTGTTGATCACGCCGCGGCTGTCTGGGCCACGGTCCACATAGTCGCCCAGAAAAACGATCCGGGTGTCGGGGCCACCATCGGCCTTGATCCGCGAGAGTGCCTCTTCGAGCGATGCCAGCTGGCCGTGTATATCCGGAATAACGTAGAGCGGTTGGGTCATGCGCATAAAGAGCCGGGGTGATGGCGAAATGTCCACCAGAAAATCAACGGGCGTTTATTTGCTGCCGTGAGATAGGGTGGTTGTTATGGTCTGTTCCCACAAGCCCATGGTCGTCACCCCGCAGTCTGGCAATAACTCGGCTTTGGGCATTCAAGCAGGAAACTCGTTCGGCTCGGTTCGAGTCTAAGCCAACAATTTTTTGCTCTGTCGCGAATGTCTTCTGGCGCAGAAATTTAATGCTTGCTAAAGGTCTTTCTATGGTTTGCCGCGCAATCAGTTTATGCAAATTTTGCCTGATCTTTGTGACTATGTTCGCAATGGTCGCGATTGGTTTCGCACATCGGGCGGCGCAACCTTCACTGTCTCCAGAACTGGTAGCCTATGTTGCTGCGGGAGGATCCCTCAGTGATATTTGCGGCACAGCAGGTGATGAGGGCAACGCTCCTCTGATAGATTGTGAAGCATGCCGTATCAGCGACCACCTCGGCATGCTGGGGAGCGGCTGTCACACAGTCGCAACGAGTACACCAAAGGTATTCATCTTTGGATTTGTCGCAAAACGCATTGCTGAAAGCCAAGGCCTCGACCCTGCGCGGCTGGTTCGCGCGCCACCACAAGCCTGATTTCATTCAATCAGAACCTTAACTTAGCCGCATCCAATCGTATGCGGCTCATCAGGCTTGGAGCCCTTCAATGACTATTTTCGATACAGACGCGCAGCCTGAGGGCAGCGCAAACAAGATCTATTTCGCCGCGTGGCGCTGGCATTTTTATGCTGGGCTGTTCGTAATCCCGTTTCTGACCATTCTCGCATTAACTGGAATGATGATGCTGTGGATTGCCTGGATCGACGGGCGGGATGGAGAACGGACGGCAGTTGTCCCCCAAGAGATCGGGCTGTCTGTCTCGTCCCAATCCGAGGCTGCGGTGGCTGCGGTTACGGGCGGCACGCTCAAGCAATATGTCGCCCCCCGGCGCGATGATTTGGCGGCCTTGTTTCGTGTTGATGCGGATGGCGAGGCAACGATGGTTGCCGTTGACCCGTATACCGCTCAGGTGATCGAAACCTTCCCACGCCGTAGCGGCTGGTATGACTTCCTCGACAACATTCATAGTGACCTCATGCTGGGCGTGGTGGGCGATCGAATGCTGGAAACCGCAGCGTCATTGGCCCTCATGCTTGTCGCGACCGGGCTTTATATGTGGTGGCCACGAGACGCAGGGTGGCGCAGGGCACTGACGCCAACCTTAGGCGCAGGGCGCTCTCTTTGGAAGTCACTACACGGAGTGGTGGGCATCTGGATGTCCGTTTTTTTAGTCTTTTTCCTGATCTCTGGCCTTGCTTGGGCGGGTATTTGGGGCGGCAAGATGGTGCAGGCCTGGAGCCAGTTCCCGGCGGAGAAATGGGATGCTGTCCCTCTTTCAGATGACACACATGCAAGCATGAATCACGACCGGCGCGAGGTGCCTTGGGCATTGGAGCAGACACCGATGCCTGCCTCGGGCAGCGATGCGGGTATCGCGGGTGTTTCTGGCTCTGTGACCCTTGATAGCATTGATCTGTTGGCACGTGCGATTGGGTTTGAAGCACGTTATCAGCTTAACGTGCCATCCGGTGACACAGGTGTCTGGACGCTCAGCCGCGACTCGATGAGCACAGACAGCACCGCACCAACAACCGACCGGACGGTGCATGTTGATCAATACACCGGCAAAATCCTCGCGGACGTGCGCTATGCTGACTATTCTTTGGCTGGCAAGGCGATGGCAGTTGGTATTGCGCTGCATATGGGAACACTCGGTTTGTGGAGCGTCTTGGCCAATACATTGGTTTGTCTTTCGGTCCTGTTTCTATGTGTAAGTTCGGTGGTGCTCTGGTGGAAACGCCGGCCAACTAAAGCGGGACGTCTCGCCGCGCCACCTATGCCAAAAGAGATGCCGCTATGGCAGGGTGCGGTTCTGGTTGGCCTTGGGGTGTCAATGGCCTTTCCGATGGCAGGGATTGCGCTGCTAAGTGTGCTGGCGCTTGACCTGTTGGTTTTGTCAAAAATGCCGAGGCTTCGCCAAAGCCTTACGTGAACCGAAGGGCGGTGCGCTCCGATCCGGCGCGCCTGCTAAACTTCGCCAATAATGACGAGGCCGGCATTCACTGCGGTAAAACTCAAGCCGGCCTTGTCCGCAAAGCAGTCTGACGCTGGGATGGAAGCGGAGCTATTGCCGGGTGGCGGTCAGTTCGAAAGCGATCTCAACCGCGAAGCCGAGAGAACCCTCATCCTTGACATCCGCGCCGATGCCGAAATCACGGCGGTCAACGCTGAGAGTCCCGCTGGCGCTTGCGGTGTCGCCGTTGATTGTCAGGTCAAACGGCATCTCGACCGCGACGGATTGGTCGCGGATGCTGAGCGTGCCCACCGCCATATGTCCACTGCCGCGCGCCATCAGATCGGCTGAAAAACGCGCTGTCGGATGGGTGTTGGCCGCAAGATAACCCGCGCCCTTGGCCTGTTCACCGATTGACCCCAGCGTCAGAGAGGTGGTGGCGATGGTCACCTCGACCTTCCCGTGTCTGCCGATATCATCGGGGGCCTCGTCATAGCTGATATCGGCTGTCCAGTCCGCAAAGCTGCCGGCAACATCAGACCCCATCTGGCGCACAGAAATGGTCAATGCGCCCTCTTCGACCTGCCAGTCACTTTCGACCTGTGCCAGCTCGGGTGCGGCAGCGGCATCCCCTACCACCGCATGAGAATGCGCAAACCATCCCAGCATCGACGCGCCGCCGAGGGCAGAGGCCCAGATCACCAGTGCGGTGATGAAGGGCAGAACATGGTTGGGCTGCTGTTCGGTCGGCTGTGCTGGCGCATAACCGGGCAGCATGCGCCGCAGGGTGGCATCTCCATCGACCACATGATGCTTCAGCGCACCGATAATATGCAGCGAGACTGCGCCCACCAGGACCCATTGCAGGGTGTAGTGTAGTGTGCTGGTGAAACCTGCCAGATGTTCGTTCTTGGGCACGAAGGGCAGGGATTGGCCGAAGGGCCACCAGATCGGTGCAAATCCGGTGGTGGCGGCGTGATGTATCCAGCCGGTCAGCGGCACCGCCATCAGCGAGCCGTAAAGCAGCCAGTGAACGGTCTCGGCCAGCCATGCCTCGGGCGCGTTATCGCCGTTCAGCAGGCCGGGCTTGGGCTGGCTGACAGCCCAGAGGATACGGGCGAGGGCCACGAAAAAGACACTCACTCCAATGGTTTTATGCAGCGAAAACAGTGTTGCCGTCAGTTGCAACGTGGCCTCATCCGGGGTGATGGACGGATCCCTCAACCCGTGAGCCAGATTGCTGGCAATGATCCCCAGCGGAATGGCCGACAGGATCAGCAATGCGGTCAGCCAGTGAAAGGTCTTGGTGACAGACCCATAGGAGGTGGGCGAATTGTTGTAGGGCATCACGTCACATCCTGATTGCGATCTGCTAGACTGTAGCTGATTGCGCCAGCGGGGCAATTGCAACCTGCGCATAACCTTCGTGCAGCGACGCGCCGCTGATGCCAGGGCAGGGGCTTCGGCGTTGCCACCGCCGTGCAGGCGGGGTATCGGGGAAAAAGAGTAAAAGGAGACAAGATAAATGAGCCGAGCATTCGTTTTTCCGGGGCAGGGCGCGCAGACCATCGGGATGGGCCGGGAACTGGCCGAGTCCTGTCCCCAGGCACGGGCCGTTTTCGACGAGGTGGACGAGGCGCTGGGTGAGAAGCTCTCGACGCTGATCTGGGAAGGCGATCAGGATGAGCTGACGCTGACGCAAAACGCACAACCGGCACTGATGGCGACCTCGTTGGCGGCGATGCGTGCGCTGGAGGCCGAAGGGGTGACCATCGAGGCGGCCTCCTGCGTGGCTGGGCACTCGCTGGGTGAGTATTCGGCCCTGGCCGCAGCCGGGGCGCTGAGCATCGCCGATACGGCGCGGCTGCTGCGCATTCGCGGTGAGGCGATGCAAAAGGCGGTACCGGTGGGCGTGGGCGCGATGGCGGCATTGCTGGGGCTGGATTTTGATGCGGCTCGCGAAGTTGCCAAAGATGCGGCACTTGCCGAAGTGTGCCAGGCGGCCAACGACAATGATCCGGGGCAGGTTGTGGTCTCGGGCCACAAGGCCGCGGTGGAACGCGCGGTTGAGCTTGCCAAGGAACGTGGCGCCAAGCGGGCGATGCTGCTGCCGGTCAGTGCACCCTTCCATTGCGAGCTGATGGAGCCCGCTGCCGAGGCGATGGCGCAGGCACTGGACGGGGTAGATATCTCGCACCCGAACGTGCCGGTCGTTGCCAATGTGCTGGCTGAGAATGTCAGCGATCCGACGACAATCCGATCTTTGTTGGTGGAACAGGTTACCGGCTCGGTCCGGTGGCGGGAATCGGTGATGTACATGTCGGCACAGGGTGTCGATGAGGTGTGGGAAATTGGCGCAGGCAAGGCCCTTTCGGGCATGGTGCGGCGGATCAACCGCGATATGACCAGCCGCACGGTTGGCACGCCTGATGAGGTCATGGCCGCTGCCGAGGCGCTGCGGAACGCCTGAGCCGCAGCGGCGCAAAGTAAATAACTGGGACAGTTTACTGACGAGAGGAACACGGGACATGTTCGATCTGACAGGAAAATGCGCGCTGGTAACAGGCGCGTCAGGAGGCATCGGCGGCGCCATTGCGCGTGCTTTGCATGGCGTCGGCGCAACGGTAGCCCTGAGCGGCACGCGGGTCGAACCGCTTGAGTCGCTGGCCGCAGAACTGGGAGAACGCACCCACGTGCTGCCGTGCAACCTGAGCGATCCGGGCGCTGTTGATGCCCTGCCGAAGCAGGCCGCCGAGGCAATGGGATCGGTTGATATTCTGGTCAATAATGCCGGGATTACCCGCGATCAGATCTTCATGCGTATGTCGGACGAGGAATGGCAGAACGTGATCGATGTAAACCTCACGTCTACGATGAGACTGTGCCGAGGGGTGATGCGTCCCATGATGAAGGCACGCTGGGGCCGGATCATCAATATCAGCTCGATCGTGGGGGCTACGGGCAACCCCGGGCAGGTGAACTACGCGGCATCCAAGGCGGGCATGGTCGGCATGACCAAATCCATCGCCGCCGAGGTGGCAAGCCGCGGGATCACCGCTAATGCCGTGGCGCCCGGGTTTATAGCCACCGCGATGACCGACAAGCTGACGGATGATCAGAAAGACAAGATCAATGCGCAGATTCCCGCCGCACGTATGGGCAGTGCCGATGAAATTGCAGCGGCGGTGCTTTATTTGGCGAGCTCCGAAGCCGGATATGTGACTGGCGCCACGTTGCATGTGAATGGCGGGATGGCGATGCTCTGATCGCGCATGTCCGGGCAGGGAATCAATGTGAGCCGCATTCTGCCGTCATCGGACGGTTGAGTAGGGATAAAACCGGCCCAGCCGTTGCCACCAATGCGATGCAAGTATATGTTTTTCCCGCCCACAAAGCGGCGTTTTCATATGTGTAGCAGGTGTTTGCCCGTGTTTGCCGCCCTTAAAATACCAACTGCCCCCCTTGCAATTCTTGCGTGATTGACCAATTTGGGAAAGCATTTGCCAACGGCGCGCCATGTGTTATAGGCGGCGCAGATTGACCAAGTCGCATGTGCAACATGCCTGTTGGCAGCCCGGAACGGGTGACTAGAACCGCCCGAAGGGCAAAAAATGAGAGCCGCTACCCGACCTGAGCGGGTGCAGAAAAACGGGCCATGATGCCCAACAGACTATGAGGATTATGACATGAGCGATACCGCAGACCGCGTAAAAAAGATCGTTGTTGAGCATCTTGGTGTTGAAGAGGACAAGGTGACCGAGAACGCTTCTTTCATTGACGATCTGGGCGCAGATAGCCTGGACACGGTCGAACTGGTCATGGCCTTCGAAGAAGAATTCGGCATCGAGATTCCCGATGACGCCGCCGAAAACATCCAGACCTTCGGCGACGCGGTCAAGTTCATCTCGGACGCATCATAAGACATTTCGCGCAAATCGCGTGACAAGGCCCTGCCGGTTGGCGGGGCCTTACTTTATGGTGAACCAAATTTTGCGAGCCCCGTGGAGCGGATACGGGTATTTGCCTCTTCGCGCGGTCTGGTACATGCGTTGCCTTTCGGGTTGCACGGCGTTCAGGCGGACGGTGTGCGCCCCTAGTTGAACGTTCCCGCCACCCGACCGAGCAGCATGAAAGCGCGGGCGGTTCGGGTGTCGGAGAGTTCTGAAATCTCGGCATCACTTGCGGTCTCTGCGAACTGCGTGAACATGCGGTCGAAGAGGCGTAGAAAGTGATGTGCTGCATCCCGGAAAATCGTCTCGCTGCGCATGCGTGACGCGGCCAGCGCCAGCGAGGAACGGTCGCGCACACCACCTAGCGAGGCAATCGCCCGGCCCCGTTCGCCAGCGGCGAAGCGGCGCCACACTTCGGGCCGCGCCATGTCAGGGCGCAGATCGTCCATATAGATACCGTCCTGGGACAAAAGCGTAAGTACATCCTGTGCGGCCTGGATCAGCTGAGCGGTTTCGCGATCTTTCAGCGCACGGCGCAGCGCTGCAAAACCCGCTTTGTCAGCGGCGTTTTCCGGGAAGTTGAGCGCACGAATGAAATCGGGAAGATCGGGGGGTGGTTGAATGTCTTCGGCCGAGGTGCCAAGCGGAAGGGCTACCTGGCCGTCATTTTCGGGCTTGCTTTCGGGTTGTGGCGTCACTGGCCGTGCCGGGGCCGCCGGGCGCGTCGAGGAAAACGTGGCCAGCGCGCTTTCGGTTTTGCGTTGCGCGGCGGCAATTTCATCCAGCTTCTTGCTGACCGACGGCTCGGAGGCGGTGTTGCGGCCCTGATTTTGCGCCACATATGTCCGGCGAATCGCGTCGATCGAGGTTTGCAGGCGCTGACTTTCTTCGCGCATAACACGGCTTGCCCGAGCCGCCGTCGCCGCCACCCAGATCATCGCTACCGGCATAAAAATCGCGAGCAGGACCATGACAAATTGCAGCGCACTGCCTGAGGCTCCGGATATCTCGCCTGGCCCCAGCGTCAGAAAGAAAACGGCAGTGCCAAGCAGCCACAGCAAAGACAGCGCAATCGCAATCACCTCAATGCCGGTGATCGGTTCCTTGCGCGCCTTGTCATAAATCCCCAGAGGCGTTGGGTGGGTCTCTGTTTGGTTCGACATCTCGGCTTGCCTATCAGACATAGGCGATCTTTAGCACCTCATAGGATCGCTCGCCACCAGGAGTGCGAACTTCGACGCTATCGCCCTCATCTTTGCCGATGAGCGCGCGCGCGATCGGAGATTTGATGTTCAGAAGGCCGTTTTCGATGCTGGCCTCATGCTCTCCGACAATTTGCCAGGTTTTTTCCTCATCGGTGTCTTCATCGACCAGGGTGACCGTCGCACCAAATTTTATCGTGCCCGACAATTTTGCCGGATCAATGACCTCGGCCAGACCGATCACGCCTTCAAGTTCCTTGATTCGCCCCTCGATGAAGGACTGTTTTTCCTTGGCCGAATGATATTCGGCATTCTCGGACAGATCGCCATGTTCGCGTGCCTCCGAGATGGCACGGATGATTGCCGGGCGTTCCACCGATTTCAGCTGCTTCAGTTCAGTCTCAAGCGCGTCGAAACCCGCTTGGGTCATTGGGATCTTTTCCATGTTGGTCGTCCACTGTCAGGTCAGGGGTCGTGGCGCGACCCCGTCAACTTTGTAATTCATCGCGCAAGATTGCCCCGAGCGGGTCAGCGGATGCAATAGATGATGAGAACCCACGGCGCAATCAGGTCGTTTTTCCCGCCAAAATAGCTATTTCCTGCCAGATATGGCAGAGCAGAGCGGCGTCCCGCCGTCCGCGTCTTTATGAGCGCCGGAACCGCATCAGCTCTGCGGGCGATCACACAAAAGTTAACTTTCGGTTGAAGTGACGTTACGTTCGAATCACGAAAAATTCCAAAACTACTGGCAAGTGTGATTTGACATAAGCGCCTTTTTTGGCGATTTTTCGCCAAAGTAAAATCGTTGAGGTTGCAGATGCACAGGTTGTTGAGTGTTGTACTGACCGCGGCCCTGAGTTTGGCCGGATGGGGTAGCACCCATGCTGCTGCTGACGACCTGAGCGATGCCCGGATCATCGTCACCGCCAAATCAGATACGGTTAAGAAATGGCATTATGCGCCGCGCTTTGTCGTCGTGCACGACCAGGCGGTTGATCAGTCAGCTTTCGCTGAGGTGACGGATTTCATTGCGTCTGCGACCGGCCTGCCGGTTAAACCACCCACCTTTGTCAACCTGACCGAAGAGGGATTTGATCCGCGTTTCTACACCGCGTCGCGTTACAGCCCGCGCAACACTGGAACAGGGCAGATGACCTCGGATCTGCTGATCGCGCAGAAACAGGACCTGAAGCTTTCGGCGAATATCTTTGTCTTCATGGTGTCGCCGCATCTGGCATCGCATTTCATCGCGCTGACATCTTATGGACGGTTCACGGGCAACCTGACACGCAGCTACGTGCAGGGCGATGGCCCCTGCTATTTCAAGGTGCTTTCCAATGGTGAAAGCATTCATTTCGGCACGATCCTGATTGCGCCTACTATCAATCCTGACCTGCAAAGGGCCTGCATCTACGAAGAGATGGTGCAGGCGATGGGGCTGATGAACGATGCGCAGGATTCGACCTATTTCACCTTTGACAACCTGCCTGAAAACAAGCCGCGCGACTATGACCAGCGGCTGCTGGAGGCGCTTTATGATCCGCGGATTCGCAACGGCGACGAGGTTGATCAGGTACTTGATATCTATGCGAGCCTCGGCACGGAAGCACTGGTACGCCAGTAAATCCGCCAATAGTGACGAGAAACGCGCCAATTCCCTTTGGTAACATCGTTTGACGCGCCATCGCGATTGCATTGGCGGCCTCTCTGGTTTAGCCAATCTCAAATCTTTTTGCCCGAGAGGAGCGTGCAGAATGGCCGAGATCGAACGCGAAACGATGGAATATGATGTTGTGATCGTGGGCGCAGGCCCAGCTGGTCTGAGCGCCGCGATCCGCCTGAAGCAGCTTGATCCCGAACGGCAGGTCGTCGTGCTGGAGAAGGGTAGCGAGGTTGGCGCGCATATTCTGTCAGGCGCGGTGCTGGATCCCTGCGGTCTGGATGCGCTGATTCCCGACTGGAAAGAAAAAGGCGCGCCGCTGAACACGCCGGTCAAGGACGACAATTTCTACATGCTGGGTGAGGCGGGCAAAATCCGTATTCCCAACTTCCCGATGCCGCCCTTGATGAACAATCACGGCAACTACATTGTCTCGATGGGGAATGTTTGCCGCTGGATGGCGGAGCAAGCCGAGGAACTGGGCGTCGAGATCTTCCCCGGCATGGCCTGTTCGGAAATCGTTTACGGTGACGATGGCAGCGTCAAGGGCGTGGTCGCGGGCGAGTTCGGGAAAGAGGCGGATGGCAGCCACGGCCCCAATTACGAGCCGGGGATGGAACTGCATGGCAAATACGTTTTCCTGAGTGAAGGCGTCCGGGGTAGCCTATCAAAGGAAGTGATCGCCAAATACGATCTCTCACAAGGCAAGGAGCCGCAGAAATTCGGGCTGGGCATGAAAGAGATCTGGGAGATCGACCCGGCCAAGCACAAGGAAGGCTCGGTAACCCACACGATGGGCTGGCCTCTGGGCAGCAATGCCGGTGGTGGGTCCTTTATCTATCACCTTGAGAACAATCAGGTTTACGTTGGCTTCGTGGTGCACCTGAACTACCGCAACCCGCATCTTTTCCCCTACATGGAATTCCAGCGTTTCAAGCACCACCCGATGGTGGCGGAGCTGCTGAAGGGCGGTAAACGCGTGGCCTATGGTGCACGAGCGATCTCTGAAGGTGGTTTCCAGTCGATGCCCAAGATGGTGGCGCCCGGCGTCGCGCTTCTGGGGTGTTCGGTGGGCATGGTCAACGTGCCGCGCATCAAGGGCAATCACAACGCGATGTTTAGCGGTAAGGCCGCTGCCGAAGCCGCCCATGCCGCCATCGAAGGTGGTCGGTCGGGTGACGAGCTTAGTGAGTATGAAGCCGAGGTGCGGACCGGTTCGATCGGCGAGGATCTGAAGAAGGTGCGCAATGTCAAGCCGCTCTGGTCGAAATACGGATTGCTGGCCAGCCTGATGCTGGGCGGGGTCGACATGTGGACCAACACGCTGGGCTTCAGCCTTTTTGGCACGCTCAAACACGGCAAGACCGATGCCGAGGCGACCGAACAGGCCAGCACCCACAAGCCGATCGATTATCCCAAGCCCGATGGCAAGCTTAGCTTTGACCGGCTGACCAATGTCAGCTTCTCGATGACCAATCATGAGGAAAGCCAGCCCGCCCATCTGCAGTTGAAAGACGCGAATATTCCGATGTCAGTCAACATGCCGAAATTCGCTGAACCGGCGCAGCGCTACTGCCCGGCGGGCGTGTATGAAGTGGTCGACGACAAATTCGTGATCAACTTTCAGAACTGCGTGCATTGCAAGACCTGCGATATCAAGGACCCCAGCCAGAACATCAACTGGGTGACACCGCAGGGCGGTGATGGGCCGAATTATCCCAACATGTAAAAGGCGCGTGATTTCTCGCTTGCGGGGCGGCAAAAAGGCTGTCCCGCATTGCGTTGAGAGCGCTATCACACTAGTTTGCTGACTGAGCAATCCCAGAGGCAGGCACACGTGAAACTCAGATCCCTTTCCATTGCCGTTCTGGCCGCTGCGCTGCAGTTGCCAACCGGCCCGCCCCATGCCGACGAGGCCGTGGGCGCCTATCTGGCGGCGCGCCAGGCGCGGTTCCAGAATGATTTCACTGCCGCCGCCGAGCATTTTACCCGCGCCCTGGCCAAGGATCCGTCGAACCCGGCACTCATGGAAAATGCCATTGCGGCTTATGTCGGTCTCGGACAGCTTGAAAAGGCCCTGCCCGTTGCGCAGCGGATTGAGGATGCTGACCTGCTAAGCCAGGTGGCCCACATGGTTCTGTTTGCAGATGAGGGGCGTCGCGAGGCTTATGACGAGCTGCTGGACCGCATCGATAGAAATCGGGGCATCGGAGAGCTTGGCGACGGGTTGATCGCGGCCTGGGCGCATATGGGTCAGGGCGACATGAAGACCGCGCTCGAGCTTTTCGACAAGGTTGCCGATCAACGCGGCTTGCACAGTTTCGCAAATTACCACAAGGCGCTGGCGCTGGCTTCGGTTGGTGATTTCGAAAGCGCCGAAGCGATATTCTCGGGCGACGCCGAAGGTCCGATGCAGCGCACCAGACGCGGCACTATGGCCTGGGCACAGGTGCTGAGCCAGCTTGAACATAACGACGAGGCAGTTGCTGTCATCGACGAGGTCTTTGGCGGTAACATGGATCCCGAAATAACCGAGCTTCGTGAACGACTTGCTGCCGACGAGCGACTGCCCTTCAGCGTCATCAGCGGTGCGCGTGACGGGGTGTCCGAAGTATTTTTCTCTCTCGGTCGCGCGCTTCAGGTCGATGCCGGACAAGATTACGTGCTGCTCTATGCCCGCGTGGCCGAGTATCTGACGCCGGATAATGTCGATGCCGTCATCATGACGGCCGAATTGCTGGAAACGCTTGAACGGCATGAACTTGCGACCACGGCCTATCGTCGGGTGCCGCGTGATCATCCATCCTACTATATTGCAGAACTGGGTCGCGCGGAAGCGCTGCGCCGCTCTGACAAGGCCGACGCTGCCATCGAGGTGCTGGAACAGCTTTCCCAATCGCATGGCAACCTGCCGATTGTGCATGTCTCGACAGGTGATCTTCATCGTCAGCTGGAGCAGTTTGAAAAGGCCGCCGCGGCATATGACAGGGCGCTAGCGCTATATGAGGAGCGCGATAACAATCAGTGGTTCGTCTATTACGCCCGCGGCATCAGCCATGAACGGTTGGATGAGTGGGAGGACGCCGAAGCCGATTTCCGCAAGGCGCTGGAACTGAGCCCGGAGCAGCCGCAGGTGCTGAACTATCTGGGTTATTCCATGGTCGAAAAGCGCATCAATCTGGATGAGGCGTTGGACATGATAGAACGCGCCGTCGCGGCGCGGCCAGACAGCGGCTACATCATCGACAGTCTGGGCTGGGTGCTCTATCGCCTGGGCCGGTACGACGAAGCGGTAGGACATATGGAGCGGGCCGCCGAACTGGAGCCTGTCGATCCGGTTGTAAATGACCATCTGGGCGATGTTCTGTGGGCGGTGGGCCGCTATCAGGAGGCGGAGTTTCAGTGGCATAGGGCGCTGTCGTTCGTCAGTGAAGGCGAGGCCAGTTCGGACGTCGAGGCTGATCGTATCCGTCGGAAGCTGGAGGTCGGTCTGGATGAAGTCCTCAAGGAAGAAGGCAGTGCGCCTCTGAAGGTTGTCGATGACGGTGGTTAAGGAATTCGCGCCGGCAAAGGTCAACCTGACGCTACACGTGACCGGGCAACGCCCGGACGGCTATCATCTGCTGGATTCGCTGGTGATGTTTGCCGATGTGGGTGATCGTATCACCGTTCGGCCATCGGATACGCCGATCATGATCATCAAGGGGCCGATGGCCGACGGTTTGCCGCGGGATCGCACCAACATGGTGGCGCGGGCTGCCGATGCGATGGCAGTCTCGGCCAATATTCAGCTTGAGAAGAACCTGCCGCATGCCGCGGGTATTGGTGGCGGGTCAAGCGACGCAGCGGCGACGTTTCGCGCCCTGTCGGAAATCAGCGGTAAGCCGGTGCCGGATGATCTGCTGGCCTTCGGCGCGGACGTGCCGGTCTGCATGAATGGCCGCGCCGCGCGAATGCGGGGTATTGGCGACGAGATTAATCCGGTGCCCGATCTGCCCGCGCTGCATGCGGTGCTGGTCAACCCGAAACTGCCGGTGCTGACCGTCGAGGTGTTCAAACGCCTGCGCAATCACAACAACGCGCCGATGCCTGATGACCTGCCACGCGGTGCTTCGTCACGCGAGCTGATCTCCTGGCTCAGCGAGATGCGCAATGATTTGCAGGAGGCCGCGATTGAGGCCGAGCCGATCATCGAACATGTCTTCAACACGCTTGCGGTTACGCCTGGCTGTCTGATCACGCGGATGTCTGGCTCGGGCGGCACGTGTTTTGGGATTTATGGTGATGCGGAAACCGCAGCCTCCGCCGCCGGACGATTGCGGCAGGATTATCCGGGCTGGTGGGTGGCTGCAACGCGCCTCAACGGGTGACTTCAGGGGATTGGGTGTCAAGTCAGGTGGCCTCAATTTGGTCCAGCACGGCCTGAAACTACCTTTCATTCTTGCTTTGCACGGCCCGGCGTCACGTCCCGACCTGCGTCAGCTAACCCGTGCGATCACGAAATCGGTCAGATCGAGCAGCATCTGGCGCACCGGGTGATCCGCCAAACGGTTCAACGAGGATTTTGCCTTGTCAGCCCAAACATTCGCATCCTGGCGGGTGCGCCCAAGCGCGTCGTGGCGCTCAAGCAACTCGAGGGCGTGGTCCAGATCCCCGTCACGCTGCTGGCCCTTTTCGATGGTACGGGTCCAGAAGGCGCGCTCGTCCTCACTGGCCTCTGCAACTGCCTTGATCACGGGTAGGGTCAGTTTGCGTTCGCGGAAATCATCTCCGACATTTTTGCCGGTCGCCGTGCTTTGACCCTGATAGTCGAGCAGGTCGTCAACAATCTGGAAGGCGATCCCAAGCGCGTCGCCATAGTCATAGAGGGCCTGCACCTGATCTTCGGATACACCTGAGATCACGCCTCCGACTTCCGTCGCCGCAGAAAACAGCGCGGCGGTCTTGCCGCGCACGATCTGCAGGTAGATCGCTTCGTTGGTGGCAAGATCACGGGATGCCGTCAATTGCAGTACTTCACCTTCGGCAATCGTGGCCGACGCATTGGCAAGAATATCGAGAACCCTCAGCGATCCGGTTTCGACCATCAACTGGAAGGCGCGGGAAAACAGATAATCTCCAACCAATACGCTTGATTTATTATCCCAAAGCAGGTTGGCGGCGGGTCGCCCGCGCCGTTGCGCGCTTTCGTCCACCACATCGTCATGCAGAAGGGTCGCCGTGTGGATGAATTCGACCGTTGCAGCCAGGTGAACGTCGAAATCGCCGCCATACCCGCACATATCCGCCGCCGCCAGGGTCAGCATCGGGCGCAGGCGCTTGCCGCCGGCTTCGACCAGATGTGCGGTAACCTCGGGGATGCGCGGGGCGTGCCGAGATTCCATGCGCGCTCGGATCAGGGTATTAACCTGGTCCAACTTGTTTGCCAGATGCGCCGCCAGTTTTTCATGCGGCTTTGTCGCAGCGTGGTCCAAACCCATCACACTCCTGTCACACCGCTCGACAAACAGATCGCGGTGCCCTTATGTCATCGACTATGAAACAGCTATTGCGCACAACCGACCCCACATTAATTGCGTTCGCCCAAGCACTGCTTCAGGGCGAGGGTATAGACTGCTTTGAAATGGACGTAAATATGAGTGTGCTCGAAGGGTCGATAGGTATTTTCCCGCGGCGGTTGATGGTGCGCGAGGATGATTTTGATCGTGCGGCCCGGACACTCAAGGACAATGGATTCGAATTGGATGGCTGAGGTCTGGCCTGAGGATCAACTGAGTGCCGATCGCTTTCTGGGCGGCAAGTTGCAGCTTATTCAACCCAAAAGCGGCTACAGGGCCGGTATTGATCCGGTTTTGCTGGCCGCCAGCGTGCCCGCAGCGAGCGGTGACACGGTGCTGGACCTGGGCTGCGGGGCCGGCGCGGCGCTTTTATGTCTGGGGCGCCGGGTACCTGGATTGTCGTTGACCGGCCTGGAACTTCAGCCCAGTTATGCCGATCTGGCTCGGCGGAATGCGGCGCTGAACCAGTTGGGTGCCGAAATTGTGAACGGTGATTTGCAACAGATGCCCGCCTGTATCACCCAGCGTCAGTTCAGCCATGTCATCGCCAATCCGCCCTATTTCGACCGCTGCACCGGGACGCGCGCCCAGGACGCCGGGCGCGAGGCGGCTTTGGGGGAAGACACGCCATTGGCCGATTGGATTGCCTCGGCGGCCAAAAGAGTGGCCCCAAAGGGCACAGTCACTGTCATCCAGCGCGCTGAACGCATGCCCGCTCTGTTGAGTGCGATGGCATCACATCTGGGCAGTCTGGAAGCCCTACCGCTGATTCCCCGTCCGGGTCGCACCGCACGGCTGATTTTGTTGCGGGGCCGCAAGGGTGGTCGCGCCGATTTCAAATTGCATCATGGTTGGGTTTTGCACGAAGGGAACAGCCACCCGGGCGACCGCGAAAATTACACCAATGCAACGGCTTGCGTGTTAAGAGACGGCGCAGCCTTGCAGTTTTCGCAATAAGGAAATTCAACTTGAAGTAGATATTTTTCGATTATGCTGCGCTTGCAGCGTGACAGGTGGCAGAATTTGTGATCGACTGTCTAGGCTAGGCAAAATTTCAGAGAGGAGAACGCCCATGAGCTTGAGTTCGCATGTTGAGGAACTGAAGAAGAAACATCAATCTCTCTCGAACCAAGTTGAAGAAGCGCAGCGCGCACCGGGCTCAAGTGACCTGGAAATCGCAGAACTCAAGAAGCAGAAGCTAAGGCTGAAAGAGGAAATAACGCGACTATCCGTCAACGCCTAATCTGACGAAACGTCGCGCAGATCAATCAGATCGTGTTTGCGGGCAAGGTCCGCAACACTATTGGTTTGTTCTGTCAGCCAGTCGCGGAAGGCGACGATCTGGGGTCGATGTTCGGCCCCTTTCAAACAAATGATACGATAGTTCGCAATGGTTTTCAGAGCGGTGCGGTAGGGCGCGACCAGTTGACCCTGTTCCAATGCCCTTGCGGCCAGCGCACCGCGTCCGAGAATGACACCTGCCCCAGAGATCGCCGCATCGATGGCGTGGTCGGCCTGCGAATAGCGTTGGCCTGTCCAATCCCGCGACGGCAGACCAGCGGCGCGAAACCAGGCGGGCCAGTCACAGGGCGGATCAAGAAATCTGATGTCGTCCTGGTGGATCAGCGAGGCATCGGCAAGGTCAGTGGGTGAGGCATAGCGCTGCGCCAGATCGGGTGACATCATCGGTGTAACCCAGTCGTCAAGAAAGCTTTCGGCGTGCACATCCGGGCTGTCAGGCCCATAGCCAAAGCGAATGGCGATATCCACTTCAGACCGTGTGAGATCGACCAGGGTCAGGCTGGCGCTGAAACGCAGTTCGATATCGGGATTGGCCTGCGCGAAGCTGAAAAGCCTGGGGGCCAGCCAGACGGCGGTGAAAGACGGTCCGGTGGTGATTGTCAGCGAGGCGTGATCGGTCACACGGCGGGCACTGCGCCAGGCCGCCGCCAATGTCGTGAACCCGTCTCGTGCGCCGGGGGCCAGGGCGCGGCCCGCTTCGGTCAGGTCGACGGCGCGGTTGCGGCGGATGAAAAGCGGACC
Source organism: Roseovarius aestuarii (assembly GCF_019966515.1). Lineage (GTDB taxonomy): Bacteria > Pseudomonadota > Alphaproteobacteria > Rhodobacterales > Rhodobacteraceae > Roseovarius > Roseovarius aestuarii. Next base: position 66,670 of record NZ_JAIMIB010000010.1, on the reverse strand, counting down.
GCCGAAATGCTCCTCCAATGATTTTATCTGAAAGCTCAGGGCAGCGGGGGTGACGTTCAGCTCTGACGCCGCCTCCTGAAACGACATATGCCGTGCGGCGGCGTCGAAGGCACGCAGAGCGGTCAATGGGGGAAAGCGGTCACTCATATCAGTTAAGTATCACTTAAGTGAAAGCGCATAAAGTCTCGTTTGTAGGCTTAAAAAAATCGATGCATATTGAATTCAGTAAAGTAACACTGAAGTACTGGGAGGTCGACATGATCGAAGCACCATCAAATGCCCGCACCCGAGACGCCATCCGCGCCGCCCATCAGGCCCGAAGTGATGCACTAAAAGAAATCTGGCGCTGGTTCAGAAAGCCACATTCTTCCGAGTGATCGTTGCAAGCGCGCTTGGAAAACGGAAAGGGCCGGTTGCGTGAATCGGCCCTTTCTCATGACGTCAGGACTAGTCAGACGAAGAATTGAGCGCCGTTTGCCGAGATGGTCGAGCCGTTAATAAATCCAGCATCATCCGAGGCCAGGAAGGCGACGCAACGCGCGATCTCTTCAGGTTCACCAAGGCGACCGGCCGGGATCTGGCCGATGATCGACTCACGAACCTTTTCTGGTACCGCCATGACCATTTCCGTCGCGATATAGCCGGGGCAGACGGCGTTGGCGGTAATGCCCGCGCGCGCGCCTTCCTGTGCCAGCGATTTGACGATGCCCAGATCGCCCGCCTTGGTCGCGGCGTAGTTCACCTGTGCGAACTGGCCTTTCTGCCCGTTGATCGAACTGATCACGATGACACGGCCGAACTTGCGTTCGCGCATGCCGGGCCATACCGGGTGCACGGTGTTGAACACGCCGGTCAGGTTGGTGTCGATCACTTGGTGCCACTGCTCAGGCGTCATCTTGTGGAACGGTGCGTCGCGGGTGATGCCCGCATTGGCGACAACCACATCGATCGCGCCGACTTCTTCTTCGACTTTGGCGATGCCTGCGGCGCTTTCGCCGTAATCGGCGACGTTCCATTTATAGGTCTTGATGCCGGTCTCAGCCGTGAAAGCCGCGGCGGCTTCGTCATTGCCGGCATAGGTGGCGGCGACGTTCATGCCCTCGGCCTTGAGTGCTTTCGAAATGGCCGCGCCGATGCCGCGCGATCCGCCGGTGACGAGTGCTGTTCGTGCCATGGTGTCCTCCAGTTTGGCGAAATGTGTTGGTAACTCTGTTACTATTTGGGGTCGGGATGCGCAATATTATTACGCGTGTATTTTGCCGCAGTGCAGCTAAAAATTACCATTGTGCAGCGAAATCCTGTCAAAAAGTCGCGGGGGCACCGATAGGCGCCCCCGATCAAACCGAATCGTGCAAAATCAGGGGCGTTCGACGCAGAGCGCAACACCCATGCCGCCGCCGATGCAGAGCGTGGCGAGGCCTTTTTTGGCGTCGCGGCGCTTCATCTCGAATAGCAGCGTGTTCAGGACGCGGCAGCCCGAGGCACCGATCGGATGGCCGATAGCAATAGCGCCGCCATTGACGTTTACGATCGCCGGATCCCAGCCCATGTCCTTGTTAACGGCGCAGGCCTGCGCGGCGAAGGCTTCGTTGGCTTCGACCAGATCAAGGTCTTCCACCTTCCAGCCAGCCTTGTCCAGCGCCTTGCGGCTCGCATAGATCGGACCCACACCCATCACCGCCGGATCAAGCCCCGCGGTGGCATATGACACGATGCGGGCCAGCGGTTCGATGCCGCGTTTTTCGGCCTCGTCCGCGCTCATCAACAGGGTCGCGGCGGCACCATCGTTCAGGCCGCTGGCGTTGGCGGCGGTGACGCTGCCATCCTTGGTGAAGGCCGGGCGCATCTTTTGCATGGCTTCGATATTGGCGCCGTGGCGGATGTATTCGTCGGCGTCCACCACAATGTCGCCCTTTCGGGTCTTGACCGTGAACGCGGTGATTTCGTCCTGGAACTTCCCGGCTTTCTGTGCCGCTTCTGCCTTGTTCTGGGAAGCGACGGCGAACTCGTCCTGCGTCTCGCGGCTGATTTGCCATTTCTCGGCGACATTCTCGGCGGTCTGACCCATGTGATAGCCGTTGAACGCATCCCAGAGGCCGTCGCGGATCATCGAGTCGATGTATTTCACGTCACCCATTTTTGTACCGGCCCGCAGGTGCGCGACATGGGGGCTGAGCGTCATGTTTTCCTGGCCACCGGCAGCGACGACGCTGGCATCGCCAAGTTGAATATGCTGCGCACCCAGGGCGACAGCGCGCAGGCCCGAGCCGCAAACCTGGTTGATGCCCCAGGCCGCGCTTTCTGTGGGAAGGCCGGCATTGATATGCGCCTGGCGGGCAGGGTTCTGGCCCTGACCGGCGGTCAGCACCTGGCCCAGAATGGTCTCGGAGACTTCAGATTTGTCTACGCCAGCACGTTCGACGACGGCTTCCAGAACGGCCGCGCCAAGATCATGGGCAGGCGTGTTGGCGAACGAGCCGCCAAAGGATCCAACCGCGGTCCGTGCCGCGGATGCAATTACTACATTGGTCAATGATTTTCCTCCACCAGGCGGTTGCTATGCGCACGGAGCAATATTTGACGCCGCATATTTGCGTACGTCAACATCCCCCGCACCTCAGGGTTGTCATACCTCAGGTTTAAAAGGGCAGCAACCGCAGGTTTGCGGCAGTCAGGCGGAAGCTTGCGCCAAGTCGCTGTCGACCCATGGGGGATTCACGGTGGGCGCACCAAAATAGTAGCCTTGCAGGCAATTGATACCCATCGCCGTGAGATAGGCGGCATCGTCCGGTTGCTCGACACTTTCGGCAACGGTCAGCATATCGAATTGCTCGGCAATGGATGCCAGAGCTGCGGTCAGTATCTGGTTGTCCGCGTCGTTGGCGATGCCGCGTATGAATTGCCCGTCTATCTTGAGGATATCAAAGAAGAAATCTTTCAGATATTTGAAGCTGGTATAGCCGGCGCCAAAATCATCCAACGCAAAGCTGATGCCCTGGCGCTGCAGGTCGTTCATGAATCCCACGACCAGTTCGGGCACGAGCATCGCCGAGCTTTCAGTAATTTCCAGAATGAGCCGTTCGGCAATCGTAGGATCGCCGGCGAGGCCTTTTTGCAGGATATTACCCCAGGGACGATATCCGATTGAACGCGCTGACATGTTGATGGCGAGGCGCAGGTCAGGAAATTCCGCCAGGGTCTGGATGCCTTTTTCAAGGGCAAGACAGTCGATCACGCGGCCGGTTTCGGTGGTCTCGATCGCGTCGATGAAATCACGGGCTGGGATGATACGCCCGGTTTCGTCGAGTATCCGGATCAGGCCCTCGTAAAAGGCGGGCTGGTTTTGCTGCGATGCAGGCACAACCGCCTGATACGCAAGCATGACCTGCTTGTGTTTGACGGCCTGCTTCACCATGTCGACGACTGATCGGTCGCGGGCGGTCACCGCATAAGAAAGCGGATTGTCATATCCCGCTTGAATGTTGGCCCAATTGGCGCTGTGTCCCATAGTGATCTCCGGAATCGCTTGGTTCACAGACTGGGACAATCACGCTAATGAGGAGTTAAGTCGCTGATTTGAAACAGTCTGGCGATATCGGGTCTTCAGAGGAGCGCAGATGACGGAAAGATGTGGCTGGGCCGGCAGCGAAAAAATATACGCGGACTATCACGACGACGAATGGGGTGTTCCTGAATATGACAGCCGTGCTCTGTGGGAAAAGCTAATCCTGGACGGGTTTCAGGCAGGTTTGAGCTGGATCACAATTCTGAAAAAGCGCGACAATTTTCGCGAGGCTTTTCAAGGGTTTGATCCTGATGTCATTGCCCGGTGGGGAGAGGGTGATGTGCTGCGCCTGCTACAAAATCCGGGGATCATTCGGCACCGGGGCAAGATCGAGGCGACGATCACAAATGCGATCGCTTGGCAGAAGATCGAGGCCGAGATCGGCTTTGACAAATACTTGTGGAATTATGTCGACGGCAGTCCGCTTCAGAACCGTTTTGCCACGCTGGACGAGGTGCCTGCGAAGACGAAAATCTCCGAAGATATTTCGAAGGATTTGAAGAAAAGAGGTTTCAAATTTTGCGGACCAACGATTGTTTATGCCTTCATGCAGGCCTGTGGTCTGGTGAATGATCACCTGCTTACCTGTCCCTGTCGCGAAAAGGTCGCCCGACTGGCGCGCTAGGCTACGGGTCCAAACGGACCGAAGGGTGATTTCTGGCAGAAGAGAATCCTCTTGCTGCCCTGCGGATTGTGCGCCTAATGGCTAAGGACAGGACGGGACAGGAACGGCATGGCAAGATCCGACAATCTGACCGGCGCGCTGCTGATGATGGCCTCGATGGCGGCCTTCACATTGAACGATACGATGATGAAGATGCTCGCGGGGGAAATCCCGCTCTTTCAGCTTCTGTTCCTGCGCGGCGTGATCACATCGGTTCTGGTCGGGCTGTTGGCCTGGCGCATGAAGGCGCTGACGTTGCGGCTGCCCGCGCGTGACCTGAAATTCATCGGTGTACGGACAGTGGCGGAGATCGGGGCAGCCTACTTCTTTCTGACCGCATTGTTCAACATGCCCCTGGCCAATGTAACCGCGATCCTGCAGGCGCTGCCGCTGACCATCACTCTTACTGCGGCGTTGGTGTTCAAAGAGCCGATCGGCTGGCGGCGATTGTCGGCGATCCTGGTCGGCTTTGTCGGCGTGCTCTTGATCGTTCGTCCGGGGGCCGAGGGCTTCAACAGCTATTCGCTTTACACAATGGCAGCCGTTGCCTTTGTCACATTGCGGGATCTGTCGACGCGGAAACTGTCGAAGGAAACGCCATCAATGCTGGTGACGCTGGTAACGTCATTGGCGATTATGATATTTTTTGGACTGGCAAGCCTGATGCGGGACTGGGTGCCAATGGATATGCGAGCAAGTACGCTGACATTGGGGGCTTCGCTGATGATCATTGGTGGGTATCTCTTTTCGGTTATGGTCATGCGAGTAGGCGAGATCAGCTTTATCGCGCCGTTCAGATATACCGGTTTGATCTGGGCGCTGGTCTTGGGCTGGCTGGCCTTCGGTGAATGGCCCGACCCGGTGACCCTGGCCGGCGCAGCGATCGTGGTGGGCAGCGGGATGTTCATGCTCTACCGTGAGGCACAGCTGGGCCTAGTGGAAAGGCGCGCGCAGATAAGGGAAAGCCGCCGATTGCGGTAAGGTCTTGGTTGCGGACAAAACGGGCTTGTGTAATCGCGGCTAGTGCTCACGCAGAAAACTGTCGCGCTTGCAGCGACGTCGTTTTGGCGACGCAGTGGAATTTCCGTTTCCGGTCCTTTGAGCAAGCGAAAACCGGAGAAGCCTAAATCGTCACTTCGGTGCTGCCAGTTTCGACCATTGAAACGCGGGACAACCGGACGCCGGTCCATGTGATGCAAGTGTCTGGTCAGATAACCTTCGCGGCCAGGGCGGCAAACTCGTTGGCGAGTGCATTGGCTTCTTCGGGATGGCTGTATGCAACGATGCGGATACCGTCCAGCTCCGGCAGTCCCTCGGGTTTGCCAAGAACGCGATAGTCTTTTTCCAGCGATGCGACAGGCATTGCGGAAACAGCCAGATCCGCCCGGATCGCTGCGCGGATGCCGGTCGGGCTCAGGCTATTCACCGCCATTCGCCATGGCCGCTCCAACGTGTCCAGTGCCTTTAGCGCTCGCCTGCGGTACTCACAGCCGACCGGCATGAATGCCAACGGCAGTGGTGTTTTGGGGTCAACATGGAAACGCGGCCCTGCTGCCCAAACCAGTTCGTCTTCGTATATCAACGTCTTTCCTTCAGATTTCGGTTGATCGGTTACGATCGCCAGATCAAGCTTGCCCTCTTCGACTGCCTGCAGCAGTTGCAGGCTGGTTCCGCAGATGACAGTCAGTTCCACGGTGGGGTGGCTGGTGGCAAAATACGACAGCATGCGCGGCAGGATGGACAGGGCGTAGGTCTCGGTCGTGCCAACGCTGAACGCAGTATGGGCACCCGCCTGTTTCAGATCACTCAGCGCCGCCGCATTAAGCCGCAGCATCTGGTGGGCATGGGCCAGCAGCTTCTCGCCCGCCGGGGTCAGGCTCATTGTCTTTCCACGCCCGCGTTCAAACAGGAGCTGCCCGGTTGTTTCCTCAAGGGCCTTTATCTGGGCACTGATCGCAGACTGAACGCGACCGACCCGAAGGCCAGCCTCGGAAAAGTTGAGCGTGTCAGCGGCGGCGGCGAAACTTCGCAATTGGTCAAGATCAAGCAGCATATAATCACTATATCAGATTTATTATATCAATTAAAATCGTTTAATTTAATTTATCGCCGCTTCTATCCTCAGCCGCATGAGGAGAGACGAGATGACAGCTTCCCCAAGCGTAAATACACACAATCTAAAAATGATAACTGCCATGACCCTGGCAGGGAGCATCGGTATCTTCGTGGTTGAAAGCGGCCAGTCGGCTTCGGTCGTGGTCTTCTACAGATGTCTGATCGGCGGGATGACCCTGTTGCTGTATGGCATCGCCCGTCACCGCGCGGATTTTGCCAAGATAACCGTGCGGTCCCTTATCTTGATGGCATTTAGCGGTGTGACCATGGCGGCCAATTGGGTGCTTTTCTTCATGGCCTATGCGCATGCCTCGATTTCGATGGTACCCACGGTTTACCATATGTATCCGTTTGCGCTGATCGTCGGCGCCGCGCTGATCTTTCACGAAAAGCTTAGCCCAAGGTCAATTTGCTGGGCCATGGTTGCATTCTTTGGGGTTGCCCTTGTGGCCATCGGCAGCGGATCAGCCATGAGCACGACGGGCCTTGGCCTGACGCTGGCGGCGATGGTTTGCTACACCGCGACCCTGCTGATCACAAAACAGCTTTCAGCGACACCGGCGGGCCTTTACTCGGCGGTTCAACTGCTGGTCGGCGCTGTCGTTATATTGCCGCTGGTGGGAGCGGACGCGTTGGCGGTTGACGCAGGCAGCGCTAACTATTTGCTGATTATCGGTATCCTTCACACGGCAATCACGTACGTTCTGCTTTATGGTGCGGTGCAGTCGCTCGGAAGTAGCCGAATTGCGATCCTGTCCTTCCTCTATCCCATGACGGCACTTGTCTTTGATCTCACGATCTACAACGTACGTCCTGATTTACTGCAGATTGCCGGCATTTGCGCCATCGTCCTTGCGGTTCTGGGAGAAAGGCTTCACCCTTTCCGGCACCTGATGCACCGTCGTTCAAATGCCGGTCGCCATGGCACACAAGGCTGATAAGATTTACCGCGAGTAGCTGGCAAGCAACGCAGATCACCAGCAGTCTGGAAATCGGACACCGAGCCTGCTTTCGCCATCCTCGTGTGCCTTCAGGACGGGCTGCTATAAATGGCCCGGACTGTTTCGCCAATATACCGGGCTCAAAGCGGGCAACATCGCCTCTGGGTAGCTAGCATGGCCATGAACGCTCTGCCGCTACTGGCCAGAAGACAGAGACCGATCCAGTAATAGAGTCCTACTGGACCAACATGATCCATCGCGAGCGCTGCCCCGATTGGCCCCAAAAAACGTACCAAAGCTATAACCAAGCAGGCCTGCCGTTGTCGCAGCAATCAGATTGTGCCCTCCGTCAACGAGGCGCCCGTGGCCCAACGCGTAAAGCGGCTGACCGAGCCCGTTCACCAAAACAGCGGTGATCGTTACAGTCAGGAAGGAATTGACGAACTGAAACGAAACAGCCGATGCGCAGGCCAGGGCAAGCAGAGAGGCCAGCGTCGCGATCTGTACGCGACCATACCAATCCGCCAAGGCCCCGGTTGGCAATTGGGTAACTGCCGGAGCGATCAGGACGAGGGATACGAACAAAGCAATCTGGGCTGCCGAGAACCCGATCCCTTCGGCGTAGATAGTGCCCAGGCCGTAGAACGAACTGCTCAGCAAACCATCATACCAATGCAACCCAGACCGATCATACACTAAAAATCAATTTGGACCCGCCAAATAGGGCTGCTCAAGATGAGGGCGACCCTCTCTGCCGTCGCTTTGTGTTTCCCGGATTATATTCTCATCTCCACACTCCGATGGTTACGATGAGCCTGATCCTCCGCTACGCAATCAATCTATTCTGTTCCGTGGGTGCTGATGACAGACAGTGAATTCTCCGGCCCATGTTGAATTCCGCTTTGGGCTCGAAGCCGTCAACGACGGATTTAGCTGGGAATCGTCCAAACAACTGCCCTGCAGTCAGCGTCATGCAGAAAGGCCCCTCAGGTTTTACGCGCCACCAGATAGCGGCTGAGGGCAAATCCGGTCTGATCTGCGCTTTCTATGATCTCAAACCCGGCGAGCTCGATCTTGGCATCCAATTGAGCGGCGGAGAGAAAATTCACGAATGGCGCTTTGCCGAACAGCTGCATCAGCGGCAAAGCAAGGCGGCGCACAAGGTTGAACTTCAGACCTCCGGCTCGTGGCTCACAAACGGTTTTTGAGATGAACAACCCACCAGGGGCGACGAGTGTTGCGATATGCTCCAGGGCCGCATCGAGGTCTTTAAGCAGATGCAGCAGGTTGTGGGCCATGACGACATCGTAGGGGCCATCGGCCGGGTTGTGTGCGGGCACGTCGACGATTTTGAAGGTGACATTGTCAAGACCTCCCTCTGCCAGTTTCTCTCGAGCGACCTCGATCATACCGGGGGCCAGATCGGTGGCGGTCATATGGGCGACATGCGGCGCCAACAGGAGCGCGGTTGAGCCAGTGCCGCACCCGATCTCTAGGGCGTTATCTGTGGGTCTCAGATGCGCCTTGGTGCGCTCCAAAGTGTCCAGATAGCCCTCCATATTATCGATAGGGCGCTCGGCGTATTTGCGGGAGACTTTGCTCCAGAAATTGGTTTCAAAGGCCGTGGCGGTCATGATGGTCGTCTTTCTGCTATGCGTTGACGTCTTTGTACCGTTCTGCATTTTTATTTGGAATTGCCTCAATATGTTCGTGTGTTATGCAATAATGCATGAATTGGCAGGCGATCAGCTTTGACTGGAACCAGGTGCGGGCGTTTTTGGCGACCGTGGAAGAGGGGTCTTTCTCGGCGGCGGCACGGGCTTTGGGGCAGACACAGCCGACCGTGGGCCGACAGGTTGCGGCGCTGGAAGAGGCTTTGGGCGTAATACTGTTTGAACGGGTCGGCAAGTCGCTGACCTTAAGCGGGACTGGGGCCGAATTGCTGGATCATGTGCGCGACATGGCGAATGTGGCGAGCCGGATCTCGCTTGTGGCATCCGGGCAGTCTCAGAACATTGAAGGGCTGGTGCGGATCACCGCGGCGGATGTGATGTCGGCCTATTTGCTGCCGCCAGTTCTGGAGAAAATCCGTGCCGTGGCACCGCGGCTTAAAATTGACGTGGTGGCCTCAAACGAGATCCGCGACATTCAGCGCCGGGAGGCGGATATTGCGATCCGTCATGTGCGCCCCACCCAGCCGGACCTGATCGCCAAACTGGTGACGGAGGCGACGGCGCATTTCTATGGTGCGTCGGCTTATCTGGACCGTGTTGGGCGTCCGACGGATCTGGCGGGTTTGGCAGCGCTTGATTTCGTCAGCTTGGGTTCGGTAGACCAGATGATCGGTTATCTTGAGCCAGCGGGCGTTCCGGTCCGTCCGGAGAATTTCCGGATCGGCTCGGCGAATGGGATCGTGGCCTGGGAGATGGTGCGACAGGGGTTCGGGATCGTGCCGATGATGGATGAAGTCGGAGCAATGACCCCTGGTGTGGAGCAGATGCTACCGGACATGGAGCCGTTCAAGTTCCCGGTTTGGCTGGCCACCCATTCAGAGCTGCACACAGCGCGGCGGATCCGCTTGGTGTTTGATCTATTGGCGGAGCATTTTGGGCGCTCAGCCCAGAAATGAGGTGCGGCACATCGCCAACTTGTCAGGACCGGGCGTAATGCCGAGGCCGGGTTTCATTGACACATGGGCATAGCCGTCTTTGACCGCGAAGGGTTCCAAACCGAATATTTGAGGCGTTGCAGCGTCCATCGCCCAATCAGCTTGTATGCTTCGAGCCATTGTTGCCATTTTTCGCGTTTACATTCGCTACGGCATAACTTCCGCATTAGTGCCATTCGCACCCGGCGCAACAATCTGATGTCCCAAACTATGGTTCCATACGCTACAATTCTCGCAACAGAATGTTTGAGAGGTAAAACCGAATATGAAGTTGGAATTCCACCACATAAATTTTGTCGCCGATGACGTAGATCGAATGCATGACTTCTATACAAACGTGCTGGGTCTGGATAATGTCCCGCAACATAAGTTCCCACGTCCTGACGCCAATGAAAAAACAGGCTTTGATGGCAAAATCCGATTTGCGACAGAAGGTAACATGCAGATGCATCTTGCCGAACGTGCATTTGATGTCGCATTCAAAAACGGCGAAGTCATTAACCCCGTCGAACGTGGTCACATTGCGTTTCGTACAGATGATCTTGATACGTTTCTAAAGTTGCTTGACGAAAAGAAAATTCCATATTCGGACTATGGTACGGCGTTTGCAAAGGAGTGGCATCAGGTGTTTTTTCATGATCCGGAGGGAAATGTGATTGAGGTTCACCAGCAAGTCATTTCTTCGGATTAGGCATGAACGGTCAACACGCCAAGGCTCGCTCTGGTTGTTTTCGGCCCATTGCCGATATTGGAGGATGACCGAATACTAGCCAGCCGGTTTCTGAAACCTGCTGTTGGCGCACCGCGCAGCAATTTAGTCTGGCAAACAACGATCTGCTGACGAAGCTGACTAAGACGCCATTCCACAGTTGCCCAACAGAGCCGGACTTAGGGCATGCCAAAATTGCGAATGATGTCCGCACACAGAAAATATAGCTGCCAAATAAGCGTAACGGTTTTGTGACGGGAGTGCGCGATACCAGAAAAAGACTTGCTCAATTGCCCGCACGCTCGATCTAGTAATGGTCACGCTCGATCTAGTAATGGTAAGGTGACGACGCAGCTTTGCTAAATGGCAACCACAGGGCATGTGGCGTCGCGTCAGCAATATGGAGGAATAATCATGATCCGTTCGATATGCTCAATAGTCATTACCGCAAGCGCACTTATCGTCGGCGCAGCGACAGCGCAGGGAACCAATGTTAACCACCCAATGGGTTTTTTCGTCACTTCGGTTGGCTTGAGCGATGGAGGAAATCTTGGCGGCCTTGAAGGGGCGGATGCCCATTGTCAAAGTCTTGCTGCGGCTGCAGGAGCTGGGGACCGGGTTTGGCGTGCCTATCTTTCAACGCAAGAAGAAGGGCAACGCGGTATCTCGGCAAGAAGCCGTATCGGCCAGGGCCCCTGGTATAACGCTAACGGCGAGTTGATCGCTTCAGATCTGGACCAATTGCATATCTTTCCGAACATTTATTACCGCACTGCGGTTGACGAAAACGGAAACACGATCAAAGGCCGTGGCGACAACCCGAATGAGCATGACATTTTGACGGGAACGCAAGCCGACGGCACCGCCTACTTCCCGTGGCAGGAAGGTGATAAGACTTGCTCCAACTGGACGTCTAACAGCGAAGGCTCTGCGACCGTAGGACACCACGACCGCCACGGCGGTGGAAACACATCTTGGAATGCGGCCCACGACAGCCGCGGATGTTCCGCGGAAGATCTTCGAGGCACAGGTGGGAACGGGTACTTCTACTGTTTTGCTGCGGATTGAAGCAATTGACCGCGGCGAGTAGCTGATCCTCTTATTATACCGGGCACCCAGGAGACCGATGGTTGTAGATGTTCGCGCGCTTGAATTGAACGCTAAGGCCAATTGCAGTGCGTTCAATTTGCTATGTCAGTTTTGAAGCTCAAAGCGATCATCTAGTGAATTTGATAGGGGTTGATTTTGCTCCTTGGCGTTGCGCCAATATTACACCGAGACCCAACAATGCAGCTCCCAATGCTCGGTTCCATTCCCAACTTCCACCAATGAAAAACATTATGAGCATTACATAGAAAGGCGCGGCATTGAGGTGGAACGATGCGACTCCAACGCCTAAGCGCGTTACACCAAAAATCCAAAATGCTTGGCTTACTGCCATAGCCGCCCAGGAATAAGTTAAGAGCATTGACCAGCCTTTAAGTCCGAGCGCAGAGGCCTCAATACCGGGCAAACCAAACGCCAAAAACACTAATAAGGTCGCCAAACAAAACAGCATTGCCCCAATGAGAGTCAAAGTCCCTTGTCCGAATGTAGACATTTCCGGCAGGCCTTTGACGGTTTTTCGAGAACCCCAAGCAAACGTCACGGAAGATAATATGCCAAACAGCACACCACCGCTGAATGTCCCTTGGCGCAGGTCAACCCCAGTCGCCAGAAACCCGCCAAGCAACACCAGAATAGTTCCCAGTAGAAAGTGTTTTGTTATCCGCCTTCTATCGAACAAGATCTCAAGGGCGACAGCGCTAACTGGCATAGTGGCAGCAATTAACACAGCAGTTATCGGATCAGTGAAATCCTGAAGCACCAGCAGCAATACAGTACCAGTACCAAAGCCCAATGCTCCTATCCCTAGCGCACGCAACCATGGCGCATTGAGAACCCTCTGCCATCCATCTACCCACAACCAAAGTGGAGCCAGCAGAGCGCATGCAAGCACTATCCGTGCGGCAATCAGCGATATAGGGCCCCAAGTCTCCAAGAGCACTTCGGCGGCGGGAAATCCTGTTGCAAAAAGCGCTACTGCCATCATGCAAATGGCATTTCCGCGCATTGCTGCGCCTGGGACTGCTCCCTGGTTCTGTGATGTTGATTGTGCCAAATATAATTCGCGCAGCTAGTAGGATGGCCCAACGTACTGCAACGAAGTTGCTTGTGTCGTGCTCGAATTCGACTGACGTGTCGCTTTTGGATTAATTTGCTCTGCGGGCGCCCCTAGATTGGGGCGGTCACTTCTCCGATATGAGCCCGAGGCAACCTTACACTAACGGGCAGCCACGGCCCTCTCCTGACATACTATCACTTCCAGAATCCAGTTATCAATTTCCCGAAGGCCGCCAACGGCGCAGATCGATTTTTGATCTTCGATTCCGAAATGCCTTGTGAACCTCGGTGTGGGAAAACTGCGAATGCTTCAGGTATGGAAACTCACTGCCCTCTCGGACCGGGTCAATTGCGAGATCGAGCGCGCGCAGGGCGAAGCGGCTTCTGTGTCCACATTCAATGCAAAATAGGTTCTTCTGCAATGGGCTCAAAGCAGCACTAGATTCAAAACGAATTCGATTACCTTGGCCTCAGACGTTTCGCAGGGTTTCAGGCGCGCGCCAGTGGCAAGGCGGTAGAGGTTCAGGCTGATATAGTCGTTGCCACTCAGCTCCTCAGCGATCAGCTTCTGGCTTTGCCCATTCGAGAAATCCTGCTGGGTGATGACATAGCGCCTGCCCTGTGATGTCCCGACAAAACTGCCCAGCGGCAGGGCATCGAAAGCCGTCAGAAATGTATCAGTCACTTCTGGCCGATTTTGGGTTCGGTCCCTGCACGCAGACGCCGGATGTTGGATGCATGGCGGAAAAAGACCAGCAACGTAAGGATGATGCCCAAGAGGAATGATGTGCCACCGCCAAGGGCGAGCATCCAGATTGTCGAGGATGCTGCGGCCGTGATTGCCGCCATGGACGAGATGCGCGACAGCAGAGCAGTGACCAGCCATGTCAGGCAACAGGCGATGCCAACAGGCCAGACAAGGGCCAGAAGGATACCCAGAAACGTGGCCACTCCCTTGCCGCCTCTGAACCCCAGCCAAACCGGGAAACAATGACCGATGAAGGCCATCAACCCGGCCACTTGCGCTGCATCCTCGCCAGAGATAAACCGCGCCAACAACACCGCTACAGCACCTTTGCCGCCATCAAGCAACACCGTGAGAGCAGCGGCTTTCTTGCTGCCGGTGCGCAACACATTAGTTGCACCGATATTGCCCGAGCCGACTTCACGGAGATTGCCCAGACCCATCGCCTTGGCGATGACCATGCCAAACGCAACCGAGCCCAACCCGTATCCGAAAACGGCCCAGAAGATCAGCATGAAGGTGGAGGTCTCGATCGGGGGCATCAGGGGGCCTCGAATACTAGTGTGCCGGCGACATAGGTCGCCTTGACCTTACCTTGCATGCGCGCGCCGTCAAACGGGGTGTTCTTGGATTTTGAATTCAGCTTCCAACGGTCCAGAATGAAAGGCGTGTCAGGGCTAAAGAGCACCAGATCGGCCGGAGCGCCGGCGGATAGACGGCCCGATGACAAGCCTAGCCGTTTGGCGGGGTTTAGCGCCATCGCCCGGAAGAGCGTTGGCAGGTCCAGATCACCCGCATGATAAAGCCTGAGCGCGGCGGGCAGCAGGGTTTCCAGTGCCACCGCGCCGCTGGCTGCTTCCTCGAAGGGCAGGCGTTTGCTTTCCTCATCCTGCGGGGTATGCATCGAGCTGATCGTGTCAATCAGCCCATCGCGAACGGCGGCAATCACTGCCTGCCTGTCATCCTCGGACCTCAGCGGGGGTTTGACCTTGAAGAAGGTCCGGTAGTCGGCCACGTCCAGCTCATTCAGGGTCAGGTGATGGATTGAGGTGCCTGCCGTGATGTCGAGCCCGTTCCTCTTGGCGCGTTCCAGCGCGGGCAGGGCACGCCCGGTCGTAATCTGGTCTACGTGGTAGCGGGCGCCGGTCATTTCCAAAAGCGCAATGTCGCGATCCAGCCCCATGCGTTCCGCCATGGGCGAAACAGCAGGCAGACCGCGCAGCGAGGCGAACTTGCCACTGGTTGCCGCGGCCCCATCGCTCAGTCCTGGTTCCTGCGGGTGCGCAATAACTAACGCACCCAGAGATCGGGCATAGGTCAATGCCCGGCTAAAGACCTTGGTGTCGGTAACCACATGATCGCAATCGGTGAAGGCCACGGCGCCGGCATCCAGCAGAAAGCCGATTTCGGTCATTTCCCGGCCCATGCGCCCCTTGGTCAACGCGGCCATGGGCAGGACATTCACCGGCGCGGCCTTGTTCGCGCGTCGGGCGACGAATTCCAAGGTCTCGGGGCTGTCCGTGGCAGGCTGCGTATCGGGGCGGGTGATCATGGTGGTAATGCCACCTGCCGCCGCCGCCAGTCCTGCGGATTTATAGCTCTCCTTGTGTCGCTCACCAGGTTCGCACACCTTTACGCCGATGTCGACGATCCCCGGGGCCAGGCATTGGCCGCTGCAATCCACCGTTCTGACGCCGAGATCGGGATTGCCACCATAGATGATGTCTTTGATGATCCCCCCCTCGATCAGCAGCGCACCGGATTGGTCTGTCATTTTTTCCGGGTCGATCAGGCGGGCATTGGTAAAGAGTGTCTGCATGAAGATCCTTATCCTGCGATCCAGATCATGACCGCGACCAGAAGAGCGAGGACCAGTAATGCGATCATCGCCACCCGCCCCGATATTGCGGCGTTGGAAGGTTTTGGTTTCGTATCCGTGTTCACATTGCCCTGCGCCGCCTCAGAGGGCAGTTTTTCAAAACTCACGGGCGGTTGTTCTTCGAAGAAAGTACCGGTCAGGCGCAGGGGGGCGGTGGGAGTGAGCGTCTGTTTTCGCCCATCGAAGGCACGCGATGGCACGATCAGCACGACGCCTTTCAACGCGCTCAGTTGTACGGCCATATCCGACAGCTGTTCTGTTGGTATGCCGTGACCCTCGTGCAGATAGGCAGACAGGCCTAGCCCCTGCAGGTCGGCCAGATCAAAAAGCTCAACCTGATCCATGTTCAGGTTTTCAGCGCCGAGAGCTGCGGCGACATCAAAGCCGTCTATCTGATCCTTGTGAAGCTCGGTTGCAAATACGCGCACCGTGCCCGTTTCAGTCGCACTGATGGCGATCTTCGTACTCATGCCATGACGTCCGGTGGTTGGACACGCAGATTACGTGCCAGCAGATCCATGGCGGCCATGCGCACAGCCACGCCCATTTCGACCTGTTCCTGAATGACGCTGCGATTGATGTCATCGGCAATCTCGCCGTCGATCTCGACACCGCGGTTCATCGGGCCCGGGTGCATGACAATGGCGTCATCTTTGGCGTGGCTCAGCTTTTCGGCATCAAGCCCGTAGCGGTGGTAGTATTCCCGCTCGGACGGGATAAAGCCGCCATCCATGCGCTCGCGTTGCAGCCGGAGCATCATCACCACATCGACGTCGGTAAGCCCTTCGCGCATGTCGTCAAAGACCTCGACGCCGAACTCATCAATCTGGCTTGGCATCAGCGTAGGTGGCCCGACAAGGCGCACCCGGTTTTCCATTTTGCCGAGCAGCAGGATGTTCGACCGTGCCACGCGGCTATGGGCGATATCGCCACAGATCGCGATGGAAAGGCGATGCAGGCGGCCCTTGGCGCGGCGAATGGTGAGTGCGTCAAGCAGTGCCTGCGTGGGGTGCTCATGGCGCCCGTCACCGGCGTTCAGCACTGCGCAATTGACTTTCTGCGCCAGCAGATCGACCGCGCCTGAATGGGGGTGCCGTACGACCAGAAGATCAGGATGCATGGCGTTCAATGTCAGGGCAGTGTCGATGAGCGTTTCGCCCTTCTTTATCGAACTGGCCTGCATCGCCATCGACATGACATCGGCACCCAGCCTTTTACCTGCCAATTCAAAGCTGGATTGCGTCCGGGTGGAGTTTTCAAAGAACATGTTGATCTGGGTCAGGCCCGCCAGCGCGTCGGAATGCTTGATGTCACGGCGGTTCAGGTCGACATATTGATCGGCCAGATCGAGAATGGCGGTAATATCGGAAGGGCTCAGGGGTTCGATCCCCAGAAGGTGGGATTGTGAAAAACTCATCCGCCGCTCCGATCCTGAAATCCGCTCGCTTATAGAAAGGGTTGGCTAAGGTGTCCAGTCAAGCTGCGACTGGCGCAAACTAATCTCCCCGAAGGGTCGCAAGGGACGGGCTGCGGCCAGCCCGGATGTCTAAGGAAACGTGTTCTGTAATAGGAATAGTTGAAAACCTTCATGCCATCCCCGGTATCGACATGCAATGACGAGTGGCGCAGCCATTCATGTTTGTCAAACGTCAGGAATGTAAGATCGATGTGGGAGCCGACTTTTCGCTTGTGGGTATGCAGAGCGATGCAATGTGGCGCACCGGTTGCGGCGCCTCGGGGAGCCAGTAATACCGCGGAGGGGTAACAAAATTCACTTGCCAGCGTCAGGACAGTCACCGCACCTGCCACGCTCAATGAAAAACGGTTTAAAGGCCAGCCATCCACTTTTGCGAAAGACCGCAAAAGGCAGTAGCCGCAAAGATCAATGCGCCATGGATAAGAAAGGGCCTGTCGCTGCCTGCTGAGTTAAACAGAAAAGAGCAAGGTCACTAAAAACGCCGTTGCAATAGTTAGAACATGATCAGGTGGAGCTAAATCCATATCGGCTCTGCACGATGCGACCCTGGGCACTGTGCCGAGAACCCATAAGGCCCGGCGAGAGAGAAACAAGCGATGGTTAAGAAGGCATTCAGGCCGATGATTCCGATGGCGATTGCGTATTCCCAACCCTCGTCTGACCAATGTAATGGCGGCGAAAAACGCCAGATTAGGATGCCGGTCAACATCTAAAGTAATGCAATGCGCCAAGCGAAACACCAACTGGTAAATATGAGCGGCGCGCAAAAGATCAACGAGGGTAGTAGCATTTTGAAGGTGATCATCTGTGGCACATCAATGTTGTCGATCGCGGGAGATACATTTGCCAAATGCTGGTTTAGCCCCGGAACGCCCCGCATTTTTTGTGCAGAAAGCGGTCGTGCCCCGGAACGATCAAGGCATTGAATTCAATGGTTCAGCACCGGGGTGAACTCGGTTAGGTTTGGGCATGGAATCGGCGTCTGACTATCATCTCATGAAGGCCCTGCTGGACTGGCAGGTCGAGCTTGGGGCGACCGAGGCGATCGGGGACGTGCCGGTAAATCGCTACGAGGTGCCGGAAAAAGCCGAGAAACCTGTGGTGGCCCAGCCCGTTGCGGCGGCGACACCGGAGGTCAAGGTGGACGCGGTGGCCGAGGCGCGGGAGATGGCCGCCAACGCACAGGATCTGGATGGGCTGCGCGCGGCGATGGGGGTATTTGATCATTGCGAACTGAAGCGCGGCGCGCGCAATCTGGTGTTCGCGGATGGTAACCCAAGCGCCCGCGTGATGATCATCGGCGAGGCACCCGGGCGCGATGAAGACCGCGAGGGGAGGCCTTTCGTGGGCCGGGCCGGGCAACTTCTGGACAGGATGCTGGCGGCGATCGACATGGATCGCAAAGCGGCAGAGGCCGACCGCGCCGTTTATATCACCAATGTGCTGCCGTGGCGGCCACCGCAGAATCGCGATCCGAAACCGGAGGAGATTGCCATGCTGCTGCCCTTTGTCGTGCGGCATGTGGCACTGGTGAAACCTCAGGTGGTCGTGTTGATGGGCAATATTTCCTGTCAGGCGGGCCTTGGAAAGCGCGGCATCACCCGGTTGCGTGGCAACTGGACCGAAGCCTACGGTACACCCTGCCTGCCGATGTTCCACCCCGCCTACCTGCTGCGCAGCCCCCATGCCAAGCGTGAGGCCTGGGCGGATCTGCTGGAGCTGCAAGCGCGGCTGCGGGGCGTCTAATGAAGTGGCAATTTGCCATAACCGCGTCGGTTCCCATTCACTTTGCGCAGGCCGAACCTCTTTACGTTAACGACTATGAAACAATGTTCGCTGAGCGAGCCGACGAAGTTGTCGACTCTAAACCCGGTGAGCGTCTGCTGGAACTGGATAACGGTGTGTCGGTGACGTCGAAAATGGTGAGCGGGGTACAGGAATACACTGCGTTCGACTCGTCCGGTCACATCCCTGTGGGATGTCTCGTGCAGGGATTGCAGGTTGAACTGGCCGTGGTGGAAGCCTGCCCGGAGAAAATTCCGGATTATCATGCCAAACTGCTAATGTCGCTGGCCGACAAGCTGTTGATTTTCTATGCGGAAAACTCTGTCCCGCCCCAAGATCTCCAGAAGATAAAGACAAGACTTAATGTTGGGCTGAAAGCCACAGCACACGCAATTTCGAGAAAGCGTTATTGTGCTGGCATAGAAGTGAGTGAGGAAATAATGGACGAGGCGTATCTTAAGCTGGACGAGGCGGTCGAACAATCGATTGCGCTGCCGAGATTGCCGGTACGGTCTCCATGTGGTCCAAGCGTGGGAAGGGACCAATGAAAGTTCTCGCCTTTTCCGACCTGCATCATTCGCGCCGCCGGGCGGAGGCGCTGGTTGAGGCCAGCACCGAGGCCGATCTGGTGATCGGGGCCGGGGATTTCTGCAATATGCGGGAAGGCCTGCCCGAGGCGATGAACCTGCTGAGTGGGATCGCCGCGCCGATGGTTGTGGTTCCAGGCAACGCCGAAAGCGCCGAAGAATTACGGGACGCGGCCCACAAAGGTACCACAGTGTTGCATGGCAACGGACTCGAGATCGGCGGGCTGCAACTGTTCGGCCTCGGCTATGGCGTGCCGCCAACGCCCTTTGGCGCTTGGTCCTGTGATCTGACCGAGGCCCATGCGGCCGAGAAGCTGTTGCGCTGCGAGGCAGCGGATATTCTGATCCTGCATTCCCCGCCCGAGGGTGTGGCCGACCTGACTTCGAGTGGGGTTTCGGTGGGTTCGACGGCCATCCACGAGGCAATCGAGCGGATCCAGCCCAAGCTAGCGCTGTGCGGGCATATCCATGACAGCTGGGGTCAGGCCGACCAGATCGGTCGAACGCTGGTGGTCAACCTTGGGCCGACGCCGAACTGGTTCACCCTCTGATGGTGGATATCTGGACATTGATGGCGTTTATCCCGGTTGGGTTGGCGCTGAACCTCAGCCCTGGGGCGGATATGATGTTTTGTCTTGGGCTCGGGCTGCGCTCGGGTCCGAAGGCGGCGGTGGCGGCGAGCGCCGGGATCTCGACCGGTGGTATGGTGCATGTCACGCTTGCGGGGCTGGGGCTTGGTGCGGCGGTGGCTGCGATGCCCTGGCTTTTTGATGTGATCCGTTGGATCGGCGTTGCCTATCTTCTCGTTCTGGCATGGGGCGCTCTGCATGCCGCACCGGTCGCAAGCGCCGATGTGCGGCCAATGGGCGTGGGCCGGGCGTTCATAGACGGGATGATTGTGAACCTTCTGAACCCCAAGGTGATCCTGTTCGTGTTGGCCTTTCTGCCACAGTTCATAGATCCGGAGCAGGGCAGTATCCTGGGCCAGTTCCTGATCTTCGGGTTGGTGCTGGCAATCGGCGGCATTGTCGTGAATGGTGGTGTCGGAGTGTTCGCGGGCACCTTGCGCAAACGATTGACCGGGCGCAGATTTGCCCGCGGCTTGGGAATGCTCAGCGCCGGAGTGTTTACCGTGCTGGCGGTACGGCTGGCAGTGTTGGAAAGGGTATAAGTCATGTCGAATATCGACGAAAGCAAGGACTTCATTCCGGTCCGCATCGCGGTGCTGACTGTCAGTGACAGTCGCGAGCTGGCCGACGATCGCTCGGGTCAGGTGCTGGTTGATCGGATCGGAGATGCCAGGCACGTGCTGGCGGATCGCAGGATCATCCGCGATGAGCGGGAAGAGATCGCGGCACAGCTGCGCAACTGGATTGCCGATGCCGGGGTCGATGTGGTGATTTCCACTGGCGGTACAGGCCTTACCGGACGCGATGTCACCGTCGAGGCGCATCGCGATGTTTATGAAAAGGAAATCGACGCATTCGGTACGGTGTTCACCCACGTTAGTATGCAGAAGATCGGAACATCAGCGGTGCAGTCGCGGGCAACGGGCGGCGTAGCGGGCGGCACCTATTTGTTTGCGCTACCAGGCAGTCCTGGCGCATGCAAAGACGCGTGGGACGAAATCCTCAAATTTCAGCTCGATTACCGTCATCGTCCCTGCAATTTTGTGGAAATCATGCCACGACTCGACGAACATCAGCGCCGGAAATGACGATTCCGTGCGTAAAACGCTAAAGACTTGGCATTTCGCATGCTAGGTTTACATTAGATTGGTGCCTTTCGGGGCCCGTGCAAGGGTTTGATGTTCATGCGGTTTTTGCGTCACAGCCTGACCGGATTGTTCCTGCTGTCGCTGACGCTGGGGCTGTTGAGCTATGCGGGCTATGCCATTTTTACAGCGGTTCAGGAAAGACTTGCCAGCGAACCCGACGTGCCAGAACGGCGCGAAAGGGTGTTTGCCGTCAATCTCGTCACCGCTGTCGAAGAGACGATTACGCCGGTTCTGACCGCTTTTGGCGAGATCGAAAGCCGACGCACGCTCGAGATCCGGTCCAAATGGGGCGGCACGTTGGTAGAGCTGACTGACGATTTCGTCGAAGGCGGACAGGTTGAGGCCGGGCAATTACTGGCACGGGTCGATCCGGCGGATGCGCAATCAGGGCTTGATCGTGCCGCAAGTGATCTGCTGGATGCCCGGGATGAAGCTCGTGAGGCGGAACGCGGGCTGGTACTGGCACAGGACGAATTGACCGCCGCCGAGGATCAGGCGGCGTTGCGGGAGCGGGCCTATCAGCGCCAGTTAGACCTAGAGGAGCGCGGGGTCGGCACCGCTGCTGCGGTGGAAAATGCCGAACTGGCCGCTGCACAGGCGCGTCAGGCGGTGTTGGGCAGCCGTCAGGCACTGGCGCAGGCCGAGGCTCGTGTTGATCAGGCAGCGACCCGTTTGGCACGGGCGGAAATCGCCCAGGCCGAGGCGCAGCGGCGGCTGAATGACACGAGAATCAGCGCAGGGTTCGCGGGCACGCTGAGCGACGTTACGGTGGTACAGGGTGGTCTGGTGGCCGCGAATGAGCAGCTTGCAAAGCTGGTGGATGGCAACAAGCTTGAAGTCGCATTTCGCGTGTCGACACCGCAATATCTGCGCTTGCTGAATGAAGAAGGGATGCTGACCCGCGCACACGTAACGGTGAGGTTCGACGTTTTTGGTGTCGACCTTGAAGCCAAAGGTGTCATCAGCCGCGATAGTGCGGTCGTGGGAGAGGGACAGACCGGCCGGCTGATCTTTGCCCGCTTGACCGGCGCGACGGGAATGAAGCCTGGTGATTTCGTGACGGTGAGCATTGAAGAGCCGCCTCTGGATAATGTCATCCGGCTTCCGGCATCTGCTCTTGGTCCCGATGGGAAGGTCCTTGCACTCATTGGCGAAGATCGCCTTGAGGCGCTTGAGGTCAGGCTAATGCGGCGACAGGGTGATGATATCCTGGTACGCGGCGCGGCGCTCGACGGGCGCGAGATCGTCAGCCAGCGCTCCCCTTTGCTGGGCGCCGGGATCAAGGTGCGCCCGCTGCGCAGTGAGGCGCATAATGCGCTGAATACGAACGATATGCTGGAGTTGAGCGAGGATCGCCGGGCGCGGCTGGTTGCCTTTATCGAGGGTAATACCGACATGTCCGAGCCGGTCAAGACGCGGCTTCTGGGGCAACTTGCCGAACCACGGGTTCCGGCGCGGATGGTCAAGCGGCTGGAAAACCGCATGGGGGGCTGACGGGTGGCCCGCGACGTTCCACAGGCAGCTGGCGGTATTTTATCCTATTTCACCCGGCACAGGACCGCGGCAAATCTTCTGCTGGTAGTTCTGATTGTGCTGGGCATCGCTGCGCTGCCACGAATGCGGGCGCAGTTCTTCCCGGACGTGATTGTCGATGATATCCGCGTTCAGATCGTCTGGGAGGGGGCCGGGGCCGAGGATGTGGATGCCGCCATCGTGCAGGTGCTGGAGCCGGTCATGCTCTCGGTCGAAGGCGTGACCAACAGCCGTGGGATTAGCCGGGAACGCCGTGCTACGCTGGTGCTAGAGTTCGAGCCGGGCTGGGACATGTCGCGTGCTGTCGACGACGTACAGAACGCCATCGACCAGGTGACCACGCTTCCCGCCGACATAGAGGAGCCGGAAGTGCGGCGGGATGGCTGGGCGGAACGGGTGACCGATGTGGTGATCACAGGGCCGGTCGGTCCCGAGCAGCTTGGCCTTTTTGCTGACGAGCTGGTGGTTCGGCTTTTTGATGCGGGCGTGACGCGAACGACGGTGCGGGGCGTATCGGCGCCGGAAACAATCATCGAGGTGCCTTCGGCCAACCTGATTGCCCATGAAGTGACCTTCGCCGAGATTGCCGAGGCTGTTGCGGGCGAGGTTGATACCGACCCGGCGGGCGACGTGGAAGGTGCCAACACACGGGTTCGAACGGGCGTGGAGAAGCGCGACCCCGACCAGTTAGCTGCGATTGTGCTGCGCTCCAATGCCGATGGGTCGAAGCTGACGGTCGGAGATGTCGCAACGATCCGGGTCGAGGGGATCGCCAGCAAACGCAGCTATTTCGTGGGGGATGCGCCGGCGATGTCGATCCGGGTGGATCGCTCGGCGAAGGGCGACGCAATCGAGATACAGAGCCGGGTCGAAGGCGTGGTTCGCGAGATGACGGAATCGCTGCCCGAGGGTGTGGAAGCCAAGCTGATCCGTACTCGTTCGGAACGGATTTCCAGTCGGTTGAACATGTTGATGGAGAACGGGCTGACCGGCCTTGCGCTGGTCGTAGGGCTGCTCTTTCTGTTCCTCAATGCGCGCACGGCCTTTTGGGTGGCGGCAGGCATTCCAGTGGCGATGCTGGCGGCAATATCGCTGATGTATATCGGTGGGCTGACCATCAACATGATTTCGCTTTTCGCGTTGATAATCACGCTGGGGATCGTCGTGGATGACGCGATTGTGGTGGGAGAGCACGCGGATGCGCGGGTACGAAAATACGGCGAAAGTCCGGTTGAGGCGGCCGAACGTGCGGCGCATCGCATGGCCTTGCCGGTTTTTGCGGCGACATTGACCACGCTAATTGCATTTTTCGGCCTGACGGCCATAGGGGGGCGGTTTGGTGATCTGATCCTCGACATCCCTTTCACGGTGATTGCCGTGCTGCTGGCCAGCTTGATCGAGTGCTTTCTTATCCTGCCTAATCACATGGCTCATGCCCTGCGTAAATCGGGTGATCGCAATTGGTATGACTGGCCAAGCCGGACGGTGAACACCGGCTTCGTCTGGGTGCGCGAGCGTCTTTTCCGCCCGTTCATGGCTGGCGTCGTTTGGGCGCGCTATCCGGTCTTTGCGCTGGTTCTTGTCGTGCTGGCCAGCCAGCTTGTGCTTTTCATCGGCGGTGATGTGAAATGGCGGTTCTTCAATGCACCCGAACGCGGCAGCGTGACCGGCAATTTTGCCATGGCCCCCGGTGCGTCCCGTGCCGACACGCTTGATATGATGCGCGAAATGCAGCGTGCGACGCAGGAACTGGCCGAGGAGTATACCGAGACCTATGGCACGAACCCGCTGGATTTCGTGATGGCGCAGGTGGGCGGGAACGCGGGATACAGCCTGCCTGGGGCTGATACCAAGGAACCGGACCATCTGGGCGGCATTGCGATTGAGCTGATTGATTCTGATCTGCGTCCCTATTCCAGCTTTGCCTTTGCCGCTGATCTGCAGGAGCGGATACAGCAGCATCCGCTGGCGGAAACTGTCAGTTTCAAGGGGTGGCGATCCGGCCCCGGCGGTGACGCGCTGGATGTCCAGTTCTTCGGAACGACTGCCGATGGGTTGAAAGCCGCGTCAGAGGCGTTGAAAGAGGCTTTGCTGCGCTTTCCCGAAGTGACAGGGGTCGAGGATAACCTGGCCTATGACAAGGAAGAGCTGATCCTTGAGCTGACAGCGCAGGGCAACGCGCTCGGCTTTACCATTGACGGGCTGGGGCGTGTTTTGCGCAACCGGTTGAACGGGATCGAAGCGGCGACCTATCCGCTGGGGCCGCGCAGCGCCGAGATCCGCGTGGAATTGCCCGAAGGTGAGCTGACGGCCGATTTCATGGAACGGATGCAGCTACGCACGCCGGATGGCGCTTATGTGCCGCTGATTGACATTGTAAGCGTCGAGCGGCGCAACGGTTTTTCAAAGGTGATACGCGAAAACGGTGTGCGGCTGATCAATGTGACCGGCGATATCTCGGAAGATGATCCTGCCCGCGCCGAAGCGGTGATGCAGGCGCTTGAGGGCGAAATTCTGCCAAGAATCGCCAGCGAGCTGCAGGTTGAATGGCGGCTTTCCGGGTTGAGCGAACAGGAAGACGACTTCCTGAAAGATGCGAGGCTTGGGCTGACGCTGACACTGACCGGTATCTATCTTGTTCTCGCATGGGTGTTTTCAAGCTGGACCCGGCCCCTTGTCGTGATGGCTATTATCCCATTTGGTCTTGTCGGTACGATCTATGGTCACAATCAATGGGACGTGCCGCTGAGCATGTTCTCGGTGGTGGGACTTCTGGGGATGACCGGCATCATCATCAACGATTCCATTGTGCTGGTCACGACGGTGGATGAATACGCCAAGGATCGCGGGCTGATCCCGTCGATCATAGATGGTGCGGCAGACCGGCTGCGGCCGGTGCTGCTGACGACGCTAACCACGGTTTTGGGGCTGACGCCGCTGCTCTTTGAGCGCTCGCAACAGGCACAGTTCATCAAACCCACAGTGATCACGCTGGTCTACGGGCTGGCCTTCGGCATGGTGATGGTGCTGCTGGTGGTGCCCGCCCTTCTGGCAATGCAGCGCGACCTTGGCCGCAAGTTTTCCGCGTTGCGCCGGGGATTGCGGTTTCGCGCCCCGCGGGTTCAGATCGGCCTGATCATAGGGTTGGCGACGCTGTTGATCTGGCTCGGTGCGACACTGGGCCGAACCATGCTCATAGGTTCGGTGCCGCCCGTGCTGACACAGCTCTGGCCGGGACTTTCGGCACTTTCTCCGATGCTCGGGGCATTGACCATCTACATCGCTGGATCAGTGGTGCTGGTGATCGTGATCTATGTTGCGCTGGCGCTGCTGCAACGACGACAGAAACCTCAGCCCGCCGGGCAGCCCTGAATTTCCACCGCGTGTTTCTTGCCAAGTACGGTGATGCGCAATCCCGAGCGGTTGATCGCAAAGGTGCGGCCTTCGACATGATAAAGCTCGGTTTCAGCGATCAACCTGCCGCCCTGTCGGCTCGTTTTGGCCTGTGCCACCCATACCTGCGGGTTGGCGGTTTCAATGACGGCCAACTCGCCAGCGCCAGTGGCGGGCAGGTCGACCTCAGCGCGCAGATGCAGGCCATCAGCCAGCGGTGAGATATGGCAGGCGACACGCGCCACGCCCGCTTCGGCGGCTGAATAGGGCCGGTCGGCCAGCGCTGCCACTATGCGGGGATCGGGTTTGGTCTGACCCGCAGGCAGATCCTGGGACAGTTTCAGAGTCATCGGCACGCAAACGTCCTTGCAGACACCAATGATGATCTCGCCATCAAGACTGATTGGCTTGCTCTTCTGGGTGGGCGTCAAGGTCAGCGGCAGGGTCAGGCTGTTTTCGTAACCAATCGTGTGCACACCGCTTTGCAGGATGCGCTTGGGTGCGGGCCAGCTGACGGCGACATTCGAAAGATTGCGTGAACCGGACCAGGTGAATTGAGGAGGAATGCCCGCATCACCCGGAGAGCGCCAATAGGTTTTCCAGCCGTCATTGAGTTTCAGATGAAGTGCAGCCACGTGTTTGCCATCCGCTCTCTGCCATCCGGTCAGGATGCTGGCGTCGAGAATGTCGCTGTTTTGCTGGGCGGCGACCGGAAGCGCTGCCAAGGCAGCAACCGAGAGGAAAAGGTTGAAAACGATTCTGATCATGACCCTCAAATGGGCCATAGGCGCTGAAATGCCAATTCACTTTCGAGCGAGAAAATTGTGTGTGACACTCATCACACGCTTGCGTTACGCTGCGGTCATGCCCATTTTCGGGGAAGCCAATCGCACGGGTGAACCCGTCAGGAGCCATTGATTGACCCAGGAAATTAATTTGAACGGCAAACTGCTGATCGCGATGCCGGGCATGCTGGACCCAAGATTCGCACATTCGGTGATATTCATGTGCGCCCATTCCGATGATGGGGCGATGGGGCTGGTGATCAACAAACCGACCAGCGATCTGCGGTTGCATGATCTGCTGGAACAGCTTTCGATCAAGTCCGGTACGGACGCGCGCGACGTGCCCGTGCATTTCGGTGGGCCGGTGGAACATGGCCGGGGCTTCGTGTTGCATGAATACGGGTATCACTCGGCTATTTCGACATTGGACGTGAACGATGATTTCGCGATGACGGCGACGATGGATATCCTTGAGGACTTGGCCGATGGCCGTGGCCCGGGCCGTGTCGTGATGGCGCTTGGCTATGCTGGCTGGGGGCCGGGGCAGCTTGAAGCCGAGATCGCGCAAAACGGCTGGTTGACCTGTGATGCGGATGCCGAGCTGGTCTTTGACACGGTAGATACCGACAAATGGGAAGCAGCGCTGGCCAAGCTGGGCATCAACCCGCTGGCCCTGTCGTCGGATGCCGGGCGCGCGTGACGTAACGCGCTCTTTGACAATGCCGCCACCGCATTGGCAGTAATGCCGGTATCGGAGGGTGCATGCCGCTGGAAATTCTACTGCCATTGGTAATTTTCGGGATCGCAGGGATTGCGGTTCTGTTACATCAGCTCGGCCTGTCTGCCCCGACAAAGTTTGAGGACGAGGCTGCTGCGGAGGCAGCCTGGTCGCGCGAATTCCCCGAGGATAAGGCGACACATGTCAGGCTTTGCCGGAACAAAAAAGCAGCGCTGATCGAAACGCCGCAGGGCAAGGGTATCGTCTGGGCGATAGGGGCCGACACAACGGCACGCTACCTGACTGGCGCACGGATTGTGCCCACCTCGACCGGTTTGCGTATCGATCTGCCCGATGTCACCGCGCCGCACATCGCCTTGGCCCTCAAAGAGAATGAGGCCGCTGCCTGGATCAAACATTTGAAGGAACCTGCATGAGTGACGTTCTGACATATCCGGAGGTCACCCAATGGGCGGTGCCGTTCTTTATCGCCGCGATCCTGATCGAGCTTGCGTGGATTGTAATCAAGGGGCGTGGCGGGCGATACGAAACCCGCGATGCGCTGACCTCATTGATCATGGGGGCAGGGAATGTGGCCTCGTCGATCCTGCTGGGCTTCATCGCCTACGGGTTCTTCATGGCGCTCTGGGCCGCCACGCCACTTGATCTGGGCACATCTGTCTGGATCGTGGCCTTGTGCTTTGTCCTTGATGATCTGCGCTATTATTGGGTGCACCGCTTCGGGCATCGCATCCGGTGGGTCTGGGCCTCTCATGTGAACCATCACTCCAGCCAGCATTACAACCTGACCACGGCGCTGCGGCAGACATGGACCGGCACCTTCACCTTCATGATGGTGGTGCGGGCGCCGCTGATTCTACTGGGGTTTCATCCGGCGATGGTATTGTTTTGCGGCGGTTTGAACCTGATCTACCAGTTCTGGATTCATACCGAGGCGATCGCCAGAATGCCCCGCTGGTTCGAGGCGGTGATGAACACCCCCAGCCATCACCGGGTACATCACGGCCGCAACCCGCGTTACCTCGATGCGAACTATGCGGGTGTTTTCATCATCTGGGACAAGATTTTCGGCACCTTCGTGCCTGAGCTGAAACAGGAAAAGGTTGATTACGGCCTTGTGCGCAATTTGGGCACATTCAACCCGGTTCGCGTGGCGTTCCACGAATGGCTTGGCATCTTTCGCGACGTGCTGCAGCCGGGGCTAAGCTGGCGCGAGCGTTTGATGTATGCGGTCGCGCCTCCGGGGTGGAGCCATGATGATACGCGCGATACGTCTGAGCAGATCAAACGGAAACACTTGCTTAAGCATCCCGAGGACAAGGGGACACCGGGTTTTACCGAACTGCCCTGAACGCAGGCCCTTGGCTCCTTCTGCGGAATGATGTCCTATGGGCACCGAAACCGAGGCAGGGGTCGTCTGTGGAATGGCGTGATCAGGGTATATTGCTGTCCAGCCGGGCACATGGCGAGACTTCGGTGATTATCGAGGTATTCACGCCTGCGCGTGGGCGCCACGCCGGGGTTGTGCGCGGCGGGGTATCGCACAAGATGGCGCCGGTGCTACAACCGGGTGCACAGCTTGATCTGGCCTGGCGGGCGCGGCTTGAGGATCATCTGGGCACGTTTCAGGCCGAGTTGCTGCGCTCGCGCGCGGCGCTTTCAATGACCGAGAGGTTGTCGCTGGCCGGACTGAACGCAGTCACCGCGCTGTTGCTTTTTGCCCTGCCTGAGCGTGAGGCCCATCCCAAGCTTTACGAGCGAACGGAGAGCTTGCTCGATCTGCTCGGGCAGGTGGACATCTGGCCGCTGGCCTATCTGCAATGGGAATTGGCGTTGCTGGACGAGTTGGGATTTGGTCTGGACCTTTCAAGCTGCGCTGTGATGGGCAAGGCCGCAAACGATCTCAGCTTCGTCTCGCCTCGCAGTGGGCGGGCCGTGTCGCGTGCAGGGGCCGGGGAATGGGCTGATCGGCTGCTGCCGCTGCCGTCGTGCCTGCTGGGCCATGGGCCGGCACCAGACAGCGAGATTGCACAGGGGTTCGATGTCACCGGGCATTTTCTGCGTCATCGATTGGCACCGGAACTGGCACACAAACCGTTACCAGAGGCGCGCCAGCGCTTTGTCGACCGGTTTCTCAAAAGCCTTGCAGGGGCCTGACACCTCGAACGGATGGACTAGGGCGCCGCTTTGAACACCATTTCACGCCCGGCATCATTGCTGAGTATCAGCGTATCGCCGGTTACTTCCGAAAGCGTCATCTCAGATAGCGCAGTGAGATACGTGGTTGCCCAATCCAGCTCGAGACAAGCGCGGCGTGTCGCACCAATTTTCTCGGCCTTGAACCAGGGGTAGGGCGCGGTTTGGGTACCGAAATAGCGATTGCACGGCGCCTCACCTGAAATTTCACCATCTTCGCCCAGACGTAGCGTGGCGCGGGCATCGAACGGGGCGCCATCCAGTTCCATCAACTGCCAATCGGTGTTGGCCTCACCATAACGGGCAACGCTTTCGTCCCCACGGCAGTTAGCCAGTGTCAGCAGGGCGAGTGTCACGAAAGCCAGACGCATCGTCTTTATCTCAGCGCCAGAACCAGATCGACAAGCGAGCCTATCGCATCGGTATTCTCACAGGTTGAGGTTTGTCCAAAATCACCCATTCCGACAGCGGCAGCGTAAATGATGCGCGCCATTTCCGGGTTGCCAATACCCAGATCGGCCAGATGATCCTGCAAAGAAGTGAGCCACCGGCTATCGACCCGTGCCACGGCCTGTGCCGCAAATCTGTTGCTGCGCGCCCAGGCGCGGATGGATGGATCAGGCACCATTGTCGTCGATCGCTTGGTAATGGTCTGCGCCAATCGCCGCAGGCGTGCCGCCGCCGTGCTTTCTTCGCCCGGCGCTTCCAGAAGCTCATCGTCGACCTGCATTTCCCATGTAGCCAGTAGTTCAGTGTGAAAGGCGGGAACGTCTTTGAAATGCCAGTAGAATGATCCCTTAGTCGTTCCCAGCCGTCGTGCCAGGGGCTCTGCCTTGAGCGCGTCAGGTCCGACATCGACCACGGCCCCAAGACCCGCTAAAAGCCAGTCGGATTTAGTGAGTCGCTTGGTTGCTGTCACGGTCATGCAGGGTGAATACGCCGACGTATTGGGGGCCGCAAGCATTGCTGGCGATGCTAGCATGAATTCGCCTTTTGCCGGTCATTCTGAGAGCATGAAACGTTCGATCAGACGCATTTTCTCATCAGGCCCTTCACCCATCAGGCAAAGCGCATCGACCACGAGCGGATCTGTTAGAAGTGGGGTCAGGATCGGTTCCAATATGCTGCGCAGTCGGGTTGTCTTAGCCTTCGGAAGTTTGCCGGAAAGCGTCAGGTGAAACCGGAACTCGTCCATGACGTAAGGATAACCCCAGGTCTGCAAAAGCTTATCCTGACGGGGGCTCAGCGAATGTTTGCGGCGGCGGTTAAGCTCTTCGTCGGTCAGCGGTGCGCGGAACTTGTCGAACGCACGAACGATGTCGGCGGCAAACGCAGAAAGCCGTCTGGTGTCGCCGGTCGGCACCAGCGCCAGAAACCGACCCAGCTGTGCCAACTCCATCCGGTCGAGCGTGACGACGCGCTGCAACGCGCAAAACTTGGCAATCGCACAGCGCAACTGTTCTTCGGTCTCGCCCTCTTTCAGGCGAAATGGCGGTTTGAATGTGCCGTGAAAGCCGTATTTCCGGGGTGTTTCGGTGATCTCTTGCCATGCCATCGGCAGGTTGGGAATGTCTGAGGGCGGCGGCATCTGTCCGGTTGTGGCGTCCCACCCCAACCACCGGGCGCCAAAATCGGCCAGGGGGCCGGGCGCAGGGGTGTAGAATATCGCGTAGCGGGTGAATTCCATGGCAATGGTTTACGGCATCGCGCCGGTGGTGGCCACGTGTGCGAAGGTGTATTTTGACACGGCTTTCTGCAGGCCGCATAAGAGAGCAAAGTTACTTATGCCCGGGACGCCATGCCAGCCACCACCGTTTTCCCCGCACCCGATCTGCCCGTGGCATTGATCCATGACAGTGATCAAACCTTTCCGGTGCGCCGCATCTTCTGTGTCGGGCGCAATTACGCGGCGCATGCGGCCGAGATGGGGAATGAGGTAGACCGCGAAGCGCCGTTTTACTTCACCAAATCGGCACATGCCTTGTGTCTTTCAGGCGGTACAATCGCCTATCCGCCGGGCACTGAAGATTGTCACTATGAAATGGAGTTTGTTGTTGCCATTGGCTCACCCGCTTTTCGGGTTGATGAGAGTGCGGCGATGGCCTCGGTTTGGGGATATGGCTGCGGTATTGATCTGACACGGCGCGATCTGCAAGGGGCCGCGAAAGAGAAGCGCCGCCCTTGGGATCTGGGCAAGGATTTCGAAAATGCGGCGGTGTTGGCATCGCTTGTGCCCGCCACTGATTTTGGCGTGATCGGCGAGCAGGAAATACGTCTTGATCAAAACGGCCTCACCGTTCAGCAGGCGTGCCTGTCGGACATGGTGTGGTCGGTGCCCGAAATCATCGCGCATCTGTCGCGGTTCTATCACCTTGAAGCCGGTGATCTGATTTTTACTGGCACGCCCGCCGGGGTAGGGCCGGTTGCACCGGGAGATGTGCTGACCGGTCAGATTGATGGGCTGGCCCCGGTCGAGTTGACGATCAGTGTTGCAGAATAACTCGGTTTCAGCGCGTTAGAGAGAATTAGAGGCAGGAGAAAACGACTGGGTTAGTTTTGCCATCCCGTGTGGCATTGCACCCTCGGCGCGAATGGCGGCTAAAGCCAAACGCGTCCAGACCCAGCGAATTCCGATCCGAACTAGCCCAGCAAACGACGAGCGATGACCTGCGCTTGGATTTCGGCGGCTCCCTCAAAGATATTCAGGATACGTGCGTCGCACAGGATGCGGCTGATCTTGTATTCCATGGCAAACCCGTTGCCGCCGTGGATCTGCAAGCCGTTATCGGCGGCGGCCCAGGCAACGCGGGCACCCAGCAGTTTGGCCATACCGGCTTCAAGGTCACAGCGATGGCCATGATCCTTCTCCCATGCGCTGAAATAGGTGAGCTGACGCGCGATCATGATCTCGACCGCCATCATTGCCAGCTTGCTGGCAACGCGGGGGAATTCGATCAGGGACTTGCCGAATTGCTTGCGGTCGACGGCGTATTGCATCGATACGTCCAGCGCCGATTGTGCCACGCCAATCGCACGGGCGGCGGTCTGGATACGGGCAGATTCGAAGGTTTCCATCAACTGCTTGAAACCCTTGCCCTCTTCGCCGCCCAGAAGGTTCTCACCCTTGACGTGGAAATTGTCGAAACCCAGCTCGTATTCCTTCATACCGCGATAGCCCAGCACCTCGATCTCGCCGCCGGTCATGCCCTCGGTCGGGAACGGATGGTCGTCTGTGCCCGGGGTCTTTTCTGCCAGAAACATCGACAAGCCACGGTGATCTTTGCTGTCGGGGTTTGTGCGGGCCAGCAGCGTCATTACATGGGTGCGCGCCGCGTGGGTGATCCAGGTCTTGTTACCGGTGACGCGGTAGTCAGCCCCGTCCTTGACCGCCCGCGTGCGCAAGCTGCCAAGGTCCGATCCGGTGTTGGGTTCGGTAAAGACGGCCGTGGGCAGGATTTCGGCGCTGGAAAGCTTCGGTAGCCAGTTGGCCTTCTGCTCCTCGGTGCCACCGCAGAGGATCAGTTCGGCGGCAATCTCGCTCCGGGTACCAAGAGAGCCGACACCGATATAGCCCCGGCTGAGTTCTTCCGAGACGACGACCATTGACGCTTTGGAGAGGCCAAAGCCGCCATGTTCTTCGGGTATGGTCAGGCCAAAGACGCCCATTTCGGCCAGCTCTTCGATGATCTCCATCGGGATGAGTTCATCTTTGAGGTGCCAGTCATGGGCGTGGGGTTCGACCTTCTCGATTGCAAAACGGCGGAACTGTTCGCGGATCATCTCCAGCTCTTCTTCGAGGCCCGAGTTGCCGACAGTGATATTGGCTGACTGTTCCTGCATCAATTTGACAAGACGCATCCGGGCGGCCTGTGTATTGCCGTTCTGTGTCAGGGACATCACCGCCGGTTTCATCAGGGCGCGCATGTCGTCCTGGTCCAGACCGATATCCTGAAGGCGGATGATTTCACCCTGGTTCATCTGGATGCCGCCATAAATCTGCCAGAGGTATTCACCAAAGGCGATCTGGTGAATCAACTGTTCAACTTCTCCAAAAGTCCCCTGTTCATTCAGTCGGTCGGCCCAGTTCTGCATCTGGCGGAGAGCTTCGACGTAGGTGGCAAGCCACGCCAGACCATGCGCCGCACATTGGTTTTCTTCAATTGCTGCGCCTGAAACCCGCTCATCGACGACGACGGCCTCTTTCAGTTTATCCTTTGCAGTGTTCAGGACGGCTTCGGCCGGCGCAATTGCGGCACCCGTAAGCGCCAGAAGATCATCGAGAATTACCGATTCTGCCATTGCGATATCCTGTCCATCATGCGCCATGAATCATATCCTTTTTCTGTCGGTGCTCTTCCTAGTCATTTTGCAGGTGCAGCGCAATATTAATACCCTTACCCGCTGCATTTTGACGCAAAGTTGCGCGATGATTTATTGCGGTGCAGCGAGAGAACAAGCTGTTAAAAGGAAGGGCAATGGATTTGTTCTTTGGAATACCGTCGCCGGGCATATTGGTTTTCGCATTTGCGATCAGCATGTTGGCCGGCGTGATCAAGGGCGTGGTGGGCTTTGGCTTGCCGACGGTGCTAATCTCGGGGCTGGGGTCGGTGGTAAGTGCAGAGGTGGCACTGGCCGGGCTGATCTTGCCGACACTGGCCACCAACGGCTGGCAGGCATTGCGGCAGGGTGTGCCGGCGGCAATTGAGTCTGTGCGAAAGTTCAAAGCCTTCCTTGCCACCGGTTTTGTCGTGATGATGATCAGCGCGCAAATGGCGTCCGTGGTGCCGGGACATGTCTTGCTCTTGGCTATCGGCGTTCTGGTCACGCTTATCGTGGCGCTGCAGCTTATAGGTGTTCAGCTGAAATTGCCCGGCCATCCCGGAGCCCAGATGCAAGCATCGATTGGCGGTGTGACCGGGTTCATGGGGGGGCTTTCAGGTATCTGGGGGCCACCGACCGTGGCGATGCTGACAGCGCTAAACACTGAAAAGAAGGATCAAATTCGCATTCAGGGTGTGATTTATGGCTTGGGGTCGGTGACGCTGGTGGCGGGACATCTGGCGTCGGGCGTCCTGCGCGCCGAGACGGTGCCGCTGTCATTGGCGCTTATCCCCACCGCGGTTTTGGGACTGGCCATCGGGTTCAGAATTCAGGACCGGATCGATCACGCGATGTTCCGAAAGGCCACATTGGCGGTCTTGCTTATCGGCGGCCTGAACCTGATCCGGCGCGGGATGGTGGGGTAACTTCGCGGGCGCGACTGTTGTTTTCTGTGTGTCGGGAAAGGACAGGTTAGTAACAAAGCTCTGTCCTCAATGAAATCGCATGGAAGTACCTTCCCAAGTCTGCTTTGCGGACAAAGCTGACATCGTGGTAGTTAGCAATTTGTCGCTTGGTTCTTACCAGTCCTGAATCTCCGTGTGAGATTTTAACCTCCGTCAGCGCTATGCTGGCAGTCCGGATTTGATTAAATCCTGCGCAAGATTTTCACGCAATTCCTCCCTTGAGAAGGGGTACTGCGACAAATGATTGCTTACTGAAAATTGCGGGGCGATAGATAGCACAGCTGCTGCTGCATTGCTGGCTTTCGCAGTGTTGTTTAATCTAACATAAACCGCCGCCAGCCGAGTTTGAGAGAGCAAACTCGACGGCAGACGAGAGGCCAGATTTTCGTAAACCAACCGCGCTTGGTCAAGTTCATTCAAACCGAAATAGGCGTCGCCCAGAAAAGCGAGATACCAATCCGGACAATAGGGAGACAAACGCATGGCTTTACGCATACAGTTCAAACACGCCTCAAAATTACCCATATATCTGTGCGCGATACCAAGTGCTGCGTGGTTCAGGGATACACCGGGCTGCAACTCTACAGCGCGCTTGCCAGCCGCAAGTGCCGCGTCAAAATCGCGACGTGCGGTGTCAACATATGCTTTTAACGCAAGCGCGTCGGCATTCGTATCATCGTCCGAAAGCAGCTCTTCACATATTGATCGCGCTTCAGCAGATGTAGCGGCCGGATCGTCCTTAAAGCCAAGGCGAACGCCCGATTGCAAACACCAGCCAAGACCAACTTTGAACATCCAGTAGTGCGGGTCCAGGGCAATTGCTCTGCGAAAGAGTTGTTCTGCCTCGAAATTGCCTTCCCGTGTGAACTTGTATTGCTCTGCAAGGGCCCTCATAAACAGGTCCCATCCCTCCACGCTCGGCGCATGTGTAGACCAAAGCTTGATTTCTTCGCCGTGGGTCAAATTGACGGCCATTGCGACGACAATTTCCCGTGTGATGTCGTCTTGTATTGTGAAGATGTCGTCGAGGTCGCGGTCGTAGCGTTCTGCCCAGACATGCGAACCCGTTTGAGTGTCAATCAGCTGGCTGGTAATGCGAACCCGATTGCCTGCTTTGCGAATGCTGCCCTCCAGTACGTAACGTACACCGAGGTCATGGCCTACTTGACGCACATCCACTGCTTGACTCTTGTAGACAAAGGTCGAATTTCGAGCCATGACGATCATTCCCGGCAGGCGCGATAGTGCGGTTATAATGTCCTCGGTG
This sequence comes from Roseovarius aestuarii, assembly GCF_019966515.1. Classification (GTDB taxonomy): domain Bacteria; phylum Pseudomonadota; class Alphaproteobacteria; order Rhodobacterales; family Rhodobacteraceae; genus Roseovarius; species Roseovarius aestuarii. Next base: position 30,397 of record NZ_JAIMIB010000010.1, on the reverse strand, counting down.
ATACCATCGGCAAAGTATTCCTGGTCTGTTTCGCCAGACATGTTTTCGAACGGCAATACGGCGATTGAGGGTTGGGACGGCAAATCAAGTCTCTCACCGGTCAGCGCCTCGAACCCCTTGGGGGAAATCTGAGCGGGATCAAGACTTACGCTAAACGCACGCACTTTCCCTTTGATGTTTTTGAGTTCCTGCTCACCCAAATCTTGAAAGTGAGTGGTCATCTTTCCCTCTATTTGGCGATGTACATCTTCAGAGATGCAGACGCCTCCTGCGGGAGCAATCGATTCCAAGCGTGCTGCGACATTGACACCATCGCCAAAAATGTCGGTCCCTTTCTTGATAATGTCGCCAAGATGAATACCGATACGCAGCCGGATGCTTGTTTCGTCAGGCGGACCGTTTTCTCGCTCAACCATCGAGCGCTGGACTTCCACTGCTGTCTCAACAGCTTCAACCACACTTGGAAATTCTGCAAGAAGCCCATCACCCATAAGCTTCACGATCCGGCCTCTGTGCGCTTTGATAAGCGGTTTGACGAGTTCTGATAGGAGCGCTTGTAATCTTTTGAGTGTTCCGGCCTCGTCCTCCCCCATCAGGCGCGAGTAACCCACCACATCGGCAGCAAATATGGCGGCGAGCTTGCGTTCCAATACCAGAATCCCCCTTTAAAGACTTTTAGAAGCTGGTTTGAGCAAAAACCAGAAGAAGCTAGGGGACACCGTACATTGGCTAGGGTAATTAAACTGAACTTGTTTGAAATTGGGTTCGCGTCCGCTTAGGGCTCGAAGCGGACATTAGCGTTCCCGGACTCCGTGTCAGGTCATAGGGGTAGCTATTCCTCTAGATCGCCGTGGATGGCGAACTGGTCGAGGCCGGCGTCTTGCGCCTCGATCACGCGGAAGCTTTCCTTGACGCCCGCTTCGGTAAGCTCGCGCATGACCGTCAAGAGCGTGTTGGGGGCGTGGTCTTCGCAAAGCTCGGCCATGTGGTTCAACTCGTCCATCGCAACGGGCAGGGCGGCGGCCACATCGGGGGCGCCGTAGATCTGCACGAAATGCTCGGCCAGCACCTGCGCCAATGCGTCGAATTCGGATTGCTCCGCTTGCGTGACCGCAACGAAGGTGACACGGCCGAAGGTTTCGCAGCCCAGCCAGCCATTGGCAAAGGCCTGACGCGGTTTGCCGGTCAGGTCGGCATCGGACCAGTTGGAGAACTCGAACCCGCCGGAGACGCACCATTCACCGGTGCGGGCAGGGGAGTGGTAGACGTTCATATCGCTTTCGTCGAAATGGATTGCGCGGGCGAGTTTCATGAGGCGTTCTCCAGAATGGTCGAGAGCGGGATAAGATGGGTATCATCGCGGTCGCGGATCAGCATGCCGAAGCGTTCATCGACCCCCAGCCAGCTGCCCGAGATATCGTTTTGGGTGATCTCTTCGCCAATCCCATGCGCCAGCCCGCGCCATTCGGCGTGGAGCGGCGCGGCGCCATCGCTCTCCCACCTTGTGATCCAGTTGAGCGTGTGGCGCGCCCAGCTTTCCAGCAGCGCCGTCGGGTCAACATCGGCGCAGCCTTCATCGTAAAGCGCGGTCTGATCAGGAGTATCGCCGGGGCGCTCGGATATCTGCATCAGCGGCAGTTCCAGCCCGACGACAAGCCAGTCGGGTTCCTGCGCGGGGTCCGCGCCGCCTGCCGCGATACGCATGTAGCCGCAGGCCGCGCCGTTGATGCGTAGGCCGCCGGACCATTCGAGGTGTACCGCGACCTCGGGCGGGGCCAGCGCGCCTAATGCGTTCTGGAAGCCGACGCCGCAGGCGGGCAACATCGCCATCGCGTTCTCGAGCGGCACCTCGGGGGCCATGACCATCGCCGCCATCAGTCGGTTGGCGGTGATATTGTGCACGATCAGCCCGGCGTCACAGCCAAGTGCTGCCATGGCGCAGGCTTTCTCAAACGGGTCGATGTTGCCGCTGACCGCCTGACCGGACATGAGGGGAGGGAAGGTGGGGTCTGTCATGCGACTCCTTTGGCGATCAGGTCGCGGGCGACCGCGCGGAAGGATTGCGCCTGCGGGCTGTCGGGCCGGCTGACCACGATCGGTGCGCCGCCATCCGAGGCGAGGCGGATATCGAGATGCAGCGGGATTTCGGCCAGAAGCGGGACGTTGAGTTTTTCCGCCTCGGCCGCGACGCCGCCATGCCCGAAGACATGCTCTTCGTGGCCGCAATTCGAGCAGATATGTGTGGACATGTTTTCGATCATGCCCAGCACCGGCACATGCAGCTGGTTGAACATGTCGATACCCTTGCGGGCGTCGAGCAGGGCCACGTCCTGCGGGGTCGAGACCACGATGGCGCCGGTTACCTCGGCCTTCTGGGCCAATGTCATCTGTACGTCGCCTGTGCCCGGCGGCAGGTCGACAAGAAGGCAGTCGAGCGCGCCCCATTGCACCTGCATCAGCATCTGTTGCAGCGCGCCCATCAGCATCGGGCCGCGCCATACCACCGCCTGACCTTCGTTGGTCATCAATCCGATCGACATCATGGTGACACCGTGGTTGCGCATCGGCAGGATGGTCTTGCCATCGGGACTGGCAGGACGGCCCGAGACACCCAGCATCCGGGGCTGCGACGGGCCGTATACATCCGCATCCAGCAGGCCCACCCGGCGGCCTTCGGCAGCCAGTGCGCAGGCCAGATTGGCCGAGATGGTGGATTTGCCGACACCGCCCTTGCCGGAGGCGATGGCGATCAGGTTCTCAACCCCCGGTACCTTTTGCGGGCCTTGTGGTTCGGCCTTGCGCTGCGGTTTCAGATCGGGGGGCGCCTTGGTGGCGTGGCCGGTCAGCACGGCGGAGACCTCGGTGGCGCCGGCGGATTTGGCGGCAGCCTCGGCGGCGTCGCGGACGGGGGCGTAGGCCTCGGCCTTGGCAGGGACGATTTCCAGCACGAAACGCACGGTCGTGCCCTCGACATTGAGGCCACGCATGACGCCCGCGCTGACGATATCGCCACCGCTGATCGGGTCTTTCACGGTTTTCAGCGCCTCAAGGACGCTTTCACGGGTCAGGCTCAATGCTTTACTGCCCCTTGATCGTGCCGGTCACGACATGGTTCACGTCAAGTCCGTCGATGGTGAGGGTCATTTTGGCGGTGTACTCCTTGCCAGCGGTGTCACCGGCATTACGCAACCCTTCCTCGATCGCTTGTTGCGAAGTCACGCCGACCTGTTTCAGAAATTTGCGCATGGACATGTTGAAATCGTCGCTCATCGGGATCGTCCTTTTGATGGTTTGGCAAGATTATTGACGGAAGTGGCCGGGATTTCCTACCCTACGGGAATGCGAATTTTAGTTTCCCTTGCCGTGATGCTGGTTCTTCTGCCCGTTCTGGGAAACGCCGGGGACCGTGATTTCCGGCTTAATGCGCCAGCGGCGCTGGTCGACAGCGGGCTTTTGAAACATCTTTTGCCGCGCTTCTCGCTGAAAACGCAGATCAGGGTTGAACTGGTCGAGGGCGCCGCAGAGGTTGCGCTCGTGCCTGAGGGCGAGGGTGTTGCGGTGTTCAGCGGGGTCGGGGCCACCTGGCGGATGCAGGTAAATGGCGCGCATGGCGGGGCCGCCCGGTTTGCCGAATGGCTGACCTCTGACGTGGGCAGGCGGACGCTGACCAGCTATCAGGTCGACGGGGTACAGGCCTTTACCCTGCCCGCTGAAGAGGCCGAACTGGACGTCGCCGTCAGCTTTGCGGGTGATGCCGCGGAGGGGCTGAAGCTGTCGAGCGTGCATTGCGGGCGCTGTCATGTGGTGAGCGAGGCGAACCGGATGAACGCCATTGGCTCGACGCCCTCGTTCTTCGTGCTCAGGACGATGCGGGACTGGCACCGGCGGTTTCAGTCTTTTTTCGCACTCAATCCGCATCCGAGTTTCACGCAAGTGGCCGAGGTGACGGAGCCATTCCCGGCCAACCGTCCGTCGCCGATCGCCCCGGTCGAGATCACGCTGGATGATCTCGATGCGATCCTGGCCTATGTAAACCAGCTGAAACCTGCTGATCTGGGCGCGCCGATCAAGCATCAGTGATCCCGGCGTTTGCTGAAGTAATCTTCGGTTGTGCGCGGGCGCGGGCGTTCCTTGCCCTCGAACGGGTTGTTTTCCGAATGGAACTGCGCGTTGACCCGGCAATTGTCGCACATCTGAATCATTTTTGCGGCGTCCGAGGTGGCGAACATCGAATGTTTGCCGGCGAGCTTCTCGACAATTTTCTCGACCGTGGATTTCACGCCGAAAAGTGCGCCGCATTCGACACAGGCAAAGGGTTCTTCCTCGTTCAGCACCACCTGTGTCAGCGCCGCGTCGGTGAGGTTAAGACGTGGCTCATAGGTGATCGCGTCCTCAGGGCAGATATTGGCGCAGAGACCGCATTGCAGGCAGGCGTCCTCCTGAAATCGGAGCTGCGGCATGTCGGGATTGTCGTTGAGCGCGCCGGAGGGGCAGAGCGAGACGCAGCTGAGGCAGAGCGTGCAGGCTTGCGTGTCGACCAGCACCGCGCCATAGGGGGCATCTTCGGGCAGGGGCAGGGTTTCGGCCTCCGGGTGCAGCGCCTTGGCGGCCAGCCGCGCGACCTGACGGCGGCTGCCCATTGGCAAGATCGGCTGGATGTCCTGCGGTGCGGGCTGGCCGGTATCATAGAGCACTGCGCAAAGCTTATCGGGATCAGAGAGGTCGATCACTGTGACCTGTTCCTCGCCACCGATGGCGCGGGCCAGCGGCACCTCGGTATCGAGCGCGTCGCGTTCGGTTGTGGGGGCGAGCAGCACGGCCACCTCGGTGAAACCCGCAGCCAGCGCCGCCAGAATTTCGGCATGGCCGAAACCGGCCAGCGCAGAAACCTCCAGCGGAATGACGTTGACGGGCAGGCCGCGACTGAACCGGGCGGCAAGGCGAATCATCTCGGCGCCGTGACCCGTGTCATGCACCAAGAGGCGCGGCACGCTGCCCCCGGCCTTGCGATAGGCGCTGGCCAGCGTTTCGATGCGGCGAAACATCAGGTCGGGCGGAGGGGCGTCATAGGTGATCGCGCCCGAGGGGCAGAGCGCGGCGCAGGCGCCGCACCCGGCACAGATCATCGGATCGATCGCCACATGGTCGCCGTCGGGTGTAATGGCACCCGTGGGGCAGATGTTCAGGCACTTGCTGCAGCCTGCCTGCTCGGCGCGGGAATGGGCGCAGATCAGCGGCTCTAGCGCGACATAAAGCGGTTTTTCAAACGTGCCGGTCAACTGCGACGCGGTCAGGATTGCGTCGGCCATAGCGGGCAAGCTGCCGGGATCGGCCCGCAGGTAGCCCTCGCGTTTTTCGGGGGCCGGGAAAAGCGGGCTGCCGCGGGTCAGATCAAGGATCACGTCACAACCGGTCTGGCCGCCGTCGCGCGGCACCGTCCAGTTAAGCGCACCGCGTCCGCCCGGATCGACCTGTTGCAGATTATTGATCGACAGATCGAACTGTCCAAGTGCGCCCTTGACCCGAGCGATGGTTCCCCGGATCACGTCAAACGTCCGGCTTTCCGGCGGCTCTGTATCGTCGGTCAGTAACGCGGTGACGCTGAGAACATCGCTGAGTTTTTCGGCTGCGGGCAGGGCCACGTCGCTGGCGCCGATGATCAGGCACAGCCCTTCAGATATCACATCTACGGCCTTTTCAGGCGCAGCGGTCAGCGTGGCCTCGGCCACCAGCGCGGCCATTTTGGGCAGGGTTGACGCGTCATCCCCGGTCCAGCCGGCGCGGTCACGCAGGTCGATGAGCGGCGGTTCGGCGACCTCTAATTCATCCGCCAGTTCCTGGAAAATGCGTGCCTCTTGCCGGCAGCAAATGATTGCCTCGCCCGTCGCGATGGCGGCCTGGGCCGCGTCAATCTGGTGGGTGCAAAGCCCTGAATGCAGTTTTGAACACGCCAATCCCGTGGCCTGCTCAAGCGAGTCGACGTCGATCTGCTGACTGCCGGAACAGTCACATAATATCAGTTGCTTAGACATTTCATCCCATTGCTTTTCAGGCGCGTTTAGGCGGCGAGCATCCCCTCACTTCGGGCCACAGACTAGGCACGTTTCTCTGCCCTCGTAAACATGAATCGGCCTGGATCGTGAGTGCGCGAAGGTCTGAAATCAAACCTGATTGATTCTGTTTGGTATCGGGTTTGAAGATGTGTCAGATGGTCACAGAATCCGTCCGTCCGGTCAAACTGTCCGAAGCGGTGTCGGAGGTGATCGGGAGTTGCCCAAAATGTCCGCGCATGCGGCGGGATACCGAAATCGCTTTGAGCGACGGAAAAACTGATTCACTCTGGAAGGGACGCAAGGGGGATATCCGTCACCGTGATCCACAATCCAGACCGCTACCAGACGTTGCCGTTAGGCGTGGTGATCCGTCGCACGCCGGGTGCGACGCGCTGGGCGAAATGGGCGTGGAAGGCGGTGGGCGTGCTGCCCGGCGCTGCGCTGGCCGACTGGCGGGTGATGCGCGAAGAGGATGGCGCCACCGAGTTTCACGCCGCCACCTGCCCGCTGGAACTGCACGGGGCTGAAACCGAGGCCTATCTGCATGGTCTTTCCGCGAGAGTGCCGTCGATCTATGTGGTTCTGCGCGACAGCGAGATGGCCGAGCGCCCGCTGGAGGTGCTGTTGGTCACCGCCTCGCCCTACGAGGCGCAGGACTATGCTGATAGCGGCGAAGAGATGATCGAGAAGGTGCCAATGCCCGAGGCGTTGGTGGCGTGGGTCCGCGATTTCGTGGAGGCGCATCACGAGGAAGAGGCGTTCAAGAAGCGCCGTCGCGACAAAACCAATATCGGCAAGGTCGAGGATGGGGTCGGTGATCCGCGGATTGCACAGTTGAGCGGGGTCTACCGGTCACCGGCGCTGGCCCGCAAGGGGAGGCTGCATTGACCGAGGCTCGCGATTTCTGGTCCCGCCGCAAGGCGCGAGTGGCCGAGGAGGCTGAGGCTGAAGATGCCGTGCTGGAGGCCCGCGCACTGCAAGTCGAACAGGCCGAGAAGTCTGACGCGGAAATTTTGGCCGATCTGAACCTGCCCGACCCGGATGACTTGCAGCCAGGAGATGATTTCAGTGGCTTCATGGCCAAAGCCGTGCCGGACCGCTTGCGCCGCCGAGCGCTGCGCAAGCTCTGGCTTACAAACCCGGTTTTGGCCAATGTCGACGGGTTGGTGGATTACGGCGAGGATTTCACCGATGCAGCCTGCGTGATCGAGAACCTGCAGACCGCCTATCAGGTTGGCAAAGGCATGACTGCGCATGTCGAAGAAATGGCGCGGCAGGCCGAGCTTGAGGCGGCAGAGGATGAGACCGCTGACGAGCTGCCGGAGAACGAGGGTGCCGAGGACGAACAGCTTTTGTCCGAGAAAACCCCAGATGAGGCTCCGGAGGTCGAACTGGCCGAAGTCGAGTTGGCAGACGCGGTGCTCTTCGCCGATGATGACGCGGCACCGACGCCCCGCCGCCGGATGCAGTTCAGTTTTGAGCCAAAAGAGGTGACCAGCGCATGAGCGAGGCCGTGATGAGCGACAGACCCGAGATTGCAGAGGAAGATGGCCTGCGCGCCGATCTTTACGACTATCTGGGCTTGATCCTCTCGGGTCCGCCGGATCAGTCGCTGTTGACGCAGACGGCCAGGCTGCACGGGGATGAAAGCAATCTGGGCACGGCGATTGCAGCGCTGGCCAGGATCGCGTCCCTGAGCAAGCCCTCGACAGTTGAAAGCGAATTCAACGCGCTCTTCATAGGCGTGGGGAGGGGCGAGCTTCTGCCCTATGCCAGCTATTACCTGACTGGTTTCCTGAACGAAAAACCGCTGGCCAGCCTGCGCAGGGACATGGCGGCGCGCGGGATGACGCGGGCGGAAAATGTCTACGAGCCGGAAGATAATATCGCATCGCTCATGGAGATGATGGGCGGGATGATCCGTGGCCGGTTCGGCAAACCGGCCACGCTGGCGGATCAGCAGACTTTCTACGCCAAACATATCGGCCCTTGGGCGGGGCATTTCTACACGGATTTGGAGGCTGCGAAGAACTCGGTTCTCTATGCTTCGGTCGGCGCTGTCGGCCGGGTGTTCATGGAGATCGAGGCGGAAGGTTTCCGGATGAGCGCGGGCTAGCCCCCGCATGAAAGGACAGGGTAACCTGTCACAACCAAGGAGAGGAGAGACTCTCATGACGAAGAAAACCGAAGGCAGCAGCCGTCGTGATTTTCTGAAGCTGGCCGGTACTGCCGCGCCCGCTGCCGTGGCCGCCGTTGCGGTCAGTGGCACCGCGGCAGAAGCAGCCGAGCCTGACCTGACATCGGAAAAGATGCAGGACACCGCGCATACTCGCGCCTACCTCGACAGCGCCCGGTTCTAACCCGGACGACGTCACCCGAAACCGCTGACGACTGGTAGCGATAGGCCCGACAGTCAGAGGAAACAGCAATACCAAGCAAACCCGGATGGGGACGCTAGGGAGGAGAGTAACATGCTTAGGAAAAAGACCAACGGGGTTGCGAGACGCCCCCAGCGGACAAGTATCCTGTCTGAGGTCGCCGGGAAATCGGTCGATCGCCGCGCGTTCCTGCGCGGATCAGGTCTGGCCATTGGTGGCCTGGCCGCAATTGGCGCAACCGGGGGCACCGTCACCCGCGCCACGGCTCAAACAGCCGCGAACGAGGCGGTCGAAACCGTGAAATCGGTCTGCACCCACTGTTCTGTCGGCTGCACCGTTGTGGCCGAGGTATCGGACGGCGTTTGGATCGGGCAGGAGCCCGGCTGGGACAGCCCGTTCAACCTGGGCGCCCATTGCGCCAAGGGCGCATCGGTCCGTGAGCACGCCCATGGCGAGCGCCGCCTGAAATACCCGATGAAAAAGGAAGGCGGAGAGTGGAAGCGCATCAGCTGGGAACAGGCGATCGACGAGATCGGCGATGGCATGATGAACATCCGCGAGGAAAGCGGCCCGGATTCGGTCTACTGGCTGGGCAGCGCCAAGCATAACAACGAACAGGCCTATCTGTTCCGCAAGTTCGCGGCCTACTGGGGCACGAACAACGTGGATCACCAGGCGCGGATCTGCCACTCGACGACAGTGGCCGGTGTGGCGAACACATGGGGCTATGGCGCCATGACCAACAGCTACAACGACATCCACAATTCCAAGGCGATCTTCATCATCGGCGGCAACCCGGCCGAGGCGCACCCTGTCTCGCTGTTGCATCTGCTCAAAGCAAAAGAGCAGAACAATGCGCCGGTGATTGTTTGTGACCCACGCTTTACCCGCACGGCGGCCCATGCGGATGAGTATGTCCGTTTCCGTCCCGGCACCGACGTGGCGCTGGTCTGGGGGATCCTGTGGCACATCTTCGAGAACGGCTGGGAGGACAAGGAGTTCATCCGCACCCGAGTCTGGGGAATGGATCAGATCAAGGAAGAAGTGGCCAAGTGGAACCCTGAAGAGGTCGAACGAGTCACCGGTACACCGGGCAGCCAGTTGCGTCGCGTGGCGCTGACCCTGGCCAACAACCGTCCCGGCACCGTGATCTGGTGCATGGGTGGCACCCAGCACACCAACGGCAACAACAACACGCGCGCTTACTGCGTGTTGCAGTTGGCGCTTGGTAACATGGGCACCAGCGGGGGTGGCACCAACATCTTCCGTGGCCATGACAATGTGCAGGGCGCAACCGATCTGGGCGTGCTGAGCCATACCTTGCCGGGCTATTATGGCCTGTCGGCAGGGGCGTGGGGCCACTGGGCCCGTGTCTGGAAAGAAGATCCGGATTGGCTGGCCGGTCAGTTCGACAGCATCAAGGATGCCGAGGGTAAGGATAAATCGCTCCAGAACCTCAAGGGTATCCCGGTCAGCCGCTGGATTGACGGTGTGCTGGAAGATGTCGAGAACATGGACCAGCCCAACAAGGTGCGTGCCATGGTTCTGTGGGGCCACGCGCCCAACAGCCAGACGCGCGGCAAGGAAATGAAGACGGCGATGGAAAAGCTGGACATGCTGGTCGTGGTTGACCCGTACCCCACCGTTTCTGCCGTGCTGCATGACCGTACCGATGGCGTCTATCTGCTACCGGCGTGTACGCAGTTCGAAACCCGTGGCTCGGTCACGGCATCGAACCGCAGCTTCCAGTGGCGTGATCGCGTCGTTGAGCCGCTCTTTGAGAGCTTGCCGGACGAGGTCATCATGGCCAAATTCGCCAACAAGTTCGGCTGGGCTGACCGGTTCTTCCGCAATATCGAGATGGAAGACTCTGAGACACCCAATGTTGAGAGCATCACCCGTGAGTTCAACAGCGGTCTTTGGACCATTGGCTATACCGGCCAATCACCGGAACGCCTGAAACTTCACATGGCCAACCAGCATACGTTCGACAGAACCACGCTGCAGGCGATTGGTGGTCCGGCGGACGGGGACTATTACGGTCTGCCCTGGCCCTGCTGGGGAACGGCCGAAATGGGCCATCCCGGAACGCCGAACCTCTACGACATGTCCAAGCCGGTGGCCGAGGGCGGTCTGACCTTCCGGGCGCGTTTCGGCGTCGAGCGGGATGGCGACAACCTGCTGGCCGAAGGGGTCTATAGTGTCGGCTCGGAAATTCAGGACGGTTATCCTGAGTTCACGATGCAGATGCTGATGGATCTTGGCTGGGACGGTGACCTGACCGACGACGAGCGCGCTGCGATCGACGCGGTGGCCGGACCCAAGACCAACTGGAAGACCGACCTGTCGGGCGGTATCCAGCGGGTTGCGATCAGTCACGGCTGTGCGCCCTTCGGCAATGCCAAGGCCCGCGCGGTTGTCTGGACCTTCCCCGACCCGGTGCCGATCCACCGCGAGCCGCTCTATACGCCGCGGCGCGATCTGGTGGCGGATTATCCGACCTACGAGGATCGTCAGGCCTATCGTTTGCCGACCATGTATGCCTCAATCCAGAAGCAGGATTTCAGCAAGGATTATCCAATGATCCTGACATCCGGACGTCTGGTGGAATACGAGGGCGGCGGTGATGAATCGCGGTCGAACCCGTGGCTGGCCGAGCTTCAGCAGGACATGTTCGTGGAAATCCATCCGCGCGATGCCAATAATCTTGGTGTGCGTGATGGTGAACAGGTCTGGGTTGAAGGGGCTGAAGGCGCCAAGGTCAAGGTCATGGCGATGGTCACCGAACGGGTGGGCGAAGGCGTGGCCTTCATGCCCTTCCACTTCGGCGGTCATTTCGAGGGTAAGGACCTGAGGGATAAATATCCCGACGGGGCGGACCCCTACGTGTTGGGCGAAAGTGCCAACACGGCAATGACCTATGGCTATGACTCGGTCACGCAGATGCAGGAGAGTAAGGTCTCTCTCTGCAAAATCAGTGCAGCATAAGGAGATATGAGAAATGGCTAGAGCTAAATTCCTCTGTGACGCCGAACGCTGCATTGAATGCAACGCCTGTGTCACTGCCTGCAAGAACGAGCATGAAGTGCCCTGGGGCATCAACCGCCGCCGAGTTGTCACCATTCAGGATGGCAAGCCGGGTGAACGGTCGATTTCCGTGGCCTGCATGCATTGTTCCGATGCACCCTGTATGGCAGTCTGCCCTGTAGACTGCTTTTACCAGAACGAGGAAGGGGTGGTTCTGCACTCCAAGGACCTCTGTATCGGGTGTGGTTATTGTTTCTACGCGTGCCCCTTTGGCGCGCCGCAATATCCGCAGGCAGGCAACTTTGGCAGCCGCGGCAAGATGGACAAGTGTACCTTCTGCGCCGGTGGTCCCGAAGAGACCCACTCTCAGGCCGAGTTCCAGAAATACGGACGCAACCGGATCGCAGAAGGCAAACTGCCAATCTGCGCTGAGATGTGTTCGACCAAGGCGCTGTTGGCGGGCGATGGTGACATCGTGTCGGCCATCTACCGCGAACGCGTCGTGGCGCGCGGTTTCGGATCTGGCGCCTGGGGCTGGGGAACGGCCTATGACCAGAAGGGCGGCTGACCTGCAGGTTGGATAACGGTGGGTTTGACCCACCCTACGCCTTTGACATTCGGGAGGGCGGTCTGCGGGCCGCCCCCCTGGCCCTCATATGAAATTCAAACGGGACATGGGATGATGCCACGCCTTTTGCTGAGCTTGCTTCTGTCACTGATGCTATGCCTGCCGGTCTCTGCGCAGGAAATGTCTGGTGCCGACCGGGCCGCCACGGGCGGCGCGCAGACGCTTGAGGATATCCTGGCGCGTCAGCGCGGGGAAAAAATCGATGACAGCTTCCGCCGTGAGGCGACGGGAAATGCTGACAGCGCAGCGGGGATTGCGGCGCAACTGGGTACGCTGGGCGGTGCGTCGGATCCGGAGCTGTGGCGCGCGCTGCGCTATGGCACGGCGGACATCACGGTTTCATCCGGCGGCGACGCTGCACGGGTGCTGATGCAGGATGGTGGCATGAAGTGGCTGGCCTTCCGCGACGGGCCGCTATCGGTCAAGGGCGCGGGGTTGTTGGGCGGCACGCTGGTCTTCCTGCTGCTGTTTTACATGATGCGCGGAAAAATCCGCATTGATGGCGAAAAGACCGGCCGCACGGTGACACGGTTCAAGGCGATTGAACGCTTTGGCCATTGGCTGATGGCGGGATCGTTCATCCTGTTGGGGCTGACGGGGCTGGTTTCGCTGTTTGGGCGCAAAGTGTTGATCCCGGCCTTCGGGCACGAGGCATTCTCGACCCTGGCGATTGCGTCGAAATGGATCCACAACAATGTCAGCTGGGCCTTCATGTTGGGGCTGGCAATGGTCTTCGTGATGTGGGTCATCCATAATCTGCCCAGCCGGACCGACCTCAAATGGCTGGCGCAGGGCGGTGGGATCCTGTCCGATGGCAAACACCCCCCAGCGAAAAAATTCAACGCCGGTCAGAAGATGATCTTCTGGTCGGTGATCCTGTTTGGCACCTCGATATCGCTGACTGGTCTGTCGCTGCTTTTCCCCTTCGAGATGCCGATGTTCGCCAAGACCTTCGCCATACTGAACGACACCGGACTGGCCGGGCTGGCAGGCTATGGTGAGTTGCCGACGCAACTGGCGCCGCATGAAGAGATGCAATATGCGCAGCTCTGGCACGCGATCATGGCCTTCGTGCTGATGGCGATCATCCTGGCACATATCTATATCGGCTCGGTCGGCATGGAGGGCGCCTATGACGCAATGGGTAATGGCGAGGTCGATGAACAATGGGCTCGCGAGCACCATTCGCTGTGGCTGGAAGAGGTGCAGAACCGCGAAGGTGCCGCCCCTGCCGATGGCAAGGCCACCCCTGCGGAATAGATGCGCAGCTGGACGCTCAGCCTGTGGATTTTACTGGCACCGCTGGGCGCGGCGGCGCAGGAATTCACCACCCTCAAAGGGCATGGCGGGCCCATCATGGACATCTCGGTGCATGCCGGGACCGGTCAGGTGGCCACGGCGAGTTTCGACAACTCGGTCGGGCTTTGGGAGGGCCGTGTGCCCACCTGGCTGGAAGGGCACGAGGCTGCGGCCAATGCGGTGGCGTTTCTGGGCCCGTCACGGGCCGTTTCGTCCGGCGATGATTTCGCCGTGATCCTGTGGGAACTTAGTTCCGGACATCAGACCCGGCTTGAGGGTCACAAGGGCAAGGTGCGCCGCCTTTCGGTATCGCCCGACGGCAGCTGGATCGCCTCGGCCAGTTGGGATGGCAGCGTCGGGCTGTGGCCCGCGGCGGGCGGTGCAGCAAGATTTTTCAGCGGTCATGATGCGGGGGTCAACGATGTGGTGTTCAGTGCCGACGGCCAGCGTCTTTATTCAGCCTCGGCAGATGGGACGATCCGGCAATGGGATCTGACCGGCGGCGCGGCGCGGATCGTCGTCAGCCACGGTTTTGGCGTCAATCGCCTTATTCTGTCGCCGGGCGGCGATTGGCTGGCCTATGGTGCGGTTGATGGCGTTACCCGGGTGATTGACCCGGTGAGCGGCGAGACCATTGCCGATTTCACGCTGGAGCGGCGACCAATCTTGTCGATGGCCTATCATGCCGATACGAATCAGCTGGCCGTGGGTGACGGGCATGGGTTCATTATGATGATCGACTCGACACGCTGGAGCATCAGCCGTGATTTCCGCGCCATGCGGCAGGGGCCGGTCTGGGCGTTGGATTTTGGCCCCGACGGTTCTACCATCTATGCTGGCGGGTTAGACGACGTGGTGTTTTCGTGGCCTGTTGATCTGCTGGATGAGTACGATCCGGCAGGCGGTGAAACCCGGAGCTTTCTGCGCGACGCGGATGCAATGCCCAATGGAGAGCGGCAGTTCATGCGAAAATGCTCGATCTGCCATGCGCTGACACCGCCACCTTCGCGCAAGGCGGGGCCTACGCTATACGGCGTCTTCGGGAGGCGCGCGGGCACTCAGCCAGGCTATCGCTATTCGGAGATTCTGTCCGGATCGGATATCATATGGTCAGACGATACGATTGATCAGCTATTCGATCTTGGGCCGGATCACTACATTCCGGGATCGAAGATGCCGATGCAACGCATCGCGAAGGCAGAGGATCGCCGCGATTTGGTCGAATTTTTGCGCCGGGCCGGCGGGAATGGGGAGAATTGAGATGAAAGCTATGCTTGCGGCATTTGCAGTGACGGCGGTGATCGCCGTTGGGGCCGATCTGGTATTGGAAGGCATGGGCTTTAGCGCCGAAGCCGCGAATACCGGTAACGCTGTGCGCTTGGGTGCTGCCCCGGAATGACCGTTCACGCGGCGGCATCCGTCAATCCTGACGATTATGGCGAAAGCCTTGGGGTGGCATCGATCCTGGTGATCGACGACGAGCCGGGGATGCGCAACTTCCTGACCAAAATTCTGACCCCGCGTTGCAAACGGGTTGAGCAGGCACGATCCACTGTCGAGGCGGCGGCGATCCTGGATCAGGCGCATTTCGATCTGGTCATTCTGGATAATATCATGCCGGGGCAGACCGGCCTCGATTGGCTGGCGGAACAGCGCCGGGTCGGTTTTTACGCCGACACAATCCTGATCACCGCTTACGCCGATCTGGACACCGCCATTCAGGCGCTGCGCACTGGCGTTGCGGATTTCGTGTTGAAGCCGTTTCGCGCCAACCAGATTTTGAATGCTGCGGCGCGGGCACTAGACCGCAAGTCGCTCAGGCGTGAAAACTACCTGCTGAAACATGAGCTGAGCGAGGCCGGATTTACCGCCCGCGGGCGCCTGTTGGGCAATTCGCAGCCGATCCAGGAAGTGCGTGACATGCTGACCAAGCTGGCACCACTACCGACACCGGTATTGTTTACCGGCGCCAGCGGAACCGGCAAGGAGATCGCCGCGCGCAGCCTGCACGGGCATTCGGACAGGGCCGGAAAGCCTTTTGTCGCCGTCAACTGCGCGGCATTCGCGTCAGATCATATCGCCGAAGAACTCTTTGGCGTGGTCGAAGGTGGAGAGCATCGCAAAGACGGCCTGTTCCTGCATGCGGATGGCGGCACGCTATTGCTGGATGAGGTGGCGCAACTGCCCGATCAGGTACAGGCGATGCTGCTGCGGGTGCTGGAAGATCAGCGCATCCGCCCTGCCGGCGCGGAACGCGAAATTCCGTTGAACCTGCGCTTTCTCTTTGCCACCAATGCCGATCTGAAAGAGGCGGTGGCGGCGGGAACGTTTCGGCAGGATCTTTATCACCGGATTAATGTGGTAGGGATCGAGATGCCGCTTCTGAGTACGCGGCAGGAGGATATCGTCGAGTTGACGGCGCTGTTCATGAGCGAGTTCTCGCGATCACTGGGTATGCCGGCGCTGGAGTTGAATGAAGAGGTGCTTTTGAAACTCAGTCGCTATGATTGGCCGGGTAATGTGCGCGAGCTGCGCAACCTGATCGAACGATCGGTCATCCTGGGGGAGTTTCCTGAGGAATTTTCCGGCGCGGGCCGGGTCACGGGTGCGCGGGCGCTGGAGACGCTGGAACTGGTCGAGCAGCGCCATATCATGAATGTGCTGGATGCCTGCGGCGGCAACCGCGCCGAGGCTGCGCGCCGGTTGGGTGTGTCGCGCAAGACGATAGACCGCAAATGCGCCGCTTGGGGTGTGTGAAGTTTCAGGCGGGTGTTTCCTGAAAGAGTTCGCGGAAGCGCAGGCAACCCTTGGGGCTTTACCCTAAACCATGTGGCACATGCGTCAGTGATCTTGGTTTTCCGGTACCGGATCGTAGCCGCAATTGCCCCACGGGTTACAGCGCCCGATGCGTTTGGCGGCGATCCAGCCGCCTTTGAGGCCCCCATGTTTTTCCAGCGCCTCCAGCGCATAGGCGCTGCAAGTGGGCTGGTAGCGGCAGTTGAACCCGACCCAGGGCGACAGGATCAGCCGGTAGGCGCGAACGGGCAGCGCCAGGAGATGGGCAAGCGGGCTCATGGTTTGGCGTGCAGCCGATGCAGCGCGCCCTGCAGATCCTGCTGCAATCGGTCGAAGGGACGGGTGGCGGTGATCTCTGCCCGACCGATCAGGACGTAATCCCAGCCCGGTCGGCCGGTTTCCGGCAGGATCGCCCGAGCAGCTTCGCGCAGGCGGCGTTTGGCGCGGTTACGGGCGACCGCATTGCCGACCTTCTTGGAACAGGTAAAGCCCACCCCGATATGAGTTTCTTCGTCGTTTCGATTGCGGGCCTGCACGACCACTGACGGCGTGGCCTGACGCTGGGCGCGGGCGGCGGCGAGGAAGTCAGAACGGTTTTTCAGTATCTCCAGACAAACGGAAACCGCCGGGGGCGTATTCCCCGGTATGTTCTCGGGGGCCTCCGGCGGTGTCATGTCCGTTTTCCTGGATCGCCGAGCTTTAGGCGCTCAGTTCCTTGCGGCCGCGGGCGCGACGTGCATTCAGGATCTTGCGGCCGGCTTTGGTGGCCATGCGCGCGCGGAAACCGTGGCGCCGTTTGCGCACGAGGTTCGAGGGTTGAAAGGTGCGTTTCATCGCTCCGTCTCCGATCTGTTCCGGGGGCGCACATGGAATCGAGGCCCGTCCGGGGGATACCTGAAGCCCGGTCTATAGTAGGCCCGATTTGACAAGTCAAACCCGTCAAAGAGGTTTTGCAACAAAAAACGTGCCGGATGATACACGCGATGTTACAAATCCCCTAAATCAGGGCAATTACGCGGCGGAAGCCATCACCGGCGATCAAGGGAACGTGATGCGGCTATGCAACGGGTGCTCAAGCAAGCATTTAGGGGTCAAAGTAATCAAACCTGGTGGAAAGATGGAAAACGTGACCCGACCCGAGAAGGCCTCGGCCCTGAGACATGCGCCTTTGGCGATTATCCTGATCGTTGCGGTGATCGGCTTCTTCACCCTTCGCGACTATCTGACATTCGATACGCTGCGGGAAAACCGCGAGGCGCTGCTGGCGTTCAGGGATGCCAATTTTCCGGGTATCGTGGCGGTGTTCATTACGCTCTACTTCGTGATCGTGGCCTTTTCGCTCCCCGGTGCAGCCGTTGCATCGGTGACGGGTGGGTTCCTTTTTGGCCTGACACTTGGCACGCTGTTCAACGTGGTTGCGGCATCACTGGGCGCGGTGGCCATCTTTCTGGCCGCCCGCTGGGGCTTGGGAAAAACGCTGGCGGCCAAGATGGAAGCATCCGATGGCGCGTTGAAAAAGCTTAAAACGGGGCTGCAGGAAAACGAGATCTCCGTGCTTTTCCTATTGCGGCTCGTCCCGGCGGTGCCGTTTTTCGTGGCCAATTTGCTGCCGGCGCTGGTGGGCGTGAAGTTCGTCAATTTTGCGTTCACAACTGTGCTGGGCATCATCCCCGGCGCCATTGTCTTTACCTGGATCGGTGTCGGTCTGGGTGAAGTCTTCGACCGCGGCGAAAGCCCGGATCTCTCGCTCTTGTGGGAACCACAGGTAATCGGCCCGATTCTGGCACTAAGCGCACTGGCGGCGCTGCCGATCATCATCAAGGCCGTCCGTGGCCACAAGGAAGGCGTCTGATCCCATGAGCGAGTTGAAAGCGGATCTGCTGGTCATCGGGGCTGGCTCGGGTGGGTTGTCGGTTGCGGCGGGCGCGGTGCAGATGGGGGCCTCGGTGATCTTGCTGGAAGGTCACAAGATGGGCGGCGACTGCCTGAACTATGGCTGCGTGCCCTCGAAGGCGCTGATCGCCAGCGGCAAGGCGGCTCATGCGCAAGCCCACGCCAGCGCCTACGGCGTGGCTAACGTGAAGCCGAAGGTCGATTATGCCGCGGCCAAGGATCACGTGGCAGGTGTGATTGCTCAGATTGAGCCCCATGACAGCGTGGAGCGGTTTGAGGGGCTGGGCGTGCAGGTGATCCAGGAATACGGGTCTTTCATCTCGCCCAACGAGGTGCAGGCGGGTGACCATGTGATCACCGCGCGTCGGATCGTCATTGCAACCGGTTCGTCGCCGCTGGTGCCGCCGATCCCAGGGCTGGACGCTGTGCCCTATGAAACCAACGAGACCATTTTCGAGCTGCGCGAAAAGCCGAAGCATCTGCTGATCATCGGTGGTGGACCGATTGGCATGGAAATGGCGCAGGCGCATCTGCGACTGGGCAGCAAGGTGACTGTGATCGAGGGGATGAAAGCGCTGGGTCAGGATGATCCTGAAATGGCGGGCGTCGTGCTGGAGCGGCTGCGTGAGGAAGGTATAGAGATCGCCGAAGGGGCCATGGCCTCGGAAATTCGCGGCAAAGCGGGCGCAATCGAGGTCGAAGCGAAGGATGGTCGCGTCTTCAAGGGCTCGCATCTGCTGATGGCGGTGGGCCGCAAGGCAAATATCGACCGTCTGGGACTGGAAGCCGCCGGGATCGAGACCACCAAGCGCGGCATCAAGGTGGATGCCGGGATGCGCACCACGAACAAGCGTGTCTATGCTATCGGCGATGTGGCCGGCGGGCTGCAATTCACCCATGTGGCGGGGTATCATGCCGGGCTTGTCATTCGCTCGGCCCTGTTTGGATTGCCGGCAAAGCAACGCACTGATCATATTTCCTGGGCCACCTATACCGATCCCGAGCTGGCGCAGGTCGGGTTGACCGAAGCGCAGGCGCGAGAAGAATACGGCGCGGCACTCGAAGTCGTGCGGTTTGACTATGCCGGGAACGACCGCGCCATTGCTGAGCGCAAAACCACTGGCCTGATCAAGGTGATGGTGGTCAAGGGCCGCCCGGTTGGGGCCTCTGTCGCCGGGGCGCAGGCGGGCGAGCTGATCAATCTCTGGGCGCTGGTGATTGCGAACAAGTTGAAGATGAAACATGTGGCCAATATGGTCGCGCCGTATCCGACCATCGGGGAGATTAACAAACGTGTGGCGGGGGCCTATTTCTCGCCGAGGTTGTTTGATAATCCTACCGTGAAAAAACTGGTCGGACTGGTACAACGCTGGCTCCCGTGAGCGCAGATCTGGAAGGTTGATTTTGAATACTCTTTCTGGCCGATTTCTGATTCTGACAGCGGTCTTCGTGATGTTGGCCGAAGTGCTGATCTTTGTGCCCTCGGTCGCGCGGTATCGCGAGGATTTCCTGATGTCGCGGTTGGAACGGGCACAGATCGCGGCGCTGGCCATGCTTGCAGAGGCCGAGGTGGATGCCGATGTGCAGGAGGAGCTGCTGCAGAACGCTGGCGTCTATAACGTCGTCCTGCGCCGGGATGAGGCGCGGCAGTTGATGCTCTCGGCGCCGATCCCCGCGCCGATCACCAAGACATATGATTTGCGCAATGCCGGTGCGCTGGAATTGATCCGCGATGCGCTGGAGTGCTTTTTCAATGCCCAGCCCGAGGTGATCCGGGTGATCGGCGAGCCTGTGAACATGGCCGGGCTGCTGATCGAAGTGACCATGGAGACGGGCGAGCTGCGTTCGGCCATGATCGACTATGGCGTGCGCATCCTGTGGCTGTCGGCGGTGATTTCGATCATCACGGCGGTGCTACTGTTTCTGGCGGTACGGGTGTTTCTCGTCAAACCGATCAAGCGGGTTGTCGGCAACATGGAGGCCTATGCGGCAAAGCCCGAGGATGCGCGTCTGGTAATGCAACCGTCCGCCGGTGTAACCGAGCTGCGTCAGGCCGAAGAAACCCTGCAGACCCTGCAGACACAACTGACAGCAGCGCTCAGGCAAAAAGAGCACCTGGCCCAGTTGGGTGGCGCCGTTGCCAAGGTCAGCCACGATCTGCGCAACATCCTGACCAGTGCCCAGCTTTTTACCGACCGGATCGAGACGAGCGAGGATCCGATCGTGAAACGCATGGCACCCAAGCTGGTGAATTCGATTACGCGCGCGGTGTCTTTGTGTGAATCGACCCTGGCCTATGGCAAGGCCGAGGAACCGACGCCAACGCTGAACCGTTTTGCGCTTGCTGATATCGTCAACGAGGTGATCGACAGCGAGCGGCTTTCGATAGGTGACCATGACCTGAGCCTGTCCGAAGATATCCCGGCCGCCCTGACCATACGTGCCGATGCCGAGCAGCTCTACCGTGTCATCGCCAATCTGGTCCGCAATGCAAGGCAGGCGATCATTTCCTCCGGCCAACCCGGCGAGATTAACGTCTCGGCCGGGGAACGGGACGACTTCTGGGATGTCCGCGTGTCCGATACCGGCCCCGGACTGCCCCCCAAGGCGCAAGAGTTTCTGTTTACGCCGTTTCAGGGCGTTGCAAGCAAGGGTGGCACCGGATTGGGTCTGAGCATCGCTGCCGAGCTGGTGCGCGGCCATGGCGGTGAACTGATGCTGGAACGGACCGGCCCGGAGGGCACGGTATTCTGCATTTGCCTGCCCAAGGCAGACCTCCAGCGGTGAAAACAAATTCTGCCGTACCCTCTTGCATTGCCGTGCACTAGGGTCTAGATGCTGGCCCTCGACGGACCGATAGCTCAGCTGGATAGAGTACCTGACTACGAATCAGGGGGTCGGGGGTTCGAATCCTCCTCGGTCCGCCATTTATTATTGAAGTTATTTAATAATTTAATAAATTTAAACATTTACCCGCCAAAAGACCCGCCATTAATACTTCATATTATTCGCGCGTGATTTTTTGATATATCGTCGTGATTTATAGGCATTCGGATTTGATTGAAACAAGCCGCACTACTCTCATTGCGTCAGCTCCAGACAGATACAGTATCACTCGGCCCCTGCTGCCGTTGGACACTGCCTTGCTCTGCTGTAGTGCGGCCTTTCGCTGCTATGGCGAAATCAGGGATAATGCGAACTAACAGATCGCGGGACCAAGCCGCCTTTTGCTGGCGCGGCTATTGCTCACGCAGCAATTACGCGCACTTGCGGCAGGCCGTTTTCTGCGACGCCGCTCATTGTCGTCCAAGCGGCCATTGGACCACATCATGAGCCTCAAATTCCAAACCGACCCCTCGCTGCAGTTGGCTCCATAATCTAGACGTGGATCGACATTCTCGAAAAAAACGCGGATAGCTTTCCTGAACAGAGAAAGCCGCCGACACTAATTCGACTCTACATTCAGAACGCGGCTTTCCATTGTTCGGTGTCCACGAACCAACGCTCTTCGGCTACCTTGTCGCTTTTCCATTCTATGATCGAGACGACCTCGGCCCCGTCTCCGATCTGGCGGATGGAGCTGCTATCGAAACCCGTGGGCAATGCGGCCCCGGATTGTCTAGCGTTGAGCGAAAATCGGTTTTGCCGTTCAGTACATCATTCTGGCCGGGCATCACAAATGAGCAGTCCTGGGAAGCATACTGACTAAGAAAACACTTTCTCCCGAATGAGCCACGGTGAGTTATAGGAATCAATCCGACTCGTGAAGTTCCTAAATTTGAGTGCGAACACGCTGAATGTAGCCGACCTGACCTGTTATTTTGGGAGAACGACTAAATTTGAAAAGTTCTCAATCATATTTATTTTATCAATCAGGTCACTTTCTGAATTCTCTTTCAGAATGTAGCCCGCGACGTTGCGATCATAGGCTGCTCTGATATCTGCCTCGTTGCTCGACGTTGTCAGTACAAACACTAAGACATTCTTAAGTCGCGTGTCATTGCGAATTTCCTGCAGAAACTCATGCCCGTCCATACGCGGCATGTTGATGTCCAAAGTTACGATATAAGGTGGCGTGATTTTCTCTTGACCGCCATCACCACGCAAGATTTCAAGGGCCTCAATGCCATCGTTCGCAACGCGAACCGGATTTCCAAGCTTGGCTTTGGCGATGGCTCTCTTGATTTTAATAACGCTGACTTCATCATCATCAACGATTAGAAATTTTACCGGTTCAAAGTCTATCATTTTGCTCGCCCTCGCTTTGTTGTGCCTGCATTCGCCTCATGCTGCTCGACTAACCTCAGATTCCTCAGAGAAATCGGTGATCTCGAACACAAACCTTGTGCCACGTTCTTGCGGCGCATCCGATTGCACCAAAATTTTACCCCCCAGACGTTCTACAACCTTGGTAACCAGTGCCAACCCAAGACCGCTGCCTTCTACTCGGTCTCGAGATTGCAATGTCTTGAAGAGTTCAAAAATCTGCCCTTGGAAACGAGGCTCGATCCCCGGGCCATCATCTTCCACGACAAATTTGAGCTGCCCGCCCCCGCGTGAAAACTTAACCGTAATCCTACCTGAGCTTCTGTCGTGATGTTTTATCGCGTTTGTGATTAGGTTTATCAATATCTGTCGTAGGGGCAGGTTGTATGTGACTATTTCTCCCGGATCGTTCTCTAGAGTAATGTGGTAATGGCTTTCAGGGTCCAACATGTCTGAAATTTTTTCGATTTCATCCTTGAGAAAAAGAGGCTTCACGCTGGTATCCATTTCGCCGACTTGAGCATATGTCAGCAGATCGGCCTGGAGTGCAGATAGGCGCGAGCTGCGTTTTATTAAAAGCTCGAGGTTTTCGATGCATGATGCTGAGAGACTGTCGCGCTCATCCTCAAGTGTCCAGCGCGCCAGGTCCTGAATGGCATCCAGAGGAGACCTCAAATCGTGGGCCGCAACGTACGCAAACCGTTCCAGTTCGGCATTTGAGCGTTCAAGCTCGGCCGCCTGATTTTTGAAAACGTCGAGCGCATGAGCAATGTCACCCAACTCATCGCGGCCATGAACCCGTATGGAATGAGAATAGTCGCCCTTAGAAATTGTTAGAATATCTTCAGTCATAGTTGTGAACCTGCGACTGATCTGGTTTCGAACAACATTTCTGTCTAACAAGAAGATCGCGGAAAGAACGAAAAGGGATGTCGAAATACCAATCCCCATTATGATTCGGGTCAGATCGGCTGCCAGAATGATATCGGTTTCAAAGCTGCCTGTGGCTTCGAAAACGATTTGCTCAACCTTGGCGTCTATATCGTTCACCGCAACCGCTTGATCGCCTTTGAGTTCATCAAAATCTCTTTTTGCTTTCTGAGCTTCGTTTTGCAGATCTATGTAGCCCGCTGGCGCAGTTAAACTTTCATTTATCTGCGTTGCGAGTTTTGCCAATTCTGACCGTGTTTCGGATTGTTGAAGTAATGTTAGGGATTGCGTAATGCTGCGGACGCGGAATCGGAGCTTGTCTGCAAATCCACCGGATTTACTGTTCTCAAAATCCGCCAGATCACTCTGCACGATGTTTGATATGTCGATGACATCACTTTTCAGGGAATTGAGAACTTCAACCTCGCCCGCAAAGATCAAAAACACATTACGTTCATCTGGTACAATCACCTGGCCCGCGCCAATTTTCGAAGAATTCGTCAATATTATTGTCGTTGCCCGAATAAGCAATTTGTCTATGAAGTCTTCAAATTGTGTGGTGGCGCGCATCAGATGAGTGGCTACTTCCCGGATTTTTTGTTCTGTTTGACGTTGCGCAAATTGGTTTTCGAACAGCGTTTCATTGATCTCTACGAATCTTTGCAAACTGGCCTCGAATGCCTCTGTCTTTTCAGGCTCAAGATTTGAAGCGATAATCTGGTCAAAGATCCTTTCCGATTGATTTTCGTTTTCTTGATAGCTTTCGCGAAGTCGCCGCAGTTCTAGCGCTGATAATGTTCGCTTGAGTAGCGTGGTTTGAGCGAGAGTTTTTGCAGTAAGCCGCGCAAATTCTTCAGTTTTTTCAAGAAGTGGAACGGAATTGTTCAAAATCGAATTCTGAACTCCATTCAAACGAAATATTTGAAGCCCGACAGAGGCTTGGGACGCAATGATTAAGAACACGACAATATATGTCGTAACACTGAGTTTGAATACTGCGCTGGAGCGCCAACGATTTCGAAGTTTTGTTAGTAAGTTCAGCACGCGGTCAACCCGATTGTTTCGTGGGCATACTGGCTCAAAAGGTATTTATGATTTCTTAAATCTATT
Organism: Roseovarius aestuarii; assembly: GCF_019966515.1. GTDB lineage: Bacteria > Pseudomonadota > Alphaproteobacteria > Rhodobacterales > Rhodobacteraceae > Roseovarius > Roseovarius aestuarii. The sequence continues at coordinate 6,017 of NZ_JAIMIB010000010.1, read as the reverse complement.
GATGCCTTGTTAGAACGGTGTCCCAGCAACGGCGGTATATCTTTATGAACGGTCTTTCACGACGCCAGGCCTTGCTTGGCCTTTCGACTTCAAGTTTCGTCATGCCGTTGGCGAATCCACTCTTTGCAAATACACAACAGGGTTTGCACAACTATGCTGCGCGAACAGCCGCGAGGCTAACCGAGGGGCGCGATGTACAGCTTGGACTTTTACTGCCCAACGGAAGTGGGGCCAGTGTTAATCCGGTCATAGAGGCGTTTAAAACCGCAACAGGGATCTCTATCCGCTCGATTGAGACACCGGTAGATGACATCAATGTCCAGCTGACGCTGGATACATTGAATGGCAAAGGCGACTATGACTTGGCCTTACCTGCGACATTCGGTTTACCGGACCTGGTTTCGTCCGGAGCAATCTTGCCAATTACACAATACGCCAATGAACACGAGCCGGACGGTTTTCGCGATGATATTTTGTATCAGACCGGAGACAGTTTCGATGGTAATATTTTCGGCTTTCAAACCGATGGTGATGCCTATGTCATGTTTTATCATAAGGATTTGCTAAATGACGAGGATGAGAAAAGCCGTTTCGCCGACACACACGGATACAGCCTGAATGTACCCGAAACATGGGAACAATTGGACCAGCAGATCCAGTATTTCAATCGTCCGGACCAAGGATTGGGTGGCGGTCTGCTTTTCCGGACACCCAGCTATGTGACATGGGAATGGTGGGTACGTTTTCATGCCAGGGGCTATTGGCCGTTCTCTCGGGATCTTGTTCCGCAAATTGCGTCAGATGCGGGCGTAACCGCGCTCGAAGACCTGATCCGGGTCTCTGAGCACCTTTGCCCGGAAACCGCGACCCTCGGACTGTTTGAAAACTGGGAGCGTTACGCGAGGGGTGATGTCTATTGCAATATCGGCTGGGGTGGTTCGCAAAAATTTCTGAACGGTCCAGAGTCGAAAATGCAAAATCGGATGAAATTTGGCCCTACGCCTGGCGGGTTGGTTGATGGACATCTTTTGTTTACGCCGTATTTCAATTGGGGTTGGAACTATGTTGTCACCTCGCAATCCAGAGAGCCGGAAATAGCCTATCTATTCGCGCTTTTCGCGTCCAGTTCGGAAATGTCGAAGCGCGCCGTTCGGCAGCAGGCCGGTTTCTTTGATCCGTTCCGTCTCGAACATTACGAAGATCTGGAAATACGTAAGACTTATTCTGACGAATTTCTTGAAGTGCACGCTGCCAGCATGCGAAACGCGATCCCTGATCTATACCTCGCGCATCAGGGTGAGTATTTCCGAGTCTTGAGCGAATGGCTCTACAGGGCTTTGACCGGAGAGGTCAAACCAGAAGATGCGTTGGAACGGGTTGCTGAAAACTGGGCGTTGATTTCTGTGCGAACCGGGCATCAAAAGCAAAAGGAACGCTGGATGCAACTGCGCAATAAATACCCGCAAGCAGTTCGAAACCGCCTGCGAGATTACTCGTGATTCCACCTGGTGCCTTGAGCGGGATCTGAACAATTTTATCTTGATTTCTTAACGCGATTTTAGAGTTTGTTAACAGAAGATGTTGATCCTACGATCTGGTGGCACATCAGGTGGTGAAACACAATATGGACGGAACGTTACAAACTATCACTCGTAACGCGGATGCTGATCTGCAAGCCGAGTTTGACAAGTTGATTTCCAATTTTTCGCACGATGTCGGAGCGTCCATGAGGGCAATTTCTGACATACCCCGCTGGATTTTGCAGGATGTAGAGGATGCGGGCATCGAACTGCCAGATGAAATCCTCGCAAACCTCCAGATGCTCATTCGTCAATCCAGCCGTTTCGTACAACTGACGCAGGATTTCGCCACCTATTCGCGTGTTGGGCGCGAACAAGTTATCACATTTATCGATCCGGCAAAAGTATTGGAAGAAGTATTGTCTGGATTTGACATCGGATCCAAGTGCTTGATAACGAATAATGTTTCGCCTTGCCAAATTTGGATCAGCAAACACGATCTGGCGACGCTATTCGAGTCAATCGTTTCGAACGCTTTCAAACACAATGACCGATCCAAAGCTGCATTAACGATTAACTCAAGCGAAATGGATGGATTTGTCACTATTGAATTTTCTGATGACGGACCAGGCATACGAGAAGATATGCAGGGTAAAATATTTGAGATGATGAAAACCTTGAAATCAAAAGACCAAGTCGAGGGGAGTGGGCTTGGATTGGCGATTTGCAAAAAGATATGCAAAATTTATGAGGGAAAAATCTGGTTAAAAAGCAGTCCACCTAACCGAGGAACAACATTCGGATTGGTTTTTCCGATTAGATCAGAACAAAATTCAACGGAAACGATTTAAGATAACAACCCTACCATTGCCAACCCTTCACAGGACTATGCCGGAATAGCGTGCTTAAGCAAACTTTAGAGACGGCTAATTCATTGAGTGTAAAGCATTTGCTAACCTGAAATTAAGTGCATGTAGCTTATTCTAATAACGCATGAAATTCGTACCTGGGAGGAGTCATTTTGAAAGGAACCGACGCTAAAGTCAGCAATATGGGGTTGATCAGCGCTCTCGTTATTGATGACAACGCCTTTGATCGGCGGAGGCTTTTGCGCATAGCAAAAGAAACATGCCTTGACTTTTACCTGAAGGAAGTCAGTGAAGTGCACGAGTTTGGGCATATCCTTGACCAAGACAAATTTGACATAATCTTCGTGGATTTAAATCTCGTGGATGCCAACGGCATGAACCTTTTGCCTGTGGTTCGCTCCCATCAGGTGAACAAAAACGCCGCGATGATTATGGTAGCAGGTGATGACCAAGCAGAGGTTGCCCTTAGTGCATTGAGGGCGGGATTCGCTGATTACATCGAAAAGAGCGCTCTCTCGAAAGCCTCTTTGGAGCGCGCAACAATAAACGCAATTCAGAAAACACGCCTCGCGAAGGTCGCTGTTGCCGCAGAGGCGGAGACCAAGTCGATCGAAGCGGTCTTGAAATCTTTCTCGACGGCCTGCAGCGAGGAAATGCAACCGATGTTGGTAAGAATGGTGCGGCAAATTCGACAATTAAAGTCGGAAATCGGCCAATATGTTACGTCTGAAAGCATTTCCCAGATCGAAAACACCTGCGCTCGAATGGATGAATTTTTTCAGGACTTGTCGTCACTTGCAGACGAAGGTGAGCTCTCGAGCATAGTTGCCAGTAGTTTACTTGGACAACCACAAGCTCTCAGGACCTCCGTGATTAGTCAAGCCGGGCAAAGACAAGTTGAAAACGGATCATGTTCAAAGACGATTAAGCCCAGAAGGCCCTCGCAAAATCTTTGATTTAAAAACTATCCTCCAGATTTTCTTGCAGAGAACCGTTTGTTTCTAAATGCAGAATCCGCGATGGTTGTCAGCGCTGTTGTGGTAAATGGCGGAGTTGTCCCGGCAGTCTTTCTCAAACATGCAGCGCTGTGGCGTTAATCGATGCCAATAGATTTCTAGCTGGGCCGTAAGCGCTTGCCTGTTTGATCTGTTCCACAGCAATTGCATTGGAATGGACAAGGTAGCTGCGAAGCGGTCACTGGTGCGCGCGCAGCGAAAGCTCAATTTGTCCGCGACCCGTGAATTCGAGGTTTCAGATTTGCTGCGGCCTGCCGGAATGGCTGCATTCTCCTCTGCCATGCAGCGAGAGAAATTCGGCAGTGCAGCGGATCGGCGCGCTGCGAGCGCGCGCAGCATGAAAACCAGATTCACAGTATGGGCTCAATCCGGCCGTAGAGGCTTCATTGCTTTCGAAGTGTTTTTATGACTGCCGCGGTTTCCTGTTTTCCGAAACCTGCATCTTGTGCTCGCTTTACCCAATCACGCATCAAGGACGGAAGCTCGCTGTTGATGCCCATTGAAACCGCATGGTCATACAGGCCGGTGACTGCCTCTGCGGCCACGTCGACCGATGCGCCACCTGTGGAAATCTGGTCGAACGAACCGGCGTGAATTGTTTCCGTTAGCGGAATGGCTCTGTCTCCCGGTGGTAAGATTGACGTGAATTCCGATACAGGTACGCCTTCGGCTTCGCAGGCCAGCGCACCGTGAATTGACCCGAAAATGATGCCAAGGAGGCGCGACAAAAACGCTAGTTCCAGTGTCGCTGCCGAACGGACATTCGATCCCAAATTACGCAAGTCACCGGCGAGTACCTTCAGGTCAATCTCGCAATCCGCAAAGGCGACATTGTCTCCCGCAACAGCGATCCGGCCTGAGGGTGTTCCGATATTTCCGGGCCAACACATAATGGTCCCGTCGAGGTAACCAGCGCCCCAGTTGTTGAATTGAGTTTTGCTGTCCTCGGATTCCTGCGGCGATGATGTGCCAAGCTGAACGATATTGCGCCCGGAAACGGCTTTCGAGACCTGTGGTGTTCCAAACAGGGCATTCGTGGTTGAATAGTTCAGCAGGCAGATGATCGCCCTCGGGCTTGCAGATACTGCTTCACTCAATTCAGAGGCACCTCGTGCGCCGCGCTCCACCAAGGGGTTCATTTTATCTGGCGAACGGTTCCAGATTGTCACGTCTCGTCCTGCGTCCAAAAGGGCAGCCGCCAACGCAGATCCCATGGCTCCTAGTCCTACAACCGTTATGTCGCTCATCATCACGTCCCCCCAAAATTAGGTGTCCACGCACAAAGCGTGAGCAAGCGAACGATAGCACATATCACCAGCAGCCCTCTGTGAATCTGAAATTCCGCCTTGGGCTCAGAACGAACTTGACGGCTACGCGGACAAATCGGAAATGTTGGATAATTACGTACGGGATGCTTCAAATCCATGCACACCCAGATCAGCACCCTCGCGGAATGAATTGCGTTTTATCCGTGAAAAGCCAGCTCCTCTCAAGGTTTCGTAGAATCTTTTCGTATCTATAATATTGTCGTGCACCTCGCCTATTATTGTCTGTACGCGCTTTATTTTGGGCCCAAAGCCATCAATTATCACCTGTTCTGCCCCTTCAACATCGATTTTCAGCAGGTCGACACGGGTGATTTTATGGGTCTCCAGGTAATCAGCCATGGTAATGACTGGAACGGTTTCGAAGTTGCACCCAGGGTCTTCAGGAACCGCGATGGTCGAATGCATGCCGCCAAATTCTCCGTGAAAAAGATCAATTGAGCCAGTTTTGTCACCGACCGCGACTTCCTGGAGATGTATATGTGGCCAGGGTTGGACGTTGCGGCGGAGAAAATGCAAATTGTCTTGAGCGGGTTCGAATACATGATAATCGGCCTCTGGATGCTGCCCCAGGAACCACATCATCGACGCCCCTATATTGCCACCCAGATCAATGATTGTGCCTCGGGTCGGGATGGGATGTTGCAGGCGGTATTGCTGCTCGTGCAAAATCTCCAGAACAATGAATATATCGCTGATCCGCATATAGAAGGGAAAGACCTGTTTCCCTACCCGGAAGTTCACAAAAACCTCATCATCATAAAGCTCATGGCGTGAAAGGTTGGAATAGATATGAAGCAACGTGCGCCGCGTTTGTATGTCGGCGGCATAAATCATGCACAGCTTCAGGGCCCCTACAATGCGGTCCAGCTTAGCTGAAATCCATTTCATACCTGATTGTATCAACGCACTTTACCCAGAGAGCCCCCCGCTCCGAACCAATAACCGACAACCCCACCGGCGCTCCATGATAGGTAAAAATCACCAGAAGTGTTAATAATTTTGTCAAGTGGCTGATATACTTTGGGTTTTCGGGAGTTCGGCAGTGAGTTCCAACCCAACTGTCACTTCTTCAACCTCACCCCAGGCTCACCACCGTTCCTGTATGCTGGAAAAGGATCGAAGCGTCGTTACTTGCCATACCCGTGTTGCCTATGTGCCCGACTCTGCCTCAGTGAAACTCCCGGCCCGGCAGCAACATCCCCGTTGCCCAGGAACTGGATGCCTTGGGCTTCAGGGGCCAATGTAGAAATGAAAATCCAACCGCATGGGCTAGATGGCTTCTCA